>NZ_SSMQ01000009.1 GCF_005144585.1 Polyangium fumosum | reverse complement strand
CATGATGCCGCTGCCCGAGAGACCACCGGTAAGCCGTGTGCGGGAAATCCGCACGCACGGTTTGAACGGGAGTCTTGCCAGAACCATGCGCGGATGGTCGCGCAGAACAAGGTAGGATTTACCAATGCCGAGCATCTTCTACGCGCCCGACCAGATCAGCATCGACGTCGAGGAGAGGCAAACCCTCTTGAATGCCGCGCTCTCCGCGGGCATTCCGCACACCCACGTCTGCGGCGGCCACGCGCGTTGCTCGACCTGCCGGGTGATCGTCGTCGAGGGCCTCGACAACGTCGAGCCGCCGAACGAAGTCGAGCGCGCGCTCGCCGAGCGCCTCGGCCTGCCGCGCGAGGTCCGCATCGCTTGCCAGGCCACGGTGCGCGGGCCGGTGCGCGTGCGCAGGCTCGTGCTCGACGACGACGACGTCGCCCTCGTCGGCCGCATGCGCGCGTCGAAGGTCGACCTCACCCCGGTCGGCGAGGAGATCCGCGTCGCCATCCTGTTCTCCGACATCCGCGGCTTTACCCCGTTCACGGAGGCGCTCCTGCCTTACGACGTGATCCACGTCCTGAACCGCCATTTCGAAGCGATGGGCAGCGCCGTCGCGAGCGCGGGCGGGTTCATCAACAATTACATGGGCGACGGCTTCATGGCGCTCTTCGGGGTCGACGGAAAGCCCGACGCCCCGATGCGCGCGGTGCGCGCCGCGCTCGGCATGCTTTCGGCGATGCAGTCGAAAATGACGCCGTACCTCCGCGCGACGTACGGGCACGTCTTCGACATCGGGATCGGGATCCATTACGGCGAGGCTGTCGTCGGTCCGATCGGCTCGTTCGACCGGAAAGCGATCACTGCGATCGGCGACGCCGTCAATTTCGCGAGCCGCATCGAATCCGCGACGAAGGACGTCGGCGCCCGCCTGCTTGTTTCGGAGGCCGTCTATCGCGAGGTCACCGGGCGCGTGACGATCGGGAAAACCGCGCGTGTCTCGGTCAAAGGAAAGACCGGCGAGCACCAGCTCTTCGAGGTCACCGCCGCGTCCGAGGCGTGACGCTCCGTTTTTTCGGTACACGAGCAGCTCGCTTCCGTATTCGAGTCTGCCTCGCGCCGGGGATGGCGGGCATGGAACGCGCGTTCTTCGAGGCGCTCGCTGTGCGCTCTCCCAACGACGGCGACGCCCTGACGCTTTGCGCGGAGGAGCGCGTCACGGCCGGCCCGGCACTGCCGTTACGTAACCATCATGAGGAGATGGAGACGTCACTCCACCGGATGGGGTGTAATACGGCGTAAACGGAACGCGGCGATTGAGACAGGCGTTCGCGCTCTCCGGGCTCAACGGCGCGCTGGCGCCTCGGCTCGTGGCAGGACCACGCCCGAACGCTGCCAGGGCGTCCTTCGGCCGCGGGCTGCCGCGCGGACGAGCCCCTCCGTGCGGTGGGGGAAAAACCGCACCATGCGTGGCGGCCCGGTGATCCGGCGTTCGAGCGTGCGTCGGGACCTACGCTGGCCTTCGAGGTCGGCCTTGGCGAACCTCGACAGCGATGTTTTCCGGCTCGCTCGTGTGGTGACAGTTCGATGGCGGCGACTGACGCACCGCACCATCCTGCCATTACAAACCCGAGCGACGGAATTCAGGCCGTGCTGCGCCATCGGCGAATTTTTTGGGGGGCCGCGGGCGGCCAGAGCGCGGGATGGCGGTCGCGTCGAAAAAAGCCTCAAGACCGCTGGAACGATGAACGTGCACACGGATCATTGGATCTCAAATGATCAGCGATTGGCCGGAGCACCGCGGAATTTGGGCTTGCCTTCTTCGATCGGAGCAGACATTCTGGCGATGGTAACACGCCGCCCTGCGCCCAATCCGAAGATTGGTGCGGTCCGTCATGGGGTGCGTGGCCGGGGGACATCACTCCTATCCGCGCGGGGGAATGGCAGCCGGAGCTGCGCCCGTCGATTCGACGCGCGTATCGTCGAGCGGCGGCGCTCGGGGTGCGTTTGCGTGGTCCCTCGGAGACGATCTTAACCGGCAAATTCACTGCCATATGAGAACGGAGAAGACCGATGCCTAACGACGATACCCCCCCTCTCGTATCCATGGCGCAGCAGTTCACCGGGCTCCCGATGGGTGATCTCATCGGTGCGCCGTTGCTGGCAGCCGCCCAGGCCAACAGCATGATGGCCGCGACGCAGACCAAGTTCTTGCTCGATACGGCGTTTTCCGTCTCCGGGGAGGGCGACAAGCAGACCTACAAGCCTGTCATCATCACCATGGAGCTGACGCGCTCGGCGCTCGTCGCGGGAGAGCCGGGCAAGAGCGACCCGAAGATCCTGCCCGTCACGACGACGTTCGAGCTCCCGCTGTTGACGATCATCCCGCTCAACTCGCTCGCCGTGGATGATGTCGACGTATCCTTCAACATGGAGGTCAAGTCGAGCTACTCGGAGGCCACGAACAACTCGACGCAGGAATCGCTCGCCGCGGCGTCGAGCTTCTCCACGAAGTTCGGCTTCGGCGTCTTCTCGGCGACGGTCCAGGGGAACGTGTCCTACGACAAGAAGACCTCTTCGTCGCGCGACACCCACTACGAGAAGAGCAATTCGGCGCAGTACACCGTGAAGGTCCATGCCGGTCAGCTCCCGCTGCCGCAGGGGGTCAACACGATCATCCAGGCATTCACCAACGCGATCACGCCCATCACCATGCCCACTGCGGGCAAGCAGGGAAACTAGGCGTAAGGATCCACCGGCGCGCAGCCCGGCGCGGGCGAGCGAGCCCGCGCCGGGCTGCGCGGCGTATCTCCCAGGCACACGAGCGAGGACCTCATGACAAGCCAGATTCCCTGCCCGAACTGCGGTACTCCGATCGTCATCGATGCCAATCTGCTCCTCGCCGGCAAGCGATTTTCGTGTACCGGGTGCGACGCCACGGTCGCGCTCGGAGCCGCGAGCATTCCAACCGTCTCGCATGCCGTCGACGAATTCAACGCCCTCCGCAGGCGGATCGAGGGCGGGGGCGCTCGATGAGGCGTACACGATCGCGGCATACCACGGAGCTTCGTAGCCAATGATCAACCTGGAACAACTCGTTTCCGCGGTTCAGCGCAGCGCGATGGCGGCGTCCGACGCGCTCGTTGCGAAGAACCTGGACACGTTGCAGCAGTTCTTCGAGCCCGCCGAGGACGACGAGGCGTCGAAGATCACGGAGGCCACGCAGCGGGCCCTCTCGGCCTCCCGCGCGGCGTCCGACGCGGCCTCCGGCGCGACCTCGGGCGCGGCAGAGTCCGACAGCGCGCGCGCGGCCGTTCGGCAGGCTGCGGAGGCGCTCGAGACGGCGGCGGCGGCAATGGCCAAGCGGCGCGGCTCCTCGGGGATGCTGCGACCGAAGATGATGGCGGTGCAGTTCCCGCATGTGACGAAGGAGGGGCCCGGGATCCATACGGTCTACGTTCCGCTCATCGCCTTGGCGCCCGTCTCGTTCGCGCGCGTCTCGGAGGTACGATTCAAGACGGACCTCCATCTGAGCGCTGCGGGCGACGAACTCGCGGTGAGCTTTCCGAGCAGCGGCGAAGCGAGCGGCGGGCCCCCGCCGGCGAGCGCAGCGCCCGACGGCGGCGCGACGCCGAAGGGGACCCCGACGTCCGCGAGCATCGAGATCGTCGTGAGCGAGACGCCGCTGTCCCAGGGGCTGCGGCTGCTCGTCGAGGGGTACGAGCGCGCGCTTCGAGCCCAGATCCCTGGTTGAAGATCGTCGGTTCCCGACGCAGGAGGGATGACCATGCCGCTCACGTATAAAGAAAAGAACATCGTCGCGGGTATGCAATGGTTGAATGCTGAGGCGATCATCAATCAATTCACGTCGTATGATGAAAGGATGCAAATCATCGGCGCGGCCCTCAAAAAGGCGAAGATTGACCCGACGGAGGCCAACATCGTCGAGGCTGCGGGGCTGTTGGGAATCGAATTGAAGAAGGACGAAGAGGACGAAGAGGTGGTTCGGGTCACGGTTTGCAGGGAAGCGGTGGCAGAACTCCTTGGGGAGGACAAGGACATCGCGAACGCTCTACGACAAATCGCCAATGGACAAGAAGGCCGCTCCTTCAGTGACAACACGGGACACCTCCGCGTCGGTGGTTATGGCACGTGGAACATCCTCTTCGAACGTGGCAATCCCCAAGTCGTGCTGGGGCTCGTTGACGGGCACATGGACAAGGAGATGTCCCAGAAGGTGAGAAATCAAGTCGGCGACGTGAAAGGGCGTGACAAAGAGGATACCGTGGAGCTGGAAGTCGTCGGAAATTTGGTCCGCCTACCGCTGACGAAGCAAGAGGCGAAAGAAGAGAAGAGAGAGCAAGCGAAGCAGGTGCAGCAGCAGCAGCAGCAGCAGCAGCAAAAGCGGGGCAAGTGAGCTCCGACGAACGTCATCGAATCCTTCCTTCCACATCAACGAGAGGTGCGTGTCATGGGCAGCGCAGGAACCGTCGTTCGTCTTCCGGTGGGCAGCGTCGGCATCGATCGCAGCGCGACGATCGCCCCGCAAGCGGCGGAGCTCTTTTCGCTCGGGTACCGCTTCGCCATTCGTAACGTCGGCCTCCCCGGCGGCTCCACCAATGGAGTCCTCACGGAGAGCGAGGCCCAGACGATCCTCGGCGCGGGGCTCGCGCTCGGGCTTTATCAGACGTACCGGAACACCGGCGTCACGGCCGCTCAGGGGCTCACCGACGGCGAGTTCATCGCGGATCAGGCGCAGTCCTTCGGCTTTCCCATCGGCCAGGGCATGGCGCTCTGGTGTGATCTCGAAGGGACCTTCGACGTGCCCGCGGAGACGCTGATCCAGTACCTGACGAACTGGACGGTGGCCGTGACGAACCTGGGATACGTCCCCGGGCTCTACAATGGTCCGCAATCGCTCCTGTCGGCGTCGCAGGTCGGCGCTCTGCCGTTCAAGGCTTTCTGGCAGGCGGCGTCGCTGGTCCCCGCCGTCCCCGATGGGTACCAGATGTACCAGCTCAACCCTGCCAATACGATGGTGGCGGGCATCAACGTGGACATGGACGTCGTCCAGCAGGATTTCGGAGGCGGCTGGCCCACGTTCTGGCAGGGCTGATCATGCGCAGTCGCCCAACCCGACCCACACAGAACACGAGGGAGCCGTATCATGAAATGGGAGTTCAAAAACGACGATAGAGGCTTCTCTATAGAAGGAGACGTCGGAAACCACTACGGAGAAGTCGTTGGTAGGTACATGCCTGGAAACCTAAAATCGACGCTCGAGATGGCAACGACGCTCGACGTCGACGAGGTTCTGTTCCTACCAAGCGGCTACATAGCGCAAGTCGGCTACATGAGGACAGAACCGACGGGCCAAGGATTGGGGTACATGCTGTGTTATGCCGCCGGCCAGGCTGCGGCCAACTGGGGGTACGAATACTTGTTCGTAAGCTCGGGGAGCATCGCCGGAGGGGGAATGCATTTGATGAAGAAGCTGGGATGCGGGGCGCTGAAATTTCTGGAGCTCAAGCACAAGACAGGAAAGGATACGACGCAGGTGGGGGGCTACCTGCTGAACATAGCAGACATGACCGAGAAAGCGGCGGAAGGATACAAGACGAAGGGTTGGAGAAAGATCGGCATGAAATTGTGATCGAAAAGCCTGCCCTTTTCAGGAGATTCTCATGGGCTCAGGACGAATCATCCATTTTTCACCAGGCACGGTCGGCGTCGACAAGACCGGCGCGCCGATCCCGAGCGGCTCCGCGAAGCAGCTCTACGGGCTTGGTTATCGCTTCGCGTTGCGTGGCATCGGGGTGCCCAATGTCGCGTCGTCGCAGGCAGGTCAGCTCACGGCGAGCGAGCTCGCGGGCTTGTTCGGCGCGGGGCTCGCCGTGAGCCTCTTCCAGCTCAACTTCCTCCAGAGGACGATCGACGCGGCGCAGGGGACGGCCGACGCGAATTACCTCGTGGAACAGGCGCAGGCGTTCGGCTTCCCGCAGAACACAGGCTTCACCCTCTGGTTCGACCTCGAGGGGAGCATGGCCGGGGCGTCGGCCGGCCCGCTGCTCGACTACGTGAACGCGTGGGCAGCCGCTGTCACCGCCGGAGGGTTCGCCGCCGGGATCTATACCGGAAAACAGAGCGTGCTCTCGGGAACGGCCATCTCGAATCTCCCGAACGACTGCGCCTACTGGCAGGCCGCGCAATTCCTGCCGTATTCGATGCCGGCGCGTGGCTACCAGATGTATCAGCTCTATCCGGCGGGACGCACGATCGCGAACATCCCTGTGGACGTGGACGTGGTCCAGCAGGATTTCCTGGGCGGAACAACGCCGTTTTTGGGGTCTGCCTCGACGTCGGCGTGACGGGTGCCCCGCGGGTGTGTCTCCGTCGAAGGAAAGACCGGCGAACACCAGCTCTTCGAGGTCACCGCCGCGTCCGAGGCGTGGCGCTCAGTTCTTGCGGTACACGAGCAGCTCGTTGCCATATTCGAGCCGCCGCAGGCGCCGGAGCCCGTGCGGCTCCATCACGGAATCGAGGGTCCGGGGGTCGAGGTATTCGACGCCGATCCACGTGAACGCCGGGTTCGGATTCACGATCACCACATGCCCGCCCGCCGTCAGGCGCTCGGCCATCTTCGCCGCGGCCCGATCCAGGTGCGGCACGTGGTTCAGCGCGTGGACCGCCGTCATCACGTCGTAGCGCCGCCGCAAGCGCCGCGCGGCCGCGCCTGCGCCGAAATCGGATCGCTCGACCCCGTCGATGCGCCGCCCCGGGTGGCGCCCCCGCGCCTCACGCACCACGAGCCCTGCCCCGCTTCCGATATCGAGCATCGAGCGGAACGGCAGCTCGTCGAGCATCGTGAACAGCGCGACGAGATCCATCCGGTAGCTCGGCGATCGATGAAACGCTTCGAGCTCCCATCGGGGCCCCTCGGAGACGCGGATCGTTTGCAGGGCGGGGTGGTTCATGGCGCAGCGAGAGCAGGAAATCGTTCCGTGAACGTACGAATCCCTTGCACCCCACGTGCCATGGTTCTGGCGCGAGGTTTTCCGGCGCGCGTTCCGCTGGGGCTGCGCATGTTGAGCAGGAACGGCGCGACCTGCGCGGCGTGTGTTCCTGCGCTGTCACGGTCGAGGCGCTCGGGACGGAGACCCAGGGACGAGGGGCGATCTCGCAGGGATCGAGCGTGGCCGCGGCCGGCTCGCGGGCTGTCCCTCCGGGTGGACGCATCGTGGGGGCGGGTGCACGTTGCGTTGACCGATCCGGAGTCTTCTGGTCGCATTCCTGGAATGTATTTTCCGCGTACGCGAGCCCTCCTCTCCTTCGGGCTCCTAGGTTGCGCGGCGACGGTGCTCATGCCGCTCGGCTGCGGGAGCAGAATCGTAACCCCGGCGATGAGCGAGGGTCCGCGCGTGCCGGACGCCACCGCGGAGCGTCTGCGGGAGTGCGTGGATGCGTTCGGCGGCGAGCTTCGCGCGGGGTACTACACGTTCGACTACACGGTGAACGCCGACCAAGAGGGCCACATCGTCGATGTGGAGTCGAAGGGGGTGCCCCATGCGGATCTCGCGGCATGTACGCGCATCGCGCTGCGCGCCATGACGGTGCCGAAGGAGCTCCTGAAGCTGCGGCTGGCCGAGCCGCTTGCCCAGACGAACGTGCAGACGATGCCGGGGCGCGCGCTGGTCGGGAACCTCTTGGTTGTGGGCGTGATGGTCGCCCTCGCCGATCTCATCATCGAAGCGGGAGGGGTCACGATCGTGATTGCCGTTTCTCTGGAGCTCAGCAAGGATATTGCGGAGACAGTCAAGGGGAAGTGGTCATGCACCGCATCTTGCAACGTGCAGCAGATCAACCCGAGTGTCTCTTGTCCTGACCGAGCGATAGGAACCGCAGGCGGACCTAACGAGCCTGCCGCGTGTGTGGAAGCGAAGCGCAGTGCTACGCAATCGACCCCAGCTGGCTGTTAACCGCGGCACTGTCAGTGCCGTTGTTCCAAAAGATGACGGAGCAAGTGATGCAGTCCTCCAAGGTCGTCGAAGCTCTTGAGCTGGCGGTGCCTGCTGCCGACGGGGAAGAGTTGCTGTTCAGGCTGGAGGTGTTGGCGCACGGGGCCGGGAACGCTCGTCGCTACCGCTGCCGTCTGTACCGGCTCGAAAGCTTCAGATTCCGAGTTCTCGGCAGCAAAAGCGGTGGTCGCGGCAGGAAATGGGACGGTGCTGACTACCGTTGTTGGGTCGTGGATGACAGCCTCGGGGTCGATCTTCTGTCGTACCCCTCTATCGCGAAGGCTAGAAATGCGGCCGTCTTTTCATTGAAGACCCAATTGGGTCTTCAATAAAAGTCGTCCGGTTGCACAATCAAAGCCCCGGGATGCTCCCAAAGAGCGAAGGCTCGATCTTGCCGACCGTCGCTTCGACCTCGAACCGATACACCACGCCGTCGACGTCCTCCGCGACGACACGCCGCAGCGCCGCAGGATCCCCGCGGGCCACGAGCACCCGGTCGACGTGCAGCTCGACGTGCAGGATCCCCGTGCCGGGCTCGCGCGGCGCGCCCGTGAGCACGATCGTCGTGGGCGACGACGAACCCTGCCCGATCGAGAGCGAAAACGTCCCCGGCAGGCCCATCGCGAGCGCGCGCCAGAGCGCGAGCAGCGGCGTGGGGACGCGGCGCGGCGCCGAGGGGCCCTGGCCGTCGCGGACCTGGATCGAGGTGACCCCGTCGTAGACGATCCGATCGTGCCCGTGCACGTCGCTCAGCACCGCGAGGCGGAACGTCGCGCCGTCCCGCGCCTCCACCTCGACCGCGACGGGCGCCGCCGGGACGACCACGCCGTCCGGCCCCGTCGCCTGCCAGTGGATGAGCGCCGCCACAGGCGAAGAGCGCGGGTAAAGCGCGTCGAGCGCGTTCGCCACCTCCTCGGCCGAGCCCGTCGGCGCGCCGAGCCGCTCGGGCCAGGTGAGCGGGGACGCGAGCGAGACCGGCGAGATCCGCGTCGACGTCACCGGCTCGGTCGCGTGCGGGCCGAACGTGGCGAGGTCGTTCTCCGTGCCGTCGGGCGGATCGAGCAGGAGCAGCCGCCCCACGTGCGTGAGCGCCGCCGTTTGCGGCAGACCCGGCGCGCCCTGCGCGAGCGCGGGCGTCGCCGCGGCCGCGAAACGCGCGCCCACGGGCGGGAAGGGCAGGGGAGGCAGGAGCGGCTCGGGCGGGCGGCCCGGGTAGACGAGCGCGCGGATCAACGTCGCGCCGAGCGGATCGGCGGCGCGCAGCGCGTCCGTCCGGTCGCGCGGGACCCAGTCGAAGGCTTCCCGCACGGCCGCCACCAGCGCCTCCACGTCGAGCCCCTCGCCCCGCATCCGTTCGAGCGACCCTTGCAGCGCGGCCGTCCCGCCTTGCTCGGCGGCCTTGCGCAGGAGCGGGATGCCGCGTTGCGCCGCGCCTCGGGACAGGGCCACGAGGCCCGCGCATGCGAGCATCGACGCGTCGCCCGGCGGCCGCGAACCGGCGCGCTCGAGCCGCGACATCGCCTCCTCGTAGCAGGCGCCGGCCGCGCGGTGCGCGCCGAGATCGTCGAGCCGGCGCCCGTGCCGCACGAGCTCGAAGGCCGCGCGCAGGTGCACACGCCCGTGCCGCGCGTCGCCCTCCTCCTCGCTCGCCTGGAGGAGCCCGGGCAGCTCGTCCACGCCGCGGGCGTGCTCGCGCATCCGCGTGAGGTACCAGGCCATGTCGGCGCGGCGCTCACGCATGTACACCTCGCCCGGGTGGTCCAAACAAACGTCCATCCAGCGCAGCCCGTCCTGCAGCGCTTCGAGCCGCTCGATCGCCGCGTCCTTCCGGCCGAGCGTGGAGAGCAGGTGCCCTTCGAGCAGCACGGTCGAGAAGCGCACCCGGTGCACGACCGCGCCGAGCCCGCCGAAGGAGGCGCGTAATTGCCCGAGCCGCTCGAGCGCCGCCTCGACCTGGCCTGCCCGCGCGAGCACCGCCGCCTCGTTGTAGGCGGCCGCGGCCGCGACCTCGTGAAACGGGCTCTGCCACGTGCCCGCGAGCCGCTCGGAGAGCGCGCCGAGCACGGCGAGCGCGTCGTCGTAATGCCCCGCGAGCCCGAGCGAGGCGCCCTCGTTGCACGCCGCGATCGCCGCGATCGCGCCTTCGACCGGGGACGGCGAGGGGCCGAGCCGCTCGCGCAGGGCGCTCGCCCGGTCGGCCGCGTCGTCGGGCCTGCCCGAGCGCGCGAGCACGAACGCGGAGAGGCACGCGGCCGCCGCCTCCGTCTCCCGCTGCGCCGCGCTGCTCCCGCCCGGCGTCGACAGCGCCGCATGCCCGAGGGCCGCGAGCGCGCGCGCGTCGTCGCCTCGCTCGATCGAGATCACGCCGAGCACGAGCGCCGCGTCCGCCGCGAGCGCGCGCAGATCCACCGAGGACGTTTGTCCCGGGAACTTCCACTCCCCGGCGAGCTCCAGCGCGGCCGAGAGGCTGTCGGTCGCGAGGGCGAAGCGCTCGCGCGCCGCGTGGCGCTTGCCCCGGCGGTAGAGCGCGAGCAGCACGGCCTCGAAGAGCTCCGGATCCTCGTGCCGGCGCTCGTGGAACCTCCGGACGACCTCGTCGTACTCGCCCGTCTCCGTCTGCGCCGAGAGATCCCCGAGCGCGAGGAACGCCTTCGCCGTCTCCTTGCTCCCGCGCTCGTCGCGCACCGCCTCCCGCACGATCGCCGCGCAGATCTTCGCGGCCTCGGCGTTCCGGCCTTGCGCCCGGAGCGCCATCGCCTCGGCCAGGCGCTCGGCGTGCTGGGCCGAGAGCTTGCGCGTCGAGAGCGGATCGGGGCGCCCCGGCCGCTCCGTGGGTCGGCCCCCGGCCCCGGCGGAGGGCAGGGTCGTGGGCGGGGCCGAGAGCCCCGGCGAGCTCGGCCGCTCCGCGGGCACGACGCGGAGGCCCTCCGCGGGCGTCGCCTGGGGGGCCGCGCGCCGCGCCTCGATCGCCGAGAGCAGCTCCGCCGACATGGGCCGCGCGCGCGCGCCCACCTTGATCGGGCTCGACTTCGAGAGGCACTGTACGAAGCGGAAATAAGCGTGCGAGAGCCCCTGCGGATCCGACGTCGGCTCGACCTCGGCGGCGAGGCGCGGGGCGGGCTTCGTGGCGCTGCGCTGCGGGATCTGCGCGAGCTCCACGTACAACGACAGGTCACACGCGGGCAGCGCGAGCGTCGACCGCAGCAGCGCTTCGAGCCGCGGGCGCGCCTCCTCCACGAACGCGCGGCCCGCGGGGCCGTCGGCCACGTGCACGAGCAGCGGGAACAGGTGGAGTGGCCGATCCGTCGAGGCGATCGCGCGCCGCCCGTGCGCCCAGGCGCCGAGCTCGATGGCCTCTTCGAGCGACGCGTCGTCGAGCACCACCACGAGCTTGTCCGCGAGGTGCGAGGCCAGGAGGGCCGTCGTCTCCGTCTCGCCCGTCGGCGCGTCGAGGAGCACCGCGTCGTAACGCCCGCGCAGCGCCGCGGCGACCTCTTCGAGCACGCCCGGAAACGCTTCGAGCCCGTCGAGCGGCCGGTTCCGCTCGCGTGGCGTGTCCTCGCCGCCGACGGGCAAGAAGTGCAGCTCCACCGTCCGGTCCTCGGGCAGGCCTGGGTAGCGCAGGGGAACGCGCCGGATCGCGGCGTCGTTCGCCTCGATGATCCGCTCGACGAGCTCGCGCGCCGCGCCGCTGCCGGCCGGCCCGCGCGTCGCGGGGAAGCGCCGGGCTTCTTCGCGCACCGAGGCGAGCAGATCGACCATGCCGGGCGCGGGCCGCGGCCTCGGGGCGTTCGACGTGGCGGCGCGGCGCTTCGTGTCGTCCGGGAAGTAGCGCGTGAGCGTGGGCGAGTCGACGGCGAGGTCGATGACGAGGACCTTGTCGCCGCGGTGGGCGAGCAGGGCCGCGAGGTTGGCCAGGGCCATTGCGCGCCCCGCGTCGCTGCGCGCGGACGCGAACACCGCGAGGTAGCCATCCCGAACGGTAGGCAAACGAAAACCCTCCAGCGGCCTACTTTCGCATGTTGCGGGCGCGGTACAAGAGGATCGATTCCCTCCCCCCCATCCCCTCGCGGGCGAGGGGCGAAGAGGTGTCCGTCACCCCTCTTCCGCGCGAGAGAGGGGCCGGGGGTGAGGTCTGATCAAAGCGATCCCGACTCCATCGCCGCCTTCTCGGCCGCGCGGACGGCGGTCTTTGCTTTCGCCTTGCCGGCGATCACGCGCGCGAGTGCGTCTGCGTAGACCTCGGTCGTATCCATCGCGTCGAAGATCATGTTTCGCAGGAGCAACGGCGAGAGCGGCTCCTCGGTGTAATCGAGGGCGATCTTGAACCGGACGGAGCCGTCGTCGAAGTCCATCTCGAAATTGCCATCGCCCATCCCGAAATTCGCACGCGTGACGAACTCGGCGAGCTCCGTGCGCAGCTCCTTCTTCGCCTTCGGCTCGAAGATCACGTACACGACGACCCGCTCGAGCTCCTCGGACAGACGGACCGCGAACGCCTCCACGATCCCCTGACCCACCGCGGCCAGGTAGTCGATGTAGCCCGCCTCGTCCTCGGCCAGGGCGAACGTAAAGCCCGAGGCCCCGAGCACCTCCTCGACCACCAAACGCGCCGTCCGGGGCGCTTCCTCGACCTTCGCTGCCTTGCGCGCCTTCGTTCCGGCCTTTTTTGCTGCCATGGTCTCGGTCCTCTGCTTTTCCTCGGCCTTGCGAATCATGTCGAGCAGGTTCTGGGTGTTCGGCCGGTGATGCCAGTCGAGCGGGGCGAGCGCGAGGGCCCGCACGCAGTCCTCCACGGCGCCCGTGAAATCGGCGCGCAGGGCCCGCAGCGCGGCCCGCTCGCCGTACGCGCTCGGCTCGGCCGGCGCGAGGTGGATCGCCTCCTCGAGATCGACGATGGCGCCTTCGAGATCCCCGTGCCGCTGCTTCGACAGGCCGCGCCGCTGCCAGGCGGGCGCGAAGTTCGGGGCGATCTTGATCGCGTCCGTGTAATCGGCGATCGCGCCGTCCACGTCATCGGCGAGCGACCGGGCATTGCCGCGGTTGTACCTCGGCGCGTGCTCCCCGGGCGCGAGCTTGATGGCCTTCGTGAAATCGGCGATGGCGCCGTCGAGGTCGCCCTCCTCCTGCTTGCGATTGCCACGATTGTTGATCTCGGCCCACGCGGGCATCCCTCCCTCGGGCGCCTCCGTCGTGAGGATGGGCCTCGGAGGCGCGTGCTTCGTAGGGGCCCTCTTGGTGGCTTTCCTGGCAGGGGTTTTCTTGGCGGGCGTAGGTTTGGTCGTGCGCGGCATGCGTTCGGCGCAGCCTATAGCACGGGGGCGCGCTGCTTCTCACCTCCCGACCGGCCCGCGAGCGCTCTGGACCGTTTTTCGTGACGCGAGGGGGTAGGCGCGTGGCGAGGGGGACGCGCGAACGTGACGCGAGGGGGTAGGCGCGTGGCGAGGGGAACGCGCGAGCGTGACGCGAGGGGGTAGGCGCGTGGCGAGGGGGACGCGCGAACGTGACGCGAGGGGGTAGGCGCGTGGCGAGGGGGACGCGTGAACGTGACGCGAGGGGGTAGGCGCGTGGCGAGGGGGACGCGTGAACGTGACGTGAGGGGGTAGGCGCGTGGCGAGGGGGACGCGTGAACGTGACCGAGGGGGTCGCCGCGTGGCGAGGCCTCCGGTCCACGGGGCAGGGGGCGCGGCGCCCGAGCGAGCGCCGCGCCTGGCGTGGCTTTACTGAATCAGCCGCTTGATCTCGCCGCCCGCGACGTACGAGCCGCCGCCCGAGGCCTCGACGACCTCGTCGCAGACGTAAAGC
Source organism: Polyangium fumosum (assembly GCF_005144585.1). GTDB lineage: Bacteria > Myxococcota_A > Polyangia > Polyangiales > Polyangiaceae > Polyangium > Polyangium fumosum. Next base: position 218,777 of record NZ_SSMQ01000009.1, on the reverse strand, counting down.
ACGCCGAGCTCGCGGATGCTGCGCGGGAAGCGGATGTTGTAGTTCGGGTTGAACCCGTCCGACACCACGCGCGCCCGGAGCTTCTTGCCCTCGGGCACGCATTGCACGAGCACGCCGTCGCCGATCTCCGTGCACGTCGGCAGATCCGCCGCCGTCGCCGGCGTCTTCGCCGCCTTCGAGGACGACCCCGACGAACGCCGGGCGGACCCGCCAGAGCTCGCGCTCACCGTCTCGCCCGGCCGGAGCAGCCGCTTGATCCAGCCAGCCGCGCGGTAGAAGCTCCCGTCGTTGCTCCCCACCACGTTCTCGACGAGGTACGTGACGCCCTCCTGCCGGATCGCGCGCGGGAACTGCACGTTCTTCGACGCATCGAAGCCGTCCGAGATCACCTTGATCCGGAGCTTGCCGCCCTCCTTCTCGCAGCGCACGACCACGCCGCCGTCCGCGCTCGTGACCGTCGGCAACCCCGCCGCGCTGCCGCCCGCCGTGCCGCGCTGCGCGAGGTCGCCGCGGCTCCGCGCCCCGGCCTGGTACGACTGATCGCGCAGCTCCTTGCGGAGCACGCCGTCGTACGACCGCTTCTCCAGCCGGTCGGCGAAGTGCTCGAGCTGCTCGATCTCCTCGGCGAACGCGAACTGGTTCGCGAGCGGGCTGTTCCGCAGATCCTCGGCCATCTTCCGCAGCTTCTGCGCCGCGTTCTTGAGGTCGCCCTTGTCCGCGAGGTCGACCGCCTCGTCCTTGAGCTTCGCCGTCTCCAGGCGCCGCGCCTCGCCGATGACGTTGATGTCCTGCGCCGCCGCGGCCGCTTCCTCGGCCGTGCCCGCGTTCACCGTCACCACGAACTCGCCGGACCCGTCCTTGATCGAGCCGTCCACCACCGTCTGGTACTGGAACTGGACCGACGCGACCTTGACCGGCCCGGCCTTCGTCGGCTTCACCTCGAGCTCGAGCGCGAGGACCTTGTCCTCCACGGCGTATACGTCGCCGAGCGTCACTTCGAGCTCGTTGCCCTTCTCCTGGATGCGGTACTTGTTCAGCACCCAGCCGTGCTCGACGACCTCGTCGGGCCGCACGCTCACCACGAGGTTCTGCCCGATCACGGAGGACAAACCTTCGAGCTCGATCTTGAAGACCTGCTCGACGTCCTCGGGCGACTCGATGAAATAGAAGTTGCCCTCGGCCTCGCGGGCCATGCCGATGAGCAGGTCCTCGTTGAAGCCCGAGCCGAAGCCGAGCGTCGTCGTCACGACGCCCTCGCCGGCCTTCTCGCCGGACGTCTTCTTCAGCACGTCGGGGTCGGTGATCCCCATGTTCGCCTGGCCGTCCGTGAGGAGCAGGACGCGGTTCACCTCGTCCTTTTTCGCGTGCTTCTTCACGTGCTTGACGCCTTCGAGCCAGCCGCCCGAGAGGTTCGTGCAGCCGCCGGCGCGCGCCTTGCCGATCTTGTCCTGGATGCCCTTCTTGTCCTTGGCGAGCACCGGATCGACGATCGTGTCGGGGCTGTCGTCGAAGATGACGACGCTCACCCGATCGTCCTCCTTCATCTCGCCGACGAGCGCCTGCGCCGCCTTGATGGCCTGGCGCAGCGGCGTGCCGCCCATCGAGCCGGAGCGATCGAGCACGAGGCTCAGGTTCAGCTTCCTCCTCGGCGCGTCTTCCTTCTTCCCCTCTGCCCCGAAGCGGACGACGAGCGATAGCTTGGTGGACTCACCGACGACGATCGTCGGCTTGCTCAATGCGTAAGTCGCTTTCACGGAGTTTCCCCTCTGGACGCCCGAAGTGGCCGCCCGCGCGGCCTAGAGACCTATCACAAGGCGACCAGGGCGGAAAATCAGGATCTCAGGGAGCGAAGAGGATGAGCCGAGGGGAAAGGATCTCGTCGCCGAAGTCCGGAGCCGTGAACTTCGCCTCCTTGTTGTCGCCCCAGCAGTGGAGCTGGCCCTTGCTCGTGCGCGCGCACGTGTGGCGCCATCCGGCCGCGATCTCGACCACGTCCGGCAGCTCCACGGGCAGGGGCACGTACGTGGTATTGGTCGTTCCATCGCCAATTCGCACGACCGTGCTCGACACGTAGGGCTTGCCCTCCGCGCCCGAGACGCTCGCCGTGTGCTGGAAACCCGCGGAGACGAAGATCGGCGAGGGCACCGCGGAGGCGTCCGTGGGCGACGTGCGCCACGTGAACTCCCCGTCGATCCCGAGCTGGCCCTGATAACCGTTCCCCCAGCAATATTGCTGTCCGCCCTTCAAGGCGCAGGTGTGCTCGTAGCCGGCCGAGATCTGCTCCACGGAGGTCAAGCTCACGACCTTCGGCGCGGCCTGATCCGGCCCGTCGCCGATCCCGAGCCGACCATAAAGGCCGTTCACGCCCCAGCAATGCAGGGTCCCGGCCTTCGTCACCGCGCACGTGTGCTCGAATCCCGCGGACACGTGGACGACGTCCGCGAGCGCCACGAGCGACGGCATGTCGACCTTCTCGCTCGGCGTCCCCAGCCCGCATTGCCCCATATCGTTCGCGCCCCAGCAATACAGCTCGCCCTGGCTCGTCACCGCGCACGTGTGCCGCCCGCCCACGCTCACCTCCTTCGCGCCGACGAGGCTGACCACCGTGGTGGGTTTGTCCTGCCAGTTCCCGCTCGCCGTCCCGAGCTGCCCGCTCGTGTTCCAGCCCCAGCACCGCACCGTCGTGTCCTCGAGGACCGCGCACGTGTGCGCGATGATCTGGTCCGCGCCAGCCGCATTCTTGAAGACGCCGCCGCCCGCGTCGATGTGGACCGCCTTTCCCCCGACGGCGACCTTCTGCGGCAGGTACTGGTCGAGCATGTCCCCGATCCCGAGCTCGTACGACGTGTTGCTCCCCCAGCAATACACGTCCCCGAGCGCCGTCCGCGTGCACGAGTGCCGGTAGCCGGCCACGATCTGCACCGGATCGTCGCACGTCGTCCCGGCGCACTGGAGCCCGCACCGGACGCCGCAACCGCCGCAGTTCGCCGGGTCGTTCTCGACGACCGTCTCGCAGCCCGGCGCGTCGTCGCAATCGGCCGTCCCAGGGTCACACGAGGGAGCGCCGCCCGCGCCCCCGGTGCCGCCCGTGCCGCCGCCGCCCGTACCGTAATCGCGTGGCTCCGGCGTGCACGCGGCCAGGACGGCGAGGCCGACGACGAGGGCGCTTACGGAGAATGCATTTCGCATGATGGAACCTCGAAGGAAACCAAAGCCTACCGCGCTATGCTCGCGTACGGCGGCTCGATTGTCAATGCCGCCCTCACTTCGAGCGCGAGAGCCCCATCCTCTGCCGGCGCTCCCACAACGTCTTTCGGCTGATCCCGAGCCGCTTCGCCAATTCGGTCTCCGTCATGGTGTCCTGGTTTTCCACGACGAACCGACGGAAATACTCTTCCAGCGATACGTCCGAGGGCAACGAGGTCGGCGCCGCGCCGCGGCTCTCTTCCTCGGCCTCCAGGCCGAGCAAATCCGCGGTGATCGTCCCGCCCTCCGAGAGGATCAGCGCGCGCTCGATCGCATTCTCGAGCTCGCGCACGTTGCCGGGCCACGAATGGGTCGTGATGGCCTTCTCCGCGTCCGGCGAGAGCGCGGGCACCGGCCGCCCCGCTTTTCGAGATCCCTCGGTGATGAAATGGCTCGCGAGCGCGAGCGCGTCCTCGCCCCGCTCGCGCAGCGGCGGCAGCCGCACCTCGATCACGCGCAGCCGAAAATAAAGATCGCTCCGGAACGTGCCCGCCTGCACCATCGCCGCGAGGTCCCGGTGCGTCGCCGCGACGAGCCGCACCGACACCTTGCGCGCCCGCGTCGAGCCCACGTGCCGCACCTCGCCCGTCTGCAAAAACCGCAGGAGCCGCGCCTGCGCCGCAAGGGGCAGCTCGCCGATCTCGTCGAGGAACAACGTGCCGCCGTCGGCCGCCTCCACGAGGCCCGCGTGCGCGCTCGTCGCGCCCGTGAACGCGCCGCGCTCGTGGCCGAAAAGCTCGCTCTCGATGAGCCCCTCGGGGATGGCCGCGCAGTTGACCGGCACGAACGCGCGTCCGCCGCGCCGGCTCGTGCGATGAATCGCGGCCGCGACGAGCTCCTTGCCCGTCCCGCTCTCGCCGAGCACGAGCACCGTCGCGTCCGTGGGCGCGACCTTGCGCAGCCGCGCCTCGACCTCGCGCATCGCTTGCGACCGGCCGATCAAGCCCTCGAACACCCCCTCGTCCGCGCGGGCGGCAGGCGCGGGGGGCACGTCCGCGGTGGGCTTCGGGCGCGACAGGATACGCTCGACGAGCGCGAGCAGCTCGTCGTGTTCGAACGGCTTCGACAGGTAATCGACCGCGCCCTGCTTCATCGCGTCGACCGCGGATCGCACGGTCGCGTAACTCGTCATCACGAGGACGGGCACCCCCCGCGTGCGACACGGATCGATGAGGTCCGTGCCGGGCGCGCCGGGCAGCCGCACGTCGGTGATCACGAGATCAAACGAGCCGAGATCGTGCTCTTCTTCGGCCTCGCGTACGCTCTGCGCCTCGGCGACGTCGTGGCCGGCGCGCGCGAGCAGGCGGCGGAGCTCGCTCCGGATGATGGATTCGTCTTCGACGAGGAGGAGCCGCGGCATCAGGTCGTCCCGCCAAACGCGGAGAGCGCATCCTCGCCCAGACGGGGCGCGAGCGCGAGCGGAAGCCGCACGTGCACCGTCGTCCCCACGCCCGGTTCGCTCTCGACCCACACCGCGCCGCCGTGCTCCCGCGCGATGCTCTCCACCACGGCGAGCCCGAGCCCCGTGCCCTCGCCGCGTGGCTTCGTCGTGAAAAAGGGGTCGAACATCCGCGCTTTCACCTCCTCCGGAATGCCCGTCCCCGCGTCGATGACGCGCAGCACCACCGACGCGTCCTGTCGCTCCGCGTCGATGAACACGCTGCCTCCCTCCTGCGACGCGTCACAAGCATTCGTCAGCAGATTGATGAGGATCTGCGTCAGGCGTTGCCGGTCGGCGTGGACGGCGAGGTCGTCCGGACAGACGTTTTCCATCTGGATCCGCTTGCCCGTCCGGTCGAGCCGCACGAGCGCGATGGCCTGGTCGACGACCGGCGCGAGCGGGACACGGGCGAATGTACCCTCCGGCCCCGGCTCCACGGCGCTCGTGCCTGCATGGCTGTAGCCGAGGAGGGATCGAACGATCGCGTCGATGCGCCCCGCTTGCTCCAGGATGAGCCGCGCCCGCGCCCGCGCCTCGGCCGCGTCCGGCTCTTCCGCGAGGTTCTGCGCGAGGCAGGTGATGCCGGTCAGCGGATTGCCGATTTCGTGCGCGACGCCGGCCGCGAGCCGACCAACCGAGGCGAGGCGATCCCGATGCACGAGCTGCGCTTCGAGCGCCGCGCGCTCCGTGCGATCTTCGAGGAGGAGCACGAGGCCAAACGGCGCGCCCGTCTCTCCAGCGCTTTCGGCATCGAGCGAGGCCTTGTGCAGCCGCACGGCGAGGCGGCGCCGGCCGTCGTCGAGGGCCACGTCGGCCTCTGCCCGCGCGGTGTCGTCGGCGAACGAGGAGAGGATGGGCCCGAAGGGAGCGGGGAGCCGTTCGAGGGGCAAACCCGAGGCGACCTCCGGCGCGAGGCCGGTCGTGCGGGCGAGCGCGCGGTTCCACAGAATGACGTCGCGGCGGGGCCCGAGCGCGCAGACGCCGATGGGCAGCTCTTCGAGGACCGTGCGTAAATACCGCCGCAAGAGGTCGAGCTCGGCCGCGATTCCGGTGAGGCCGAGGGCGGGCCGATTGAGGCGTTCGTCGAGGAAGCGGAGCTGATCGGCGATCGCGGCGTCGTCGCCCTCGCCGCGATCGGCCGGATGCACGAGCAGCCGCGCGAGGATCGGCCCAAAGAGGCCCGAGAGATTTCGCTCGACCTGATCCCCGAGGCGGCGCAAATCCGCGCGGCCGAGCCCTTCCCGCGAAAGACCAAGTTCGCCGAGGGCCCGCGTGATCTCGGCCTCGGCGACGGCGGCGCCCAGCTTGCGCGCGAGGGCCTGTTCGAGCTCGGACGCCGAGCCCCAGGGCGTCGCGGGGGGCCCGACGACGATCGCCTCCCGCGCGCAGATGCGCGCCGCCTCGGCTTCTTCGGGGGATTGCCCGCCGCGCAAGGACACGCCGCCGAAGAGCGCCACGTTCACCGATAACGAGAGCACCGTGGGCAAGGTCCAGCTCTCCCCGAGGTCCGCGCCGAAGAGCGCCCGCGCGCCGAGATCACCCGGCAGAACCCCGGTGCGCGAGAGCAAGGGCAAGAGCGCCGCCGCCACCCACACGAGCGACCCGGCGCCGAGACCGCTAAGAAATCCGGCCCGCGTGGCGCGTTTCCAGAACAAGACGCCGAGCAGGCCCGGGAGGAACTGCGCGAACGCGACGAACGACACGAGGCCCGTCTCGACGAGCAGCCCGCCGCGCTCCTGGACCCGGTAAAACCCATACCCTGCGAAGATGAGGGCCGCGACCAGCGCGCGGCGCAGCCAGAGCAGGCGCCGGTACGGGTCTTCGCCGAGCTTGTCGAGGCGAACCGGCAAGACGAAATAATTGACGCACATGCCGGCGACGGCGATCGTCGTGACGATCACCATCGCGCTCGCCGCGGAGACGCCGCCGAGGAACGCGAGCAGGGGGAGCTTCGTCGACCCGAGCGCCGCGGGCACGGCGAGCACGTACACGTCGGGCGAGGCGTCGAGCCCGAGGCGCTGACCCGCCCACAGAATCGGCAAGACGGGCAGGTTGAGGAGCAAGAGGAACACGGGGAACGCGACGGCCGCGAACCGGAGCGAGCGCTCCTCCGCGCCCTCGGCGAATGCGACGTGGTATTGCCGCGGCAAGAGGAACGCCGCGCCGAAGGAGAGGAGGATCAGGGACGAATAACCCGTTCCTTCGCGCACGGGCGCCGCGAGCCGCTCGGTGACCTCGGGGTGGGCCGCGAGATACGCTTCGAGCCCTCCGATCCCGCCGTGCACGCCGAAGAGCGCGGCGGCGCCGACCGCGAGGAGCGCGACGAGCTTCACGACGGATTCGAATGCGACGGCGAGCGCGAGCCCTCCGTGCCGCTCGCGCGCCGTGAGGTGCCGCGCGCCGAAGAGCACGGTGAACGTGGTGAGCAGCGCGGAAAACCCGAGCCCGAGCGCCGTCGGCGAGGCGGTGGGGGCGAGGGCGCGCGCGCTGTCGACGACGGCGTGAATCTGCTGCGCGATGTACGGGACGCTGGCGACGAGCGCGAGCAGCGTGACGAACACGCCGACGCGGCGCCCGCGATACCGGAACGCGAAGAGGTCCGCGAGCGAGGTGAGCTGCTGATCGCGCGAGAGGCGCAGGATGGGCTGCCAGACGAGCGGCGCGGCGATGCAGGCGAGCGTCGGCCCGAGGCACACCGCGAGGAACGTGAGGCCATGGCTCCCCGCGAACCCCACGCCGCCGAAATAGGTCCACGACGTGGCATATACGCCGAGCGAAAGCGAATACACGAGCGGGTTACCCGTGAAGCGTCGCGGAATGGTCCCCCGCTCGGCGAGGTGCGCGAGCAAAAACAAGAGCGCGAGGTAGCCGAGCGCGACGAGCGAGAGGGTGGAGGTCGCGATCGTCATGGTCAGGAGCCGCGACCGCGGCGCTCGCCCCGCGCCGCGAGCGCCGCGAGCGCGATGAGCAGGGCCCACACGAGGAAGGGCGCGAGCCACGTGCGCCCCGGGTGCGCCCACGCGAGGCGCAGCGGCGACAGGGCGACGAAGGCCCCACATCCGAGCAGGACGAGGGAGATCTCGGCGGCGGAGGCGCGCGGAGGGATGCCCACGCCGCGACGTTACCAGATCCCCGGGGCCCTTGGCGCGCGTGGAGTGTGCTGACGCACTGCGTTCGTTACGAAAGGAAACGCCGCTTCGTTACGAAACACCACGCGATGCGGTTTTGCCGAGGCGCGCGCCCGCGATTCGCGCCTGGTACGCGCATTGCAAACCGGTTTTCCCGGCGAACGGGGACGTGTCCGACGCGGCGTACTCGGTCCCCCCGTTCCCCATTTTTTCCCGCGCGCTGGAGGGCCGGCGCGGCGTTGGGGGTCGTCCATGAAGAGGTGTCTCACGGCGACGGTGGCGATGGTCGCGCTCGCGACGACGGCGAGCGTGGCGCGGGCCGAATACGATCCGTCGATCGACAAGGGCGTGAAGATCGAGCTTTCGAAGGACGGAAAGCAGTACTTCCGCATCCTCACGTGGCACCAGATCTGGATGCGCTACAACGAGCACAACCCCGGTTCGCTCGTCCGCGGCGCGCCCCAGGACGCGAGCGTCGACATCGGCATTCGCCGCTCGCGCCTGCTCCTGCACGGCCAGCTCTCCAAGGACCTGACGATCCTGGCGCATTTCGGCATCAACAACCAGAGCACCGTCGGGGGCGGGTTCGGCGCGGGCGACACGCCGAAGAAGCCGCAGCTCTTTTTGCACGACCTGTGGGGCGAGTACCGGATCGCCGGGGACGCGCTCGCGCTCGGCGTTGGCCTCCATTACTGGAACGGCGTCTCCCGCCTCGCGAGCGCGAGCACGATCAACTCGATGACGATCGATTCGCCGATCCACAACTGGCCGACGATCGACAAGTCCGACCAGTTCGCGCGTCAGCTCGGCGTGTACGTGAAGGGCATCCTCTGGAATCGCCTCGAATACCGGGCCGCCGTGAACCACCCCTTCGCCGTCGCGGGGGAGCCCAAGGAGGGGACGGCCGACTACGACCCGACCTCGAACATGCCGGCCGTGCAGGGGTATTTCAAGTACGACTTCCTCGAACCCGAATCGAATTCGCTGCCTTATTACGTCGGCACGTACCTCGGCAAGAAGAAGGTCCTGAACCTCGGCGCTGGGGTTTACTGGCACCCTGATTCGATGGCGTACCTCGACGGCGGCGACAAGCGGAAGGTCGACACGCGGATGTTCGGCGTGGACACGTTCCTCGACCTGCCCACGGGCTGGAAAGGCACGGCCGTCACGGCGTACGCGGGCCTCGTCCTCTCCGATTTCGGGCCGAACTACGTGCGGAACATCGGCATCTTGACCCCCTCGACGGCCCTCGCCGAGGGCGCGCCCGGATCGTTCAATGGTCCGGGCAACGCGGTGCCGACCGTCGGCACGGGCATGCAGATCTACGGGCACGCGGGGTTCTTGTTCCCCGACATGGGCCGCGCGGGGCAACTCCAGCCTTATGTCGCGGTGCGCCGCGGGCAATTCGAGGGCCTCGACGACGCCGTGCTCGTGCCCGACGTCGGGCTCAACTGGTTCATCGTGGGGCACCACGGCAAGCTCACGCTGAATTACCGCAGTCGCCCGGTGTTCTCGGCGCGGCCCGAGGGCAAACCGATCGAAACGGATCGCAAGAACGAAGTCACGATGCAGGCGCAGGTGTTCTTTTGACGAAGGCGCGCGCCGCTGCCGGAGCCATGGGAGGAAGCACATGAAATTCGCAGACGAACCGCTCGCCTACCACCCGAAGGTCCGCTCGATGGAGGACTACGAGACCCTCTATCGGCAGAGCCTGGAAGAGCCCGAGGTCTTCTGGTCGGAGCGCGCCCGCGCCCTCTCCTGGTTTTACCCGCCGCACAGCACCATGGACGTCGACCCCGAGAGCACGGACGTCGCCTGGTATTCGGGCGGGCGCCTCAACGCCTGCTTCAATGCGGTCGATCGGCACGCGGCCCACCGGCCGAACAAGATCGCGCTCGTGTGGGCGAAAAACGAGCCCGGCGCGTACGAGCGGATCTCCTTCCGCAAGCTCAAGCACGAGGTCTGCCGCCTCGCGAACGTCCTCAAATCGTTCGGCGTGCGCAAGGGCGACCGCGTGTGTCTCTACATGCCGATGATCCCCGAGCTGGTCTACGCGATGCTCGCCTGCGCGCGGATCGGCGCCGTGCATTCCGTCGTCTTCGCTGGTTTCTCGGCGGAGAGCCTGCGCGAGCGGATCCTCGACGCCGGCTGCGAGGTCGTCCTCACGGCGAACGAGGCGCTCCGCGGCGCGAAGCGCATTCCGCTGAAGCACATCGTCGACGACGCGGTCGAGGGGCTCTCGCTCGTCCATACGGTCCTCGTCGCGCGCCGCACGGACGTGCAGGTGCCCATGCACGCGGGCCGCGACCATTTCCTCGACGAGGTCATGGACAAGCACCGCTCGACGTGCCCCGTCGAATGGATGGCCGCCGAGGATCCGCTCTTCATCCTCTACACGTCAGGCTCCACCGGCAAACCCAAGGGCGTCCTGCACACGACCGGCGGCTACCTCGTCTATGCGGCCCTGACGCACGCCGTCGTCTTCGACCTGCGGCCGGACGATGTCCATTTCTGCACGGCCGATCTCGGCTGGATCACGGGCCATAGTTACGTGGTGTACGGCCCGCTCGTGAATGGCACGACGACGGTGCTCCTGGAGACGCTGCCCAATTATCCCGATGCGAGCCGCATCTGGGAGATTGTCGACGATGTGAAGGCCACGCAGCTCTACACGGCGCCGACCGCGCTGCGCTCGCTCATGGCCGCGGGGGATGCGTATCTCGAGACGTCGAGCCGCGACACGCTGCGTGTTCTCGCCTCGGCCGGCGAGCCCATCAACCCGGAGGCCTGGCGCTGGTATCACGATCAGGTCGGCAAGGGCCGCGCCGCCGTCGTCGATACGTTCTGGCAAACCGAGACGGGCGGCGTCCTCGTCACGCCGCTGCCCTTCGTGACGCCCGCGAAGCCGGGGTCCGCCACGAAACCCTTCTTCGGCGTGGAGCTCGCCGTCCTCGACGATCAGGGCCACATCCTCGATAAAGATGGCGTCAGCGGCAACCTCTGCGTCAAGCGCTCCTGGCCCGGCCAGGCCCGCACGCTCTACGGCGACCACCGCCGCTTCCGCGAGACCTATTATGCGCGTTTCCCGGGCCTGTATTTCACGGGCGACGGGTGTCTGCGCGACGAGGACGGCGACATCTGGGTCACGGGGCGCGTCGACGACGTGCTCAATGTCTCCGGCCATCGGCTCGGCACCGCCGAGGTCGAGAGCGCGCTGTCCGAGCATGACGCCATCGCCGAGGCGGCCGTCGTGGGCATTCCGCACGCCATCAAGGGCACGGGCATCTTTGCGTATGTCGTCCTGCGGCCCGGCGTCTCGTACCGCAGTGAGATCGAGCTCCAGGGCGCGCTGAAAGAGCAGGTCCGCCACGCGATCGGCCCGATTGCCACGCCGGACGGATTCCGTATCGTCTCGGCCCTGCCGAAGACACGCTCGGGCAAGATCATGCGTCGTATCTTGCGCAAGATCGCCTGCGGCGAGACTGAGAACCTCGGGGACACGACCACGCTCGCCGATCCGACCCTCATGGACGAGCTGCTCGAAAAACCCGTCGAGGGCGCGGCGAAATCGCGTACGCTGGGCGCCGAGGTGAGGGCATGAACGAGAAGGATCTCCGCCGGGTCGCCGCGGCGCGCGACCGCATTGCGCGCGTCCTGACCGCGGCCACGATGTTCGCCTATTTCGGCTTCATCCTGCTCGTGGCCTGGGGCAAACCCCTGCTTGGCCATCTCCTCACGAGCGGCTTGAGCCTCGGCATGTTGCTCGGCTCCCTCGTGATCGTCCTGTCCTGGGTGTTCACGGGCATCTACGTCTCCTGGGCGAACCGGCATTACGACGTCCATGTCGAGCGCCTCGCCGGCAAGTCGAAGCGCGGGGGTGGCACATGAACGGCGTACAGACCTCGCTCGGCGCGACGAGCGGCACGGCGATTGCGTTTTTCCTGGTCTTCATCTCGGCGACGCTCGCCATCACGGGCTGGGCCGCGCGCAAGACGAAGACCACGAGCGAGTTCTTCGCGGCCGGCGGCAACGTGAGCGGCTTGCAGAATGGATTCGCGCTCGCCGGCGATTACATGAGCGCGGCGAGCTTCCTCGGCATCGCGGGCCTCGTGGCGACGAGCGGCTTCGACGGCCTCATCTATTCGGTCGGCTGGCTCGTCGGCTGGCCCGTGGTGACGTTCCTCATCGCCGAGCCGCTGCGCAACCTCGGCAAGTACACGTTCGCCGACGTCGTGGCCTATCGCCTCAAGAAAAAGCCCGTCCGCATCGCCGCTGCGATCGGCGGGCTGACGGTGATCTGCTTTTACCTCATCGCGCAGATGGTCGGCGCGGGCAACCTCATCAAGATGATGTTCGGCCTGCAATACGAGACCGCGCTGCTCATCGTGGGCACGGTCATGCTGCTTTACGTGCTCTTCGGCGGCATGATCGCGACGACGTGGGTGCAGATCGTCAAGGCGGTGCTCCTGCTCGGCGGGGCGACGCTCCTCGCGCTCCTCTCGCTCGTTCCTTTCGGGATGAACCCGCTCGCGCTCTTCGCGAAGGCGGCCGAGACCTATGGCCCGGAGGTCCTCGCGCCGGGCAAGCTCGTGTCGAGCCCGCTCGAAGCCGTCTCGCTCGGCCTCGCGCTCATGTTTGGCACGGCCGGCCTGCCGCACATCCTGATGCGCTTTTACACGGTGCCCGACGCGAAGGCCGCGCGCTCGTCCGTGTTTTATGCGACGGGCTTCATCGGCTTCTTTTACCTGGTCACGTTCATCCTCGGCTTCGGCGCGAGCGTGCATGTCGGTCGTGCGGCCATCACCTCGGTCGACAAGGGCGGCAACATGGCCGCGCTCCTGCTCGCCGAGGCCGTGGGCGGCCGTCCGTTCCTCGGGTTCATCTCGGCCGTGGCATTCGCGACCATTCTCGCGGTCGTCGCTGGCTTGACGCTCTCGGGCGCGGCGGCGCTGGCGCACGACCTATGGGTCGGCGTGATCCGGCACGGGCAAGCGGACGAAAAGGAGCAGCTCAAGGTGGCGCGTGTCGCGACGATCGTGCTCGCGCTAATGGCGATGGGCCTCGGCCTGCTCTTCAAAGGGCAGAACGTCGCATTCATGGTCGGCCTCGCGTTCGCCGTCGCGGCGAGCTCGAACTTCCCGGTCTTGCTCCTGTCGATCACGTGGAGGAAGTTCACGACGCGGGGCGCCGTGAGCGCGATCGTGGCGGGTGTCGTGAGCGCGCTCGTGCTCATCTGGATGTCGCCGACGATTCAGGTGGACCTGCTCAAAAACCCCACGGCGATGCTGTCCCTGAAAAACCCCGGCATCATCACGGTGCCGCTCTCGTTCGTCGTGGGAATCGTGGTGAGCCTGCTCTTCCCGGAGCCCGAGGCCGAGGCGAAATATGCCGAGGTCGAGCGCCGCATGCACCTCGGCGCGGAGGATGCGGAGCCCGCTCCGGCGGAGTGAGCCTTACGCGCTCTCTTCCAGGGGATTGCGGTAGACTTCGTCCAGGTCGAGCTTGCAGCCGATCGATGCAAGCTCGGCCACCCCTCGCTCCATCGTGTCGTGGTAGTGCCACGAGCCGTCTTCCTGGCGACGGAACACTTCGATGCGTCGACGTTCGGACGACACGAGGACGTACTCCTTCAGCGAGGGGATCTGTTTGTAGTCGTGGAACTTGTCCCCGCGGTCGTATGCCTCGGTGCTTGGGGAGAGGACTTCCACGAGCACGGTGGGGTTCGTCAGGGTGTCCTGATGCTCCGGATCCCGTTCGAGTTTGTCATACACGATGCTGACGTCCGGATAGGTCGCGAGGCCCGTGGCGAGCACCCGAAAACGGACCTGGGAACCGAAGGTGATGCAACGCTGACCTTCGAGCTGATTCCCGAGTGAAACGCTGACATATACAGCGATGAGGGCATGCTTCAGCGTCTTTTCTGGCATCGCGACGATCTCGCCGTTCCGGTACTCGTGCTTCGTTTCGATGTTCTCCTCGAACGCGATGTACTCGGCGAACGTGACGAGCTTGCGAGCGGCCTCTCCCATGTGCGGTGCCTCCTTGCTCATCGCCCTACCACGCTCCTTCCGACGGGGAAAGATTTGGTTTTACCTTCTGGAACCCGGTTTCACCCGGACTACACCAGAAGTTTCACCGTTTCTTCATGAACATTTTCGCCCGTCGATACATCCCCCCGCTCGGCCTTCCGCATGAGCCGCCAGATGTGCCGCCCGAGCACGTCGATCTCCGTCGACGCGTATTGCTCGCCCCCGAAACGCTGGATGTTCTCCGTCTGCAACTTCAACAGCGCCGCGTCCTGCGCGAACACCTTGAGGCCGAGCGGCAGCAAGAACGGCTTGAGCAGCCAGCCCGGAAACAGCCGCACCCTGAAGCTCACCACCGCGTAGATGTGCGTCAGGAAGTCCGTCACCGGCGTCATCGCGGCCGACACCAGGAAATGGTTTTCCGTGCCAATCTTGTACTCGACCTCCGCGATCGAGGGCAGGATGAACCGATCGAAATGCGTCACCTCCCCACCCGACGGCGAGAGGATCCGCGCCACGAGGCCCGTCGGGCGCGGCTCGCCCACGTACTCGGCCACCACGCGGTCGTGCGTACGCGTCACGCGCGCCTCGATCTCGATGCCCCGCGGTTTCGATCGGAACAGGCCACTGTGCAGGTACTGCGTGTGCGGCACGTCGAGCGCGTTCTCCAGCGCCGCGTGCATCGTGCTCTCGGATTCCACCCGCCGCCGCACCGTCGTGTAGCCCGCGCCGAGCTGCGGGAAACGATACGGCTCGGTCTTCGGCGCCTCGTTCGGCGTGGAGTAGACCCACACGAACCCATCCTGCTCGCGCGCCGCGTAGCTCGGCGCGTTGCGCGCCTTCGCCCCGGCGTCGCCGACGAGCGACGGGACGAACTTGCACGTGCCCCCGCGGTCGAAGCGCCAGCCGTGGTACGAGCACTGGAGCTGCCCCTCGACCACCTCGCCGATCGAGAGCGGCACGTTCCGGTGCGGGCAGCGGTCGAGCAGCGCGCCCGGCTTGCCCTCGCCGTCGCGGAAGAGCACGAGCGGCACGCCGAGCAAGGTCCGCGCGATCGGCCGATCCCCGAGCTCGTTCGACGCCGCCACGACGAACCAGTGGCCGTGAAGGCGCGCCACCGAGGCCCGCACCTTCGCGCGCGGCGGCGCGAGCAACGCCTCGGCTGGCAGGAGGGGCGCGCTCTCGGAAGGCTCGGTAGCGACGTCGCGATCGTCGGGTCCCATCACGCTCGAAGCCTCCCCACTTTCGGTCCCGATGGCAAGCGCCGGTTGCGCTCCCCTCATGCTGCACCGGCCCGGCCCGGCTCTTCTCTTCCCAACGGCGCCCAGGACGGCTAGGCTCCGCGGCCGTCGCGTCATGCTTTCCCGAAAGACCTTCGCTCGTAGCCCCCTCCTCGCCCTCGTCCTCTCGCTCCTGCCCGCCGCGTGCGGCGGCGGTTATGCGCCGCGCCCGATGTACGGGCAGGCCGATCGAGGCGCCGACACCGATCAAGACGGCGCCGCCGACATCGACGACGCTTGCCCCGCGGACGCCGAGGATGGCCTGCCGCCGAAGGCGAACGACGGCTGTCCCGCGACCGATCCCGACAACGACGGCGTCCTGCTCGCCGATGACAAATGCCCCTACGCGAAGGAGGACGGCCTGCCGCCGAAGGCCGACGACGGCTGCCCCTCCGACGACGAGGACCAGGACGGCGTCGCCAATGCGAAGGACAAGTGCCCGGTCCAGCCCGAGGACAACCTGCCGCCGAACGTGGGCGACGGCTGCCCCTCGCCCGACCACGATCAGGACGGGGTCGCCGACGTCAACGACAAATGCCCGAACCAGCCCGAGACGATCAATGGCTACCGCGACGACGACGGTTGCCCCGATCAGGCCGCGGGCGAGGTCGCGTACGACGAGGCTTCGCACGAGATCGTCATCCCCGAGACGAAAAAGGTCGATTTCGAGCTCGATTCGGCCGAGCTCACCCCGGCCGCGAAGGCGACCGTCGCCGAGATCGCCAAGGTGCTGAAGCAAGTGCCGCAGATCCAGCGCATGGAGATCGAGGGGCACGCGTCGAGCAAGGGCGATAAGTTTTACAACCTGAACCTCACCGAGCGCCGCGCCCAGGCCATCGCGAATGCCCTCGTGGCCGGCGGCGTCGAGAAGAGCCGGCTCGTCCCGGTCGGGTATGGCGAGTATTGCCCGGCCGTCGATCGAGGCGACGAGGTCGACGACCCCGTCAACCGGCGTGTGCTCCTCAAAGCCGTGCAGGTGAACGGCGTTTGGCAAGACGTACCCCGCGGCTGCTGGCGCGCGAAGGCGGCCGGGATCGATCCCACGAAGCGCAAGCCCGGCGTGTGGCAACCCCCATCGAGCCAGCCTTCTTCGCCGCAGACGCCCTACGTCCCGCCCGCCGGCGGCGCGTGAACGAGCATCATTTTCCTGGTCCATCGAGGAGCTTCGTCATGTCTTTCCTGCGTCGTTTCGCCTCCCTTCCATTCGTCGCCGCCCTGCCGCTGCTCGTCGGCTGTGGCCCCAACCAAGCGCAGATCGAACCGAAGAACGTGGTGAATGTCACGGTCCGGCCGGCGTCGGGGCAATTGCTGTTTTGCCCGGGGGATCCCTTCCAGGTCGAGGTCGTCGCGAAGCTGAAGGACGGCACGTCCTGCAGCAACGTCGACGCGAACAAGGGGTGCATGAATGAAAAGGATACGGTCATCTCGTCGGAGATGGTGCGCATCCAGGGCAGCTCGGGCTCCATCGGCGGGGGGAATTTCATCTGGGTTCCGGAGAAGGACGTCCTCAAGACGGCCGACACGGGCATGGGCCTGCGCGGCTGGCTGGAGTCGGCGACGAGCGGCAAATCGATGGAGGGCGAGGCCCAGCTCAAGCCGGTCTACGATTGCCAGGGGGAGCAAAAGATCCGCGGCGGGAAGGGGCGCGAGGGCGAGCCGGGCGCGCCGGGGCCGGACATCACGGTCTCGATCACCACGCTCTCGACGCCCTTTTATCCCGACGCGGCGCTCATTCGGCTCGATTGGCCGGGCAGCCGCGCGTACCTGATCAGCCCCTCGGCGGACAAACCCGTGCGGATCACGAGCATCGGCGGGGAAGGCGGCCAGGGCCGAGAGGGCGCGCCCGGCATTCCGGGCAAGGACGGCAAGGACGCGAAGGAGGACTGCCTCGACGGCACGGACGGCACGAATGGCACGGACGGCGGGCCCGGCGGTCGAGGCGGCGACGGCGGTGCCGGTGGTTTGATCAAGGTCATCCTCGACGACGCGAACCCGGACAAACTCAAGGGGCGGCTCTTGCTCCAGAGCGTCGGCGGGCCGAGCGGCGATCGGGGGCCGGGCGGCAAGGGTGGTTTTGGCGGCAAGGGCGGCCAACGCGGCATGCTCAAGGCGGGAGAGGCCTCCTGCAATCCGAAGGACGGCAAGAATGGGCAGCTCGGGCGAAGGGGCCCGAGCGGCGATACCGGTCGTCCGGGGCCATCGGGACCTGCGCCCGTCTTCGAGATGGGGCAACGCGCGGTGATGTTTGCGAACGAGATCTCGATCATTCAGCGGATCGAGGCGGGGAAGGGGAAATGACCCTTCAGAAGACGAGCTTGGTTTCGCCGCTGGCGAAAGGCTCGCGCTGAAAGCGGCCGGAGAGAGTCCGGCCGCTTTCGTCTTCCGGCAGCTCGATTCGAAGGACGGCCGGCGTGCCCGGCACGATCCGCACGAGGTCCGCGCCCGTGGTCAGCACGGTCTTCAGGCGCGTCTGTCCGTGGATCCAGAAGCTCATATCCTGCTCGGGGTCGCAGGGCTCGCCCCAAACGATTGGCGCGGGCCCTCGGTTGTCGAGCGTGAGCTCGACCGTCGTTCCGGAGACGGCCCGCAACGTCGCCACGTAGGAGTGCCGATCGTCGAGGACGCGGTATTCGACGACGTTGCTCTCCGCGCCGCCCCAGCGGCATGATACGCGGTACAGGCCGACGTCGTGCATGCTCCCGCTCACGGAGGAGGAAATGCTCATTTCGTGGACGCCGCCGGGGGGAATCTCGATTTCATCCGGGGGAAAGGGCCAGGGCGCGCGGGGGAGATAAGGGAGCCACTGCCCTCGTTCGTCCGTCGTGAGCAGGCTCATCCCGTCCGGTTTC
This sequence comes from Polyangium fumosum, assembly GCF_005144585.1. GTDB lineage: Bacteria > Myxococcota_A > Polyangia > Polyangiales > Polyangiaceae > Polyangium > Polyangium fumosum. The sequence goes on along the minus strand of NZ_SSMQ01000009.1, from coordinate 200,807 downwards.
TCGCCCCGGACCGGCGCGGGGCCGTGGTTCTCGATCCGCAATCGGAATTGGACCGAGGAGGGCTGGAGCGCATACGGCGTATGCGCGTGGAGCGAGAGCGCGAGGGGCACGGTTCGAGCCTCCGGATCAGGGCCGGCCGAGCACGCTTTCGATTGGCGTGAGCGGCGCGGCCGCGAGGTTCTTGCAGCCGGTGACCCGTTTGCCGGCGAGCGTGTAGCTCGTCGGCGGCGGCTGCGTTTGCACCATGGAGACGCGCAGCTTCCCGCCGTCGAGCCGCGCTTCGAGTGGTTTGCCCGCCATCTCGGTGTACGGGACGATGCAGGTCGAGCGGGCGAGCGCGACGTCGTAGTCATGCCCCGCGGGCGGGTTCGGCCGCAGGCGATCCTCGACGCCGAAGACGTCGGTTTTTCCGGGCAAGGCGCGGAGCACGAAGCGGGCCTCGCCCTCTTCGTATCCTTGGAGCGCAAAGGGTTTGGCGTCGTGGATCCGCATTTCGAGCCGGTCGCCGACGAGGACCGCGTCGTACTCGCGGCCGCTGTCGCTCCGCCAGCGCCCGGCGAGGGCGGCGAGAGGGTGTTTCGTGTCCACGCTCGGCGCCGCGCTCGCGGGCGCGGGGGCGCTCGCTGTAGGCTCCACCGGAGGCGGGCCCTTGGCCTCCGTGCGTTTTTCGTCCTTGGGCGCGCCGAACAAGCCGAGCGAATACGAGATGCCGAGCCCGGCGAGGGCCGCGACGCCCACGGTGAACGCCACGGCGAGGCCGCGCTTGGGCGAAGGCTCGTTCCCGGGCGCCGTGATCACCGCGGCCTGCGCCGTCTGCGGGATGCCCGGCGGCACCATGACGTTCGCGTGCAGCGGCGCCGCCGGCGCCGTCAGGTGGAGCGGGGCGGCGGGCGCAGTAGAGCCGTACAACCCCTGGCCCTGCGCGTCGAGCGCCGCGAGGATCTCCTCGCACGAGCTGAACCGATCCTCGCGGCGCTTCTGGGCGCAGCGCTCGGCGACGGCTTCGAGCCACGCGGGTACGTCGGGCCTGCGCGCGCGGATCTTCGGCAGCGGCTCCTTCACGTGCGACGTCATGATCATGTAATGGCTGTCGCCGTCGAATGGCACCTGCCCGACGAGCAGCTCGTAGAGCACGATGCCGAGCGCGTAGACATCGACCCGTTTGTCGAGGTCCTTCTTGCCGGTGCATTGCTCGGGCGACATGTAGAGCACCGAGCCGATGACGCCCTCGGTGTTCCCCTTGCCCTTTTGCGCGTCGCTCTCCTCTTTGGCGATGCCGAAATCCGTGACCTTGACGATGCCGTCCTTCGCGCGGATGAGCACGTTCGCGGGCTTCAGATCACGGTGAATGATGCCCTCGGCGTGCGCCGCGGCGACGCCTTGCACGATGGGGCGGAAGAGCGCGAGCGCTTCGGCGACGGAGAGCGGCGTGCCGGATTTCGCGTGGCGCGCGATGCGATCTTCGAGCGTCCCGCCCTCGATGAACTGCATGACGAGGCAGAGGCCGTCCTCGTCCGAGACGACGGCATTGAGGCGGACGACGTTCGGGTGGTCGATCCGGGCGAGCGCGCGGCCCTCGGCGAGGATGCGGTCGCGGAAATCCTTGCGATGCGCGTATTCGGCGCGGATGGCCTTCACGACGACGGGCACGTCGGTGTGCACGTCGCGCGCGAGCCAGACGACGCCCATGCCGCCTTCCCCGAGGGGTTTTTCGAGGGCGTACTTTCTGTCGACGATGGAGCCGGGAGCGAGTTCTTTCATGAGAGATCCACGCAACAACGGAAGCCGGTGTTCGCGTTGGACGATCCGCGTGCGAGCGTCGTGCTTGCCGAGGAGCAATCCATGTCGTGGTCCGAGGCCGTGTAGCTGCCTCCGCGGCGCCGGCAGGGGTTTCCCGCAGGCATGTCGCCGGGCGTCTCGTAGCAGGAATCCTCCCACTCCCACACGTTCCCGCTCATGTCGAAGATCCCAGGGAACCCGCCCTCGCACGTCGGCAGGTTCTTGACCGGGACGACGTTGCCATGCTCGGCACTTTGGCCATTGCAGGCCGTCGCATTGTACGCGTCACCGTAGGGGTGGGCCTTCGCGCCCCCGCCCGCACAGGCGTTGTGCCATTGGCTCTTCGCAGGATTGCCGGCAGATTCGTTGAACAGCAGGGCCCCCCCGCCGATCTGGCCGCAAAGACGCTTGCCGTGCGCAGCACAGAACGCGAGCGCGTCACACCAGTCCACGTCCGCGACCGGCAGGCTGTCCTTCGACGGTACCTTCGAGGGGGCAAACGTCGTGTTCCCCTCGCATTGCGCCGGCTGCACCACCGTCGGCTTCGTCTCCACCCATTCGAGGTACTGGAGGTTCGTGACCTCGGTGCTGTCGATGCAATAAAACGGTCCCCCGTTCGGAGCCTGCACCATCACCATGGTCGGCGTGTTGGGGATGTCGGGGCACGCCAGCGGACCCCCGCCCGAGCCGCTGCTGCCGCCTGTGCCACCGCTGCCGCCGCTACCACCTGCGCCGTCGCCCCCGATTCCGCCGCCGCCCCCGATTCCGCCAGCGCCTCCGCTACCGCCGCTGCCTGCACCACCCGTCGTCTGCAGCTCCGGCGCGCACGCCACGAGGAGGATCAGCATTCCCGCGGGCAGTGTCCACGCGCTCCGTGACTTCATCGTCCGCCCCATTTCTTCCTTCATGGCACATCCACACAGCAGCGGAATCCCGTGGTCGCGTTTGCTGTGCCGCGCGCCCCGCCCCCGGTCGTCGGGCAATCGAGATCCGTCGCGATGCTGGCATACCCGCCGCCGCGCCGGCGACACGTATCGTTTTCCCCCGTCGCCCCGTCGCAGGCATCCTCCCACTCCGAGAGGTTGCCGCTCATGTCGAAGACGCCCGGCAAACCGCCCACACAGCCGGCCAGGCTGGCGACCTTCACCGAAGCGCCGTTCATCTTGTCCTGGCCATTGCACGCGACCGCGTCATACACGCCGCCGTACGGGTAGACGAGCGTGCCGGCGCCGCTACAAGCGTTGTGCCACTGGCTCGTCGCGGCATTGTTGATGTCGGCATACGGGACCGGCCCGCCGCCGATCTTCCCGCAAAGACGCTTTCCGTGCCATTTGCAGAAGGCGGCGGCGTCACACCAGTCGACGTGCGCGACGGGGTGATCGTCGTTGGGCGGTGGGATGGCAGGCACGAAGCTCATGTTGAAGGCGCATTCGGGGCCTTGGTCCGGGTCCATCCCGGCGGCCGAAGGGATCCAGGCCGCATATTGGCTGTTCGTGACCTCGGTGCTGTCGATGCAATACTTTCCCGACGCGGACGCCACAGGCACCATCGTCGGCGTGTTCGGCACCTCGGGGCACACGATCTCGCCGCCCGCGCCGCCGCCCCCACCCGCGCTCCCACTCCCGCTCGCGCCCGTGCCCCCGCTGCCGTCGCCCCCCTCGCCTCCGGTCGTGGTGAGGTTCGGCGCACACGCCATGGCGAGGGCGCAAAGGCCGGGTCCGAGCGTCCCCGCGCCCCACGCCCTCGCTGCTTCAGAAAAACGTCCGCCGGACCTCACGACGCGGCCGAGGGTAGCGCAGAACGAAGCCCGATCCCACCCGACCTTGTCACAGCGCGCGTCGCGTTCAGAGCGGCTCGAACCGGATGCGGCAGCTCATCGCGCCCCGGATCGTGGGGGACGATCGCCGTGGGGTCGCGGCGCAGGCGGGCGAGCAGATCGGGGTGCGCGGCGAGGAGCCGCAGCGAATTCGTGAGCAGGTGCGTCGTCGTCTCGAAGCCGGCGACGAGCAGGAGAAACATGAAGCTCACGAGCTCCGCGTCGTCGAGGCGGCGCCCGTCCACCTGGGCGTCGAGCAGATCACTCGCGAGGTCGCCGCGGGAGACGTGCCGCTCCACACGCTTGCAAGCCCTGGCCCTCGGCGGTATCTCCCTCCGCCGGAGACGTCTCTCCGACGCTCGAACTCCGCGTCATGGCCTTCGTTCGGTCCTCGGTCCTCTCCCTTTCGCTCCTCGCCGCCCTCTCGTCGGGCTGCAAGAAGCGCTTCGACGTGGGGGACAACGTCCTCGTCGAGTGGGAGAAGAACGTCTACCCGGCGGTCATCCTCGAGACCCAGGGGCCGACGAAGTTCAAGGTCCACTACCAGGGCTACGATCCGATCTGGGACGAGGTCGTGCCGCGCGACCGCGTGAAGAGTCACATCGAGGGGACGGTCGTCCACCCCGAGCCGCCGCAGAAGGTGCGCGCGAAGGCGCTCGCGGCCGCGCAGACGAACATCTACAAGATCGGCGATCGGGTGCGCGTCGAGTGGCACAGCACCATGTACCCCGCCGTGATCGTGGGCATCGTGGGGCAGGAGCGGTACCGCATCCACTTCGAGGGATACGGCGACGAGTGGGACGACACCGTGGGCCTCGCCCGCATCCAGCCGCGCTGACGCGCGCGTCGGTCCGTATGCCCCTCGCCCTCGAAAGGCCGGCGCCGAGCGCGGGGCCGTCCTTGCCGCAGCTCGATGCCCTGCGCGGCGTGGCGATCCTCGCGGTCTTCGTCCAGCACCTCGGCGATCGATTCCTCCCGCTCGTGCGCGCGTCGGTCGAGGCTCGCGCGCCGGCGCCGCTCGTGCCGTGGATCCTGACGGTGCTCCATCACGCGTGGTGGGGCGTCGATCTCTTCTTCGTGCTCTCGGGCTTCTCGCTCGGGCTCTCGTGGATCCGTTCGGGCGGACAAACCCCGCGCGACTTCTTGCTCCGGCGCGCCGCGCGCATCCTGCCCGCCTACTGGGTCGCGCTCGTCGTGACGATCGCCTTTCACCGCGGCGTCCTCGGCGCGCCCTCGTTCGCCGCGTCGCTCGCTGCGCATCTGTTGGTGCTCCAAGGATACGTCTCGCCGGGCGGGATCGTGATCATCGGGGCGACGTGGTCGCTCACCACGGAGGCCTGCTTCTACCTGGTCTTTCCGTGGCTCGCGCCCCTCGTCTGCAAGGAGGGCCGGCGGGCGATCTGGATCGGCGCAGGGCTCGTGATCGGGAGCTGGCTCGTGCGCATGTTGCTTCACGCGATCGTGCTCGAACCGGGGATCCACACGGGCCTGCTCGAAGCGACGCAGCGGCGGTGGATCCCGAGCCGGCTCGATCAGTTCGTGCTCGGCGCGCTCGCGGCGCGGGCGTATGTCGCGCACGCACGAAGCGAGCGCGCGGCCGCAATCGCGCCCTACGCGCTCGTGGTGTGCGTGCCTGCGCTCGTGATCGCGTTTCGGCTGGAGGGGCTGCATTACCTCGAGCCCGGCGGCGGCGCGCCGTATGCGCTGCTCTCGCTGGTCACGGCGGCGCTCGTCCTCTCGGCCGTCCTCTGTCGCGGCCGCGCGCTCGGGATCGTGGCGCCGCGCCCGCTCGCCTTCGTCGGAATCGTGAGTTACGGCGTGTTTCTCTTTCACCAGCTCGCGCTCGGGCTCGCGGACCTCGAACCCGCGTCCCCGCCAACCTGGAAGAACCTCACGCGGACCGCGTCGTTCGCGCTGGTCGCCTCGCTCGTCGTGGGCTACGTCTCCTGGGTGCTCGTCGAGCGCCCTGCGATGCGGTGGGCGAGCCAGAAAAGAAGGGAATCGCGTCCTTCACCGGCGTGACGAGACGGTGTCAGCCGGCACGCCAGTCCACTTTCCCCTGGCGTGACCGCCGGCTAACGATTATAGCGCGCCGCGTTTTTTGCCGAGAGCCGCCCTCCCCCAGGGGGTGGCAGGAGTCCTCTTCGTGATCAGCGATCTGTCCAGGCTCAGGAACATAGGAATCAGCGCCCACATCGACTCGGGGAAGACCACGCTGACCGAGCGCATCCTCTTCTACACGAAGAGGATCCACGCCATTCACGACGTGAAGGGCAAGGACGGCGTCGGCGCGAAGATGGACTCGATGGATCTCGAGCGCGAGCGCGGGATCACCATCCAGTCCGCAGCGACGTTCTGCAACTGGGGCAACACCCAGATCAACATCATCGACACGCCCGGCCACGTCGACTTCACGATCGAGGTCGAGCGCAGCTTGCGCGTGCTCGACGGCGCGATCCTCGTGCTCTGCTCGGTCGCGGGCGTGCAGTCGCAGTCGCTCACGGTCGATCGCCAGATGCGCCGCTACGGCGTTCCGCGCATCGCGTTCGTCAACAAGTGTGACCGTGCCGGCGCGAACCCGCTCCGCGCGCGTGACCAGCTCCGCGAGAAGCTCAACCTGAACCCGGTGCTCTTGCAGCTCCCGATCGGCCTCGAAGACAAGTTCGAGGGCGTCGTCGACCTGATCAAGATGAAGGCGTTCCGGTTCGAGGGCGCGAACGGCGAGAAGATCCTCGAGTCCGACGTCCCGGCCGGCATGCAGGCCGAGGCGCAGAAGTGCCGCGAGGAGATGCTCGACGCGCTGAGCATGTTCTCCGACGAGCTCACCGAGGCGATGCTCGAGGAGAAGGTCACCGAGGACCTGATCAACAAGGCGGTCCGCTCGGCCACGATCAACCTCCAGATCGTGCCCGTGATGATGGGCTCGGCCTACAAGAACAAGGCCGTGCAGCTCCTACTCAACGCCGTGACGACCTTCCTGCCCTGCCCGACGGACGTGACGAACCACGCCGTCGACCTGGAGAAGGACGAGGCGAAGATCGCGCTCGAGAGCGACTCCGAGAAGCCGCTCGTCATGCTCGCGTTCAAGCTCGAGGACGGCCGCTTCGGCCAGCTCTCGTACCTGCGCGTCTACCAGGGCACGATCTCGAAGGGCAAGGAGATCACGAACACCCGCACGGGCAAGCGCCACAAGGTTGGCCGCCTCGTTCGCATGCACTCCGACGAGATGGAGGACATCGAGAGCGCGGGCGCCGGCGACATCGTCGCGATGTTCGGCGTCGACTGCAACTCGGGTGACACGTTCACCGATGGCACGCTCAGCGTGGCCATGACGAGCATGCACGTGCCCGAGCCGGTCATCTCATTGACCGTGACGCCGAAGGACAACAAGGCGCAGGTCAACATGTCGAAGGCGCTGAAGCGCTTCACGAAGGAGGACCCGACCTTCCGCGTGGGCAGCGATCCCGAGACGAACGAGACGATCGTCCAGGGCATGGGCGAGCTTCACCTCGACGTGTACATCGAGCGCATGAAGCGCGAGTACGGGGCCGAGGTCGTGACGAGCCCGCCGCGCGTCGCGTACCGCGAGACGATCACGCGCCGCGTGGAGTTCAACTACACGCACAAGAAGCAGACCGGCGGCTCGGGCCAGTACGGCAAGGTCGCGGGCTTCATGGAGCCCTTCGAGGAAGGGTTCGAGTTCGTCGACGACATCACGGGCGGCTCCATCCCGAAGGAGTTCATCTCTTCGTGCGACAAGGGCTTCCGCTCGATGCTCGCGAAGGGCCTCGTCATCCACGCGCCCGTCACGGGCGTCCGTGTCACGATCAACGACGGCGCCGCGCACGCCGTCGACTCGTCGGACATCGCGTTCCAGGAGGCCTCGCGCGGCGCATGGCGTGAGGCTTATCCCAAGGCGGGTCCGCAGATCCTCGAGCCGCTCATGAAGGTCGCGGCCGAGAGCCCGGCGGAGTTCCAGGGCGGCGTGGTCGGCATCCTGATGCAGCGCCGCGGCATCATCATCGGCACGACGGAGTCCGAAGGGTTCTGCCGCGTCGAGGCAGAGGTCCCCCTCGCCGAGATGTTCGGGTTCTCGACCGTTCTTCGCTCCGCGACGCAGGGCAAAGCTGAGTTTACCATGGAGTTCTCCCGGTACGCCCCGGTCCCCGGAGCGATCTCCGAGGAGCTCATCAAGAAGCACAAAGAAGAGCTGGCGAAGAAGGGGAAGTGAGGGCACCGATGTACCGCAAAGAGGTCAACGAGCGGAGCCCCATGCGGGTCTTCGAGAAGTCGATGCACGGCGGCCTGGGCCGCGGCAACGTGGGCGTCGTGCTGTCGCGCGCGGGCGTCGGCAAGACGGCGCTCCTCGTGCAGATCGCGCTGGACGATCTGCTGCGTGATCGGCGCGTGCTGCACATCTCGACGGAGCACGCCGTCGATCACGTGCGCGCTTACTACGACGAGCTCTTCCACGACATCGCGTCGTACACGAAGCTCGCCGAGCCCGAGTCCGTGCGCCTGGACCTGGAGCGTCACCGGCTGATCTTCTCGCTCCTCGGTCACGCGAACACGACCGAAGGCGCGTCGTCGTCGATGAAGAAGCTCGTCGAGACCGTGGCGTTTGCCCGCGAGATCGCGCACTTCTCGCCGGACGTGATCATCATCGACGGCTTCGACTGCGCGCACGCGACCGAGGCCATGATCGAGACGCTGAGCACGCTCGCGCGGGACCACTCGGCCGAGCTCTGGCTCTCGACGACGACGAAGGCCGGCGAGGCGAAGCCGGGCTCGGCGCCCGCGCCGGTCGATAAGTTCTTCGACAAGTTCGGCGTCGTGGTCTTCCTCGACCCCGAGAAGGACGTCGTGCGCCTGCGCCTGCTCAAGGATCACGACAGCAAGGAGATCGCCGATCTCTCGCTCCGCCTCGAGCCGCACACGATGCGGATCATCGACGCGGACATCCCGCCGGCCTCCGAGCGCCCGCGCGACGCCAAGCGCTACCGCCTGTACTCGGGCGGCGCGAAGGGCGCGGAGGCGGCGTTCGGCGCGTGTGCGGAGCGCTGGGGCCTCACGGAGACGAACTTCAGCTTCGAGGGCCACACGCTGCGCGAGCGTACGCGCGGCGTGCAGGTGCTGAGCGAGGCGGACCTGCGTCGCGGCGACTTCAGCCTGGTCTACGTGTCGAAGCGCCTCGGCCGCGTGCTCAGCGAGATCCCGCTGGTGCGCAACGTGCTGCAGACGATCTGGTACCAGATCAACGCGGCGCGCGAGGTCTTCGTCGTCGGCCAGATCCAGGACGACGGCACGGTCCGCGGCGGCACGGGCTGGGGCGCGGAGCTCGCGCGGCTCTGGAAGAAGCCGCTCTACGTCTTCGACCAGCAGAAGCGGACCTGGTTCCGCTGGAGCGGGACGGCGTGGGAGATGGCGACCCTGCCGATGATCAAGAGCGAGGCCTTCGCCGGCATCGGCACGCAGAACCTGACCGAGGACGGAAAGCAGGCGATCGAGGAGCTCTTCCAGCGGTCGTTCGGCGATCCTTCCTGAGCGAAGGCTCTCCGTAAGCGAACCCGCGGTCAGCGCATGGGGGCTACGCTCGGCAAGCCGAGCTGCGCCCCCAAACCCCCAGCATGCTTTGGCCTGCTGGGGGTTTTCTTTTTCGGGGCCCGCTCGTGATACAAGGGCTGCCGTGTCGTCGTCGGAAGACCATTCGACCTCCCATATCGTCCAGTCGCTGCTCACCAACCTCGCCATCGCGGCGGGCAAGGGGGTGGTCGCGTTCCTGACGGGCTCGGGCGCGCTGCTCGCCGAGACGCTGCACTCGGCGGCGGATTGCGGCAACCAGCTCCTGCTCCTGCTCGGCGTGAACCGGGCGCGGAAGAAGCCGGACGCGTCGCACCCGCTCGGCTACGGGCGCTCGCTCTACTTCTGGTCGTTCCTGGTCGCGCTGCTGCTCTTCTCGGGTGGCGGCGTCTTCTCGATCTACGAGGGGATCCACAAGCTCGGCCACCCCGAGCCCGTGGAGAAGGTGCACCTCGGCCTCGGGATCCTCGGGTTTTCCCTGCTGCTCGAGGGCAACGCGACGATCTCGAACATCCGCGAGATGAACAAGCGCCGCGGGCAGAAGCCGTTCTTCCAGTACCTCAAGGACACGAAGGACTCGGACCTCGTCGTCGTCTTCGGCGAGAACGCGGCGGCCTCGCTCGGCCTCGTCCTCGCGTCGATCGCGCTGGCGGCGGCGTACGTGACCGGGGATCCGAAGTGGGACGCGGTCGGCAGCGTCGCGATCGGGGTCGTGCTCGTGGCCGTGGCCGTCTTCCTCGCGGTGGAGATCATGTCGCTCCTGATCGGCGAGTCGGCCGATCCGGAGGTCGAGGTGGCGGTGCGGCAGGCGGTCGCGGCGCACCCGAAGATCGATCGGGTGCTGCACGTGATCACGATGCAGCAAGGTCCGGGCGAGGTGCTCGTGGCCGTGAAGGTGAGCTTTTACGAGGGCGTGACCACGAACGAGGTCTGCACGGCGATCAACGAGTTCGAGGCGTCACTGCGCCACCGGAGGTCCGACGTGCGCTGGTGCTTCGTCGAGCCGGACATCCCGCGGACGGCGCAGGTCGCCTGAGCGTCGCTCCGCGTCAGGCGTACTTTTCGATGACCTTCGAGAGGCGCGGGATGGCCTCCTCGACGTGCTTCTTGGCCGTGCCGCGCAGCGATTCGTAGGTCGAACGGACGAGCGCGTTTTTCGCGTTTTTCGATTTTGCGTCGGTCACGGAGAGCAGGGCGTCCGCGACGCGCCCGCGGTTGTCCTGGAAGAATTTGACGGGATTGCCCGCGGAGACGCCCTCGGCCCAGAGCGGGTCCACCTTCGTGGCCATCTCGGGCAGGAGCGATTCGAGGACGTGCGGAATGAAGCCGGGCTTGATGCCCTTGATCGCCTTGTAACCCGCCTTGAGCGGCAGCGCGGCGAGCCCCTTCGACGCGACCTCTTCGTCGATCAACGTGGCGCAGTCGGAGATGATCCGGCCCTTCTTGTCCTTGTCCGCGAGCGCATCGGAAAGTCCCATTCTTTTTCCTCCAAGCGCGGCCTTCCTAGCACACGAGCCGCGCCACGCGCGAGTTTCACGCCCCCGCTCGAAGCGCCGCGTCCGCCCCGAGCGAGCCGCTTTTCGACGCAACCCGCGCCCCCCGAGCCGCGTCGAATGGACATGCACGCTCGCTTTGGCTTGGTAGTATGAGGCACTAGCTGAGCATACTGCTTGGATTCGGGGGGATCCAATGAGCTCGATTTGCGGCGTCTGTGGGGGGACCCGAGTGCGCGAACGCCCGGGGACGGAGGCGACGATCTGTCCTCGGTGCGTATCGGAGGTCTTTGCTTCACGTTTCCGGGGACAAACGAACCTCGCGGACGAAGATCCGACGTGCCGATGGGCGCCCGGGAGCGGGCGCGAGGGGCCACGTAGCAAGGAGGATCGGCTGGAGGAGCTGCACGAGCTCGCGGATCGTTCGCGTGCGTCGATGCTGCCGCCTCCGTCCGGCATGGGCCTCGGGGAGGTGTCGATGAGCGTCCGCGCGGCGATCCGCGGCGTCGACCTCTTCCCGGCGTCTGCAGCGGCGGCGACGCCGGCGCAGGCCGCGAGCGACGCCGCGCGCGAGCGTGAGCCGACCTCGTCGCGGCCGCGGCCGATTACGTTCGACCGCGTGCTCTTGGCCGTGGCCGTCGGAGGATCGCTGGTGATGGGCTACAAGGTCGGCTCGGAGCGGGCGGCGCGGGCCGGACGTTCGTCGCTGGCGGCGCCGGAGCTCGCGGGCAGGGTCATGCCGGGCGCGACGGAGCGGGCCCACCGCATCGCCACGAGCTTCCGGCTGGAGACGGCGCCGCCGCGCGCCGAGGAGCCGGTGAAGGCGCTCCCCGAGGCAAAGCCTGCCCTTGCGGCGATGCCCGCGCCGAGCTGGCAAAGCCACGTGCCCCGGGCGAACCGGAATGCGGTGCCCGTCGCGAAGGCGCCCGCGCCTGCGCCCACGGCGGAGCCGGTGGAGGCCGAAGAGGAGCCGGAGCCGACGCCTTCAGTGCCCCCGCCGACGATGTCGCTCGTGGAGGCCATGGCGGCGGCCGTCAAAGCGAAGCCTTGAATTTCGCGCGCCCTTTTTGTGACGCGGCCGCGAGCGAAAAGGGCGCGAGCAGCATCTCTTGATACGTACTTAGAGCTGTCGACGTCTTACCTTCGAGAGAAACAACATGCGCTTTCTTTCGCCTCGCATTCGCCGCCGTCCGTCCATTGCACGTCACGATCGGAGGCCCATCCCCGTCGATCCCTGGTCTTTCACGACGAACGAATACATGGAGAGCGTGACCCTCGTCGAATTCGTCCTGGCCGAGTTCGAGGACGAGGAAGAGCGCCGCGGCGCCGATTCCGCCGCGGGCGTGGGCGCGATGGGGGCGCGTGTGGCCCGGGCGCGGCGAATCGGGCGGCCGCGCGCCGGGCTTCGGCGGCGCGCCGCGGGCTGATGATTCCATGGAGGAGAACGAGAGAGCGCCGCTCGGGGCACGCGAAACGGGCCCCGGCGGCCTCGACCTCGATCACGAGATCCTCGATCTCCACCGGTGCTCCCGTCGCGATTCGTGGCGCTTCGCGCCCATGAGCCGAGGGCCCGAGGGCAGCGCCCGGGCCACGGATCGGCTCCTCGATACGTTGTTCGAGACGCTCGTGTAGCGAGCGCTCGCTCAATACTTCGACCAGGGCGTCGGCATGAAGAGCAGGACGAAGACGACGAGCGAGAGGACCGCGATGCCGCGGCGCACGGGCGAGAGCTCGCCCGGCTCGGTCGGCGGATGATCCTTGCCGCCGAGGCGGCCGAGCAGGTGGACCAGGACGAACCACACGAGCCACGAGATCGAATTGCCGACGGCGTCGCCGACGCCCTCGCCGGCCCGGAGCGCCGGGGGCAGGAAGCGGGCGAGGTTCAAGAGGAACATGCCGAGCATCGTCACGTGGACGATCCGGGCATATCGATTCTGCTTCTCGCCGAAGAGGGCATACGCGATGTGCCCGCCGTCGAGCTGGCCGACGGGGACGAGGTTCAGCATCGTGACGAAGAGCCCGACCCAGCCCGCGAACGCGGGACCATTGAGGAAGACGTCGTGCCCCGCGGGGATCGTGCCGATGGCGAGGCGCTTCAGGGCGAAATAGAGCAGGCATTGCCCTTCCTGGATGCCCTCCTCGGGGATGGGCAGGACGGGCGAGGTGCGCAGGCCGTAGAGGATCACCGGAATGGCGACGAGGAGGCCGGCGAGCGGGCCGGCCGCGCCGATGTCGAGCAAGGCATTGCGGCTCTTGATGCGTCCGCTCATGCCGATGACCGCGCCCATGGTGCCGAACGGGCTCAGGAGGGGCAGGGGAATGAAAAAAGGGAGCGAGGCCGGGACCTTGTGGAGGCGCGCCGCGAAGTAATGGCCGAGCTCGTGCGTCAGCAAGATGGCCATGAGCGGAACGGTATACGTCCACGCGCGGAGCACGCCGCGGAGCTGCTCGGCGAACGGCGCGCCTTCGGGGACGAGGCCGTTCGAGAGGGCAAAGGTGACGAGCGTCGAGGCGATGGTGAGGACGAGGAGGAGCAGGTTTTTCTGCCACCGGAGCGGGCCCGCGGCGGGCGCGGCGGCGTCGGCATGGGGATCGGGCAGAGGCGCCTCGGCGGCCTGCACATCGGCCGCGGGGGAATCGTCGGTCGTCTCGGCTTGGTCCCTTTGCATCGGGCCTAGCGTGGCCGGTGGGCGGCCTTCGCTCAAGCCGGATCGCGCGGCATCGGCAGGCCCGCGACGTCGAGCGCCGCGCGAAAGTCCTCGGGCGTGTTGAGGTTTCGCAAGGCGAGGATCTCGTCGCCGGACAGGGAAACGAGAGGCGCCTCGCGGAGCTGATTTTCAGGGACGACGAGGGTGCGGACGCGCTCGAATAGGAAAAACGGGCGGAGGCGGTCCTCGGCGAGGAGGGCGTCGATCTCGGACAGGACCGAGACGCCGTACACCGCCGCGAGCGGGTGGTCATGCCCGCCGGCGCGGGGGACGACGACGTCGCGCATGGAGCCGCGGAGATCCGAGAGAAAACGCACGAGCGAAGGATCCACGAAAGGCGCGTCGGTGGCGGAGACGAACGCAGCTTCGGCCTTGCCGGCGAGCGCCGCGAGGCCCACCGCGATGCCCTGGAGAGGCCCGCGACCTTCGACGGGGTCGTCGGCGATGGTGACGTCGGCCGGCAGAGGCGGGAGCACTTGCCCGGGGGCGCGGACGACGACGAGGGGCGCGGCGACCGTGGCGAGGCGACGCACGACGCGCTGGAGGAGGACCTCGTCGCCGAAGGGGAGCCAGGCCTTGGGGCGGCCCATGCGGCTGCTGCGGCCGCCCGCGAGGACGACGGCGCCGAGGCCGGGGACGAGGTCCCGGTCCACGACGTTGAGGAGCTGCGCTTGCTTCACGACGCTTCCCCGAGGTCAATCATAGAGGAGAACCTCGACCTCCTCGCCCTCTCCATGGCCCTCGCTGCCGGCGGGGACGAGCACGACGCCGTCCGCGCGGGTCGTGGAGGAGAGGATCGACGCGCCGCTCGTCATGATCGGCGTGACCCGCGCGCCGTCGTACTTCACGCGGACGTAGTCCACGCGGCCGAGCTCAGAGACGATCTTCGCGTCGAGCCGGCCCTTTCCGCGCGGATGGGGCCACGCGCGCGGGAGGCCGCCGAGCGCGCGGATCGTTGGACCTGCAAAAAACTCGTACGCGCACAAGCAAGAGACCGGGTTGCCCGGCAGGAGGAAGACGGGGCGCGGGCGGCCGTCTCCGGGGACGAAGCCGAAGCCAGCCGGGCTCGACGGGCGCATCGCCACGCCGTGCACCGTGACCTCGCCGATCTCCGCGAGCGCGAGCGGCGCGTGATCCTCGGGGCCCACGGACGAGCCGCCCGAGACGAGCACGACGTCCTCGTCGCCGCCGCCGATCGCCTCGCGCACGAGCTCGTACCGATCGGCCGCGCGCACGGTGGGCGAGAGCGCGCCGCCGTCCCGCGCGACGAGCGCCGCGAGCACCACGCTGTTCGAGTCGACGATGCACGAGCCCTCGGGCATGCTGCCCGGCGCGAGCAACTCGTCGCCCGTGATCACGACCCGTACGCGGGGCCTGCGCACGACGGACACGAGCCCCGCGCCGACGCTCGCCAAGAGCCCCACGTCCTGCGGCCGGAGCTTGCGGCCTCGCCTCGCCACGAGCGTCCCGGCGGGCACGTCCTCGCCGATCGCGCTGACGTGTTTCCCCGGCGAGACCGGCTCCGCGACAGAGACGATCGTCTGATCGCCGCGCGTGATCTCCTCGGCGCGCTCGGCCATGAGGACCGCGTCCGCGCCCTCGGGCACCGGCGCGCCCGTCGTGATGCGCACGGCCTCGCCGCGCCGCAGCACGCCCGCGAACGGCCTGCCCGGCCTCGCCTCGCCGATCAGCACGAGCGAGACAGGCGCGTACGTGCTCGCCCCGAACGTCGACGCTCCGACGACGGCCCATCCATCCATCGCGGCGCGTCGGAAGTGCGGCACGCTCGCGGCGGCGGCCACGTCCTCGGCGAGCACACGCCCGCTCGCCTGCGTGACGTGCACGCGCTCGGCTTCGAGCTCGACCGTGCGCGACACGAGCGCGGCCAGCGCCTCCTCGACGCTCGTGCGCTTCCGGAAGCCACGCATGCGCACGTCTCGCACGCCCACGTGCCCCCCCTGCTCCGTGATCAGCGGCAGAGCCTGCCGATGTCCGTGATTCGTTCCTTGAGCTCCTGCGGCGGCAGGAACACGCCCAGCGCGGCCTGGAGCGTGGGGAGCGCGCGCTCGAGATCGTCGCGCTTCATCTTCGCCGCATCGACGCCGATCCGCGCGAAGGCCCGCTGGATCGTGCCCTTCGCGAACACCGGCGAAAGGCCGCTACGCTGGACTACTTGATCGAACAGGGAGTCCACGCGCGCGCCATCCTTCGTTGAGCGAGTTCATGCATCCCGAGCCTGCAGATCATAGCGGATCTCGGTGCTCGTGTGGCGCTTGGGCGGTCGCTGCCCATGCCGCGACGACGCTGTACCCCCTCGCGAGTCTGGCGCCCGGCGCGATTCATGATTCGAGTATCCTATCACGCCGGCCCGGACGGCAACACGACCCGCGGGGAGCCCCCGACGTTTTCCTGCCGCGTCCAAGGGCTCGGGCCGCGTGCCCGCTCGCCCGGGACAGCCCCGGAAGCGGGCACGCGGGGCCCTCACGAAGAAGCGCGCTCGCGCCGGGGTTTGTCCTTGGAGCTGCGCCGCGAACGGTCGGGCCGCGCGAGGCGACGCAGCGGCGCGAGGATCGCGAGCAACCCCAGCGTGATCACGGACGCCTTGGGCCCGCGCTTGCGCAGTTTTTTCGCCGGAGCGTGGTGCGCAGCCGACGACGCGTCGTGGTGAGACACGTCGATCGTCGCGACGCGCCGACCTGCGCTGCTCGACTTGCGCGCCTCTTCCCAGTCGCCCCAGTCGTCGCTGCCGTCGTCCGTGTCGCCGCTGCAATCCGAGTCGCTGCTCTCGCTGCTGTCGTCCGTGTCGCCGCCGCAGTCCTCGCTGGACGAGTCGTCGGAGGAGTCGTCGGACGAGTCGTCGTAGTCGTAGTAGTCGTCGTCGGAGGTGCCCCCGCCACAGTCCTCGCTGGACGAGTCGTCGTAATAGTCGTCGTCGGAGGTGTCGCCGCTACAGTCCTCGCTGGACGAGTCGTCGGAAGAGTCGTCGTAATAGTCGTCGTCGGAGGTGTCGCCGCTGCAGTCCTCGCTGGACGAGTCGTCGTAATAATAGTCGTCGCCTCCGCTGCCCGTTTCGTCGGTGATCACCGGATCCGCGGTGCCCACGCAGGCGCAGTTGACGTCGTTGTCGTAGTCGTCGTCGTAGTACGAACCGGCCGATCCGCCGACGCCGACGCCCACGCCCACGCCGTTCGATCCGCCTTGCCCACCCGAGCTCGAACTGCCGCCCGAGCTCGAGCTGCTGCCGCTCCCTGTCGTGCTGCTGTTCCCGCTGCAGGTGCCGAGATCGAGGCTCGTCGCCGTGAGCAAGGGCGCGACGTCCGACGCCGCGGGCTCGAACGTCACGGGCCACGCGCTGCCGGCCGCGTTTTTCGCGATGAACAACGTCGCGCGCGTGAGCACCGCATCCTGCGGCACCATGCCCGAGAGCGCGACGGCGAGGTCGTCGGTGATGCCGCCGCAACGTAGCTTCGCCGGATCGAGCTCCGCGCCTGCGGGCGACTCCACGCACGCGGGCCCGCCGCCCACGATGCCGAGCCCGGCGCGTGGACAGCTCTCGGCCACCGCGTACGGCTCGTCGAGCGTGACCGCGGCCACCGTGATGCAGGACGAGGCGCTCGGGTTCCCGTCGCCGTAGATCGCAGCGCGCTGGAAGAAGCTCGTCACCACACCCGTGACCGAGCTCGTCCCGTTCGCGATCGGCACGTTGCTCACGAGCGCCTCGTGGCTCGCCGCCTCGATCAGCACCGCGCTCGGCCCGCCGGCGAGGAGCCTGTCCGCGCGCAGCGTGACGTAGTTCGAATCGCCGTCGCCTGCGCTCCAGTGCAGATCGTTCGTCGGGAGCGTGATCGGCTTGCTGCCCGCGAGCGCGGCCCTGCCCTTGCCGAGCAGCCACGCCGTGACGCGCAGATCCGTGGCGCCGGCGCGCGTCACGGCGAGCGGAAGCACGGGGTCCTGCGTCGGGGACACGACACGCAAGGTGGAGGTGATGAACGGCGCGTTCGGCGCGTTGAAGCGCTCGGCGAAGAAGCGCTTGCCGACCATCTTGTCGAGCGCGGCGTAGACCTCGGGCGCGATCTCGAAGCCGTGCTGGTTCGCCCACGCGGAGACCGCGGCGATGTCCGGCAAGAGCTTGGATTCGATCGGCGCGAGGCTCTCGATCGAGCCGAGCTCATCGGTCACGTGGAAGGGATCCGAGCCGTCGGGGACCTCTTCGCCGGGGCACGTCGGGGTCACGCCGGTCGGCGGGAAGATGCGCGGCGCCGTCGCTGTGTTGAGGGCTTCGAGCCAAGCGTCGGAGCTGTGATCGAGCGCGGCGCCCGGGGCGACGGGGACGATGATCCCGAACGGGCCGACGTCGGCCGACGCGCGAAGGCTGGTCCACAACGTGGAGCGCGTGGGGCCGACGGCGACGGCCACGCGCTGCTCGAACGGCGTGGTCTCCGCGCTTGGGAGCCAGGCGCCGGCCGCGTCGGCGTGCTGGGTCATGGCGAGGGTCGTGATCGCGGCGAGGCCCGTGAGAGGGAGCAAGCGCAAGTGCATGCCGAGCCCATCAGCAAGCGACGTGCCTCCATCGAATTCAACCGGCGAAGCGGAGTTTCGTGCTCCGCCTCGCGCGGTGAGAACCGTCGTTCATAGCGGGCGCGCAAACCTGGGAGGGATATGAAAAAGAAGCATGTGGGGACGTAAACAGGCGAGCGCGGACGGGATGCCCTCTTGCCGGTTACGTAACCTCATGTACCCTCGAAACCCGTGGATCCTCATGCACCTGCCCCGTGCCCCGACTCGCCCGCCGAGGCGAGTGCGCCTGCGGAGGCGGACCGCCCGCGCGAAACGCCGCTCTTGACCACCGGTGAAATGGCGCGGCTGTCGAACAGCACGCTCCGCACCGTGCGTTTTTACGAGGAAGAGGGCATCTTGCGGCCCGCCCGGCGCACCGACGGCGGGCATCGGCTGTTCGAACGCTCCGAGCTCGACCGGCTGATGCTCGTGACCGACATGCGCATGGCAGGCCTGTCGCTCGACGACATCAAGGCCATCCTCGACGTGAAGAAGACGGCGACGTCGGGGTCCGCGGCTGCGCAGCAGGCCACGAAGGTCCTCGCCGCGCGGATCGACGAGCTGAAGGAGAAGCTCGCGGTCCTGAACCGCCTGCGCGACGACCTCGAAGAGACCACGAAGATCGTCGAGCCCTGCATGCGCTGCGAGGACGATCGGGGGTTCCCGACGGCCTGCGAGACCTGCACCGTGATGACGGCGCACCCGGTCCTGCCGCGGAGCGTGCGTGTGCTCTGGTCCATCAACCCGTGCAACCACGATCCGGCGCGCAAGCTCGCGGCGCCGCCGGCTGGGGCCGAGGGCGAGAAAGAGTCCCCTTGAGCGTTCGGCGCATCTGGACGCTCGCGGAGGCGAACGCGCTCGTGCCGCGCCTCTCGCTCCTCGTCGGCGCGCAGATGCGCCGCGCGTTCGACATCGACCAGCGCCTGCGCGCGATGCGGGCGCGTGGCCAGGGCGAGCGCTTGCTCGTGATGATCGAAGGCGAAGAGGCGCTCGACCCCGACGAGCGCGCGCTCCGGGCCGAGCTCTTGGTCTACGAAGAGGGCTGGCGCTCCATCGAGGAGCTCGGCGTGGCCGTGAAGGATCCGCGCATCGGCCTCTGTGATTTCCTCGGGCAGATCGAGGGCCGCGACGTCTGGCTCTGCTGGCGGTACGGCGAGCGGGCGGTCGAGCACTGGCACGAGCTCGATCAGGGTTTTTCCGGGCGCAAGCCCATCGGGATCCCCTCGAAGCCGCTGTATAACTGACCATCATGATCGATCGCAGAGCAGCCGCGCGAGCCGTGGAGGACTTTCTGCGCGCCCTCGGGCACGAGCCCGTGGGCGAGCTCGAGGGCACGGGCGAGCGCGTGGCCGACGCGTGGGCCGACGACCTGCTCGAAGGCGAGTCGATCGACGCTTCCGCCGTGCTGCGCGAGGGCTCGCTCGGCGTGACCGACACGGGCACGGGCATCGTCGTCGTGCGTGACCTCGCGGTCACGACCATCTGCCCGCATCACCTCTTGCCTGCGTTTGGCTCGGCGATCGTCGCGTACCAGCCGGGCGCGCGTGTCGCGGGCATCGGCACGCTCGCCCGTGTCGTCGACGTCGTGGCGCGCAGGTTGACGCTCCAGGAGCAGATCGGCGCGACCGTGGTCGACCTCATCGGCCGCGAGCTCGAAGCGAAGGGCGCGCTCTGCAAGCTTTCGCTCACGCACACCTGCCTCGTCTCGCGGGGCGAGCGGAAAACCGGCGCGCTCGTGGAGACCCTCGCGTTCGGCGGATCGTTCGCCACGAGCGAGGGACGCGCGCTCGCGCTCGCCGCGCTCGGCCGCTGAGGCGCGTCCGTTCAAGGCCCTCGGCGTACGCCCTGCCTGTGGTGCGTGCTACGTTCGTTCGATGAACACCCTTTCGGATCTGCTGGAGGCGCTCCCTGCGTTGCCCCTCTTCCCGCTGCCGAACACGGTGCTCTTTCCAGGCGCGCTCTTGCCCCTGCACGTCTTCGAGCCGCGGTACCGCGCGATGGTGACCGACGTGCTGAAGACGCACCGCTCGATGGCGATCGTGATGATCACGAACGAGCGCCCGATGGACGCGCATGGGCATCCGGAGATCGCGCAGGTCGCCGGGCTCGGCACGATCGTCGACCACACGGAGCTGCCTGGCGGTCGGTTCAACATCCTCCTACGCGGCCGCGTGCGGGTTCGTTTGTCGGAGCTCTCGTTCGAACCGCCGTACCGGCGCGCGTCCGCGGAGGTGCTCGTTCCTCAGGACGAGGAAATTACGCAGAGCGAGTTGTCGGCGCTGGTATCGACCGCGACGGCGTTCGCGCAGTTCGTTCGGGAGCGGGATCGCGGCTTCGAGTTTCGCTTGCCGCGCGACGCGAAGCCGGCTTTGCTCGCCGACCTCTGCGCCCACCACCTCGTGCTCGACGCACGCGAACGTCAAGCGATCCTCGAGACGCTCTCGCCGCGCGCGCGTGTTCGCCGCGTCGCTGAGGTCCTCGCGATGCAGAGGCACACGCTCATGCCGGGCGGTCGCGACCTGAATTGAGCGCGGACAGAGCGTGCGCCGCGCTCCTCATGGGCTACTCTGGCCGCCCATGACCGTGAACGTCCCCCCTGCCTCCGCCGTCGCGCCGATGATCGTCAAGCACCCGGGCTGTCCCGAGTGGGGCCTCGGCTATCTCTCCGAAGAACGCGACGACAAGCGCTTCTACGACTTCGAGGATGGCATGAGCCACTCGATCGCCAAGGCCTTCTGGTCGAAGCTCGAGCCGGTCACGCTCGGCGCTGCGGAGGCGCGGGCCCTCGAGAAGAAGGTCCGCGGGCTCAAGGATCAGAGGTCGCCGTCGGGCAAGCCCAAGCAGAAGGCGGTGGCGCCCGTCCTGCCGAACTTCGAGGCGCAGTTCGCGTTGTTCCTGGAGATCTTCCCGGGCGGCTTCACGAGCGCGCGGTTCGCCAAGGAGGAGCGTGGGGTCGAGGATCCGAACCCGACGGCCAAGAAGGCCAAGGCGACGCGCGCGATCGCGATGGCCACGGCGCGGGATCTCCTCGCGCGCGACGTGCTCGACAAGCAGATCCAGGCGGGCGCGTTTGCGGAGATCGTGGCGAACGTGCGCACGATCCACAAGGCGGCGACGGGCCTCTTGCACCCGCTCGGCGACATCATCCCGTTCACCAAGATGGCGGCCGAGCACGACCGCGCCGTCGCCGAGGCGGTGCGCGATTTGCTTCATGGTTCCGATGCGTACGACGCGCGTTTTGATCGTCTCGTCGCGGTCCTCGGGAAGGCGAAGCTCGCGACGTGGCCGCTCGCGACGGTGCTCTCGGCGCTCATGACGCCGGAGGAGCACGTCTTCGTGAAGCCGTCGTTCTACGAGAAGCAGGCGGCGATGATGAGCTTCCCGCTCAAGTACGAGCGCGCGCCGAGCGCAGCCACGTACGAGCGCATGCGCGCGCTCGTCGACGACATCGCGCAGAAGCTCACCGAGAAGGGGCAGTCGCCGCGCGACAAGATGGACGTCTACTCGTTCATGGCGCGGACGATGTCGCCCCAGCAGCCTCCGAAGAAGGGCGCCTGAGGCGTCCTTGATCGGGGGAGGAGAGACTCACTCCCCCTCTTCACCCAGCACAAGCGAAGCGTCGAGCAGCTCGCCGAACGTGGCAGGGCGGTGGGCGCGTGCAGGAGAGCCGAGCGCGACGAGCTCGTCCTCCGGCAGCACGCGCCGCACGAGCGTGGGCCCCTGGGCGGCGTTGGGCTCGATGCGCACGCGCGCGTCCTCGCCCGGCGCCTTGCGTTCCACGCCGAGCCAGCCGGCCTTGCGCGTGGGCGGAGGCTCCGCCGTGAGGCCGTCGATCTCCCAGGTCGAATAGTCGTCGACGCGCTCGTCGCCGCGCGCGTCCGGGACGCGCACGCTCGCGACCTTGCGCGAGGCGGGAGGTCGCTCCTCGGATTCGGGCAGCGGCTCGGCCTCGGGATCGAGGATGCCGGGCAAGGCGTCGTCGAGCGGCAGCTCGTCTTTGAGCGAGCGTGGTTGTCGCGACGATGCGGGCGGCACGAGGTCCGGCGTGGATTTCGAAACCTTCGTCTCTGGCGAGCCGGGCCAGTCCTGGTCGTCGTCGTCGCTCAAGCGTCACCTCGGGAGGCGGGCCCGTCGAGCTCGGCGAGCACCTCGGCCCATACCGTGCCTCGCGCGAGCTCCGCGCGCATCCTCGCCGTCGCGCCTGCGTTGCTCACGAAGAACCGCGCGCGCGCCTCGACGCGCTCGATCCGCACGACCCGCGCGCTCTTGCCGCTCGCCACGGACAGCGCGCCTTCGAGCGTGATCTCGCAGAGCTCGTCGCCGTCCGCGCCGAGCGGTGAGCCCGCCACGACGAACACGAGCGCGCGTCCCCACCGTTCGAGATCGAGCGCGCCGAGGCCGGCGAGCGCCCACGTGGCGGCGAGCTCGGAGAGCGCGGCTTCGGGGCTCGCGTCGATCATCGCGTGCGTCGGGTCTGCGCCATCGGCGGCGAGACGTTTGGCGGCGGCGCGTCCGATCGACTCGCCGAGAGCTCGACCGAAGACGCGGCGCGCGGCTGGGCTCGCGCCGCCCCAGAGCGCCATGAGCGCCGAGGCGGGCACGACGACGCGCGCTTCTCCGCCGAGCCGCACGAGCCCTTCGGCGAGGTCGAACGACAAAGTCCCCGCGTTCGTGTACATACCCTACCCGTGTCGAGCGGCCTTCGGAGCCCGACGATCTCGGACCTCATGGTTGTAGGGCGTCGCGCCGAGGGGTGTCAAATGGCGGCGTCGCGCTCATCGCGCAGTCGTTGGGCCCTCGGGTGGGCAGGAATCCTGATCGCTGCCGCGCCCGCGTCTGCCTCCGCGCCTGCCTCCGCCTCTGCGCCCGCTCCCGCTTCCGCTCCCGCTTCCGCTTCCGCTCCCGCTTCCGCTCCCGCTCCCGCTTCCGCTCCCGCTTCCGCTTCCGCTCCCGCTTCCGCTTCCGCTCGCCGCGCCGGGCCCTCCGTTCTCCCGGCCCGCGAACGCCCGCTTGCTGCCTCCGTCCCCAGGGCCGCCTGTTCCTTCCTCGCGCCCGTCTGCGTCCACGCGGGCGCCTCCGTGGCCGAGGGCTCGATCCTCCGCGCGCTCGCCTCTGCCGAACGTTCGCTCCGCGCCATGACCGCGCTCGGCTTGCCGCTCCCGTTGCCCGACGACGATCGCGGCGGCGACGTGCGGTACGACATCTACCTCGTCGAGGGCGCCCTTCCGCCCTTCACGGTCCCCGACGGCATTGCCACGGGCGGCGCTTGGGACCGCGCCGCTGCGTTCACCGTCCTCCCGCCGCCCGATCCCGCGGCCGGCTGTGAATTCGACGCCGCCGTCACCCGTGCCCTCGCCCATGCCTCCGTGCTCCGCCTCGACGCGGGCGCCGAGCCCTCCGCGATGGGAATGGCCTCTGCCGAGCTCGCCGCAACAATCGTCGATTGTGGCCTCGTCGACGCCGCCGCCGTCGACGATTTTCAGCGCGCGCCGGAGCGCTCGCTCACCGCGCTCGCGAGCCCCGACGAACCCACGGGCGCCTTCCTTTTCGCGCGTTTCCTCGACGAACACTACGGCACGGGCGTGCCGACCGGCGTCCTCTGGGGCCTGCTCGCCGTCGCCGGCCAGCGCACCGACGCTTCTGCGCTTCATTTCGCCAACGAGCCCGACCTCTTCGACGCCTTGCGCAGCAATGCCCGCGCGCACGAAAAACCTTTCGAGGACCTGCTCCTCGATTTCGCGGTCGACCGCGCGTTCGTGGGCTCGCGGAGCGACGGCGGGCACCTCGTGGACGTCGAGCGGTTCGGCGATTTCGGTCGCGTCCGCTTCGAATGGGCCGTCGCCTACGACACGTTGCCGCGACGGCTCGCGCCGCTCCGGCCGATCGAGGCGACCGGCGCGACGTACCTCTGGCTCGATTTGCAAGGCGCGCCCGAGGACGCCGAAATCACGTTCGCCGCGGACTGGGAGCTCGGCGTCTTTTTCCACTGGACGCTCGTGAAGATCGACCACGCGGGCGCCGAGGTCGGCCGCGCGACGATCGCCGGGATCAACGGCGCGACCCACGCCGATCGCACGATTCGCGACGTGCGAGGCCTCGCCGGGCTTTTGGTCGTCGGCGTCAACGTGGGCAGCATCGACCGGAGCCACCCGTTCGACCCTGACGAGGGCCCCGAATTGCCGCGCGCGTACACCGTCACGTTTTACAAATGATTCAGGTGACGATCGGCACGCACAAGCTCTGCGTGCTGTGGACCGCCCCGGCGGCGTAGCCGAGCAGCCCTTGCAGGAAATACCCGGGCGGACAGGTCTCCGTGAACGGCACGCCGCCGGTGCCGCCGAACGAGGGCTCGATGCTCCCGGGCGCCCCCATTTGCACCCACGGCCGCACGCGCGCGCAGCGCACGCCGATGCGATCGAGCGTGGACGCGGCGCGACCACGCACGGCGATGACAGCCTCGCTTTGCGGGCACTCCGAGGAAAACGCTTCCCCCGTCGTCCCCCCGATCATCGGCCTTTCGTCGTGATTCGTGAACGTGCCATTCTCCAGCATTCGCGCACAGATCAGCCCCAGCGCGCCGACGGTCGAATCAACCCGTCCCCGCAGGCCGACGACGAGCTCGTTTTGCGCGCACGTCAATGCGTAGGGATCGCCGGTCGTGCTGCCGCGTAGATCGAGGAGGAGCGGCGTGGCCGCGTCGATGGTGTAGGTGGTCTGGAATTCGGTCGTCGAGGTCGACGCGTCGGGATCCTGGGTGAAAAGCTCGGACTGCGGGGAAGGGGGCTCGCAGGCGGTGAGGGCAATACACGCTGCCAACGTGAGCAGGGGCTTCGCAGGGGAGGGGGGCGCGGGCATGGTGAGGGGGGAAGGGGCAGCGGGTGTGCCAGGGGGGCGAATCCGTGCGGATCGTCGTTGGCACTTGCAATCTGCACATGGGCTGGCGACGATGGTCCTCCTACGAGCCGAGCCCCCACCATGAAGAGCGCCATGCCGCGACCCCGCCATTCGAATCCGTCGAGCCCATTCCGCCGCCCACGCGCTGATCTCGGGGTTTCCCTCCTCGCGCTCGCGCTCCTCGTGGGGTGCACGCCGGGCGGTGGCTCCGCGGGCTCCGGCGGAAATGGTTCGACGAGCTCCACGGGGGGCAACGTGCTTTGCGTTCCCGGCAGCCAGGTCGCCTGCGCATGCCCCGCAGGCGCGCAGGGCGTCCAGGTGTGCAACGGGGAGGGCAGTGGATACGAGCCCTGCCAATGCAGCGCGACCGGAAGCGGAGGCGCTGGCGGAAGCGGAGGCGTCGGCGGAGGCGGAACCGGAGGCGCTGGCGGAAGTGGAGGCGTCGGCGGAGGCGGGACCGGAGGCGCTGGCGGAAGCGGAGGCGTCGGCGGAGGCGGGACCGGAGGCGCCGGCGGAAACGGCGTCGGCGGAGGCGGGACCGGAGGCGCCGGCGGAAACGGCGTCGGTGGAGGCGGGACCGGAGGCGCCGGCGGAAGCGGCGGCGCCGGGGGCGACATGGATGGCGGCGTGCCCATGGCCACCTGCAAGCTGCCGGATGCGTGTACCCTCTCCGTGCCGATCGAGACGCAGGACATCTCGGTCTCCGGATACAACACGAAGATATGCGTCGGCGGTCCCGATCCAGACAGCAACCCCAAACGCTGCATCGCCGAACTCGACCTTTCGCAGCTCCCCGCGGCCACGGCTCCCGCGGATACGTGCGGCCCGGTGTCGGTCAGCGGCACGCTGCGACTACGGCTCGATCAACTGCCCATGCGTACGGTCGTTTTTGGGACCCCCATCAACTATCACGTCACGGTGGGCGGCATGTGCGGCATGCCCGCCTGGGTGGACATCCCGGTGTTCATCCAGGGAATGGGCGTGGCATCTGCGAATGGCGCCATCCGATTCGGGTGCGAACCGCTCACCCTCACGCGGGTCTCGCTCAACGAGGATGCGCTGCTGGACGCGACGCACATCTGCAACGCAGGCGCGCTCGGCGCGGTCGCCAACACGATCAAAGGCCTCGTCGCCGACCAGGTCGCGCTCCGTATGCAAGAGATGCTTCGGGTCATCGATCGAGGTCGGGCCTGCCTCGACATCCCCGCCGGCGCGACTCCGATGCCTGCGCCCTGTGTGCAGACCCCGTGTGATCTCGGCGCCGCTTGCACGGCGAGCGGCGAATGCAGTGCAGGCACCTGCACCTGCGGAGCCTGCGCGCTCTGATCGGAGCTGACCGAGGGGGTCGCCGCGTGGCGAGGGGTGCAGGTGACGATGGCCTGCGGGGGTCGCCGCGTGGCGAGGGGTGCAGGTGACGATGGCCTGCGGGGGTCGCCGCGTGGCGAGGGGTGCAGGTGACGATGGCCTGCGGGGGATCGCCGCGTGGCGAGGGGTGCAGGTGACGATGGCCTGCGGGGGTCGCCGCGTGGCGAGGGGGGCGGGTCAGGATGGACTGTCGGGGTAGACGCGTGGCGAGGGGCGCTGGTCACGATGACCAGCGGGGGTAGACGCGTGGCGAGGGGGGAAAGCGGCGTTTGCCGTGTCGTGAGGTGGAGAGCGGAGCGTACGGAGGGGAGTAGGTGGGCCAGGGGAAAAGGAGGCAGGCGGTGGCGGTTTGACGCGCGCGACCTGTCGCAGGGGTTGCCCAGGTCGGGATCTGCTCGGCACTTGCCAGCGGCCGACAAACCGCGGTAGCGTTGCACACTCTTCCGGCTTCCGGAGACGGAGCACGGATCACCCGCTGGGCCACCTGGAGTGTCGCGGATGCCTGTTGACGTCTTCATCTCCTTCGCCGTGAATGCACCCAAGGATGTCGAAGCCTACCGAGCGCTCGAGAAGCATCTCGCCGGGCTCCTCACCCGTGGACGGATACGAATCTCCCACACCAGCAATGTCTTGGCTGGCCAGACACGGGTTGATGTCCATCCAGATCTCGAACGCGCACAGATCATTTTATGTTTGCTCACCGCGGACTACGCTGCGTCCCGCGAGTGCAACGCCGAGGAACACCGGGCTTATGCGCGGCATGAGGAGCGCACGGCGTCGGTCGTGCCAGTCCTGGTGCGGTCGCTTGATATAAGAGCCACGGGCGTGAGGCCAGCCGGGCTCCACGTGCTCCCCTCCAATCTCGTGCCCGTGGAGAGGTGGCCACAGCCGGATGAGGCTTGGAGCCTCGTCGCGGAGTCGATTCGCTATCTCGTGAAGAACATCGAGGCACAGCACCAAGGCTCAACGCCGTCGTACAGGTCGAGCGCGCCTTCCTTTTCATCCGATCCGAGACCGATGCACGCGTCCTCCCCGGATTTCGGGGGGGCGCATCCATCTTCGCCGGATCTTCGTTGGAGTCAGCCTCATTCGAGTCTGTCGTCTCCTGGAGCCGGGCCGGTTTATCGAACTCCGGAAGCGCGTTCGTGGTCCCGTACGTCATGGATGACGCTCGCGGGTATCTTTGTCGTCCTGTTCTGCGTGGGTATCTTCAAAGGTATTTACGGGAGCGACTCTCCGAACCAGAGCGTTTCTCCTCCGTCCGTCCACGAGCAGGGCAACGAGTCCTCCGTCAAGACGACGGTCCCGGTGGCTCAGACGCCAAGTGGTTCCACCTGCTGCGGGGGGGTCGAGTGCCGAACGGACCCGTACAATACGAGCAGGCTGAAAGCGGTATGCAAGGAATCCGCCCAGTACTGTGGTCCGTGTGCCTCGGGTCGTGCATCGGTCCCAGGCGCTTGCGCTGACGCTCTTTCGCCGACGCAGCGCCATTGGATTCGGCTGTACAGTGTCCGCGTGAACGGCAACGATGTCCCCGACGACGCCCAGGTATGTTTTCGGGGCGTCGACGCACGCGAATGGATAGGCTGTATCCCGATCTCGGACGCCCAGACGAGAGGAAATGGGCGCTTTTCACGGCGCGTTCCGGTGACCATCGGAGACATGCTCGAGCGCAAAGGTCTCCATGTCGAGGTGTTGGTCGGGCAGACGGCGTGGGCAACGGGGGACGTCGCACACGACGATATCAAGCGGACTGCTCTTTGTATTGGATTGAATATGCCGCTCACCCCGACCCTCGACGCGCCGCCGCCGCCCAACGCCGACAGGACGACGAAGGTCGTCGTGCTTCTGGACGATCCGTGAGTGTTGTCACGTCATCGAGGAGGTCCCCATGAATGCGCCGCTCGACATCTTTATTTCATATTCGCACACGGATGAGGCTTATCGCGTCGAGCTGGAGAAGCACCTTTCCCTCTTGAGGCGCAGCGGCGCCATCCGAAGCTGGCATGATCGACAGATCGGCGCGGGTGACGAGTGGAAGCGCGCCATCGACGGGAACCTCAATCAAGCCGCGATCATCCTGCTGCTCGTGAGTGCCGATTTTGTGGCTTCCGAGTACTGCTATGATATCGAGTTGAAGCGGGCCATGGAGCGTCGCGCGGCCGGAGAGGCAGTCGTCATTCCGATCATCCTGCGGCAATGCGACGGCTGGCAGAATACTCCTTTTGGGGCGGTTCAGGCATTGCCGCGTGACGGAAAGCCGATCAAGTCCTGGGCCGATCCCGATGAGGCGTGGACCGACGTCGCCCGGGGGATCCGTCGGGTCGTCGAGAAGCTCAGGGCGCCGTAGGAAAGCCCGCGTGCGCGAGCTCGGCGTAGACGATGGTGGCGAGAGGTCCCTCGGAGAGGGCGCCGCCTGCGACTTGGAGACCGCGTCGAGCATGCCGAGGATCCGGACCTCGGCCCCCTACCAGGGTCGTGCTCCCTACGAGGAGGGGTGATTTCGCGCATCGGCCCTTCCCGCCGCAGGCCCCAGCTCGGAGAAACCTCCCCCTTTGCCCCGGCCCGAAGGCTTGCTAGTGCATGGCCTCCCCGAGCCCGCGAGCCATGAGCGAGATCAAGCAAGATCCGACCGACGCAGCCGACGAAGAAGCCGACCGGCCGGAAGAACAGCCGGCCACGGAGACGGAAGCGGGCCCGGAAGCGGGTTCGGAAGCGGAAGCGGAAGCGGAAGCGGACGCGGCAACGGGCTCGGAAGCGGAAGCGGACGACGACGCCGCTGACGACGACGCCGCTGACGACGACGACCCCGGCGACGACCCCGAATCCCCTCCCGCCCCCGATCCTCTCCTCCGCCCTGGCAACCCGCTTCAGCTCGTCCGCGGCGCCTCCACGCTCGCCACCGGCGCGCTCGTCGCGCTCCTCCTCATGGCGCTGCGCCCGCAGTATCGCGTCGGCGTTCCCATCGGCATCGTCGCGATCCTCGTCGCCACCTTTGGCCTCCTCGACCTCTGCGGCACCTTCGACGACCCTGACGACCGCGTCGCCAAGCGGGTCGCGCTCGCTGACCTCGCCCAGCCCCTCGCCCTCCTCGGGGGCTCCGTCCTTGGCCTCTTGGCCTCGGTTTCCCTCGCCGTCTCCGGATATCTCGGCCCGATCGGCGCCGGCCTCGCCGTTCCCGCCTGCTTTCTCGGCGCCGTCGTCTCCACCTACCGCGTCGGTGAGAAACTCGGCGCCTGGGAAAAAAAGCCCTCCGGCAAACCCATCCCGCTCCTTCGCCGCCACGGATTCTGGCTCGTCACCCTCGTGACGCTCCTTTATTTGCCGGCGCTCGGCAGCCATTCGCTCAGCGATCCGTGGGAGACCCATTATGGCGAGGTCGCGCGCGAGATCCTCGCGCGGAATGATTGGATCTCGCTCTGGTGGGCCCAGGACGGCTGGTTCTGGTCGAAGCCCGTCCTC
The DNA here is from genome assembly GCF_005144585.1 of Polyangium fumosum. Classification (GTDB taxonomy): domain Bacteria; phylum Myxococcota_A; class Polyangia; order Polyangiales; family Polyangiaceae; genus Polyangium; species Polyangium fumosum. The sequence continues at coordinate 171,153 of NZ_SSMQ01000009.1, read as the reverse complement.
GATTTCTGGATGCAGGCGATCGCGATGGCGACGTTCGGCGTCCGATATCAGCCCGGCGCCATGCTCTCCGCCGTCGCCGAGGGGCGCGTGCCCTGGCCCGAGTGGGCCGTCCGTTTGCCCTTTTTCCTCATCACGCTCGTCGCGACGTACCTCCTTTACAAGGCCGTCGCGCGTGTCTTTGGTCGCCGCGCAGGCTTTTTCGGTGGCCTCGTGCTCACCACGATGCCGCAGTGGTTTCTGGTCTCGCACCAGACCGTGACCGACATGCCCTTCGTCGCCACGATGTCCGCGGCGATGGCCCTCTTCCTGCTCGGCATTCACGAGGACGCGGAGCGCGAGGTGCGGGTGTACGAGGTCTCCGTGGGCGAAGCGAAATACCGCTTCTCCGGGTATCACCTCGTCCTCGGCATGATCATCGCCTGCGCATTGCCGCAGATCCTGTACCTGATCTCGCGCAACCTCGAGATCCTCCCGTCGCCGTTCTCCCTGCGGTTTCACGCCGACGCCTTCCGCTCCGGCTCGCCCATGAATTGCGGCCTCCCGGGCAACCAGCCCTGCGGCGATGCGTCCCCCGTGCTGAAGGGCCTCCAGCCCGCGCTCCAGGCGGTCCTCTGGATCCAGGCGCTCGGCCTCTTGCTTTACATGTGCTGGGGCGAGCGGCGCGCGCAGCGGCTTTATTTCCTGGCGGCCTGGTTCTTCGCCGCCCTCTCCACGATGGCCAAGGGGCCGGCCGGCTTTGGTTTGCCCGTGCTCTGCGCCCTCGCGTACATCGTCGTGTCGCGCCGGTATCGCGACCTGCTCCGCCTCGAAATCGTCGCGGGCCTCTTGATTCTGCTCACCGTCGCCCTGCCGTGGTTCGTCGCGATGTATGCGCGGCACGGGCAGCCGTTCACCGATCGGCTGCTCTTCCACGACATGTTCAAGCGCGCCTTCACGCACGTGCACGACACGAACGAGGGGGACGACGTCGGCTTCCGTTTCTACGTCTGGCAGCTCGGCTACGCGATGTTCCCGTGGACCGGCCTCGTGCCCGCGGCGCTCGTCGCGTGGCTCCGGCGCCGCGAGGAGGGCGATCGCAGGAGCGACGCGTCGATCTTCCTCGCGATGTGGTTCCTCTTCGCGTTCGTGCTCTTCACGCTCATGCTCACGAAGTTCCACCATTACATCATGCCGGCCCTCCCGCCGGCCGCGATGCTCACGGGCATTCTGCTCGACGAGATGGTGCAACGCTCGGGCGCGCGAAAGATCACGGACGCCTTCGCCGAGCAATACGAGCGCGTGTTGTGGGGCGCCGCCGCGATCGCGGGCGGCTTGCTCGTCTTTTTCGTGGGCCGCGACCTCGCGGGCGCACGCGAAGGCATGCTCGGGCCGGTGCGGCTGCTCCACCTCTTCACGTACAACTACAAGCGCGTGTTCCCCTCGACGCTCGATTTCCGGACCGCGCTCCTCGTCTTCACCTGCGCCGCCGCCCTCTTCACGCTCGCCCTCGTATGGGCCCGCGCCCGTCGCCACGTCGTCACGGGCCTCTGCGCCGTGGCCGTGCTCTTCACGGCCTGGGGCATCGACGTCTATTTCGTGAAGACCTCGCCACACTGGGGGCAACGCGAGACGGTGCTCGCGTATTACCGCGCCAAACAGGAGATCCCCGGGCCCATCATCGCGTTCCAGATGAACTGGAAGGGCGAGAATTTTTACAACGGCAACGCCGTCCCGGCCTTCGTCTCCAGCGGCAAGAAGTTCCAGGATTACGTCCTGGAGCAGAAGAAGAAGGGCGTGAAGACCTTTTACTTCATGACCGAGCACGGCCGCATGGGCTCGCTCGCGAACGAGCTCGGCGCCCCGCGCATTTTCGACAAGCTCACGACGCCGGAGCTCAACAACAAGTTCGGGCTGGTGCGCGCGACGTTCGAGTGATCGCGCTGGGAAGGTCCTCCGGGCCAGGCTACGCTTCCGCCATGCGCTCGCGCGCCACGCTCCAGGACGCCCGCTTCGAGCAGACCGATCCGCGGCGCCTGGTCGAGTACCACGACCCCGAAGAGTTCGATCGCATCGACTTCGCGATGCGCGCCCTCGACCGCCTGCGGCCGAAGCGCCTGCGCATCGCCGTCTACAAGACCGTCAGCGCCGTCCAGATCGAGACCGTCGAAGACCTGTCCCGCGAGGGCTACCGCATCGCGAGCGTAGGCATCCCGCCGCACGCGAGCCGCGAGCACATTGCGTATGCGCTCGCCGAGCTGGCCGGCGTCGCGTCGGTGCCGTACGTGGTGCGGACGCTGCTGGCGATGGAACGTGCGAGCGTAAAACCGTATCGCTAGCGGCCGAACTTCTTCCGCAGCGCCTCGCTCACGGCGGGCGGCGCGTAATGGCTCACGTCGCCGCCGTGGCTCGCGATTTCACGCACGAGCGAGGCCGAGACGAATCCGTAATTCGTGCGCGTCGGCAGGAAGACCGTGTCGATGTGCGGCGCCATGTCGGCGTTCGCGTGCGCGATCTGCAGCTCGTACTCGAAGTCCGTGGCGGCGCGCAGGCCCCTCACGATCACGCGCGCGCCGACCTTCTCGCAATACTGGAAGAGCAGGCCGTCGAACGAGTCGATCGTGAGGTTCGGGATGCCCTTCGTCACCTCGGCGAGCAACGCGAGGCGCTCGTCGAAGCTGAAGAGCGGGTTGCGCGTCGGGTGGCGGCCGATCGCGATGATCACGCGATCGAAGAGCTTCGCCGCGCGCTCCATCAGGTCGAGGTGGCCGAGCGTCGGCGGATCGAAGCTGCCCGCGTAGACAGCGATCGGGTGCTCCATGGCTCAGCGCTCCGGGGCCTTCTTCGGGGGCTTCGCCCCACCGGGCGGCGCGTTGCCGCCGGGCGCAGGTGCAGGCGCGAGGCCGCCGCCCGGCGGCGCGAGCAGCCCGCCCGGATCCCCGAGGCCCGGCTGCGGGCCGAAGGGCGAGAGCGGATCGGGCATCCCCGGCATCGGGTCGTCGGGGAGCGGCTGCCCGCTGCCGCTCTCGGCCAGGATGCGCTGGATGAGCAGCGTCGTGTCTTCGAGCCACATCAGGCGGCCCTGATCCCCGAACGTCACGCGGAACGGCGCGAGCAGGCCCGTGCCGAGCACGCCGTCGATGTCGAGCGAGATCTGCCGCTCGATCTGGTCGACGGGCGTGCCGAACACGCCGGGCACCTTGGGCACGTCGAAGGCGCCGAGGCGCACCATCGGGACCACGCCCTCGCGTAGCTTCTGCTCCGGATCCTCCGCGACGATCTTGAGGTCCTTCGCGACGGAGCCGGCCTTCTTCCAGCCGCCCTCGTCGAGCGCGAGCGGGAAGGTCATCGACGTGTCGAGCAAAAGGCTCACCGGCTCACCGCGCTCGCCGCCGAACTTGCCGCGCAGGATCATGCCGCCGCCGCGGATGTACGAGAGGTCCACGCGCGTCGCGTCGGGCGGCGGCGGAGGCGAGAAGCTCCGTGCCACGAACTGGTGGCCGTCGTAGTCGATCGTCGCGTGCAGGTGCCGGAGCAGGTTCACGCCGAGCAGCGCCTTGATCGGCGCGCCCATCTGCTTCGAGACGCCCGAGAGATCCTGCGTCAGCGCAGGCACGTCGTGCACTTCGAGCTTCTTGCCGAAGCGGAGCGAGATCCAGCTCGGCTCGGGCCGCGTCGCGCTGTCGAGCACGACCTCGGCGTTGCCCGTGGAGATCATCGCGAGCGCGCTCTCGCCGTCGATCTCGACCGGCACGACGAAGAAGGGCGCGAGCGGGCTGACGTGCGGGAGCTCCACCGCCGCGAGCAGCGCGCCCGAGAGCGCGAACGGCGTGCGGCCCGCGCCGCGCCGCGCGAGCTTCGTGATCCCCTTGGCCCAGTCGTCGACCACGTCAGGATCGTTGAGCATCGCGTCGAGCTGATCGGCCGCGGCTTCGAGGTCGCCCTTGTACCAGAGCGCGCGGCCGCGCAGGCCCGAGGCCTCCGAGCCCTTGATGCCCTTGAGCAGGCGGATCGTCTCGGCGTAGTCGAGCTGTGCGAGCGCGATGCGGGCCGCGAGCTTGCGGACTTCGGGGTCGTCGGGGACGATCGCGAGCGCCCGCTTCACGGCGTCCCGCGCGTCCTCGATGTCGGCGACCTTGAAGTCCTGCTGCGCGCGCTGGAACCATTTGTCGGCCGTGGCAGGCCGCGCATTCTGCAGCGTGCCCGCCGTGGGACACCCGGAGAGGAGCAGCGCCAAGGCGGCCGCGCCGAGGAGGGAAACGCGGCCCAGCGGCCGATCGGAATCTCGTCGAGACATACTGCTTCCCACGGACGTTTCGCTTTCTACTTTCCCGCTTCGCCGGGAGCTTCGATCAGCAGGATCCGATCGGCTCGTAGCTCCCTGCGGCTGCGCGAGGGAAGCAGATAGCCGAGAACCCGCGGAGGGTCGAGGTCCGTTCGCACGCTCGTCACGCAGAACTCGAGGTCCTCGGGCCCGCGATGGGCAGGGCGGTAGCGGAGGCGCACGGGTCTCCCGATCTCGGCCGCCGCGACGGCCGCCGCCACGATGGCCGGGCGCGCGTAGCGCTGGCCGATACGAACATGCCAGAGGTCCCGCGGCGTCGCAGGCGCGAGGACGTCCCGGATCTTCTTCCAGATCTCGCGCAGCGCGTGCACGTCGTCCTCGGCCCGGTGCGCGCGGGCCTGCGCCACGCCGAGCGAGGCGCAGAGTGATCCGAGCGCGTGCGTCGGCAGCGCGAAGGCGCGGCGCGAGAGGACGAGGGTATCGAGGAAAAACGGAAACCGTTCGGGCCGGTTCACCCGCGCGAGCTCCGCTTCGAGGAACGTCACGTCCCACGAGGCCGCGTGCGCGACGAGGATCCCGCCCGCGCACACGGCGAGGAGCTTGTCGGTGATCTCGGCGAACGTCGGCGCGTGCGTGAGGTCCTCGCGCTGGATGCCGTGCACGTGGGCATTGCCGAAGACGCCGTCGTCGGGACGCACGAGCGTCGTGAGCGACGCCTCGACGCGGCCGCCGCGCGTGCGCTCGGCGCAGAGCTCGATCACGCGGTCGGACGCGGGCCGGAGCCCCGTCATTTCCAGGTCCAGGAAGACGAGCGGCGCCTCGTCGATGGGATCGTCCCACGGCGAACCGCGCGGCGGCCCGGCTGCCTCCGCGGTCGCCATCAGCCGCTCGACTCGGGGTCTGGGGCGGAGGGCGCCGAAGGGCGACCCGGAGCCCCAGTCGGCGAACTGGGCTTTGCGCCGGCGCCGCGCATCATCGCGATGACGGGCTTGATCGTGTCGGGCTCCATCATGGCGATCTGGTTGAACGTGCCGCCTTCGGTAAGCCACGCGCCGCCGTCGATCGTGATCACGTCGCCCGTGATGTACGCGGAATAGTCGCTCACCAGGAATGCCGCGAGGTTCGCGAGCTCCTCGTGCTCGCCGTACCGACCGAGCGGGATCTTGCTCTTGCCGACGCTGTCCATGCCTTCCGGCACGAGCGCCTTCCACGCGCCCTCCGTGGGGAAGGGACCGGGCGCGATGCCGTTCACGCGGATCTTGTATTTCGCCCACTCGACGGCGAGCGAGCGCGTCATCGCCATCACGCCCGCCTTCGCCGACGCGCTCGGGATCACGAAGCCCGAGCCCGTCCAGGCGTACGTGGCGAGCATGTTCAGGATCACGCCGCCCTTGCCGGCCGCGATCATGCGCCGGCCCGCGGCGAGCGTCGCGTGGAACGTGCCGTTCAGCACGATGGAGACGACGGCGTTGAAGCCGTTGGGGCTCAAATCTTCCGTGGGGCAGAGGAAGTTTCCAGCGGCGTTGTTGACGAGGATGTCGATCGATCCGAACGTGCGCTCGGCCTCGGTGACCATGGCCTCGACCTCGGGGAAGTGCCGGACGTCGCAGCGCACCGCGAGGGCTTTGGCGCCGCGCTCGCGGACCTTTTCGCAGGCGGGCTCGATGTGCCCAGGGTCGCGGCTCGTCAGCACGAGGTTCGCGCCGAGATCGGCGAGGCGGAGCGCCATGGAGAGGCCGAGGCCCGTGCCGCCGCCGGTCACGATCGCGGTCCTGCCTTGCAAGCATCGCTCTTTGAACATGCGGAGCCTGTAAGCGATGGAGAGCGCGAGGCAAAGACCCGCGGCCGGTGGCGCTCTTTTTTTTCGCGCGGGGGGCCGCCAGGCCGGGCCATTTGTTGCTACATTCAGGCCGTGCCAAGGCCTGAGCTCTCCGAGCGATTGGGGGCCTCGCTCCTGCAGACGAGCCCCTCGGATGTTGGTGACGCCGACGTGGTGGGCGGGCTCGACGAGCTCGACGGCTCGTTCGAAATCGACGACGATCTCGCGTTCGCGCACCCGACGATCTTCTCTCCCGAGCGGCGGAGCCGTGATCCGCTGACGTTGCCGGTCCTCGCGTTGAACCGGCATTTTCATCCTGTCCAGGTGACGACCGCGCGCCGCGCATTCCTGCTTCTCTTCGGCGGCACCGCGCACGCCATCGACGAGGCCGGCGACGTCCACGATTTCAGCTCCTGGCGCGGCTTGCCCGTGCGCGACAGCGACGACGGCCTGCCCATCGTCGGCGGCTCGCTCCGCGTGCCGCGTGTCCTGCACCTGCGCCGCTACGAGCGCGTCCGGCGCCCGACGGTACGCCTCTCGCGCCGCAACGTGATGCTGCGCGACGCACACCAGTGCCAGTACTGCTCGAAGCGGCCGCCCGTGCGCGACCTCAACATCGACCACGTCGTGCCGCGATCCCGCGGCGGCGTCGACTCGTGGGAGAACCTCGTCACCGCGTGCCGCCCCTGCAATCTGCGCAAAGGCCGGCGCACGCCCGAGGAGGCCAGCATGCGGCTGCTTCGCACGCCGACGGCGCCGCGCTGGTCGGCCTCCATGCTCCTTTTGCTCGGCCGGCCCGAGCCGTTCAAGGAGTGGGAGCCGTTCTTGAAATCGGCCTAAAGCTCGTGGCGGGGGCGTACTTCGAGCGAGACCAAGAGCTCGAAGCGTTCGCGTAACTGCGTCGTCGGGAACCGCAACGCCGCCACGATTCGTTCGAGGCACGCGCGCGCGTCGTCCGTGCCGTAGGTCGTCGCTTGTTGCGAGGCCACCTCCAGCGTCGCGCCGTCTTCTTCGACGCCGAGCTTCAGCGCGATCACGCCCGTCGAGCCCTCGGCGTCGAGGCACGCGAGGAACGCGGGCTCCGCGTCGCGCAGCACGGCGCGGACCGCGTCGGCGTCGATCGCCGCCTCCGAGCGCACCGAGGCGACCTCCACGGCCATGCCCGAGATCGGCGCGCGCGCGCTCTTCGCCGCGGTCTCGGCCGCGGGTTCCACGACCTCGACCGAACCACGTTCGTCCGGACAGCCCGCGAGCGCCATCGCCATCACGAAGACCGCCGCAGCACCCGGACCTCGATGCAAATCTCGTCGCCTCACTGCGTCAGTTCCAGTGTCCCTTCTTCATTGCAGTATGCCACGAGGTTCCAGCCTTCCTTGGTGCAAAGAAAAAAATCGATGCAATCGGTGAGGCAAACGGTTTCGAAGCACTGTTCGGCCGCGACCGCAGGGCAGTCCGGGTTCTGGAGATCCGGCATGCACCCCGTGGTCTCGCCCGTGTGGTCAATCACAGGTTTGGCGCAACCATCGGGGGAGACGCCGGCGTCTGGGTCCTGTCCGCCGCCGGGGCAGGCCTCGGCGTGGCGCCAGGCGCCGTCCACGCAATCGTAAAGGGCCGCGCACGTCGCGTCGTCGCAGGATCCACCGCGGCCCACGGGGCAGCCTTTCTCGGGGATCTGACCACACGGACGAACCTCGTAGCCGTCGCCACACGCGGCCGGGAAGGCAAATGCGAGGGGGATCACGAGGAGCGCGAGCCTGGCGGGGAGCCTACGCATGACGGAAGGATGCCTCGGCGCGCGCGTCCGGGCGAGGTGACGCACGGGGTGGAGGCAGGATCGGGTAGGATGGCCGCCATGCGAGCCTGCGCGACAGCCTCCTTCTTCGCGACGTTGAGCCTCACCTTCGCGGCGCTGTTCTCGGCGTGCGCGAGCGGATCGCCTCCCGAGGCGAGCTCGCCCGAAGCCTCGCCGGACAAGGGAACGAGCGGCGAATCGGCAGCGCCGAAGGATGAGGCGAAGCCTTCGCCGGGCGCCGCGGCGGCCGATCAAGGCACGGGCGCGGCCGCGACGCCTCCGCCTGCGCCGCGCAAGGCGCCGGAGAAGGCGTCCGACTGCAAGGACATGCTCGCCGAGCTGACGAACGAGCCGCCGGCGAACGGCGTCGTGATGAACAACGCGCAGACCGCGGGCGACGCGGGCGCGAGTGATCGCTTCCAGCCGATGAGCGAGCTCATCAAGTCGAAGCGCGACGCGTTCCGCTGCTGCTTCGATCTGTGGGCGAAGAACAACCCGGGGCAGAAGGGGAAGGTCGCCTTCACGTTCGAGCTCGCGCCGGACGGGCGGCTGAAGGAGTCGAAGATCAAGCAGGAAGAGAGCGACATCAAGGCGCCCGAGATCGAGAGCTGCATGCAGGACGTCGCCAAAGGGCTCTCGTACCCGAAGTCGCCGAGCGGCAAGGACACGATCTTCACGTACCCCTTCGAGTTCAAGGCGCGCCGTTAGGCGCCGGACGAGCCCTTGACGAGCGATTCGAACCCTCCCACACGCGGCCAGGGCCAGGGCGGCGCGCACAACGCGTACGTCGAGCTCCTGCGCGACTCGCGAGGCCTGCGCCGCGAGCAACGCGAGGCGCGCGACGCCTGGTTCTCGAAGCTCGCCGAGAAGCAAAAGGACGAGATCCTCTTCGAGCTCGAGATCCTCCTGAAGGGCCTCGCCTGCTTCGCAAACCCGCGCAACCACCCGGGCTCGGGCCGCAGGCAAACGATCGTCAGCCACGACTTCCGCGAGCAGCTCGCGCACGCGAAGGACGGCATGCTGCGCGTCGTGCAGCTCGCGCGCATGATGCTCGGCGAGCGCGATCGAGCGTTCGTGTTCCAGCGTTACCTGGAGACCGTCCTGCCCGAGGACAACTCGCGCACGCGGCTCGTCTACGCGACGATGGCGCAGGAGTCGCCCGAGGCAGCGCTGTTCCTCTTGCGGCAAGCGTTCACGAACCTGATCGAGACGGGCACGGCGATGCTGCGCCTGCCGCGCGTGAGCTACCGCGTCTTCTACGCGCACCTCTCGATCACGATGCGCGAGATCACGCAGAGCGCGTTCTTCAACCCGCTCTCGGCGCTCGAGTTCCGGCCCGAGTTCGATCGCATCGGCTCGTCGGCGGTGCTCGAGCTCATGCAGAACGTGACGGGCGAGCACCCGCATCGGCTCGTGGCGCTGACGTTCCTGTCGCTCTACCGCATGCTGCGGTACCTGCGCCTGCTCGACGCGATCGCGCTCGACCACACCGACCGTCGCGTCGCGGGGCGCGCGTACCTGGTGCTCGCGGTGCTGCGCAGCGACGGGCGCGCGCTCTCGAACTACCTGCGCAGGCGCGCGGGCGAGCTGCTCGCAGAGGGGTTCGGTCGGGAGCTCGGGCGCGTCGGCGCGTCGGACATCGGGGCGCGGCACGACGCGCTCGTGGCCGAAGGGCAAAGGCTCTCGGCGATCAAGGACGCGCTGCTCACGGTGTCGGCGAGCCTGCGCGTGGAGCTCCGCCGAATCTTTGAGCACGAACTACCCCCGGCCGACGCGAAGCTGACGGAGCAGGATCTGCGCGCGCGGATCCAGGGAGCGACGGCGCTCTTGCGGCCTGCGATCGAGCTCTGCGTGCTCTTCCTCGGACGCGCGCTCGGGGCGACGCTGGAGGAGGGGCGCGTCTTCGAGGACGTCGGCGTGCGGCGCGGGACGATCGCGCGCGTGCGGCAGAACGTGTGGATGTTCGCGCAGATCACGCGCGCGTTCGCGAGCAAGCTCCGGCACGCCGATCCCACGAGCGACCGGTGGGCCGTGCCCGAGAGCTTCGGCTTCGTGCGTGACTTCCTCGGCTACTTCCGCGCGATGGGATATCCGCTCGTGGTGCTCGGCGACTACCCGCGCGCGCGCTCGCTCGTCGCTTCGCTCGCAGCGCTCCGCGACGCGGATCTGCTCGACCCCACGCGCCTCGACGTGGCCGCGGGCGAGTGCGAGGCGTTCTACGATTTTTCGATCCAGCTCTTCGAGCGCATGTCGCAACGCGAGCTCGCGGGCGTGCCCTTCGATCGTCCCGCCGCGGCGCGATCGCTCAAGCTCTACCTCGGCGACTAGCTCGACGAAGACGCGGGGTTCGTCCGGCGCGCGCCGGCAAACCAGAACGCGGCGGACAGCGCGAGCGCGACGGGCAAGAGGAGCATGCCCCAGAAGAGGCCCGTGCCCGACGTGCACTGCGCCTTCGCGTCGCCGAACGCGTCGCTCACCGCGCCGACGATCGGCGGCGAGATCAGATCCCCGAGCAGGTGGATCAAGAAGATCGACAGCGCCATCGCGCTCGCGCGTCGATCATCGGGCACCGACTTCAAGATGGCGAGGTTCGTCGGGGCCATGCTGGCGAAGACCGCGAGCTCGCAGAGGCCGAGCAGCGCGAGGAAGCTCGTCGACGACGGCGCGAAGATCGCGAGGACGGCGACCGGCGTGGCCACGGCCGAGGAGATCGCGCAGACCCAGAGCGCCGCGCGCACGCGATCCTCGCCGGGCACGCGCTCCGCGACGAGGCTGCCGATCGCGGTGCCGACGAGCCCCGTGACCACCGTGAGCTTGCCGAACGCGCCGTCGGCGACGTGCAGATCGAGGCAGAGCCTCCGGTAGAGGAACGGCACGGCCCACTGCACGAAGCCGCCGAGCGCGAACGTCTGCGCGATGTAGCCCGCGACGGTGAGCACGTACGAGCGGTTCCGCGCGAGCGCGCGTGTGTCGTCGAGGAAGCTCGCGACGACGCCGCGCTCGTCTTTCTTCTGCGCGAGCGATCGCGAAGGCTCGCGTAGAAGAAGCGCGACGAGCGCGAGCAGCACGCCGGGCCCGCCTGCGATGTAGAAGGCGTTGCGCCATCCGTAGCGATGCTCGAGCAGGCCGCCGAGGATGAAGCCGAGCGCGGAGCCTGCGGGGATCGCGACGTAGAAGATGCCGAGCCAGCGGTTCTTTTTCTCGGCGGGCGCGACGTCGTCGATGATCGTGGGGCTCAAGGTCGCGTAGCTCGCCTCGCCCACGCCGACGACGACACGCGCGGCGAGGAGCGATGCGAGCGCGCCTGCGAGGCCCGAGGCTGCGGTCGCTGCGGACCAGACGAGGACACCGGCGGCGATGAGGGCTTTGCGGGGGAACCTGTCGCCGAGCCACCCGAAGACGGGGCTCGTGACGAAGTAACCGAGCATGAAGGCGCTCGTGACGAAGCCGAGCTCCTTGTCGGAGAGCGCGAGGTGTTCCTGGATGCGCGGTCCTACGGCCGTGACGACAAAGCGGTCGACGTAGTTCAGGAGGTTCAGGGCCGTGAGCAGCGCGAGGATCGCGCGCGGGCTCTTGATCACGGGACGAGACTACGGAAAGAGGCGCACAAAAACACGAATGGACGTACGGTCTTCCGACGTCCATTCGGTCGAGGCTCTTCGATGTCCCTAACGCCGCGGATCCAAGCTGGTTCGGGGCACATCATCCCTCGATCTTCGTCGAGGCCCCGACGCCCGCGAGGCGGACTCGATGTCCGCCTCCGGGACGGCTGCGAAGAGCTTGCGGGCTAGCTACTGGGCCTATTCCTCGTCGTCGCTCGACGCGGCGGGCGCGGGAGCGGGCGCGGACTTCGGAGCAGCGGGCTTGGCGGCGGCGCGGCCCCGTGGAGCGGCCGACTTCTTGGCCGGCGCGCGCTTCGTGGCCTTCTTCGCCGTGCGCTTCGTCGTGGCGGCGGCGCGCTTCTTCGCGGGGGCGCGCTTGGCAGCCGTCTTCTTCGCGGGGGCGCGCTTGGCGGCCGTCTTCTTCGCGGCAGCCTTCTTCGCGGGCTTCTTGGCGGCCTTCGTCGCCTTCGTGGCGGCCGGCTTGGTGGCCTTCTTGGTCGCCTTCTTCGCGGGCTTCTTCGCAGTCTTCTTCGCAGCCATCTGTAGACCCTCCTGATTGGCCGCCTCGCTCTCGCTTTTGCACTGAGTCGCGAGCCCCGAGACAACAGATGTTGCACGACGTATATTGCCACGCATGGTGACGGTCAAGGAAATTCTTGCAAGGCCTGCTCTGATGTACCCCTTCGGTTGAAGGGAGATCGCTCTGCAAGCATTGCGAGGGGGCGGAACGCAGGAACAGATGGGGTGTGGTGTCCCTCGCGATCCGAAGCGCCTACAACCTCCCCTTTCGTCGTCAAACGTCGCCTATTGACATGGGCATCGGTTCATGCATCGAGCGTCGCGGGGTATGTCTCCCCTTGTGCGATGCGTAGGACCTCGGCTACGGTCCGGACGTTCGTCAAGCGTCCAGGAGGACAGGATGTCGATGCGTCGCACGACCTCATGGCTCCTGCTCGGATCCGCGCTCTTCGCCTTCACGGGCGCTACCGGGTGCGGCTACTCCGAGGAGGAGATGCAAGCCAAAGTCCGTGAAATCGAGGCCCTGAAGGGCCAGCTCTCCGATCAGGAGAGGCAAAACAAGAAGGCCCGCGGCGAGCTCGACGACGCGAAGGCGCAGATCGAGCAGCTCAAGCAGCAGCTCAAGAACGCCGGCGTCGATATCTCGAAGCTCAACGCGAACCTCGAGGAACAATCGAAGGCCCTCGAGGAGTACCGCCGCCGCGCCGAGCAGCTCGAGGCGATCAAGAAGCGCTTCGAGACGCTGCGCGAGAAGCTCCAGGCCCTCACGAAGCTCGGGCTCAACGTGACCGTGCGCAACAACCGCATGGTCATCCAGCTCCCGGGTGACGTGCTCTTCGATCCGGGCAAGGAGACGTTGAAGAAGGACGGGCAGGACATCCTGCTCAAGGTCGCCGAGGTCGTGCGCAACGACTCGGCCTTGTCGCAGCGCTCGTTCCAGGTCGCCGGTCACACGGACAGCGACAAACTCGCGGGCGGTCGCTTCAAGGACAACTGGGGCCTCAGCGTGATGCGCGCGCGTGAGGTGCTCGCGTTCCTCATCGAGACGCCCGAGAAGAACGGCGGCGGGCTGAGCCCCGCGCGCTGGAGCGCCGCGGGCTACGGCGACACCGATCCGGTGAAGCCGAACGACACGCCCGAGAACAAGCTCGCGAACCGCCGCTGCGAGCTCGTGGTGCTGCCGAACGTCGAGGAGATGCTCGACCTGAAGACGCTCGCGAACTGAGCCGAGCGTTCGTTTTTTTCGACCCCCAATCATTGGAGCTCCATGCGATTCGCCGCGATCGACATCGGCACGAACTCCGTCCTTTTGCTGGTCGTCGAGCAGCGGGGCGACGAACTCGTGCCGATCGTCGAGCGCGCCACGATCACGCGCCTCGGGCAGGGCGTCGACGCGACGCGGAAGCTCGCGCCCGAGGCCGTGACGCGCACGCTCGACTGCCTCGCGCAGTATGGCGAGGAGCTTCGCGCAGCCGGCGCCTCGAAGGTCGCCGCCGTGGGCACGAGCGCGATGCGTGACGCGAGCGGCGGCGACGCGTTCCGCGCGGAGGCGAAGGCGCGGCTCGGCGTGGAGCCGCGTGTCGTGTCGGGGCGCGAGGAGGCAGAGCTCACCTTCGAGGGCGCGCTCTCAGGCCTTGGTCTCCCGGGGCCCGTCACGGTCTTCGACGTCGGCGGCGGCAGCACGGAGATCGTGACGGGGGACGCGGCCGGAGGGCTCGCGCGTGCGACGAGCCTCGACATCGGCAGCGTGCGGCTCACGGAGCGGCACGTGAAGAGCGACCCGCCGACGGCGGCGGAGGTCGAAGCGGTGCGGGCGGACGTGCGCGCCTCGCTCGAGCGCACGGGCTTCTCGCCGAGCGGCGCGCTCGTCGGCGTGGCCGGCACGGTGACGACGCTCGCGGCCTATGCACGGGACGTGTTCCCGTATGACGCCTCCCGCGTGCATGGCGCGCGTCTCTCGCAGGACGAGGTCGTCCGCGCCGTGGGCTCGCTCGCGACCATGCCGCTCGTTTCGCGACGGGCCTTGCGGACGATCAAGCCGGAGCGTGCGGACGTGATCGTCGCGGGTGGGGTTCTCGTCGCGGAGGTGCTCGCGTGGGCCTCGGAGGCGCGTGTGGCGCACACGCCCGCCGTGGAATCCAGCGTCGAGCTCGTGGTGTCGGACCGCGGGGTGCGCTGGGGGCTCGCGCGGAGGCTGGCAGAAGGGCGCCTTTCGTAACGGCGACCGCTCGCTCCTCCGCCCAATCATGCGCGTGTCCGTTGCCGTTTCACCGGACCGTTGCCATAACTGTATGGAAGCCCGCCGGCGAGAGCCAATTCGGTTGACAGATCCCGGCGTTCTCACTAGAGTGCGCGCGCCTGGCGCAAACTAACCCCTCACCGAGGCGTCGAGATCTCGAGACGTGAGGGGACTTCTCTCAACAACCCCGAAACCCCTTCCACCGTCAGCTCCCCCGCGGTGTCTTCGATGGTGACCGAACCAGCAGCGCTCTGCGATCTCCCGCATCCCCCAGGCCCTTATCGTGGTCTTCGCGGCGGCGCTCGGCTCTTCGGAATGAGACCCCAGATCCAACGGTTCCTGGCCGACCTCGAGCGATCGGATCGCTCGGCCCAGCGGGGACACGAGATCGTAGCGGCGGGGCGGTAGGCAAAGGAGACAGTATGCAGGCTCGTTCGGAGATCCAGTTCAAGGTAGGCGACAAGGCGGTTTATCCGGCCCAGGGCGTGGCCGAGGTCGTCAACATCGAAGAGAAAGACATCGCCGGGAACCGCCAGCGCTTCTACGTTCTCCGTATCCTCGACACCGACCGCAAGATCATGGTGCCGGTTTCCAACGCCAGCGCCGTCGGGCTCCGTCAGGTGATCTCGGAGCAGGAGATCCGCGAGATCTTCGACATCCTGCGCGAGCGCACGATCGCGTTCGACAACCAGACCTGGAACCGCCGTTACCGCGGTTTCATGGACAAGATCAAGACGGGCTCGATTTACGACGTCGCCGAGGTTCTGCGTGATCTCTACCGTCTGAAGACGGACAAGCAGCTCTCCTTCGGCGAGCGTCGCATGCTCGACACGGCGCGCTCGCTCATCGTGAAGGAGATCGCGATCGCGCGCGGTCAAACCGAGGAGCAGGTGAAGACCGAGATCGAGGCGATCTTTCTCGCCAACTGAACCGTAGAACCGCGCGGGCAAGGGGGTTTGGGGTCCCCGCCCGGTTCCCCGAAGAGGGCCGATTCCAGCAGGAATCGGCCCTTCGGTTTTTAATTATTTCCCGGACGAACCTGCACGGGCGGCAGCGGGGGAAACGGGAGATCCACGCGCCACGCTTCGTCCTCGAACACGCACGCGACCTGCGCGCGATCCCCGGGCCCGAGGCCGATGATCTCGACGAGCGCGTGGTTGCCGGAGATCTGCGCCGCATATCGCTGCGGCTCGAAACGCACGACGAAGCGCGAGGGTACGATCATCGCCTCGGGCGCGATCGTCTTGCCGCTCGCCGCGCTGTAACGCTGGGCTCGCTCGGCGAGGTTCGTGCGCGCGCGCTTCGAGAGCAGCTCGAACGCAGACTTCGCCGTCGCCGGATCGCCGTTCACGAGCCGCAGCCGCTCGACGAGCTCACGCACGGCGCCGTCGGGCGAGGCGTTCGCGGGGCGCCGGTTACAGCCCGCAGCCGTGACGAGCAAGGTCGCAGCGAGCAGCGGCACGGCGAGGCGTGCGGAGAGGGGCTTCGGCATCGAGCGGGCTCCGGGCGTAGCGCGTGCGTCAGTGCGCGTAAAGGCGCGGCCTGGCCTCATCCGAGCGTCGTCTGCGAGAGCGCGCCGATCTGCCGCAGCGCCTCGTAGAGCACGATGCTCACCGCGTTCGCCAGGTTCAGCGAGCGCACGGGCCCGAGCGTCGGGATGCCGTAGACGTCGTCGGGGAAGCGCTCGAGCAGCGCGTCGTCGAGGCCCTTGCTCTCCTTGCCGAACACGAGCGCGTCGCCGGGCTTGTAGCCCGCGTCGAGGTAACTCTTCGTGCCCAGGGCGCTGAAGAGGCAGAGCCGTGGAGCCGGCAAGCGTGCGCGAAACTGCTCGAAGTCCGTGTGTTGTTCGAGCTCGACGAGGTGCCAGTAGTCGACGCCGGCGCGGCGGACGGAGTGCTCGTCGATGCGGAAGCCGAGCTTGCCGACGAGGTGCAGCTTGCTCTTCGTGGCGGCCGTGAGCCGGGCGATGTTGCCGGTGTTCTGCGGGATTTCGGGTTCGATCAGCACGACGTGGAAGGGCTGATCGAGCGGTTTTGCGCGGAGGCGAGGGCGCTGGTCCTTGGCCACGGGCGTCTTTCTAGCCGCATGCGCCCCGAGCACAAGCTTCCGCCCTCAGAGACCTTGACGGGAAAGCGGCCCCCACCGTAGCCTCGCGCCTCGGAGATCCTGGTATGCGTCGATTCGGGTGGATCGCGGCGGCTGCCGCGCTCGTCGCGGCTGTGGCGGTGCCTCGCCAGGCACAGGCGGACACGATGGACCCGGCCCTCGCGCGCCTCGTGACGGACGAGAGTTGCCGCGCGCCGGGCGGAAACGGCGGCCTCTACTACAACCCGCATTCGGGCTACTCCCGTTGCGGCACCGATGATCTCGCGTTCGCCAAGCTCATCGGCGAGTGGGGCTTCGCGCTCGCGCCGACGGCGATGCATCCGGCGCGGACGACCGGCTACGGCGGGTTCGATCTCGCGTTCGAGGGCGCGTTCACGAACATCTCGTCGGACTCGCAGTACTGGGCGCTCGGGACGCAAGGCAAGCAGGACCCGAACAACAAGCTCTTCTCCACGCGCAACACCGGCCCGGACGACTTCCTCCAGGTCTTCTCGATGAAGACCCGGTACGGCTTCGCGCCGCTCTCGTTGCCGCTCGGCATCCTCGGCATGGAGCTCGGCACGAAGATCGGGTTCATGGCGAACTCGAACATCGGCATCCTCGGCGCCGACGTGCGCATCGCGTTGCTCGAAGGTTTCCGCACGGGCATCCCCGCGATCTTCCCGGACATCGCGGTCGGCGGCTCGGTCACGACCCTCACGGGCAACCCCGAGTTTCAGCTCACGGTCGCGGCCGCGGACGCGCAGCTCTCGAAGCCCATCCCGATCGCGGGCAGCGTCGTGCTCACGCCGTACGTCGGTTACTCGTTCCTCCGCATCTTCGGCGACTCGGGCCTCATCGACCTCACGCCGAACACCGACGCGCTGAACTACTGCGGCTACCAGGGCGGCAACACTCCGGCCACGCCCGACCCCAGCAAGCCCTACCGCGATGGTCAGCCTGTCTGCGGCGCGGGCACGAGCGCGGACTTCAACAACACGGCCGTCTTCGATTCGGTGCGCATGACGCGCCATCGCATCGACGCGGGCCTGCAGCTCCGCTTCCAGATGATCCGCATCGGCGCGCACTTCGTCACCGACGTCATCGATCCGCAGGAGGCGAACCAGGACGAGGATTCGCAGGTCTTCACGCCGGATCCGAACGACGCCGCGGACACCAAGGTGAACAAGTTCGACGGCATGCCCCGGCAGTACACGCTCGCCTTCGACATCGGCCTCGTGCTCTAGGCACGAGCGACGACGCACGAACGAAAACGGGCCACCTCGTTCGAGGCGGCCCGTTTCGTTTCAAGCCTGCGCGAGGCTATTTTTTCGTGTTCACGTCCGGCAGCGCGTAGCCGAGCTCTTTCAGGATCGCGCGGAAGTTCCGGTCCTCGTCGCGCGCGGCGTTGAGGTGCTCCATGAACTTCTTGAAGTTCCCGTCCTCGGCCGCGGACGCCGCGCGCTCGTAGTTCGCGAGCACGAGCAAGAGGTGCGGGTGCGCCTTCGTCACGGCCGCGGGCACCTCCATCTTGCTGCCGACACGCGCGCGCGCCTCCGCGAGCGCCTTCACCACGAGGACGAGCTCCTTGTCGAACGTACGAGGCTGGAGCATGTCCCCTTCCTTGCGCGCCTCGTCGAGCAGAAGCGCGGCGCGGTCGAGGTAACTGCCCGCCCACGCGGGCAGCACGGTGAAGACCAGCGCGAGCGTCACGAGTACGGCGAGCGCGATCCGGCGCATCTTCGAAAACCTCCTCGAAAGTCTCAGGCGTCCTCCGTCCGCGGGAGGGCTTCATTGGACGGACGAACCTCGGACTCGTTCGATCCTGAAGATACCGCCTCCTCGACGTTCACGTCACCTGACCACAAGCTCAGGATCGCGGCTCGCGCGGCTTCCTGTTCCGCGAGCTTTTTCGAACGGCCCTGGCCTTCGCCCACGATCCGTTCGTCGATCTCCACAACGACCGTGAAGTCCCGGTGATGCGGCGGTCCCTCGACGCGCACGACGCGGTAGCGGGGCGATGTGCCGCCCGTGGCCTGCACACGCTCCTGCAGCTCGCTCTTCGGATCTCGCATGCGCTGCGGGCCCTCCGTGAGGAGTGCGAGCGGCTCGGCGATCACCGCGTGCACGAAGAGCCGCGCCGCGTCGAAGCCACGATCGAGGTAGAGCGCGCCCATCATCGCCTCGACCGCGTCCGCGAGCACGTTCGTGCGGTCGCGCTCGCCCGCGGCTTGCGCGCCTCGACCGAGCCGGAGCGCCGCGCCGAGCTCGACGCTTCGCGCCCATGCGGCGAGCGGGGTCGGGTTCACCAGGGCCGCGCGCATCCGCGAGAGCTCGCCTTCGTCTGCGCCGGGAAAGCGCTGCATCAGCAGCTCGGCCACGCAGAGCCCGAGCACCGCGTCGCCGAGGAATTCGAGCCGCTGGTTGTCGGCGCACGCGCCCTTGCGTTGCTCGTTCGAGAAGCTCGGGTGCGTGAGCGCCTCTTCCAGATGAGGCAACTCGCCGCTCAGACCGAGCCGCGAAAGGAGCGCTTCTCGAGGGGAATCCATCACCGCGTCGGATCCTCGCTCACGGGCCTCCGTAGAGGCGATCGGTCGCTTCGGCCATCTCCGTGTCGACGCCCGTGATCCCACCCGCGTCGTGTGTCGACCAGACGACCGTGACGCGGCCCCAGCCGAGGTGGACGTCGGGGTGATGATCACGCTTCTCCGCGGCGAGGCCCACGCGCACGACGAAGGCGAGCGCCGTGGAGAAGTCGGGGAACTTGTACGTCTTCTGGATGGCCTCGCCTGCGCGCGACCAGCCTGCGTGCGCGCCCAGGAACGTGGCGACGGCGTCGTCTTCGAGCTTCTGTCGCTTCGACATGGTGGGGCATTTGTAAACGGTGGGGCGCGCGCTGGGAACCCGGCGCGCGCTAAACTCCTCGCCGTCGATGCCTGCCCTCGTCGCGTGTCCCTTCTGCCGTGAGATGTTCGAGCCCTCGGAGGCGCGTGTCTGCCCCGAGTGTGGCTTGCCGCTCGAAGACATCCGCAAGCTGCCGCCCTCGCGCGAGGCGCTCGAAGACGAGGCGCCGGTGCCGCCCGAGATGGAGACGGTGCCGTTCCTGTACGCCGCGCGTGGACGCGGCGCGCTCGCTGGGATCGCGCTCCTCGGGCTCGTCGCTTTTTTTCTGCCCTGGGTGCGCGAGCAGGCACCGGAGCTCCAGGTGCTCACGGGGTTCGGGTTCGCGGAGCGCTTGCAGTGGATGTGGGCGCCTTTCGTGTCGTGGGTCGTGATGCTCCCGCTCGTGCTCTCGCGCCGCTCGATCCATGCGATGCGCGGGGCGCGACTCGCGGTGGGATTTTTGGCGGCGATCGTGATCATGACCGTGATCATGCGCGTCGCGGTGGTCCCCGAGAGCACGCGCCATCGGCCCGTTCGCTTCGAGTGGGCGTACGGCCTGCACGTGACGTTCGTGCTCGGCTTGCTCGCGCTCGGCATCGCGACGCGCTTCGGCGGGCGCGTCGACGACATGCGTTCGAACGAGGCACGCAAGGGCGACGAGATGTTGCATTAGCGGCTTTTGCGGCCGCCCCAGGTCGACACGGGCCGAGGATTCGCGTATTGTGTGGGCGGCGGCTTTTCTTCGCGCGGCGCGGGGCGGGTCCGTCGGAGGTGCGCCATGGCCAAGACACCGATGAGCGCGCAACGCGTCCGGCCGAGAGCGGACTCGTCCGACACCGATGCATTCGAGGTGCCCGCGGCCGTGCTCTGCACGATCTGCGGCCAGTCGGATTGCTCCGGGTGCACGCCGGCGGATGAGACGGCCTCGGGCGTGATGGCCATCGTGCCTTGGGAGCGTCCTGGAGGGACCTCGTGGTCGCGCCTCTGGGGGACGGCGCTCGCGACGACGCAGGGCGCGGACGCGTTTTTCTCGGCGCTGCCGGACGGCGCGTTGCCGCCGGCCGTGCGGTTCGCGATCGTCGCCGAGATGCTCGCGGTCGGATCGATGGTGGCGATGCTCCTGCCGATCGCGGCGCTCGCGTTGCCGCACCTCGCGCTGCAGGTGATCGGGGATCCGGAGATGCGCGTGCGGGCGCTCGAGTGGTTCGTGATCGGCGTGCCCGCGCTCGCGCTCTGGATGGTCCTGGCGCACGCGAGCCACGGCGCGGCGCTCGACGCGGGCGCGCGAAAGCAGGGAGCGCGGCCGCAACGGAGGCGCGCGCTCCGGTTTGGTTTGTACTCCTGCGGCTGGGACCTGATGACGGGTCCGCTCGGCGCGATCTGGATGCTCGGATCGCGCGGCGCGAAGGCGGCGGCCGAGGTGCTCGCGCTCTCCATGCGCGTGCCGGGTCGTGCTTCGGACGCGCTGCTCAAGGGCGTGTACGGTTTGCCCGAGGATGCGGCGCTGCGCGCGCGGCGCACGGGTACGGTCGTCGCGGTGATCTCGGCGATCGTGTCGGCGCTCGGGTTGCTCTTGGCGTTCGCGTTCGCTTGAGCTGCGTCAGCGCGGGCCCGCGGGCGTCTGCGAGGGCGCAGGCGGGCCGGCGGCGGGGCGCCGCGACGAGGGCAAGGTGCCGGGGCGTTTGGCGGGCGCGACCTCGCCCATCGCGCTCACGCCGAGCATCTCCAGGAGGTCGGTGTTCGTCTCGCCGAGGTGCTCCTTGCGCAGCGCGGCCACGAGCTCCTGGATCTTCTTCTGCGTGCGCTCGTGCATCAGGATCTGCTTGATCGAGGGCGCTTCGAGGTCGAGCGGGCGGTCGACCGCCTTGATGCTCTGGCGCCGCCAGACGACGGCCCACGACGAGCCTTCGGCGACCGGCTCTTGCACGAGCTCGCTGTCCTTCACGCCTTCGGCCGCTTTCACGAGCGCGACGTCGACCTTCACGTTCGGGTCCGTGGTCGTTCCATCGGGCGCCACGAGCCCGAGGTTGCCGCCGCGCATGTTCGTCGACTTGTCGAGCGACAGGTCGCGCGCGAGCTCGTTCCAGCGCTTTGGCGAGAGGTCGGCCTTCGCCTTCTGGATCACGTCGAGCGCCTGCTCGCGCGTCGCCACGAGGATGCGCCAGATCGCGACGCGCGACGGCGCGTGATACTTGTCGCGGTTCGTGTCGTAGTAGGCGCGCACTTCCTCGTCGGTCACGGCGCCCTGCGCGGCGACCTCGGCGCGGATCTGCGAGACGATCGCGTTGCGCAGCACGCTGCGGATGCGCTCGCCGACCTCGGGCAGACCGCGCATCTTCGCGGCCTCGGCGCCCTCGGCGTAGAGCGTCTCCTTGAGCATCGTCTCTTCGACGAACTTGCGGCGGATCTCGTCGTGCGTCTTGCCGAAGTAGCGGAGCTGGAACGGCGGCATCGCGGCGAGCTTTCGCTCGACCTCGCGCACCGTGATCGTTCGAACTCCAACCTTCGCGACGACCGGGTCGCCGTCGCTCGGCGCGGCCGCCTGGGCGAGCACGTACGAGCTCGTGGCCGTGGCGGCGAAGAGCGCGATCGAGGAGGCGAGGATCGCGCGCAGGATCGAGGCAGGACGCATGACGAGGGCCATTCTTGCCGGGCGGGGGCCGAGGTCAAGCCGGCTCGCTTCTTTCAGCGGCAAAACGTGAAATACGTGGCGACGAACGCGATCACGAAGAGCGGCCACGTCGTCCGCACGAACCCCGCGAGCTCCGACGCGAGGCCACGGCCCGCGCGGCGCGCGGCTTCGCGCTTGCCGATCCTGCGGATCGCTTCCTTCTCGATCACCGCGTGTTCTTCCTCGTCGAGCGGGTCGTCGCCGGCGAGGTGGTGCAGGTGGTGGGTGATCTCGTGGTCGATCGTCTCGTCGATTTCGGCGGCCACGTCGAACGAGCGATCGTGGCGGTGCTCGGCCTGGAATGTCCGATAAAACAAGCGGATCTCGGGCGCCCGTGGGATCCCGAGCGTCGCGTCCGTGCCGCCGGGCGTGTAGCAGCCGAGCAGCGGCTCGCCGCCGTCGTCGCAGGCGGGCACGCCGTCGTCGACGATGAGGTCGATGTTGCGCACGCGGCGCGCTTGGTAGATGCGATCGGCGGCGCTCGTCACCATCGCCTCGAACGCGTCGAGGTCCGGGAAGGCGCGGCGTGCCTTGCGGGGTTCGCCGATCTCGTAGGGGATTTCGCGCTGCCAGGGGACGTCGAGGTCGTTGCGCGCGCCGCACGCGGCGCAGCGGTGCACGGCGACGAGGCGCGCCGAATAATGCGCTTCGTAGAGGCAATCGGCGACGGCCTGGTAGGCCTCGCCCGGGGCCGCGGCGAGCGCCTTGGCGATCGCGGAGGCGCGGCGCTCGCGGCCGAGCGCGGTGATGCCCATGGCGACGACGAGCGCAGGCGTGATCCGGGTCGGCGCGGATTCGGCGCGGAAGAGCGGCAGGGCCTCCTCGACCGTACGCGCGGCGATCCGGATCGATCGGGCGAGCTCGGTGCCCACGCGGATCGCCGGGATCACGTGGGCCGTTTCGTGATCGAAGGGCGCGTCGAGCTCGGGGTCGTCGAGCTCTGCGTCGACGAACGGCGCGATCTCGAGCAGGCTCGAAGGCGCGACGCGGAAGGCTTCGCCGCAGTTTTCGCACGGCAGCTCGGCGGGCGCCTCGGCTTGCACGCCGGCGTGGACCAGGAGCGCGCGGAGCACGTGGAAGTCGCGCAAGGACAACCCGCGCACGTCGATTGGCGCGCCTGCGTCGGTCCGCGCGACGTCCTTGGCTTCGAGGATCCCGAGCGCTTCCATGCTGCCGCCGGGTCGCACGTCGGGCGTGCGGGCGTGTGCGGCGGCGCGCCGGGCGGCCTCGTCGGAGAGGCGCGCCACGCGGCCGGAGGGCAGGTGCACGCGGGCGGAGAGGCGGGGCACGCCGAGGCGATGATGCCGGAGCGCGCCAGCGTCAACCCGTCGGCTCTTGGGCGCGGGCCGATTGATTCGGCCGCCGTGCTCCCGTAAAGTCGATTCCTCCCCCAGCGCGTCTTCGGCGCGTATTGCTTTTCGCACAGGAGAATGGTCATGCCTCACGCGGATCGTCGGATTCGTCGCTCTCTGGGTCTGCTCGCCGTGCTCGGCCTCTCCGCGGCGCCGCTCGCGTGTGGGCTCGACACGTATGGATCGAAGCCCGTGAACCCGGGCGGCGCAGCCGGCTCGGGGGGGACGGCGGGCGCGGGCGGGATGGGCGGCGCGGGGGCTTCGGGGGGCATGGGCGGCACGGGCGGCACGGGCGGCGAGCCGTGTACGGCGGGCGAGACGAGGGCGTGTTATTCGGGGCCCGCCGGCACGGAGGGCATCGGTAAATGCAAAGCAGGCACGCAGTTCTGCGCGGACGATGGTTCGGAGTTTGGTCCGTGCGAGGCTCAGGTCGTTCCTGCGGCAGCCGAAGATTGCAACGTGGCCGGGGACGAGGACTGCAATGGCGAAGCCGACGCGATGGACAAGGTATGTATTTGTGCGCCTGGAGCGGACGTCGAGTGCGACTTGCCGGATCTCGAAGGTACCTGCGCCGTTGGGAAGGGGACGTGCAGTAGCGATGGGAAGACCATCGAGGGCTGCATGCAGGTGACCTTTCCTGCGTTCGATGATTGCACGACGGCGACCGACGAGGATTGCGACGGGACGGCCATTGCCATGTGCACGGGCACGGTGAAGCAAGGTTTCACGCCGCCCGGGAAAAATTCGGACCCGCTGGATGACGGGGTGTACGACGTGGCGCTCACGCCCGACGGTGGATACGTGGTTGCAGGGGTGGTCGACGCGGCGCTCGGGCAGGATCTTTTCGTCTTCAGCGCGAGCCAGGGCAGCGCCTACGTCGCGAAGGTCGGCGCGGACGGAAACATGCAATGGGCGAAGACGTTTTCTGCGGATGTCGCCCTCGCCCGTGGCGTCACCGTCAGCAGCGCAGGTCAGATCACCGTGGTGGGCGAATACAGCGGTTCGATCAATTTCGGCGGGGACGCCCTGCAGAGCCAGGACCTCGATATCTTCATCGCCACGTTCGATGGGGCGGGCGCGCATGTCTGGAGCAAGAGGTTCGGCACGACGAGCGCACAATCTGCGCAGGACGTGGACGTCGACGCCGCGGGGAATCTTTTCGTCACGGGGTGGGTCACGGACGACAGTGTGAGCCTCGGGGGCAACAACCTTGTCCCCGACGACGAAGACATTTTCTTGGCGAGTTATGATTCCACGGGCAATCACCTTTGGAGCAAGATCTTCGCCAGCAATGGTAACGAGCGAGGACGGCGCCTCACGGTCACAAAGGACGGCAACGTCGCGATTTTGGGTGAAACGTATGAGTCCGGTGTGGATCTCGGCGGCGGCCAGATGAACGGTGCCGGCGGTCGTGATTTCGTGGTCGCGATGTACAACGGGTCGAACGGCAATCACATCTGGAGCAAGCTCTTTGGTTCGGGTGGAGATCAATTCCATGGAAACATCGCCGCCGCGCCGAACGGCAATGTCCTCCTCACCGGCCGTTTCACCGGCTCGCTCAATTTTGGCGGCGGATCGATGATGGCCTCGGCCGGCAACACGGACCTCTACGTGGCCGAGCTCGCTGCGTCGAACGGAAATCACGTGAACAGCAAGCGCTACGGGATCACCGGGACCTCGCGCGGCGCCGGGATCGCCGCGGACGGCGCAGGCAACGTCATCGTAACCGGGCATTTCGACAACTCGATCGATTTCGGCGCCGGAACGATCACGACGAGCAATGGATACGATGTCTTCGTCGCGAAGCTCGCCCCGTCGAATTGGGCGCCGCTCTGGACGAAGACGTTTGGCGGGAACGGCACGCAGACGGCCTGGGCCGCTGCCATCGACGGCAAAGGCGACGTGATCCTGGGCGGCAGCTTCGAGCAGCAGATCGTGTTCGGCAACCCGCTCGGGACGGTCACGAGCAGCGGCGGCGCCGATCTCTTCGGCGTCCGGCTCGCGCCCTGACGAACCGGTGAATCAGCTATCGGCGGGGGCCCCGTCTGGGGTCGTGGGCTCCTCCTTGCTCCCTCGCCGCTTCGGCCGTAGCCGCCGGAGGGCCTCCCGGAACGACGCCGCCTCGAACCTCCGCCGCGCCTCCGCGTCGTCGAAGCACGCATTGACCCCCGCCGCGCGTGCTTGTCGTCCGAGCAGGACGGCGTACGTCAGGATCCGGTTCCGCAGCAGCATCGCCTCTTCCTGGTTGCGTAGCCCGAGGACGCCGAGCAAGTCTCGATTCTCGGCTTCACGCAGGAGCCCTTCGCCCAGCTTCACGAAATCGTCGCTCATCCCGACCGCCGCGAGCTCCGCTTTGTGTTGTTTCGCGGCCTGGAGGAGCACGCGCAGGTCGTCCACCTCCTCGTCGAGCGTACCTGTCGTGTTCACATCGCCGAAGACGTCCGCGAGCTCCGGCTCGAAGGCGAACGCGTGTTCTCCATACGCCGCGAGGCGCGCGCGCCACGGACGGCTCGCCTCGACGACCTCCGCGACGGTCCGTACCCGGAACGCGCCGGTGCGGTGGCCTTCGCCAAACCAAAGGTGTGCTGTCTCGAGCAGGCGGATCGCGTCGCGGAACAGGGCGCGGCGCCCGGCCGCGTAGTTGTGCGCGTCGAGCTGCGCCGCGTGCTGCGTGACAGCGAGGAAGAGATCGCGGAGCTCGGTCAAGGTCACGCCGATCGGCTGGTTCGGCGCGAGCGATTCCCGCACGATCTTGTCCGTTTCAGGCTGCGCTGTGATGAGCAAGGCCTCGAACTCGGCGGGGTTGGAGGCGGCGCGCGTCTCTTCCAGAATGGTTTGTTGTTCGGGGGTCAATGCGATCGGCATATGGGTTCCTTTCATCGGGGCGAGGGGAGAGAGGGTCCGTGTGACATGGCGATGAGGACGCGCCGTCTATCCCAGCAGCGCGGCGACTTCCTCCTCGATCTGCCGGCCCGTGTCGGTCGCGGCGATCGCCTTGCGGATGAGACCTCGCATCGTCTCGAATCGCTTGCCCGTGGGAAGCGCGACGGAAGCCGCGATCCGTTCCGCTTCCTCGGCGAGCTTCGCCAGTCGCGCGTGGCGTTCGTCGTCCGGGTCGTAGTAGGGAATCGGGAGGTGCCAGACGTACTTGTCGTAATCGCGCGGGTTGTGCTCGCCGCGCGCCTGGAGGGGCCGCAACCGCTCGGTGACGACATGGCTATTGAGGATGGCCTCCAGATAACGTGCCTCCTCGAGGCTGCTCGCCGTCCCCCAGTACAGCTTGTGGTCGATGACGGCGTTGTCACGGAGGATGGCGGCGCAGAGGTACATCCCACTCTTGCTGTAAACGACACGCTGCGGCGGGATCGGGAACTGGTTGGAGAGCCCGCGGTGGTAGTCGACGCGCTCGATCAGGGAGAGGCGCTCGCTCGATCGGTGCGCTTCCCACAGCGACTCTGCGTGCCGCCACCAATCGTCGAGCCCCGGATAGAGCCCGAGGCGCTCGTCCCGACCATGAAGGAGGCGCTTGCCGTCCCAGGGGATGATGGCCTTGAGCGGCGGTAGCGTTCGATAGGGGAGGACCGTCTCGCCGAGGTGCATGGATCGCACGAACTGGCGGTCGACGCTCCCTTCCAGCGAAGCGAGCGATTTCCAGGGCGCCTTTTCGTTCGGACTCCGTCGGCTGCGGACAGGGACCCTCCCTGCGCCCGAGCCCAGCGGCCCGGCCGCGCGTTGCTCGACGACGAGCAGGAAACGCGGGACGACCGTGGCCCCCTGCGCGAATCGCTCCTCGTACGCCGAGCCCTTGCCCGGCGTCGCATCCTTGGCCTCCTGGACCGAGGCGCCCGCGCGCGTGATGTGCTTCTTCGCGGCTTCCCATCGTAGATTGGTTTGCGGCAGCCGCCCCGACCATCGCTCGACGGAGGAGGGTAGTGCCCTGGGCTCGTTTGCGTTTTGCCCGAGGATCACGCAGCTTGGAACCGGGAAAAACGCAGGCTTCACCGCGTGGAGGTCCCAGGCATCGTCGAACGAGACGGTCAGGTCCTTCGATTGAAAGAGGGCATAACGTCCCTTTCGATACCCGGCGTGCTGCCGCCCGCGGAGGACGGACCAGGGCAGGACGAAGCCGAAGCGGCCTCCTGGACGGAGATACCGCTCGATGCTGCGAAGGACGAACAGGGTGGAAAGGTCCTGATTGGTGGCGACCGCGGCACCGGCCCACAACCCGCGCTCTTCGCTCAATTTGCGGAATTCGGTTTGCATCGCCGCCGTCATGAAGCGGTAAGACAGCCATGGGGGGTTCCCGATCAGCACGTCGACGCGATTCTCCGACCTCGTAAGCCAGACCGGGCGAGCGAGATTGCGCACGTAATAGCCCCAGATGTGATTGTGGCCATCGTCGTGCAATCGGCAAAGGGTCTTGAATGTTTCGGTGATCACCTGTTGGTCGTCGGAATGCATGGCGTAACGACGGAAGACCGCCGAGAGCCCAGGGACCGGCGCGCCACGCGCACGGCGGATGCTCGCCAGATCGGAGAGCTCCGCAACGAGGCGATCGAACTGACCCACGTCGGCGAGTGTCCGTGCGGGAAAGCGCAGCTCGGTCGACCAGAGATGCCCAGCGAGCGTCGGGATCACCAGCGCGTTGCTTGTAAAGAGGGTTCGCTCCTGTCCCCACTGGATGCTGTCACCAAGATAGACGGGAATCGAGATCGAAGGCCGGTCCTCGGCCTGAAGGCGCGCGGGGCCGATGGCCAGGAGGTACGTGACGCGGGCGAACGTCACGGCGACGGGGTGGATGTCCATTCCGAAGACATGTCCGGTCAGGCCCGAGAGGGCGGTCGCATTGTCGAGCTTCGCCTCGTCGGCGGCGTCGAGGTAGCGCCGAATCGCGTGGAAGAGGAAGGTACCGGAGCCGCACGACGGATCGAGCACGCGCTGGTTCAGCGGGTCCGTCACGGCCGCGTCGACGATACGATCCGCGAGCCAGTCGGGCGTATAGTATTCGCCGAGTTGCTTGCGTTGCGCCGTATCGATGACGCTCTCGTAGAGTACCTTGAGCACGTCGTGCTCGACGTCGCGCCAGGTGAAACGCGCGAGGCGACGGGCCAGCACCTTGATGAAGCGGTCGCCTTCGGGGACCTCGACGATCCAATCGAAGAAATCTGCGTCGACCACGCCGCGGATTTGCGCCTCCGTGAAGAGCTCGCCGGTCACGAGCGAGGCCGCGGAGACGTCCTGCGCGGTGGGATCGAGGCCGCTGACGGCATGGGCGATCACCTCCGCGATTGCCACGAGGAGCGTGTGCTCGACGAACAACTCGTCGCGATCGATGAATCCCGTGCCGAACGCCGTGGTAAGCAAACGCGCCCAGAGTTCGCGCTTGAGCTTCACGGTGGGCTCGTCGCGATGCTGCGCAAAAAGCGTGTAAAGCTCTGCGAAGTCGAGTTTGTGTCCCGGGCTGTCGGCGCCGAGACGGCGCGTGATCTCCTGGGGCGTGGGCGCAATCTTCGCGCTCGTGGCGAGCACACCCTCGAGCCATACCGAGAGCCCTTCGACATCCGGCTTGCTTGGGTCGACCGTGAAGGACGAGACCAGGTGCAGCGCGCTCCCTTTCAGGTGGTACAAGCGCCATTCCGCGCCGTCGGTCAATACACCGACGTACCGTTGTCCCATCTCTTGCGTCCGCGAGGCGACGTAGCCCGCGAGCTGCGCCTCGGCGTCTTGCCTCACGTTGCCCTTGCGGAGGTCACGCTTGACCTCGAAGACGCAGAGGCCGGCCTCGACGTCGATCCGCTTGCGAGCGCCCGCTTGTTGCTCCAGCACCACGTCGAGATCGCGTAGCTGTTCTTCTTCCAGGGAGAGCGGCGCCGCGAGGAGCAGCGCATGCAGTCCGCTCTGCACGTTGGCCTCGGTGCGCGTCGCGTTCCGGTTCGCCAGGGTGCGTACGAGCTTGTCGAGATCGATCGTCCCTGTCGTCATGCGCGGCAAGGTAGTCGCATCGCAGCGGATAGCTCAAGGGCCCCCGCGCGTCGCTCGCGCCGTACCAGCGGCGGATGGCCCCGCCCAACGGTTCGGGTCGCCCGTTCCGTGGGCGGCCGAGCGCGGACCAGCATGCGCTGGTACGGCCCGGGCGACGCGCTGGCACGCGTCCATCGATCCGCTGGCACCCTGCCCGGAAAGGCGGGGCGAGGCCAGCGAACGCGGGGGGCGGCTTGCCACGCTGCTGGGGCCCTGGGGTAGGATATGTGGATGTCGCTCCGGACGACCGCATTGACAGGCCCGGTTCTGTTGCTCGTTGGTTGCACGACGCTGGGGGACGATGTCCTCGCGCTCCCCGAGCCTTCGATCCGGCGGGTCGACCCGCCCGTGCTCGACGCGGAGCAGCAGAAGAGGCAAGACGAAGTCAACCGTTTTCTGGCGCAACGCTACCATGACGAGGGGTGGGTCATCCTCGACACGACGCAGACGTATCTCGGCGACATCATCGATTGGCTCGATCCGAAGAGCGTCCCCGGCTCCGAGGTCACGCCGCCCCCGCCGCCCGAGTTCGAACTGCCGCCCGGCGTCGAGCTTCAGCAGACGGAGCTTGACGTGTATCCCGAGCTGAGGGGTCCTTCCTGGTCGGTGCCGATGTTCCGGCCCACGTTCGCGCCGTACGTGTTTGGCGATGTGCCGGCGAGCTCGGTCGAGGATTTCCTCGCCAAGTCAGCACATGGACAGCCCGAAGGGCAGGACCGCCTCTACGGAGGCATCGCCGTGCCCGCGCAGAATATCGGTGCCCACAGCTTTATCAACTCCTACGACGGGAAGGTGGAGGCGACGACCATGAGCCTGCTCGAATTGGCGGTCTCTTGCGATGGGCTCGATCCGGACACCACTCTGGAGCAAGTTGGCGTTACGGCGTCGCGAGATCGCGCGAATTTCGACAGGGATGATGGCAAGCCTGCGGTTACAAGAATCCAGGTCGAGTTCTACACGGCAGGTTTCAAGAATATCGGGAACGACAAGGGCGGGTGGGACGGTATGAGCACGGGCTTCAAGCCCGTTGGTGGCGCGCCGTACGGACCAGGGGTAGCGCTGATGCCCATGTCCACGGTTGGTGGAGCCACCTACGACTCACGCTTCGAGATCCGCAACATCGCCGGCGGGTGGTGGATTAGCCATAATTATAACTGGCTCGGCTACTACCCACCGGAATTCTTCGATGTGATGACGTCGGAAGCTTGCGAGGCGTATTGGTACGGGGAGGTCTTCGATCGCACCCCCACATCCTGGACCGCGACCGACATGGGAAGCGGGCACTTCGCCGCGGAAGGCTTCGGACGGGCGGCATACTTCCGATTACCCGTCTACCTCGACACCGCCGGGGTGGCACAATGGCCGGATGGTGCAGGCACTCCGAGCGCGGTGGATCCTGCATGCTACACGAGCACCGAGCTCTTCAACCTGGGGCCTGGATTCGAGCGAGTCATGTACGTGGGTGGCCCCGGCGGCGACTCGCCCGGGTGCAATTGAGGTATGTTGTTCATGAATGAGCGACGTTTGCGTCCGCTTGCCCCCCTGGGTGCTGTGTGGCTCCTCGTTCTGCTCGACGGATGCAGCGGGGAAAAACCTCCAGCGAGAGAGCCGTTCCCTCAAAATGATGGTGTCGTTCGCCCAAGTGCAGACGAACTGCAAGCAACCGACTGTCGACCCATCGCGCTCCATGAGGTCAGCACCAGCGACGGCGGGGTCACCGGGCCTCATGCATCATGCACCCAAGACGCGGATTGTTCTGATGGGTTCTGTGACCGTGGAACCTGCGCGCTTCGCATGCGGGCGCGCCCTTTTGGGCATCGTTGCGAGCAGGCTCGACCTTACGCGGGAGTCGTCGGAGAGGACGAATGTGGCGGATACCTGTGCTTGCAAGGGGCCTGTCAATCCTGCCAATCGGATGCCGAGTGCCAAAAATGGGCAGGTCCCACGATGACTTGTAGACAGTTCGGGAATTGGCCCGGACAACAATGTGCGATACTCGTGCCGGGCCCGAGTTGCCCGAATGGCAACCCTGCTGCCCCGGACGCGTGGGCTCCCGCGCAGGTGCCTTCCAAGAAGCCGCGCATGAATTGGGACGCGGGGCCGGCCCATCGTCCTTGACAACGCGGGCCCCTTCTACATCCGATACCAGCCGCTCGGCCGTTTCGCCGGCTTGCCCATCGCGATCCGGTGGAGCTCCCGCGCGGCGTCCTGGTGGCTCGGATCCAGGTCGAGCACGCGGCGGAGGTCCTGCACCGCGCCCGGCTCGTCGCCGATCCGACGGCGCAGATATCCCCGGTAGAACAAGGCCTGCGCGTGGTCGTCGCGCGCTTCGAGCAGCGCGTCGAGCTCGGCCACGCGGGCGCGGAGATCCGCGCCGCCGAGGAGCGAGCGGATCCACACGGCGAGCGCGGCATAGTCGGGCTGCGTGGGATCGACCTCGCGCGCGAGCTGGCAAGCCGCGAGCGCACCCGTGAGATCACGCTCCGCGATGCGCGACGTCGCGAGGCAGTAGAGCGCGTGCGCCGGGCGTGCGGCGTCCGGTTGCCCCTCGGGCGGCATGGGTACGGTGGGCGCTTTGTCGCTCTCCGAGGAGGGCGTGTCATGTGTCGGCGGCTCGGCTGCCGCGGGCTTGGGGACGGCCGGCGGCGAGGGGTCCGTCTCGACGACCGCGGACGGCGGCGGCTCGCTCACGGCCTCCCTCGGCGGAGGCGTCTCGATGCGGCGCGCGGCGAGCGTGAAAGCGCTCGGACGACCTCGCTTGCGCGGGCGCGGTTGCACGCGCGTGCGCTCGCCATCGCCCGCGAGATCCGGCGCCGCAGCGCCCATGCGATGCGACGCGGTGGCGCGCAGGCGGATCCGCGCGAGCGTCACGGGGCGCGCCGCGGCCGGCGGCGGCGCGGGCTGGATCTCCGCGCAGAGCGGTGTCGTGCCGAGGTCGAGGTCGAGCGAACGCGTGATGACGAGCGCGTAGACCATCCAGGCGAGCGTCTCTTCTGGCGCGAAGCCAGCGGCGAAGAGCTGCGCGAGCGGGAGCGGGTTTTCGCGGATCCGATCGAGGATCTCGCGCTCTTCGGGCGTCGGCGCGAACCGCTCGATCGCGGCCGCGGGATGGATGCGGATCGTGACGTCGTGCAGGCGCTCGATCGTCTCGGCCATCATCGACGAGGCCGCCGCGTGCGCGCGCACGCCGGCCCAGAGGATCGCGAGCGGGTGCATCGTCGAGGCCGGTGCTGCGTCGTCGACGAGGTCGGTGCGACCGTCGAAGTAGCTGTACGTCGTGTCCGCGCCGAGGCTGAAAAGACGCGTCATCCGCGTCGTGAACTGACGCGCCGCCGTCTGCTCGAGCAGCTCGCGCTCGACGCAGCCGGCGAGCAAGAGCGCGTCTCCGAGCAGCCCGTGCATCGAGAGCGCGCCTTGCAGCGTGGACTCGTCGAGCGCGCCTGCCTCGACGAGCATCTGCCCGAGGAGCGCATGCCCATCGCCGGGGCGGACCTTCACGGGCGCGCCCGCTTCGAGGCGGATCGCATGTTCGACGCCCGAGGCCTCGCGCAGGAAAAGCGCGCCCGTGAGCTGCTTGTCCAGCACGTAGACGAGCAGGTGCGCGAAGGGCGTTCGCCCGAGATCGCCTTCTGCTGTCGGAAGGATCTCGGAAGGCATGAGGGCTCGAAGGTACCACGAAGCGACCATCGTTCGTACACCGTTTGCCCGGGTGTGGGTGCCACGGAACTTTCCGCTGGGAAGCCGCCGGGTCGGGAGCGCGGCTCGGAGGGGCGTACAGGCCCACGGAACGGGGGGGGCAGGGCGATGCGGGGGCCACGCGCTCCCGTGGTGCTTGGACTCACTTCGCTAGCATTTCGTTACGGTTTCCGCTCGATCGGGTGCCGTGAAGGGGGCCTCGGGTCGGGGGTTGTCCCCCCTGGCCGGACGGGTGCTAGGGTCTGCGAATGCCGCGCGGCCATGTGCTCGTCGTCGATGACGAGCCCTCCATCCTCACCACGCTCCAGAAGGCCCTCTCCCTCGAAGGCTATACGGTGGACGTCGCCGGCGGCGTGCGCATCGCCGAGGAGAAGCTCGCCAAGAAGAGCTACGACCTCGCGCTCTTCGACGTCGCGCTCCCCGACGGCGACGGCGTCTCGCTCCTCGAGAAGGTCCGCGTCTCCGGCTCGGACCTGCCCATCGTGATGATGAGCGGCCACGCCTCGATCGACGCCGCCGTCCGCGCCACGCGGCTCGGCGCGCTCGACTTCCTGGAGAAGCCGCTCTCGACCGATCGGCTCCTGCTCGTGCTCGACAACACGCTCCGCCTCGTGCGAGCCGAGGCCGAGGCGCGCACGTTGCGCGCGCAGGTCGGGCAGCTCGGGGAGCTGATCGGCGAGAGTCGATCGATGGTGGCGCTGCGCGAGCAGATCGCGCGGGCCGCGAAGGCGAGCGCGACGGTGCTCGTGACGGGCGAGCGCGGGACGGGCAAGGAGCTCGTGGCCCGCGCGATCCACATCGCCGGGAAACGCGCGAAGGGGCCGCTCGAAAAGATGAACTGCGCCGCCGTCCCGAGCGAGCTCATCGAGAGCGAGATGTTCGGGCACGAGGCCGGCGCGTTCACGGGCGCGACGAAGCAACGGCGCGGGAAGTTCGAGCGCGCGAGCGGCGGCACGCTCTTCCTCGACGAGGTCGGCGACATGCCGATGCCGATGCAGGCGAAGCTGCTCCGCGTGCTGCAAGAGCGCGAGATCGAGCGCGTCGGCGGGCACGAGACGATCAAGGTCGACGTGCGCGTGGTGGCCGCGACGAACCGTGATCTCGAAGCCGCCTGCCAGAAGGGCGAGTTCCGCGCCGACCTCTACGACCGGCTCAACGTCGTGCCGCTCGCGCTCCCGCCGCTCCGCGCGCGCCGCGAGGACGTGCCCTTGCTCGCGCGGCATTTCCTGGGCCTCGCGATGGCCGCGAACGATCGGCCCGGCATGGTCCTGGCCGAAGGCGCGGTCGAGGTGCTCACGGGCTACGGCTTCCCCGGCAACGTGCGCGAGCTGCGGAACTTGATCGAGCGGCTCGTGATCTTGACGCCCGACGCGAAGATCGACGCGGAGGACGTGCGGGTTTGTCTGGGCGGCGCGTCGGCCGGGACGCCGACGGGCCTGTTTCGTCCCGGCACGCCGTTCCGGGTGCTCGCCGAGGAGGCGGAGCGGCGGATCCTGGAGGAGGCGCTCGCGCACCACGGCGGGGCGATGGCGTCGACGGCGCGCGGCCTCGGCCTCGAGCGGAGCCACCTTTACAAGAAATGCAAGGCGCTCGGGCTGCGCGGCGACAAGGCGGAGGCCGAGGACGAAGGGTAAGCATCGAAGAATTCGATGCTCGGAAGATCGCGGAGCGCGATCTTCCCTTGGGGGGTGAATCGACCGGGCTTTGCCCGGGCGAGAGGGGGACGCAAGGCGTCCCCCTCGGGACGAACTTGGTCGTGGCGAGGTAGGCCGCGGCGAGGAGCATAATCATGAAGTCGATGACGTACGTTGCTTTGGTTCTTTCGGGTGCTCTGGGCCTCGGGCTCGGAGCGTGTCGCGCGACGGGCAACAATACGACCGGATTTGGCGGCGAAGGTGGTGAGGGCGGCTCGGGCGGCGCAGGCGCGTCGGGCGGCGGCGGCGTGGGCGCGTCGGGCGGCATGGGCTCGGGCGGAATGACCACGACGAGCACGGGCGCGGCGGGCGGCTCGTCGTCGAGCGGCTCGATGTGCACGCCGACGGGCGACGAGAACACCACGGCCGCGTGTAGCGACGGCCTCGACAACGATTGCGACGGCTTCAAGGACTGCAACGACTTCAACTGCGACAGCGTCGCGCCGTGCGCGAAGATCCAGGAAGCGTCGAACCCGCTCTGCTCCGACGGGATCGACAATGACATGGACGGCAAAACCGACTGCGAGGAGACGGCGTGTCAGGCGCTCGCGTTCTGCAAGCGTGAATGGTCGAACGGCCGCTGTTCCGACGGGATCGACAACGACGGCGACGGCAAGAGCGACTGCATGGACACCGATTGCCAGGCCGAGGGCATCGTCGTCTGCACGGGCGACCAGCCGGCCAGCCCGATGCCGGCGCAGGCCGAGTGGGGGACGCTCGCGAACGACGAATGCACGAACGGGCAAAACGAGGACGGGAACAACTTCATCGATTGCGCCGACAATGCGTGCATCGTGAACCCGGACGTGTCGGCGTGCAAGAACCTCGTCCGGGAGGATTCGAACATCTTCTGTTCGAACGGGCTCGACGACGACAAGGACGGGTTCTCCGATTGTGAGGATCCCGGCTGTCAGCGCGAGGGCATCATCGTGTGCAACGCGAACGTGCCGGCGGACCCGATGCCCCCGGCGAACCAGTGGACGGCGCTGGCGAACGCGGAGTGCTCGAACGGCGCGACCGACGACGGGAACAACTTCATCGATTGCGCGGATTTCGGCTGCTCGCTGAGCCCCGACGTCACGATCTGCCCCGAGGCGAACGACGCCGAGTGCTCGGACAACGTCGACAACAACGGGAATACGTTCGTCGATTGCGCCGACAACTCCTGCAGCCGCAAGTCGAGCATCACCGTCTGCCAGCACGAGCTCACGTTCGCCGAGTGCAGCGACGGCATCAGCAACGACGGCAACCCGTTCGTCGATTGCGACGATTTCGCGTGCGCGAACAGCGGCGCGTGCGTGAAGTAGTTTCCTAGAAGTATCCGTGAATCGTGGTCGCGACGCTCTGGTCGAGGAATTTTCCGTAGCCCAGGGCGTCGTGCTGCGTCCAGTGCGCGTATTCCACGAGGAACTGCAGGTAGTCGTTCATGTTGTAGGCGAGGCCCGGCTGGTGCATGTACTCGGTGACGCCGACGTCGTGGAAACGCGCGGCGCTCAGGTTGTAGCGGGCCACGAACTTCCAGATGC
Organism: Polyangium fumosum; assembly: GCF_005144585.1. Lineage (GTDB taxonomy): Bacteria > Myxococcota_A > Polyangia > Polyangiales > Polyangiaceae > Polyangium > Polyangium fumosum. The sequence goes on along the minus strand of NZ_SSMQ01000009.1, from coordinate 134,993 downwards.
GCGCCTCGCCGCCGACGAGGAGGTAGTCGTTCTTCGCCGAGGCGCGGCCAGGGACGGCGGGCGTCGTGGCGGTCGCCGGGACGGGCGGGATCGGCCATTCCGTGACGCTCTGGCCGAGCTGGCGTGAGGCCTCGCCCCACGCGCTCACCGGGCCTACGTTGACCGTGTAATCGAGGGCGAACCGGAGCACGTCCCGGTTCGTCCCGGCGAGCGCCGGGATGTCGGCCTGGAAGTATTGCCCCGACACACCCAGGAGGAGCGACGTGTCCTTGTTCCAATGGTACGCCGGTTCGAGGCGGAGGACGGCAATGTTTCGGCGCCTGGCGCCGGGGATGCTGATCGTGTCGCGCCCGACGTACGAGCCGTTCGTCCGGCCGTCGACGAGGAAGTATTGCGCGAAATAGCCGAGGCGCGGGCCCTTCTCCTTGCCCACGGTGCCCTCGATCGAGACGCCGTAGTTCGGGTCGAGCTTGATGCCGTCGTAGAAATGGATGGGTCCGAAAAACGAGTTGTCCCAGAAGAGGCCGAAGCGGCTGTACGCCTTGCCGACCTTCACCATGACCTTCGGGTGCTTGTAATAAAAATAGCCCTCTTCCAGCCAGGCCGGGCCTTCGTAGAACTCGCGCATGCGGGTGTCGCGCGCGCTCGCGTTGAAGAAGAGGCCAAAATCGCCGATCGAGCCGTCGAAATTCAGGTGCGCGACGTGCATCCGGAGGAAGGGCTTCTCCTCGGGAGGCTGGAAGGGCTGGTAGTAGAAGAGCCAGGCGCCGCCGTGGAGGTCGATCTTGAACAAGGGCTTTGACGGCGGCGGCTCCTTCGGCGGCTTCGAGGCGTCCTTGGCCGCGCCGGCGTCCGCGGGCTTGGACCCGGACTCCGTCTTCTGCGCCGCGTCCGCTTCTCGCTGGACACGGCGCGGAGGCGTGGACGTGATGCCCTGTCCCAGGGCAAACGATGGCGTCGCGAGGAGGCAAGCGGCCCAGACCCATCCGACGATCGCACGCATGCCCGTTCTCCGCTCGCCCTCCACGGCCATCGTACCGGATCGCTGCGCGGCGCCGAAAAGTTTAAGGGGATGTGCTGAGGGTCACTTGAAAGGTGCCGTGCACGGACGCTTGACAGAGGGCGCGGGATGGGGCAAAAACGCGCCTCGCTGACCGCGGTGAGGTAGCCAAGCGGTTAGGCAACGGTTTGCAAAACCGTCATACGCGGGTTCGAATCCCGTCCTCACCTCCAGAAATCGCCTTCTTCGGCCTGATCACCAGGCGTCGTGATCGGCGCGGTACGACAGGGCGTCGACGAGAGCCTCGACGACCGCGAGTTCGCTCGCCCGGAGGCGCGGCGCCTTGCGGCCAAGCTCGATGGCCGCGGCGAGCCGGCCGTTCGCGAGCACAGGAACCATCCACGCCGCGTCACACGCGACGCCGAGGGTGAGGAGCCGATCCCGGACCGCCTGCCCCGCAGGGCCCGGCGCAGGCTCGGCCACGACCGTGTTGCCCTCCGCCGCCGCCGCGAGCGCCGGATCCACGAGGCTCGTCCGCTCGCCCACCATGTCCCGCGAAAAGGGGCCGTGGGCGTACAGGACGACCGCACCGTCGGGACGCACCACGTGCACGAGGCCCGCGTCGGCCCCCGTGCGCACGACGGCGGCGTTGAACAGGAGGAGCAGCGCGTCGTCGAGGTCCGAAGCGCCCGCGAGGACGTCCTGCGGCATCACCTCGTCGGGAAAAACCGGCCGACCCGGCTGCGTGATGTCGTCACACCCGCCGCCCGGGATGGTCTCCGCGGGGCGAGGATGGTAGGGCGGCGTGGGCGCCGCGGAGTCGACCGAGACCACCGCGAGCTCGGACAGAGGTCGCCACACCTTCCACGCCTCGTGACGAACGTAGCTCCCCAGCGGCACCTTGCCCGCCTCGAGGCCACGCGCGATGAGCTCGATGCCGACAGGACCCACCGCGGTCGCCCCATCGGACACGTACCATCGATCGACGACACCCGCGCTGGGTTCGGTGAGCAGCTTGATGGATCGCATACGTCAAAATCCCCTACGAGGAAGGGACGTGATGGGCGGAATCTAGGCCAGTTGCGCATTGTGTCAAGGATACGACAATCGGGTGAAGACGAAAGTACGCGCGGGGATCATGAAAAATCGGGCAGAAGGCGAAGAAGGCGGGGATTTGACGCGCTCTGCGGCACGCGTTGCCGCGCCGGGGACGGTGTACCTGGTGGGCGGAGGGCCCGGAGATCCGGGACTTTTGACCGAACGTGGGGCCGAGCTTCTTTCGAGCGCCGAGGTGGTGCTGCACGATGAGCTGATTCATCCGGCCTTGCTTTCGCGTGTGCGGCCCGACGCCGTCGTGATGGCCGTGGGCAAGCGCGGCGCGGATCGCGCCTCGAAGCAAGCGAAGCAGGACGCGATCGAGGCGGAGCTCGTGCGGTTCGGGCGCGCAGGAAAGAGCGTGGTGCGGCTGAAAGGCGGTGATCCCTACCTGTTCGGGCGAGGCTCGGAGGAGGCGGAGGCGCTTTCGCGGGCCGGCGTTCCGTTCGAGGTGGTGCCCGGCGTGTGCTCGCCGCTCGGCGCGACGGCGTATGCAGGGTTTTCCCTGACGCACCGGGATCTCGCGTCGAGCGTGACGCTCGTGAGCGGGACGATGCGATCGGGCGCGGGATACGACTGGTCGGAGCTCGCGAGCGTGAAAGGCACGATTTGCGTGCTGATGGGGATGCACAACCTGGAGGAGGTCGTCGCGGGGCTTTTGGGGCCTTCGCGGCGGGAGCCCGCGACGCCGGCGGCGGTGATCCAGTGGGGGACGCGGGCCGAGCAGCGGGTCGTGCAGGGGACGCTCGCGGAGATCGCAAACAAGGCGCGCGCTGAAGGGCTCGGGAGCCCGGGGATCGTGCTCGTGGGGGCGGTGGCCGCGCGGCGGGAGGCGCTGCGCTGGTTCGATACACGTCCGCTGTTCGGGAAACGCGTGGCTTTGCTCCGGCCGCGAGGTCAAGCGCAATCGGCGGCGAAGCGGCTGCGGCAGCGAGGGGCCGAGCCCTACGTGTGGCCGGCGATCGAGATTGGTCCGCCGCCGGATCCGTCCGCGGTGTCGGCGCTCGTGCACGAGCTCGGCGCGTGGGACGTGGTGGCGTTCACCAGCGAGAATGGCGTGGAGCGGCTGTTCGCGGCGATCGCGGAGGCGGGCCTCGACGCGCGGGCCTTCGGGCGCGCGAAGGTGGCGGCGATCGGGACGGGGACGGCGGCAGCGCTGCTCGCAAGGGGGATTCGCGCCGATATCGTGCCCGCGGATTTTCGTGGCGAGGGATTGGCGGTCGCGATTCTGGCGGACGAGGAAATACGGGAGCGTTTGTCGGAAAAGAAGATTGTGCGGGTGGTGATCCCGCGCGCGCTCGTGGCGCGGGAGGCGCTGCCCGAGATGCTGCGGGCGGCGGGTTGCGAGGTGCGGGTCGTGCCGGTCTACGAGACGCGGAGAGCAGGGGCCGAGCGGGCGGCGGAGCTCGTGCAGCGGTTTTCGGAGAAATCGATCGACGTCGTATTGCTTTCGGCGACGAGCACGGTGGAGGGGCTCGTCGCGGCGCTCGGGGCGCAGGCAGGCGCGCTGCTTTCGGGCGTGACGGTCGCGAGCATTGGAGAGATCACGACGGAGAGCGCGCGGGCCCGGGGGATCGAGGTCGCCGTGACGGCGGAGACGAGCACGATGGAGGGGCTCGTGGAGGCGGTGGAGAGGTATTTTACGCGAAAATGAAGGGCGGGCTCAGCCGAAGATGTGCTTGCGCGCGGCATTGGCGACCGCGCTCGTGGCGGGATTCTTGATTTTTCGCTCGCCGGTGATCGCGTAAAAGCGCTCTTTCACGGCGTCGGTGTGGCCGACGACGTGCAGGTCGTACTGGTTCTGGATTTCCCTTTCGATCACCGAAGGCGCGACGAGCACGCCCGCGCCGGCCTGGCCAAAGACCTTGAGGAGCGCGCTGTCGTCGAACTCGCCCACGACGCGCGGCCGGATCCTTTCGGACTCGAACCATTGCTCGAGCGAGCGGCGGAGCGTGGTGCCCTCGGCCGGCAAGAGGAAAGGCGCGCCGTCGAGCATGTCCGGGAAAGGCCGTCGCGTGTCGAGCACGACCGAGGGCGCGGCGAAGAAGCTGATCCCGCATTCGCCGAGCAGATGGCTGTACGCCTTGATCTTCATACCGGAGGCGAGCGGCGCGTCGGTGATCACCATGTCGAGGTTGTGGAGCGCGAGCTCGGCGATCAGCCGCTCCGCCTTGTCCTCGCGACAAACCATCCGCACGGGCTCCGCGAGGCCGAGGGCCGGTTCGAGCAGGCGGTGCGCGATGAGCTTGGGCAGGACGTCGGCGATTCCCACCACAAACCGAAGCGGCCTGCCCGTCGGACGGCCTTTGACGGTGTCGAGCAGCTCACGGCCGAGGGAGAAGATGTCGTCGGCATAACGAAAAACGACGCGCCCGACCTCGGTGAGGACGAGGTGACGGCCGCTGCGGACGAACAGTTTTTCCCCGAGCGCCTCTTCGAGGGCACGAATCTGCCCGCTGATCGTGGGCTGCGCGAGCCGTAGCTCGTGGCTCGCCCGCGCGATGCTCCCCTCTCGCGCGACGACCCAGAAATAGAGGAGATGATGATAGTTGAGCCACTCCACAGTAGCGCCAGCATACCATCGTCTTTCCCGATGTCTCTCGTCCGATCCATCGGTTTTTCGGGCAAGTGATCTCGCTTCGGCTTCAGGAAATCCGAATCGGATTGGCGAGGATCCACAAGCGCTCGCGGATGTACCCCTCGCCGGTGTCGCCCACGTGCGGGCGGAGGTGGGTCGGCAGGATGCGGACCTCGACGCGGTACACGCCGGCCGGCGCATTTTCGAGGCGAATCGTGTCGCCCTCGGCCGCGACCGTGGTCCCGGACGCGTCGATGCGGAGCAAGCGCATGGAGATCGTTGGCGCAGTGACGCCAGGATCGAGGTTATGGACGTTGGGAGCACGGGCCACGATTGTCGATCCCGCGGGAGCCTGCCCACCCATTTCAACGAGGGCGCCGTTTGTCTCGGCATGGAAGTCGAAGCCGTCCGGCGCCCCGAGGATCTCGAACGCGACGTAGCTCCGGCCAGCGGCGAGGGCAGCCTTGACGGAGGTCGGGGTGATCGGGCCGTCGACGAGCGCGATGTTCGAGAACCACCGCATGAGGCGGCGGTAGCTGTCGCCACGCTCGCCGTCGCGCAGGACACCCGGGAAGCTGTTCTCGTGGACGTCGGTGCCCGCGATGCCCGTGACGTGGCGCGTGGCGAGCAAGGCGTCCCAGCGCTGGCCATAGATGGGCAGCTCCTCGAAGAAGCCGAGGAACGCGAGGTCGGGCTGCGGGCCGTCGTCGTCCTGGCGGGTGAACGGGAGGATGGAGGCGCCGCCGCCGTAGGCTTCGAGGCCGAGGTAGTCCTTGCGGATGTCCGGGTCGATGGCGGCGTGGACGTTGTAGACCTCGACGCCGTCGAAGGGCATCGAGGCGAGCCACGCGGGCGCGCGGGACTCGGTGTGCGCGATGAAGACGAGGGCGCCTGCTTCGTGCATCGCGTCGACGGTGGAGGCGTCTTCGCCTTCGTAGGTCGCGCGGCGCGTGGCCGGGTCGCCAGGGAGGTGGCGTTCGAGGCCAACGGACATGAAGGTGTTTTCGTTGCCCGCGGTGACGAGGACGCGGCGGCCGTCGCCACACGCGACGTAGTTGCCAATGGGCGCGCCGTCCACGCCGAGGACGGGTTCGTCGCCGGGCTGGATGAAGAGCAACGAGGGGAACGCGGCGTCCGCCATGTGGGCGGCGTGGTCGGTGAGGAAGACGAAGTCCTCGGCGGCGTCGCACATGCCGCGGCGGAGGTTCGCGACGCAGTCGGTCCGCGGCACGCCGCCGTCGTCGAGGCCTTTGCCGTCACAAGCGTCGTGCGAGTAGGGCGAGTGGCTGTGGACGATGCCGCGGGCCTGCGTGAAGCCACGCACGGGGCCAAGCGCGACGTCGCTCGGCGTGGCGAGTTTGTCCCAGGCGCGGGGCGCGGGTTTGACGGCGGGGGTTACGTCCTCACCGGAGCAAGCGAGGGCGAGGAGCACGAGCGGTGCCGCGAGGAGCGAGAGGCGAGGCATGGCACATGATAGGCCGCTCGCTCGCGGGAGGGATGGCTACGCGGGCCTGTTCGCCGAGAGCTCGACGGAGACCGCGTCGACCGAGACCGACGTGGGCGGGCCGAACTTCTTGACCTGCACGGTCACGGCAATCGCAGGCGTGTCCGCGAGGATGCGCGCGATGAGCCGCTCGGCGAGAATTTCGAGCAGCTTGTACGAGGCGCGCGTGCCCTCGTCGACGACGAGGGTCGCGAGCTTGTCGTAGTTGAAGACCTTCGCGAGGGTGTCCGTCCGGGGCAGACTCGCGACGGGCAACGTGACCTCGACATGGACGACGAAGTCCTGCGGCAAGTCGCGTTCGGCCCGCGAGACACCATGGCGCGCGCGGAACCGGATCCCTTCGAGTCGAATCCGGTAGCTCTGGGCGATCGACATCGCGGTCGGGCGATAGCACGCCCGAGCGTAGCCGAGCACGCGAAAAGGACGCGCGCGCGTGGTCGAGGCGCGGGGGCTCCGTTCGGACGAGCCGAGCGACGCCCCCGAGGATCGAGCCGCGTTCCGTTACCGGCGCTTCGCGAGCGCGTCGCGGTCGACCACGATGAGCCGTCGACCCGCCACAGCGAGCAATCCGTCCTTGCGGAGCGCGCCGAGGGTGATGGTGACGGTCTCGCGCGTGGAGCCGATCGACTGCGCGATCTCCAGATGCGTGATCGGCGCAGAGATCAACGTGCCGCGCGTGTCGGGCACGCCCCAGCGATCGACGGCGGCGAGGAGGAACTCGACGAGGCGGCCTTCCACGTTGCGGAAGAGCAACGACTCGATGCGATCCTCCGCCGCGCGCTGGCGATCGACGAGGAGGCCGAGCAGCGCCACGCCGAGCGCGGGATCGTCGCGGAGCCACGCGTGAATGGAGGCGACCGGGAAGCGGACGACCTCGCTCTCGTCGATGGCGATCGCGCTCTCGGTGTACGTCTGCGCGCCGGCGAGCGCAGCCTCGCCGAGCAGATCACCGCTGCCGCGGTAACCAAGCGGGACCGTCTGTCCGGACGGAAGTTTGCGTTCGAGACGCGCTCGCCCGTGTCCGAGCAGCGCGAGGGAGGTGACGTTGTCGTCCTGCTTCTGGATGGGCATCCCAGCACGGACGACGTCGAGCTCTGCGACCTCGAGCGCGTTGTCGAACGTCGCACGAGCCACCTTTTCGAAGAGGGAGCAGAGCTTCAACGCGCGGTTGATGCGTACCTTCGGCGCGTCCACCGAGGGGCGTCGGTTATCCTGGATCGTGACCATGATTCATGGTCCATATTACCAGGATTGGGCGTAACGCGAGATCGCTAACGTGCTCCGACTGAAATTACGATGTCGCGGTGCAACGCGGCCTCAGCTTCGCGGACGAAGCTCTGGAAGGTCCCATACGCGTCGGGCTGTACCCGGCCGGCGGGGATGGTGATCGCCCGTTCAAAGACGAGGGTGTCGCGATCCACGCGGTCACTGACGGTCGCCGTGCGTCCTCCGTCCTGGGTGGAAGCCGCCGCAAGTTGGGTCGTGACACGGGCCCCCTCGGGCAGTTTCACGCGGAGCCGAACATTCGAAAAAACCGATGATTGTTCGGAGATGTAGAGCGGCGTCTCACGCGCGGGGAGGGCGGCGAAGGGCGAGAGGCGGAGCGCGAAGGGCGGCGAGATGACCATGTCGCCGGTGCGGACACGCGCGAAGTCGTTCATCTCGAGGTCCATGACGAGGACGAGGGGCGCGTCGAGGTCGGCCGCGTTCTTGATGTCAAGCGAGCGCAGGCGCGCGCCGGGCAAGGCCTGGCCGATGAGCTTGGTCTCGATGGCCTCGTCGCGTTGCGCGTCGGGCAGGCTCTCGAGGGCGCTGCGCAGCATGATGGCGAACTTGCCCTCGAAGCGTTGTTCGAGCTTGATCGCCGCCGATCCGTCGGCGCGGAGATCGACAGTGCCCTCGTAGGTGACGCCGTCACGCGAGCCCGTGAGCGGTGTGGTCTCGCGCGGCGCGCCCTCCTTGAGGACGACGGCAGGCTGGCCACGCAAGGAGCTCGGGAGGTAGCCGAACGGCGCGAACTTGTCGCGCACGACCATCCAGCGCGCGCCACGCTCGGTGCCGAGGCGGACGGCGAGCGCGTTGAAGGATTCGGCGTCGCTGAGCGGGCCGTTCGAAGGCGGCGTGAGGCGATCACGCACCATGCCGAGCGAGGCATCGATGCCGACGAGGCGGCAAAGGTAGAGGAAGGCCTCGGTGCGGTTGCCGCTCTTGCCGATGACGATGCGACGTCCGTCGTCTTCACGAGACTGATCGCGGCCCTGCTCGACGTTCGCGAGGACCCAGCGATAGATGCGTCGCGCCTGCTCGTCGACGGACGCCGGCTTGGCAGGTTTGTCCTCGGCGTCGGGCGCGGCGCCGGTGACGATGCTCTCGGCGATCCGCTTGAGGCGCGGGTCGCGCGGGACTTCGTCGCTCGTGGCGTCGACGAGGCGGTCGATGCGGTCTTCGAGGTTGATGCCCCAGCCGATGCGCACGTTCGGCAAGAACTCCTGCGTCGGCGCGCTGCCAGGCTCCTCGGGGAGCGCGGGGCTGCGATCGACGCGGAAGCGACGCTCGACGAACGCGCCGTTCTCCTTGAGGGTCGGCTTCGGGACGCTGCCGCCGATCTCGACGTCGAGCGGGCGGTTCTTGGGCGTGACGACGACGTACTCGCTGATGAAGTAGGGGATCTTCTCCTCGCGGAAGAACCAGCGCGGGCCCTCGAAGCTGCGCCCTCCGCGGCCGTCGCCGCGCAGCGTGTAGAGCGTCTCGGTCTCGATGTAGTCGCCCACTTCGAGGTGCGGCATGGTGACGGTGGGCTTGCCGTCGACGAACTCGGGTTCGAGGACACGGCCGTCTTTCTTGACGGTGCGGAGCTTGAGCACGAGGCCACGCGGCACGCGCTGCTCGGCGAGCTCCTCGATGGCCTCGCGCGACTGGATGCCGATGATCTCGTGCTCCAGCATGCGCGCCGATCCATCGGCGTGGACCCACAACGTGGCGTAGTCGAGGACGCGCGCCGCGGTGCCGGGCATGGTGACGCCCGACGCCTCGAACTGCGCGATGACCTTCTTGCCCTCGATGCGATACGGCGTGAGCTCGGTCGTGCCCTCGACGAGCTCGATGGCCTCGCGCAGCGCCGAAGGATCCGCGCCGGTCTGGATGGCCTCGACGAGCGCGCTGCGGAGCGCCGTTTTGTCGCCGCGGGCGAGGCGCGCGTCGGCGAGCGCGAGGCGCGCGGAGGCGTTCTCGGGGTCGGTCTTGACGGCGCGTTCGAGGGCATCGATCGACTCGCGTTGCGCGCCGGCGCGGGTGAGGAGATCGGCGATCTTGATGGCGACGTCCGTGCGATCGCGGCGGGTCTTTCCGATGCGATCGAGTTCGCGGATCGCGCCGCCCCAGTCGCGTCGTTCGAGCGCGCGCTGGAGGGCGACCTCGGCGTCGGGGTCGAGGGCCTCGATGCGCTTGGCGATCTTGTCGGCCTCGGCGACGTCGCCGCGCTCGTCGTGGAGGCGGAGGAGCGCGAAGAGGGCCTCGGTGTCCTCGGAGAAGCGCGCGGCCGTGTCCTTGACGGTGCGCGCATGCTCGACGCTCCAGCCGATCTGCGCGTACATGCGGCCGAGCCCCTTCAAGATGTCCGGGACCTCGCGAAAACGATCGGCGAGCCTCGCGACCTTGGCCGCGGCCTCGGGCGCGCCGACCTTGTCGGCCTCGTCGAGCGCGAGCCAGAAGAGCGAGAGCCAGAGGTCCGGGTCCTTGGCGACGGCGCGCGCGCGTACGTCCTTCACGAGATCACGCGCGTCGTTCTGCGGGAAGATCGGGTCCTTCTCGATGAAGAGCGCTTGCGTGGAGAGCGCAGGTCCGGTCGCGCGCGAGGGATCCTTCACGAGCGGTTCGAGCAGCACGGAGGCGAGGTCGTCCTGCCCCTCGATGTGCGAGAGCCACGCGGCGAGGTAACGCGCGACGGGATCGTTCGTGTCGCGCGGCGCCGGGCGCGGGGTGCGCGGCGCGGCGGGGACGCCGAGCGCGAGGAGGAACGGTTCGAGGACGTTGGGATCGGGCAGGACGAGCGGCGGTTCGAGGACGTACGGCGCCGTAGGATCGTCGGAGGTCTCGGCGCCGAGGGGCAAGCCGTTCGGCGCGAGGATGCGGATGCCGGTCTCGGCGCTGCCGATCCGCGCGAGGATGCGGTGGCGGCCCGCAGAGAGGCGGACGCGCGCGCCGAAACGAGGCCAGATGCCCCAGTCGCGCGGGTCACGCGTGATGACCTCGACGTCGTCGATGCGGATCGAGAACGCGCCCTGCACGGCGACGATGAGCTCACGCTCGGCCGGCAACTCGAGGTAGGTCTCGGCGTAGAAGACGCCGCCGGCGACAGGCTCGGCGCTGCGGATCTGGCAGCCGCGTCGCTCGGTGGCGAGGACACGCGGGCGATCGGCGCGGCGCGGATCGGCCGGGAAGCGGCGAGGCCAGGGGCCGGCGCGTTCGGCCTCGAAATGCATGCGGTGATCACTCGGGGCGAGGTGGCCAAAAGGACCGGCGACGCGCGCTTTTTTGGCGCAGCCGAAGCGATCGGCCGCGATCTCCGTCGGGCTCTTGTCCTTGCCTTCGGCATCCTTGCGCAGGCCTTCGACGCTCCACCACTCGGCGAGGTCGCTGCGCGCGCGCCAGCCGATGTGGCCCGGCTGATCGATCGTGCGCAGGACCGTGTCCTTCGCGAGGTCCCAGATGCCGGGGACGCTGGAGCGCAGGCGGAGCAGGTGGCTCGCCGCGTACCAGCCGACGAGCGGCGCGTCGGGGTGATCGGTGGTGCGAGCGGCGTTCACGGCGTCGAGGTGGGCGAGGGCGGCCGCGCGGAAGCGTCCGTGGATCTCGTCGTCGACGGCGCGCGCGAGCGAGGCGTAGAGGCCCTTGTTCGAGGCCTTGTCGAGCTTGCCGCGCGCCTCGCGGACCCGCGCCGCGTCGCCGCCGGGGACGAGCAGCTCGCCGAGGAGCCACCGGCCGAGGACCTCGCCGTCCTGCGAGGCGCTCGCATCGGCGCGCATGGCCTCGATCGGATCAGCGGCCGTCTTGGGGACGGCCGATCCGCAGGCGCCGAGGGCCGCGACGAGCGTGGCGGCGGTTGCGATGCGAGCGATCGCGGCGATCAGGCGAGAACGCATGGCCGACGTGTTAGCGCGGCCAAGCAGGGGGGGCGAGCCGTCCGGGGACGACGCCGTCGAGTTGGCGAGGGTGGGGGGCGCTGCTCCGTTTACGGAGCGGAGTCCCCCATCGTCAGATTCGAGATCTGGTGGAGCAGGACTGCCTGCTCGACCACGCCCGGCGCGACGTGCCCGCCCTCGGGGCCGACCGCTCGGCGCAGCGTCGCGAGCTCCTGGTGGGCCGCGAGGAGGGCTTGCTCCAGCTCGACCGCCACGGCCGCGGGCTCTCCCTCGCCGCGCTCGGCGGACGCGAGGGCAAGCTCGAGCTGCGCGATGCGCCACTCCGCAGCCTTGAGATCGGCCTCGGAGCGGGCCGCGCGGGCGGCGAGCGTGTCGAGCTGCGTCTTCATCGTCTCGGTGTCGTCGACGGGCGTTGCGTCGGCGGTCTCTGCGGGAGCCGCTTCCCTTGCCGAGGCATGACCCACGAGCGTCGACGGGGGGACGGGCGCGCCATTCTGCGGCGTGGCCGCCGGAGGAGCGGCTTCGCCTGCGGGGGCCACGGCGGCGCCGCGGAGCGTTTCGAGCTCCTCGACGAGCTCCTTGCCCACGCGCAGGCCCTCGCGCAGCTCTGCTTCGAGCACGGTGATGCGATGGCCCCGCGCCCGGAGCTGCGCTTCGAGCGCGTCGATCTCCGGCGCGAGCGACTCGCTCGCGGCGCGCTCGGCGAGGAGCGCGGCCGTCTGCTTTTCGAGCGTCTGCGTCTTCTCGGCCAGGTGAAGCCGCTCGGCCGTCGTGGCCGCGAGCGTCTCGGCGAGCTCGTCGGCGCGGCGCACGGCGGATTGCCGTGTGGCCTCCGACCGTTCGAGCGCGGCTTCGAGCTGGGCGACGCGCGAGAGCAGGCCGGGATCCGGCTCCCGCGCGGCTGCTTCCTGGGCGGCGAGCCGGAGCTCGAGTTCGGCGACACGCGCGCGCAGCCCAGCTCGATCGTTCGAGAGCTCCTCGAGGCCGACGCCTGCCGCGCTGAGCTCGCCTTCGAGCTCCAGGGCCCGCGAGCGCGTCGCGGAGAGCTCGGCCGTGAGCTGCTCGATGCGCTCCTTCGCGCCCGGGATCTCCGGCCTGCCGCGGGCGAGCCCGAGCTCCACTTCGGCCTTCGTGCGGGACTTCTTCTCGTCGTCGAGCTGCTTCGCGAGCTTGGTCGCGCGGTCGCGCTGGCGACGCAGCTCCTCGTCGAGGTCGCGGATCTGGTGCGTCAGCCGCTCGGCGCGCACGTGTGTGTCGCCCGCGCGCGTGTCCACGTCGCGCAGCCGTTCGAGCTTCGCTTCGAGCTCGACCACGCGCGCCGCGGTCGCCACGGCGGCGGCCGCGCGCTCCTCGGCGGATTTTTCGTCCGCGCGCTTGCGCTCGTCGTGCACGGCGAGCGCGGCTTCGAGCTCCTTCACGCGGCCCGTGTCTGCGGCCTTCGCGCCCGCCGTCCCGATCGCGTCGCGCACCTCGGAGAGCGAGAGCTCCACGACCACGAACGCGTCGACGGAGACCTTGCGCTCGCTGGCGATCGCGATGAAGTGCTCGGGCTCCTCGGTCGCCTTGAGCAGCGACGTGTCGACGCTGACCTCGAGATCCGGGCCGGCGGCGAAGTCTGCCACCGTGTACCCGACGAACGGCGCTTGTCCGAGCATGCGCACGACGGGGAACTGGAGCGAGACGAGGTCGTAGAGCGCGTAGTACCCGGGCGGCGACGTGTCCTTGCCGCGCGGCGCGGCGAGCGCGAGCAGGCGCCGGGACGCATCCGGGTTTGGCGAGGCGATCACGGCGATGCCGGCCGTGCCGACGAGCTTCCGTGCTCTGCGGAGCACGTCGGACGGGTCCGCGAAGATCGACAGGTCGGGCAGAACGACCACGTCGAAGGCCCCGTCACGCACGCCGAGGTCTCCGGCGAGCACTGCGTGCATCACATGCCGGTCGCGATCCTGCGCGGTGCGCGCGAAGGCCTCGGCCGCGCGCGCTGCATCGGGATCGTAGGCGTGGACGAGCCTCGCGCCGCGCTCGACGAGCCTCTCGGCGAGCTCCAGGGTCGCGTCGCCGAGCACGGCGACGCGACGCGCGCGGACGAGGCGCTCGAGGTAGGCCCCGAGCACCATCGACGGGTGGACCGGTGTTTGTGATGCAGCAGTGCTCATACCGACGCCTCGTCCTCCATCTCGGCGCCGTGGCACTGCATGAAGGGCTTCCCGCTGCCGCAGGGGCACTCCTGCTCGGCCGCGATGATCGGCTCTTGCGCGGGCGGCTCTTCGGAGGCGCCGGGCGGCAGCTCCTCGTCGTGGTGGGCCACGGCGTGGTCGAGCTGCTCCTGGTGGCGGGCGAGGTCTCGCTCCTCGATCGCCTGCTCCTCCTCCTCGCGACGCACCTTCATCGCGAAGACCTTGGTCATCACGTTCGACTGCACGCGCGCGACCATGGTCACGAAGAGGTTGTAGCCTTCCTTCTTGTACTCCTGCTTCGGGTCCTTCTGGCCGTAGCCGCGCAGGCCGATGCCGTCGCGCAGGTGGTCCATGTCGGTCAGGTGATCGACCCAGGACTTGTCGAGCTCTTCCAGGTACACGTGACGGAAGATCCGCAGGAGCAGCTCCGTCCCGATCTCCTTCTCGCGGGCCTCGAAGGCCTTCTCGGCGCGGTTGAAGAGGTCCTCGGCGAGGGCCTGCGGCTCGGCGTGCTCGGCGAGTTCGTCGGGCAGCTCGATCCCGAAGTGCTCGCGGAAGCCCTGGAAGATCCCGCCCCAGTCCCAGTCCTCCGGCGGCTTGCGGGGCGGGCAGTTCTCCTCGACCATCGCGCCGATGATGCGGTCCATCAGGTCGAGGAAGCGGTCGCGTTGCTCGGTGAGCGCGCGCGGGACGAGGTCGACGCACTCGTCGTAAATCTCGACGCCCGCGTCCTCGCGGCCCTCGAAGTCGACCTTCACGCCGTAACGCGTGTAGAGCTCCTTCTGCAGGTTGTCGGTCTCGACGAACTTCTCGACCTTCTCGAAGTCCTTGCGCGTCAGCGTGCGCGGGTTGCCTTCCTTGTCGCGCGGCGAGATCGGGTCGGCCGCGAACATGCCGAGCAGGTAGCCGACGTCGGGCACCACGTCCTCGACCAGCTTCGGCAGCGCCTTGATCGTGCGCTTCTCGCCCGTCGCTTTGCCCTCCTCGTCGACGATGTCGGGCGAGTAGCGCCCGACGAGCAACTGCTGACGGATGTCGTAGATCGTCTTGCGCTGCGCGTTCATCACGTCGTCGTACTCGAGCAGGTTCTTGCGGATGTCGAAGTTGCGCTCTTCGACCTTCTTCTGCGCGTTCTCGACGCTCTTCGTGACCCAGGGGTGCTCGATGGGCTCGTCGTCGGGCATGCCCATCTTCTCCATGAGGTTCTTCACGCGGTCGCCCGCGAAGATCCGCATGAGGTCGTCCTCGAGCGACAGGTAGAAGCGCGACAAACCGGGGTCGCCCTGGCGGCCGGCGCGGCCGCGGAGCTGGTTGTCGATGCGCCGCGACTCGTGCCGCTCCGTGCCGATGATGTAGAGCCCGCCGGCCTCGCGCACCTCGGCGCCTTCGGCCTCGCACTCCTTGCGGATCTGATCGGTGAGCTCCTCGAAGGCCTCGGGTTCGGCCTCGGGGAGGCGGTTCTGCTCCTTGAAGCGCAGCTTCGCGAGCATCTCGGGGTTGCCGCCGAGGAGGATGTCGGTGCCGCGGCCGGCCATGTTCGTGCTGACCGTGATCGCGCCTTTGCGGCCCGCCTGCGCGACGACGTAGGCCTCGTTCTCGTGCTGCTTCGCGTTCAGCACGCTGTGCTTGATCCCCTTCTTCGAGAGGATCTTCGCGATCGCAGCGCTCTTCTCGACGCTCGTCGTGCCGACCAGGATCGGCTGGCCCTTCTCGTTCTTCTCGATGATCTCTTTGACGACGGCGGTGAACTTCTCGCGCTCGGTCTTGTAGACGACGTCCTCTTCGTCCTTGCGGATGATGTTCTTGTTCGTCGGGATGATGATGACGTCGAGCTTGTACGTGCTGTGGAACTCCGAGGCCTCGGTGTCCGCCGTGCCGGTCATGCCGGAGAGCTTCTTGTAGATGCGGAAGAGGTTCTGGAACGTGATCGTCGCCATCGTGCGGCTCTCCTCTTGGATCCGCACGTTCTCCTTGGCTTCGACGGCCTGGTGCAGGCCGTCCGACCACCTGCGGCCTGCGAGCACGCGGCCGGTGAACTCGTCGACGATGAGGACTTTGCCTTCCTTGACCAGGTAGTTGACGTCGCGCTTGTAGAGCGAGTGCGCGCGCAGGCACTGGTTCAGGATGTGCAGCGTCTCCAGGTTGACCGGGTCGTAGAGGTTCTTGCTCTTCAGGACCCCGATCGCTTCGAGCAGCTTCTCGGCGAGCTCCACGCCGTCGTCGGTGAGGGTGACGGAGTGGCCCTTCTCGTCGACGTTGTAGTGCTCCTCGTTGCGGAGGCGCGGGATGATGTCGTTGATGACACGGTACTTGTCGCTCGACCGCTCGCCCTGGCCGCTGATGATGAGCGGCGTGCGGGCCTCGTCGATGAGGATGGAGTCGACCTCGTCGACGATCGCGTAGTTCAGCGGGCGCTGGTGGTAGTCGAGCGCCGAGAACTTCATGTTGTCGCGGAGGTAGTCGAAGCCGAACTCGTTGTTCTGGCCGTAGGTGATGTCGCAGCGGTAGGCGAGCCGCTTGTCGGCGTCGTTCTGCTGGTTGACGACGACGCCCGTGCTCAGGCCGAGGGCGCCGTAGAGCTTGCCCATCCACTCGGCGTCGCGCTTGGCGAGGTAGTCGTTCACGGTGATGACGTGGACGCCTTTGCCTTCGAGCGCGTTGAGGTAGCAGGGCAGGGTGGCGACGAGCGTCTTGCCCTCGCCGGTGCGCATCTCGGCGATCGAGCCCTGGTGGAGCACCATGCCGCCGATGAGCTGCACGTCGTAGTGACGCATGCGCAGCACGCGCCGGGAGGCTTCGCGGCAGACGGCGAAGGCTGGGATGAGGATGTCGTCGAGCTTCGCGCCGTTGTCGAGCTTGGTCTTGAACTCGGCCGTCTTGGCCTGGAGCTCGGCGTCCGAGAGCTTTTTCAGGTCTTTTTCGAGGGCCCCGATGGCCTCGACCTTCGGTCGCATGCGGCGGACGGCACGGTCGTGCGAGGTGCCGAAGATCTTCTTCATCGCCCAGGTGAGCATCGTCTTTCGCCTTGGCTCCGGGGCTCGTCGTCCCGGTCGGATCGTGCGGTGCGTAGGGGGTGGCGCGGAGCCTGCGGAACGTAGTCCTTACGGCAAGCGGGCGCAAATCCCCCGCGGGATGGGTTCCCGCAGGGGAGGGCCTGAACACGCCCCCCGAGATGGGACCTGAACACGTACCGGTTCGAGGCGCTTCCCGCAACGGAGCGCAGCAAAGGGGAGGGGAGCGCGCGGAGGGTGGGGGGCAGAGGAAGGCCCGGCGATCTTTCGCATCGCGAAAAATCGCTCCAGGGCCGACCGGAGCCCCCCACGTTGGGTGGTGCACGAGGAGGGAGTCGAACCCTCAATCCTTGCGGCGCCGGAACCTAAACCCGGTGCGTATGCCAGTTCCGCCACTCGTGCTCGGGGACCGGCACTCTAGCAGCATGTGGCGGAGCTGCGCATTCTTCCGGCGAAGGGCGGGATTTTCAGGTTCGGGGGGGCCACGCCGAGCCGTGGAAAAGGGTCAGCGGGCGATGAACACGCCGCGCAGGTCTTCGGTCTGGGCGATCGGCGTTTCGTCTTTGATCGACGTCGCGCGGAACTGGTAGATCATGCCCGGGATCAGCGCCTCGCCGCCGTACGCGACGCTGACCGTCTTCGAGCCGCTCACGCTCGGCACCGCCAGGTCTTCCCAGACCTTCACGCCGAACGCGTCGAACACGCGCACCTCGTACCTGTCCTCGCTCGAGTCGTCGGCCCAGACGAACGTCGGCGTGCCCGCGACCTCTTCGATCCCGTCCTTGCCGGGCGACTCGGTGGCGAGCGAGCCCGTCACCTTGAAGCTCTCCGCGAGCGCGATGTTCTGGCCGGCGACCTCGATGTGGACGATCTGCGTCCCGCCGATGGAGGTGTCCGGATCCCGGACGAGCCCGTCGTTCTCGAAGGCCGCGAGCACGACGTACTTCCCGTCGGGCACGCCCTTGAACAGGAAGTCACCCGTCACGCCGCCCGCGCGCAGCCCCTTCGGCACCTCGCCGCGGGCCACATCCTCGACGAACGTGTCCTCCAGCGCGAGCACCACGCTCGTCGCGCTGAATCCGTTGCCGTTCACGATCGAGAGCTTCCCCGAGACGTCCGCCGTCGCCGCGCCCGTGATGTGCAGCTCGACGTTGCCCGTCTCCTTGCCCGCCTCGACGGCCACCGTCTTCGGGCTGATCTGCAGGCCCGCGGCGTAGGCCTTCACGTCCACGCTCATGCTCACCGGCACGTTGAACACGACGAAGTTCCCGTCGAAATCCACGATGCCCGTCGATCCGCCGGCGGCCACGAGCGCCCCCGCGGGCACCAGGTTCACGCCTTCGTCGGCCACCACATGGCCTGCGATCGACCCGAGCCCGGACGCGTTTTGCAGCGGCACGAGCGCGATGTCCGTCGATGCGTTTTGCACCACGGGCGGGCTGCCCGTGGCCGTGTCCACGTCGATCGGCAGCGCGATGCGCGGGGCCACCGGGAACGTCTGGTAGCTCGACGCGTCCGCGCGCAGGGTCAGCTTTGCGGGAAGGGGCTTGCCTTCCGCATTGCGTTTGGCCGGAACGTGCAGCGTGTACGTCCCGTCTGCCGCCGAAATGGCGACCGGCGAGACGGCCGCGTCATTTGCGTCGCGGGCCACGATTCGTGCTCCCTGGACGGGTTTGTCGTCGAGGGCGTTCACGACCTTTCCTTTGAATGCCACGGGCGAAAAGCAGGTCGGCTCTCCTCCTTCGACCTCCTCGCATACGAGCCCGGTCCCGCATCCCGTCTGCGCCTGGACGGAGCAGCTCTTGTTCTCGTCGTTCGGCGGCTCGTCGTCGCCGCAGCCCACGAGCGCGGCCATTGCAAGGGAAAGCGTGGAAATCGTCATGACGCGAAGCGAATGCATCATCGTGCCTCCAAGGAAACCTGGGCCGGGAGGACCGACCCGGCGGACCCGCGTGGTGCACGATTCGATCCATGACGTCGAGGACGTGCAAGTACCTGAAATCAGGTTTGATCTTGGAGTCGAGGAAGAACGTGCTGGGCGCCCTTGGTTGCTCTGTCTGGCCTCCCGCGTTTCCACGTCCAGACCGCTCGTTGATGGGAAGAATCCGCGCACGACTTCGACGCTGCAATGTCCTCGGACGACGATTCCCCGTGTTTGGTCACCGATTTGCGCGCAAGGAGCCTCACGCAAGCCCCCTTCGGGCACAGATCGTAATCGTACGGAATGGGGCCAGGCAGCCGCGGGAGCGCTGTTTGAACCTGGGATCTTCGGGCGCGTCGACGAACGCTGGTAAGCTCAGAAACCAACTCGCCGACGCCGAACCGTGACGGCACGCGCGCTGCAAGGTGCCGCGGCGCCATGCTCAATGTACCGACGATCCTGCTCTTGGATGAAGAACAACTGATGCGTGAGGCCACCGCGCTCTTGCTCACGAATCGCGGCGCGAAGGTGACGAAGACGGCGACGCTCGACGAGGCGCTCGCAGAGCTCGGGCACCGGACGTACGACGTCGCGGTCATCGATCTCTCGAACTCTTCGCCGAAATGCGTGGAGATCCTCCAGCGGATGCGCTCGCACGGAAACGTGCCGCACCGGGTGATCGTCACGACGAGCCAGCCCTTGCCCCGGCACGAGTCCGCCGACCTCACGGACGTGATCGTCAAGCCCTATCCGTTCGAGCGGCTCCTCGACGCGGTCTTCGGCGCGCGTTCGTCGCGGCGGGCGGCTCCGCGCTCGGGCATCTTCCCGCTCGTGCGTCGCATCACTGCGTCTCGCCGTACCGCGCAAGCGCGCCGCGGTCGAGTATGACGATCCGGCGCCTGTCGAGCTCGATGAGCTTGGCACGGCGCAACTTGCCGAGCTCGAGCGTGACCGTCTCGCGCGTCGAGCCGATGAGGCTCGCGAGATCGGCGTGGGTGAAGGGCGCAGAGAGGGTGATGCCGCGGACGTGGGGTTCGCCCCAGCGGTCGAGCCCGTCGAGGAGGAGCTCGACGAGCCGCGCGCGCACGCTGCGCAAGAGGAGAGAGGCGAGCCGGTCTTCCGCGGCGCGTTGCCCTTCGAGCAGCGCCCGCGCCACCGCGGCTTGCAAGGTGGTGTCCGTGGTCGTGAGCCGGCGCACGAGAGCTGCCGGGATCACGAGGGCTTCGGCCTCGTCGGCGACGATGGCGTGCTCCGGAGCGACGTTGCCCGTGAGCGCGGCCTCTCCGACGAGGTCGCCCGGACCTCGATGACCGACCGGGAAGACGTGTCCGCTGCCGGCGCGCTCGAGCTTCACGCGGCCCTTGCCGAGGAGGAACAGGGCTTGGGCGGGCTCGCCTTGCTGGGCGAGGCGCTGGCGGCGGGCGAGGCGCTCGACCTTCCCCACGTCGAGCAAGGCGCGGCGTGTGGGCTCAGGCAGGCCGCGGAGGCCGGAGCGCTCGAGAATTTCGAGGGCGCGGGTGTTCGGTCTGGTTGTCGTGGTTTGTGCCTCGCCTTCCTGCAAACCCATGGTACCCCCCTGTCCGACAGCACAGCGCGTGAGCTGGGCTGCTCGTACAACACCATGGGTCGGCCCTCACGTCCATCCCTGACTGAGCGTTCCATCAGGATTTTCCCGAGTCGTGAGGGAGCTTCTCCAGCAATTGTGCTTCAGAACACCGTATGACAAGGCTTGTCGTGGTCCTGGGGATGCGCAATTTTTGAACCAGGAGTTGTCGACGAGTCAAAGCAAGACTCGGGCCGAGACCGGTTTCGGTGCTAGGGTGGGATGCGGTACCGGGCACGTTGTCGGCCCGAACCTCGCTCCCGACGCTGTCGGCGGCGTGGGACCTCAGGGTGTTCGACCAGGTAGGAGCTCTCGATGGGCATGGAGATGAAGCTCCAGTTCAAGCTGTCCCAGCAGTTGGTGATGACACCACAGCTGGTGCAGGCGATCCGGCTGCTACAGCTGTCGCGCCTTGAGCTGGTAGAGGAAATCCGCAAGGAGCTCGACGGCAACCCGTTGCTCGCCGACGACTCGGGTGACTCGGTGACCTCGAAGTCGAGGGACACGTCGGGGACGACGAACCGGGAGGCGCCGGAGCTCGACGGTCGGGGGAACCCGAACAACCTCGAGAGGCCAGGCTCGGAGCACTCCGACACCGACCTCGCGATGCGTGACACGGAGAAACGCGTCAAGGAGGTCGACTGGGAGCAGTTCCTCGAGAACCGGCAGCTCCAGCAGGCGATGCCCTCGCAGCGCGGGGGGTTCGAGGAGCTGCCGCCGATCGAGCAGAACCTGACCCGGAACCTGAGCCTGCAGGAGCACCTGCTCTTCCAGCTCCAGATGAGCGACTTCGTGGAGAACGAGTGTCGTTTCGCCGAGCTCATCATCGGCAACCTCGACGACCGCGGCTACCTCGACATGTCGGGCGGGGAGAACCCGGACGGGACGAAGCGGCCCGACCTGACGCTCGACGACCTCGCCAACGAGGCGGACCTCAACCCGGAGGACGCGCCGGAGGTGCTCGCCATGCTCCAGCGCTTCGACCCGGTGGGCGTCGCGGCGCGGGACCTCTCGGAATGCCTGCGCATCCAAGCAGAGGTGCTCGGCTACGACGCCGTCGAGATGGCCATCATCAAGGATCACCTCCACAACGTCGAACGGCGCAACTTTCCGGCGATCGCCAAGGCGCTGAAGATTCCGCTCGAAGAGGTCTACGAGGCGGTCCAGGAGATCCAGAAGCTCGAGAGCGTCCCGGCGCGAAACTTCGCCGAGGTGGACGACAAGACGATCGCCATCACGCCCGACGTCTACGTCATCAAGGACGGCGACCTGTGGGTCGTGACGGACAACGACAAGGGTTTGCAGCGGCTCTTCATCAACGAGGGCCTCGCGCAGCGGATGCTGAAGGACCCGAAGGCGAAGGAGTTCATCAGCGAGAAGCTCCGGTCCGCGCAGTGGCTGATCCGCGCCATCGAGCAGCGGCGGCGGACGATCATCAAGGTGACCGAGTGCATCGTCGAGAAGCAAAAGGACTTCCTCGAACGAGGCGTGGCCTACCTGAAGCCGATGATCCTTCGCGACGTGGCCGAGAGCGTGGGGATGCACGAGTCGACGATCTCGCGCGTGACGTCGAACAAGTACGTGCACACGCCGCAGGGGCTCTTCGAGCTGAAGTACTTCTTCAACTCGTCGATCCACCGCGTCGCGGACGAGGACATCGCCTCGGAGAGCGTGAAGCAGGCGATCAAGAAGATCATCGCGGCGGAGGACAAGTCGAACCCGCTGAGTGATCAGGCGATCGTGAAGATCCTCGAGGATCAGGACGGCATCCGCATCGCGCGGAGGACCGTCGCGAAGTACCGGGAGATGCTCGGGATTCTGTCGTCCTCGAAGCGCAAGAAGATGTTCTGAGCGCGCCCTCCTCGCCCTCCTCGCCCTCCTCCATGAGCGCCGAAAAACGCACCGCCGAGCTCCTCTTCGCGAGGTTTTTCCAGCCGTACTACCCGAAGGACGTCCGGTTCGACCTGACCAAGGCCCGAACCGAGGACGCAAACCCAGCCGGGAACGCGACGATCGTCGGGCAAATCGAGGCGATCGCCGAGACCTTCGCGCACCTCGCGCCGAAGGCCCTCGGCGCGCCGGACCTCGTGCTCGACTACTCGGACGCGTCGGTGCATCGGCTCGGCGCGAAGCTCTCGCGCGAGAAGCGGGATGCCTGGCTCGAGCCCCAGGCAAAAGGAGAACCACCGTTCCTCGTGCAGTTCGTGACGCACGGAGCGCTGTATGTGGGCGCGTGCGTCGTGAAGAACCACGGGGGCGTGTGGCAGGTGCGGCGGCCGCTGTGGGAGTCGCTCGTGCGGCTCACGTCACGCGCGGGCACGGGGGATCTCTCGATCTTCGGGTGGTGGCTGAAGGCGCTCTCCGACGATGAGATCGATCTCCCGCGGCTCGTCGATCGGTACCGAACGCACGTGGAGGTGCCGACGTTCGACGCGGAGGCGTTGCCCGTGATCGCGCCTCCGGATCGGCGCATGCCGAGGCTCGCGAAGGTGCGGTACGACCTGCTCTACAAGCACCTGCGCGCGCACCTGCCGGAGCTGCGCGACGTGGGCGAGGATTTCCCGTCGGCGGAGCGCTTCACGGAGCTCGGCTTCAAGTGGCTGGATTTCGTGTGGCTCGGCGGCGGGCGGATGCTGCTCCTGCACGGGCCGACGCCCGAGGGTGTGCACCTGTTCTGGCTCGACGCGAAGGGGTTCGTGAAGAGCGCGTTCTACCCGGCAGACGCGTTCCCGGCGCACGTGGTGGAGACGGACGGGGACAAACTACGGGTGATCGTGAGCATCCAGGGGCAGATGCAGGTGCACGAGATGCTCTGGTGGGGGGCGTGAAGCCTCAGTCGTCGAAGACGCCGCGGTAGATGTCGTCGAGCGAGAGCGTGACTCCGAGCGTTCGGAGCGCGAGGGGCTGCGAGAGCCGCACGTCGCGCAGCGTCCAGGTGTCGTCCTCGTTGCGCGTGTAGTGCGCGATGTGCCGCTCGTCCTGCGAGACGAGCAGGTACTCGCGGAGCGTGGGGATGCGCCGGTAGTGGTTGAACTTCTGCCGCCGGTCGTACTTCTCGGTGCTCGGCGAGAGGACTTCGGCGATCAGAAGGGGGTTCGTGAGCGTGGTCGAGCTCTCGGGGTCGAACTCGAGTTTGCCGCAGACGACGCTTACGTCGGGGTAGGTCGCGAGGCCGGTCTCCTGCACGCGGATGCGCATATCCGGGCTGAAGACGCGGCATCCGCGATCGCGGAGTGCTTGGCTGAGCGCGCTGCTCATCCCCGTCGTGAGCAGCGAATGCCGGGCCGTACTCCCCGCCATCGCGAATATCTCGCCGTCCACGTACTCGTGCTTGATCTCGCTCGCCTCGTCGTACGCCACGTACTCCGCGAACGTGTACTTCAGCTTGTGCGCCGGTTCGTTCATCCCAGGACCTCCGGAGACAAACCTTACCTCTTTCATCCGAGCTCCGCCGCCAAACTCTTCGCTTCCTCCAGCGCCACGCGCTTCTTCGTCAGCTCGTCGAGCTGACTCCGCGACTCCGCCACGACCTCGGGCGGCGCCTTCTCCGCGAAGCTCGGAAGCGAGAGCTTCTTCTCCAGCGCGGCGACGTCCTTCTCCGTCTTCTTGATCTCGCGCTCGATCCGCGCGGCTTCCTTCGCGCCCTCGACGAGGCCGCGCAGGTCGACGAGCACGTCGACGCCCGCCGCCACGCTCATCACCGCGCCCTTCGGCCGCGCCCCGCCGCGTGCCTCGATCCCCGGCTCCGCCGCGGTCTTCACGAGCGTCTTGATCGCGCGCGCCTCGGCCCGCAGCAGCGACAACGTCGCTTCCCCTTCCGCGCGGAGCAAGAGCGGCACCTCGGCGCCCGGGTGCACCTCGTGCTCGCTGCGGATCGTTCGCGCGGCCGAGATCACGGCCATCACGACGCCCATCTCGCGCTCGGCCTCCTCATCGCGCGGGGCCGTGCCCGACTCCGGATACGCGGCGAGCGCGATCGACTTCGGCGCGCCCGAAGGCCGCGGCAGACGCTGCCACAGCTCCTCCGTGATGTACGGGATGAACGGGTGCAGCGCGCGGATCGACGCCTCGATCACGTACGCGAGCACGTCCTTCGTCTCATCCTGCTCCGGCCCCGGAACCGCGCCCGCGCTCGGGTTCAGCACGGGCTTCGTGAGCTCCAGGTACCAGTCGCAGAGCTCGCCCCAGAAGAAGTGATAGAGCGCGAGCGCAGCCTCATCCAAGCGGAACTCGTCGAGCCCGCGCTTCGTGGTCTCGAGCGCCGCGCCGAGCCGCGAGAGGATCCAGCGGTTCGTCAGCGTCGTGGCCTTCGGCGGCTCGCGCCCGACACGCGCGCCTTCGAGGTACGGCAGCGAGTACCGCACCGCGTTCCAGATCTTGTTGCAGAAGTGCCGGTTGCCCTCGATCTTCTTCGGCGAGAGCGGGATGCGCCGCGCCTGCGGGGCGTACGTGCTCAGCGTGAAGCGGAGCGCGTCGGCGCCGTACGCGGAGAACCCCGTGCCCATCTGCGCGGCCGAGGGGTACGCCTTCTTGAACTTCTTCAGCGCCTCCTCGCGCGGCGCGCCGGGCAGCGTCTTCTCGACGACCGACTCGAACGTCGCGCCGTGCACGAGGTCGAGCGGGTCGATCACGTTGCCCTTCACCTTGGCCATCTTGTCGCCGGTCTCGTCGACGACCATCCCGTGCAGGAGGATGCGCTTGAACGGCGGCGCGCCCATGAAGTGGATGCCCATCATCATCATGCGGGCGACCCAGAAGAACAGGATGTCGTAGCCGGTCTCGAGATCACTCGCGGGGTAGAACTTGCGGAGCATGTCCGTTTCGTTCGGCCAGCCGAGCGTCGCGAAGGGCCAGAGGCCGCTCGAGAACCACGTGTCGAGCACGTCCTCGTCCTGGCGGAGTTTGTCGCTGCCGCACTTCTCACACGCAGCGGGATCCTCGCGCGTGACCATCAGGTGGCCACAAGTGTCGCAGTAGAACGCCGGGATCCGATGGCCCCACCAGAGCTGGCGCGAGATGCACCAGTCGAGGATGTTCGTCATCCAGTGCTCGTAGGTCTTCGTCCAGTCCTCGGGGATGATCTTCACGTGCCCGTGACGAACGGCGGCGAGCGCCGGGCCCGCGAGCGGCTTCATCTTCACGAACCACTGCGTGGAGATCATCGGCTCGACGATCGAGCCGTTCCGCTCGCTGCGCGGGAGGACGAGCTTGTGTTGCTCGGTCCCTCGCGTGAGTCCCTTGTCTTCGAGCGCCTTCTTCACCGCCTTGCGCGCGGCGAAGCGCTCCATGCCCGCGAACGGCCCCGCCTCTGCGTTGAGCGTGCCGTCCTTGTTCATGATCGAGATCATCTCGAGCCCGTGGCGCTTGCCCGTCTCGTGATCGTTGAAGTCGTGCGCGGGCGTGACCTTCACGGCGCCCGTGCCGAACTTCGGATCGACGAGGATCGCGTCGGTGATGATCGGGACCTGCCGATCGAGGAACGGGTGCTGCAGGCGCTTGCCGTGGAGGTGCTTGTACCGAGGATCGTCGGGGTGCACCGCGACGGCCGTGTCGCCGAGCATCGTCTCGGGGCGCGTCGTGGCCACGACGATCTCGCCTTCCTCTCCGGCCACGGGATAAGCGAACTTGAAGAGCTCGCCGTTCGCGTCCTCGTTCTCGACCTCGAGGTTCGAGAGCACGGTCTGCGCTTCGCAGTCCCAGTGCACGAGGCGCGTGCCGCGGTAGATGAGCTCTTGCTCGTAGAGGCGAACGAACGCTTCGCGCACGGCGCGCGACATGTCGGCGTCCATCGTGAACTTGCTGCGCGGCCAGTCGGGGCTCGCGCCGAGCTCGCGCTGCTGGAGCGCGATGCGGCCGCCGCTCTCGGCCTTCCACTGCCAGACGCGCTCGATGAACGCCGCGCGGCCGAGGTCGTGGCGGCTCTTGCCCTCGCGGCGGAGCTGACGCTCGACGACGGTCTGCGTGGCGATGCCCGCGTGATCGATGCCGGGCTGCCAGAGCGTGTTGAACCCGCGCATGCGATGCCAGCGGGTGAGGACGTCCTCGAGCGTGACGAAGAGCGCGTGCCCCATGTGGAGCGACCCCGTGACGTTCGGGGGCGGCATGGGCAGGACGTACACGGGTCGCGTATCCGCCGGATCGGGGTTGGCGGCGAAGACGTCGTGCTCGACCCAGTAGGCGTACCAGCGGGGTTCGACGTCCTTCGGCTCGTAAGCTTTTGCGAGTTCGGCAGTGCTCATCGGGGGCAGGCACATTGCCACACCGCGGCACGAGGGGAAGGGGTTCGGGGCGCAGCTCGGCTTGTCCGAGCGCAGCCCCGAGCGCTGCAACGGCTTGTCGGGGGCCGGTGGAGGCTTGTCAGACGAGTGCGGAGCTTGTCGGCGGCGGGGCGAGGGCGCCGGCGCCGGACAGGGAGGCTCGTCGGATGTCAAGGAGCGCGTGTCGAGGCAGGAATTTCGTCCCGTGTGACGAGGGCGTGGGCAGGTTGGTGAGGCGGCACGCGGTGGGGGAGGGGTGACAAGGCGGGAGGCGGGTTCGACGGGGATGGGGGCGCGTCGACAAGGGTGGAGGGGGCGGAGCGGTTCAGGGAGAGGCGCTGGGCGGGGGGAGGGGGGCGTCTGTTGGGGCCGAGGGCACACACAAACCGCTGCTGGGTTTGCAGGAAAGGCCCGGACCACATTCTTCGTCCTTCAGGCAGTGCCGGCAGCGTCCGCGGAAACAGACGAGATGCGTGCCATCCTTCTCGACGCACGCGTCGTTGTTGTCGCATGGCTGCATGTGCGGAGAGGACGACGCAGCCCCGATAGGCACGCACTGCCTCCGATCGCAGAGCGTGTCGGGAGGGCATTCGGGATCATCGTCGTCGCAAATCAAAAATGCTCTGCGGCGGCCTTTCCCCCACGCCTGCATGAATTTGTTGTATTCCTCCTCGTGCGCCTTTGCCTCCGCGGCTTCCTGCTTCCTTCGCTCGTGGCTGCGATGCCATCGGAATGCTGCGCCCACGAGGGCGTACACGATCACGAACAACGCGAAGATGACCGCTGCCCGACGTGCCAGATTGCGCTGTGTCTCGTTCATGGGCACTTGGGAGTGGGGCATTGGCAAGCGGGGTTGTATCCAGGTCCACCGAAATAGATCTGGCTGTCCCAAGGATCGTTGGCATCGAAACCAAAATTGGCGAGCACATCATAACATTCCGACCTCGTCGCCTTGACTTGATCATCCGCCGTGAAGAATTTCGTCCTGTCTCCGTTGGGATGCCACTGATACTGGAGATTGCGTATGTAGGCTGCGTTCCTTCTCCAGGTCCCGATCGTGGGGAACTTCCCGCTTCCCATGTCACTGTGGGTCATCTCTGGGGTCGTCGGGTCGTCGTTCGTCTCGCCGAAGAAATGAATGTCCGACGCTTCCGTGCCGAGCCCGTCCTGCGCGTATATCGACGCCGGATAGTACCCGACAAACTCGTCGTTCACCCGGACCCACCATCTCCCCTGGTGCAACTCGACGCGGAGGTACATGTCCACCTGCTCCCCCCCGAGGACGCTCGTGGGCGTGAGCATCACGCCCGGAGTCATCGTGCGCGAGACCTGGACCCACCCCGCCTGGTTCATGTTGTAACCTCCTTTGAAATCACCCGCCGTCGCGTAACCAGTGGTGGTGTAGAAGACGAAGAAACGCGTGGTGTAATCGCCGTTGATACTTCCGAGGACGTGCCACCCGGCTTCGACAGTCTCATGGGGTAAGGTCTTATGGTACAGCCGACCGATAGCAACTTGGGCCGTCGACTGCTCGTTGGGGACGATTGCAAACGGCGTCCAGACGTTGAAGTACCCCTCGCCCCCGTAGTACCCCGCTCCGGCCGGATCCTTCCTCAAATTGGCCCGCGCATGAAAGTGTCCGTGTCCGTCCACCGACGGGGGAGGCGCGTCCTCCAAATAGGAAGGCAACTCCCCCGCGCGTCCGTACCGCGATAAGAAGTCCGCCACCGTCCCCGGCGCATGGATCAGATCTGGATCGACCCAGAGGACCGGCACGGTCCCGGGCGGTCCCATCGCTTCCGGATCCTCCTCCAGCTCGCTGCGGACCGCGATCGGGTTGCAGTCTCCTCCGCTCGCGTCGTTCGGTGCATCAATCGGCGGCGGCGTTCCGATGTCCCCGCCCGGCACCTGCGAGTTGATGTCGATCCAGTCGTAGACGTGGCCCCACTTCGTGACCGTCGTCGCGACGATCCCCCGCTGCTGGCGCCGTGATTCGAGGTATTCGCGCACCTCCTGCGAGACGATCCGGTCTGCCGGATCGAGGGGCGCGGGTGACGCCTCCACGATCAAAGCAGGTTCGCCGTTGCTTTCGCCGAGGACGCAGACCTCTTCGTCGTCGGCAATCAGGCAGCCCGCGCCGAGGAGAGCAAAGACCCCAACAAGAGCATACCTTGCATTCGATTTCATGGATCCATCCTCCTCGTGGCGGGGGCTGCCACAGCATCCGGTTCTTCCACGGCGAGCCTCGACGGAAAACGTTATCCCTCCGTCCCGCCCTTCCCTTCCTCGCCGCCCTCCGCCCGCTTCGCCGCCTTCTTTCGCTTTGCGAGCCCCAGCCGAATCAAATGGTCCCGCCGCGTGATCACCGTCCGCGCCGTCTCCGACCAATCGTCGAACCAGGCACGTAATGCCACGAGGTCCGCCCGCCGCGCGTCGGCCGTCGAATCGATCTCCGCTTCGGCCGGCGCGCCGATGGCTTGCGCCATTTGCACGAGCTTTCGGACGCGCATTCGCTCGGCGCTCGTGATGCCTCGCTTCACCAGCGTCGTCAGCGCCGCATGGTCGGCATCGCGCGTCGTGATGCGCTCGGGCGCGCTCTCCAGGGCGTCGAGCCGATCGAGGAAGGTGCATACCGAGAGGACCGCGCCCGCGCCGACCTGGGCGGAGAGGCCCTCGAAGACGAACGCCGCCTGCTCCGGGTGCAGCCGTTCCAGCGCGGCGCGGCTCACGCGAAAGTTTGGCTCGTCCCACGCATCGAGCTCGACGATGGCCTTCTGTGCGTCCGTCGCGTCCGTCGGCGTGGCCCTCGGATCCCGATACCCCGAGACACGATGTAGGAGCTCCCAGCCCTGGGCGTGCTCCTCGGACGAATACCCCCGCCCGGCGAGGGCCGTGCGGATGACCGCGGACGTGCCCACGCCACGAAGGAAGGCGAGGACGCGGGCTGGGGTTTCTTCGAGGGTTTGACGGCTGAGGTGTTCGGCGTTGCTCATGCCGGGGATGGTAAAAGTCGCCCCGTCATGGAAGCAAGCAACGCTGGAAACACACGATGGACGGAGGCCGCACCACGAGCCTCCCTCGTAACCAGGAGTCACCCAAGGCACGCCCCCCGCCGTCCGTGGAACGGCAGGAGGGAAAGACTACGGGAGGATTGACGTCGGCCGTGGTTCGTGCTCGCGCACGGGGCCTACTTCGTCAGTCGCGCGATCTCTTCCTTGATGAGCGTCTCGGCGAGGACGGGGACGACCTCCCACACGACACGCTCGACGACCTCGCGCGAGAGCGCGAGCACGCCTTCGATCTGCACGGGCGTCAGGCCCATCTCTTCGAGGCGCGCGCTGAGCTGACCGCCGTTCACGGCGGCGGCGACGGCGGGTTTGGCCGAGACGTCCGTCTTCGCGAGCGCGGGCTCGGGCTTCGTGGCGGCGGCGGGCGCGCCCGGGAGGCCGGCGTTCACGCCGCCCGGGTTGTAGAGCATCGTCTTCGCGCGCTGGGGCGGCGCGGCGGCCGCTGCGGCGGGCACGGTCGCGGCAGGTTTGGCGGGGGCCGCGGGGACCGGGGTCGGCGCGGCGATCGGCGCGGCGGCCTTCGGGGCCTCGGCCGGCTTCGCGGGCGACGCCAGCATCTTCTTGACCTTGTCGATCATCGCCGTGCTGTCGTACGGCTTGTCGATGTGGTCGTCGGCCTGGGCCGACGAGCCCTTGGCCTGATCGTAGGGGTTTTGCTTGGACGACAGGATGAGGACCTGGGTCGCGGGCGAAGCCTGCTTGATCGCCTTGCAGAGGTCGTAACCGCTCTTGCCCTCGAGCGTGACGTCCGCGATCACGAGGGCAGGTTTTTCGGTTTTGAGCTTCTCCAGGGCCGCGTCGTGCCCATTGACCGCGACGCAGCGAAACTCGGGACCCGCAAACGTGATCTCGAGGACCTTGCGCATGGTCACGCTGTCGTCGACGGCGAGGATGGTGCTGGCCACGGAACGGTCTCCTCTGGGGTAAAGCGCCGCTAGGGCTGTCTTTCGCGCTATCTTCGGTCTCGCGCGCGCAGCGTGTCAACAAGCCGGATGATTTTCCGCCGCGGGCGCCCATGCGGCGTTCGATGTCGGGCACCCACGATCGAGCGTTGCTCCGAAGAGCGGGCCGAGCATAGCGCAGTCGAGGCCCGCGAGGAAAAATCGAGCGGCATATTCATGCACGGTACGTCATCGTGCGCGCACGGTTGGTCCGCATCCCCGCTGATTTCCTGCATGTCCCCACGTCTCCCGCCTCGTTCCCGCCCCCGCGCCGCCCCGCGTGGTTCCCCTCGTACGCCGCCGCCCGCCGGTCAGCCCGCGAGCACGCTCGGTTCGCCCGACGCGACCTGGGTCGTCCCGCCCGACCTCGGCGGTCGTCCGCTCGACGGCGTCGTCCGGACGCTCGCCGCGGTGTCCTGGTCCGACGCACGAAGGCTCATCGAGACCGGCAAGATCGCGATCGACGGGACACAGATCCTCGATCCGACGCGAAAGACGCGGGCCGGCGCGGAGATCACGCGGCACCCGCGCGCGCCTTCGCCGAAGGTCGCGCGCCTCGCGGAGATCGGCGAGGAGCTCGTGGTGCACATGGATCCGGCCCTCGTCGTGGTGCGAAAGCCCGCGGGGATCTCGACGATCCCGTTCGGCGACGAGTCGCCCGCGGAGCGCGAAAAGACGCTCGACGCGCTCGTGCGTGATCTGCTCGCGCGGCGCGACAAGATCCGCGGACGCGCGCCGCTCGGCGTGGTGCACAGGCTCGACAAGGCGACGAGCGGGCTGCTCGTCTTCACGCGGACGCTCGCGGCGAAGAAGCACCTCTCGCAGCAGTTCCGCGAGCACTCGGTGCGTCGCGTCTACCTGGCGATCGTGCACGGCGAGATCGGGAAGCGGACGTTTCGATCAAGGCTCATCGCGGATCGCGGCGATGGGCTGCGAGGATCCCTCGAAGAAGGCGAGCGCCGCGGCGCGGGGGTTCGGGGGCGCAGCTCGGCTCGTCCGAGCGAAGCCCCCGAGCGTCAAATCGGGCAGCTCGCCGTGACGCACGTCGAGCCGCTCGAACGGCTGCGCGGCGCGACGCTGGTCGCATGCCGGCTGGAGACGGGACGGACGCATCAGATCCGGATCCACCTCTCCGAGGCGGGACATCCGATCGTCGGGGAGAACGTGTACGTGCGTGGTTTTGCGGGCACGCGCATCGACGCACCGCGGCTCATGCTGCACGCGACGGAGCTCGGCTTCATCCACCCGCAGACGGGCGACGAGGTCTTTTTTGAAGAACCCGCACCCGAAGATTTTCAGAGCGTGCTCGAGCGGCTGCGCGCGTCAGGATGAGCCGCGCCTTCCGCCGAGCGCTTCGCTCATCGCGGTGGCCGTCGCATCCACGAGCGGCATGACCTTCGCGTAGTCCATGCGCGTCGGGCCGAGCACGCCGACCGTGCCGGCGACGCGCCCATGCTCGGTGTACGGCGCGACGACGAGGCTGAGATCCCCTTCGCCGAGCTCGCCGGCCTCGCTGCCGACGAACACCGTCACCGCGCCCGCGGCGATCACCTTGTCGAGGAGCGTCAGCAGATCCTCGCGTTCGGTGAGCGTGCGCAAGAGCTTCTTGAGACGCGATGCGTCGGTGTACTCGGGCAAGTCGATGAGCTTGCCTTGGCCCTCGATGACGACGTCGCCGCTGCGGCGGTTCACGTCAGCGGTGGCGCGGCTGCCGAGTTCGAAGGCGCGACGACGCAGGGCGTCGAGCGCGATGCGTTCGTCGGCGAGGCGGCGCGCGAAGAGGTCGCGCGCTTCGCCGAGCGAGCGGCCTTCGATGACGTCGGCGAGCAGGTTGTGGATGCGCGTGAGCTCCGGCTCGGCGGGGACCTCTTCGATCTGGATGAAGCGGTTCTCGACGGTGCCGTCGGAGAAGACGAGCACGGCGAGGAGCTGGCCGGGGCGCGTGGGGATGAAGCGGAGCTGCGAGAGCGCGCGGAGCTCGGTGCGAGGCGAGGCGATGACCGCGGCCGTGCCGGAGAGCTCGGACAGGTACCGCCCGGCCTCGCGCATCGGGTCTGTCGCGACCGCATAGATCTCGGCGAAACGTTTGCCGAGCTTGGCCTGCTCCTCGGGGCTGTAGGCGCGCGCCTGGACGAGCGTGTCGATGAAGAGGCGCAGCGCGCGATCCGTGGGGACACGGCCGGCGGAGGTATGCGGCTGCTTCAGGTACCCGGCCTCTTCGAGATCGGCGAGCACGTTACGAACGGAGGCTGCCGACAGATCGAGGCCATACTTACGCGCGAGCGTGCGACTTCCCACCGCCGCGCCTGTCGAGATGAACTCGGTGACGACGGCGAGCAGGATTTTGCGAGAGCGGTTCGTCAGGTCACTCATGATCGCATCCGTCCCTACGAGTCACCCGGGGCCGTCGTTTTCCTCCCCTGTGCTAGCTTGCTTCGCTTTTTGTAGGCCTGTTGGATGGGGGCGTCAAATCCGACCGACGAATCCCGGGCAAATTCTCCAGATGACTCCGAAGTGCCGGATTCGTGCCCTGTTTTTAGGGAGGGTGCCTTCCGGATCGTCCAAGAAACGTCTTCTCTCGCCTTCCTCCACCTTCAACGGAGCGCGCCCTGGATCCCGGCTTCCTGCAGGTTCCAGGACACGCTCGCCCGCTCTGTCGCTATGGTAATCCGCGTGCTGCGATCCCGTCGCAAGTCGTCCGCCCGACCGGCGGGCGCGTTCTTGGTCCTGCTCGTGCTCGCGCTCTCCTTCGCCGTGGCCGGCTGCCCTTGCGCCGGCACCGTGGTGAACGCGAACCCGCAGCTCCGCTGGTGGCTCTTCTCGAACTTCGGGGCGAGTCGGATCTGCCCGGAGATGCTCAAGCTCGGCGTGTCGTTGAAGACCGACTCGGCTTCGCCCGCGATCGGCCGCTTCTTCCCGATGACGTGCAACTACACCGTCGATGACGCGCGTCAGACCGTGGCGGTGAGCTTCTCGGGGACGGGCTACGGCTACATGAACCCAGCCAAGCGCGTCGGGTTCTCGGCGTCGACGACGATCGAGCTGCGGCCGGACTTCGCCATCGCCGACGAAGACATCTACGTGTGGGGGCGGCTGAACCGCATCATCTCGGGGCCGGACTTCCGCGTCGGGTACATCGAGAACGCGGCGTTCAACATCGCCTCGAACATCCCACCCTTCGGCACGCTGACGAACTTCTTCGGCAACCAGGTGATGACGGGCGAGCTCACGCGCGGCTTCACCGTCGTGGCGAACGAGGACCGCGGCAACGAGTTCGCGCTCGGGATCCTCACGCCGCCGAACAAGCCGATCAAGCCGTTCAAGGTGCAAGACGACGAGCGCTTCACGTTCGCGAACGAGACCGTCGACGTCCACGGCAACGCGCGCGACTTCCTCGGCCCCTTCGAGGTCGGCTCGGGGCAAGCGCTCTACCTGACGATGAGCGTGCAAGGGCCGACGCTCGACGTGATGATCGTCAGCAAGATGGTCGGGGATCCGTGGCGCGAGGGCTACCAGACGGGGCAGCCGCTCGGGGTCGCGCCGGGGCCGGTGCTCGGCGGCGCGCCGCTCGCGCCAGGGCCGGCGCAGACACGGAAGTTCAACCTCGCGCCGGGGCTCTACTACGTCGTGCTCGACAACACGCAGTACGCAGGCCTCGTGGCGCCGCCGGTGCAGGTGCTGAACCCGCTCTACGATCCGATCGCGCGCGTCAGCTACGTCGCGCAGGTCGGCGAGTAAAACCCCGCCGCGTTCTCGTCGAGGGCCCCTCTCCCGCAGAGGAGAGGGGCTCGCGCCTCAAGACACCTTCTTCTGACAGTCGGCGCAGGTGCCGTACATCTCGTGCTTGTGCGAGGTGACCTGGAAGCCGTACCGACGCGCGACCTCGTCCTGGAGCGTCTCGATGCGCGGCTCCTCGAACTCGACGATCGTGCCGCACGAGATGCAGATCAGGTGGTCGTGGTGCGCCTTCGCGTCGTCGGCGAGCTCGTAGCGGCTCAGGCCGTCGCCGAAGCGCCGCTCGGAGGCCACGCCGCACTCGGCGAGGAGCTTGAGCGTGCGATAGACGGTCGCGTAGCCGATGCCTTTGTCGTGCACGCGGACTTCGGTGAGCAGGTCTTCGATGGTCATGTGCGACGCACCCTCGAAGAACGTGTCGACGATGAGCCGCCGCTGCGCCGTCGAGCGCAGGCCCTTTTTGGCCATGTACGCCTGGAGTCGAGCCCGCAAGCGATCCACGGCGGCCCGGTCCAGGGTCACGGCTTCCTCCCTCACGCTCGCGACCATGGCGTCATTTATCCCGTCCAGGTTTCCGTGCGTCAAGGGTCGCTTGGGCCGTTTTCCCACGTGTGTCCTCGCGTCGGTCCAGACTCTCGCACGCGATCGAGCGCTCGCACGTGCAAAACCGCCATCGCCCCTCCGAGCAGGGAGGCAAGCGGCGCGTAGGCCGGCGGAAGCACGCCGAACGCCACCGCGATCGCCCCGACAAGCGCAGGTAGGACGGCAATCGCGAGCCCCACGCGTGCTTCGAGGCGCGCGCGGTGCGCGATGGCGAGCGCGAGCGCCGCGTCGCGTACGTCGTCCGAGGCCAGCGCGACGGAAAGATCACCCGGCGAGGAGCCAGCCGCGCCGAGCGCGACCGCGACGTCCGCCGCGCCAAGCGCCCCCTCGTCGACGCCCGGATGACCGAGGACCGCGACGGACATGCCCGCGTCGATGAGCCTGCGAACCTCGGCCCCACGTTCGTTCGGCAAGACCTCGGGGCGGATGTGGTCGACGTCGAGCGAGTGGCCGATGGCCTCGCACGTCTCCCGCGCGTCACCCGACATGATCACGGGTTCGATCTGCGCGTCGAGCAGGTGCTGCACCGCGGCACGCGCGCCGGGGCGCAGGCCGTCCTGCAAGCCGAGGATGCCGACGAGGCGCGCGCCGACCGCGACGAGGACGACCGTGCGGCCGAGGGCTTCGAGTTCGGCGATGCGTTGCTCGGCCGCGGCGATGGAGATGCGGTTCGCGAGGAGGAGCGCGCGGCTTCCGACGCAGAGGTCTTCGCCCGAGCTCGTGACGGCCGTGACGCCGAGGCCGGGGACATGATGCGCGTTGCGCACGCCGTCGGGGCGCACCGATCGGGTCACGGCAGCACGCACGATCGCCGTGGCGATCGGGTGCTCTTCGCCGCGCTCGGCGCCGGCCGCGAGCGAGAGGACGTCGAGCGGTTCGAGTTTGCCGCCCGGGGCTTCGAGCTCCGCGAGCTCGGGTTCGCCGAGGAGGAGCGTGCCGCGCGCGCAGAAGACGGCGACGTTGACGCGCGCCGCGCGGTCCCACGCGCCTTCGCTCTTGTAGGCGATGCCGCGGCGCTGCGCGTGCAAGATGCCGCGCGCGACGTGCACGCCGGCGACGCCCGCGATGAGCGTGGTCGCGAGCGCGGCGTGGGACGCGACCGCGGTCATCGCGATCTCGACATAGGTACGGCCGCCGGCGATGAAGGCCGAGAGCGCGCCGGTCACGAGCGCGGCGAGCGACCAGCGTTCGGCGAGCGCACGCGAGGCGCGCGCGATGGGCGCGAGGGCGTCGGCGCGGCGGCGTGGATCGATGAGGACACGCGCGAACGCGCGGTCGTTGCCGGCGAACGTGCAGGTGCCGCGGAGCCGGCCGCGCACGACCTTCGCGCCCGCGACGACAGGCTCGCCCGCGCGCCTGCGCACGGGCGTGGTCGCGCCGAGCCAGGGCAGGACGAAGACCTCACCCGAGACGACGACGAGATCGACGGGGACGACCTCGCCCGGCTCGACGAGGACCTGCTCGCCGGGGCAGAGGTCGAAGACTTTGTTCTTCGCGATCTCGCCGGGCGAGCCGTCGTCGGGCGCGCGCCTGCCAGGGACGGCGAGCGACTGCGCGACGAAGGCACGTTCGGCGAGAGAGGCGTGCCGCGCGCCTTCGAGCAGCCAGGCGCCGACGGCCGTCGCGGTGACGATGATGCCCGCAAGCGAAGCCGCCTCGGCGCCGAGCGAAGGAACAGCGCGGAGCGCGGCGCCGATGGCAAGGACGAGCGAGAGGATCGAGGGCGCGAGGATCGGCGCGGGGTGCGGATCGGAGGGCTCGCGTGGGGTCGTGGCTGCGCGTCCGACGAGCATGCCGGCGCCGACGGACGCGAGCACGATGCGGGCGCCGATGACGAGGGCCGCATCGCCGGCGAGGCCGAGCGCGACGGCGAGCGTGCCGGCGATCGTGGCGATGACGAGCAGGAGCGCGCCGATGTCGCGCGGCTCGGGCACATCGAGGCGGGACGGCTCCTCGGTGAGGATGGCGTGCGCGATGGGCTCGACGAGGGTCCGATCGTCGAAGGGAGCGGGCGGCTCGGGGAGCGCAGCGTCGCGCGACGCGGGTGCGTGAAAAGGGACGATGGGCGCGTCGAGGCTGCTGCGCGAGGGCTCGGGCTCGGCGCCGGATCGGCGGGGCGCGAAGAGGGAGAGCGGGACCCGCGCGGGGCGCGTGGTCTCGGCTTCGCCGGGGGGCTCACCGAGGAAACACGCGCGGCAGGCGTGACGATCGCAGAAGAAGTGAAACTTGCTGTCGAAGATCGCGACGTGACCGGCGCGCAGCGGATCGAGCAGCTTGCCGCACCCCGAGCACGGCACGGGATCGGCAACGGGTCCGAGTGCTCGCAACGCCGAGCCTCAGCCTGCCGCGCCGCCGCGGCCGACAGCGAACGGCGGCGGGCCGAAGCCGGGCCCGAGCGCGGCCCATTCGAGCAGCGCCTTGCTCGTGTGCAGCCGCGACTCGACGGCGTCCCACACGAAGCTCCGCGGGCCTTCGAGCACGTCGGCGTCGATCTCCTCGCCGCGATGCGCGGGCAGGCAGTGCAGCACCACGACCTCGCGCGAGGCGAGCGAGACGAGCTCCTGCGTGATCCGATACGGCGAAAGCGCGCTGATGCGGTAGTCGCGCTCGGCCTCCTGCCCCATGCTGACCCACACGTCCGTGAGCAGGACGTCGGCATCCTTCGCGGCCTCGCGCGCGTCGGTCGTGACGGTGATGCGAGCGCCGCGGGCGCGCGCCTCGTCGACCTCGGGCAAGGGCGGAGCGAAGGCGGGCGGCGTGGCGAGCGTCATGTCGAGCTTGAGCAAGCCCGCGGCCTCGATCCACGAGCGGGCCACGTTGCTCGCGTCGCCGACCCAGCAGATGCGCAGGCCGTCGAGCCGACCGCGTGCTTCGCGCGTCGTGTGCAGATCGGCGAGGACCTGCATCGGGTGCGCGTCGTCGGTGAGCGCGTTCAGCACGGGCGCGCGGCAAGCGCGGGCCATGGCCTCGAAGCGCGCCGTGGTGTTCGTGCGGTACGTGACGGCAGAGACCATACGACCGAGCACGCGCGCGGTGTCCTCGGTGGGCTCGCCGCGGCTCATCTGGGTGGAGTCGGGCGTGACGATGATCGGGTGGCCGCCGAGCTCGACGGTCGCGACTTCGAGCGAGAGCCGCGTGCGGGTCGAGGGCTTGTCGAAGAGGAGAGCGATGGCGTGGCCGGCGAGCGGCCGCGGGTGGTCGGCCTTGCCTCGCACGCGGGCATAAAAGGCCGAGCGATCCAGGATGTCGACGATGCCGCCGTCCCCGAGGTCTGCAAGTCGCAACAGATCACGCTTCACGGCTTCATCTCCAGGAGCGCACGGCTCGTGATGGTGAGGGCTTCGTCGATCTCGGCCTCGCGCACGACGAGCGGAGGCGTATAGCGGAGCGTGCTCGCGCCGGCGACCGTGAGGAGCAGGCCCTGGGCGCGGGCGCGGCCGAGGACGGCGCGCGTGTCGACGCCTTGCGCGAGCGTGAGGCCTTGCAAGAGGCCGCGGCCGCGTTGTCCGACGCAGAGCGTGGGGTGCTCCTTCACGAGCGCCGCGAGGCCCTCGGCGAGGCGCTGGCCCTTCGTGACGGCGCCTTCGATGAGCTTCTCCTCGTCGAGGACGGCGAGCACGGTGCGCGCGGCCCGCGACGCGAGCGGGTTTCCGCCGAACGTCGAGCCGTGCGTGCCCGGTGAAAGCACGCCGTTCAGGCGCTCTTTGATGAGGAGCGCGCCGATTGGGAACCCGCCGCCGAGGCCCTTGGCGAGCGCGACCGCGTCGCCCTCGACGCCGTCGTGTTGCGCGCCGAGGAAGGCGCCCGTGCGGCCGACGCCGGTCTGCACTTCGTCGAGGCAGAGCAGCGCGCCGTGCTCGTCGCAGAGGCTGCGCAGGCCGGGGAGGAAGCCTTTCGGGGGCGGGATCACGCCGCCTTCGCCCTGCACGGGCTCGACGAAGAGCGCCGCGACGTCCGGGCCCATGGCGGCCTTCACGGCGTCGAGATCCCCGTAGGGCACGTGCGTCACGCCGGTGAGCGGCGGGCCGAACCCTTCGCGGTATTTCGGCGTCCCGGTGAGCGCGACGGCGCCCATCGTGCGGCCGTGGAAGGCGTTGTCGAAGGCGATGATGCGGTAGCGATCGGGCTCGCCTTTCGTGAAGAACCAACGACGCGCGAGCTTGAGCATCGCCTCGTTCGCCTCGGCGCCCGAGTTGCAGAAGAAGGCGCGGTCCATGCCGCTCCTCTTGCAAAGCTCGTCGGCGAGGCGCGCGTTCTCGGCGTTGTAGAAGTAGTTCGAGACGTGCATCAGCCGCGCGGCCTGCTCGGCGATCGCGGCGACGAGGCGCGGGTGCGCGTGGCCGAGCGAGCAGACCGCGACGCCGGCGCAGAAGTCGAGGTAACGGCGCCCCTCGGTGTCCCAGACCTCGGAGCCCTTGCCTCGATCGAGGACGAACGGGGCCTGGCGGTAATTGCCCACGAGCCTGCGCTCGGCGAGGGGAAGGAGGTCTTCGGGTTCGAGCAGCTCGGCGATGGGGCTCTCGGCTCCGTAGGCGGGGGCGAGGGTCATGCGAGGCGATCTACGCCGGTCGCCCCGCCGGGGCAAATGCCACGCGCCCTCGCGGCGTGGCTCGCTCGGGTCGCCAGGTGGGGGGCGCCCGTTGCCAGTCGATCTTTGGAGGTTATAGTGGCCCGCACCCATGTCCGAAGCCGAGTCCACGACGAAGTCTGCCCAGGATCCGAACGGTCAAAACGGCGAAGCGACGAACGGCGAGCAGCCGTCGGCCGCGGCGGAGCCCTCGGCTCCTCCGACGCCCACGGTGGAGCAGCGCCTCGCGGACGCCCTGGCCGAGGCCGCACGGACGCGTGATCAGCTCCTGCGCACCGCGGCCGATTTCGACAACTTCCGCAAGCGCTCGCGGCGTGAGGTCGACGACGCCCAGCGGCGTGGCCGGGAGACCACGGTGAAGGAGCTCCTGCCCGTCTTCGACAATTTCGAGCGCGCGCTCGTGCACGCCGAGGGCTCCGCCGACGGGAAAGCCGTGGCCGAGGGCCTGCGGATGGTGCTGAAGCAGTTCGTCGACACGCTGGAGAAGATGGGGATCCATCGCGTCGTCGCGGTCGGCCAGCCCTTCGATCCCGCGCAACACGAGGCCATCCAGCACCTCGAATCGCCCGAGCATCCGGCCGGCGTGGTCCTGTACGAGGTGCAGCCCGGCTATCGCATGGGGGACTACCTCGTCCGTCCGGCGATGGTCGTCGTTTCGAAGGGCCCGCCCGGCGGCGGCGCGACCGCGGCGAGCTGATTTCCCTCGAACGCCACGCAAAACCCGGTCCTCGGTCCACCGAGGACCATCGTTCGCCGCGTCTTTGATATCCTCGCCCTCGCCATGGGAAGGATCGTCGGCATCGACCTCGGGACCACCAACTCATGCGTGGCCGTTGTCGACGTGGCGTCGGCTTCGTCGGCGAACGACGTCAAGGTGATCCCCAACGCCGAGGGGGCGCGGACGACGCCCTCGGTCGTCGCGATCGTCGCGAGCGGCGAACGGCTCGTCGGGCAGGTGGCCCGAAGGCAAGCCGTGACGAACCCGCAGAGCACGGTCTACGCGGTCAAACGCCTGATGGGGCGCAAGCTCGACACGCCCGACGTCGAGCGAGCCATCTCGCTCGTGCCGTACCCGATCGTGCGCGCGCCGAACGGCGACGCGTGGGTCGATCTGCGCGGCAAGGCGCACTCGCCGCCCGAGGTCAGCGCGATGATCCTCGCGCAGATGAAGGAGACCGCCGAGCGCTTCCTCGGCGAGCCGGTCACCGAGGCGGTGATCACGGTCCCCGCGTACTTCGACGACGCGCAGCGGCAGGCGACGAAAGACGCGGGCAAGATCGCGGGCCTCGAAGTGCGCCGCATCATCAACGAGCCCACGGCGGCGGCGCTCGCGTACGGGCTCGACAAGAAGGCCACGGGCGCCGAGACGATCGCGGTCTACGACCTCGGCGGCGGCACGTTCGACATCTCGGTCCTCGAAATCAGCGGCGGCGTCTTCAACGTGAAGGCGACGGGCGGCGACACGCACCTCGGCGGCGAGGACTTCGACGGGCGGCTGATGGACATGCTCGTCGGCGAGTTCCAGCTCGAATTCGGCGTGGATCTGCGCACGGACCGGATGGCGATGCAGCGCTTGAAGGAGGCCGCCGAGAAGGCCAAGCACGAGCTCAGCTCCTCGCTCGAGACGCAGCTCAACCTGCCCTTCATCGCGGTCGGGCCGGACGGCGCGCCGCTGCACCTCGAACGATCGATGCAGCGCAACGAGCTCGAGATGCTCACGCAGGACCTCGTGGAGCGCACGATCGAGGTCTCACGCGACGTCTTGCGGGACGCGCAGATCGCGCCGAGCGGGATCCAGACCGTGGTGCTCGTCGGGGGCATGACGCGGATGCCGGCGGTGCAGGCGGCCGTGAAGGAGCTCTTCGGCAAGGATCCGTGCAAGGGCGTGAACCCGGACGAGGTCGTGGCCGTGGGCGCGGCGCTCCAGGCGGCCGCGCTTTCGGGGCAGGCGGACGAGATCCTCCTGCTCGACGTCACGCCGCTCTCGCTCGGCGTGGAGACGGGCGGCGGCATCATGACCCGGCTCATCCCGCGCAACACCACGATCCCCACCGCGCGCGGCGAGATCTTCACGACGAGCCTCGATCGGCAGACATTCGTGCCCATCCACGTCTTGCAGGGCGAGCGCGAGATGGCCGCCGACAACCAGAGCCTCGCGCGCTTCGAGCTCTCGGGCATCCCACCCGCGCCGCGCGGCGTGCCGAAGATCCAGGTCGTCTTCCACATCGACGAGGATGGGATCGTCCACGTCGAGGCCACGGATCTCGGCACGAAGCGCGCGCAGAAGGTGCGCGTCACGCCGACGAGTGGGCTCGCGCCGTCGGAGGTCGAGCGGCTCATCGGCGAGGCCGAAAAATTCCGCGAGGAAGATACGAAGCGGCGTGATCGGGCCGAGCTCAAGAACCAGTCCGAGACGCTGCTCTACACGACCGAGCAGGCCCTCGAGGCGTACGCCGAGCTCGTCGACGAGGCCACGCTCTCCGGCGTGCGCGAGGGCTGCGTGATCCTGCGCAAGCTGCTCGACGAGGATGCGTCGAGCAGCGATCTGCGGGGCGCGTACGGCAGGCTCGAAGCCGCCGCCTACCTCCTCTCCGAGGCGATCTACGGCGGCAGCGCCGGCACCGCGTGAGCGCGGATTTCGGCTTGGTTTGGGGTCCCCGGACACGAGCGAGGTGGTAGGATTCGTTCCCGCCGCGGGCATGCTCGGGGGGCGAACTTGGAGAGACAGTTCGGGCGTTATGTGCTCCTCGAACGGCTCGGCGCCGGGGGGATGGCCGAAGTCTGGAAGGCGAAGAGCTTCGGCGCCTTGGGCTTCGAGAAGACGCTCGCGCTGAAGCGCATCCTGCCGGAGCTCGCGCGCGAGCCCGAGCTGCTCGAGATGTTCGTGCACGAAGCGAAGCTCTCGGTGCGCCTCTCGCACGCGAACATCGTGCAGGTCTTCGACCTCGGCTTCGTCGAGCAGGAGGGCGAGCCGCCGGGCTACTACATCGCGATGGAGTACGTCGCGGGGCTCGACCTCGCGACGCTGCTCGCGCGGTTTCGTCGGACGAAGACGCGGCTGCCGTTCGGCATGGCCGTGTTCGTCGCGGCCGAGGTGGCGAAGGCGCTCGATCACGCGCACCGGCGGCGCGACGAGCAAGGCAAGCCGCTCGGCATCGTGCACCGCGACGTCTCGCCGCAGAACATCCTCGTGTCCTGGGAAGGCGAGGTGAAGGTCACGGACTTCGGCATCGCGAAGGCGAAGGGCTTCATGCGCGAGGACGAGCACGCGGGCGAATCCGTGCTGCGTGTTCGCGGGAAACTCTCGTACATGAGCCCGGAGCAGTCACTCGCGCAGCCGCTCGACGGCAGGAGTGATCTGTTCTCGCTCGGCACGGTGCTCTACGAGCTCGTCGCCGGGACGAACCCGTTCGCCGGCGCGGGCGACGCCGAGACGCTCCGGCGCGTGCGCGCGGCCGAGGCGCCGCCGCTCGAGCTCGCTCGGTCCGACGTTCCCCGAGAGCTCGCGGCGATCGTACGACGCCTGCTCACGCGGCGGCCCGAGGAGCGCGTGGCCGACGCGGGTCGGCTGCACGAGCAGCTCCTCGGGTACTTTTACGCGACGGGTGATCGTTTTGGTTCAAACGATCTCGCGGAGCTCGTCGCGTCGTTCCACGACGACGCGAGGAAGACGCCCGAGATCGAGGCAGGCTCGGTGCTCGGGGACCCGCAAGGCACGGAGCACGAGCGGACGCCGGTCGAGGTGCCGACGACGTCGGCGTCGTTGAAGGTCGCGGTGGAGAACGTCGCGACGGCGAATTTTCTGGAGCCCGTGGGTGAGCGGCGCGAGGGGACGGTGCTCGTGGTCGCGGGGACGTGCCGCATCCCGGCGCTGCCGTTCGACGTGGAGGGCGCGCGCGAGGTGATCACGCGGTACGGCGGGGTGATCCTGGAGCAGGAGCCCTCGCAGGTCGTGGCGCTCTTCGGGCTCGAAGACGCGGACGGGCGCGACACGGAGGCGGCCGTGCGTGCCGCGCTGGTGATCCTTCGTGCGCAAAAAGGTCGAGGCGCGTCGGCGGGTGTTCACGTGGGGCGCGTGCTCGTGGATGCGCGCGGAATGCCGATCGTCGACGCGCGGCTCGGGACGCTGGTCGCGCAGGCGCAGGGGCTCGCGCGCGCGGTCGCGGAGCAGGTCGCGGCGTCACACCCGGCGGCGCGGATCGTGCGCGGGGCGTTTGGCTTCGACGAGCTTCCGGACGGAGCAAGCTCGGTGCCGGAGGGCGGGCGTGTGATCACCTCGGCGCGCCCGCCGATCGGCACGAGCGGCAAGTTCGTCGGGAGGCAGGAGGAGCTGCGACGCATCGGCGAGATCCTCGCGGCCGCGACGCGCAAGCGCGCGCAGGTGATCACGGTCCTCGGCGAGAAGGGCATCGGCAAGACGCGGCTCTGCGCCGAGATCGAGCGGCGGCTCGGGCGCGGCAACTGGTCGGTCGGGTTTTACGCGGCGAGCTGCCCGCCGAGCGGCGCCGAGCTGCCGTGGAGCGGGCTGCAGGCGATGCTGCAGGTGCTCTGCGGCGTGCAGGAGGGCGACGGCGAGCAGGCGATCCTCGCGACCTTGCCGCGGCTCCGCGCGCTCGGCCTGCAAGAGGAGGAGTCGTCGGCGGTGCTGCGTCAGCTCGGCGCGCGGCTCGGCGATCGGCCTTCGCGTCACGTCGGCGGGATGGGGACGACGCTGCGCGCGGCGTTCACGCGCATGGTGCACAAGCTCTGCGAGGATCGGATCCACTGCTTCGCGTGGGACGACGCGCAGGCGATGGATGCGGCGACCGCAGAGGTGATCGCGAGCGTGGCGAGCCGCAATGAAGGCGCGGCGTCGGCCATCCGCGCAGTGTTCCTTCTCGCGACGCGCA
This sequence comes from Polyangium fumosum, assembly GCF_005144585.1. GTDB lineage: Bacteria > Myxococcota_A > Polyangia > Polyangiales > Polyangiaceae > Polyangium > Polyangium fumosum. Next base: position 90,882 of record NZ_SSMQ01000009.1, on the reverse strand, counting down.
CGGCGCCGCCGAGCGTGCTCTTGCCGCTCGCGCGTCACCATGTGGTCGCGCTCGGCCCGCTCGGCGGTGAGGAGAGCGAGCGCCTCGTGGCAGAGCGGATCGGCGTGCGCGCGGCGCCCCGCGAGCTCGCCGCGTTCTGTCGCGAGCGCGCCGCGGGGCACCCGCTCTTCATCGAGGAGCTGTTGAAGGAGCTCGTGGACGCGCGCGCCGTGGAGGTCGAGGACGGCCGCGTCCGCCTGCGGCTCGACGGCGCGCGCGCGGTGCCGCGAGCGCTGCGCGCGCTCATGGAGGCGCGCGTGAGCCGCCTGCCGCAGCGGGAGCGCGGGGCGCTGAACGCCGCGGCGATCCTCGGCGATCCGGTGCACACGCAGGTGCTCGCGGCGCTGCTCGGCGAGAGTTTTTCCGTTGTCGATCGAGGCATCGGCGAGCTCGTCGCGCGAGGCTTTTTGCGTTCGGCGGGCCCCGCGGAGGTGAGCTTCCCGTCGCCGATGCACGGCGAGATCGTCCTCGACACGATCCCGCACGAGGCGCGGCGGGATCTGCACGGCAAGGCGGCCGAGGCGTACCGCGCCGTCTTCGGTGACGAGGTCGCCGAGGCGCACGGCGAGCGCGTCGGGACGCACCTCTACCACGCGGGCGATCGGGATCGCGCCGCCACGTTTTACGCACGCGCGGCCTCGCACCGCATACGCCTCTGCCAGCTCGAACCCAGCATCCGCCTGCTGCTCCGCGCGATCGACCTCGCCGATCTCGACCGGCGCCCCGCGACCGAGATCACGAGCTGGCTGCGCGAGCTCTGCGCCGCGGTCCTGCCCGTGCGCGCGGCGCCCTCGCTGGAGGATCTTTCCGCGCGGGCGCTGCGTCGGATCGATGCGGCGGGCACGCTCGAACAACGCGTCGCCGCCCGGGTCGACGTCGCGCGTGCGCTCGGCGCCGTGAACCGCTTCGATCGGGCGTACGTCGAGATCGACCTCGCGTTCAAGCTCGCCGCGCAGAACGAAGAGCTCCAGCGTTGTGCGCTCGTCGCCGAGATCGATCTCGGTGCGCGCAGTGGTGATTTCGCCCGCGCGGCGCGCGCCGCCGATCGGCTCGAAGCCATGGGGCCGGCCGAGGATCCGCGCACGCTCCTCGCCATCGCCCACGTGCGCGCCGCGACCGGCGTCGCTGCGGCGGCGCTGCTCGCGATCGATCGCGCCGAGGCGAAGAGCCCGAGCGGCGACCCCACGCTCGCGAGCGAGCGCGAGAAGGAGCGCGTGCTCGTGTACGCGTTCATGCGCGATTTTCGCGCTGCGTCGGAGGCCTCGGCGCGCGCGGTCGAGCTCGCTCGTGCTGCGGGGCTGCGCGCCGAGATGGCCGCGTCTTTGCACAACCTCGGCGATACGACGCGGCGCCTCGGCGACTTTCCGCGCGCCTACGCCACGCTCACCGAGTCGCTGCAGATCGCCGAGGAGGCGGGCTACGAGCGCATCGCATCGCTCAACCGCGTCCACCTCGCGTACCTCGACGGGCAGAGCGGCAAGCCGGGCGCCGAGGGGCGGATCCGCGAGCTCGTGAAGTACGCCGAGGCGCGCGGCTACCACGCCGATGCGCTCGAAGGCCGCTCGCTTCTGGCCTCGCTGCTCGCCGAGCACGGCGCGCGGGACGAAGCGAGGCGAGAGCTTGAACTCGTGCTCCGGATGGCCGATGCCTACGGCAACGGCTTCATCGCCGACGACGCGCGTGAGGCGCTCGCGAAGCTCGGCTAGCTCGATCGGTTCTGACGTTCACGGCGCCTTGGGAGGCGTGAGGCCGGCGAAGGCGACGGGCGCGGCCTCACCGCTGGCAGTGATCGCGCGCCGCACGATGCGGCTCTTGTTCGTGTCGACCACGACGAGGTCTTTGCCCGCGACCGTGATCCCGGCCGGCTCCGCGAGGCCCGTGAGCACGGTGCGTGTCGTGCCCTTCGCCGGGTCCACGCGCTTGACCTTTCCATTGTACGAATCGGCGACCCACAACGCGCCTTGCCCGTACGTCATGCCGATCGGGTGCTGCAACCGCGCCTTTGCGGCCTCGCCGTCGACGTCGCCGAACACGAAGAGGTCGACGCCGATCACGGTGCGCACGGTGGCCGTCGCGAAGTCGATCGCGCGGACGCTCGAGGTCTCGCTGTCGAGCACGAAGAGGCTCTTGTCGTCGGTGGCGAGCGCACTCGGCTGGGCGAACGCGGCGGCCTGGGCCGGCCCGTCCTCACGCGCCTCCCGCCCGCTGCCCGCGTAGAGGCGCACTGTGCCCATCTTCGGATCGAAGACCGCGATCTGATGCGAGCCGGCGAGCGCGACGTAGATCGATCCTTTGTGGTGCAACAGATCCCAGGGCGAGCGCAGCGGGGCCGTCCGCCCGGTGTGCTCCTGCAAGCCGAGCGGCTCGGCGCCGAGCTCGCCCGTGCCGGCGACCGTGATGACCTGCCGCGTGGTGCGATCGATCTTGCGGATCAGGTGGTTGCCCGTATCGGCGACATAGAGATCGGCGCCGACCTCCGTCATCCCCTGCGGACGCTGGAACGTCGCGCGCTCCGCGGCGCCGTCCTTCGCGCCCGCCTCGCCCGATCCGAACACGGCCTCCACCACGCCCGCGGCGTTCGTCAGCACGATGCGGTGATGGCCCGTGTCGGCGATGGCGAGGCCGCCGTTCTGCAGCGCGAGCACCTTGCCCGGATATCGCAACACGCCGGCCGGACCGCGATCGGGCCGCAGCCCTTCGAGCGGCCCCTTCGCGAGCACGTTCGTGGCCCGCCCTTCGGCGAGCGCCTCTTCGACCGCGCCGCTGAGGTCGGCTGGATCCGGCTCGCCCGAGCCCACCCACGCGAGCCTTCCTTCCGCGTCGATCAGCGCGACCGTGGGCCACGCGCGTACGCCCCACGCGTCCCAGATCGTCATGTCCGCGTCGACGGCGACGGGGTGGACGATCTCCAGATCACGCAGCGTGTCGCGCAGGCGTGCCGCGTTCTTCTCTTCGTCGAACTTGGGCGAATGCACGCCCACGACGAGCACGGGATCCTTCGCGAAACGCCGCTCGATCGCGGCCAGCGTGGGGAGCGTTTGCAGGCAGTTGATGCAGCAGCTCGTCCAGAAATCGACCACCACCACGTGACCACGCAGCGCGTCGCGGCGCAGCGGCCGATCCACGTTCAGCCACGCCGTCGCGCCGTTCCATTCCGGGATCGAAGGCCGATCGCCCGGCGGCAGGAGCAAGCTCTCCTTGGGCGCGCTCGTCTCCTTCGGAGCCGCGTCGAGGACAGGCAACGCGATCTTCGGAGCGGGCGTCGTGGCGGGCGCGGGGGGAGGGGACGCGCAGGCGCTCGTGGCGACGAGCAGCGCGAGGGACGGGATCCAGCGCATGGCCCCAGTCTACGCGCGGAGGGCGTTCGGGGATGGGGCGTCCCGCCGGACGCTCAGGAATCGCCGGCGAGCTTGCGCTCCAGGGCTTCGAGGTGGGCGCGGACCTGCGGGTCGGTATCGCGCTGGGCCTCGATCTTCCGGACGGCGCTCATGACGGTCGTGTGGTCGCGGTTGCCGAACGCACGACCGATCTCGGGGAACGAGACCTTGAGCCGCTGCTTGCACAGGTACATCGCCACGTGCCGCGCGAAGGCGATGCTCTTGTGGCGATCTTTGGAGGTCAAATCGATCGAGCGGAGGTGGAAATGGTGGCAGACCGCGCGCTGGATGTCCTCGACGCTCATGATCTGCGCGCGGGGCGTGGCGGCCGTGATCTCGGCGCGGGCGAAGGCGAGATCCACGGGGCGGCCCGTGAGCGAGGACTTGGCGGCGAGGCGGATCAGCGTGCCTTCGAGCTCGCGCACGTTCGAGCGGATCACCTGGGCGAGGTAGAGCGCGACGTCGTCGGGCAGGACGATGCCCTCGAGCGCGGCCTTGTTGCGCACGATCGCCACGCGCGTCTCGAGCTCGGGTGCCTGGATGTCAGCGACGAGGCCCCACGAGAAGCGCGAGACGAGCCGCTCCTCCATGCGCTCGAGGTTCTGCGGGTACTTGTCGCTCGTCACGACGATCTGCCGATCGAGGCCGTGGAGCGCGTTGAACGTGTGGAAGAACTCTTCCTGCGTCTGCTCGCGGCCGGCGAGGAACTGGATGTCGTCGACGAGGAGCAGGTCGCAATGGACGCGGTACTTCGCGCGGAAGTCGTCCATCCGATGGTGCTGGATCGCCGTGATGAAGTCGTTCGTGAAGCGCTCGGCGGAGACGTAGATGATGCGGGCGCCCGGGCGCTCACCGAGGACGCGGTGGGCGATCGCGTGGACGAGGTGCGTCTTGCCGAGGCCAGTGCCGCCGCAGATGAAGAGCGGGTTGTACCGCCGGCCGCCGCCGCCCGCGGCCGCGATCGCGGCGGCGTGGGCGAGCTGGTTCGAGGGGCCGACGACGAACGTCGCGAAGGTGTGCTTCGGGTTCAGATCATCGGGCAGGGCGGGCCTGCGCAGCGGCGCAGGCGCGGGCGCCGGGGCGCGTGGCTCGGCGGCGACGGGCGCGCTCGGGGATGCGGGCGCGGCCGGCGGGTTCGTCGAGCTGCGCACGACGAGGGAGCGGGGGCGCACGGGCGGCATCTGAGGGACGTTCGCGATGGGAGCCTCGAGGTGCTGGTCGATGGTCCACGCGACCTGGACGCTCCAGCCGGTGATCTCACGGATCTTGTCCGTGATCGTGGGCAGGAAATTGGTCTTGACCCACTCGAGAACAAACTCGTTCTGCACCCGGAGCGAGAGGACCCCGTCCGTGAGGTCGTCAAACTGCACGCCGCCGAACCACTGATCGAACGTCGCAGGGGAAAGCCCGCGCGTATGCTCGATCGCCCGTTCGAAAATCGCTCGCGATTCGTCTCTCGAAGTGGTCATTCCAGCCCAGAAATCGCTGCGAATACAGTGCCGTGGCGATCCTCGTGCAGGATCGCCCCCAAGTTTTCCACAACCCGCATCAGCGATTCGTCTCGCTATCGTGCGGAATCAATACGGGAAGTTCGAAGCCCGTGACGAATCCCCCGCGTTGTCCACAAGATATCCACAGAATGCCGAGGGGGACGCATGCTGTGGGCGCGAAGGGCACGATCAGGAGCCGGCGGCCCGGCGACACCTCGGGGCTCGCCCGGCTCGGGGATGGGGGTCGACCCGCGGGGGTGACCCGCCCATTTCCAGGGGGGCTGTTCGAGCTTCGCGCAATGGTTCATCACGGAACGCGAAAACGACAATACAGGATCAAGCCTCCCCTGCGTAAGCCCTTGGGAGGTTTCCTTCACGATCGTCAGGAAAAATCCGAGACCCGACGGGCCCCCCACAGGGGCCGCGGCGAAGACGAACCGGAGGTAGCACCGGGGATGGGCGGGCGTCCATCCCCAACGAAAACAAATGCCCCAACCACCGGATTTTACGGCAGTTTTTCCGAGTTCGACGTTTCGACGCGTAGCGCCGTTCGCGCTCTGCCGGGCGTCACGTTGCGGGGAGGGCCGAAACCATAGCGTCCGGAGGAAGCGCGTCCTCGGACGCCCGCGAGTGGCGGGCATTGGCAGACGCGTCCGTCCGTCAAGAGGGAAGATTGTCCATGATTTCCGACGTTTGCCCGCAACGGCCACGACCGGTTCCGCCGCCTCTTCGCGGCGGGTCCGAGAAGTTGCCCTGGACCTCGACATGTGGCTAAGGCCCCCTCATGCGTCCGGTGAGCAGAGCAGGCACCACCGCGGTCTTGTCCGCGCTGGTGGTCGGATCGTCGGCTTCGATCGTGCACGCGCAGGAAATCGCCCTCGCCCCGCAGCTCGCCTACTCCTACGGGGAGAACGAGACGGCGCGGAGCCTCGCCATGGCCGGCGCGACACGCGCCGTCGGCAACGGCACGACGGCGATCTTCTCGAACCCCGCGAACATGGCGCTCACGCGCCTCTACCACATCGAGGCGATCGGGCAGTTCACGCCCGAGGTGACACGCGCCATCGGCGGCGGTGCCATCGTCGACTCGATCACGTCGTCGACCCGCATCTCTGGCGGCCTCGCGTTCATGGGCGGCATCATCGATCCCGACGGCGCCGATCGCGGCTTCATCGACGCGCGCGCGGCCGCTGCGTACCCCGTCGGCGATCGTGTCTTCCTCGGGATCGGCGGTCGCTACCTGCGCATGATCCAGGACGGCTTCGGTCCGCTCGATGACGCCGCGACGGCACGTTACAGCCCCGTGTCAGGCGGGCTCGTCGACGCGGCAGGCAAGCGCATGCCGTCGGTCGACACGCTGACCTTCGACGCGGGGGTCACCATCAAGATCACGCAGTCGGTTCACCTCGGCGTCGTCGGGCAGAACCTCACGCACCCAGGCCACGGCCTCCTGCCCACCACGATCGGCGCCGCGCTCGGCTACGGATCGGAGAGCCTCACGCTCGAGGTCGACGGCGTCGCCGATCTCGATTCATGGAACAAGGCGACGGCGCGCGTCATGGCAGGCGGCGAGTACCTCGCGGCCGACCATTACCCGATCCGCCTCGGCTACCGCTTCGATCAAGGCGCGGGCGTCCATCAGATCTCCGGCGGCTTCGGCTACATCGGCCAGGAGATCGCCGCCGAGGTCTCCGTCCGCCGGACGCTCTCGACCACGATCAACAGCACGATGATCGCCATCGGCCTGACGTATCACCTCGAGTCGAGCGGCCTGACGCGCAACCGGGTGAGCGGCGAAGGGACGGCGAGCGAAGCGGCGAGCGGCGAAGGGGAGAAGTGACCGAAGCGCCCCGACGCGCGGGCGCATCCCGGACGGAAGGACGCTTGCCGCGTCTTGCGCCCGGAGTCGTCGTGCCATAGTTCGGGCCTCGTGCTCTGCCTGACCCGACCGACCGATCCCGCCTGGGCGACCTTGGCCCTCGCGGACCTCGCCACCCTGCTCCGGGATCACGCGCACTGCGAGATGAAGGCGGCGTCGAACGCGCTGTCGCTGGCGGCGCGCTGGCCCGAGCGGACGGAGGTGGCGCGCGCGCTCGTCGAGCTCGCCGAAGAGGAGCTGCGTCATTTCCGAGGCGTGCTCGACGAGCTCACCCGCCGAGGTCTCACGCTCGGCAAGCCCGAGGTTGACGTCTACGCGGCCGAGCTGCGCAAGGCGATCGGCGTCGGTCGCAAAGGCGCGCCGGAGGATCCGCTCGTCGATCGGCTGCTCGTCGGCGCCGTGATCGAGGCGCGATCGTGCGAGCGGTTTCGCCTCCTCTGCGAGGCCTTGCGGGCGCGCGGCGACGAGCCCGAGCTGCTCGCGTTCTACGAGGAGCTCTTCGCTTGCGAGGCGCGGCACTACCGAACGTTCGTCGACCTCGCGACGAGCGTGAAGGCGGATCCCGCCGCCGTGCGCGCGCGCCTCGAAGAGATCGCGCGGGCCGAGGGGAAGCTCGTCGAGGTGCTCGGCAAAGAGCCCACCGTGCACGGGTGACGCACATGGATCTACCTCCGCACGAGATCGATCGTCTGATCGCACGCGCCACGGACGAGCTCCGCCAGAAGGATCGCGCCTTCCGCGTCGAGGGACCCGCCGCGCGTGGCAATGTGCTCGAAGCCTTCCGCGCGGTGAGCACACGCTCGATGTGGATCGAGCTCGGCGAGCGGGGCGCGAAGGATCCGATCCTCGCCGCCGCGCAGGCGCACGTCGCAGCGCTCACGATCACGCGCGTCACCTGGGCCGAGCGCGTGCGCCTCGCCGAGGCGTGGCACGCGCCCACGATCGAGATCGAAGGCCCCGCGCCCGAGCGCGTGAGCCCGCGCGTCACGCTCGCACGTCTGCTCGACGAGACCGTGCCCGCGCGGCGCCACGTGCTCGCCGACGCGCTCGCGCGTGGCGCGGGCGATCTCTCCGACGCCGCGCTCGTCCACGAGGAGCGCCGCGCCGAGGCGTTCCGCCGCCTCGGGATCGAGGACGTCGATGCCCTCGAGATCCCCGTGAAGCCCGCGGCCTCGCTCGCGCGGATCGCCGAACGCCTGCTCGACGTGACGGCCGAGCTCCTGCCGAAGCGCGCGCCGCGCTGGGACGATGCGCTCGCCGTGATGCTCGCGCGTGACGCGGGCGAGGGCTGGCCTGCGCGCCTCTCGCCGCGCTGGTTCAAGGAGCTCTTCGGCAAGACGGGCCTCCTCGACGGACTCTCGATCCCGCCGTTCACGCTCCCGCGCCTGCTCGGCGCGTCCTCCTTCGTGCGCGCGCTCGCTCGCTTCGGCGAAGCCTTCGCCGAGGCCGACGTCCCGCGCGCGGCGCCCTTCGTCCTCGCGCGTCCGCCGTTTGATCTCCGTCGCGCGCGCAGGGCCGCGCTCTTCGGCGCCTTGCCTACCGACCCCACGTTCGGCGTGCGCTCGCTCGGCCTCGGCCGCTCGCGTGCGCGCGTGCAAGCACAAGACGTCGCCCGCGCGCTCCTCCTCTCGCTCCGCCTCGACGCGGCCCGTGTCCTCCTTCGTGGCACCGTCACCCTGCCGCACCGCGCCCGGCGTGAGCGCTTCGAAGAGCTCACCGATCGTGCCCTCGGCGCTTCGATCCCCGGTGGGCTCGCGTTCGTCCTCCCCGCGTTCGAACCGCAGGATCCGACGCGCCTCGCGGGTGCGCTCCTCGCCTTGTCGGATCGCCGCGCGCTCCTCGAGCGCTTCGACGAGGACTGGTTCCAGAACCCGCGCGCTGCGCTCGCCTTGCGTGAGGAGCATGCCGTCCTTCCGCGGGAGCCGACGAGCCCCGAGACTGCGATCGAAGCGGGCCTAGGTGAGCTCTCGCGCTTGCTCGCCGAGCTCTTCCGCTGATGCGCGCTCGTGACTCCGGACGCTCGATCCGGTAGGTATCATGCCGTGGTGCAGAAGTACGGGATCCCCATCGCCGACCTGCCGGGTCACTGCCTCGACGCCGTCGATGCGGCCGAACGCGTCCGCGCGCGCACGCTCGTCACGCGCGAGGGGCATCCGATCGCGGCCATCGTCCCGATGAGTGACCTCGACAAGATCGATCCGCCCGATCCTGCGGTCGACGGCGTCGACCCGCTGCTCTCCTTGTGCGGCACGTGCCGCCATGACGAGTTCGTCGACTCGCTCCTCGTCGACATCTCGCAGACCGGGCTCTGGCATCGGGGCTAGCGCACGTGGGTTACCTCTTCGATACGGCCACGCTGGCCGAGGTCCTCCGCACGGTCCCTTCGCGCCTGCTCGTCAAGCGCCTCTCCGGCGTGCCTACGTCGGAGCGCTGGACGACGTCGATCACGGTCAGCCAGATCCTGATCGCCGCGCGCCGCACGCGGCACCCGAAGCTCATGCAGGACGTCATCCGCCTCGTCGCCGCGGTGAAGGTGGCGCCCTTCGACACGCTCGCGGCGCAGTCCTTCGCCAAGCTTCGCACGACCGTGGCGCCCGACGTCGACACCGACGACGTCATGATCGCGGCCATCGCCGTCACGCACGACTTCACGCTCGTGACGCGCAGGCCCGCTGCGTTCCGCATCTATCCGCACCTGCGCGTCGAGGACTGGACGCTCTGACGACGGAGCGGGCGGCTGAGCGGGTTCGTCCGCGCGAGCCCCTGCATTCGCGGGGCGTTCCGTCAGGGCCGACCTCGCACACGACGCACTTTTTTCGGGAAAGGGCGGGCGCGAACCCGGGTCCATTGCCCCCTTTTTGCCGCGCGCTGGTGGGCCTGCCTCCGGCGAACAAAAGGGGCCTTCCCGTTCCCTTCGCCACGTGCTAGTTGCCCCCGCGCCCATCGAGAGGGTGTCTTTTTGCCTCTCGCGCGGCCCGTGACGTTCGGAGGCTGTCTCCTCGGGATCAACCGAGGGCCATGACCCGTGGCCTCCCCGCCTCTCGAGCCGATCGAGACATCGAGGCCCTCCGGAGACCGCCGGATCCCGTGAACCACCTCGCCTCAGCCAAGCTCTTCGCCTCGGCGATCAACGTCGATTTCGACCCGACGTTCATCGCCCAGTTCATCCTCTTCACGACGTTCGTCGTCGTGCTGCGGCCCTTGCTCTTCGATCCGCTGCTGCGTGTCTTCGAGGAGCGTGAGAAGCGCACCGAAGGCGCCAAGGACGACGCGCGCAAGATGGACGCCAAGGCCGGCGAGCTGCTCACGAAGTACGAAGCGGAGCTCGAGAAGGTCCGGCGCGAGGCGAATCTCGAGCGCGAGAAGCTGCGCCGCGAGGCCAAAGAGCTCGAGACGAAGATCATGGGCGAGGCGCGTGACGAGGCGGCGCGCATCCTCGAAACGGGCAAGGCGCGGATCGCCGCGGAGGTCGAGCAGATGAGGAAGGAGCTGAAGGACGCGCAGCCGGCGCTCGCCGCCGAGATCGCGTCTCGGGTCCTCGGTCGGGAGGTCGGTCGATGATGTCGCGAAGGCTTGCGAAGGTCGCCTTCCCGCTCGCGGTGGGGCTCGCGGGCGCGTCGGCGTTCGCGCAGACGAACCCGAACCAGGGGCTGCCGGCGGGACATCCGCCGCTCGACGTCCCGCCGGGCCAGGCGCGGCCGGCGCCGGGGCAGATGGGCCGGCCGATGCCCGGGCAAGGGATGCCGGGGCAGGGAATGCCGGGGCGTCCTGGGTTCCCCCCGGGCATGCAGAGGCAGCAGCCGCAGCGCGCACCCGAGCCGGCGCACGCCGAGGCGGGTGGGCACGGCGGGCATTGCCCCGGCCATGGCCCGCACGACGTGCCGCACTTCGACCAGATCAACTGGTGGCACGGCATGATCTCCGTGAACAACGAGAAGGCCGTCCAGCCGGGCTTCGTGAACAAGCTCCTCTGGCGGTACGAGAACCACGCGGATCCCTGCGATCCGAAGAACGAGCCTCCGCCCTTCCTCGCGGCGATCCTGAACATCGGCGTGCTCGGGTTCATCCTCTACCGCTTCGGCAAGAAGCCGATCGGCGATGCGCTCGTGAAGCGCAAGCAGTCGATCATGTCGGAGATCGACAACGCGTCGCGCTTGAAGAACGAGGCGCAGAAGCGGCTCGACGAGTACGAGGGCAAGTTCGAGCAGATGGCCGAGACGCTCACGGCGCTCAAGGCCGAGTACGCGGCGCAGGCCGAGCTCGAGAAGAAGCACATCCTCGCCGAGGCCGAGGAGCGCCGGACGCGCATGCGTCGCGACGCCGAGTTCCGCATCGAGCAGGAGCTCCGGACGGCGCGGATCGAGCTCATGCGTGACGCGGTGCAGGGCGCGACGACGGCGGCCGAGGAGATCATCCGCAGCCGCACGGCGCAGGCCGACCTCGATCGGATGAGTGAGGACTACCTGACCTCGGTGCGTGAGGCGCTCGCTTCGAGCGGGCCTGCGGGAGGTGCGCGATGAGCAGCGAGACGATCGCCAGGCGGTATGCGCGTGCCGTCTTCGAGCTCGGCAAGGAGCTCAAGAATCTGCCCGTGGTCGCGCGGGATCTCGCGGATTTCTCGGCGAGCTTCGAGAAGTCGGACGAGCTGCGGATGGTCCTTCAGAGCCCGCTCATCGCGGAGGATCAACGCGAGGCGCTCCTCAAGGAGGTCGGCCAGCGCATGAGCCTCTCGGAGACGGCGCTCTCGACGTTGCGCCTGCTCGCCAAGCGCAGGCGCCTCTCTGCGCTGCCGGACATGGTCCGTCAGCTCGAGAAGCTCGTGGACGAGGACGCGGGCACGCTCCGCGCGACGGTCACGAGCGCCGGTCCGCTCAGCGAGAGCTACCTTGCGAAGCTCCGCGCCGAGCTCGAGAAATCGACCGGCCGCAAGGTCGTCATCACGCACGTGCAGGATCCCTCGCTCATCGCAGGCATCGTCACCCGCATCGGCGACCAGGTGATCGACGGGAGCGTCAAGGCCCGCCTCGAGAGCTTCCGCGAGTCGCTGCTCCGCACCTAGTCGGTAGGCCGCCCGAGGCCCCAAAACTTCCACCGCCCCTCGCACGGGCCGGGTCGAAACAGGATCAAGGACTTCCCCCATGCAGCTCAGAGCCGAAGAGATTTCTCAGATCATCAAGAAGCAGATCCAGAACATCGACAAGGCCGCGCTCGTCACCGAGGTGGGCACGGTGCTCACGGTCGGCGACGGTATCGCCCGCGTGTACGGGCTCAGCCGCGCGATGGCCGGTGAGCTCGTCGAGTTCGTGGGCGCGGGCGGCGAGACGCTCGCCGGTCTCGTGCTGAACCTCGAGGCCGACAACGTTGGCTGCGCGATCTTCGGCGACACGAGCATCATCAAGGAAGGCGACGCCGTGAAGCGCACGGGCCGCATCCTCGACGTGCCGGCGGGCGAGGCCGTCGTGGGCCGCGTGGTGAACGCGCTCGGCATGCCGATCGACGGCAAGGGCCCGATCGAGACGAAGGAGCGCCGCCGCGTCGAGGTGAAGGCGCCCGGCATCATCCAGCGCCAACCGGTCAAGGACCCGCTCCAGACGGGCATCAAGGCGATCGACGCCATGATCCCGATCGGCCGTGGTCAGCGCGAGCTCATCATCGGCGACCGCCAGGTCGGCAAGACCGCCGTCGCGGTCGACGCGATCATCAACCAGAAGGGCAAGGGCGTTCACTGCATCTACGTGGCGATCGGCCAGAAGCTCAGCACGGTCCGCCAGGTCGTCGATCGGCTCGAGAGCTACGGCGCCATGGAGTACACGACCGTCGTCGCCGCGACCGCGAGCGAGACGGCGCCGCTCCAGTACATCGCGCCGTACACCGGCGTGACGATGGGCGAGTTCTTCCGCGACACGGGCCGCCACGCGCTCTGCATCTACGACGACCTCTCGAAGCAGGCCGTCGCGTACCGCCAGCTCTCGCTCCTCCTGCGCCGCCCGCCGGGCCGCGAGGCGTACCCGGGCGACGTCTTCTACCTCCACTCCCGCTTGCTCGAGCGCGCGGCGAAGATGGCGGACGTCTTCTGGGTCGTGAAGAAGGGCACGCCGGCGCCGCCGCACGGAGACCGCGACTATCGCGGCGCCGACGGCAAGATCCACATCGGCGAGCAGGGCAAGGAGTCGTCGCACCACAGCCTGAAGGAAATGGGCAGCGACTACGAGATCATCAAGGACAAGTGGTCCGGCGGCTCGCTCACGGCCCTTCCCGTGATCGAGACGCAGGCCGGTGACGTCTCGGCGTACATCCCGACGAACGTCATCAGCATCACGGACGGTCAGATCTTCCTCGAAGCCGACCTGTTTTACTCGGGCGTTCGTCCGGCCATCAACGTCGGCATCTCGGTCAGCCGCGTCGGCGGCAACGCGCAGATCAAGGCGATGAAGAGCGTCGCCGGCACGCTCCGCCTCGACCTCGCGCAGTACCGCGCCATGGCGGCGTTCGCGCAGTTCGCGGGCGACCTCGACGCGAAGACGCGCAAACAGCTCGAGCGCGGCGCGCGCATGGTCGAGATCCTGAAGCAGGGCCAGTACGTCCCGCTCTCGGTCGAGAAGCAGGTCCTCATCATCTACGCCGGCATCAACGGCTACGTCGACGACCTGCCGGTCGAGGCGCTCGCGCAGTTCGAGGAGGAGCTCTACAAGTACTTCGAGTCGAAGCACTCGACGCTCTTGCCGGAGATCGCCGAGAAGAAGGCGCTCGACGACGAGCTCAAGAAGAAGATCAACAAGGCGATCGAGTCCTTCAAGAAGAACTTCGTCCCCGGCGGCAAGTCGAAGCCTGCCGTCGAGGAGGAGGAGGCCGAGGCCCCGAAGGCCGAGGCGAAGGCCGATGGCAAGGCGGCCCCGAAGAAGGCCGCCAAGAAAGCGAAGTAAGCCGTGCCTTCGCTCAAAGCGATCCGCAAGCGCATCACCAGCGTCCGCTCGACGCAGAAGATCACGCGCGCGATGAAGATGGTTGCTGGCGCGCGGCTCAACCGCGCCCAGCAGCGCATCACGGAGCTGCGCCCCTACGCCATCAAGACGCAGGAGGTCCTCGCGGCGATCACGGCGTCGGCGCGGGCGGCGAGCGCGCCGGACGGCGGGCAAGGCGTCCCGGCGGAGGCCGACGTCGTCCTCGATCGCCCGCTCCACCCGCTGCTCGTCGAGCGCCCCGAGCGCCGCGTGATGCTCCTGATCCTCACGAGTGATCGTGGCCTCTGCGGCGCGTTCAACACGAACATCAATAAGCGCGCCGAGCGCGAGTGGAAGAGCCGCGTCGAGCAGGGGCAGGAGGTGATCATGAAGGTCATCGGCCGCAAAGGCCGGGACTACATGAGCCGTCGCAACGCCCCGAACCTCGGCTACCTCCCGGGCGTATGGGAGAAGCTCGCCCTCGAAACGGCGCAGCGCGTGGGCAAGGAGATCCTCGATCCCTTCCTCAAGGGCGAGATCGACAGCATTTACGTCATCTACAACGAGTTCAAGAGCGCGGTCACGCAGCAGGTCGTGGTCGAGCGGCTCTTGCCCGTTCGTCCGCTCGCCGAAGGGGAGCAGGCCGAGGCGACGTCGGCGACCGAGTTCATCTTCGAGCCGAACCGCGAGGCGCTGCTCGACGTACTCGCGCCGATGTACGTCGACATCTCGCTCCTCCGCGCGCTCTACGAGTCGATGGCGAGCGAGTTCGGCGCGAAGCTCACGGCGATGGATGCGGCCACGAAGAACGCGAAGGAAATGGTCGAGCGCCTGACGCTCCAGTACAACCGCGCGCGTCAGGCTGCGATCACCAAGGAGCTCATGGAGATCATCGGTGGCAGCGAGGCGCTGAAGGACTAGGTCCTCGTCACGCCCGGGGGCGCGTTGCTCGGACGAGCCGAGCCGCGCCCCACTGCCGCAGGCCTTCCTTCACGAGCCGTAACCGTGGGCATCCTCCTTCCCATCAACCCCGAGCACCCCGAGCCCCGCAAGATCCGGCGCGCCGTCGAGATCCTGGAGAAGGGCGGCGTCATCGGCTACCCGACGGACACCGTCTACGGGCTCGGCTGCGACCTCTTCAACAAGCAGGCGATCGAGACGCTCTACCAGATCAAGGGGATGCAGCGAGACAAGAACCTCGCCTTCATCTGCCCGGATCTCGGGGACATCGCGCGGTACGCGGTCGTCGAGAACGCCGCTTACCGCGTGCTCAAGCGCTTCCTGCCCGGTCCGTATTGCTTTGTGCTCCAAGCGACGCGCGAAGTGCCGAAGATCGTGCAGATGAACAAGAAGACCGTGGGCATCCGCGTGCCTTCGAACCCCGTCACGCTCGCGATCGTGCGTGAACTCGGGCGCCCGATCATCAGCACCACCGCCGCGCCGCCCGGCGAGGATCCCATGGTTGATCCCTGGGAGATCAAGGAACGCTTCCCCGCCCTCGAGCTCGTCCTCGACGCCGGTGCCGGCGGCAACCTGCCCACGACCATCGTCGACCTCAGCGAAGGCGACGTGCGCATCCTGCGCGAGGGCGCAGGCCCCATCGACGAACTCGTTTGAGCTCGAACGAACGCCGGAGCCTCAAGGCTCCTTGGCGTGATCCCCTTCGCCCTCGCCGGGCGGCCCCTCGTGCTTCAGCGTCGGCACCGGGATGACCGGGAGCGGCTCCTCCGCGCCCGCCTCCGCGCCCTCGTCCGTGGCGCCTGCCTCGTCCGTCTCCGCGTCCGCCTCCCCGTCCGGCGCGGCGTCGACGCCCGCGTCGGGTGCGGTGTCCCTCAGGAACACCTCGTCGATCGCGTTCTCCTGCCCCTCGTACGCGAGCAGGCCCGTCTCCGGATCGATCCGCTTGTGCTCGAGGCCCGCGGGCTCCGTCGGCGCGCGCTTCGGTTTGCCCGCGTGCGCCTCGCGCATGAAGTCCACGAATGCAGGCAACGACGCGACCGCGCCCGTCTCGCCCGCGCCGAGCGGCGCGGCATCGTCGAAGCCCGTCCACACCGCGCACGCGATGTCCATCGAGTAGCCGACGAACCACGCGTCCTTCGACTGGTTGCTCGTCCCGGTCTTGCCTGCGACCCACCGATCGAGCGCCTTCGCGCGTGTCGCCGTGCCTCGCTCCACCACGGTCCGGAGCAGGCTGTTCACCAGGAACGCCTCGTCCTCGGTGAGCATGCGCTTCGGCTCCGGCTCCGATCCGAGCGGGATGTCCACCCCGTTCGGCCCGGTGATCCGCGTGATGAGCCGCGGCTTCTTGTACTCGCCACCGGCTGCGAACGCCGCGTACGCCGCGGCCATCTCGCGCGGCGTCACCTCGTAGGCGCCGAGCGCGAGCGACAGATCCGCGCCGAGCTTCGACTCGATCCCGAGGTCCTGCGCGAACGCCATCACGTGCGCAGCGCCGAGCTCCTGGATCGACCACACGGCCGCGACGTTGACGCTGTGCGCGAGCGCCTCGCGCAAACGTGCCGGCGTCTTCCCTTCGCTCTCGTCGTAGTTGTTCGGCTGGTAGCCCTTCAGCGCCGCGGGGTTCGTCTCCAGCAGCGTGGCCGGCGTGAACTTGCGCGTGTGGATCCCGTACGCGTAGACGAACGCCTTAAACGTCGAGCCCGGCTGCCTCCTCGAAAGCGTCCGATCGAGCCCGCCGCGCACGCCCTCGTACCCTCCGACGAGCGCCACGATCTCGCGCGACGCGACGTCGATCGCCACGAGCGCCGACTGCGGCCCGAGCTCCAGCCGTAGCCCCGCCGGCTGCGCCTTTTCCTTCGGCGCCGGCTCCAGCGCCGGCTCCTCCGTCCCTGGCTCGGGCGCGCCTTGGCGCGGATCCGCGGCCGACGCGGCGGCCTCCTTCGGATCCACGAGGCTCACGCGCACCACCTTGCCGACCTTCGCGAACTGACTCGGCAAGAGATCCTTCGGGTTGTACCGGCTCTTGCCGCGCAGATCGACCGCGCCCGCGAGCGCGCCGATGCGCACGAACAAAAGCCCCTTCGTGTCGTCGTGCCCCGTCACGACGCCCGCGTACACGCGATGACCGCTCGGCTTCGGCGCGCCCTCGAACGCGGGCGGCTCGCGCTTCCCCGGCGCGAGCGGCGCGAGCATGTTGTGCCGCTTCAAGTACCCGTCGAGGCTCGTGCGCACGGCGCCGCGCGCCTTTGACTGCATCGTCGGATCGATCGTCGTCGTGATCGTGTAGCCGCCGCGATCCGCATCCGGACCGACGAGCGCGCGCAACGTGCGCTTCGCCTCCTCGACGACCTCGGGCGCGAGCTCGCGCATCTCCTCCTGCGCGGGCGCGAGGTTCACCTCCTCCGCGCGCGCGCGCTCCACCTCTTCCGCCGACGCGAAGCCCTTCGCGAGCATCTGCCCGAGCACGTACTCGCGCCGCTTCTTCGCGCGCTCCAGGCTCACGCGCGGCGAGTAGATGCTCGGCCCCTTCACGATTCCTGCGAGCAGCGCGGCTTGCGCGAGCGTCGCGTCGCGGATCGACTTGCCGAAGTAGTACCGGCAGGCCTCCTCGATCCCGTAGCGCCCGTGCCCGAAGTAGATGTGGTTCAGGTAGAGCCCGAGGATCTCGTTCTTCGTGAGCTCCTGCTCGATGCGCCGCGCGAGGATGACCTCCTTCATCTTCCGGTCGAACGTGCGCTCCGACGTGAGCAGCACGTTCTTCACGACCTGCTGCGTGATCGTGCTCGCGCCCTGCCGCGCGCTCGCGCCGCGCAGGTTCTTGTAGAGCGCGCGCAGCATCCCCGGATAGTCGAGGCCCTTGTGCTCGTAGAACGACGCGTCCTCTGCGGCGAGCACCGCGTAGCGCACGCGATCCGGCATCGCCTCGACGTCGACGATCGTGCGCCGCTCGACGAAGAGCTCCCCGAGCACGAGCTGACCGTCCCGCGCCATCACGCGCGTCACCTGCGGCGGGCGGTAGCTCTTCAGCTCCTCCGTCGACGGCAGGTCCGCTTCGTAGTGCCGGATCGTCAACGCCACGCCGAGCATCGCCGCTGCCGCGAGCAGCACGATCGTGATCCCCGCGCGCCGCACCCATCGTTGGATCGTGCGCTTGCGCCTCCGCGCGGCGCGCCGCTTCTCGCGCTCGTCGTCGCTCGTGTCCTTCGTCTCGTTCGGCGTGGAAGGCGCGCTCTTCACCTCGTTCGGCGTGGAGGGCGCGCTCTTCCGAGCGTCGCTACCGTTCTGCTCTTCGGAGGGGCGATCGGCCGGCATGGTGGGTGTCTCGGAAACGCCGAGCGCGCTTCAGATCGTCCGCTAGCGGAGCAGCTTGAGGACGATGACCGCGAGGAGCACGCCGACGATCAAGAAGCCCACCGCCACGCCGACGAGCGTCAGCGTCGATGGGCTGCCCTTCACGACGACGGGCGCAGGTGCTGGCGCCGGCCTCGACACCGGCGGCGCGATGCGCAGCGACGACGGACCCTCATTGGTCCCGGACTTCGTCGGCGGCCGGACCGCGTGGGGGGATGGCATCGGCCTTGGCGACGAGAGCGGGTTGCCCGTGCTCGTCATCGGATTCGCGCCGTTCGGCTTGCGGTTCGAGGGCGCGCCATCCATCGCCGCCGGCGCGGATGCGCCTCCTCCCTGCCGCGACGACGCGGGGGTGGGCGCGGGCGCGGGCGGGGGCTGCCGCTGCGACTCCGGCTTCTGCTCCGGCACGTGCGCGAGCTCGGCGTGCGAGCGCGACGCCTTCTCGAGCACCTCCATGCTGCTCGCGGGGAAGAGCCCGGAGAAACCCTTGCCTCCGCCCGGCGCGTACGGCTTCAGCGCGTCGGCGAAGTCCGCGGCCGTCGTGTATCGATCCTCCGGCCGTTTCTCGAGCGCCTTCGCGATCACCGCGCCGAGCCCTTGCGGGAAGGTCTTTCCCGGCACGCGCGTCTCCAGCGCGAGCGGCGGCTTCGTCACGTGGTGCTGGATGAACTCCATCGGCGTGCGCGCGTCGAACGGCAGCTTGCCGGTGAGCATCTCGTAGAGGATCACCGCGAGCGAGTAGATGTCGCTGCGCGCGTCGAGCGGTTTGCCCTGGGCTTGCTCGGGCGACATGAACTCCGGCGTCCCGAAGACCATGCCCTCTTGCGTGAGCATCACGGAGCCTGGACGCAGCTCGCGCTCGGTGACCTTCGCGAGGCCGAAGTCGAGCACCTTCGGGAAGTCGCGCAGACCTCCGTTGGTGGACAAAAAGATGTTCTCGGGCTTCAGGTCGCGATGGACGATCCCTTGCGAGTGCGCCTCTTGCAGCGCGCCGCAGACCTGGATGAGCACCGGGATCGCGCGGTCGAGGCCCATCGGCCCTTCTTTGCGGACGATCTGGTTGAGGTTTTTCCCCTCCAGGTACTCCATCACGATGTAGAGCGAGCCGTCCTCGAGCTCGCCGTAGAGCAACACCTTCACCGTGTTCGGGTGCGTCAGGTGGCTCATCGCGCGCGCCTCGCGGCGGAACCTCGAGACGAGGTCTTTGCGGTTCGCGAGCTTCGGATGGAGGATCTTCACGGCCACCATCCGGTTCATCGCCGGTTGCGCGGCCTTGTAGACGGATCCCATCCCGCCCGAGCCGATCTTCTGCAGGATCTGGAACTGACCGCCCAGAATGTCTCGGCCGATGTTCGGGTCTTGCGGGCGCATCGGAGCTTCAGCGGGAAAATATCACCTCGCCGGCCTCGCTCGTCCATGACAGCCTCACGTCCGGCGAGGAAGATCCGTGAAAAGCCCGAATGGAGAGCAGGCGTCCCAACGCCCCACGCCAACCCGGGATTCCGGTAACCCCCCAGTCGAAGCCCTCGGCAGCCCCCTCGACGCCCCCCCCTCCGGGCCCCCCCTGGCGGGCGCGCCGAGCCCTGTTTTCTCGGCACTTCTCGACGCCGAGGGCTTCCGCCACGCGTTCTTCACGCGCTCGGGCGGGGTCAGCCTTCCCCCGTGGGACTCCCTCAACGTGGCCGCTGCCGCCACCGGGGACGACCCGGCCGCCGTGCAGGAGAACATTCGTCGTTGCGCCGCGGCCCTGGGTGTGCCCCTGCCGCGCCTCTACATCCTCAGCCAGGTTCACGGGACCGACGCGCACATCCTCGACGGCACCGAAGACCGCGATGAGGTCGTGAAGCGCCACGGCGACATCACCGCCTCGCGCACGCACGGCGTCGCGTGCGGCGTGCGTTCGGCCGACTGCGTGCCCGTCTTGCTCGCCGATCGAAAGAGCGGCGCCGTCGTCGCCGTGCACAGCGGCTGGCGCGGCACCGTGGCGAACGCGACCGCTGCAGGCGTCGCCGTCCTTCGCACCCTCGCGCCTTCGCCGAGCATCGTCGCGGCGATCGGCCCGCACATCGAGTCCTGTTGCTTCGAAGTCGGCGACGACGTCGCGGCCTCGCTCCTCGGCGCGTCGGACGCAGGTGACGACGTCGTCGATCGCAGCCGTGCGCGCGTGCACGTCGATCTTCGCCGCATCGTCCGCGCGCAGCTCACGGCCGCGGGCGTCGAGCCCGCGCGCATCGACGATGTCCGCGGCTGCACCGTGTGCGACGCCGAGCGCTGGTTCTCGTATCGACGCGACGCTGCGAAGAGCGGACGGCTCCTCTCCGCGATCGTCGCGCGCGCCTGATCAGCCGCCCTGCGGGACGAGGACGATCTTGCCGCTGCGGCCTTCGCGCTCGGCGTGCGTCACGGCTTCCTTGATCCGATCGAGCGTGTACGTCGCCTCCACCGGCACGGCGACGGCGCTGCTCGCGACGAGGCCCGCGAGCCGCTTCCACAGCTCGCGCAGCTCCTCCTTCGGGATCGTCGCGAGGTGCGAGGCGAGCCAGAAGCCACGCAGGTGGATGTCGCGGAACACGAGGTCGTTCGTCGCGATGTGCCCCGGCTGTCCGCTCAGCATCCCGTAACTCACGACCGTGCCGCCGCGGCCGAGACAACCCGCGATGCGTGTCGTCGCGCCGCCCGCGACCGCGTCGAGCCCGAGCTTGATCGACGCGCCGCGCGTCGCTGCCGTGATGCGCTTGCCGAGCTCTGCGCCGTCGACGAGCACCACGTTCGCGCCGAGCTCGCGCAGCGCATTCACCTGCGACGCGCGCCGCACCACGTTCACCGTCTTGATGCCGCGCTCCTTCGCGAGCGTGACGATCCATCGGCCGATCGCGGAGCTCGCCGCGTTCTGCACGAGGAAGTCGCCGGGCCCGAGGTTCACGAGCGCCGTCAGCAGGAAATGCGCAGCGAGCGGGTTCAACGTCGCCATCGCGAGCTGCGCGGCCGGCACGCCTTCCGGCGCGGGGATCACGTCCTCGGCGAGGACCTTCACCCGCTCGCGCCACGCACCCGCGCCGATCGGCAAGAGCACGCGCATGCCGCGCTCGATCCCGCGCACGCCAGGGCCCACGTCGATCACGCGGCCCACGCCTTCTTTCCCGGGCACGGTGGGCAGCCGCGGCAGCGCGCCGTAGATGCCTGACAGGATCAAGAGGTCCGACGGGTTGATCGGCGTCGCCTCGACCGAGACCGTGATCTCGCCCTCGCGCGGCGATTCCGGCTCGGGCACCTCGAGGAAACGGACCGCCTCGGCCGGGGGCCCGAACGCATCGACTCGAATTGCCTTCATGTCTCGCTAAAAGGGACGCTTCTTCAGGTCCTTCACGTTGCCGAGCGGGCTCTCCTCGGGTTTGTCCTTCATGAGCCCGCGTAGCACTTCCTTCACGTCTTTTTGAGGCGGCCGAGGGTCGTCCGAGGGAACCTTTTTCTCGCCGCTCCCCGCTTGCGACGGCTGGTTGCCGCTCGCGCTCGGATCACGGTTTCCCTTCGCGTCGCCGAGCTGCGAGGCCGCCATCGAGCGCTGCAGGAGCACCTGCGCGATCTTGCGGTGGTAGGCCTGGCGCGTGTTGTGGAGCAACGACTCGTACGCCGTGTCCTGCACGAGCACGTACTTGAACGTGTACGTCGCGCGCGGGATGCGGCCGCGCTGGTAGAGCACGTCCGCTTCGACGAGCCGATCGAGCTCGCGCTGGAGCGTCGCCGGATCGATCGGCGAGACGGCCTCGATGAGGTCGTAGGTGAACTCGCGGCCGAGGATCGCGCCGAGCTGCGCCACGCGTTTGGCCGAGCCGAGCCGGTCGAGGCGCGCCATGAGCGAGTCGCGCAGCGTCGCGGGGATCGCGAACGCGGGCAGCGGACCCGTGAGTTCGAAGCGACCGCCGCGCTCTTCGAGCAGCCCCGATTCGAGCAGCATCTTCGTCACTTCCTCGACGAAGAGCGGCACGCCGTCCGTCTTTTCGACAAGCTGATCGAAGACCTCCGAGGGCAGCTCTTTCCCCTTCGTGATCTCCTCGACCATCATCTTCACGCGCTTCGGCGTGAGGCGGCTCAGCGTGACGGTGCTGACGTGCGAGCGCGCGGGCCACGGCGGGACGAACCCGGGGCGCGCTGTTCCGAGCAGCATCACGCTCACGGTCGGCAGGTCGTGCACGATGTCGCCGAGGATCGCGAGCGTCGCGGGATCGGCCCAGTGCAGATCCGCGAACATGATCACGAGCGGACGGCGCCGCGCGAGCGAGTCGATCGCGCTGAAGAGCACCTCTTGCAGCTTCGTGCGTTGATCCTCCGTGCTCATCGCCGTCGGCGGGTAGCGATGCCAGACCGGCAGGCCGAGCAGCGCGCCGAAGATCGGCATCACCTCCGGCAGCGGATAGCCGTAGTGCGTGAGCGCTCGCTCGATCTTGCTGATCTTCTCCTCGGGGCTGTCACGCGGGACCAGCACGAAGAGCTGGTTCACGAGGCCCGCGATCGGGAAGAGCGAGCGGTCGCGCTGATCTTGCAGGCAACGTGTCTCGACCCAGGTGTGGGGCGACGCTTCGAGTCTGTCGCGGAACACGCGCGTCAGGCGCGACTTGCCGATGCCCGCCTCGCCCGAGATCAGGAGCAACTGCCCTGAGCCCTCTTCCACGCGGGCCCAGCGATCGAGCATCAGGCCGAGCTCCAGATCGCGGCCGACCATGGGCGTGAGCCGGCCCGTCGTCATGCCTTCGATGCGACTCTTCGCGCCGCTCTCGTCGCTCACCTGGTACGTCTCGACCGGCTGCGCGTACCCCTTCAGCGTGCGCAGGCCGAGGCTCGCGCACTGGTAGTAGTTGCGCACGAGCCGGTACGTCGTTCCGCTGATGAGCACCGTGTTGCGCCGCCCGAGGTTCGCCAGGCGCCAGGCCATCGTCGGCGTCGCGCCCGCGATCGCGGCCGGCTTGCTCGTCGCCGCGTCGTCGACGATCTCCCACGTCAGCACGAGGCCCGTGTGCACACCGACCCGCACGTCGAGCAGCGGTTTGTCGTGGCGGCTGTTCAGCTTCTGCGCCGTCTCCACGAGCTCGAGCGCTGCGCTCACGGCCCTGCGCGCATCGTCCTCGCGCGCGATCGGGTAGCCGAAGTACGCGATCTGTCCCTCGCCGAGCGGCTGCGCGGGCTGGCCCTTGTAGCCCTTCATTACCTGCGCGAACGCGTCCTCGTACTCCTTCATCGACTCGCGCAGCTTCTGCGGATCGAGCTTCGAGGCGTTCTCCGTCGAGGGCAAAAGCTCGTACGAGACGATCGTGAGCTGCCGGCGCTCGCCCTCGGGCATCAGCGTGTCGGTGCCCGCGCGCAGCACCGTCCCGATGCCCACCTGCATCGGCTCCGAGCCCTTCGCCGCGGCAGTCGGCTGCGCCTTCGCCTCGGCTTCGGCCTTCGCCTCGGCCTCGGCGACCTTCTTCATGTTGTGCCGCGAGCGTGACGAGGGGCGCGTGTGCGTCCGCTCCCGCTCCGACCGCGCGAGCGCGCCCGAGGGCATCGTTGCCGGCGGCGGGTTGCTCGGCGTCTTCGGCAGGGCCTGCGGGCGCAACGTCTCGGCGTGCTCGGTCATCCGGATCGGATCCCCTTCGACCTTCGGCGCCTGGCCCGTGAGCATCGTCCGCTGCGCTTCAGTCTTCTCCGGCGGCCCAATCCCGAGGCTCTCCGCCAGCGCCTTGACCTGATCCCACACGGTCGGGAACCGCTTCTTCGGATCCCGATCACACGAGCGCAAGAACCACGCATCGAACGACGTCGGCAGGCTCTCGTCGCGGACCGACGGCGCCTCCATCGGCCGCGTGAGGATCTCGACGAGCAGCTCGGCCATCGTGTGGGCCTTCCAGTAGACCTGCCCCGTGAGCAGCCGGAACGCGATCAGCCCGAGCGCCCACATGTCCGCCGGGGGCCCCACACGCGGCGTGTCGCCGGTGGCTTGCTCGGGCGGCATGTAGAGCGGCGTCCCGAGCACCGCGCCCGTGCGGGTCAGGCGCGCCTCTTCGATGTTGCCGTCGTCGCCGGCCATCTTCGAGATGCCGAAATCGAGCACCTTCACGATCACGCGGCCGTCGTAGTGCTCGTGCAGGAAGATGTTCTCGGGCTTGAGATCGCGATGGACGATCCCGAGCGCGTGCGCCTTGCTCAGCGCGTCCGCGACCTGCCAGTAGATGCCCACGACCTCGGCGGCGGGCACCTTTTGCATCCGCTGCACGTAGGCTTCGAGATCCGAGCCGCGGAGCAGCTCCATCACAAGGAACGGCGCGTTGCCGAGCTCGGCGGCGACGTCGGCGTCGATCACGCGCACCACGTGATCGCTGCGGATCCGGGCGGGCAGCCAGGCCTCGCGCTTGAAGCGCTTGACGAGCTTCGCATTGGTGCCGACGTGCGCTTGCAGCACCTTCATCGCCAGCTCTTCGCCGGTGTACACGTGCTCGACGAGGTACACCGTCCCCATGTTCCCCTCGCCAATGGGGTGAACGACGCGATATCGAGATGCGATGAGCTCGGGGATCTTCTCCGGCAGCATAGTCAGCGACGCACACCACACCGGGCGGCTGGCCGGGCATCTTCGTTCCCGTACACGTGCGCTTGGCAGGCATGCCTCGAGGCGCGCGCGGCTGGGACGGGGAAGGACATCCCGAGCATCGTATTCTTCCTCTTTGCGGCTTACCAGCCTCCTACATGCGGATCGTTCGCCCCTCCGCACGTGCTCGCCTTACGGAACGTCGGCAAATTCTTCGCGCCTGGTCACGACCCTTGCCACCTCGCGCGGAAGAGGTCCCCTCTGGTTTTTCGGATGACGCCCTCGGATCGTTCGCCTCTGGATCGATCGCTCCATTTTTGGCCGCGGCGAGGCCTCCAAGGTAGTGTCGTGTCGTACGCGACGGGAGGTTGTCCTACATGACGAAGGAACGACGCAGGAAACGGAGCGAGATGATCCAGGAGGCGGCCAGCCTGTATCTCGAAGCCGTGATCGAGCGGAACCGGATCAAGGCCCTGGCGCTCGCGAGCGACGAGGGGCTCCTCGTGGCCGGGGCCGGGGCCGGGTACGACCACGACTGGCTCGCGGCGCTTGGCGTCGTGACGGGTGAGCCCCATTTCGATGACGTGATCGAGGAGATCACGCGCGGCGAGGGGATGGTCTCGTTCGACGTCCCGGTCCATGGCCGCATCCTTCGGCTCTCGGCGGTGGGCAAGATGCCTCCGTCGCTCGAGGACGCGAGCGCCGCGCTCTCGCGAATCTTCGCGCCGCTCTTCGGGGCGAGCCCGCCGGTCGTCGCGTCTTCCTGATTTCGCTGCCTTCCTGATACCTTCGGGGTCGTGCTTGTCCTCCGCTCGACCTCGACGCCTTTTTGTGCGCTTCTCGCCTCCTTTCTCGCTGCCGGCTGCGCGCCTGCGCTCTCCAGCATGCAGCCGGCGCACGTGGCGCCCAAAGGCCACGTGCAGGCCGAGATCGGGATGGACGTCTCGGTGCCGACAGGCCCGATTTCGGACGTCATCGACGTCGCCACGGTGCTCGTCGATGCCGCCGACGATCGCGAGCTCACCCAGGCGGAGGTCGATCAGATTTACGCTGCGGCCGGCGGCCTCTTCCTGAACCCGCCTTCCGTGACGCCGCACATCGGCGTCGGTTATACGGCCGTCGACAACCTCGAAATCTCGCTCCGCTTCGCCACGAGCTCCATTCGCCTGGGCGGCCGGTATCAATTCTTGAACAAGGAGCGGCACGGCGTCGACGCCACGGTCGGGCTCGGGCTCGGCTATTACGTCTTGCCTCTACCGCTCGGAGACACGCTCCAGATCATCGAACTCGAGGATTTTTCGCGGTATCAGGTCGACATTCCGATCGCATTCGGCACGCACGGGAGCTGGTATCGGCTCTGGGGCGGGCCGCGGTTCATGTACACGCATTTCGGCACGTCGCTGAAGCTCGCGATCCCGGAGGTCGTCTCGAAGGCGATCGCGGGCCGCACGGAGCTCGCGTCGTTCGGCGGAAATGCGTTTTACGTGGGCGGACAGGGCGGCGTGGCCGTCGGCTACAAGCACGTATTTTTCGGTTTCGAGCTCACGCTGGTGCAGCTCATCTCGAGCGGCACCTTGGAGGTGCTCGCCAAGCCCGTGCGCGACCTCGACCACAATAGCTTCATCGTCTATCCGGCGCTCGGATTCATGGGTGAGTTTTGAGCTCCGGACGCCCGGCTCCGTGCATCGTCCCTCGGCGGGGGTAAGATGTCCTCGCGCCGGCCCGCGGCGCCCGAGGAGGCACGATGATCGATCTTCATTTTTGGCCCACGCCGAACGGCCGCAAAGTCACGATCCTGCTCGAAGAGGTGGGGCTCCCATACCGGGTCGTCCCGGTGAACATCGGCCGCGGCGACCAGTTCAAGCCCGAGTTCCTGGCGATCAGCCCGAACAACCGCATGCCCGCCATCGTCGATCACGACCCCGAGGGCGGCGGCGCGCCGATCAGCGTCTTCGAATCGGGCGCCATTCTGGTCTACCTCGCCGAGAAGACCGGCCGCTTCCTGCCGAAGGACGCGCGCGGCCGGGCCGAGACATTGCAATGGCTCTTCTGGCAAATGGGCGGGCTCGGCCCCATGGCCGGCCAGGCTCACCATTTCCGCATGTATGCGCCCGAGAAGATCGAGTACGCGATCGATCGATATACCCGGGAGGTGAACCGCCTCTACGGCGTCATGGACAAACGCCTTTCGGATCGTGACTACCTCGCGGGCGACTATTCGATCGCGGACATGGCCGCCTGGCCGTGGGTCGTGCCGTGGAAGGCGCAGGGGCAAAACCTCGACGATTTCCCGCACTTGAAGCGCTGGTTCGACGCGATCGAGGCCCGCCCGGCGGTCAACCGCGGCCGCGACGTCGGCCGCGAGCTCGTGCAGAACCCGAGCCAGACGATGGACGACGAGGCGAAAAAGCTTCTGTTCGGACAATCGGCCGCCACGGTGCGCGGCCGCTGAGAGGATGTCCCGTGCTCCCTCCCTCTCCGGCGCGTGGAGAGGGAGGGCTGGGGTAGGTGAGGCTCAGACCGCGGGCTCGGCCGCGCGCTTCGCCAGGTAGTCGATCAGATCGATCTTCGAGATGATGCCGACGACCTTCGTGCCATCGGTGACGATGGCGACGCGCGCGTCGTTCAGCACGCCCTTCAAGAGCTCGACCTTCGTGTCGACGGTGACCGTCGCGTACTCGCTCTCGATGAGCTCCTTGATGTGCGAGTCGAGGCTGCCCTTGCCGCCGACGAGGTGACGGAGCAGGTCGACCTCGTGCACGAGGCCGCAGAGCTTGCCCTCGTCGACGATGGGGATCTGGCTGATCCCGTGGGTCTTCAGCTTGCTGATGACCTCGCCGACCCGGTCCTGCGGCCGCGCGGAGACGACCTCGCCGAGGGGTTTGCCCGCGAGCAGATCACGCACCGTGCCGAGGCTCTTCTCTTCTTCGAGGAAGCCGTTCGAGCGCATCCAGTTGTCGTTGAAGATCTTGCCGAGGTACTTCGAGGCCGCGTCGGGTAGCAGGATCAGGATGTTCTCCTTCCGCCCGCTCTGCCGCGCGTACTTGATCGCGCCCGCGACGGCCGCGCCCCCGGATCCGCCGACGAACAGGCCCTCCAGACGCACGAGATCACGCGTCATCAGGAAGCACTCCTTGTCGTCGACGCGGATGACCTCGTCGAGGATCTCCAGGTTCATCGTGCTCGGGAAGAAGTCCTCGCCGATGCCCTCGACCTTGTAGCTGAAGGGCTTCGTGATGCGGCCCGTCTTTACGAAGTCGTAATAAAGCGAGCCCACGGGATCGACGCCGACGAGCTTGATCGAGGCCTTCTTCTCGCGGAGGTACTTGCCTGTGCCGCTGATCGTCCCGCCCGTGCCCATGCCCGCGACGAACACGTCGAGGTCCTCGCCGACCTGCTCCCAGATCTCGGGGCCCGTCGAGAGGTAGTGCGCGCCCGGGTTCGAGGGGTTGTGGTACTGGTTCGCGTAGAAGCAGTTCGGCGTCTCCTCCGCGATGCGCTTGGCGACCTGGTAGTAGCTGCGCGGATCATCGGGCTCGACGGCCGTGGGACAAACGACGACCTTCGCCCCGAACGCGCGCAGGGTGTCGACCTTCTCCTGCGACATCTTGTCGGGCATCACGAAGACGCACTTGTAGCCTTTGACGGCCGCGTTCATCGCGAGCGCCGCGCCGGTGTTGCCGCTCGTCGCCTCGACGATCGTGCCGCCCGGCTTGAGACCGGCCGCCTCGGCGTCCCGGATCATGTTGATCGCGACCCTGTCCTTGTGGCTGCCGCCGGGGTTCAGGTACTCGCACTTGACGTAGATGTCGCTCGCGATCCCCTCGGTCACCTTGTTCAGCTTGACGACGGGAGTCCGACCGACGGCCTTCGTGATGTCACTCAGGGCGCCTCGCATCATGGGGGACGTTTCTAGTAGGCCACGAGAACCGACACAAGCTTTGTCGGGCACACCCGCGCGCGCCGGAGGGTCGGTGTGCGCGTGCGGACGGACCGGAAAAAGTGCCGCGATCGCCTGCAAAACGTCTTACCCTCGAAGGGTGGTCGCGGGGCGCGAAGCGCGCGAGGTGGCCCATCCCTCACCATGGCGGATCGAGAGATACGCGCGAGATACGAGCTGCTCGGAGACGCCCACGGCGCGTCAGTGAGCCTCTTCCGCGCGCTCGATCGCGTCACGGGCAAGGCCGTCGCGGTCAAGATCCTCCGCGGCGCGACGCCGGATGACGCAGCGCGTTTCGCGCGGGAGACGAGCATCCTCGCGACGCTCGATCACCAAGCGATCGTGCGGTACCTCGATCACGGTACGACCGAGGCGGGTGAGCCGTTCCTCGTGATGGAGTGGCTCGAAGGCATGACGCTCGCCGAGCGCCTCGCCGAGCCTGCGCCTCTCACGATCTCCGAGTCGATCCACATCGCGACGCGCGTCGCCGAGGCGCTGGAGGCCGTGCACGCGCTCGGGATCGTGCACCGCGACGTGAAGCCGGAGAACGTCCTGCTCGCCGCGGGCAGGCCCGACGATGCGCGCCTGCTCGACTTCGGCATCGCCCGCGCGACGAGCCCCGCGCGCGCGTTGACATGCGACGGGCTCGTCATCGGCACGCTCGGGTACATGGCCCCCGAGCAGGCCCGCGGCGAAGGTGAGATCGACGCGCGGACGGACCTCTTCGCGCTTGGCTGCCTGCTCTTCGAATGCATCGCGCAGCGCAGGCTCTTCGCGGGCGCGAGCGAGGGCGAGGTCCTCTCCGCGGTGCTGCACACGGCCGCGCCGCGCCTCTCCACGATCGTACCGAACGTGCCGCCTGCGCTCGACGATCTCGTCGCGCGGCTGCTCACCGAGGACCCGGCGTCGAGGCCGCAGAGCGCGGCGGCCGTGCTGCGCGCGCTCGCCGCGATCGACGTCGAGGAGGCCATCTCGGAGCGACCTTCGGGCGCGCCGCCTGCGCTCACCGAGCGCGAGGTGCGCATGCGCGACATCACGGCGGCGCGGACGTACGTCGAGGCCTCCGTGATGCTCCTCGGCGCGCCTTTCGTGGGCCGGGAGCGCGAGCTCGGGGCGCTGCTCTCGGCGCTCGAAGCGTGCCTCGAAGAGGTCTCGCCGCGCGCGGTGCTGGTGACGGGTCCGCCGGGCATCGGCAAATCGCGGCTCGGGCGCGAGCTCGTGCGCGAGGCGCGGGCGCGCGGGATCACGAACGTGGCGATCACGCAGGCGGGGCGCTTGACGGCCGACGCCTCGGTCGATTGCGCCGAAGCGCTCGCCATGGCCCGCGCGGGGCGCCCGGCGCTCCTGCTCATCGACGATCTCCAGTGGTGCGACGCGCGCTCCATCCACGCGCTCGGCGACGTCCTTTGCGAGCTTTACGATCGCCCGCTCTTCGTGCTCGCCCTCGCGCGGCCGGAGCTCTTCGACGAGTTCGGCCACACGGCCGGCGTGACGTTCACGCAGGTGATGCCGCTCGCGCCGCTTCCGCGCAAGGCCGCGGTCGAGCTCGCGCGCGGCTGGCTCGGCGATCGGGCCGAGGCCGCGCGCGTGGATCGCGTCGTCGAGCGCGCGGCGGGCCTGCCGCTCGTCGTCGAAGAGCTCTCGCGTGCTGCAGTCGAAGGGCGCGGCGACGAGCTTCCCACCTCGGCGCGTTCGCTCCTGGAGACGCAGATCGGCGCGCTCGACGCCGAAGCGCGGCGCACCTTGCGCGCGGCGAGCATCTTCGGCGACGTCTTCTGGTCGGGCGGCCTCTCGGCGCTGCTCGGCCACACGCGCACGACGACCGAGAGCGGCAGGCTCCGCGTGCTCGTCGATCGCGGCTTCGTCGTGCCTCACGCGGGCAGCCGTTTTGCCGGGGAGCAAGAGCTCGCCTTTCGCCACACGCTCGTGCGGGAGGCGGCCTACGGCATGCTCACCGAGGCCGATCGCGCGCTCGGACACGCGCTCGCCGCGGCGTGGCTGGAGCAGAAGGGCGAGCGGGACGGGGTCCTCGCCGAGCACTATTACCGCGCCGGGGATCGTGCCCGCGCCTCGCTCCACGCCGAGCGGGCTGCGCGGGCTGGGTTCCGCTGGTAGCATCGCGGCCTGCGCGGCGCGTGCGGCGAGAAAGAAGGGAGGTGGTCCGGTGCTCTCCACCAGCTCGGTCGAGGTTCATCGCAACGGCGTCTTGCCGTTCATCGTCGCCTTCGAGAATTTCCCTCGGCTCGCGCATCGCATCCTCGTGCAGCACGGCATCTGCGTGGACGACGGCAAGGGCGGCGCGTCCTTCGTCGACGAGTGGTTTTCGCTGCGCGACTGGCTCGCCACGCTCGCCAGCATCAAGCGCGAGATCGGCCCGAACGCGCTCTACAAGTGCGGCGAGAGCATCATGGCGAATGCCGCCTTCCCGCCGGACCTCCGCGACGTCCAGGCGGCCCTCGCGTCGATCGACGTCGCCTACCACGCCATGCATCGCCTCGGCGGCCGGCTGATGCTCGACCCGAAGGACGGCACGACGCTCGAAGGCATCGGCCATTACGCCTTGGCCCGGGCTTCCCTCCCTGACCGCCGGATCGAGATGAACGTCGACACGCCGTACGACTGCGCGGCCGAGGTCGGCATGGTGCTCGGGATGGCGAAGCGGTTCGAGCCACGCGCCACGATCACGCACGTCCCGGGGTGCCGCATCGAGGGCGCGCCTCGCTGCACGTTCGTCGTGGAGTGGTGATCCGCCTCCGCCCCTCGTGGTGGTAGAGTCGATCGGGATGACGGACGCGCACGGCAAGCGGCAAGCTCTCCTCGTCGCCGTCGCCGGGAAGCCGGAATCGGCGCCTCGGGTCGCCTCGCCCCTCGCGCGCCTCGCGCGCGCCGCGCGTGTCGTGCCCACGACCGCGGCCGAAGCCGTCCGCCGCGCGCCCGATCTCGCGGCCAAGCTCGCGGGCGAAGGCGGCTGCCTCGTCCTCGGCGAGGACGTGCCGGAGGACGCCGCGCGTGCCCTCATCGCGGCGACGTCCGGCGTTCGTATCGTCGTCCCGACGGCGCTCGCGCGGGCGCTTCGGGACACGGCGTCTCCCGATGTGATCGACGCGGGCGCGCTCGTGCTCGAACCGATGTTCCTCGCGCTCGTCGAGGAAGCGCGGCGTGAATCGATGGGCGCGCTCGTGGGTTTGTCCGTACGCGCGCCGGCGGGCCGCCGCATCCTGCGCGCGGCCTCGACGCGCACGCCTTTCGTCGCGGGCGCGCGCATCCCGTTCGAGCTTCCTGCCGACGTCGCGGCGCGGCTCGCTCGCCTCGCCGCCGGCCCGTTCGCGCTCGCGGACGCGGTCGTTCCGGGCGCCGCGCGGGGGCTCGAAGTGACCGAGGCCGTCGCGGCCGTCGGCGCCGATCGGCTCGTCTGCCACGCGCGTATCGGCGACGTCGTCGTCGAGGTCGATCTCGACGAGGAGATGCAGGGCGAGGGGCCCTTCGAGGTCGAGGTCGTCATGCGACGCGGCGCGCTGGTTTGTCGCTGGAGCAAGCAGGGCGCATCGTTGACGCGAAAGGCGCTCCTTCGGGACGGCCCCGTGCGGCTCGACGTCGTCCCGAACCCCTTGGAAGTCGCGACGCGCCACGCCTTGGCGGCGCCGCGCATCGCGGAGACGCCCTCGCCGGCCTCGCTCGCCGGCGCCGCGGCGTCCGTCGCCCTCGCGCAGGCGAGCGTCGAACGATATGCGACGCGCGCGACGAACCGACCGATCGAAATGGTCCTCGTGCACGTCCCGCGTTATCGCAACAGCTACGACGAGCTCGAATTGCCCTCGCTCGCGGCTGCGCGGCTCGCGGCGTTCACCCGCGGCCACGGTTTTTCCACGCGCATCTTCGACTTGCAGATCTCGCACGCCGACGACCGGCTCGATGGCTTCGTGGACGACGCCGCCGTCGACGGCTGGCTCGCCGGCGCCGAGAGCCCCGCCGTCGCGGCGGCGGCCGAGCACATGTGGAATTCCTTCGGCCCAGAGCTTGTGGTCGCCGCTGCATCCGGCCGCCGGGCGCTGGTCGGGTTCTCCATCGTCGATTACTTCGGCCATTTCCAGATGAACATCGCGGCGTGCCTCGCGCGGCTCGTCAAGGAGCGGACGGGGTTTCCCACGGTGCTCGGCGGCGAGCGGGATCAGGTCGACGGCGACCGTGCGCTTGGCACCCCGAAAACGTTCGATTACGTGGTCGACGGCGACGGCGAGGTCCCGCTCCTCGGCCTCTTGCACCTCGAAGCGTACCGGGATCGCCGCGCGGCCGACATTCCGGGCGTCTGGTCCCGCGAGGGCGAGAGCGTCACGAAAAACAAGCTCATTCGCTCGCACCTCAACGCCATGCCGCGGCCCGATTTCGACGACGTCCCGTTCGACCTCTACCGCGGCAAACCCACCGAGCGCCTGCTCGACGCCCTCGCGCGGGACGGTCTCTACCACGGCGAGCCCATCGAGCCCTTCGTGTATCTCCCTTATGGATTCGTGAAGGGGTGCACGGCGAAGTGCGAATTTTGCAGCGCCAAGGAGTGGCTCGACGTCCAGTCGCCGGAGAAGACCGCGGACGAGCTCATGGCCCTCGCGGAGCGATACGGGGTGCGGGACTTCATGTTCCTGAACAACCTCGTCAACGTGAGCCCGCGCTTGCTCGAACGCATGTGCCGGCGGCTCGTCGATTCGAAGGCGGGCCTGCAATGGACCGACTCCTGCCGCCCCACCGACATCTCTGCCGAGCTCGCCGCGCTCATGCGCGAATCCGGCTGCCTCCTGCTCAACTACGGCGCCGAGAGCGGCAGCGACAAGATTCTCGAATTGATGAAGAAGGGCCTGCTCTCGCGGGACATCATCGAGACGCTGCAGAATACGCATCGTGCCGGCATCATCAACCGCGTCAATTTCATCTCCGGCTATTTCCACGAGACCGAGGAGGACGTCGACGCCACGGTGCACCTCGTGGAGACGCTCGCCGAGGAGATCGACATCGTCGGCTGTTTCCAGGGGTTTTACCTGTTCCCCGGCATGGGCGTCGACCCGGAGGACGCCGGCATCGTGCTGCGCCCGGGCTTCGACCGATTGAAGACGGGCCAGGTGACGCTCGCGTACGATGAGATCGGCGGATTGAAATGGGAGGAGAAACGCGACGTGATCGATGCGTCGCGCAATCGAATCCTCGCGCGCATGGGCGAGCTTGGCATCCGCACGCTCGACAAGATCAACGAGTATGATCTTTTTTGGATGTCGCGACGGTACGACAAGGCGACCGTGACGAAGTACCTGCTCGAAATCCCGCCGCGGCCCGTGGGGCGGCGCAACCAAGCGGCGATGGCCCCGGGCGGCCAGCGAGGGCGCGTGGACGTGACTCCGGGCGGTTCGGGCTATCTCGGCTGAGGTTTACCCGGACAGCCTGCCGAACGGCAAGAGCACCCCGAGCCGCGGCGAGGTTCGTCCGAGGCGCCGCGTGAACGACGCGCTGCGCACCTCGAATCCATCGTCCGTGCACACGAGCGTGCCGCCGCCCTTGAAGAATGCCCCCAAGAGCTTTCGCGCGAACATCTCGCCGTCGGGGTCGAGCGGGGCCGGGGCGGGGAGGAAAACCGCGGATTCGAAGGAGAGCGCGGCACCGTCCACCCGGGCGCCTTCGAGCGCGACGGCCCGCGCCTCGTCGAGGTAAAGCACGGGCCGCGTAAGCGCGCGGGTGAGCGCCTCGGCTTGCACGCGCGGGAGCGCGGCGACGACACGCGAGGCCACGGCCGCGGCGCGTTCGCAGCCGAACGAGCACGGGGTGAAGGGGACGACGCGCCGCACGGCCACGTCGAGCAGCGGATGAAACGACGCGCCGAGCGCGCGGGTGCGCGCGGCCGTGACGTACACGAGCGCCGCGTTGTTCCGGCGATCGGCGAGCGCCACGAACGCGGCCGTGCAGCAGGGCGGATAGCCGAGCAGCTCCCCGATCCCAAGAGCGTTCCGGGACGAACCCTGCTCCCAGAGCGATGCCGCGCGCGCGGCGAGATCCGGGTCGGTCGAGAAAAACGCATGCACGGTCGCCTCGCCCGAGGCGCCTTCGATGCGCCGGCCCGTCGCGCCCTCGACCGCGAGCGGCGCTGCCTCCGCGCGCGCGAGGGCCATCGCCGCGCCCGGGTGCCGCGCGCGCGCGGCTTCGAGCGAGCGGGCGGGGACCACCAGATACAGCACGGGTTTGTCCCCGTTCGTGAACGCGACCTCCTCCAGGTTCTCGGACAAACCCGGCACGGGCGCGTCCATGGGCAGCGGCTCCGCGGCCTCTGCGGCCTCTTCCCAGGCGGGATCCACGTCGAGGCCGATCGCGGCCGCCCGCCTGCTTTGCCCAAGCGCTCCGCGTGCCGCCGTTTCCCACGCGGCGACCTCGGGCGCGCCCACCTGCACACGCTCGCCGCCTGCGCGCACGCGCCCGTATCCGCGCGAATCGTCGTGCAGGAAGAGCTCGTGCCCGAAGCTCCGCGCCCGCGCGGCGAGCTCCTTTTCGTGCGCCTCGGAGAACGCACCGCGGCGCAGGATCACCGCCTTCACGCCTCGTTCGAGGCACAGGCTCGCCCGGAAAAAACCTTCGTCTCCCCCCGAGGTCACGACGGCCGCGCGCGGGCTCCGGGCCAAGAGCGCCTCGATCGCTTCGAGGCCGCCGCCTTCGGGCTCGACGAGCACGTCCCCATCCGCCGCCGCGAGCGAGACGTCGCCTTTGCCGAGGAGGATGACGGGCTGCCGCACCCGGTGTAGCCTACGGGCTTCCGGGCCCCGATGCGATCCTTGCCGCTCGTTCGCGAGGCGGGTGTGCCGCCCCTCTCTCTGCCTGCCCAAGATGCGCGCGGCGAAGGCGCGCTGCCAGCGGCCGTCCTCAGCTTGCATAGCCATCGCGACCGCTCGTTCCTCGACGACGTGGGGCTCCACCACATCGCGGGCGCGATGCGCGCCGCGGGGATCCCGGGCGACCTCGTCGTGGCGCACCTGCCGCGCGGCGCAGAGGCAGAAGCGAGCGCGGCCTGGGACGCGCTCGTCCGTGCGCTTCGCCCGTACCCGACGATCCTTTACGAGCGGCTCTGGAGCACGGCGATCGTCGCGCGGCTCGCCCGCGAATTGCCTGAAACGACGTTCGTCCGCCTCGTCGGCGAGCACGACCTCTCGGACGCGCCGGCGAACCACGTTTGTCCGGCAGAACCACAGGCGGTGGTCGCGCTCCTCTCCGCGCTCGCGGGCCGGGCGCTCCCGGATGAGCCGCTGCCGCGGTATGCCCCGCTGCTCCGGCCCGTGTACGCGACCGCGGACGCGCGCCCGCGGTTCCCCTCGTTTCCGATCACGGGCAACACGGGCTGCCCGTACCAGGCCGACGCGCGGGAGAACCCGCTTTATGCGGGCACGAAGATCCCCGAGGGCGCGGGCCGCGGCTGCGGGTTCTGCACCACGGGCAACCATTACGAGCACAAATCGCGCGACGAGGCGCTCGCCTGGGCGCTCGTCCAGCTCCGGTATCTGCGCGCGAACGCGCCGGAGATAGAGGCGCTCGTCCTGCGCGACCAGAACCCGTTTTATTACCTCACCGAGCTCGTCGAGGCGGCCGAGGCCGAAAAGCTCGGGCCCTTCACGCTGCTCATCGAATCACGCGCCGACTGGTGGCTCCAGAACACGACCCGCTTCACGCGCGCGCTCGCGTCCGCGCGGCGCTCGTCGATCCGCCTCGCGCCTTTCCTCGTCGGCGTGGAGAACTTCTCCCAGCCCGAGCTCGATCGCTTCAACAAAGGCGCGACGCAGGAGACGCTCGTCCGCTTCCTCGAAGCGCTCCGCCGCTGGAACACCGAATACGCGCCCGCGATGGATCTCTCGCACGCGGCCTTCGGCTTCATCCTGTTCACGCCGTGGACGACGCTTTTGGACCTCCGGACAAACCTCGCATGCATGCGACAAACCGGCATGCACGAGCTTCGCGGGCACCTCTTGCTCTCGCGCGTGCGGCTTTATCCCGACACGGCGCTCTACTATCTCGCCGAGCGCGACGGGCTGCTCGCTGACGCCTACGAGAGCCCCGAGGACGACGCGAGCGCGCGTTATGGGTATCTGCCGGCGCGCCCATGGCGGTTCCAGGACAAACGTGTCCGAGCCATCGCCGAGCTCGCGGCCGCATCCATCCGGCGAAGCGGGGGCCGGGACGAGCTCACGCTCTTCGAGACGTTGCTCGCGCTCGTCTCGTCCGCGGCCGATCCGGCGCTCGTGACGGTGGACGACGTCGAGCGCGCCATGGCCGCGAAGGGCCGCGCGCGCGGCCGGGACGTGGCCGAGACAAACGGCGTCGTCTTTCGGGATCCGCCGAGCGTCGAGGGCGAGGCGGCCGCGAAGAAGCGCGAGCTCGCCCGGACGATCGTGAACGCGCCGTCGCTGCCCGTGGACCTGCCCGCGTTCGGGCTCACGCTGCTCGACGTGAATGCGGACAAACATCACGTCGAGCTCGTGCTCGGGAAACGGGATCCGATCGCGCGCCTGCGGCTCGGCTGGGACAAGGCCGCGGGCAAAGCCACGGTGGAGGTTTGTTCGAGCGTACCCGAGGCCGCGCGGTGGGCGAAGGCGTTCGAGGCGATGGCGGCGCGGCTCGTCGTGGCGACGACGAAAGAGCGATGGGAGCGCGCCGCGGGGCTCGGAAAGGAGCTCGCGCGGCTGCCCGTGGGTGTGCCGCTCGGCTTCTTCCGCCAGATCGTGGCGGGCATCGAGCCGCCCGAGGGTATCGTGCGGACGGGCTTCGGCTGCAACCAGGACTGCGGCATGTGCTGGCAGGGCCGCGATTGGGGGCGCTACGGGCCCGAGCAGGTCGTTCGATGGATCGAGGACCTATGGGCGGCCGGCGCGCGTGCGCTCATCGTCTCGGGCGGCGAGCCCATGCTCGACCCCGAGCTCATTCGTTACGTGGAGCGAGCGCGCGCGCTCGGTTTTACCGGGGTGACGCTCGAGACGAACGCCATCCAGGCGAGCAAGCCGGGGTATGCTTCGCGCCTCGCGAAGGCGGGCGTCACGCAGGCGTTCGTCTCGCTCCATAGCGGCGATCCCGCGGTCTCGGATGCCATCACGCGAGCGCCCGGCACGCACGAGCGGACCGTGCGGGGCATCCATGCGCTGCTCGACGCGGGCATCCCGGTCGCGCTGAACGCCGTGACGACGGCGGAGGGCATCGACGCGCTCGGAGCGTTGCCCGATTTCATCCACGACACGTTTGGCCGCCATCCGAGCCTGATGCATCTCATGATCTCGTACCCGACGATGCCGTTCGATCGTGCGCTCGTCGGGACGATCGTGCCGGATCCCGCGCGCCTCCGGGCCGCGCTGCGAAAGGCGCTCGATCGCGCGTTTGTCCTGGGGATCGTGGTGCGCGGGCTCGATGGGCCCTGCGGCCCGCCCCTCTGCGCGTTCGACGCCGACGAACGGGTCCTCTCGGGCAAACCCATCCCCGGGCCGGTCGAGTTTCGCCGGAAGGTCCCCGCGTGCGAGCGTTGCGCCGTTCAATCGGCGTGCTTCGGCGTTCGGCACATCGATGTCGAGCGCTTCGGGGAAACGTGCGTCGCGCCGATCGAGCGCCGTTCGTCGCGGTCGACCTAAAAAATCGGGGCCGCTTTTCAGGGCGGCCCCGATTACGGGATCAGCACGAGGTATACGCCGGGATCAGCGTTTGCGCAGACCGAGCTGCACCTGGAGCTGACGGCGGAGCTTGCGGACCTGATCGGTCGGGAGCTTGCGAACGAGCTCCGCGGCGTGCGCGCGCTCGTCTTCCCCCGGGAAGGTCAGCAAGTAGAGGGGCGGCAGCGAGAGCCCCCGGGCGAGCCGGGAGATCGTCTGGATCGTGATGGCTGCGAGCCCGTGTTCGACGCTGGAAAGGTGTCCCTTCGACAGCTCGCTCGCGTCCGCGAGCTCGGCCAGGGACATGCCTCGTTCCAGACGAAGCTCACGGATGCGGCCACCCACCTGCGTTGCGAAAGGATCCGGTACGGTTCGTCGCGGCATGGCGTTTCTTTCGGGACATCCTCACGGACGACCCCGCCGGCCCTCCACGTGCCGGATCAAGGAAGTGGTTGATTGCAGGACCTGGAACCTGGTTTGTCGTCGGGCGGGCGCAGGCCCCACGTCCACCCTGTTATGCTTTTGGGCGAGCACGCCCCTACTATGCACCGTTCCGACGAACCTGGGCACTGGAAAATACGGTTTTATTGATGGAACCGACCCCGCGCCCCGTTTGTCAAAGGAACTCAGGGTTGTAATTCGTGTTACGTATCGATGCATGCGCGCACGCTCCCCTCCCGAGGCGATGCGCTCGCCTCGGTGACCGGCAGACGCGCGCAAAACGCGAGGGAACACGCGCGTCTTCCCGAAGATCTCGATGATGCGGCGCGTGCAACGATGACGCGCCGGCGGCCTTTGACGTGATCGTTATGATCGGCTCGGCCGAACCTTCGTACCCCGCGCGGAAGCGATGGGCGCACCGAAAGGGACCCCCACAGCCCTCGCGGGTTTCGTTCGAGACGCGAGGGGTGCGAAAAGAACGTAGCAGTCGGCCCGGCGCTTCGGTCCGTGGCGGGTCCGTGAATGGCGAGCGGCTCAGCCGGTAGGGCCGGCCGAGGCGCGCGGCAAGATGCGGCGGAGCCGGCCCGCAATCTCCATGACCGCCGCCTCGCCCTTGACCGAGCCCTCGATGCGCCGCTCCGAGGCGGTGCCGTCATCGTTTGGCGCGACAAATAAGGGGATGAGGCGCGATGCGTAACCAGCAACGGCGAGCCGCTCGGCGTCACGATCGAGGTCGAACTCGAGGATCCGCAGGCGAGGAAAGATGTCGTCGAGCTCCCCCTTCTCAGCCGCGTGATGGAACCTTTGGCAGGGCTCGCACCACGTCGCGCCCACGTAGACGAGGAGATCTCGTCCGTCCTTGCGAGCACGCTCGATCTCGCGCCGCACGGACGTCGCGACGTCCTCCCCCTCGGTCGCACGGACCCACTCGACACGTCCCTTCGACGCCGCGGATGCAGCCGGCTTGGGCTCTGGCGTCGGGGTCGGGTCGTTTGAACATGCCGCGGCGCCCAGGATCGCGGCCATGGAGAACGATAGCGCCAAACATTTCCACTTCGATGCGGCCTTCATCGCGCGCAATGTACCACGCGAAAAACGAAGGAAGACGCGGGTATCAGCGCAGGAGCGTGACCGAGACGGGGGATTTGCGGATGCCCGCGAGCGCGAGGGTGGCGTTGCGAAGGAGGCGCTCGTTCGGCTCAAAGCGGAAGTGGAGCAAGGCGCGGCCCCCGCGCACGTCGAGATCGGGGATGTCGAAGGAGGCGACGCCGAGGAGCGCCTTGCGCACCGAGGGGCCGAGGAGGCGTTTGGCGTCGTCGGGCTCGGCCTCGATGAAGAACAAATCATCAAAACGTTCGTCCCCGACCTCCGCCTCGCGCACGAGGCCGATCGCCTTGCCGACACCATGCAAGAACGTCTGGGGGCGAATCCGCAATGGCGGTGTTCCGGCGGCGACGGAGGTCGCGACGAAGACATGGACCTCGGCCGGGGTGTCGTTTTGCGCGTAGGCGACTTGGGCGAGGATCGAGAAGGGCGCGTCGTGCGCGTGGAAGCGGGCGCGAAAGGCGTACTTGGTCTCGGCCTCGACCTCGGCGTCCTTGGCGAGGGCGAGCGCGGCCAGGCGGAGCCCACGCTCGGCGGCCTCGCAGGTCTCGAGGACGATGCGGGCGATGAAGAGGTCGATGAAGGGGCGCAACGAGCCCGAGAGCTGCGGATCGGGCGCCTCCTCGGGGAGCGCGCGTTGCTCGTCCTCGAGGTCGGGCGCGAGCTCGATCGCGTGATCGAGGGCGTCCCGATACACGAGGAGTGTGGCCTCGGCGGCAAGGAGCTCGGCCTCGGTGGTCGCCGGGAGGCGCGCGCGGGCGCGGCCGTCGCGGAGGGCCTCGGCGAGCTTGGGAGGTAGGTGGTCGAGGAGCGCGTCGGTCAGCGTGGCCTCGCGTTCTTCGACCTCCCGAGCGAGGTCCTGCACACGGGTACGCAAGCCCTGGAGCGGATCTCGGTAAGCACCGTCGTTGCCGCGCACGTCGGCCTGGGAGGGTATCCGAGCCGCGCGCCGTGCGCGAGCGCCGCGCCTTGCCAGGAGGCCTCGGGGAGGGGCATCCTCTCGCCCATGGGTCGCGACGACGTCAAATTCACGGCAAAACTCGGTGATCGGGAGCATTTCCCGGATCTGGAGCCGCTCGTCTATTGCAACCACGCGGCCATCTCGCCGCCGTCCTGGCCCGTGCGGCGCGCGATGCAAAACGCGATCGCAGACTGGGGGCGGCGCGGGTCGCAGGCCTTCGGGACCTACGGGGCGCAGCGGGCGCGGCTACGCGAGAAGCTCGCGCGGCTGATCGGCGCGTCGGTTGAGGAGATTGCGTTCCTCCCGAACACGTCGTCGGGCGTGACGGCGATCGCGCTGTCGTTCCCGTGGAAGCGCGGCGATCGGGTGATCCTGTTCGAAGGGGAGTTCCCCGCGAACGTGACGCCGTGGATGCGCGCGGGGGAGCTCTTCGGCGTGGAGCCTGTGTTCCTGCCGCTGTCGGATTTCCAGGAGAGCGACGAGCGAGGGCTCGGGCGGCTCGCGGAGGAGCTCGCGAAGGGCGCGCGGCTCGTGGCGGTGAGCGCGGTGCAGTTCCGGACGGGGTTACGGATGCCGCTCGGGGAGATGGCGCGGCTCTGCCACGCGCACGGGGCGGAGCTCTTCGTCGACGGGATCCAGGCGACGGGCGCGGTGCCGGTGGACGTGCGCGCGCTCGGCATCGATTACTGGGCCTCGGGCGGGCACAAGTGGCTGATGGGCCCCGAGGGGACGGGGATGCTGTACGTGCGGAAGGAGCGCGTGGAGGCGCTGCAACCGCACGTCGCGGGGTGGTTGAGCCACGAGGACGCGGTGCGCTTCCTGCTCGAAGGGCCGGGCCACATGCGGTACGACCGGCCGTTCAAGAAGCGCGCAGAGGTGTTCGAGGTCGGCTGCATCAACGCGATCGGGCTCGTGGGGCTCGAAGCGGCGGTGGATCTCGTGGTCGAGCTCGGCGTGGAGACGATCCACGCGCACGTGGTGCGCTGGGGCGACGCGGTGGAGCCGGGACTCGTGGAGCGAGGTTTCACCAGCCTGCGCGCGCCCGAGGCGAACCGGCGGAGCGGGATCCTCGCGGTGCTGCCGCCGAAGGACATCGACGTGGTGGCGCTCCAGCGCGCGCTGCTCACCCGTGGGATCAGCACGGCGATCCCGGACGGCGTGCTGCGGTTCAGCCCGCACTGGCCGAACCACGTGGACGAGGCGGAGCAGGTGCTCCTCTCGACCGAGGACGCGCTCGCCGAGCTGCGAGGCGCGCCGCGGGCGCGATCGGAGGATTGGTAGGAGAACGGTCTAGGGCCAGCCGATCGTCATGAACCGGACGCGGCCGGTGCCGCCGATGGCGTCGTCGCCGAAGAAGAGCGAGGTGCCCTCGCGGCCGGCGAACGCAGGGGACACGTCCGCGTTGGCGCCGCCCGTGAGCGCGGCGAGGGCCTTGAGCGGTCCGGGGGGCGCGCCGGGCGAGAGCTCGAACGCGTCGAGGAGCATGCTGTCGCGGAGCACGGAGGTGAGGACGCCGCGGCACTTCGAGGGCCCGCACGCGAGGGCCACGGAGGTGACCGCGCTCTGCTCTTCGCCCCGCACGAGGCGAGGGCTGCCGGCGAGGGTGCCGCGCTCGTCGAGGATCGCGATGCGTACGCCTGCATCGGATGCTTCGGGTTTCGCGTCGGGGGCGGCCTCTTCGATCCACGCGACGACCACGCGATCGCCGGCGAGCGTGACCGAGGGCGAGCGCGAGTGCGCGGGGGAAGCGTAGAGGCGCGTCTCGGGGCCGACCTTCTGGAGCGTGCGCGTGTCGAGGCGGACGACGTGGATGTCGCCGGCGCCCTCGTCGGGGTTGCTGCGCGCATCCGACCACACGAGGAACGTCTCCTTGCCGCGCACCGCGATCTGCACCTCGGCCGAGTCGCCGGGGGCCTCGGTGATGCGTCGGTCCTGGACGACCTTGCGCAGCGTGCGATCGACGCGCGCGGCGTAGACCTCGGCGTTGCCGTCGCGCGTGTCGACCCACGCGACGATGAAGCCGTCGTCGGTCTTGCCCGGATCCGACGGAGGCGCGTAGGCGACGGCGACGTCGGAGACCTCGCTCGGAACGCCGTCCTTGCTCAGCTTGCGCGCGATCGTGGTGAGCGGTTTTTGCGCGAGTTTGTCGCCCTCGGGGCCGAGCTTGGCGATCTGGACCTGCGCTTCGTTCTTGTCGCGTGAGGCCCAGACGAGCGCGCTCTCCTCGGTCTTGCCGCCCGGCGCGGAGGCGATCGCGACGCCGCCGATCGAGAGCGCGCGGCGGGAGAGAACCTGGGTTTTTCCAGGAACGCCGGCCGCGGAGACGGCGCGCACCCCGACGGTGGCGAGCGGGTCGTCCTTGCG
Organism: Polyangium fumosum; assembly: GCF_005144585.1. Classification (GTDB taxonomy): domain Bacteria; phylum Myxococcota_A; class Polyangia; order Polyangiales; family Polyangiaceae; genus Polyangium; species Polyangium fumosum. The sequence continues at coordinate 47,823 of NZ_SSMQ01000009.1, read as the reverse complement.
CGCAGGCTTGCCGCCGTCGCGGTCGTTGTTCGCTTCGATGTGGTAGGTGACCCACGCGGCGAGCGAGCCGCCGGAGGGGCGCTCCGTCGCGGCCACGCGGGCGAGGTGCTCGCCGTCGTAGAGGGCCGTGACGCCGAGCGGGCGCGGCGGGGTCTCCTCGGGATCCCGCGATGCCGGCGCGCGCCAGGGGCTCTGCCGCACGGGCAAGCCGACCGCCGCGAGTGTCGCGGGCGAGCCCTCGCTCGACGCGAGCATCATGCAAGCGCCGGAGTGGCAGGACAAACTTCGCGTGAGGTAGGGGATGCCCTCGCTGCTCGCGAAGGGCTCGGCGCGCACGGGCTCGGAGGCGCGGATCTGGAGGTCCGGGCCGAAGCGCACGAACGCAGGCCAGATCGGCGCGTCCTTGGGCAGCGGGCCCGCGCCGGTCGAGGCGGGCGCGAGCGTGAGCGCGGCGAAGCCGTCGCCGTCGGCGGTGATGTCGGGCGGGCCGCTCGCGCTGAAGACGAGCGTCGCGCGCTCGGCGCCGAGCTTGCCGTCGGGGTCCATCGTGGCGAGGTGGATGAGGCGTCCATCGCGCGGCGATCGCAGCAGATCCTCCCACGCGAGCAGCGCGCGTTTGCCCGCGCCCGCGCCCGCGCCCGAGACGAGCGAGACGAGCGCCTGCTCGCCGACCGGCGTGGTCGCGCGCTTCGGAGGCGTGACGATCTTGCCGCCGGGCTCGACGGCCGCGACGTACACGCTGGAGTCGATGTTGCGGACGTCGGTCCAGCCGATGAGCGTGCGGCCGCCCGCGAGGCCCACGATGATGTCGTTCTGCGCCGTGGCCTCGGGGTTCACGACGACGGGCGCCGAGACCTTCCCCGAGAGATCGACGTCGGCGTAGAGCACGCGACCGACGCGGCCTTGCTCGGCCTCGTTCTGCGCGCCGTTCGCGCCGGCGACGACGCTCGCGATTGCGGCGCCGCGTTCGGTCGCGACGAGATCCCAGCCGAGGGCGTCGTGCGCGAGGACGACGGCGGCGGACGGGGTTTTTCCGGGCGTCACGGGCGCTGCGAGCACGTCGAAGTGGTCGTCGCGCGGTACCTCCCAGACGACGAGCGCCGAGCTCGGGCCCGCGACGATCTCGACCCAGCTCACCTCGTCGGCCGACTGCGCGAGCGTGATGGGCGCGCCGCGCGCGGCCCCCGTCGCGTCGAGGGACAGGATCTTCACCGCGGCGTTGCTCTTCATGCCCTCGACCCACGCGGCGAGGTAGCCGTCGCCGACGGCCTCGATCGCCGCGACGGGGATCTCGGCCGAGGCGGGGCCGACGTCGATGGGCTCGGCCGTCCTGGGCTTCCCTTCCGGCCCGCAAAGGCGTGTGTAGAGGTGGCCGCGCGCGTCGTAGAAGACGAGCGTGTCGTCGCCGCGTCGCGCGACGTACGGCGACGTGTTCTCGTCGTCGAGCCGCGTGAGGACGTACGAGGGCAAGAGCGCAGGGCCCTGGATCGTGACGGCGGGCTTGGGGTTCGTGGTGGGGCCGAGCGTAGGCTTCGGGCGCGACGTGCGCGTCTGCTTCGGAGGTGCGCCGCCGCAACCCGGCGCGAGCGAGGTGAGAGCCACGAGCGAGAGGGCGAACGCAACGCGTGCCGTCGAACTTCGCATGGCCGGACCATGCCAGAGGCGATCGACGCTCGCCAGCGCCGAGGCCCCAGGGCGCCGAACGATTCGGCGCTCTGCGCGATCACGAAGCGAGCTTCGTCTCGGGGGGAATCGTCCGGGCTTGGCCCCGGTTCTAGGCGGCCTTGTCCGGCCCGCGGAGCGTGGTCTCGAGGGTCGGTGGTTTGTCGAGCAGCGGCGGACCCGACACGGGCAGCCAGACCTCGAAGACCGCGCCGCCCTTTTTCGCCTCGCGGTAGGCGATTTCTCCGCCGTGTTCGAACACGATCCGCTGGACGATCGCGAGGCCGAGGCCGGTCCCCTTCTCCTTGGTCGTCGCGTACGCCTCGAAGAGCCGCGGCACCATCTCCGCAGGTACGCCCGGGCCGTTGTCGCGCACGACGATGCGGACCTTGTTCTCCGCGAGCGGGCCGATCGTCACGAGCACACGCGGGTCGGGACGCACGGCGCTCGCTGCGTCGAGGCCGTTCTGGATCAGGTTCGTCAGCACCTGCACCATCTGATCACGGTCGGCCATCACCTTCGGGATCGGCTCGGACGAAAGCTCGACCCGCCGCGTCCCCGTGCGCTCGACGCCTTCGCCCGCAGAGACGTGCAGCGTGACCACGCCCTTCGCCACGGAGACGAGATCGAGCGGCGCAGGGTTCGGCGGGGGCAGACGCGCGAAGCGGGTGAACTCGGTGACGATGTTCGCGATCCGGTGGACCTCTTGCAGTACCGTGACCGTCGCCTCCTCGAAGTACTCGTCGAACGCGGGATCTTCGCGGGCGCGGAGCCTGCGCAGCGTCTCGACGGCGGCGCGGATCGGGGCAAGCGGGTTCTTGATCTCGTGCGCGATCTGCCGCGCGACCTCGCGCTGCGCGGCGATCCTCTCCGTCGCGGCGAGGCGCCTGCGGATCGCGGCGAGCTCGGCGATCGTGTGGTTCCAGGCGTCGGCGAGGTCGGTGAGCTCGCGGCCCCCGCGCCCCTTCACGGTGCGCGGCGCGCCGGCCACGACCTCGCGTGTCTCGCGGGCGAGCTCGACGAGCGGGCGCGAGAGGCTCCGCGCGAGGACGAACGCGATGGCGAGGCCGAGCACGAGCGCGACGGAGCCGGCGAAGAGCATCGCGCGATCGAGCTTCGCGAGCGCGCCGTGGAGCTTGTCGCGCGTGGCGATGGCCACGACGCGCAGGCCCGGGACCTCGACGACGTCGATCGGCCGGACGACCGCGTCGCCCACCGTCTTCACGCGCTCGGGCCCTTCGACGCGCAGCTCGACGCCGTGCGAGGCGCCGATGCGTTCGAGGATCTTGCCGACGCGGCGCGCACCGACCAGCCCGATCTCGACGCCGCCGCCCGAGCGCGCGCAGTGCACTTCGAGGGAAGCCTCGCCGCCCTTCGGATCGGGCCTGAGCCGCGGCGCGCCGCCCGTCGGGGATCGCAAGAGCTTCGCGAGATCGGGGGCCTTCGTGCCCGTGCGCGAGACGTCCGAGGCAGCCAGAATCAAGCCCTTGTCGGTGACGAGCACGAGGTCGTCGAGCCCGAGCGCGCGCGCTTGATCGGGGACGAAGTGCCGCATCGAGATCCGCGCGTCCGACTCGATCGCGGCCTCGTCGCCCCGCGCGCGTTCGAGCAGGAGGTGCGCTTTGTCCACGAACGTGTCGTGTGCGCAGAACGGCCCGAGCAACCCTTCGAGTTCGCGCGCCTCCCGCGCGAGCTCGCGACGCACGCCCATCGCGGCGGCCTCGATCCGGTCCTCGAAGTCGCTCTCGATGATCTGACGCGAGGCGTCGCGCAGCGACAGACCCACGAGCGCCGCGGCGAAAATGGCGACGAGGCCGAAGGCGAGGAGCAGCCGGGCAGCGAGGGTCACGGGCGAAGAAGCCTCAGAACGGCCCGCATCATAGGCGCAGCCGCGCTCCCGCGCTGCAACGTCCCTTGCGCGTGAGGCTTCATGCGGCAAAAAATTCTAGCCCCGCGCCGTAGGGTGCCCCGGGCCGCCGACGTCCACGGAGTTCGGGGTCCGACATCAGCGCAGGGAGGGCTCATCCATGAGGAGACTCGTCGGGTTGCTGCTTCTTTCCGGGATGCTTGTGGGGTGCGGCACGTTCATCGGATCGAACGACGGTGGCCCGACCCGCAGACCTCCGCATCGTCGCGGATACGACAAGCCCTTCGGGACCTCGCCGGACTACAGCACGCCGGCGAAAATCACCGAGGGGGCGGGGGATTCAAGGCGCAGGGGCGGCGAGGGGGCCGGCCATCGGGGCGGGTCCTAGGCCTCGATCGCGAGGAAATGATCCCTCTCCTTGCACCGGAGGCCCCGGCGCTCTTAACCTCGGCGAGCGTTCGCGTGTCGGCTCGCGCCTGCCCCTCGGCCGGAGCGTCGCCCGATCCGCGCCACCCGCAAGCCGCGTCAGACCATGAACTCAAGGCAGCTCGGCCCCCCCGCCGTCGTCCTCGTCGCCGCCGTCCTCTTCGGCATCGGAACGAAGTCTCTCCTCAAGGACTTCACGTCCGAGCTCTTCTACCTGATAGGCCTCGGCGCCGCGGTCGCGATGTTCGTCGCCAGCGCGTCGCAGGGCGCGAACGTCAAGCTCGGCGGGCTCGTCGACGCGCTGAAGGCCGCAGCCCGCGGCAAGAAGCCGGCGTTGCCCGAAGGCGTGACCGGAGAGCTCGCGGACGTCTACGAGGAGATCCAGCGTCTCTCGAAGAAGACCTCGGAGCTCAACGAAGAGGTCGCGAAGCTCGAACAGAACGCAGGCACGAGCAGCGTGAACGTCGACGAGGTGATCGAAGCCCTCGGTCGCGCCGCGTCCGGCGAGCGCGTGCGCGCTCCTGCAGGCGCGAAGCCCGACATGGCGCGCATCTACGCGGAGCTCTCGGGTGTCGCCGAGGTGGTCCGCGACGCGACGAAAGACGCGGACAAGAAGGTCCAGTTCGCCGAGGAGCGCGCGAACGTCGCCGAGCAGCGCGCCGGCAGCGCCGAGCAGCGGCTCCAGTCGCTCGAAGCGCGGATCTCGGCCGCCGAGCAGCGCGCGATCGCCGCGGAGCAAGGGCTCTCCGCCGCCGAGCAGCGCGCGCAGACCGCCGAGCAGCGCGAGACCCAGCGCAAGGGCGAGCTCGCCGAGACGCTGGCGAACGTCGAGGCCGACGTGATCGACGCGGTCCAGCGCGTCGCCGAGGGCGAGCGTGTCCGTCCCCCGCCCGGCGCGAAGCCGGAGGTGGCGCGCATCTTCATGGAGCTCTCCTCGATCGGCGAGCGCCTCACCCAGGCCGAGCAGCGCGAGCAGAAGCGCCGCGCCGAGCTCGCCGAAGCGATGCAGATCCTCGAAGGCGAGATCGTCACCGCGGTGCAACGCGCCGGCGAGGGCGAGCGTGTTCGCGCGCCCGTGGGCGCGAAGCCCGAGGTCGCGCGGATCTACATGGAGCTCGCGTCGATCGGCGAGCGCCTCAGCGGCTCGGAGCAACGCGAGCAGAAGCGGCGCGCGGAGCTCGGTGAGGCGCTCGGCGTCATCGACGAGTACCTGCCGCGGCTCGGTGATGGCCTCGGCACCGTGCTCTCCTCGGCCGAGCAGGCGACGGCGCACGCGCGCGACATCAACGCCTCGTTGTCGACCTTCTCGCAGTCGATCGAGATGCTCGCGACGAGCGCGGAAGAGTCCTCGTCGAGCATCCTCGAGATGACGGCGACGAGCGACGAGGTCGCGGAGAACGTCGGTGAACTCGCGGCGAGCGTGCGCGAGACGGTCTCCTCGATCGAGGAGATGGCCTACTCGATCCGCGAGGTCGCGAAGAACGTCGACGGCCTCTCGCTGACGGCCGAGGAGACGAGCTCCTCGATGAACCAGATGGACGTGTCCATCGACCAGGTTCAGTCGAACGCGAACGAGACGGCGCGTCTGTCCGAGGAGGTCGCCATGGACGCCGAGAAGGGCGCCGAGGCGATCCTGAAGACGATCAGCGAGATCTACCGCATCAAGGAGTCGAGCCAGGAGGCGGTGAGCGTCATCTCGAACCTCGGCTTCCGCATCGAGGCGATCGGCCAGATCCTCGCGGTCATCGACGACGTCGCCGAGCAGACGAACCTGCTCGCGCTGAACGCCGCGATCCTCTCGGCGCAGGCCGGCGAGCACGGAAAGGGCTTCGCCGTCGTCGCCGACGAGATCAAGGAGCTCGCCGATCGCGCGGGCGGCAGCACCAAGGAGATCGCGGACCTCATCAAGACGATCCAGGCCGAGTCGAAGAACGCGATCGCCGCCGTCGAGCGCGGCGCGCACAACGTCGACCGCGGCGTCGAGGTCTCGAACGAAGCCGAGCGCGCGCTGAAGAAGATCCTCGACAGCTCGCAGAAGAGCACGAACATGGTGCGCGCCATCGCGCGCGCCACGGTCGAGCAGGCCAAGGGCTCGAAGCAGGTCACCGACGCGATCGGCCGCATCGCCGAGACCGTGCAGCAGATCGCCGCGGCCACGGCCGAGCAGGCGCGCGGCTCGGAGCTCATCATGAAGAGCGCCGAGAAGATGCGCACGATCACGCAGCACGTGGAGCGTTCGAGCCAGGAGCAGGCCCGCGGGGGCCGGCAGATGACGAGCTCGATCGAGCAGATCTCCGCGATGGTGAACAACCTGAACGCGTCGCAGCGCAACCAGAACCGCGGCTTCGAGCAGCTCCTCGACGCCTCCAAGAAGATCGAGGAGGCGGCGCGCATTCAGGAGCAGACGATGCGCCAGCTCGGCAACGCCGTGGAGCGCGTGCGCCGGAGCATCGGCGCCTGAAGGCACGCGCGGCAGAGCCTCTCGCCGCGCGTTCGCCCGAGGTTTCATGGCAGTCACGATCACGGTGCGGGCATCGGCGACGGGCGACGATCTCGCGCTCACCTTCGATATGCCGCGCGTGTTCATCGGCCGCGGCGAAGGCTCCGATCTCCGCCTCCCCGACCCCAGCGTAAGCCTCCGTCACGCCTCGATCCGGCAACGCGGCCACGAGTACGTGATCGTCGACGAGGGCAGCACGAACGGCACGGCGCTCGGCTCCGTGCTCTTGCCGCCGCAATCGCCGCGTGTCCTCCGATCGGGAGAGCTCTTTCGTCTCGGCCGCGTGTGGCTCGAAGTGAAGATCGATCCGCTCGCGACCGCGCGCGCGACGCCAGCGACGACGAAGGCGCTGGCGCTCGACCTCGTCGCGCGTGGGCTCGCCGCGCAGGGCGAGGATGCGGGGCCGAAGCTCGTCGTCGTGTCGGGGCCCGATGAAGGCAAGACGCTCGCGCTCACGGACGCGGGCAGGCGGTACGTGCTCGGCCGCGCGCGGGAAGTAGACCTCCCGCTCGACGATCCCGACACCGCGTTCCGCCACGTGGAAGTGGGCCTCAAGGGCGAGCACCTGCTCGTGCGGGACCTCGGCTCGAAGGCCGCGCTCCTCGAAGGCGCGCCGCTCGGCCCGACCGACGTCACCTGGCGGTCCGGACAAACCCTCGCGATGGGCCGCAATGTCGTGGTGTTCGAGTATCCCGCGGCCGAGGCGCTCGCGGAGCTGTCGCGGTGCGCGGATGAGCCGATGCGGCCCGAAGACGCGCCCCCGCCGCCCATGGCGGAGGACGAGACGCCTTCCGCGGCCGCGGCGCCGGAGCCGACGCCCGTGGAGGACGATGCCTCGCGCCCGCTCCGGCCTCAGCGCTCGGCCACGCCGGCCCCCGAGTCTGGCTGGAGCCTCACCGATGGTGTGGTGTTTCTCTTTGCGGCCTTCGTCCTCGTCCTCAGCGTCGTCGGCTTCTTCTGGTTGATCCGGCGTTAGGTCCTTGACGCCGCGCCTCCGTCCGGGCGGGATGATTTGGGGGGGATCGTACGGAGGATGCGATGCGAGCGGTGTGGATGAGCCCGAGTGAGCGCGTTTGCAGCCCCGAGGAGCTGCGGGCCGAGGGGATCTTCGCCGAGGCATTCGATTCAGGATCGATGCAGCCGCTCCTCGAACGCATTCGGGCCGACCGTGGTTTTACCAAGCAGGACGACGTCCGGCTCAGCGTGGCGAACCCGCGCGACGAAGCGACGATCGCGCGTGAGATCGACGAGCATTTGCACCTCGGCGCCGAGGTGCGGCTTTTTCTCGAAGGCGAGGGCGTCTACGACGTGCGCGCGGCCGACGAGCGCTGGATGCGCATATGGGTGGGTCCGGGCGACGCGCTCGTGATCCCGGAGAAGCGTTATCACCGCTTCTTGCCGAGCGCGAACGTGTCGCTCCGCTACCTGCAACCGTACGCGGAGCGCGGGGGCCTCTCGCCGCTCTATCGCGCGTCGAGCGACGATACACGCGGCGGCTAACGCCGCGTCTTTTTCGACTTCGCGACCTTCTTCGTTTTCGTCTTTTTCGAGCCATCCGCGCCGCCGCGTGCGGCGCGACCTTTCGTCGACACCTTTTCCGCCTTGCCGCGGGCGCGTTTGTCCTGGCCGTTCGTCGACGCCGTGCGGCGGACCTTGCGCTTCGGCGGAGGCGCGCCTTCCTCTTCCACCGCGATCACGCGCCGGCCATAGATCGAGCGACGTAGCACGGCGACGTCCTCGATTTGCACGAGCATCGAGTCGCCGAGCTTGATCTGCTCGCCGCTGCGCGTGCCCGTCACGTAGAGGCCCGTCTCGTCGACCTCGTAGCCGTCGGGGCCGAGGGCGTCGAGGCGCACGAGCACGTCCACGAACGGGCTGTCGATCGCCACGAAGAGGCCCGTGCCCACGACGGCCGTCACCGTGCCTTCGTAGATATCGCCGATGTGCGCGCGCATGAAGAGCGCGCGGTAGAGGTCGACGACCTCGCGCTCGATGTCCATCGCGCGGCGCTCGCAGTCGGAGGCCGTCGACGCGGCGAGGCGCAGCTTTTCCTCGGCTTCGGCACTCGTGTCGATGCGCTCTTTCTGGAGCAGCGCGCGCATCGCCCGGTGCACGACGAGGTCCGGATAGCGGCGGATCGGCGAGGTGAAGTGCAGGTACGCCGTCGACGCGAGGCCGAAGTGGCCGCCGTTGCCCACGTCGTAGACCGCTTGTTTCATCGCGCGGAGCAGCAGCGAGTGCAGCACCTGCTTTTGCGGATGGTTCGCGATGCGCTTCAGGAACGTCGCGAGCTTCTTCGGATCCGAGGCGTCTTCGAGCTCGAAGCCCACGTCGAGCGTCTCGCACATCGTGACGAAGCGCTCGAGCCGCTCCGGGTTCGGCGGCGCGTGGACCCGGAAGATCGCCGGCGTGTTTCGCGTCACGAGCTCCCGCGCGACCGTCTCGTTCGCGAGGAGCATGAACTCCTCGATGAGCTCGTACGCCTTCTTCACGCCGGGATCGTGGGCGCGCTTCTCCACGTCGAGCGGCGCGCCCGTCTCCACGTCGAGCACGACCTTCGCCTCGGGCAGATCGAAGTCGAGCGCGCCGCGCCGCATGCGCCGCGCGCGGAGCTGCCGCGAGAGCTCCCACAGCACTTCGAGGTCGTCGCGCATCGCCTCGGCGTCGGGGTTCGCCACCGCGTGTTTCGCGAGCCCGAGCGCGCGCGCCACGGCCGGATACGTGAGGGCCGCGCGCGAACGCATGAAGCCTTCGAAGATCCGCGCGCCCAGCACGGTCCCCGTCGCGTCGAGGTCGATCTCCACGCACAAGCAGAGGCGCGTGACGTTCGGCACGAGCGAGCACAGGTTCGAGGAGAGCGCGCGCGGCAGCATCGGGATCGCCCGATCCGGCAGGTAGATCGAGTTGCCGCGCGCCATCGCGCCCGCGTCGAGCGCCGTCCCTGGACGCACGTAATGCGACACGTCCGCGATCGCGATCCATGCGCGGTACGAGCCGTCCTCCTTCCGCACGGCCCATACGGCGTCGTCGTGATCACGCGCGTCCTCCGGGTCGATCGTCGGCAGCGGCAGGTGCGTCAGATCCTCGCGGCCGGCGAGCGCCTCGTGCGGCACCTCGTCGCCGAAGCCCTCCGCCTCCGCGATCGCCTCGGCCGAATGCTCCTCCTCGATCGCCTCGCGCACGAGCACCTTGGCGACCTCCACGTTGGGATCGCCTGGCACGCCGAGCACGGCTTCGAGCACGCCCTCGGGATTCTCGTCGGGCATCTCCGGGAAGCGCGTGATCGTGGCGACGGCGGCGAGGCCGTCTTCGAGCTTCATGCGAGGCTCGGATTTGAGGACGATCGGGCCGCGCAGACGCGAGTCGTCGGGCTCGATCCACGCGCTCCGCCCGCGCTTGCGCAGGACGCCTGCGACGCGCGTCGTCTTGCGCTTCACCACGCGCACCACCGCGCCCTCGATGCCCCGGCGTGACGTCGTCACCACGCGGATCGCCACCGTGTCGCCGTGCAGCGCGCCGGCCATCGCCTCTTGCGGCACGAAGACGTCGTCGGGTAGGTCGAGCACCGTGACGAACCCGAAGCCGCGCGGGTTCACGTTCAGCGTCCCCTCGTGCTCTTTGCCGCGCCGCTCCTCGCGGGTGCGCGCGACAGCGAGGCGAAAGCGCTGGCCGGGCAAGGCGATGACGCTTCCGTCCCAGCACAGATCGTCGAGCACGCGTCGGAGCGGCTCGTAGGCGCCCTCCGTGAGCCCGAGCCGGCTGGCGATCTCGTGGATGTGCAGCGGGCGACTGTGCTCGGCGAGCACCTCGGCGATGGTTACGCGGCCGATCGACGTCATGGGTCGTGGTGCCCGGAGGCCGGACATTCCTTTCAACGCTTGGGGCTACGCTCGGACGGGCCGAGCTACGCCCCAAACCCCCTCCTGTTCGCGTTGGGGGCGCGCGCTGGGCGGTTTCCTAGCATGTCCCGAACCAAGCCGGCTGCGAAAGGACGGCGCTTGTGCAAAACATGAGCCGATGCGCACGTGGCCCGTCCTCTTGCTCCGTTTGCCCCTGCTCGTCGCGATCGCCGCTTCGGCCGCGCTCGTCGTCGAGTACACGAACGCGGGCGATCCCGCGTTCTGCGGCGTGACATCGGGCTGCTTCGCGGTGCGCATGTCCCCCTGGTCGCGCCTGTTCGGCCTCGCCCCGCTGCCGAGCCTCGGCCTCGCGGCGTACGCACTCCTCTTCGGCCTGACCCTCGTCGCTCGGCGCAAATCCCAGCACGTGCTCGTCGCTTCGCTCGCCGTGCCCGGCGGCCTCTTCGCGGCCTTCCTCCTGTGGCTGCAAAAGACCGAGATCGGCGCGTTTTGCGCCTGGTGCGTCGCGGTCGACCTCTCTGCGATCGTCATCGCGTTGACCTCCGTGTGGATCGCGATCCGCGCGTGGAAGGACGAAGGCAGCGTCCTCTTGCCGCAACGCAGGTCCGTCACGACCGCGTGGGTCACGGCCGCGATGCTCGCGGTGGTCGTGCCGTTCGTGTGGGGCCGGTATCCCGTCGAGCCGCCGCTGCCTGCGGTGATCCAGGCCGAGCAAGCCCCGGGCAAGGTCACGATCGTCGGGTTCACCGATTTCGAGTGCCCCTTCTGCCGGCGGATGCACCCCGTGCTGCACGGCGTCGCCGAGAAGTACGGCGACCGCGTGACGCTCGTGCGCAAGATGATGCCGCTCTCGGGCCACCCGGGCGCGGAGCCCGCGGCGCTCGTGTACCTCTGCGTGCCCGCGGCAAAACGCGAGGCCGTCGCCGATCAGCTCTACGCGGCCGAACCCGAGCAGCTCACGCGCGAGGCCCTCCCCAAGCTCATCGCTCCGACGGCGGGCCTCGAAGCCGACGCCCTCGCGAGCTGCATGAAGGCGCCGCAAACGATCGCCGATCTGGAACGGGACAAAAAGCTCTTCGAGGAGCTCGGTGGCCGTGGGCTACCGTTCACGTTCGTAGGGAAGCGCGTGGTGCTCGGGTACAACCCCGATCGCGTCGAGATGGCCATGACGCAGGAGCTCGGGGGCGCGCGCCTCTCGCTGCCGCTCTGGAGCATGTTCGTCGTGCTCGGGGCGGCGTTCTTGCTCGCGGCGCTCGTGACGCTGAGGACCTCGGTCGGCGACCTGGACGGAGACGCGCCGCGCAAGGAGCGCTCGCCGTCCGCTTGACGCTGGCCGGGCCGGGCGGATCGGCCTCCCCTTGCATCGCTGTCCGTGTAACACTTCACCATGGAGACAGATACAGCGACGGGCAGCGTAGGTACGCTGCCCCTCGAGTTCTTCCAGCAGCTCCCGAAGACGGACCTCCACGTCCATCTCGACGGCTCGCTGCGACTCGAGACGATCATCGACCTCGCCAAGAAACACGGCGTCGACATGCCGTCGTACGACCCGGCCGAGCTCCGGCGTGCGATGCGGCTCGGGCAAAACACGGGCTCGCTCGTCGAGTACCTGAAGGCGTTCGACGTCACGCTGCGCGTCCTGCAGACCGAGGAAGCGCTCTTCCGTGCCGCCTACGAGCTTGCCGAAGACGCGGCGCGCGAGAACGTCCGCTACATGGAGGTTCGTTACGCGCCGATGCTCCACACGCGGCTCGGGCTCAAGCTCACGAGCGTCGTCGAGGCGGTGCTCGCGGGCCTGCGCGCCGCGCATGACAACCTCGGCATCGAGAGCGCGGTCATCGTGTGCGGCATCCGCAACATCTCGCCGCACTCCTCGCTGGAGATGGCCGAGCTCGCGGTGGCCTACAAGAACCGCGGCGTCGTCGGCTTCGACCTCGCCGGCGCCGAGTACGACAACCCCGCCAAGCACCACAAGGCCGCCTTCCAGCTCGTCCGCGACAACAACATCAACTGCACGATCCACGCGGGCGAGGCGTACGGCCCCGAGTCGATCGCGCAGGCGATCCACGTCTGCGGCGCGCATCGCATCGGCCACGGCTGCCGCCTGCGCGAGAACGGCGACCTCCTGCATTACGTGAACGATCACCGCATCCCGCTCGAAGCCTGCCCGTCGTCGAACGTGCAGACCGGCGCGGTGCGTGATCTCGCGTCGCACCCGCTGAAGCTCTATTACAACCTCGGTTTGCGCGTCACGGTGAACACGGACAACCGGCTCGTGACGGACACGACGGTGTCGAACGAGCTCTGGCTCTGCCACACGAAGATGGGCATGTCGCTCCGGGACATCAAGACGATCCTCGTCTCGGGGTTCAAGAGCGCGTTCATGCCGTTCCACATCAAGCAGTCGTATCTGCGGCGCGTGACGGAGGAACTCGAGCGCTTCCAGCCGGACGGGCGCATCCTGCCGGCGCGCAAGCCCGACGCCTCGCGCCACGAGCAGGAGACGTGGCTGCCGCGCGGCGTGGTGCCGCCGGTCAGCTTCGACGTTGCCAAGCCGGCGTCGGACGTTTCGCCGGTGCACGCCGCCGTCGAGCGCGCCATCGAGGACGGAGCGAACTAGTATCGCGTCCGTGTCCGGCCCACCGAATCCTCCTCGCCCCGCTCCCCTCATCAAGACACGAAAGATCGAGCGCCGCGTCGTCCTCGCGGTGCTCGTGACCGCCGTCATCCCGCTCGTCGCCGCGCTGCTCATGGCGCGGGCGATGGTGGCCCGCGTCAGCGCGACCGCGTTTCAGCCGGAGTTCGGCGCGCACCTCGACCGGGCGCTCGGCGTGTATGCGGACCTCGCCAAGACGATCAAGCAAGGCATGCGGTACGAGGCCGACGCCATTGCGATGCGGCCGGAGCTTTCGCGCGTGGCGAAGGCGGGGGAAGGGGAGCGGGTCGCCGCGGAGCTCGCGCGTGAATTCGCGGCGCATCCTTCGCTCGTATCGCTCAAGATCGAGGATGCTTCGGGGACGGTCCTCGGCAAACACGAGCGGGAGCGGCCCGTGGATCCGGCCGCCGAGCGCACGTTGCTCGTGCGCAGGCCGCTCGGCGAGGCCTCCGAGGACGAGGGCCCTTTCCTCGTCGCCACGTTTGCTGCGCCAAACGCGCGGTTTGCCGAGATGGAATCCGCGCAGGAGTTCGTCCAGGCATATCATCAGATCGAACGACATCACCGCGAGGAGTACGTCGATCGGACGTACACGCGGGCGTTTGGCCTTTTGTTTGGTCTCTTGATCTTGCTCGCCGCGCTCGCCGGCATCGTGGTCGCGCGGCCGGTAACACGGCGGATCGCCGAGCTCGCGGCGGCGACGCGGCCCGTGGCAGCGGGTGATCTGACGGTGCGGGTCGCCGTGACGGGGGACGACGAGGTCGGCGACCTCGGGCGCGCGTTCAATCGAATGCTGGAGGAGCTCGACGAGAGCCGCGCTCGGGTCGAATTTCTGCGCCGTATGAGCGAATGGCAGAAGATGGCGCGGCACCTGGCGCACGAAATCAAGAATCCGCTCACGCCGATCCAGCTCGCCGTGCAGGAATGCCATCGCCGGTATGCCGGCGACGACCCCGATTACCGCCGCATCGTGCAGACCACGCTGGAGGTCGTCGAGGAGGAGGTGGGCACGCTCCGCCGCCTCGTCGGCGAGTTTTCGAGCTTCGCGCGGCTGCCGCGGGCGGACCTCGCGCCCGTCGACCTCGGCTCCTTCCTGCGCGAGCAACGCGACCATTTCTCGGCGCGGACGGAGGGGGGCAGGACCTCCGACGAGGAGGCGCTCCTCTCGAAGGTCGATCTCCGCTTCGACGTGCCCGAGGGCTCGATGCCCGCGGTCCTCGATCGGGAAATGCTCCACCGCGTGCTCACGAACGTCGTGCAGAATGCGGCGCAGGCGCTCCGGGATGCGCGCAAGCGCGCCGGCAAGAGCGAGGGCTCCTGGGGGCGGGTCGTGGTCGCGGCGCGGGCCGTGGGCGGCTCGTACGTCGTCGACGTGGACGACGACGGGCCGGGCATTTCGGCCGAGGTGCGCGACGTCCTCTTTGATCCTTACGTGACGACGAAGCGCGACGGCACGGGGCTCGGGCTCACCATCGTGAAGAAAATCGTCGTCGATCATGGAGGGACGATCGAGGCCACGACGTCGCCGCTCGGGGGCGCGCGCTTTCGAATCCGGCTGCCCCGCGCGGACAGCGCCGAGGCGCGTGCTGCGGTCGAGCGGTCCCTCGCTGCGGACGAGGAGGAGGCGCGGTCTTCTTGAGGCGGTGCGAAGCGTCGTGCACGACGGCGACACCCTGCGTGGCACGGCCGCTGCAATGGTCACCCGTTCATGGCGCCCTGGCTCCGTATCGTTCTTTGGGTGGTGGCGATCGTGGCCCCGGGTGGATTCGCGCTCTTGCCTTTCCTTGCGGGTGAACACGTCAAGCGAAGGCGCGACGAGCGGTCGCGCGCCCTTGCTGCCTCTTCGGTCAAGGCTGGGCACTAGCGCGACATTCGACGGGGACGGCCTCCAAGCGAGCTCGACTTTTTGCCTCGTGGCTGCGGTCGAGCTGGGCGGGCCGAGCATCGGAGAAATGGGCGTCGGGCCATTGCTCATTGCTTGACGAAGAGGACCGATGAACAACGAGGCAGGGACGAAGACGCGTTCGCCGCTCCGCACGTTGCGCCTGGGCACGGTGACGGCGGCATCGGCCGAGACGGCGCAGCCCGTATCCGAGCGGTATGCGCCTCGCTCCGCGATGCGCCCGATGGCGCCGGATTATTTCTCGATTCCGCCCGAGCCCGCGGGCGTGGTGCATGTGCTCTCGACGGAGCCGCGCTCGGCCCCCGGGAGCCGGAGGCTCCGGACGCCGCTCGACGAGATGAACGAAATTCTCCGAAAGATGGAGATTCGCGAACTCGGGGATGTCCTCCTTCATGCGCAACGATTGCTCGCTTCGCGCGGCAAGGCGCCCGACCCGGACGTGATTTCCGCGATCCTCGCGGCGATGGGGCGGCTCTACGGGGCGTATCGCAATGCGCCCGGCGTGCCCATGCCGATTTTGCGCGGTGCGCTCTCGGACATCCCGCGCAAGCTGGTCGACGACGCGTTGCTCGAAGCCGAGGCGCGGCGTATGCTTCGGCTCGTCGTGGTCTCGCCGCTGACGCCCTTCGTCGAGCGGGCGGCGGGCATTCATGATCCGCGCCGCGGGCTCCTGTATTTCGTCTCGGCGCCGGACGGCACCCCGCGCGAGCCCGAGCCCATGCGGAGGCGTTGAATCAGGGTCAGCCGAGGACGGCGAGCACCTCGTCCGAGGCGCGCTCGCCGGCTTCGAGGGCGCCTTCCATGTACCCCGTCCACACGCGCGCCGTCTCCGTCCCGGCCCAGTGGACACGTCCCACGGGCGCGCGCAGCGCCGCGGCGTGCGCGGTGAGCACGCCCGGGCCGAGGACCATCGAATAACAGCCACGCGACCAGCGCTCGGC
This sequence comes from Polyangium fumosum, assembly GCF_005144585.1. Classification (GTDB taxonomy): domain Bacteria; phylum Myxococcota_A; class Polyangia; order Polyangiales; family Polyangiaceae; genus Polyangium; species Polyangium fumosum. The sequence continues at coordinate 32,008 of NZ_SSMQ01000009.1, read as the reverse complement.
GGGCCAGTCCTGATCGACGTAATCGATCGGGGCGGCCGCGCTCGGGCCGAAGAAACGCGTGAAGGAGTCGACGGCGGCTTTTTTTCGTTCCTCGGGATTCTTTCCGCTCATGGCGCGCGCGTCCTTGCCCATGAAGAATCCGACGAGCGCGCCGTGCGAGCCGTCCTCGGGAGAATCGTCGAAGGCGAGCTTGACGGAGCCCACGTCGGAGAGCGCCTCGCCCGAATATCCCGCTTGCCGCCAGAACGGAGACGCGTACGTCGCCACGCATTTGATCACGCTGCCCATCGGCGACCGCTGCGTGAGCTGATCCCGAGACGCGGGCAGGGCCGGCTCGTAATCGATGCGCCCCGCGAGCGCGGGCGGTATCGCCACGATCACCCGCTTGCACCGCCACGTGCCCGCGTCCGAGGTCACGGTCGCGCCCTCTGCGTCCTGCGCGATGCGCCGCACCGGCGCGCCGAGGACCACCCGCTCCTCGCCGAGCCCACGCGCGAGCCGATTCGAGACCTCCTGAAACCCCTCCGCGAGGCGCGTCTCCTGCGCGCCATTCTCGACTTCCGTCAAGCGCATGAGCCCGCCGCCCTGGCGCAGGTAATACAAGAAAAACAGGAGGGACAACTCCGACGGCTCCGCCGCGAAGACCGCCCGCACGGCCGTGTCGAGCATCGCTTTGGCGCCGCGGGTCTTCACGTTTTTGCGTTTCCACGCCTCGACCGTGGTCCCGTCCCATTCGAGCGCCTTCGGCGCGGAGAGCGGATCGTCGATCGGCACCTCCTTCACGAGCGTCTCGATGCGCTGGATCGTGATCCCGAGGTCGACGGCGCCGATCAAGGACAGGCTCGGGATCGAGGTCTTGTAGGTCGTCAGCGTCCCGCCGAGCGAGAGCACCTTCTTGCCGTCGCCCCATTGCTTGAACGTCGACAGGCCGAGCTCGGCGACGAGCTTCGTCATTCGGTCCTGCGTGGGGCCGATCCATTGCGCGCCGAGATCCACGCGGTTGCCCTGCGCCGTCGTATGGCTCAGCGTCCGGCCGCCGACCCGGTCCCGCGCCTCCAGCACCACGACCGAGACGCCCGCGGCTGCGAGCTTTCGCGCCGCCACGAGGCCGCTGAGCCCCGCGCCGACGACCACCACGGATGCCTCGCGCGGCGCTCCTTGCCCGGTTTCTTTCATCGCGGGGGCAGGATACCGCTGTTCGGGCCGGTCGTGTGCTCCGTTTACCGATGGGGCGCGAGCAAGGCCCGCACCTTCGACAGGATCGCGACGTCGGCCGGCGGGAAGAGCTCGTCGTGAAGGTCGCCCGGCCCGGCCCACTTCACGTCGGCGACGTCGAGCGCCTGCGGATCGGGGGATCCCGGCGCGCGCGTCACTACAAAGAACAGGAGCAGCACGGATTTTTCCGGGTATCGGTGAAACGTCACCTCGACGGGATCCCCGACCGAGACCTCCATGCCGATCTCCTCGTGTAGCTCGCGCACAAGGGCCGCGCGCGGGTCCTCGCCGGGCTCGACCTTGCCGCCGGGGAACTCCCAGGCGCCTGCGAGGTGCGTGCCGCGTTTGCGCTGGGTGAGCAGGACGCGCCCCTCCTCGACGAGGACGGCGGCGGCGACGAGGACGGGCGGGCGGGAGGAAGCATCGGTCATGGCGGCGACGAACCCTAGCACCTCGCCCCAAGCTGTGACATTCCGGCGCCATGCCCATCACCTACAGCCAGGCCGGCGTGGACATCGACCGGGGAGACGCCCTCGTCGAGCGCATCAAAAAGCTCGCGCGCCCGACGCGCATCCCCGAGGTCGTCGCCGACGTCGGCGGCTTCGCGGGCCTCTGCGCCCTGCCGAGCGGGCTCGTCGACCCGATCCTCGTGAGCGGAACGGACGGCGTCGGCACGAAGCTCAAGGTCGCGTTCGCCGCGAACGTGCACGACACCGTGGGCCAGGACCTCGTCGCGATGTGCGTGAACGACGTCATCACCGTCGGCGCGCGCCCCCTGTTTTTCCTGGACTATTTCGCGACGGGGACGCTCGAGCTCGACGTGGGCGAGGCCGTCGTGCGGGGCATCGCCGAGGGCTGCAAGCTCGCCGGCTGCGCGCTGCTCGGCGGCGAAACGGCCGAGCTCCCGGGCATGTACGCGGCGGGCGAGTACGACCTCGCGGGCTTCGCGGTGGGCGTCGTCGAGCGGGCGAAGATGCTCGACGGCACGAAGGCGCGCGCCGGTGATGTCGTGCTCGGCGTCGCGTCGAGTGGGCTCCACTCGAACGGGTATTCGCTGGCGCGCAAGGTGCTGTTCGAGCGAATGGGGCTCGGCATCCACGACGAGGTCCCCGGGCTCGGGCGCACCGCGGCCGAGGCGCTCCTCGTGCCCACGCGCATTTACGCGCGCGCGGTGCGTGAGCTGCTCGCGGCGGTGCCTGCGGCCGTGCGCGGGCTCTCGCACATCACGGGCGGGGGCTTGCCGGGCAACCTCCCGCGTGTCCTGCCGGAGGGCCTCGGCGCGCGGCTCGACCTGTCCGTGTACGAGCGGCCGGCGATCTTCCGGGTGATCGCCGAGCAAGGGCCGGTCGAGGAGGCCGAGATGCGCCGCACGTTCAACCTCGGCGTGGGCCTCGTCGTGGTGGTCGCGCCCGAGGCCGAGGCGGCTGCGCTCGATGCGCTGCGCGGGGCGGGCGAGCAGGCCTTCCGGCTCGGCGAGGTCGTCGAGGTCGGGGCCGACGTGCCGTTCGAGGATCGGGTGCGATTCGACCGATAGACCGTGGTGGCCGCGGATTCGCCGGTTACATTGGCGAAACCATGGAACCGCTCCTCTTCGTGTTCGGGTTTCTCCTCGTCGCGTATCTCCTCGCGGGCCTCCGGCAGATCAACCAGTGGGAGGTCGCGCTGCGCTTCACGCTCGGCAAGCTCTCCGGACGGGTGCAGCCCGGCGTGACGCTCTTCCTCCCCGGCTTCCAGTCGCTCCGCAAGATCGACACGCGCACGAAAAACCGCGACCTTTTGCGGCAAATGGTGATCACGCGCGACAACGTGACGACCATGGTCGACACGGTCCTCTATTACCGCGTCGTCGACCCCGAGAAGGCCACGCTGGCCGTGGAAAACTATGAGGCCGCGGTGAAGGATCGGGCGAAGGTCGTGCTCCGCGACGTCGTCGGCGAGACGCGCCTCGACGAGCTTCTCGCGCATCGCGAGGAGGTTGCGGCCAAGGTGCGCACGCAGGTCGAGAGCACGGTCTCGCAGTGGGGCTTGCACGTGGAGCTGATCGGCCTCCAGGACGTGCAGCTCCCGCCGCAGATGCAGGAGGTTCTGGCGAAGGTCGCGATCGCCGAGCGCGACCGCAAGTACGTGGTCATCAAGAGCGAGGCCGACGTGGAGAGCGCGAAGAACTTCGCCGAGGCCGCCTCGATCCTCTCGAAGTCGCCGGGCGCGATGGAGCTGCGGCGCTTCGAGGCCCTCGCGAACCTGAGCCAGGGCAACACGAAGGTCATCTTCGACCTCGCCAAGCCCTACGACGACGTCCGGCACACGGCGGCCGTGATGGCCGAGGCGGCCACGACCGACCAGCGCGTGCGCGTCGACAACCCCGGCGCAGGCGCGCTCCGCACGGCCGCGCAGCACGAGGCCGAGGCCATCGCGGAGGCCGAGGCCGAGCTCCAGGCCCGCAAGTTCATGACGGGCCGGAAGATCTAGCCGCGATGCTCTCCGAAGGCAGTGCGCTCGCTGCGGGCGCGAGGAGCCTGCTCGACGTGGGGGGCCAGGCCGAGCTCGCGGCGCTCGTCGAGCGCAGCGCGGTCGAGCTCGTGGGCGAGGCCGATCGCTGGTCGATGGGCGCGCGCGAGGTGCGCGCGTATCGCGTGGTGCTCACGGTCTCCGCGGAGGATCACGTCCTCTTGACGGCGCACCCGAACCGGCTCTCGACCCTGCGCGACGCGTTTGCCGCGGCTGCGCGGACGCCCGAGACCGAGCTTGGGGGCCTCTCGCTCGTGCTCGCGCTCCCGCCCACGGGCGCGGGGTTTCATCGCCACGCCTACCGCGACGCGCCGGCTGCGCGCGCCGAGCCGCCGCCTCCGCCTGCGGCCGTGCTCGGCGGCGCGGCCGAGCTTTGCAAGGCCCGGAAAAACCGCGAGGCGGAGGGCATCCTGCGGCGGGCCTCGATGGAGCAATCGTACGTGCAGGCCGCGGCCCGCTCGATGCGCCGTTTCCTCCTGCGCCTCGACCCGGCCGATTTCGCGCGGATCGAGCGGGAGCCGCCGCTCGCGGAGAGCCTCACGTCGGCGGTGCGGGATGCGGCTGCGACGGCGGACGACCCTGCGTCGGCCGTTCATTTCGGCCTGCGCCTCGACGGGCCTGTGCCGGAGCTCCCGGAGCCCGAGGCCAGGCTCGCCCATTCGCTCGCCGGGAAGGGCGCCGTTTGCGTGCCCATCACGCGTCCTGACGGCGAGACGTGGCTCGCGGTGATCGGCGCCTCGGGCGTCGTGCTCGTGGAGCTCGTGCCCGGCCCCGACAAGGCAATGGTGACACGCGGTGAGGTGAAGGTGCCGCGCCTGCGCGTGTCGGCCGATGTCCTCGTGAGTGCGGAGCGGGCCGATGTGGCGAGCGCCCTCATCGTGGCCGCGCTCGGGGCCTCGAAAATTCGTTAAAGCGTCTTCACGAAGTTGGCGTCGCGAGCGTCGGGGTGGGCGTTTCCCTACCGTGACACCCTCGTGGGCCGAGACCCGGCTCCTCCGCTTCGACGGCAAGTGCCCACCTCCCGTTCGTCCTGGAACAAAAAACGTTTGTCCAGGGCTTGACATCCGAGTTTGTCTCGGGTAAGGTCGTCTTCAGAGGCCTGCGTGGAGTTCTGCGCTCCTGACCCAAAACCAATCAGCATGCTTCCCCGGACCAACCCGGATGCGGTAAAGCTCGGGCATGCGTCGCTTTCCCGTGTTCCTCGGCCTCCTGCTCGTCATCGCTCCCGCGCGCGTGAGTGCTGCTGAGGAGGTGGCTTTCCGTCTCGATTACCAGCCGGCGCGCGGGTGCATGGATCACGACACGCTGGCGTTGTTTCTCGAAGGGGACTTCGGCTACCGCGTCGTGCGCGACGACGCCCGCGCGCTCGTTCGGATCATCCTGAAAGGTGGCGGGCGGAAGATGGAGGCGCATGTCTCCGCCTTGGACGACGCAGGGGTGGAGCGCTGGGAGGCCATGATCCCTGGGCCGATCGACTGTCGCGAGCTGATGCAGGACACGGCCTATGCGATCTCGCTGAACCTCGGGAAGTGGGAGCTGAAGAAGCAGGAAGCGCCTTCGTGGCTCCTGCGTGCGCCGGAGATCGAGGTCGGTACGGCGGCGCCGTCTCCACCCTTGCGTCCCTTCGTGGCGTACGATGATGATGCCCCCCTCCGCCGACGAACCCTGGATCCGTTTTACCGTGTGGAGACGACGCCGACTCCGCCGCCTGCGCCGATCGAACAGGGTTTGGCCGGTCCGACCTGGGCGGTTGGCGCGAACGCCCTGTTTGTCCCCGCGGGTTTGCCCGGGATAGGGGTGGGTGGAGGTTTGTCCCTTGACGCGCGCTGGCGTTTATGGTCTGTCGGCGTGGAGTTCCGTGGGATGGGTACATGGGAACAGGAGGTTGGCGTGGTACCCGTCCAGGCGACGACATGGGCTGGGCTCGGGATCGGCTGCGTGACGCCCCATGAGCGGTTTGGTCTATGCGGCATGGGGGGCGGGGGCAGTCTCAATGTGATGTATGCTACGGAAATTTCGCCAGTCGATTGGTCGGACACGCTGATATGGGCAGGCGCGCGCGCAACGTTTTTCATGTACCACGGCGAGCGGATGTCCGTCGCCCTGTTCGGGGAGGTTTTGGCGCCGCTTCAGGAGACGAAAGTGCTGATGAGGTCTACCTCGGGTGAGGTGATCCTCTGGCGAACCGGAGCCCTATGGACTTTGGGGATTTCGCCACGGTTCGAGTTCAAGTGAGGGTTGTGTGAATTCGAGAATTTATCTGGTTTTAAGTTGTTGTTTTCTACCGGTGATGGTCGCGATAGCAGTCCCTGCATGTGGGAACGGCGAGATTGTAGGCCAGGCGCCCGACTGCTGGACGCCGGCGACAGGCTTCGATAACTGCTGTTGCATCGACGGCCGTTTCTGTGAGTTCTGCGATGCCGGCCCAGGCGAAGACGCCGGCCCTGACGCCACCGAGGAGGACGCCTCCCCAAAATGTGATGGCACGTGCGTGCCTCTCCGGCCGACCAACTATGCGTGGAGCTTCCCCCACCTGGTCTGGTTCGGCCCGGCAGACATGGCGCCCACGTGCCCTGGCAATCTTCTCCATCAGTTCACCCGCTACCGTAAACTCATCGTCCCGGCCGCGTCGTGTGATGCGTGCACGTGCAGCTCCTCCACCGGGAGCTGCACACCACCGAGCACCTTCGTGGCGCATGCAGCGGTCTGTGATCTCGTATCCGGCGCTGCCGAGACTCCCTTCACCTCGCCCGACGTATGGGACGGCGCGTGCACCGCGGAGAACGCCGTCCCGGCGAGCCTCGACTGCGGCGGCGTGCCATGCGTCCAGTCGCTCACCGTCGGGAAGCTGGGCAAGACGGATGGCGGCTGCGCGCCCTCGGCGCCCTCGACGTTGCCGCTCCCCGAGCCGCATTGGGGAGAGGCGGCCGTCGCATGCGAAGGGCTCGAAGACTCCGGGCTCGCCGCGTGCGCGGATGACGAGATGTGCGTCCCCCTCGCCAACGCGGGCTACCAATCGTGCGTCTTCCTCGAAGGCGACGCCACCTGCCCGATCGAAGGGTACACGGAGCGGCACGTGTACTACCGGACCTTCACGAACACACGGACGTGTTCCGTGTGCTCGTGCGGCGCCGTGGAGGGCAGCGCGTGCACAGCCGCGGTGACGGCGTACAAGGACGACGCGTGCGGCGCGTTTCTCCTCGGCACGTCGGTCTCCTCGGACAAGGGCGCGTGCATCGACATGAGCCCCGCGGGCCAGCCCCTCGGCAGCAAGCGCGTCACGGACCTGCTGTACACCTCCGGCACGTGCGCTCCGAGCGGCGGCGAGCTGGAAGGCGTCGCCGAACCCTCCGAACCCATCACGTTCTGCTGCGTGCCTTGACGATCCCGGGAACCTTTTCCCGGCGACACGCCAAGCATGCGCATGAGCCACGTTCCGAGCCCAAGGGACGCGATCCTCGCGCTGCGGCCCTTCGTCGTTCTCTGGATGCGCGCCTTCGGCCACCAGCCCGCGGACGCTGAAGACCTCGCGCAGAAGGTCATCGCGGCCGCCACGGCCAGCGCCGACGCCCACGATCCCACGCGCGCCACGGTGAAGAGCTGGGTGTACGGCTTTGCCGTCCGGCTCTCGAAAAACCACAAACGAGAGCTGCGACGTCACGGCGAGATCTTCGACGAATCCCATGGCGAGAGCTTTTCCGCGCCATCCCCCTCTCCCACGCCCGAAGACATTGTCGCTTCGCGCAGCGTGCACGCGTTCGTCCTCGCCCGGCTCGAAGGCATGCGCCCCGAGCTGCTCGACGTCCTTCTCGCGTGCGACATGAACGGGCTGTCGGAGGAAGAGGCCGCGGTGGCGTTCGACATTCCCAAGGGGACCGTGAAGTCGCGGCGCTCCCGGGCTCGCGAGCAGGCCTATGCGCGGTTGAAGGACTACCGCGATGAGCTCCACGCGGTCTTCCCCGCGCTGCTCGTGGCGTCGGAGATGCAAAAGGAGGGGGGCCTATGGGCGAGCGTGACGGCGGTGCTCCTCGCCGCGGCGGGCGCCTCCGCGGCGACGTGGGTCCTCGTGCACGCCGAGCCGCCCATGGTCGCTGTGTCCTCGTCGCCGCGGCTGTTCGTCAGCGTCGTCGCGGAGAGCCCATGTGAAGGACCGCCGTCAAGGGTGCCGCCCGCGCCGGTTCGTGTATGCGACGAGCCGACGAGCGTGAGCCGGCCGCGGGCCATGGTGGAGGCGGTCGAGCGCGCGGTCATGCAGGGCAACGTGCAAGCCGCGCGCAGCGCCTTGGAGCGTTATCTCCGCGCGTACCCGACCGACCCGATCCGCGCGCGGTCGATGTTCGGTTGGCTCCTCACAGGGTAGGCACCTCCCGAAAATCGACCGCGCCGCGGAACCTTTTTGGCGCGACGAACCAACCAGCTTCGTTCGAGGAACGATCCGTAGAAGCGGGCGATGGAGGCGGTGTGCGTTCTGGGCAAGCACCTCGCGTCTCCATCGCCCCCTTCTGCGGATCGCTCCTGGAGGGAATCAAGCGATGGAGGCGGCCTGCGACGCGCGTGCGTGTTCGCCTCACGTTGTCATCAGAACGTTATGACTTTCAGGGAGTCCCGAAATCCTGCGTCCAGTATTTCTTGTACCCCGTCGTCCCCTGGTAATACCCCACGCCGATCTGCTTGAGCGAGGCATTCATGATGTTCTTGCAGTGCCCCGTGCTCGTCATCCACCCATTCACCACGGCGGTCGGGGTGGCATACCCGGCCGCGATGTTCTCGGCCGCCGACTTGTACGTGTAGCCGGCGCTCTTGATGCGCGCCCACGGCGTTGATCCATTCGATCCGGTGTGGCTGAAGAAATTCTTCACGCCCATGTCCTTCGAATGCTTGCGCGCCGCACACCGCAGCCGCTCCTCGGCCACGAGCGGGGGCGCCGGCGGATAGGCCACGCCTCCACAGCTCGCGCCGGCGGCGCGTTTCTGGTTCACCAGCGTCAGCACCTGCGCCTCGTAATCCACCCAGGCCTGATCCCAGGTCAGGATGTCGTCGCACCACGCCACGAGATCCGCCGTGTCCGCCTCCTGGGGGAGCGCCTTTGCGTTCTCGTCGTTGGCAGCGGTGGTCTCCAGGGCCTCGCCCAGCGCCCCGCCGATTTCATCGGCCGAATCGTCCGCGTATTCGTCCTCTGCTTCCATGGGGCCGCCGCAGCCGATCACCGTGAGCGAGCCCATCACGAGGAGCAGGGACAATGTAATGTTTTTCATAGCCAAGGATAGTATCACCCTATCCTCGTTTCACGAATCCCTCAATGGCGCCGCATTCGTGCTTCCATCGTATTCGTAATGGTTCGTCGTCAGCGGCGTTCGTTGGACGTAGAACCATCAGCGACGCGGGGCCTGCCCGCGCGCCACGCGGAGCGCGTAGGCCACGCCGTCGCGCAAGGTCCCCTTGGTCACGATCGTTCCAAGTTCCGCCCCAATTTCCACGAATGTCCGCGCGAGCTCCGGCCCCGTCCCCGTCGTGACCACCTCGGCGCCGAGCAGCCGCGCCGCCTGCGCCGCGCGGAGCAGCGCATCGGCCGCCTCCGCGGTCGCCTCTTTCACGCCCGTCAAGTCGAGGATCACGACCTTCGCGTTCTGCTGGCCGATCCCTTCGAGGAGCACGCCGAGCATTCGCTCGGCCCGCGCAGGCTCGATCGCCCCGACGAGCGGCATCACGAGCACGCCCTCCGCGATCGGCACGAGCGGCGTCCCGAGCTCTTCGAGCGCCGCTCGTTGCGCCGCGATCACCTCGGCCGCGAGCCTGCGCCGCTCCTCCTCCGCACGCCGCGACGTCGTCAGATCACGGACGATCGCGCACCGCGCGATGCCCCGACCTTGCTCGTCGCGCACGAGGAACGCCGTCACGTGCGCGTCGAACGTCGTGCCGTCGCCGCGCTGGTACGGGAGCACCCCGCTCCACGAGCCTTGCTGGAGCACCGAAGTCAGCACTTGCTCGCGATGCACAGCCTCCGCCTGCGGCGCGAGGGTGTCGTGGACCGAGCGGCCCACGAGATCGTCGCGCCCGAGCAGCCGTTCGAACGCCGGGTTCACGTAGCGCAGCGTCCCGTCCGGCGCCGCCACCCCCACCCCGTCCGGCGCGTTGTGGATCAGCGCCTCGAAGATCTGCGCCTTGTGGTGCAGGAGCTCCGCCCGCGTGCGGAGCTCCTCGTCGATGAGGCAAAGCGCCTCGCTCGACGTGCGGATGAACGTGCGGATCCGCGACGTCGCGTCCGGCACGCCCGCCGCGCGGAGCTCGAGCCCCACGTCGACGAACACCTGCCGCATCGCGCCGAGCACGCCCTGGAGCGTCGCCGCCGACCAGCCGCGCTGCACCGAGCTGTCGATCCAGCGCCTCCAGCTCTCGACCGCGAACGGCATGGTGCCGTCGCGGAGCGCCGCGATGGCCGCGTCGACCTCCATGGCGCGGTCGGCGCGGAAGGCCTCCATCGACGCCCCGAGCGTCCCGCCGAGCACCACGAGCGCCTCCTCGGTCAGCCGATCGACGAGTTTGTCCCGGCGCGCGGCGAACACCTCCGCGAACACCACGCCCTTCGTCCCCACGGGCTCGCTCATCGCCTCGGCGCCGCCCCTCGGCGCATCTGCCGCTTCAGCCGCTCGTGCCCGATCGCGTGCGCCACGCCCGCGCGCAGCGTGCTCCACGTCTCCATGCCGCCGAGGTCCACGTCGAGATCGAGCAGCGTCTTCGCCACCGCGCCCCGCACGCCCGTCAGCACCACCTCCGCGCCGACGAGCTCCGCGGCCCGCGCCGCGCGCACGATCGATTCGGCCACCTCCGCGTCCACCACCGGCACGCCCGTGATGTCCACGATCACGTGCCCCGCGCCCGTCCGCGTGATCCCTTCCAGCATCACCTCGATGATCCGCGGCGTCCGCGTGGCGTCGAGCGCGCCGACGAGCGGCATCGCGAGCACCCCTTCGGCGAGCGGCAAGAGCGGCGCCGCGAGCTCCTGCAGCGCCGCGGCCTGCACCCTTTGCATCTCTTCTTCGAGCGCGCGCCGCTCCTCCTCGACCCGCTCCTCCGGCGTCGCGTCGCGCACGAGCACGCACCGCGCGATCGTCTCGCCCGACGCCGACTTCACACGGAACGCCTTGAGCCGCGCGTTGAACGACACCCCGTCCGCGCGCAGGTACCGCAGGCTCCCCTCCCAGTACCCCATGCGCTGCGAGACCTCGGCCATGTGCGCGAGCTTTGCTTGTTCGTCCGGGTGCACGAAGTTCTTGAAGTGCCCGCGCCCTGCTTCTTCCGAGCCCATCATCGCGCAGAACGCCGGGTTCGCGTAGATCACCGTCCCGTCGGGGAGGGCGATCCCGATCCCGTCCGGCGCGTTTTGCGCCACTGCGCGCAGCACCGTCGCGTGCTTCGCCGCTTCTTCCGCTTTCGCCCGGAACGCCCGATTGAACGTGGCCGCCGCTGCGTTCATCGCGCCGATGATGCGCCGCGCGCCCGTGTCTGCGCCGGGCACGCCCTCGTCCACGGCTTCGAGCGCGGCTTCGAGCAGGCCTTGGCCTGTGCGTTCGAGCCATGCGAGCACCTTGCGCATGTCCCAGCCGCGCTCCCTGGCCACGTCGCCGAGGCGGTGGACCCAGGCTTCGAGCTCGCTCGTGGCCGGGTTTTCCGCGGTGTCGAGCCACGTCTCGAAGCTCGCGCCGAGCTCGGCGTGGAGCTCGGGCGGCACCTCGCCGAGCTCGCAGGCCCCGCCATTTGCGCTCGTCTCCACGATACGCGCGAAGATCTCCGGGCGCCTTTGCGACATCGCCTGTCGGAACGCGGAAACTTCGGCTCCCGGCATGTACGCCTCAGCGTAAGAGCATCCTGGGCGCGCTCGCAAGCGCCCGCGCTGCGCCAGACGCGCCCGAACCGTGCCTGCGACGACGCGGGGCGGCATGCGCCGTTGCCGTGCGAGGGTTCGCCCTTGGGCCTTGTCGCGGGGAGAAAATCACGGTTGATTGTGCTCGGCGTGTCTCGCTCGGCCCCCGTCGGGGCTCGGGCGGCGTGCGCGGGGGGATGGGCGAAGGCCCACGTCAGTCAGGAGGAGGATCGTCGTTTTATGCGCGTGCTCGAGAACTTCATCAACGGCGCCTGGGTTGCTTCGACGGGCACCACGTTGCTCGACGTGAAGAACCCCGCGACCGGGGAGCTGCTCGCCAAGGTCCCTCTTTCGACCTCGGCCGACGTCGACGCCGCGGTGCAGGCGGCCAAGGCTGCGTTTCCCGCGTGGCGCGCCGTCCCGCCGGTGCAGCGCGCGCGGTACCTCTTCAAGCTGAAGAGCCTCTTCGACCAGCATCGCGAGGAGATCGCGGGCATCTGCACGAGCGAGCACGGCAAGACGTTCTCCGAGTCGTACAACGATTTCGGCCGCGGCATCGAGAACGTCGAGCACGCGTGTGGCATCCCGTCGCTGCTCATGGGGCAGAACCTCGAGGACGTCGCCTCGGGCATCGACACGAAGGTCCTGCGCCAGCCGCTCGGCGTCTTCGCGGCGATCACGCCGTTCAACTTTCCGCCGATGGTGCCCCTCTGGTTCCTCCCGTACGCGATCGCCACGGGCAACACCTTCGTGCTCAAGCCGAGCGAGCAGGTGCCGCTCTCGCAGCGCCGCATCTTCGAGCTCATCCAGCAGATCGGCCTGCCGAACGGCGTCGTGAACCTGGTGAACGGCGGCCGTGAGGTCGTCGAAGCGATCTGCGAGCACGCGGACGTGAAGGGCGTCTCCTTCGTCGGCTCCTCGAACGTCGCGAAGATCGTCTACCGGAAGTGCGGCGAGACCGGCAAGCGTGTCCAGGCGCTCGGTGGCGCGAAGAACTTCATCGTGATCATGCCCGACGCGGACATGGAGCGCGCCGTGCAGAACGCGGTCGAGTCCTGCTACGGCTGCGCGGGCCAGCGTTGCCTCGCGGGCAGCGTGATCGTCCCCGTCGGCGACGCGTACGAGCGCGTGCGCGACCTCTTCGTCGCGTACGCGAAGAAGCTCGTGCTCGGCGACGGCAAGGCGCCCGGCACCACGCTCGGCCCTGTCGTCTCGGGGGCGCACAAGGACCGCGTGCTCTCGTACATCGAGAAGGGCATCCAGGAGGGCGCGCGGCTCGTGCTCGACGGCCGCAACGCGACGGTCGATGGCTTGCCGGACGGCAACTGGATCGGGCCGACGATCTTCGAGGACGTGCGCCCCGACATGGTGATCGGGCGCGAGGAGATCTTCGGGCCGGTCGCGTGTTTCATGCGGGCGAAGGACCTCGACGAGGCGATTCGGCTTGCGAATGCGAGCGAATACGGCAACGCGTCGAGCATCTACACGACGAACGGCAAGGCTGCGCGCGAGTTCGGCGCGCGTGTCGAGGCGGGCATGGTCGGCGTGAACATCGGCGTCGCGGCGCCCATGTCCTTCTTCCCGTTCGGCGGCCAGAAGGCGAGCCTCTATGGTGACACGAAGGCGCACGGCGCGGCCGGCGTCGACTTTTACACCGAGCGCAAGATCGTCATCGAGAGGTGGTTCTAATGGCCAGGAAAGTCATCGGCGGGCTCATTCAGTGTAGCAATCCGCTCAATGATCCGAACGCCTCGGTGCTCGCGATCCGCGACGCGATGTACGAGAAGCACCTCCCGTACATCGAGGAGGCGGGCAAGAAGGGCGTGCAGATCCTCTGCTTGCAGGAGGTCTTCAACACCCCGTATTTCTGCCCCTCGCAGGACGCGAAATGGTGCGACACGGCCGAGGCGGTGCCGAACGGCCCCACGGTCCAGCGGCTCGCCGAGTACGCGAAGAAGTACCAGATGGCGATGATCATTCCCGTCTACGAGCGGGAGCAGGCCGGCGTGTATTACAACACGGCGGCCGTCATCGACGCGGACGGGTCCTACCTCGGCAAATACCGCAAGAACCACATCCCGCAGACGAACGGCTTCTGGGAGAAGTATTTCTTCAAGCCGGGCAACCTCGGGTATCCTACGTTCCAGACGCGGTATGCGAAGATCGGCGTCTACATCTGCTACGACCGCCATTTCCCCGAGGGCGCGCGCCTGCTCGGCCTGAACGGCGCCGAGATCGTCTTCAACCCTTCGGCGACCGTGGCCGGTTTGTCCCAATACCTCTGGAAGCTCGAGCAGCCTGCGCACGCCGTGGCGAACGGGTATTACATCGCGGCGAGTAACCGCGTCGGCACCGAGGCGCCGTGGAACATCGGCAAGTTCTACGGGACCAGCTATTTCTGCGATCCGCGGGGTAATTTCCTCGCCGTCGGAAGCGAGGACCGTGACGAGCTCGTCGTCGCGGAGATGGACCTCGACCTGATCGAGGAAGTGCGGCGCACCTGGCAGTTCTATCGCGACCGCAGGCCCGAGACGTACGAGGACATGGTCAAGCTCTTGCCCTGATCGAGGGGCGTTCGGGAGGACGAGATGGGCATCCTGATCAAGAATGGCGAGATCGTCACCGCCGCCGACAAGTTCGTCGGTGACGTATATTGCGATGGCGACAAGATCGTGGCGGTCGGGTCCGGGCTCGTGAAGCAGGGCGCGGACGACGTCGTCATCGACGCCTCGGGCCAGCTCGTCTTCCCGGGCGGCATCGACGCGCACGTGCACATGGAGCTGCCGTTCATGGGCACGGAGAGCTCCGACGATTTCGAGACGGGCACCGCGGCGGGCGTCGCCGGCGGGACCACGTCGATCATCGATTTCGTCATCCCTGCGCGCGGCCAGCATTTGCTCGACGGCCTCGCCATGTGGAAGGAGAAGGCGAAGAAGGCCGTCGCCGATTATGCCTTCCACATGGCGGTCACCTGGTGGGGCGACCGCACGAAGTCCGAGATGGAGCAATGCGTCCGCGAGGAGGGCATCCCCTCCTTCAAGACGTTCATGGCCTATCGCGGCGCGATCGGCGTCGACGACGTCGAGCTCATCCAGGTCATGCAGACGGCGAAGGACCTCGGCGCGCTCGTCACGGTGCACGCCGAGCACGGCGACGTCGTCGTCGCCTTGCAGAAGAAGCTCGTCGCCGAGGGCAAACTCGACCCGAAATATCACGCCCTCTCGCGCCCCGCGCCCGTCGAGGGCGAGGCGACGAACCGCGCGATCATGATGGCGCGTATGATCGGCGAGCCCATTTACATCGTCCACCTCACGTGTCGCGAGGCGCTCGACGCCGTCACCGACGCGCGCCGGCGCGGCCAGCTCGTCTTCGCCGAGACGTGCCCGCAATACCTGATCCTCGACGACTCGGTCTACGACAAACCCGATTTCGAGGGCGCGGCGTACGTCATGAGCCCGCCGATCCGGCCGAAGGGACATCAGGAGGCGCTCTGGGCGGGCATCGCCTCGGGGCTCATCCAGGTGGTCGCGACGGACCATTGCCCCTTTAATCAGGTCGGCCAGAAGGACATGGGTCGGGACAATTTCACGAAGATCCCGAACGGCGCGGCGGGCATCGAGAATCGCCTCGGCCTGCTCTGGACCTACGGCGTCCTCGGCGGCCACATCGACGTGAACCGCTTCGTCGATCTCTTCTCCACGCAGCCCGCGAAGATCTTTGGACTCTATCCGCGCAAGGGCGCGATCGTGCCGGGCGCCGACGCCGACCTCGTGATCTTCGACCCGAAGGGGTCGAGCGTCATTTCGGCGAAGACGCACCACCACCGCTGCGATCGCAACATCTTCGAGGGATTCGAGGTCAAGGGCAAGGTGAGCCACACCATCGTCCACGGCCGCGTCCAATACAAGGACGGCAAGCTCGACGTCGTGCGCGGCGCGGGGCGTTATCTCCCGCGCAAGCTCGAGGCGCCGGCTGCCGCAAGGGAGGTCCGATGACCCATCATTCGCCGCACATCCCGGACGTCGAAGGGGATCGGCTCGAGGTCCTGTACGAGGACAAGAAGCCGCCGTACGAAGACGCCGAGGCCATCGCCGAGGCGAACCGGTGCCTGTATTGCGTGGACGCGCCCTGCATCAAGGCGTGCCCGACCGCGATCGACATTCCCACGTTCATCCGGAAGATCGGCACGGGCAACGTCAAGGGCGCGGCGCGCACCATTCTCTCGCAGAACCTGCTCGGCAAATCGTGCGGCCAGGTTTGTCCGGTGGAGGTCCTCTGCGCCGGCGCTTGCGTCTACAACGACTGGCACCGTGATCCGATCAAGATCGGCCGGCTCCAGCGGTATGCCGTCGAGAAGGCGCTCGCCGAGGATCCGCAGATCTTCAAGCCCAAGGCGCCGACGGGCAAGCGCATCGCGCTCGTCGGCGCGGGCCCGGCGTCCGTCGCGGCGGCCGGCTGGCTCGCGCTCGAAGGGCACGAGGCGGCCATTTACGAAAAGAAGCTCCTGCCGGGCGGCCTCAATACGCTGGGCATCGCCCCGTACAAGATGAAGGTCGAGGAGGCGCTCCAGGAGATCACCTGGGTGCTCTCGCTCGGCAATGTCGAGCTGTACCAGGGCGTGGAGATCGTCCCTGTCTCGGGCTCGTCCGAGGAGGTCTCGGCCTCGTCGCTGCTCCAGCAATACGACGCGGTCTTCCTCGGCCTCGGCCTCGGCCCGGATTCGCGCCTCAAGATCCCTGGCGAGGACGGCGGCGGCGTGGTGGGCGCGACGCACCTCATCGAGCGGCTCAAGGCCGACCCGACGCTGCGCTTCAAGGGCGTCGACCGGGCGATCGTCGTCGGCGGCGGCAATACGGCGGTCGACGTCGCGCACGAGCTCGCCTTGCTCGGCATCGACGCGACCATGCTCTACCGCGGCGGCGAGGAGGACCTCTCGGCCTACGAGCACGAGCTCGCGAGCGGCCGCGTCGACGGCATGAAGGTCCTTTGCGAGCGCTCGCCGGTCGCGGTTTTACGGGACAACGTCGGCAAAATCACGGGTATGCGCGTGATCCGGACCGAGGACAAAAAGCCCGTCGCCGGCACCGAGGAGGACCTCCGGGCGGACCTCGTGGTCGTCGCGGTCGGCCAGAGTCGCATGACCGAGGTCGCGCGCTCGTTTCCGGGCGTCGAGCTCGACATGCGCGGCCGGGTCATCGTCGATCCGAAGACGTATCGCACCGGCAACCCCAAGGTCTGGAGCGCCGGCGATTGCGTCAATGGCGGCAAGGAGGTCGTGAACGCGGTCGCCGAGGCGAAGATCGCGGTCACGAGCATGCACGCGTACCTGATGGGCGTGGGAGCCTGAGACATGGCAGATCTATCGATTGATTTCGCGGGTATCAAGAGCCCGAACCCGTTCTGGCTCGCCTCGGCGCCGCCCACGAACACGGGCGACCAGGTCATGCGCGCGTTCGACGCCGGCTGGGGCGGCGCTGTGTGGAAGACGCTCGGCAATCCGATCGTCAACGTGTCGAGCCGGTTCGGCGGCATCGATTACGGCAATACGCGCATGATGGGGCTCAACAACATCGAGCTCATCACGGACCGCCCGCTCGAAGTGAACTTCCGCGAGATTCGCGAGGTCAAGCGCCGTTATCCGAACCACGCCGTCATTACTTCGCTCATGGTCGAGACGAAGGAGGAGTGGAAGGAGATCATTCAGCGCGCCGAGGAGGCGGGCTCGGACGGCCACGAGCTCAATTTCGGCTGCCCACACGGCATGTGTGAGCGCGGGATGGGCTCGGCCGTGAGCTCGGAGCCGAAGGTGCTTCGGGAGATCGCGCGCTGGGCCGTCGAATTCGCGACGAAGCCGGTCATCGTCAAGCTGAGCCCCAACGTGACGGACATCGTCGAGCCGGGCGAGGCGGTGCTCGAATCCGGGGCGCACGCGATTTCTTTGATCAATACCATCAAGTCGATCATGGCCATCGATCTCGACCGGATGGTGCCCTTGCCGCGCGTCGGGAACGCCTCGACGAACGGCGGTTATTGTGGCCCGGCGGTCAAGCCCGTCGCGCTGCACATGGTCGGCGAGTTGACGCGGCATCCGTACGTTTCAAAGCTCCCGATTTCGGGCATCGGCGGCATCTCGAACTGGCGCGACGCGGCCGAGTTCATCGCGCTCGGCTGCACGAGCGTGCAGGTCTGCACGGCGGTCATGCATTACGGCTACCGCATCGTCGAGGACATGATCGAGGGCCTGAACGATTTCCTCGATTCGAAGGGCATGAAATCGATCCTGGACCTCCGGGGCCGTGCCGCGCCGCAATACAAGAACTGGGGCGAGCTCGACCTCGGGTATCGCGTCGTCGCGGACATCTCGACCGACAAATGCATCGGCTGCCAGCTCTGCTACGTCGCCTGCATGGACGGCGCGCACCAGTGCATCCACCTGCCTGGCCGCACCGAGGAGCAGGCGCGCAAGGCGGGGCATACCCACATCCCGAAGCTCATCCCGGACCGCGCGGTCACGGCGAGGGGCGGGGCGCCGGGGGCACGCGTGCCGTTCGTCGACGACGACGAATGCATCGGCTGCAATCTTTGCCAGCTCGTTTGCCCCGTCTCGGGCTGCATCACGATGAAGGAAGTGCCCTCGGGCAAACCCAACGAGAGCTGGAACGATCGGGTCCAGCGCGGCGCCGATTTCGTACCTGGTGGCCTTCACGTCACCGAGGTCGAGCGCGCCAAACGTTAGCGGCTGATCCTACCTCTGCGGGGGCCCTCCATGACGACCGACGCTCGCATCGCCGTCCGCGTCTCTGGTGACATTCACGAGATCGAGGGCGAGATCGTCTCGCCCTACATCAACCACGACCTCGAGCCGACACGGATCAAGGATCGCAAGTGGGCGATGAAGGACATCGCCGCGCTCTGGATCTCCATGTCGGCCTGCGTGCCCACGTACATGCTCGCCTCCTCGCTCATCGCCGAGGGGATGAGCTGGTGGCAGGCCGTGGTCACGATCTTCCTCGGCAATACGATCGTCCTCTTGCCGATGATCCTGAATGCGCACGCGGGCACCAAGTACGGCATTCCCTTCCCGGTGTATTGCCGCCCGTCGTTTGGCATTCTCGGCGCGAACATCCCGGCGATCCTGCGCGCGCTCGTCGCGTGTGGCTGGTTCGGGATCCAGGCGTGGATCGGGGGCTGGGCGATTTACAAGATCATCGCCGTGTTCGTCCCCTCGTGGGAGAGCGCGCCCGCGAACATCCTCGGCATCAGCCTCCCCCAGCTCCTCTGCTTCCTGTTTTTCTGGGGGATCAACATGTGGGTCATCCACAAGGGGATCGACTCGATCCGGGTCCTCCTGAACATCAAAGCCCCCTTGCTCATCGCGCTCGGGCTCGCGCTGCTCGCATGGGCCTATGGCAAGGCGGGCGGGTTCGGCCCGATGCTCGACACGCCCTCGGCGTTTGCTGCGGGCGGGAAGAAAGAGGGCCAGTTCTGGTCGTTCTTTTTCCCCGCGCTCACGGGCATGATCGGCTTCTGGGCGACGCTCTCGCTCAACATCCCTGATTTCACGCGGTATGCGTATTCGCAGCGGGATCAGGTCGTAGGGCAGGCGCTCGGGCTGCCCACCACGATGGGCCTCTATTCGTTCATCGGCGTGGCGGTCACCTCGGCGACGGCCGTGATCTATGGCGAGACGATCTGGGATCCGGTCGTGCTCATCACGAAGTTCAAGAACCCGGTCCTGCTCGTGGTCGCGCTCTTCTCGCTCTGCATCGCCACGCTCGCGACGAACATCGCAGCGAACGTGGTGAGCCCGGCGAACGATTTCGCGAACCTCTGGCCGAAGGGCATCTCGTTCCGCACGGGCGGCTTCATCACGGGCGTGATTGGCATTCTGATCCAGCCCTGGCGCCTCGTCTCGGACCCCTCGGGATACATCTTCACGTGGCTCGTCGGGTATTCGGCGCTGCTCGGCGCCATCGGCGGCATCCTCATCGCGGATTATTTCATCGTCCGCAAAACGAAGCTCGACCTCGTGCAGCTCTACGTGCGCGAGGGCTCCTACTGGTACCGGGGCGGCTTCAACCTGGCGGCGATCATCGCCCTCTGCGCGGGCATCCTGCCGAACCTGCCGGGCTTCCTCGGGACGATCAAGGTCATGACCGTCGACCCGATGTGGATGAAGCTCTACAACTATGCCTGGTTCGTGGGCTTCTTCGTCTCGGGTGGCCTCTACGTCGTCCTCACGCGGATCTTCGGCAGGACCGAGGCGACGGCCGTGAAGGCCGAAGCCTGACGACACCTCCGCTTTGGCGGCCGGCGCGCGCGCCCTTCTGCCGGGCGTACATCGACAAAACAATTGAACTTTCCGTCGATCTGGATAATCGTGGCCGCGGTCGCGGTTTTCCCCGACGGAGGCGTCGATGCGGTTTGGTGTTTTGTCTGCCCTCATGGCCCTGGCCCTCGCGGGCCTGGGTGTCGCGAGCTGTACCCAGGATTTCGATCAGTTCGAACCGACGGGGGGCAGCGGTGGCAATGGCGGCGCGGCCGCGTGCCCGACCGGCCAGGTGAGCTGCAATGACGTGTGCGTCGCCGCCGACGATCCGGCCTTCGGCTGCGGCACCGGGTGCAGCCCCTGCAACGTCCCGAATGCGACGGCCGCGTGTGCCAACGGCGCCTGCGCCGTGGACACGTGCGAGGCAGGGTTCTTCGATTGCGACGGCCTCGCGACGAGCGGATGCGAGTCGGAGACGGCCACCGACCCGAGCAACTGCGGCGCGTGCGGTACGGTCTGCATGGCGGCGAACGCGACGGCGACGTGCGAGGCGGGCCAGTGCGGGCTCGGCTCGTGCACGCAGGGGTTTGCCGATTGCGACATGATGGCGCAGACCGGCTGCGAGGCGAACACCCAGGCGGATCCGCTGCATTGTGGTGGGTGTGGTTCGGCCTGCACCGTCTTCGAGTCCTGCATCGCCGGCCAGTGCGAGCCGAACCCCTGTGAGCCGGGGACGGCCGATTGCAACATGAACACGAGCGACGGTTGCGAGACCATGCTCGGCACGCTGCTCGATTGCAACTTCTGCGGCGACACGTGCGACTTCGCGAACGCAGCCGAGACGTGCGACATGGGCACGTGCACGCTCGGCGCGTGCGAGGGCGGCTTCGGCGATTGCGACATGATGGACGGGACGGGCTGCGAGGTGAACCTCCAGAACGACCCGCAGAACTGCGGCACCTGCGGGAACGTTTGTCCCTCGGGCACGTCGTGCACGAGCGGGATGTGCGAGCTCGATTGCGCGGCCGGCACGGCCGATTGCAACAACGATCCGACAGACGGCTGCGAGACGAACACGGCGACGAACATCAATCACTGCGGCGCCTGTGGCCGCGCGTGCTCCGGGACGAACGTCGCCTCGAAGAGCTGCACGGCCGGCGTCTGTGATTCGACGTGTGATCTCGGGTTCGCGAACTGTTCGAGGCCCGCGATGGGCAACGACAACGGCTGCGAGCGTAACGCCCAGCAAGACGACGCCAACTGCGGCGGCTGCGGCAACGATTGCAGCGGCGGCCTCGATTGCGACCGCGGTCCCCTTCAGCAGAAGTTCTGCGGCTGCAACACGAACAACGAGTGCGGCGGGGGTGGCAACTGCGCCGGTGCCACGGGGCTCTGTAGCTGCAACGGGACGACCTGCGCGGCCGGCGAGGTGTGCATGGGCAATGCATGCACGTGCAACGGCGGCGCTGCGTGCGCCGCGAACATGCTCTGCTGCCAGAGCCCCGCGGCTTGCGTCGACCCCTACACGGACGCCGCGAACTGCGGCGCTTGTGGCCGAGCCTGCCCGACCGGCTTCGTTTGCGGCGGCATGATCCCGCAGGCGCCCTCGTGCCGCTGCGACGCGGACGCCGATTGTAATGCCGGAACGGCGGGCACCTGCGGGGGCAACGGGCAATGCACCTGCGGCGGCACGCAATGTGCCGTCGGCGAGCGGTGCTTGCCGAACGGGATGTGCGGCTGATCAGGGACGACGGCCGCGCCGCCGCGCGACGAGCGCCACGCATGCGCCGGCGAGCGCGAGGAGCGACCCGGCGCTCGCCTCGCGGCGGGCCGGCGCGGCCGTACATCCGCTCTCGTCTTGCGTGACGGGATCGACATTCGTCGGCGGGGGCGGCTCCTCCTCTTCCGGAGGCGTATCCTCGGGCCGCATCGTATACGCCGCGTCGAGCTTCGGGCAGGGCGAGGCGGGCGGCGGCCCGACCTGCGCCGGGCAATCACCGCCCGGGGATTCCGGCGTGCAGGTCGTGAACGAAAAGACGTGATCCTCGGTCGGGGAGACACCGGCGAGCGTCTTGATCGACTTGTGCAAGGTCGCCGTGTATTTCGTCGACGGCTGCCAGGGCTCTTGCGCCGAGATGCGCAGGACGTTCGCCCATTGATCGCCGCGATACACGCTGACCTTCGTGGGAACCACCGCGCCCGCGCCGTCGCGCACGGTCACGACCGCGTCGTCGATCGTGGCCCGGTCCATTCCCTCGCCGAAGAACAACACGAGGTTTCCGTCGGGCCGCGTGTTATCGAGCGTCGCGAGCGGATAGGCCTCGTCCGGGTATTGGCCGATGACCACGGCGTCGGCCGAAAGATCGCCGTCGAGCCGGCGGAGGATCTCGCGGTAATACCCCTTCGTGACCTGGGCGCCGAACGGATATCCGCCGGGCGTCCGCGGATCCCGCAGGCTTTGCCGGGCCCAGGGGAACCGCTCCCCGTACTCGTCGGCGCCGATGTACAGGTAGTTCGCCACCAAGAAGATGCCGGACCTGGCCGTCGACATGGCCTTCTGGATCGCCTCGGGTGTCACGGGATGGGCGATCTTCTGCTCGAAGATCTCGCTTTGCGCCTTCGTGTCGACGGCGACCTCGGGCAGGTAGTACCGCGGATGGTCGTGGACGAGGAAGATATCCATCGCCATGTCGAAGGTATCCATGTCTCCCGGGTCGACCTGGTCCGCGCGCTCGTAGAGCAGCGAATCAAACGTCGAATCCGTGATCCCATGGGCCGCGAGCCCCATCAAGAACGCCACGTGCACCGCGGCTTCCGGGTTGTCGAGCGGTTTGTCTCCGTACTTCGTCCGGATCAGCTCGACGTATCCTTGAACGTATCGCTCCCAGTGCGGAATTTCGCCTTGATCGTGGTCCTCCGCGGTATAGCCGGAGTCGGGGAAAAAGGCGCCGTTCGAGAGATCGTTCTCGTGGGCGTCGAAGACGGCGCGGAGCCGCGGCTCCGTGACCTGCTCGGCGGCGCAGTGGGCCATGTAGATATGGCCCTGCATGCCCGTGGCCGAGGCGGTCTTTGCGGCGCCGAGCGTCGCGAGGAGAATGCCGAGGGCGGCGAGGGGGCGTTTTATCGAGGAAAAGCGGGGGGCGTGCATCATCACCTCCAGGGAGGGATGATACATGGCAAGGCGAGGGGAGGGCGTCAGTTCGGCACGGCGCCGCACTCGACGCCGGTATAAAGGGCGTCGTTGTTCTTCTCGTGGCACTCGAGCGTCTGCGTCTGCGGGTCGACGCGGACGTAGATGTCGAGCTTCTTGCCGCCGAGATCCGCCTGGCAACTCACGATCGTGCACTCCTTCACGCCGAGCGCGACCGGGATCGCGGCCGTGCAGAGCGCGGGCCCCATCGCCGAGCCGTCATAAAACGTGACCTCGGTGCCGCTCACCATCGGGAGCGTGCCGCGGTTGCATACCCGGGCCTCGATCGTCGCGAGGGTCCCCACGCATTTCACGGCGCCCACGTCCCCGCCCGCCGTGAGATCGGGTTGCCCGAGCGCTTCGAGGTCGCCTTGCACGTTCTGGCGGAAATTGTTGAGCTCCGGCGCCTTCCAGTTGACCGCCACGCTCGACGTCTTGGGGATCTCGCCGTGATCACCGACGTGCGTGACGGCGTACGCGTGCTGATTCCACACCGGCCGCGAGGCCGCCCAGCGCTCCTGCTCGTCGCGCAGGACCAGAATGCCGTGGTTCTGGGCGAACGTCGCATTCGGGAAGAGCGGATCCGTGGCGGGGCAGCCGAGGTTGCCCGCGTAGTTGTTCACGGCCGTGACGATCTCCGTGTGGTAATCCCCGTCCACGTCCACGATCACGGGGTTCTCGTAGGTCGTCCCCGACGAACGCGCGACGCTGTAAATGACGGCCCCCGTGGTCCCGTCGTAGACCCGGAGGAAACATTCGTCGGCGTAGACCGCCTCGGCCTTGCCGTCGTAATCGAAATCGAAGACGCTCGACCCGGTCACGTTGGAGCTCGCGTCCTTCGAAGGCTGGCTCCAGAGGATGCCCGTGCCGGGCGATTGCCCTCCGCATTTCGCGGGGTCGCCGCCCGCGAGGCAGTCGAAATCGAAGACGACGTACTGCGTCCCGCCCGCGCTCGCGAATTCGCGCCGGCCATCCCCGTCGAAATCGGCGATCGTGGGGGGACCGCCCGTGCCGCCGCCCGGGATCGTGACGGGCCCGAAGACCACCGTGCCGGCGAGCGTCTGCACGCGGATGTTCCCGCCCGACACGACCACGATCTCGGCGCGATCCTGCCCGCCGAACGCGTCGAGCGGGAAGCTGCCGAGCTCGGCGACGGCCACCTGACCCGCGGCGAGGTTGCCGGGCGTGAAATAGGCCTCCGCGACCCAATCGCCGGCCGCGGAATCCCATTGATGGATCCCATTGCCGAGCACGAGCTCCATCTTCCCATCCTCGTCGACGTCGGCGACGACGGGCACGACGCCCTTGCTGTAGGCCGGGAAGCCGAGTCCGTTCGAGGCCATGCAGCCATCGGCGCGGTATACCGTGGCCCCGTAGAGGATCTCGGGTTTGCCGTCGTCGTCGAGGTCGTGAATCGAAGGCCCGCTCCATTTGTCGGATCCGCCCGTCGTGTCGAACGTGGTGGGCGGGCCGGAGCCTCCCGGGCACGTGCCGGAGCGCCAGAGCTGCGCGAACGTATTCGTCGCGGGATCGAAGCGGAACGCGAGGACGCCGCCGCCGTGGCGCGCCGCGACGATCTCCGCCCGGCCGTCGCCGTCGAGGTCCCCCACGGCCACCGACGCGGGCGACATGGTCGCGTCCCCCGCGGCGTCGAAGCTCCACTGTTGCGAGCAATCCTTCCCGCTGATGACGCGCAGGACGCCGGGGTTCGTGTAGCTGCCCGCCGTGGGGAACGAGGTGAAGACGATCGAGGGCGAGAGCGTATTCGGGTCGCTGTCGAAGTCGAAATCGACGACGACGGGCGTGGCCATCACCTGGAAGTTGTTCGGATGCGCGTCGCCGTCGGGCGGCCCGGTCCAGCGGCATTGCTCCGACGGCACGATGGCACCGATCTCCACGGGGCTCGTGCAGCTCGGATCGTTCTCCTGCGCGCCGGGAATGCCATAAGGGACGCATTGCCCCTCGTTGCAGTAGCTATCGAACAAGCAATCGTCGTTCGTCGTGCAAGGCGGCTGCGCGCGGGCGCACGTCGTCCCGAGCGCGCAGGTCTCGCCCGTGGGACAACACGCATCGCCGCAGATCTGCGCCGGCGGGCATCCGGCGTCCGTGAACACGTCGCCGCCCGACCCCGCGTCCCCGCCCGTCCCGCCGCCGCCGGTCGGGCCGCCGCCCGTGCCGCCGGAGCCGCCCGTGTTCGTGCCCGTGGAGGTCGTGCTCCCGCCGTCTCCGCAGGCGAACACCATTCCGCCCGCGAGCAGCCCGAGCGCCGCGACGCGCATCGTTCCGCGCATGTTCATGATGGATTCCTCGCTTTCTACGATATCGTAGGCCGGCTTCGAGAGCGAGGTCAACGCCGGATCAGGGAGACCGAGCCTCCGCCACGACCCTGCCGATCGCCTCACAAAGCGGCCGGATCTCCGCCGCGCGGAGCTTGTACGCCGCCCGGTTCGCGATGAGCATCGTGCTCACCTCGGCGACCGTCTCGATCACTTCGAGGTCATTCTCTTCGAGGGTCTTTCCCGTCTCGACCACGTCGACGATCAGGTCCGACAAACCCACGAGCGGCGCGAGTTCCACCGAGCCCGAGACGGGGATCACCTCGGCCTGAATCCCCTTTTTCGCGAAAAAGTCCGCCGCGACGCGCGGGTATTTCGTGGCCACGCGCGGCACGTCCGGCGCCTGCTTGCCCCGCGGCCCCGCCACCGCCAGGCGGCATCGGCCGATTCCGAGGTCGAGCGGCGTGTAGAGGTCCGCCTTTTTTTCGAGCAGCGTATCTCGCCCGGCGATGCCGAGGTCCACCGCGCCGTATTCCACGTACGTCGGCACGTCGTCGGGCTTCAGGAACACGTAGCGCAGGCGGCCCGCCGCGTCGTCGCGCACGAGCCGCCGGTCGTCGGCGACGAGCGGGCCCACGTCGAGGCCCGCCCGGGAAAACAGGGGCGCGAGCGCCTTGAGAATGCGGCCTTTCGGGACGGCGATCGAGAGCGGCCCCTCGTTCACCCCGGCTGCCCCTTGATCCGCACCGTATCCGCGCCGAGCGTCGCGAGCTTGCGCTCCATGTACTCGTAGCCGCGATCGAGGTGATAGACGCGCAAGACCTCGGTCTCGCCCTCCGTCGCGAGCAGCCCCGCGATGACGAGCGACGCGCTCGCGCGGAGATCCGTGGCCATCACCTTCGCGCCCGAGAGCGGGCGGCCGCCGTGCACGTGCGCCGTGTGCCCGTCGGTGTCGATCTCCGCGCCCATGCGGCGCAGCTCCGGCACGTGCATGAACCGGTTCTCGAAGATCGTCTCGTTGATCCGCGACGTCCCGCGCGCCAGGCACATCAGCACCATGAACTGCGCCTGCATGTCCGTCGGGAAGCCGGGGTGCGGCGCGGTCACCACGTCGACCGGGCGCAGCGGCCGGTCGGGGTCGCGGCGGATGCGCACGCAGTCGCCCTCGCGCCCGACCTCCACGCCCGTCGCGCGGAGCTTCGCCACGACAGCTTCGAGGTCCTCGAGCGGCGCGTTCTCGAGCAGCACGTCGCCGCCCGCCGCCGCGGCCGCGACCATGTACGTCCCGGTCTCGATGCGGTCCGAGATGATCGCATGGTCGAACGGGTCGAGCTCGTCGCGCCCCTCGATGTGGATGACGTCCGTGCCCGCGCCGTCGACACGCGCGCCCATCTTGTTCAGCACGCGGCCGAGCTCCTCGACCTCCGGCTCGCGGGCGCAGTTGACCAGCGTGCTGCGGCCCTTCGCGAGCGCCGCGGCCATCATGATGTTCTCGGTGCCCGTCACGGTCGGCATGTCGAAGACGACCTCGGCGCCCTTCAGCCGCTTGCACTCGGCGTTGATGTAGCCGTTCGCGAGGCGGATCGTCGCGCCGAGCGCTTCGAGGCCCTTCAAGTGCTGGTCGACCGGGCGCGAGCCGATCTGGCATCCGCCGGGGAGGCTCACCTTGGCGCGGCCGTAGCGCGCGACGAGGGGGCCGAGCACGAGCACGCTGGCGCGCATCTGCTTGACGAGCTCGTAGGGGGCCTCGGGGTTCGCCTCGGGGCCGCCGGCGACGCGCACGAGGGGCGGGTCGACCATCACGTTGCGCCCGAGCACCCGGAGCAATTCCCCCGTGGTCTCGATGTCCTTGAGCGCCGGCACGTTGCGCAGGATGCTCTCGCCGTCCGAGAGGAGCGTCGCGCACAGGATCGGCAGCGCCGCGTTCTTCGCGCCGCTCACGCGGATCTTGCCCTGAAGCTGCTTTCCACCGCGAATCCGGATGACGTCCATGGCTCCGACTCTTCGCATGATTCGCGCGGGAAGGCGAACGTTTGGCGCGTTGCGCACCGTGCCGCGTATGTAGGCGTGGGTAGGATCCGCGTGTCAGCTCGCAGGACGCAAGGTACGATGGGCATCGGAGAGCGCATGAATTCCGGGGAACACGAACGCGACAAGGAGCCCGAGGCAAAGGCCGAAGACGGGGCCCCGCCGAAGGCCGAGATGCTTCCCTTCGCGCCGCCCGAGGCCCCGCTCGCGGAGGCGCCCGCGCCTTCGCCCTCCACGCACAGCCGCGTCGCGGACGCCGCGCTCGTGACGTTGCTCGTCATCGGGTACGTCTCGCCGACCGTCGCGGCTCTCGTCGCGCTCGCCACGGGAGCCCGCGGCGTCGCGTTCATCTGCTTCGGGCTCGCGGCCGTCGGCATGGGGCTCTGGGCCGTCATCAAGCTCTACCGTCGCACCCGAACGCACGGGCGTGGCGCGGCTCTGGCGTGGGCGGACGTCCTCGTCCTCGGCATCCTCCCCGCGTGGGGGCTGCTCTACAACCACATCGTCAACGCGACCTGCCAGGTGATGGAGTGCGAGGCGAGCGGCGAGGTCTTCCGCCCGCTCGCCGAGCCCGAGGTCTTCGGCCTGCTCGCGTTTCACCTCGTGACGGCGCTCGCCTACATGGTCTCGCGGCGCAGGCGTGCGGCGCTGCACCCGGCGATGGCCGAGCTCCTCGTGCACGCGGCTTTGCTCGCGGGCATCACCATCCACGTGCTGCTCGCGGTGCATTTCGGCAAATGGGTGCTCATTGGCGTGGTGTTCCCGCCGGCCTTCTTGCCCTGTTTGTCCCCGGTCCTGACCGTGATCCTCTACGGCGCGGAGCTTCGCCACCGCCTGCGCTTGCGGGGCGCGGACGCGCGGGCGATCGGAAAGCCGCTCGCCGTGTATCGCGAAGGCCCGGAGCAATCCTTCCTGCCCGAGAAGATCCACCGCCCGACGCTGCTCCGCGCACTCGCCTTGTCGCCGGTGCTGCTCGGCGCGCACGCGGTCCTCCAGGCGGTTTGGCTGGGCCACGCAGCGGGCGCGCTCCAGGTCTTCACGCGGACGTGCGACTACACGCTCTCGCGGCTCCCGGTGGAGGTGCTCCCCGGCGATTGCCATTACCTCTGCACCGTGGCGGCGCGGGGCCATTCCTGGCTCGTGCGCCCGCTCCGCATGGGCCGGCGCGGCGGCGTGCCGATCGTGGTGAACCGGCAGCTCGCGGTGGCGAACGCGTTCGAGGACCTGCTCCACGAGCGCTGGCCCCGCTTCGGTCGTTTGGCACGACGAACGTACGACCTGCTCGCGCGGCCGGTGTGCAACCACCTGCGCCCGGCGTGGGTGTCGGACGTGGTGTACCTCGTGATGAAGCCGGCGGAGTGGGTCTTCTACGTGGCGCTCGTGCTCTTCGATCCGCGCTCGCCGGAGGCGCGGATCGATCGGATGTATCGGTAGGTCGCGTCATGGCGCCGCGGGGATCCGTTGGGAGGGCTCGCCATCACGTGGCCCTTGCCGCTATGGTGACGTTGAACGCCGTTCGGTGGATCTCATGGGCGACGCGTTCGGTTTCTGCGGGAGTCAGGGCGTAGCCCCGGAACTCTTTGCGCCCCTGGGGATCGAGCGGCCCCTCTTGGACGTACACGCAGCCATCGCTCCCGAGCGCGAGGAGCTGTAGGCAGGCCCAGCGGAGCAAGCCCTGCGTGCCGTGCAGCGCGCGTTCCTCGGCAGTCAGCGCGTATCCGGTGAACACGCGCCGGCCGGCGGGCGGCTCCTCTTCGAATCGGACGTAGATCGCTCCGTCACTCGCAAGAACAAGCTCGGTTTCCATGGTCGGCAGCCGGGTTGTCACGGGTTACTGGTCAGAGGGGGATTCGGAGCTGAACGCGATCCGGCAGCGACGGCGCTTCCTGGGTTCTCTCAATGATGACGATGCCCGCCTTCTCCAGGCGAAGCAATGCCGGCACGAGTGTACGGGAAACCGACATGTCGCACAGGATGTCACGCAATCGCGCAAACGAGACGAATCCATCGGCATCCGGCCGCATACGCGAGAGCACGAAATGGGCGAGCCCCTCGGCATACGCCTCGCTTCCGAGCTTGCGGAGGGCCGCAGCGTAGTTTGCCACGTAGACGGCGGCGCGCTGGTAGGTCGGGGGCGCGCGCATGATTTCAAGCAAGAGCAACTCGCCGCGCTCGTCGTGGCGGATGGCGCCCGCGGAGACCCACGTTGCCCTCGCGGATCGCGGCGGCGGAAGCGGTGGGAGGCGATCCGAAAGACGCGCTCTACGAACGCGCTCGCGCCAATCGCGGAGCACGGCGCCCGCGAAAGCACGGGCGCGGCTCCACGCGGAGGGCAGATCCGCGAGGGGATCCCCCGGCGGCTCGGAGTGTGCCGTGCTGACGCGGGTCCCGCTCTGCGGCGGAAGCGCTGGCCGCGCCATGACCGTTGTTGCTGCGTCGTCGTCGATATCCCGCAAGGTATCCATGAGCCTCCAAGCGGTAGGACACGACCCCCAGGAGGGGGCGATAAGGGAGGAATGCTCGCCCAGAGAACCACTCCCCCATCGTCCCCTCCTGGGGGTCGTTATTTGAAACGGTCGTCGCCCGAAGACGGGGCGCCTTTCGGGCACACCGCTCCCTTTTCGGAACCTGGCCATCCGGTACATGACGCAGTCGGGGCGCGCGGCGAAAGGCGCCCCGTCTACGAGCGACGATCGGACAAATCCGAGCGCGGCGCCGCCGCGTCGCGGCGCCGTGTTCGTCTGAGTCTCGCTTCCTGATAGTGGGACCGGGACCAACCGGATGACGGATCCCGCGAAATTGGTGGGACCTTGTCCTACCTCTCGGATCCGAAGTCGATCATGGGTTCGAGGTCGTAACGGTCGTCCGGCACGATGTCCCCCGTGTCGACCCCTTCCACATCGGCAAAATCCGTGAACGGTTCCGATGCCCCTACCTGCGCCGCCACCTGTGTGCCCGCGGCACTCGCCTTGCGCGGCCTCTCGCCGTCGCGCGCAGCGCCACGCTCCGGCAGCTCGTCGCGCAGCTCGGCGCCGCTGGCCGGCGCGACGCAGGCCCCCTCGATGGGCACCGGGAACGCACGGAGCCACGTCATGCAAGCGGCGAGTTCGGGAGGCTGCCGAGCCAGAAGGAGGTACACGGCGACGCCGCCCGCAACGAATGCCGTCCCGCGCGACGTCAGCGCACGGCGCCACGGCGGACGCTGCGGGGCCGCAGGCGCCGGAGGCGAGCCCATGAAGCCCGTACCATTCGCGGCGCCGCCTCCAGTCCTCTGCTCCTGACGGCTGGCAAAGAGGAGCGGCACGAGGAGGGAGCCGGGGCGATCCGCGACGCCCCGAGCGCGGAAGCCTTCAAAGCAGCGATCCAGCGTGCGCTGAAGGCGCGATTTGACGGTCGGCTCTGGGATCGAAAGCAGCGCGGCGATCTCCTTGGTCGACCGCCCGTCGTGGAAGCGCAGCGTCAAAAGCTCGCGCTCCGCGGGGGTCAGCTCCTCGAAGACCTCGGCCAGCGTGCGCACCAT
Source organism: Polyangium fumosum (assembly GCF_005144585.1). Classification (GTDB taxonomy): domain Bacteria; phylum Myxococcota_A; class Polyangia; order Polyangiales; family Polyangiaceae; genus Polyangium; species Polyangium fumosum. The sequence goes on along the minus strand of NZ_SSMQ01000009.1, from coordinate 1,141 downwards.
CTCCCTGTCGAACGCGGTCCGCTCCGGCGTCTCGCCGTGCGCCGTGGGCTCCTCCACAGCCTCCACAGAAGCCCAATCCCCCTTCGCCTTGAAGTATTGGATCGCGATGTTTCGCGCGATCATCCGCAGCCACGGGGTCAGCGGTTTGGTCGGATCGTAAGATTCGCTGTAGCGAACCGCTGCGCTGAGAACCTCCTGGGTGAGGTCCTCGACGTCGTCGGCGGGAACGCCGAACCCAGCGAGCCACTTCATGATCTTCCGGCGAAACCTCGGGAGTTCGTCGAGCATCGACGTCATCCTGGATGCGTTCATGCCACCTAGTAGTGGCTCCGGGGGCGAATGGATCCCCACTTTTTTCGCCGAGCGGTTCACCGAGGCTTCAGTAGGCAGCATGACGTGTCAGTCGAAGGGATGGTAACAGCAGAACGTGACGGCTTGGGCGTCGTCGGGCGTGGCCTCACCGATCGGCTCGCCGCCGCTTGCGAGACAGGAGCCGCCTACGTAGTGGAGGTCCGTGATGGCCTTGGCCCCGATGGCTCGGCCGGCAGGATAGATATTGCTGCACTGGTCGCCGTAGGAGGCGAGTGTGTCCCCGGGAAATTCGGACATGCATGCTGCATCATCGTAAAATCGGATGGTAGCGAGGCACGCGCTCCCGACCGGCGGACCGCATTCGCACCTGGTGCAGTCTCGGCTGTCATGGATGGCCAGCTCTGGATACAGCACGTGCGGACCGTCCTGGTAATTCGTCGGGCATTGCAAGTGCTTCCCGGTACGCCATACGCATTGGAGGAAGGGCAGGGGGCGATTCGGCGCGCACGCTTCGCTGTCCCCGCAGCGCAGTTCGTCGACGTTCCCACGGCACGCGATCCAACGCCGTTTCCAGCCAGTCTCCTTCCAGAACGCGGGGGACGGATGTGTGGTGACAGCGCAGGCTTCGGCCGTCGGGCCTGGCAACGGGCCCACGGATACGGACTGCGCGCAGGGCGTCGAGCTTCCCTCCGGGCACTTCGCCGTATCACCTCGCTCACCCCCGTCTGGACGCCGGCCCGCTGCCGTGGCAGGCGCCGCGCGCACGCGCGTTCGTCCGGCCGCCGGGCGCATCGAGCTTCGACAGCAAGCGCGCGCAGACGTCTGCGCA
>NZ_SSMQ01000100.1 GCF_005144585.1 Polyangium fumosum | reverse complement strand
GGGCGCGGCTGTGGGCGCGGCGGCCGTCGCGGGGGCGGCGGCGGGCGGGGTCGCGGGGGGCGCCGGGGGCATCACCTCGGCGGCGGGGCTCGGGCCGGGCGCGGCCTCGGTTTTTGCGCTCGAGCAACCCGCGAGCGCGCTGAGGGCGAGGGCGGCGAGGCCCGTACACGACGCACCGTGGACGAACGCGGAGGGCCTGGGAGCAGAGGCGCGAGGCATGGCGAGGAGCGGCGCGGGCCGCGAACGACTCCCAGTTACGCGTTTGACGCCCGGTCTGCAAAACATTTAACATGGCCAAGGCCTCTGCGCGGGAAGGAAGAGCCATTTTGGGCTGCCCGCGCGCGGGGCGTTCGTGTCGTCGAGGAGGCGCCGTCCGATGAGCTTGGGGCACCGTTACCATGGGCGGATCGTCTTGATCGGATCGTTCGTCGCGGCGCTGTTCGCGGCGTGCGCGCAGGGCAATCACGTCGATCAAACCGGCGGCGCGGGCGGCGCGGGCGGCGCGGGCGGCGGGGGCATTCCGCCGGGCCAGATCGGCGGCCCGTGCAGCGACGACACGCCTTGCGAGCAGGGCGAGTGTACGGTCGTCGGCGCGAACAAGTTCTGCACCGTGCCGTGTCCGCCCGGCTGCCCCGAGGGGACGTACTGCGCGCTCATCAACGGCGACTCGATCTGCGTGCCCGATCTCGGCAGCCAGTGCATGCCGTGCACGACGGTGCTGCAATGCCTGAACCCCTCGGACGCGTGCTTGAAGGCGCCCGCCGGGGATCGCTTCTGCGCGCGGGATTGCACGACGGATGGCCAGTGCCCGAACGGCTTCACGTGCCTCGAAGGCGCGAAGTATCCGCCGACGCAAGGTGGCGAGATGCCGGACGCGGGGCCGCCGGAGGACGCGGGGCCGCCGGGCGACGCGGGGGATGGCGGGCTCGACGACGGCGGCGTGGACGGGGGGCCGACGAAGCCTCCGCAGGGGCAAGCCCACAAGTTCTGCGTGCCCAACGTGCCGTTCTCGTGTCCGTGCAACGAGAAGCGGGACGGGGTCGAGAAGGACTGTTCGAACTCGAACCAGTACGGCACGTGCACGGGCGTCGAGGCGTGCAACGGCGCGTCGAGCTCCTTCGAAGGCTGCACGGCGAAGGTGCCCGCGGCCGAGACGTGCAACGCGCAGGACGACGACTGCGACGGGATGAGCGACGAGGGCGAGCCGAACGAGCTCTGCAGCTCGGAGGGCCCGGTGCCGCCGCACGCGTCGTGGACCTGCTCGCCCCAAGGCACGTGCGGGCTCGGGCCCTGCGAAGTGGGGTGGGCGGCCTATCCGCCCGGCCCGATCGCGAATGGATGCACGTGCCCGGTCGAGATGGGCGAGCCGAACGACCTCTGCGCGAACGCGACGCCCGCGGGCAGCGTGAGCGACACCGACGGGAGCAGCATCACGATCACGGGCACGCTCGGCGGCGCGGCGGACGTGGACGTGTGGTCGTTCGACACGGTGGATACGAACGAGCTCACGACGAACTCGTACCACGTGAGCATCGACTTCATGACCCCGCTGCCGAACAACGAGTTCGTGATCGACGTGATTCGCGGCGAGGCTTGCACGGACACGCCCTCGGGCGGCGCCGTGGGGATCACGTCGTACGACTGGTGCGTCGACGGGAAGTCGGCGGACGGCCTTTCGGGCGAGGTGCCGTGCGCGAACGACGGCTCGCAGCCCGTGCACTGCAACAACAACTCCATGAAGTACTTCGTGCGTGTCTCCCGCAAGCTCGGCGCCCCGGGGACGTGCACGCAGTACAGCCTCTTCGTGACCGCGAAGGGCGGCGATCCTTGCGATTTCACGCAGAAGTGCCAGTAACGGCCTGACCATGGACCTCGATCCGAACGAGACCGAGGCGCTCGTCCAGCGCACGGCTCGCGACTATGCCGAGCGGGTGATCCGGCCCGTCGCGGCCGATCTCGACCGCGACAAGGACATCCCGCGCGACATCCTGCGCGGGCTCGCCGAGCTTGGCCTGATGGGCGTGAACGTGCCCGCGGCGCTCGGCGGGGCCGAGGCGGGCGTCGTGGCGTACGCGCTGGCGATGATGGAGATCGCGCGCGCGTGCGCCTCCACGGCCGTGACGATGAGCGTGACGAACATGGTCGCGGAGGTGATCGCGCGGTTCGGCACGGAGGCGCAGCGCGAGAAACACGTGCCGCGGATCTGCGCGGGCGAGTACGCGGCCGGGTCGTTCGCGTTGAGCGAGCCGGAGGCGGGCAGTGATCCCGGCTCGATGCGCACGGTCGCCGAGCGGACCGAGGATGGCTGGGTGCTGCGTGGCCAGAAGCAGTGGATCACGAACGGCGCGTGGGCCGGCGTGTTCGTGGTCTGGGCGCGCACGGGCGGGCCGGGGACACGCGGGCTGTCGGCGTTCCTCGTGGAGGGCGGGACGCCGGGGCTCCGGTGCGGCCGGCCCGAGGACAAACTGGGGCTGCGCGCGTCGAACACGGTGCCGATCGAGCTCGATGATTGCAAGGTGCCGGCGGACGCGCTGCTCGGCAGCGAGGGTGAGGGCTTCAAGATCGCGATGATGGCGCTCGACGGCGGGCGCATCGGGATCGCGTCGCAGGCCGTGGGCATCGCGACGGCGGCGGTCGAGGAGGCCACGCAGTACGCGCGTGAGCGCAAGCAGTTCGGCCGGTCGATCGGCGACTACGAGGCGATCCAGTGGTCGCTCGCCGATTCTCGGACGGAGCTCGACGCGGCGCGGGCGCTCACGCTGCGCGCGGCGTGGCTCAAGGAGCAGGGGCGTCCGTTCTCGGCTGAGGCGGCGATGGCGAAGCTCTACGCGAGCGAGGCGTCGAACCGGATCTGCCAGCGGGCGCTGCAGATCCACGGCGGCTACGGCTACGTGCGCGACTTCGCGGTGGAGCGTCACCTGCGCGACGCGCGCGTGACGACCATCTACGAGGGGACGAGCGAGATCCAGCGGATCGTGATCGCCCGGAGCGCGACGCGCTGAAGGATGGAAGGCACCCCGTGGGGGCATCCACGGGGTTTGTCCGTCAGACGAAGAACCGCGTCAGGATGAAGACGACGACCGCGATCACGGCCCCGAAGAGGAGCGCGTAGAGCAGGACGCGCTTCAGGATGGCGCGGAGCTTGTTCTTGAGGAGCGTCTTGACGAGCTTCCAGAGCAGGTCGAGGACTTCACGGATGAGCTTCCACACGCGGAGATCCTAGCGCGGCTCGGCGCGCCTTGTCTCAGGCCCGAACACTTCTTCACGGGGCCGGCGAGGGCTCACTCCGCGACGAGGGACACCTTGCCTGCGTAACTTCCAGGCGACGGGAAGCTCATGCCGCGCAGCGCGTCGACGACACACGTGGCCGCGGCGTCGCCCTTGGGATCGGCGCTCGACACGCCCACGGCGAGGGGCTTGCCGTCGGTGTCGAGGTACATTGTCGCCTTGATCGGGCCTGCGCCCTGGCTCGCGCGGCACGTGGCGAGCGCTTGTTGGGCCTTGGGCAGCTCCTTGCCCAGGCGGCCCGGGTCGAGGGAGACGGGCGGGCGCTCGTCGGCGCTCGGGTCGAAGGAGAAGCCGCCCTCGGCGAGGCCTTCCTTTCCACCCACGGGCGAAGGCCAGCTCGCGCCGCGCAGCGCGCCCAGCATGCACGACTCGGTGTCGCGATCGCCGAGCGTCGACTCCTTGAGGTACGCGACGGTGGCCGTTCCGCCCTGCGCGATCCGCAAGGCGAAGCGGATCTCGCCGCCCATGAAGGGAATGCGGCGCACGCCGTTGTGGAAGCACGCGCTGAGTTTGTCGGAGGTGCGTTGCAGCGTCGACTGCACCTTGTCTTGATCGAGCGCGCCGATCTCGGCTTGGACGTCGGCGCCGCCGCTCCCGCCGCTCGCCGACGCGTCCGTGCCGCCCGTGTCCGGCGGCTTGTTCACCGCCACCTCGCCCCCGCAACCCGCGAGCGAGGCGAGCGCCGCGAGCGCGGCGATGTGGGCCCGAAGAGAACCAATACCCAGGCTTCGTTCGTTGCTCTTCATCATGCCTTCAACATGGTTTGCGCGATGATCGATCGCTGCGTTCCGCTGCTCTCCTCGACGAGCTCTGTGGTGCGCGCGTCGCGGAAATGACGTCCGAGACCTTCACTCGTGCCTCCGCCGCGCGCGCCGAGGATGTCCATGGCTCGGTGTGCGACGCGGGTCGACATCTCGGAGGCGAAGAGCTTTCCGATGGATCGCTCGGCCGACGAAGGCGCGCCGCGATCCGCGAGGTGCGCGGCGCGTAGCACGAGCAGGCGCGCGGCCTCGATCTCGACGGACATGTCCGCGAGCTGCGCCTGCATGCCGAGCAGGCCCGGCGTCTTCACGCGATCCTGCGTGCGCTTCACGTGCGCCGCCGCCTTCTCGAAGGCCGCGCGCGCGATGCCGATCGCCTCCGCCGCGACGGCGATCCGCGCGTCTTCGAGCGCCGCCGTGGCGATCACCTGTCCCTCGCCCGCCGCGCCGATCACGTCCGCCGCGTCGATGCGAACGCCACGCGCGCGCAGCAAGGCCGCGCCCGCCGCGCGCCGGCCCACGCTCGTCTCCGCGGACACGAGGTCCAGCCCGGGGGCGCTCTTCGGGACGAGGAGCGCGACGAGGCGGGGATCGTTCGCGGCGCGGTTCGTTGCGGCAAACACCAGGAATACGTCTGCTGCGGCGCCGAGGTTCACGGGGCCCGCTTCCCCATCGAGGACGAACCCTCCGTCGGCGCTGGGCTCGGCGAAGAGGGAAGGGGGCTCCGCGGGATCGGGCATCGCGGCCGCGCCGAGCGAGGCGCCACGCGCGAGCGGGGCGAGGTGCTTCTGTTTTTGCGCGGGGCTGCCCGCGCGAAGGAGCGTGCGCGAGACGAGCGCCACGTGCGTGCCCACGATCGCCGCCGAGCTCGCGCACGCGGCGGCGATCTCCTCGATCACGAGCGCGAGCGAGACGAGGTCGCCGCCGGATCCGCCGTGCTCTGCGGGGATCGTGAGGCCGAGCAGGCCCGCGTCGCCGAGAGCGCGCGCGTGTCCTTCGGGCAGGCGCGCGTCGTGATCGATCTCGGCGGCCCGCGGCGCGAGAGAACGCGCGGCGAGGGCGCGCGCGGCTTCCTGGAAACGCTTTTGCTCGTCGGTGAGGTCGAAGTCCATGGCAGGTCGTGGAAACGGTGGTTGTACCGGTGCGGGCTCAGAAGGTGCCCAGGATCGAGGCGCCTCCGCCGTGGGAACCCAACGAAGGAACGAGCCACGCGTGAGGCGCCTCGGGGCCAGGCTCCTTCGGCGGGGAGCGCGAGACGAAAAACAAGACGACGCCCGCGGCGAGCGCCGCGCCGCCCACGCCGAAGCCGATTGTCGAGGCGAGGGCCTTCGTCTGCGCGCCTTCGATGAGGGCGAATCCCTCGGCGTTGCACTTCTTTGCAGGACAGAGCGGATCGGCCTTGCCCACGTCGCTCGACGCGAGCCCGCCGAACACCGCGCCGACGCCGAGCGCGGCGACGCCCAAGCCGCCCGCGACAAACGCCGCGATGCGCAGGCCGTTCGTGCCGGATGCGGCGGGGGGCGTGTCGATCTTCTCGACGGGCTTCACGTTCGGATCCGCCACGAGCGCAGGCACCGAGACCGTCTTCAGGTCGGCGTCCTTGCCGACGACGATCTTCGTGGACCACGACGAAAACCCGGGCGCGCTCGCTTCGATCGTGTGCTCGCCGGGATCGACGGGGATGGAGTCGCCGAGCAGCGCGGCCCCGAGGACCTCGCCGTTCCGCTTGATCACGAGGCCCGCCGCGGCCGCCTCCGCGTCGATGCGCAGGCGCGAGAGCTTGGGGGCGAGCTTGCCCGCGAACTCTTCGGCGATCCGCAGGCGATCGGCGTCGCCCGTGGCGTGCGCCAGGGTCGCGGCTTCCTTGTACCGCGCCCACGCCGTGGCGGTGCGGCCGAGCTGCTCGTTGCAGAGCCCCAGGTTCAAGAAGGCGCCGACGGAGGGATCGAGCCGCGCGCTCTCCTCGAACTTGGGGCACGCCTCCGCGGGTTTGCCCTGGTCCATGAGCTCACGGCCGCGCACGAAGGCCGCCTCGGCGATGGCTTTCTTGTCGCCGTCCTGCGCGGCCGCGTGCTCCGGAGCCAGCGTGATCGCCGCCGCGAGCGTGAGCGCGGCGGCGAGGGGCCTCCGAGGGGCGCGGGCCGTCGGGGAGCTAGCGGCGCGTGAAAGCGGGGTTCGCATTTTTCTTCGTCGTGCTCGACGGCGCCGCCGTGGCCTTGCTCGTGGGCTTCGGGCCCGGCGGAGGCGTCGCGGGCGCGCTCGTGGAGGCGCCTGCCGCCGGCAATGCGGCAGGGGACGCCGCGGGCGACGCGGAGGCCGATCCGCTCGGCGGGGTCGTGGCTTCGGGTGTGATCGCGGGCGCCGTGGACGTCGGCGAAGCTGTGAGCGCAGCCGCGGCGATCGCAGGGGCCTCCTCCGGCACGCCGGCGGCGATCGGCGTCGTCGAGGAGGCTTCGACGCTCGATCGGAACAGGAACACGAGCACGCCGCCGAGGATCCCGATGAGCGCGCCGAGGCCGAGCGCGACGAACAGGAACGAGCGGCCCGCGTCGGGCGAGGGCGGCCGCGTGCGCGCGGCGCTGGCGAAGGCGGCGGCCGCGTGCGCGCTCCGCGGGCCCGTGTAGAGGTCGGCTTCGATGCGGCTCAGATCGGGCTCGATCACGTCGAGCGGCGGGGTTTGCCCGAGCGTGAGGATGCTCGGCCCGGTCGTCGTGGACGCCGTCGGGAGCTCCGGCGCGGACGCGATCTGCACCGGCAGCGGCATCGTCTTGTGCGCGGTCTGCGCGGCGACCTCCGCGGGCGGCGTGGCGGAGGCCAGCGTGGAGCTGATGACCGAGTTGCGTCGCCCCGTGTTGGGGGGGAGCGGCACGGTGCTCGGGACGTCGGTCCCTTCGGGGATCCCGCGTGCGCTCGGCGCCTGCATCGCAGGCAAGGTCGGCTGGGAGGGCAAACGCGGGGACTCGCCGGGCGCGCCGACGGCGGGCGGCGGCAGGCCGGCCATGCGCGCGACGCGGTCGAGGGTGCTCTGCGAGCGCGAGGGCGCGTAGGGCGCGAGCGCGACGGCGAACTCGGCGATCGACTGGTACCTTTGGTTCTTGTCGCGCTCGTAGGCGCGCGCGATCCGCTCGGCGAGGTCGGCCGAGAGGTCGGGACGGAAGTCGCGGAGCGGGCGCGGCGTGCCCGTGAGGACCTCGGCGCAGAGCTGGGGCAAGGTCTCCGCGTAAAACGGCTGCGTGCCCGCGATGAGCTCGAAGAGCGTGATGCCGAGCGAGTAGATGTCGGTGCGGTGATCGACGCCGCGTGTCTCCTGCATCTGCTCGGGCGACATGTAGAGGGCCGATCCCATCGCGGTCGACGTGCGCGTCAGCGCGTGTTCGCCCGGCGCGCCTTGCATCTTCGAGATGCCGAAGTCGAGCAGCTTGACGAGCGGCGATCCGTCGCGGCGGCTCGCGAGGAAGAGGTTCGCGGGCTTCAGATCGCGGTGGACGATGCCGTACGAGTGCGCCTCGGCGATGGCCTCGCAGGCCTGAAGGACGTAGTCGATCGCGTCGGGCACCGCGAGGACGCCGTCCTTGAGCTGCCTCGCGAGGTCCCGGCCGTCGAGGAACTCCATCACCATGTACGGCGCGCCATGGTCGAGCGTGGCCACGTCGAGCACACGGGCGACGTGCTCGCTCTTGATCTTCACGGCGGCGCGCGCCTCGCGCTGGAAACGCGCGGACGCCTCGGGGTGCTGCGCGTATTCGGGCAGGAGGAATTTCAGCGCGACCCGCTCGTCGAGCGCGACGTGCCGGGCCTCGACCACGTAGCCCATGCCACCTTGCCCGAGCACACGCTCGACGCGGTACTTCTGAGCGAGGAGGGTGCCCGGTACGACGGCGGTCGCCGGCGAGGCATGGGGAGACGCAATCGACGTCACGGACCTGGGCCCATGATGCGTCCCACCGCCCTCGGACGGCAAGGACGTTCTCTCACGTGCAGAGCGGGAGATCGAAGCGCACGGCCGTTCCCTTGCCGAGCTCGCTCTCGATCTCGATGTATCCGCCGACGGCCTCGAGGAGACTCTTGACGACGGAGAGCCCGAGGCCCGTGCCTTTGCCTGAAGGTTTCGTCGTGAAATAGGTCTCGAAGACACGCGCGAGGATCTCGGGCGACATGCCCGTCCCCGCGTCTTCGACGAGGCACACCGCGCGCCCCGTCTCGCGGTTCTCGCTCACCTCGATGCGAATGAGCCGCCCCTCCGGCGGCTGCTCGATCACCGCGTCCGCAGCGTTCGTGACGAGGTTGACGAAGATCTGTTCGAGCTTCGTGCGGCTCATGGCCACACGCACGGGCGCCGGCGGCGCGTGCGTCATGATGCTGACGCGCTTCGTGCGGCCCGAGACGTGGAGCATCGAGAGCACGTCGGAGATGACGGCCACCACGTCGAGGACCTCCTGCCGATCCTGGCTCGGCGTGCCGAGATGCAGGAGGTTCCGCGCGTGCTCGGTCAGGTGCGCGACGCCGCGATCGAGGGCCACGAGGTCCTCGGGCTCCGGCGGCTTGCCCGCCTGGGCGCGCATGCGGATGAAGGTCGCGGTGTGGGTGAGGACGGCGGCGACGTTGTTGAGCTCGTGCCCGACGCCCGCGGCGATGGTGCCGAGCGTGGCGAGCCGGTCTGCCTGGAGCAGGCGCGCGCGTGTGCGTTCGAGCTCCTCCATGAGCCATTTGCGGTGCGCCTCGGGCTCCTGCGGGATCGGCGGCACGTCGCTCTTGCGGCCGCCCACGATCACGCTCGAAGGGCCCAGGCTGTGCGGGCCCAGGCTGTGCGGGCCCGAGTGCGGGCCCGCACTCGGGGTGCTCTGGAACATCGGACGTGGGGGAGGGGCCGGCGGGAGGGGGGGCCCGTTCGAAGCAGGGGATCCCTGCGCTCTCACCCCGCCCCGTACGTCGCTCTTGCCGTCGCTCATGCCTGCTCGGCGATGGTAACACGTTTGGCCAGGGGATCACCGAGCGTTTGGGGGGCCGAGGATCGGCTCGAACTCGTCCCAGCCGTACCGCTTGAGGTAGTTGCGCCAGACACCCTCGCATTGCGGCCCGTAGTTGCACGTTCCGCACGCTTGGCGTTTGTCCCGCTGGGCCTCGTCGAGATCTTGCCGTGTGACGAGGACGAGCCCCCGCCCGCGCCCGTCCGCGGCCCGCTCGGGCGCGCGCGTCGCGACGAGGTTCGCCTGATCGCCGAGGTCGAAGTGCCGGTAGCGCTCGACGTAGCCGCGGTTGAAATCGGCGACGCCCTCGGTCGTGCAGAGCGGGATGTCCACGAGGAACGCCATCGGCCGCGGCTCGCCGACGTCCGCGAGGAAGCGCCGGAACGTGTCGGCGATCTCCGTGTAGCGCGGGAAGATCTGCTCGAAGTACGTGTCGGCGCGGCCGTTCGCCTGCATCACGTTGAAGACGACCTGATCGACGCCGCACTGCCGCAGGAAGCGGTAGATGTCGAGCATGTGCGGGAGGTTCCGGTCCGTGAGCACCGTCGAGGTGTGCAGCTCGACGCCGAAGCGCTTGAGCTTCGTGATCGAGGCGAGGCCGGCGACGGTCTGCTCGAAGCTGTCGGGGGTGCGGGTGAGGCCCTCGTGGAGCTTCTTCGTGTGGCCGTGGATCGAGATGTAGAACCGGTTCATCCCGGCCTTCGCGAGCAGCGCGGCGTAGGGCAGGTGCGAGAGGCGCCGGCCGTTCGTCATCACGCTGATCTTGCGGTAGCCGAGGCCCTTGGCCATCGACACGAGGTCGGGCAGCTCGGGGCGCGTCGTGGGTTCACCCGAGGTGAAGCAGACTTCCTCGGAGCCCTGGTTCTGCTCGAGGATCCACCGCACGCGATCGGTGGTCATCGCCGAGTTGTTCACGTAGCGGCCGTCGCGATCTTCCTCCATGCAGAAGATGCAGTTGTTGTTGCAGACGGCGCCGATGGAGACGTGGATGCGCTCCTCGCGGGTGGTGAGCCGCTCGGCGATGGTCGGCTCGGCAGCGTTGGCTCCGTCGGACAAGTCGGCCTCGGGAAAAGCGTCTTCCAGCGCGTGGCGTGTGTCAACCGCCTTCCAGATCCGATGGACGCGCGTCGGGAGCTTTGGTAGCCCCTCCTTACAAATGGATAGGAACCTTTTCCGCGAAGAGCACGAGCTGTTCCGAACGTCCTTCCGCCGGTTCGTCGACCGGGAGATCAAGCCGCACCAGGAGCGGTGGATGGAGGAGGGGAGCGTCGACCGCGAGGCGTGGCGCAAGGCGGGGGAGGGGGGCTTCCTCTGTCCATGGCTCGATCCGGCCTACGGCGGCGCGGGCGGTGATTTCCTCCATTCGGTGATCGTGATCGAGGAGATGGCCCGGGCCTACGACTCCGGCTTCGCGATGTCGCTGCACTCGGACGTCGTCGTGCCGTACCTCGCGACCTTCGGCACGGAGGAGCAGAAGCAGCGCTGGCTGCCCGGCTGTGCGTCCGGGGAGATCGTGACGGCGATCGCCATGACGGAGCCCGGGACGGGCAGCGATCTCGCGGGGATCGCGTCGACGGCCGTGCGCGACGGTGACCATTACGTCTTGAATGGGGCGAAGACGTTCATTTCGAACGGTATTCTTTGCGACATCTGCATCGTGGCGGCGAAGACGGACACGAGCCCGGAGAGCGCGCACCGGGGCATCAGCCTGTTCGTCGTGGAGGCGGGGACGCCGGGGTTCGTGAAGGGCAAGAAGCTGCGCAAGATGGGGCTGCCCTCGCAGGACACGTCGGAGCTTTCGTTCGAGGATTGCCGCGTGCCCGTGAAGAACCGCCTCGGCGAGGAGGGCGGGGGCTTTTTGATGTTGATGCAGAAGCTCCAGCAGGAGCGGCTCGTCGTGGCGATCGGGAGTCAGGCGGGGGCGGAGCGGATCCTCGAGGACACGATCACGTATTGCAAGGAGCGCAAGGCGTTCGGCAAGCCGATCGCGAAGTTCCAGAACACGCAGTTCAAGCTGGCGGAGTGCGCGACGAAGGTCGAAGTGGGCCGCGCGTTCCTCGATCGGCTCATCGCGGAGCATATCGCGGGCAAGTACCTCGTGAAGGAGTGCTCGATGGCGAAGCTCTGGCAGACGGAGATGCTCGGCGAGGTGGTCGACGAGTGCCTGCAGTTCTTCGGCGGATATGGGTACATGCTCGAATACCCGGTGACGCGGGCGTACATGGATGCGCGCGTGCAGCGGATCTTCGCCGGGACGAACGAGATCATGAAGGTGATCATCGCGAAGCAGATGGGGCTGTAGGGAGAGGGAGAGGGAGTCCGCTTCCGCTTCCGCTTCCGCTGCCGCTGCCGCTTCCGCTTCCGCTGCCGCTTCCGCTGCCGCTTCCGCTTCCGCTTCCGCTTCCGCTTCCGCTTCCGCTTCCGCTTCCGCTTCGCTGCCGCTTCCGGGGACGCGCCCTCAATGGCGCTCTCGTCCGGGGTCGTCCAGCATGCCCGCGTGCTCGGGTGGCGCAAGGCCAAGCCGTCCTCGCCGTCCTCGCGCTTCGCGCTCCGGGCGGCTCCGGGCGGTGCGAGGCTTTGCCTCGCAGCCTTGCACCACCCTCCGCGCGCGGGCGTGGGACAGGGGTCCCCGGTCGGGGAAGGAGGTAGCAATGGCTCTCAAGATCTACAGCGTCACGATCGAAATGCTGCGGCGGCTGCGGCCCGTCATCGAGAAGATCGGCGGGAAGGATGCGAATCTCGCGGATCAACTACGGCGCGCGGCGACGAGCGTGCCGTTGAATTTGCACGAGGGGGCGTATTCGCAGGGACGAAACGAGCGGGCACGGTGGCATACCGCCATGGGCTCGGCGGCGGAGGTTCGCGCGTGCCTGGATGTGGCGGAAGCATTGGGGTACGTGGAGGCGGTGGATCATGGGCTGCGCGATTCGCTGGACCATATCATCGCTACCTTGTACCGGCTGACGCAGCGGTAGGCGAAAAGCGGGCCGTCCTTCACCGGGCGGCCCGCCATTTTCGTTGAGCGTCAGAGGGGGGCGCGTAGCGCCAGACGGTTCCGCGCCAGTTGCAGCCGGGCGTAGGCAGTCGTCAGGCGGATCTGAAGCCTTCGAGCGATTTCCGGCATCGTGCGGCCCTCGATCTCATACGCGACCAGCACGGCAGCGACCTTGCGACCGAGTTTGCGAAGGACCCTCGCAAGGAGATGGGCGGCGTCCATCACCTCAATCACCCGCGGAAAAACCGCCGGCTCCGGGACCTCTCCCGCGAGACCTTCCATCCGATACCGCGCGAGCTTCCGATGATTCGATGCGATGTAGAGCGCCACCATGTAAAGCCACCGTCGCGCCTGTTCCCCAAACGTGACGCCCTCGCGTCGGCGCCAAGCAACAACGAACACCTCCTGCACGAGGTCGTCCGCCTCCCGCTCCGGGACGCCACGCTTGAGCAGGACGCGCCGAACGAAGTCCCAGGATTCGCGGTAAAACCGCGCGAAGAGCGCCTCCGGGGAGGGAAGGGTTGCTGGTTTCTTGGCGGATTCAGGGCAGACGTCTACGTTGCTCACAGCTTGTGAACTCCACGGGGTTGGGGTTTGCGGGTCAGACGCCGGTCGGTGATCTAGCGCCGGCTGGCGTCGCTTGTGTTTGTCTCATGAATCGGGGCGCGAATCAACGTCCAAATGTTGGGATTGGTTCGTCGCGGGGGCCCCACGATCCTCCGCGAATGGCGCTAGGAGCCTCGTTATGGGTGCTGCGATCCAGGCCGTTTGGCGGGCCGCCCGAGGAAGGACGGCCCGCCTTGCGGGGTTTACGATGCGCGGCGGTAGACGAGGCGTCCCAGGGTGGCGATGACGTGGTCCATGCGGTCGAGCGCCCGCGCGTCGACCGTGCCGATATAGCGCATGGCCTGGGCGACCTGGACGCAGGCGAGCACCTCCCGCGCCGATCCGAGTGCCGTCTGATAACGTTGGCGCTTGTGTCCGGCCGTGTTCCCAGCGCCTTCCGCCACATTGAGCGCGACGCTCTGCGTGGCCCTGCGCAGTTGCCGCGCGAGATCCGAATCTCTCCGTTCGATCTGCTCAGCAATGCCCGCCGCGTCCCCCGCCATGGCCAAAACGACGTCGTAAATCCTCAGCATGACGAACCCTCCGCCCGACGACCCTCTCGCCGGGACCCCCGTCCCGCACCGTCGCGCGCAGGCCTCTTCAAGGCTGCGCAGCACCGCCCGGAGCCGCCCGGAGCAGCACGCAGTGCTGCGAGGACGGCGAGGACGGCTTGGCCTTGAAGAGGTCGAGCACGACGGTATGATCGCCGTCCCCGAGCGGGATCTCTGAATGCGCTTCCGCTTCCGCTTCCGCTTCCGCTTCCCGCTGCCGCTTCCGCTTCCGCTTCCGCTTCCGCTTCCGCTCCCGCTGGCGCTTCCACTCCCAGCTCAACGACCGCTTAGCGTCGAGGTAGGTCGATCATGGGAGCGTGCGCCTTCCTTTGGCTAGACGGGTTTCTGCAAAAATGGGTTGCGACCTGTGGGCTTTGGCAGCGGCGGGATCTCGGGCGAGCCGGGCCAGGTGATGCCCGCCTTCTGCAGCATGCGTTGAGCGCCAAGCAGTCGCTCCGGGTCGGGCTCGGGGTAAACGAGCGTCTCGAGCTCGGCGGTCGTGAGCTCCGTGGGGCCTGTCAGCGCGCGGTCGACCACCGCGTCGAGGGTAGCGTTCAAGGGTGCGTATCTTGTTCGATCGAGCTCCGCCGCTTTGGCGGCGGCGCTTGGCTCGACGACGCGCGGGAGCCGACCGTTTTGGAGCAAGCCCCACGGGGTCAGCCGGTCGGCGCCGGCGGCCGTCGGGTCGTCGAACAGCGTGCCCGCGACGCGATCGCCGTACAGCCAGAAGCCAACGCCAGCATCCCTCTGCCCATGCTCGGGTCCCACTCCGAGCATGCCGACAGCTATCACGAGCGCGGGCTCCAGCTCGTCGGGAAGGCCCGGCAACGCCCCGCGCACGTCGTCCGGGCCACCCGTTACCGCATCGACCGAGAGGCCAAGCTGCTCTATCGGACCAAACCCGAGCTCATATGCGAGACCGACGACGCCCGCCTCGGTCCACGCCACGACGCCATAGGCTCCGGATCCGTTACCGTTGTAGAAGGCACCACGCTGGGGGCTGCCTGTCCAACCCGGCTCAGAGCAGGGCGGGAAGTTAGCGGGCCCGATGTTCCCGATGACGGCTTCCACGTAGGCTCGCAACGCAGCGCGCACGATGGCATCTCGGTCGAAGATGAGGCGCCCGCGGCGATGGTGACGTACGACCATGGTGCCTCGCCTAGGCCATGTTGGTCCCAGCGTCAACGTGCTCGCTGCGTGCGTCCGCCTGCCGTGTCAGGGCATGTACGCCGACGCGTCGTTGAGCTTCTTCACCTCCTCCTCCGGTGGGTTGTCGTTTGTGAAATGCCTGTTGAGCGCCCGCGATATGACCGCAGCGTTCCTGTTCGAGTTCGTGCCCCACGAGCAACTGCGCTTGTCGTTCATGGGCACGACATGGTGCACTTGCGCTTCCGTGTCGGGATATTCAAGCGGCTTTTTGGCGGGATCTCCGAGGACGAGCGGCTCCTCGCACATCACCCACTCGCACTTCTCATTCTTGCAAGGCCACTTGAAGCCCGCGAGATCGGAGTGAATCTCGCCGCCGTGCGCCTTGCGGTTGACCTGGAGGATCCACTTCTGCTGCGTGAGTGGCGTGCCGTCGGCGCCAACCATGCCGCTGTCGCATTCGAACGGCTGCCCTGGTTCGAGGGTTTTCGGCTCCGTCAAATTCCGATACGGCCCGCTCACTTCCGTCGGCACACCGTCGACCTCGACGAGGGGCGTTTGTCGCGGCGCCTTGTCAAAGTAGATCCAGGTCCTGTTCGCCACATCCGGGCCAATTTGGAGCCAGTAGTTCCCTACGCCGTCAGGCTGGCACTCGTACCCCTTGTCGTACGGTGCATTTCCCGATACCTGGCCAATCAGCGCGGCATCTTCACACGCTTTCTCCCACGTCTTGTACCAGCAATCGAACGTGCTTGCCTCGGACACGTAGCAAGCATCGCCAAACGCGGCGACGTACTTGGCGCGCAGCGCCGCGTTCATCAGCTCGCCGACGAGCTGGATGCGATAACGCCAGCACGGATCTTCCACCGGCGCTGGGCAGGCGGTCGGCTCCACTGCGGGTGGATCAACGCCTGGCGCGGGACACCCTGACTCGCTCGACCCGCCACCCTCGCACGCGCCCGTCATCCATGCCCCACCGAAGCCCCACACCACTACGCCCAGCATGGCCGAGCGAAGTCTCGTCATTGCTTGCATCTGTACTGAGTCGCACGGTCATCAGCTGGGCGGCAACGGAAAACCAGCCAGAAGGCTCACGATGCGCCCGGGGACCGAGCGTCCCAGGACGGTGACCGGGGCGGCGGGATCCGGCGGGAGCCGCGGGAGCGGTACACAATCAAATTTCTCTTGCCGCTCCCGCCTCCGCTCCCGCTGCCGCTGCCGCTCCCGCTGCCGCTTCCGCTTCCGCTTCCGTGCGTCGAGGGTTGTTGATCCGCGGAGCTTGCGCCGTCACTTGTCGGGACGCTTCGGCTTCGGCATGGGTGTTCCCGTGAAGGGGTTGATGAGCGGATCCGGCAGCGGCGGCTCGGGGGGAAGCTCGGGCGAGCCGGGCCAGGTGATGCCCGCTTTTTGAAGCATGCGTTGAACGCGGAGCAGTTGCTTCGGCTCGGGCGGCTTGGCGAGGAGCGTCGCGAACTCGTCGGGCGTGAATTCGGTGGGGCCCTGCAACCGCCGATCGACCACGGCGTCGATGATCGCGTGGATGGGTGCGTCTTTCGTTCGGGCGCGCTCTGCTGCCATGTTGGCAAGCTCCCCGAGGACCCAGAAGGGGAGTCGGCCGTTTTGGAGCATGCCCCAGCGGACGAGTCGCTTGACGCCCGGGCCTTTCGGGTCGTCGAAGAGCGTGCCCCCGACACGATCGCCGTGGAGCCAAAAGCCGACGCTCGCTAGCTTCTCCAAATGGTTTCCATCGGTGAGCATGCTGGTGGCTATCACGAGCGCGGGCTCCAGCTCGGCGGGAAGGCCCGGCACGGCCCCGCGCACGTCCTCAGGGCCGTGGGTTATCGCGTCGAGTGGCAGCTTGAACCGCTCGACTGGACCCCGCCCGAGCTCGTACGCAAGACCCACGACGCCCGCCTCGGTCCAGGCCACGACATCGTTGTCCCCACATCCGCTGGCAGTCTCAAAGGCTCCTCGATGCACGTCTCCCGTCCAGCTCGAGTCGTCGCAGACGGAATACCACAGACCGCTCCCCATTCTTTCCACGCGGGCTTCCACGTAGGCGCGCAGCGCGGCGCGCACGATGGCATCACGGTCGAAGGCGAGGCGTCCGCGGGGATGGTTGCGTAGAACCATATGCCTCGCCTAGACCACGTTTGTCTTGGCGTCAACGTGGGCGCGTCACGGCACGTAGGCTTTCGCGGCGTTAACCCGTTGTACCTCCTCGACCGGCGGGTTGGTGTTCGAGAGATACCGGTTGAGCTTGTTCGAAATAACGGCGGCGTTCTTGTTCGAGTTCGTGCCCCAGTCGCAAAGGCGCTGGTCCTTCATGGGCACGACGTGGTTCACCTCCGCGAACTGACCAGGGTCGAAGGGCGGGGGGTCGATCTGCCGCTGGTAGAGCACGAGCGGCTCCTCGCACTCTGCGGACACTTTCTCACAGTTCGCGTTGTACACGTCGCAAGGCCACTTGAAGCCCGCGAGATCGGAGTGGATCTCGCCGCCATGCGCTTTGCGGTTGACCTGGAGGATATACCTGTGCTGCAAGAGCGACTTGCCATCGGCGCCCAGCACGCCGCTGTCACAGTTGTTGAACTCGTGCCCCGGTCCGACCGTTGGCGGCTCGGGCAAGTCGCGATACGGCCCGCTCACCTCCGTCGGCACCCCGTCGACCTCGACGAGCGGCGTCTGCCGGGGCGCGGGCTCGTAGTAGATGGTGATGGTGATCGCGGGGTCCGGCCCGACCTGGCGAACGTAGTTCTCCGTGCCGGCGATACGCTCGCACGCCGGGTAGTTCTTGTCGTAGGGCGCCGCTCCGAAGACCTCTGGGACCAGCACGCCATCGTCGCACGCTTTCTGAGGGGTCTCGTAGAAGCAGTTGAACGTGGGGGTCGGGCCCTCGGACAGGTAACAAGCGTCGCCGAACGCGGCGATGTACTTCGCGCGCAGCGTGAGGTCCATGCTCGGATTGCCCATGAGCTGGATGCGATAACGCATGCACGGATCGGGCATCGTCGCCGCACATTCGGCCTTCGTGTCGGTCGGGGTGTCGGGTGGAGCCGGGCACGACTTGAGGGACCCCGGATCGAGAGGCGACCCGCACGCGCCCGTCATCCCTGCCCCACCGAAGCCCCACACCAGCACGCCCAGCATAGCCGAGCGGAGTCTCGTCCTTGCTTGCACGGTGTACTGAATCGCAGGGCCATCGGCTGGGGGGCAACGGAAAACCAGCCAGGGGGCTCACGAAGCGCCCGGGAACCGAGCGTCCCATGATGGTAACCGGGTCGGCGGGATCCGGCGGGCCTTCCCGCTCCCGCTCCCGCTCCCGCTTCCCGCTCCCGCTTCCGCTCCCGCTGCCGCTGCCGCTCCCGCTCCCCGCTCCGGGCCCCTCTCGCTGAGCGCCCCGTCCCAAGCGCGTCGTGCTCTCCAGGGCCCCGGGGGGAGGTCGAGCCGCCGGGGCGCGCCTCGGGGAAGCCTCCCCGCCGAGATGTCGCCCCTCGGACTTCCACGGGGGACCCCTCCGCCGCCGAAACGACGCGCTGCATTTCTTCGCGGGGACCCCTCCGCCGCCCGCTCCTCCCTGACCCAAAGCTCCGCGCGAGGGCCCCTCGCCCCGACCTCCCCGCCTTGAAAATTCCGCGGAGACCCCTCCCTGCACGGACGCACCTCATCGGCCCGCGCCCGTCGAACCCTCCCCGCGCCCCTCCGCCGAGGCCACGACGCCTCTCCGAACCCTCCCGCGCCCGTCCCGCTCCTTCCGCGTGTCCCCTTTACTCCTTCCCCGTCCACCTTGTAACGTCCCCTCCCATGACCGGACCCCGTACCATCGCGATCGATGAGCCCCTCGACGACGTCGACGAGGAGCTTTGCCATACCCAGAAGCACCTCGAGGCCTACCCCGAGACCGCTGCCTTCGCCGAGGCGTTCGCGGCCCTGCGTGGCGAGCTCCGGGCGCGCAAGGCCGAGGAAGATGCCCTCCGCGACGCGATCGTCTTCAGCAAGGCGCTCATGGTCGCCGCCGACGATCTGCTCAACGCGCTCGTCGACGAGACGAAAAAGGCCGTGCTGGCGGCGTTCGACCAGGACTACCAGGCCCCGCTCTACAGGCAGCTCTTCGAACGGCAAAGCCCGAGTGATCTCAAGCGGCCCATTCTCGGCGCGCAGCTCGAGACCATGCGCGTATGGGTCGGTCCGCTCGGCGCCTCGAACGTGCTGTCGCTCGGGGCGATCGCGCAGAAGCTCTCGCTCGCCATCGGCAAGGCCGACGACTCCATCACCAAGACCTCCCTCGCGGAGCAGGCCATGGATACGTTCGTCGCCGGCCCGCGCACGGCGCTGGTCAACGACGTGAATGCCCTCCGCAAGCTCACGGCCGGTCAGATCGGCGAACTCGTGCACGGGAGCCTCGAAGGCAAGGTGCCGGGCGACTTCGCCGATCGGTTCTTCCTGTCGAGCGGCGGATCGAGGACCCCGACGATCGCCGATCTGTCACGCTCCATCGCGCGCCTCGAAGCCAAGCTCGAACGCCAGAAGGCTCAGCTCGAAGCATTAAAGGAGAAGGCGGAAC
The DNA here is from genome assembly GCF_005144585.1 of Polyangium fumosum. Classification (GTDB taxonomy): domain Bacteria; phylum Myxococcota_A; class Polyangia; order Polyangiales; family Polyangiaceae; genus Polyangium; species Polyangium fumosum. Next base: position 12,897 of record NZ_SSMQ01000100.1, on the reverse strand, counting down.
GGCAGCAGAAGGCCAGGCAGGAGTCCGCGCTCGCCGAGAAACAAGCCAAGCTCGCGGCCGCCGAGAAACGAGCCGCCGAGGCCGCGCAGGAGCTCGCGCGGATCAAGGCGGAGATGGGCGCGGGCTGAGCTCTTAGCGCCCCCGCCGCAAGATCCGCCCAATCTTCTTCCCCAATCCATCCGGCCCCGCGGGGGCATTCGCCACGTCGGCCGCGCCCGCCGAGACGAGCCGCGTCATGCGCTCGGGCGTGAGCGACGACGCGCAGACGAGGACCCGCGCCCGCGGCAGGGTCCGCGAAAGCTCGGCAATGTGCGCGGCCGCGCCGTCGATGTCGGCGCCTGCGTCGATGAGCACCACGGCGAGGTTCGCTCGGCCCTTGTCGTCGAGGGCTTCGAGCGGAATCAGATAGATGCCTTGCGATGCGAGCCCCGTGACGCACGAAGGGTCGATGCCCGACGCGCTCGGCATCCGGATCCATCCGACCTCCGTGAGCCCGTGTCCGGGATCCGTCGCGTCCTCCGCGCGGGCGATTTGCCCTTCCCATTGCGGCGCGCGTGACGCCCGGCCGCCGAGCGGCTCGTTTCCTTTGCGCGTGACGAGCTGCGTCGCGAGTGATTGGGGGTCGAGCGCGTCTTCGAGCCGCTTCTTGGCCACCCCGGCGTTCGCCGGCCTGCGCTCCGGCTGCTTGGCGAGCATTTCGAGGCGCAGCTTTTCGAGCAGCGGCGGCACGGGCTCCGCGCCGGTGGGGCGCGCGAGCGGCGGCGGCGGCAGGAACAGGTGCGCCGAGATGATCTCGATGGAGTTTTTTCCGAGGAACGGCGGCCGGCCTTGCAGCATCGCCGTCAGGACACACCCGATCGCATAGATGTCCGTCGCGGGGCCGACGGCGAGCGAATGGCATTGCTCGGGGCTCATGTACTCGGGGGTGCCGCCCACGGCCTCGGGCTTCGTGAGCGTCGGGCCGCTGTCGTCTTCCTTGGGCAGCTCGACGTGCGCGAGGCCAAAATCGAGGATCTTGACGGTGCGTTTGCCGCCCACCTCCGTCAGGAAGACGTTTTCGGGTTTCAGATCCCGGTGCACGATGCCGCGCGCGTGCGCCACGTCGAAGGCGTCGAGGATCTGCCCGAGGATGTCCCGGATGTCGGTGAGCGGCGGCGCCGCGTCCCGGTCGCGGAGCCACGAATGCAGCGTGACGCCGACGAGGTATTCCATGACCAGGAAGGGCAGGCCTTCGTCTTCGCCGTAATCGATGACGCGGACCACGTTCGGGTGGTCGAGCAGCGTCGCGGCCCGCGCCTCGCGGTAGAACCTCCGCACGTAGTCGGGCTCGATCGAGATGTTGTAATGGAGCAGCTTCACCGCGACCGGCATCCGCAAGGTCACGTGCTCCGCGCGGTAGACCTCGCCCATGCCGCCCGAGCCGATGCGGGCGAGGAGGCGGTATTTGCCCGCGAGGACGAGGCCGACGTGGCCGCCCGTGCGCTCCCGGAGGATCGGGGGGGCCTTCGCGACGGCCTGGTACGCGAGGTCCTGGGGGGAGGGGAGGGTTTGCAGCGTCGTGTGGTGCTGCGCTTCGAGATCGTCGAGATCGCCAGCCCCGGGCGGGCGGACGCTGATGCGCATCGGAGCCTGCCCGCTCGTCGGGCCCCCAGGCTTCGAAGGCGAACGATCGTCGTCGTCGTCGTCGCTCATCGGCTCTCTGTCTCCAGGCGGAATCCGAGCGATCCGGTCACCGTGCCCGCCGCCTGCCAGGTGACGCTCTCCGCGCGCCCGACCCAGCCGGACAACGCGAAGAACACCGAGCCGCCCGCCTCGACGCCGGCCGTCAGGCCATACGGAACCACGACCGTGCCGGCCTGGCCGATCGTGGCGAGCACGTGGGCATCGGCGACGACATACGCCCGGAGCCAGCGCAGGGGGTCGTAGGTCGCGCCCACGAGCAGGTACGGCTGCACCCAGGGGATCTGCGCGGACGGCTCCTCCAGGAGGAAACGCGCGCCCACGTTGACGACCCACGTCATGCGGCCCTGCGCCCCGCCGGCGGCGCCGCCGAGGTCGAACATGAAGTCGCGCCGGTTTTCGAGCGGCAGGCCCACGCGAACGAGCGGCGCGATCTCGAGCTCGGAGTCACCACGCTCGAAGACGCGGTAACGCGCCCCGAGCCACGCCATGTCCTCCGTGGGCACGCTGCCCGGCATGGTGCCTGCGTTTCCGCGTTCGAAGGGCGTCGTGACGATGAGCGCGTCGAGCCCGAGCGCGCCAAACGAGCCGCTGACGCGGCCATTGGCCTGGAAGACCGGGCCGTTCGCCGTGCTGCCCGCGCTCAGGCCTCGGCCGACGGCCGTGGGCGCCGTCGGGCTCGTCCAGGGCACGGCCGTGACGCCCGCCGGGCGGAAGGGCGGCAGCCACGCGCCGAGCGGGCGGAGCTGCGGGCGCCGCGGCGGAGGCGGCAGGGGCTTCTCCGGCGCGAGGATCTTGGTCGTGCCGAGGACCTTTCCGTGGGCGTCGAGCACGTCGAGCCGCGCCTCCCCATGGGCGTCGCCGACCGGGAAGGAGGCGAGGAGCGCGCCGCCCTCGGCCACGGTGAGCGGGAGCGTCTCCACGCGCTCGCCGAGGCGGAGCCGGAGGCGCGGCGCGACGCGCTTCGGGATGTCGATCTCGCCGAGCCCCTTCGTGGCGACGTGCACGTGGATCTCGCGCTTCGCCGCGTCGAACGTAGCGGCCGGGGTCGTCGTGACGGGCGTGGGGACGAGGGTGATCCGCTCTTCGTGCCCGCTCTTCGTGCGGAAGCGTAACGTCTTCGGCGCTTGCTTGAGGAGGTCGATCTGCGCGGGCGGCGGGCCGAAGGGGCCTTCATCGAGGGCCACCTCGACCGGGCTCGACGTGGTGAGCGCGAGGACGCCGTAGGGGTTCACCGTGACGGTCTTGCCCTCGAAGCGCGCGCCCTCGCCGCGAAGCTCGGCGGCGACGACGTCGATGGTGCGCACGTCCGAGGCGACGCCGAGGTACTCCTCGACGTCGATGGCGCGGACCCGCACGCGGTAGAGGCCCGGCGGCATCTTTTCGGCGCGGAAGGAGCGCACGTCGGCGGGGATCTCTTCACGCACGACGAGGTCGTGGAAGCCTTCGTCGCGCGAGACTTCGAGTCGGTAGGACTTGGCCTTCTCGACGGGATCCCAGCTCGTCGTGATCACGGCCGTGCCCGGGGGCGCGAGCACGACGGACGGCGATCCGCCGTCCTGCCAGCGCGGGGCGGGCGGCAGCGGGCGCGGCGGGGCGGGCGGCGCTTGGCCTTCGAAGCGCGTGCCGTAGTTCTTCGGCACCGTCACCGTCTTGCCCCCCGACTGGACCGCGGCCTTGCCGTCGAAGACCGCCACGGTCGTGCGCGCCTTTTTCCGCTCGATGACGGTGTCGCTCGACGCGGCGCGCACGACGCCGCCGTCGGGCACGGCGACCTCGGCCGGCTCGCCGCGCAGCGCGGAGAGCCCCGCCTGCACCTCGCCCGCCTCGATCTCGACCGCGGGCGGCGTCTTCGAGACGCTCGTCTTGCCGGCGGTCCCGTAGATCACGACGAGCGTGTTCTGCGCGAGGAAGACGTGCGTGTGATCGAGGAACTCGATGTGCGCGCGGCCGTCCTCCATCGTCTGGACGTTGTGGTTGCGGTAGAGCGCGGCGCCCGTCGCGACCGTGTCCCACCCGCCGCCCGAGGGCCTGCCGCGCACGTTGGGGTGGCTCGACTTGATGCGCGCGTCGGGCACGCTCGTGACGCCCTTCGGCAGGATGAGCGTGATGCCCTCGGGCAAGGGCTTGCGGCAGTCGACGCGGTTGTAGCGGTTGAGGAGGGGCACGTGCGCGGCCGCGCCGTACATGACCTTCGCGATGTCCTCGCACGTCTCGCCCTTCTGCACGCCCCAGTGCACGATGGGCTCGAGGAAGCCGGGCGGCGGCGTGTCGGCGTGGGCGCGCGGCGCGACGGAGAGCACGAGGGCCAGGGCGGCCAAGGCTCCTCTCACGACTGTGCGCATGCCCATTCCTCCGACGACGCGCGGACGTGAGGCCACGCCGCCGCCCGCCAGCATAGACCCGGTTCGTGGCGGCTGGCGAGACCCGGCGCGTCGCGCGGCGGCGGCCCCCCCACCTCGCTTCGTTTCGGGTTGCCCCCTCGCGTCTGCTGCCATAGCGTCGCCCCCTATGGTCGCCCGGCGTTTCCGCTCCCTTGCGTGCGCGGGCGCCGTGTGGCTCGCGCCCGCCGCGGCGAACGCGCAGGCGGCGACCGCGCTGGAGCGGCTCGAACCGGCGCCCGCGGGCGACGGCTTTTTCGCGGTGCCGCGCGCCGAGGTGGCCGGGGATCTGCGCGCCTCGGCCTCGCTCGTGTTCTCGTACGCCCACGCGCCGCTTTCGCTCCGCGTGGGGGCGGGCGACGCGGCGCAGGAGGCCGGCGAGGTGGTCTCGTATCAGCTCACGGGGCACCTGCTCGCCGCGATCGAGATTCGCCGGTTCTTGAAGCTCGACCTCGACGTGCCGGTGACGCTGGCCCAGGGCGGGGAGTCTCCCTCGATCACAGGGCTCGTTTCGGCGCTGCCGCCCGGCACGCCCACCACGTACGGCTCGCCCGCGGGCGCCGCGATGAACGATCTGCGGCTCGGCGTGCGCCTCGTGCTCTTGCCCCAGCGCGGCGCGATCCCCGCGGCGAGCCTCGTCTATGCGGTGTGGGTGCCGACGGGGGACGCGACGGCGTTCGCGGGCACGGGCGAGGTCCGGCACATGCCGTCGATCGTCGTGGGGGCCGACATGGGCCGGTTTTCCTACTCGATCGCGCTCGGGCGGCGCGTGCAGGACACGCGCGGCGGGCTCGGGCTGCTCGGCGGTGAGCTCGTCGCGGGAGGCGCGATCGCCGGGCGTTTCGGGCGGTTTTCGGCGAACGCGGAGCTCTACGGCTCGACGGTGACCGTGGACGCCTTGCCGTTTGGGCGCGGGACGACGAACATCGAGCTCTTGGTTGGCGGCCGCGCCACGCTGGGTCCGCTCGCGCTTGGCCTCGCCGGCGGGCCCGGGCTGACGGCCGGCGTCGGGACGCCGACGTTCCGGGTCGTGGCGAGCGTGGGGGCCTCGTTCGACGTGCCGCAGAAGGCGAGGGCCGAGGGCGCGACGGGCGGGGACGCGTCGGCGTCCGGCAGGGATCCGAAGGCGAACGCGAAGGGGAACGCAAAGGGGAACAAGGGGCCGGGCGTCGAGGCCGCCGCGGCGCCCGACGCGGACGGTGACGGCGTGCCCGACGCGAAGGACGTGTGTCCCGATCGCGCGGGGGACGCGACGCCCACGGCCGCGCGTCCCGGTTGCCCGCCCGATCGGGACGGCGACGCCATCGCGGACGCGGACGACGTCTGCCCCGACGAAGCCGGCGTGGCGAGCGCCGATCCCGCGCGTTACGGCTGCGCGCTCGACACGGACGGCGACGGGATCGCCGACGCGGTCGACGCGTGCCCCAAGGAGCGCGGGGAGGCGAACGCGGACCCCAAGATCACGGGGTGCCCCGCGTCAGTGCGCGTCGAGGGCACGCAGATCGTGATCCTGCAGGAGGTCAACTTCGCCACCGGCAGCGACGTGATCGCGCCGGAGAGTTACGCGCTCCTGGAGCAGGTCGCCGCGGTGTTCGCGCAGCACCCGGAGATTGCGCGGGTGGCGATCGACGGACATACGGACAACGTCGGCGTCGAGCGGGCGAACGTCACGCTCTCGCAGCGGCGCGCCGTGGCCGTCGTGCGCTGGCTCGTGGATCACGGCGTGGACGCGCGGCGTCTGGAGGCGCGTGGTTTTGGTCCACGAAGGCCGGTCGCGAGCAACGACAAACCCGAGGGGCGCGCCAAGAACCGCCGCGTGGAGTTCCAGATCCTGCGGCGCACGCCGCTCGGCGAGGCCGGTTGGAAGGAAGGCGCCGCGAAGTGAAGCTCGGCTCGATCGGCGCACGCGCGCTGCTCCTGTTCGCGGCGGTCGGGCTCGTGCCCGTCGGCGCGGTCGTGGCGCTCTTGCTCTCCGTGAACCGCCAGGCGGTGCAGACGAGCGAGCAGCAGCTCCAGGCAGCCGTGCTCGAAGAGCTCGAGCGCGCCACGATGCGTCATGTCGAGGGCGTGCGCGTCGACGCGGATGCCGTGGCGTTCGCGCTCTATCAAGCCGCGGGCGCGAAGTCCGCGGCCGGCGGGGATGGGCTCGATGCGGTTCGCGCGATCCTCGGCACGCGCCGGGAGCTCGGCGCGGTGCGCTTCGAGGTGCCCGAGCGTAACGTGAGCACGGTGCTGCGGCAGAAAGGCGACGAGGTCGCCGCGGGCCCCGACGTGCCCGCCTCGACGCCCGCGATGCAGAAGGCGGCGGACGAGCACGGCATGGGCGTCGCGCTGCTCGGGCCGGGCAAGGGCCTGCTCGTGGTGCCGATCCCCGCGGTCGAGGGCGCGGCGACGACGGCGCGCGGCTACGTCACGGCCGCGCTCGACTTCGTGGATCTCCAGCGCGAGATCGACGACATCGCGGGCCGTCGTTTCGGCGGCGCCGTGGGCCTCGTCGTGGTCGACGCGACGCGGCGCAGCGTCGCTTCGCACGGGATGCCCGAGATCGGCGCCTTCGCCGACACGGCGAGCCACCCGCTCTGGAACGGTTTTTCCAAGGAGAACCCCGGGGTCGTGGGCGTGGTGCGGGTCGCGCCGTATCGCGCGGAGAGCGGCGCGGACATGATCGGCGTGGTGCGTTTCCTCCCGGGCCTCGGCTGGGGCGTCGCGCTCGCGCGCCGCGAGGAGGACGCCTTCGCCGTGCTCGCGGCGATGCAGCGCCGCGGCGGCATCGTCGCGCTCGGCGCGGCGTTGCTCGCGCTGGCGGCGGCGGCGCTCTCGGCGCGCTGGATCGCGCGGCCGATCGTGCACCTCGCGGGGCAAGCGCGCCTCGTCGGCGAGCGTCGCTGGCGGGAGCTTTCGCTCTCTTCGCCTCGCACCGACGAGATCGGCACGCTCACGACCGAGCTTTCTCGGATGGCGACCGACCTCGAAGGCAGCGAGCTCGAGATCGCCCGGCAGGCGCGGCAGCGCGCGGATCTCGGCCGGTTCCTGAGCAAGGAGCTCGTCGAGGCGATCGTGAGCGGCCGGCACGAGCTCGCCCTCGGTGGTCGCCGCGCGGCGGTGAGCGTGCTCTTCGCCGACGTCGTCGCGTTCACGCCGCTCGCGGAGACGAGGCCGGCCGAGGAGGTCGTGACGCTGCTGAACGAGCTGTTCTCGGTGCTCACGGAGGTCGTCTTCCGGCACGGGGGCACCGTCGACAAGTTCATCGGCGACTGCATCATGGCCGTGTGGGGCGCGCCCGTGGCCCAGGAGGATCACGCGGCCCGCGCGCTCGCCGCGGCCGAGGACATGATGCGGTTCCTGGAGACGGCGAACGAGTCGTTTCGCGAGCGGTACGGGACCACGATCGAGCTCGGCATCGGCATCAACTCGGGCGAGGTGCTCGTGGGCAACATCGGCTCGGACAAGCGGATGGAGTACACCGTCATCGGTGACGTGGTGAACGTTGCCGCGCGGCTGGAGGGGATCGCCCGTCCCAACCAGGTGCTCGTCGCAGAGACCACCCACGGGCTCGTGGCGGACGCCGCCTTCGAGCTCTCGCCGCTCGGCGAGCGCGCGCTCACGGGCCGGAGCGCGACGACGAAGGTCTACGAGCTCGTGACGAGCTGAGGCTTTTTTGGAGCGGATGCATGACGCATTCGAAGACCTCGGGCGCGCGCATGGGCTAGAGTAGGCCCGCGCAATGAACAGGCCCCCGTTCGGAAGTGATCCGTCATCCGGTGTGTCCGTCCTCGGACGCAACTCGGAGACCACGCCGCAGTTCTCGGACCCCGTGATGATCCCGCGGATCGAGCTCTGCGTGGAGCGCGAGGCGGGCAAGGCGACCGAGCGCGTCGTCGTGCTCGAAGGTGAGCTGTTTCGGATCGGCTCGCACGCGAGCAACGATCTCGTGATCACCGATCCGAGGGTGTCGCGTTTTCACTGCCGGATCGCGCGTGGCGTCGGGGGCTTTCGGATCCTCGACACGGGCTCGCTGAACGGCTCGCGGATCGGCGGCGTGCGCGTCCGCGACGCGGATCTGCCGCTGCCCGAGTGCCGGATCGAGCTCGGCGAGTCGATCGTGCGGGTGCGCGAGCTTCACGCCACGGCCTCGGCCGACGTGCCCGGGGCGCCGAGCTTCGGCTCGATCTTCGGCGCGTCGCTCGGGATGCGCAGGCTCTTCGATCTCTTGAAGCGCGTGGCGAAGACGGACGCGAACGTGCTCATCGAGGGCGAGAGCGGGACGGGCAAGGAGCTCATCGCGACGGAGATCGTGCGCCGGAGCCCACGCGCGAACAAGCCACTCGTGATCGTCGACTGCGGGGCGATCTCGCCGAACCTGATCGAGAGCGAGCTCTTCGGCCACGTGCGCGGCGCGTTCACGGGCGCCGAGCGCAACCGCATCGGCGCGTTCGAGGCAGCCGACGGGGGCACGGTGTTCCTCGACGAGATGGGCGAGCTGCCGCTCGACATGCAGCCGAAGCTGCTCCGCGCGATCGCGTCGCGGGACATTCGCCGGATGGGCGAGAACCAGTCGCGCAAGGTCGACGTCCGCGTGATCGCCGCGACGAACCGCAGGCTCGAGCGCGAGGTGAACCTCGGCCGTTTCCGTGAGGATCTCTACTACCGGCTCAGCGTGGTCACGGTGCGCGTGCCGCCCCTGCGCGAGCGCATCGAGGACATCCCGCTGCTCGTGAACTGCTTTCTCGCGGCGCTGGAGGCGACGGACAAGGCCCACCTCTTCACGGCGGACGTGCTCTCGGAGATGTCGCGCTACGACTGGCCCGGCAACGTGCGCGAGCTGCGCAACTATGTGGAGCGCCGTGTGGTGCTGGAGACGGAGGCGCCGAGCTTCCGGGATGACGAGGAAGACGCGAGCCCTTCGTCCGAGCGGCCCGGACCCAGCGCGGGCGCCGTCGACATCGAGGTGCCCTTCAAGACCGCGAAGGACACGATGATCGACCAGTTCGAGCGCGCCTATCTGGCGGCGTTGCTCGCCTGGTCCGACGGCAACGTGAGCCGCGCGGCGCGCAAAGCGCAGCTCGATCGCATGTACCTGCACCGCTTGCTGCAGCGGCACGGGCTGCGGCGAGCGGGCGCGCTCGAATGACGGTCAGCGCTTCGGCCGCGCGGCGCGGCGCGCGAGCAGGAGGTGCCGGAGCGCGGCGGCAGCGGGGGGGAGGCGATCCTCGCCGCGATGCACGATGTGCATGGGGCGAACGATCGGCGTCGCCGGGTGCGGGACCTCGACGAGGCGGCCGAGGGCGAGGTCGTGCTCGACGGCGAAGCGGCTGACGAGGGCCACGCCGATCCCTGCGCGCACGTTTCCTTTCACGGCCGCGATGCTGCCGAGCTCCATGACGACGTCGGCGTCGGGAAAATGCTGGTCGAGCAGGGCGCGTGTCGTCGAGCCCCGGCCGAACGTCACGAAAGGAGCGCCGTCCGCGGGCAGGCCGGGGGCGGCGACGAGGATGAGCTGATCGTCGATCCAAAGCTCTCCTTCTGGATGCGTGACCACGCCGAGATCGATCTCCCCGCGCTCGAGGGCGTCGAGCACCTCGGCGGTCGTCGCTTCGCGAAGGCGAAAGCGCACCCCGGGATGTGTCGCCCGAAACGCCGAGAGCGTGGGCGGCAAGAGGTACGTACAGGCCGTCGCGCCGGCGCCGAGCCGTACTTCCCCGGCTTCGAGGCCCTCGACCTCGGCGACGGCCCGCATCGCATCACCCACGGCCGCGAGGATGTGCAGCGCGCGCGGGAGGAGGACACGCCCCGCGGCCGTCAGGCCGGTCCCTGCGCGGTCCCGATGGAGGAGCCGCGCGCCGAACGCTTCTTCGAGCCGCTGGATCGAGGCCGTGAGCGCGGGTTGCGAGAGGTGGGCGTGCCGCGCGGCCCTCGTGAACGTCCCGTGTTCAGCGATGAGGGCGAAGTGCCGAAGGGCATCCAGCATCAGCCAGAGTTATCACGGTGTTCCGAACAATCGATTGGTCCGATGGTGGCCGAGCGCCTACGTCATGCCGCGAGGAGGTGGAGCGATGCTTGCGCTTCTCCCTGTATTCGGGGTTCTGGCCGGTATCCTGACGACGATGGCTGGGCTCGGCGGGGGCATCCTGCTGCTGCTCGGGCTGTCGGTCGTTTGGGGGCCGGCGGCGGCGCTGGCGTCGACGGCGCCGGCGATGCTCTTCGGCAACCTGCACCGGCTCTGGCTTTTGCGGGACGTGTTCGACCGGGGGGTCGCGAAGGCGTTCGCCTGGGGCGCCGTGCCCGGGAGCTTCCTGGGCGGGCTGATGGCGGCGTGGATGCCGGAGGACGTGCTCCGATGGCTGATGCTGGTGATGACGTCGGCGGCGCTCGGCCGGGCGTTCGGGCTGTACACATGGAGGCCAAAGGCGGCGGCGATGGCGCCTGCGGGCCTCGGGATCGGAGCGATCAGCGCGACGGCGGGCGGAGCGGGTCTGCTGGTGGGGCCGCTATTCATGGCGGCGGGGCTCACGGGCAAGCGGTTCGTGGGCACGGTCGCGGCGGCGGCCGTGGCGCTGCACGCGGGGCGGGTGGCGGCGTATGGGCTCGGCGGGATGATGACGGAGGAGACGGTGGTGCGAGCGACGGTGCTGACGGTGGCGGTGATGGGCGGCAACGTGGTCGGGCTGTGGCTGCGGGATAGGGTGCTCGACGAGCGGAGAGCGGAGCGGCTGGAGCTCGGTGCCCTGGTGGCATGTATGGGGCTGAGCATGTTGGGGGTGGGGAAGGGCTGAGTGAGGGGGCGGGGAGGGAGGCGGTTGGAGGGGGATTGGAGAGGGATTGGAGGGGGGGCGAAAAAAAGACGTTGACAACTGATGCGGAACATGGTTTTTCTGCGCGCCCGTTCGACGGGAACGCCGCCTTAGCTCAGCGGTAGAGCAACGGTTTCGTAAACCGTAGGTCTCGAGTTCAAATCTCGAAGGCGGCTCCAGGCGTTTCTTGGGTGATTCCGCGGGGTTATTGACCGCGACGCCGACCACCCAGACCAGCAAGACCAGACGGCCAGACAGGGCCGTTGCCTTGCTGTTGCCTTAACCCTCGGTGTCCGGGTCAGGTCGGGAGAGGCCCTAAGGCCCGATTTCAGGCCGATTTGCCGCCCTACGGAAGGGCGTCCGGCGTTGCCTTGCTGTTGCCTTGGCCGTTGCCGTGAGGGTCGCGGTGGGCCAGCCGCCGGGCGGCCTCTTCGAGGTCCGCCTTGAGGAAGTGGACGTGCCTCTGCGTGGTCGCCAGGTGCTTGTGATCTGCCATCCGCTGGACAACGTGGATAGGGATGTTCGCGCGGAGCCACGAGGTAATCGCGTAGTGTCGGAGACAGTACACCGACCGCCCGCTCAGCCCCGCCCGCCGGCAGACGCGCTCGAACGCCTGGTCGATCCCGAACTGACCCCACGGCTTGCCGTGGTCGTTCAGGGCGACGTGCGCCTCCCGCGGTCCTTTCCTCACGATGGGGGTGAGGAGCCGGGCGAGCTCCCTGGAGATCGGGATCTCCCGCTGGCCTGTCTTGGGCGTGTGGATCTCGCCGTGTGACCGACCTTCGCGCACGTTGAGGAACCCGCCCACCGCCACGCCGTTCTCCCATCGCAGGTGCACGTCCTTGCAGCGGAGCGCGCGGACCTCGTTGGGGCGGAGCCCGGCGTCCGACATCAGAGCGAAGGTCGGGCGGTGGGACTCGCGGGCGTCGTCGAGGATCTTCTGGACCTGATCGTCCGAGGGGATCTCGAGGATACTCTGCCCGATGGGCTTGAGCTTCGGCAGGTTCGCCGGTCGGTCCTCCACGTACCCGCGGCTCTTGGTGAACCGGAGGACCGACCGGAGGACGATCTGCGTGTTGTTGCGCGTCGAGCGGGTCAACTTCCGCCGGGACAGGTCGAGGTCGAGATCCGCAGCGGCCTTCCCATCGACCTTGTCCAGGGGGAGCTCGCCGAACCTCGGGAGCAAGGTGCTCCGGAGAACCGACTCGTAGCCCCTTCGACTCGTGACCTTCAGCTCGGCCACCATGAAGGTCTCGCGGTACTCGGCGACGAGCTCCGCGAACTTCTTCTTGGGCTTCGCCCCGGCACCCGAGCCGGACGGGGCACCGGCAGCGATACCGCTGGTCGATGCCGCCGGCTCATTCGGCTCGCCGTACTGCGCAATGTTGAGCAGATACCGTTTCTCCTCCACGCGGGCCGCGGTCCAGGTTTGGACCTCGGCGTCTTTGCGGAAGCGTGCGCGCGTGCCGTCCCGTTTCTTGTACTGGATGTCAATCAACAAACGGGTTTCCCCGTATCGTTCGACTTTGCGGACTGCCATGGTCAGGCGCCCCCACCTGCCCACGGGTCCGCTGCCTCGATGCGCATGCTCGACGAGGCGCAAGGTAGCCCTTGTCCGAGCAAAGAACGACCGTCCGGGTTTGGCAGAAGAGCAAACCGCACGCTCGAGGAGCAGCTCAGACGCGCTCGAAACCATAGCTGATGCGCTGGTAGCACACGAAGCCATACTCATCCGCCAGGGCGATTGGTATCACCTCGCCCACCCCCGTCCTGACGCCCCGTGTCCCTCGTGCCCAGGCTCCCCGCCGGAAGGAGCCTCAACATGTGTATGGAACAACAAGCGGCAGCCATTCGTGCGGAGGTCTCGCGTATCGAAGGCCGACGCGGTCGCGGCAAGGCATACCCCCTTTCGCTTCGGCGGAGGGCGGTTTCGTATTACAGCGCGAGACGCGAGCAGGGCGCATCGCAGCGTGACATCGGTCTCGAGCTCGGCATCTGCTTTCAAACATTGCATCGCTGGGCGACGCAGCTCGACATGACGCCGC
>NZ_SSMQ01000099.1 GCF_005144585.1 Polyangium fumosum | reverse complement strand
CGGCCCCGGCGCGGCCTGCGGCCCCGGCGCGGCCTGTGACCCCGGCGCCGCCTGCGGCCCCGGCGCCGGTGGACCCTCGGGATGTCGAAGCCGAGGCCTTGCGCCGCGCCGATTTGAGCCACCCCGCCGCCGTGCTCACGGTCGTCGCGGCATTGCTCGAACAGCCCTCGACGGCGCCGATCGGATACATGATCCGGGCCCAGCTCTCGCTGGAGCGGGGCAACCCCGAGGCCGCCGTCGAGGACCTGCGGCGAACGTTGTTCCTGCGGCCCGAGCACCGACTCGCACGTTATTGGTACGTCGTGGCGCTGCAAAGAGCCCGTCAGGTCGCGCAGTCCCTCACGCAGGGACGCGCGCTGGAAGGGCTCCTCGTGAATTCCCCGGCCGACGCATTGCTCGAGGACGGCGAGACCACGGCGGGGCAGCTCCTCGACGCCGTACGGTTCGTCAAGGAAGGACTGGTATGAAAGCACGACAGGAAAGCGACGCGGCGCGCGAGGAGATCCTCAAGCGACGCGCGGAGCGCCTGGCCGGGACGGCGAGCGACGACGGACCTCGCCGCATCGCCGCCCGGGTCGCGCTCGTCGGCGCGGGGGCGCAGCGCCTCGGGATCCCGGTCGAGGTGTTACGCGAGATCGTCACGATCCCCGAGATCACCGTGCTGCCGGGCCTTCCGCGCTGGCTGCTCGGCATCACGCACATCCGCGGGGAGATCGTCGGCGTCTTGGATCTCGCGTCGATCCTCGGCGCAGGCGGAGAGCGCGCGAGCGCCATGGCCGTCGTGGAGGGCGCGGGAGGGCAGCTCGGGTTGGCGGTCGAGTCCGTGCTCGGCTTCCGGGACATCCACGAGGACGAGCTGTCGGCGCAGATGAAGGCCGATTCGCATCGTCCCATTCAAGCCATGACCAAGGATCTCGTCGCGATCATCGACGTCGAGCGACTTCCCGTCGCGCAGGGCGAGGGGGAAAGCCCGGATGGGGCAACACGGGCGACCACGGATTGAGGAAAACACATGAACTTGACCATACGCGGCAGGATGCTGGCAGGGTTTCTGGCGGTCACCGTGCTCTCGGGCGTGCTCGGCGTCGTGAGCGTCTACGAGGCGGGCAACCTGCGCAACGTCAGTCGAGAACTCGCGGAGAACACCGTCCCGGGCGTCGATTCGCTCGGCATGTTGAATGCAAATACCTCCGACCTTCGCCTTCTCTACCTCAGCCACATCGACTTGACGAACGAGGGGGAGATGGGGCGCGTCGAGGTCGAGATCAAGACGCTGCAGGACACCATCGACAAGAGGATCCAGGAGTACGAGCGCGACATCACCACCGACGAGGAGCGGAGGCTCCACGACGCGTTCGTCAATGCGCATCGGGCGCACCTCGCAGAAGCCGCGCGTCTCCTCGCGAGGAGCCGTAAAAACGAGAACGACGAGGCCCGAAAGGATTTTTTCGCCGCGGCGAAGACGCATTACGACAGCTCGAACGTCGCGCTCGACGCGCTGCTCGATTACAACCGGCGCGAGGCGGTGACCGCGTCCAATCAGGCGCAGGCCACGTACACCGAGGCGCGGAACATGTTGATCCTCGTCATCGGGTTCGTCCTCGCGGTGGCGGTCACGCTCGCCTTCTGGCTCTCGGGGACGATCGCGGCGCCCATCTCGCGGCTCGTCGAGGTCTTCCGCAAGATGGCGGCGGGCGACACCGCGGGCGCGTCGGAGGAGCTCAAGCTGGTCGACGTCGCCGCGGGCGGCGCGCAGGCGAACGACGAGGTCGGCACCCTCGTCGGGGCGGCGCGCGAGATGACCGACGGGCTGCGGACCGTGACGAAGAGCATGCGCGAGGGCGTCGCCCGGCTCTCCACGAACGCGACGCAGATCAGCGCCACCGCCAAGGAGTACGCCGGGACGGCGTCCGAGCAGGCCTCGGCGGTGACGGAGGTCAGCACGACCGTGGAGGAGATGAAGCAAACGAGCGAGGCCGCCGCGTCGAGCGCGCGCGAGGTCGCGCAGATCTCGGACGAGGCCGCGAAGAACGGCCACCTCGGCCGCGACAGACTCTTCGAGGCGATGGCGATGATGCAGACGATCAACGAGCGCGTCGCCGGCATCGCGTCCCAGATCCTCCAGCTCTCCGAGCAGACCTCGCAGATCGCGACGATCGTCGACGCGGTGAGTGATCTCGCGGAGCAGAGCAACCTCCTCGCGGTCAACGCGAGCATCGAGGCCGCGAAGGCCGGCGAGCAGGGCCGCGGCTTCTCCGTCGTCGCGTCGGAGGTGCGCAGCCTCGCCGAGCAGAGCAAGCGCGCGACCCAGCAGATCCGGGGCATCCTCGCGCAGATCCAGAAGGCGACGCAGAGCGCGGTGATGGCGACCGAGGAGGGCACGAAGCGCTGCGACGACGGGCGCCGCGCGGTCGAGGCGGTGCGCGACATCGTGGAGAACCTGGCCGTGGTGCTGAGCGACAGCTCCGCCCGGGCGCGGCAGATCGCCGGCGCCTCGGCGCAGCAGGCCTCCAGCGTCGCGCAGATCGCCTCGGCCCTCGGCGGCATCTCGAAGGCCGCGCGGGACAACGCCACCGGCGTCCGGCAACTCGAAGGCGCGGTCGTGGACATCGAGCGTCTGACGTTTGACCTCAAAGCAACCAGCGATCGGTTCTAGCCGTGTCGCCAACGGGAGCCGTAGGCCCGAGCGCGCAAGCGGAGAGGCGGGATGAGCCAGAGCGATAACGACGACATTTGGCCGTTGTTCTGCGACGAAGCGACGGAGGCGCTGGAGGATCTCGCGCGGGTCGTCGAGCGCTTCGCGGCGCCGGAGACGCTGGGCGACGCCTGGGCGCTCGAACGAGCGCTCCGCGTCCTCCACAACATCAAGGGTGCGGCGCGCGTCGCGGGCAGCGAGGGCGTCGAGGTCGTCGCGCACGGCCTCGAAGAGGCGCTCGGCGCCTACCGCCAGGAGGGCGTGCCCGTCGCCGAGGTGGTCACGCGCCTGCGCGACGGGATCGGCCTCATCTCGCGTTTCCTCGGGGGAGACGCGCCCCTCGATGCCGCGCGTGTCTTCGCGGTCTCCTCGGAGCCGGTGACCATCTCCGAGCCCACGGTCTCCTCGGATCTCGCCCCCACGAGTGATGCGCTCCAGGCAAAGCAGGGCGTCCCGACGAGCCCCACGAGCGCGCTCACGGTGCGCGTCGAAGCGAGCCGCCTCGACGATTTGATGCATTTCGCCGAGGAGTTCCTGGTCGCGCAGGGGCGCAGGCAAGTGCGCCACACCGAGCTCGAGCAATGCCTCCTCGAGCTCTCGCAGATCGAGCGTGCGGCCTCGGGGGAGCTACGCGCGGCCCTCGGCGAGGTCACCCGCAGGCTGGATGTCCTGGTGGAGGCGAACCGGCAGGACGTGCAGCGCGCCGGGCACCTCGTCCGGGATTGGTCGGCCGCCATCAAGCGCGCCCGGATGCTGCCGCTCGCCGGGGTGGTGGCGCAATGGCGGCGGACGGTGGCAGAGACCGCGCACGCCGTCGGCCGCGAAGCGCGCCTCGTCGCGGACGTGGGGGACATCGAGGTCGACCGGCAGATCCTCGACGGCCTGCGGGATCCGATGATGCACCTCCTGCGCAACGCGGTGGATCACGGCATCGAGCCGCCCGACGTCCGGGAGCGCCAGGGCAAACCGCGCATGGGCACGATCCGCGTGCGCGCCCGAGCGCCCGGGATGATGGTCGAGCTCGAGGTGTCCGACGACGGACGGGGCCTGGATGCGGCCGAAATCGGACGCCGGGCCGTCGAGCGGGGGCTCTTGTCGTCGGATCGGCTCGCGCGCATGAATGCCACGGAGACCGCCGAGATCGTCTTTTTCGCGGGTTTTTCCACGGCGCCGTCGGTCAGCCATGTGAGCGGCCGAGGCATGGGCCTCGATATCGTCAAGCAGCGGCTCTCGGAGCTCGGGGGCCACGTCCGCATTGCCGAGCCCACGTTGGGCGGAGGCACGTTCCGGATGGAGGTGCCGGCGACGGTCGTCTCGACGAAGGCGCTCCTCGTGCGCACGGCGCGCACCGCGTACGCGCTCCCGACGGCCTACGTGGCGCGCGCGTTTCGGGTGGCCTCCTCCGAGGTGCAGGTCGTCGACGGCGTCGCGGCGGTGCCGGACGCCGAGGGCGAGCCGCTGCGGCTGCGGTGGCTCTCGGCGCTGATGCAGGAGCCCCGACAAACCGACGCGGCCAAACTCCTCGTCGTCGCGCTCTCCGACGGCGCGACGCGCCTCGGCGTCGTGGTGGACGAGGTCCTCGGGGAAGTGGAGTCCGTCGCCAAGGGGCTCCCCTGGAACCTCCCGCGCATTCCGGGCATCGCGGGGGCGATGATCCTGGGGAGCGGCACCTTGGCCGTCGTCCTCGACGTGCCGCGCCTGCTCGATGTGGCGCGGGGTCGCCAGGGCGAGCGCACGGAGACGGTCCACGCGGCGGAGGCGGTGAAGAAACGACGTATTCTGGTGGTCGATGATTCGCTCACGAGCCGGACGCTGGAGCGGAACATCCTGGATGCCGCGGGATACGAGGTGGACACGGCGAACGACGGCGAGGCCGCCTGGCAAGCGCTGCAAGGGGGCGCTTACGATCTGGTCGTCTCGGACGTCCAGATGCCGCGGCTCAATGGCATGGAGCTGACCCAACGGATTCGCGCGCATCCCAAGCTCAAGAGCTTGCCGGTGATCCTCGTGACCAGCCTGGATCGGCCGATGGATCTCGCGCAAGGGAGCGCTGCGGGGGCCGACGAATACATCGTCAAGGGCCGCTTCGATCAGCGCAAGCTGCTCGAGGCCGTGGCGCGCCTGATATGAGGCGGCCCGAACACGCTCATTTCCCGACCTGTTGCTCGAGATCGTCGAGCTCCTTCTTGTAATTGTCCGTGGTGATCTCGCGCGTCGCCTTGTCCTCGTAATCGGCGGGGACGGCGATCGCGGTGTCCGCGACGGGGCTCGCCTGGGAGGCCGCGCCCGCCGGCGTGCTCTCCTGGCTTCCCGCGCGGCCCTCGCAGCCGAGGAGGACACACAAACCCATCCAGAGCAGATGTTTCATGAATCGCCTACTTTCGCGCCTGGATGAACTTCGAATACCGCGTGTTTTCTTGTTCCAGGATCTTCTTGGCCCGCTCGGCCGTGGCCGTGTCGCCGGACTGCTCGGCGAGCTTCTGGATCCGCTCGAGCCGCGCGATTCGCTCCGCGTGGTGCTTCATCTCCTGCTGGAGCGCTTCATCCATCGGGCGGCGCTGGAGCGACGCCTCCACCGCGGGGCGCTCCTTGTCGACCTGCGCCTTCCGCCGGGCGGCGCGACCGGTATCGTCTTCCCTCCGCGGCGCGGCCGGCGCGCCCGCATCCGGCGGCCCCGGGCGCAGCGTGTCCCCGGGCTTCCCCTGCGGCTCCCCGGGCGGTTTTCCCTGCGGCTCCCCGGGCCTCTCGGGCTCCCCGGGCCTGCGCGCGGCCCCGCCAGGGCCTTCACCGGGCCTGCCGGACCGACCGCCGTGGGGCGCCGCCTCGATCCCCGGCTTCTGCGGCTGCCCTGCCGCGGGCGGAGCCGATTGCGCCCAAGCGCCCCCCGGCACGATTGCCATGAGCGCGGTCCACGTAAAGGCACGTCGTATCTGCCGCATCACCGACCTCCATCCTTGATCCGCTCCAATGCCCAGGCCGCGGAGAACCTGCTCGAACAGGCGCCCTGACCAACGAACACTCTGCCGCCGCGGCATGAGCCGCTCATGAAGCCGGTCTTTGGGATTGTTAACGGCGATTTCGCCTACGTTCGGCGGAACGCGTGCCCCTCATCCCCGCGGATCCGCAATGGCGTCCGCGAGGTCCTCGATCAGCATGTCGATCCTGTCGGCGTGCGTGCGAAAGCAGAGCACGCAGACGCGGAGGACGAAGACCTCTTCTCCAAGCGCCGGATCATGCAAGGTCGTCCCCGTCAACATCAAGCGCTTTCGCTGATTGACGCGGGCGAGCACGCGCCGATTGAACGCGTCGAGCTCCGCCGCATGCATGCCCGGCGGCTCGACGCGGAACGCGAACAAGGATAACGCCGGCTCGGCCACGATACGCACGCCGGGCAGCGCCCCTACCCGCGCCGACGCGCTTCGCGCGAGATCGAGCTTCTCGTTCAGCGCATCGCGGAAGGCCGACGCGCCGTGGAGCCAGAGCGGCAACCAGATACGAAGACCGCGGGCCGGGCGGCTCAGCTCGAGGCCGAGATCGGCGAAGTTCCAGTGGTCTTCGTCCTCCTGCGAAGGCGGCAGATACGCGGCCGTCTCGGCGAAGGCCGAACGCAAGGTCGCGAGCTCCTTCACGAGCAGGCAGCCGGTTCCATAAGGCAAAAAGAGCCCCTTGTGCGGATCGAGCGCGATGGAATCCGCCCGCTCGATCCCTGCGAGCGCCGCCCGTCCGCGCTCGGTGAGGAGGAAAAACCCGCCGTACGCTGCGTCCACGTGGAGCCATAGCCCCTCCGCAGCACAAACATCGGCCAATGCGGCGAGATCATCCACCGCGCCGACCGGCGTGGAGCCGGCCTGCGCGACGACCAGGAAAGGCCGGCGTCCCGCGGCCCGATCCTCCGCGACGGCCGTGGCGAGCGCGTCGCGCCGCAACCGGAACGATGCGTCCACGGGCAAGACGCGCGTGTTCCGCCGCGGAAAACCGGCGATACGCGCGGCCTTCGAGATCGAGTGATGCCCTCCTTCCGAGGTATAGAGGACGCCTCCTTCGAACGCCTCCCCGAGCTTCGCCTCGCGGGCCGCCACGACGGCGGCGAGGTTTGCGATCGACCCCCCGGAGCAAAGCCAGCCTCCCGAGGAAGGACCATATCCCGCGAGGGCGCAGAACCAGCGAATCACGCTGATCTCGAGCTGCACCAATCCGGGCGCAGGCATCCAGAGACCCGTGTAACGATTGGTGATGTCGGAAATGAGATCCGCGAGCGCCGTGCTCGGCAGGCCGCCCCCGGGGATGTACCCGAGATAGCCCGGCGAAGCCGCATTCAAGCTGACCGGAAGGGCGCGATCGAAGAGCCTCGCCAGCACGCGCCGGAAGGGCACGCCGCGCTCGGGCATCGGCTCGTCGAAAGCACGGGCGACCTTGTGGCTGCCGTCGAGCGAATGCGCAGGCTGGTCCTTCAGCCCATCGAGCCACGGCGCGAGCCGATCCATGCAGGCGGCGACGAGCTCGCGGAGATCGTCGCCTCCGATCTCGAGCGGCTCCGGATGTCTGAAGGGGCGAGGCATGCGCCCCTTCTAACCCGAAACGGCAGCGAACGGAGCGCAGGTCTCGAAGAAACGATCGAACGCGCGGACAACCTCGTGCGAGTGCTCACCAGCATGCCTCCTGGAGCAGCCATGATTCGAGGAGTCCGGGCTGATCGCCGTGCCCCTGATAGTACTCGGCATTCAGGCACGTCACCAGGGCTTGCCGTTCGACGAGGGAGAGATCGGTCACGCCCCAAGGCATCGTCTGGTGATTCACGACGTACCAGCTCATCAGCGTTCCGCCCTTGGGTTGCATCCGGATCCCGCTCGGATAATTCAGCTCCCCGCGCCTGTCGCCATCGTGACACGTGGCGCATTGCATGGCGTCTCCGAGCCGCGCGAGCCGCTCCGGTTTGACCTGTCCCGCGGAGCAAGCGGCGAGAAACGCCGGCGTTCGCAGCGGAGACGTGCGGGGCCCCATCGGCGGCCCGTAGGCCGAGCGCGTGAATCCGTCGAGATCGATGGCGCCGTAACTCGCCATTCTCTTGTTGATCGACTTCAACCTCTCGCCGAAGCGCTCTTGATCGAATTTGAGGGGATGGGGGGTGATGGGAAGGGTGGCCTGCTTGTGGCAGGCGTAGCAGTTCTCGGCGAGGCCGGTCTCCTTCCATCGCGTGCTGATCTCGATCCGTCCGCCGTCGCGCTTCCGCCAAAAGTCCTTCAGTCGTGCGCGCGGCCTCCTCAGCGCTTCGCCCGTTCCTGCGTCCGTCTTCTGGACGGCCACGACCGAGACGCCCTTGGGCAGCACGCGGGCGGGATCGTGCTGGAGCCCGAACTGGATATGCTGGTCGAAGTCTTTGCGCGGAACGTAGACGAAAAAACGACCGAGCGCGCCCGTACCGTCGGGCGTGGGCAAGTGCTGCGATTCGTAGATGAACGCGACCCATGCGAAGCGCGGTTCGGAGATCGTCTCATTGATCTGGTCGATGTACCTCAGCGCGCTCTCCAGGGATTCGTCGTCGTTGGCGTCGAGCCACCGGAGAAATTGCTGGTCCTTCAGGGCATCCGGGAGCTCCAGCATCTCGGGGTACGGCATCTCGGCGAAGTACTGCTCGTCTGGAATCGACGCGCCGAGCAGGTGGCCGGACGTCACCTTGTCCCGCGTCACCGCGTCGAAGAAGGTCGAGAAGTTCCGCATGCATTCCTTGGCGGCAGGAACCGCTTCGAGTTGCACGTTGCAGCGACGTAGCTGCGCGCCGATGTCGAGGAGGGTGTCGTCACGGAGATTGCTGGCAAACAAGGTATCGGTCATCCGCTTGTGCCAATCGCGCCAGCCGGGGAGGTCGGTCGGGCAAGGGGGGACGGCCGCCGGAGGGGCCGCCAAGCATAAAATTCCCCAGGGTAGCCATCGCATCGTCCGGCCCTCCACGTGTCCCGATGGATCCATTGAGGCGGCGCGAGCGCTTCAGGTAGCCCACCACGCGGCCGCGCGTGGGGCCGGTTCGTTCAGGGTTCGCGGAGTCCGATGACCGTGATGCGCCCCGTTTCGCCTGCGCTCACGATCTCCAGCCCTGCATTCCCATCCATGTTCCCGAGCGCCACGGCAGCAGGCGTATCCCCCAGCGGAAGCTCCCAGTGCTTCGGCGGGCTGCCAGGGGCCCCCAGGAGAATCACGGAGAGCGTCTTGTCCTCTGCGTTGGCCGTGACCAGATCGGGAAAACCGTCCCGATCGACATCACCGACGGCCAGCGACACCGGGCCACGACCGGTCGCATGACGGGTGACCTCGCCGAGCTTGCCGTCTCCTTCGCCGCGCAGCACGGCGACCGCATTCTCGTAGGACGGAATCAAGGCCACGTCGAGGCGCCCGTCGCGATTGGCGTCGAGCAGCGCGAGATCCTTCCAATACTTCCAGGTGACGGGATGCCTCAGCGGCGGCGCAGCGAGTCGCCCGGTGCCGTCATTGAGAAACACGGCCACGCTCCACGCCGCGACCCCCTCGTCCGGCGCCTCGTACATTTCGGCCACGATATCGACCGCACCGTCGCCGTTCATGTCCCCCGCGGCGAGATTCCTGAGGGTATATTCGCCCCGGTGCTCGACGGGCGGCGCAAAGGTGCCATCCCCGCGGCCGAACAGGAGCACGAGCGGAGCGTCCCCCTCCACGGAGCTGCTTCCCACGACGATGTCCCGATGCCCGTCCGCGTTCCAATCCCCCACGTCGACCCCGTTCACCTTTTCGTTGGGTGCGACGAGTTGCGGCGGCCCGAAGCCCTCCTCTCCCTGACCGAGCAACACGTCGAGCGACCGCATTCCATCCGCGCCACGGGTCATTACGGTGAGGTCGAGGCGTTGATCCTCATTGAAATCGGCGATCCGCAGGCCCTTGGCGCCGTTGTCGGAGATCCGGTACGACCGCGGCTGCGACAAGGCGCCCGAGCCTCGGTTCAAGAGCACACTGACCCCATAGAGCGGAGGGCTCCCCCCGTGGGCGAGCACCACGTCGACCTTCCCGTCGCCGTCAATGTCGCCGAGCTGCATTCCATGCACCGAAAGAGGCTCGGGGGAAATCGTATAGATGGGGACGAAGCCGAGCGCGAGCGCGAGCAGGGAGGTGTGCATGGCTTGAATCCTTTGGGGTCCGAGGTGATTTGCTTCACGAGATGGGCGTCCGTGCCGCCCGCGCTCGTCAGCGCATCGCCGAAGCCCTCGAGGGTGCCCTCGAATTCCCCGGCGAGGACCACGTTGCCGGCGCCGTCGGCCTCGATTCGTCGAGGCACGCCGAGGTGATGGCGCAAGGGACGGCCGGCGGGATCGAGCACGACCACGAAGGGCTCGAAGCCGCCCCTGCGCCCGCGCCATCGATCCCGTCGAGACCTCGCCGCGCCCCGCGGACGGTGGGAGGTCATTGCTGTGGAGCTCCATTCCGGTGCCGAGGACACCTTCCCCGCAGCCGGCGCCCCCCAGCGCCCCCGCAGCAAACGTCAGGATGCGCAATCCCCCCCGCATGCTCCTGTCCCCCCCATGCCCACGGCGGCGCGGGCACGAGGACCATTGCAAGGCACGCGCCCTCCCAGCGCGACCGAGCACGGCGCCCATGTACGCCTCGTCTTTCGCGTCGTTGCGGTTCCCCTGGGAAGAAAGATTCGGCGCGGAATCCGTGATTCGAACGCCCGGCTTTGTCTTGACGGTGTTCACCGGACGGGTACTCTCGTGCGTCTCCGTCGATCCCGCCCTCCGCTGAACAAAGTTCACCCCGAGCCTGAGCATGCAAGCCCCCGGCCCCCATCTGCTGCAGTTCCTCAACGGCGTTCGCACCCTCGGATTCCTCGATTTCGTGGGGAAGCAGTGGCGCGAGCACGGGGACGTGTTCCAGGTGCGTATCGGTCGGCGCACGCTGGTCTTCGCGATGCACCCCGACGTGGTGGAGCGCGTCAGCGTCAGCCATCGGCAGAACTACGAGAAACTCGGCAGCTACGACTCGGTGCGAAAGTACCTGATCGGCAATGGCATCGTCGCGAGCAACGGAGAGCTCTGGCGTCGGCAGCGCAAGTTGATGGCGCCTTTCTACACACCCAAGGGCGTGCAGGCGTACGCGGAGTTGATGATTCGCGACGGCGCGCGCCTCGTGGAGCGCTGGGAGGCGCTCGCCAGCAAGGGCACCGAGGTGGAGATCGCCGAGGAGATGACCAACGTCACCGCCTCCATCATTCTGAAGGCGATGTTCAGCACGGAGACGATGGAGTCGATCCACCAGATGAAGGACGCGGTGGAGACGATGCTCTCCTTCGTCAACGACCAGATGGCGGGCCCGACGCTCCCCATGTGGCTGCCCACCTCGAAGAATCGCAAGTACCTCGCGGCGCGGGAGATGGTGCATCGCTCGATCCGCGCGCTCATCGCGGAGCGACGCGGCACCGACGAGGCGCAATGGCACGACGACCTCCTTTCGCGGCTGATGAAGGCGCGCGACGACGAGACCGGCCAGGCGATGTCGGAGAGCTTGCTGCGCGACGAGTCGATCACCACGTTCTTCGCAGGCCACGAGACCACCGCGCGCACCATGACGTTTGCTTGGTATGCGCTCGCGACGAACCCGAAGGTGACCGAACGCCTGCACGAGGAGCTCGATCGCGTGCTCGGCGGGCGGACGCCGACGGCGAATGAGCTGCGGCAGCTCCCGTACACGCTGCAGGTCATCAAGGAGGTGCTGCGGCTCTACCCGGCGGCTCCGTTTTATGCGCGTGACGTGGTCACCGCCGACAAATTCGGCGACTTCGACGTGGCGTATCTGCATCGGGAACAACTTCTCGCTGCTCGAAAGCCACCTGCTCCTCGCGATGCTCGCGCAGCGGTTCACGCCGCGATTGCGCGCCGGCTTCGCGCCGCGCTGGTCGATGCAGGGCACGCTCGGCATCACGAACGGGCTGCCGATGGTGATCATGCCGCGCTGAAATCGGCCGCCCACGCACGCGTGCTCCCGTCGCGACGGCATGGTTGCCGCAATGCGTTGGCGCATCGGCTCGTGTCGACGTCCCTCGTTGGCCTGCGTCATCCCCCACGTGCACAGCGCGCCAAGGCGTGACAAACGGACGGGTTCTGCCTTATAGGGGAGCATGCCGAAAATTCTGCCTACACTCGTCGCCGCCGACCATGAACACAACGGCGCTCGTGTCACGCCGGACCGCACCCTGGTCGATCCGGTCTGTGGGTTCTGCGGGCGAGGTATCAACCCCGTTCGTGTCGTCGAGGGCTCGTTCTTCGCGGAACACCTGCCCCTGCTCGATCCGATGTGCCGCTCTGCGAACGGACTCACGAGGTACGATGTGGAGGCGGTCGACAAGATGACCGGCCGCCTGGCGGCGTTTCTCGAACAGGCCCAGCCCGGGACGCTCTGGCAGGCGGACACGGTGCAGACGAGCCGCAAACCGAAGCAGGTTCGAACGGAGCCCGAGCCCTTCGGCCCCCTTCACCACGCCAAGGCCGAAACCGAGGTCTTCGCGAAGGTGCTCGAGGCGAAGGAGCGCTGGCTCGACGCCGTCGCCGCCCTTCTTCGAGGGGAGGACGAACGGCTCGCCGTCGCCGCGGTGAAGCACCTGTCCTTGCGTCGACCCTACCCGCCGGCGTGGACGTTCAATCCCGCCGTGCCCGTGCCGGAGGAAGCCATCGCCGCGTACGAGGCCTTCCGCGCGGGCAAAGCCGAACGTTATCAGGCCGCCGACGCGGCCGGAGAAGCGCAGCAGTTTTCGCTCCTGCTCGAGGCGTGGACCGACCGGCGTGCGAGCGTCGCCGATGAAGCCGTGAGGCAACTATGGGACGCGATCACCGGGAATGGAGGCCTGAACGAGAGTCTTCGCGGCCTGCCGAGCGAAATATTGACGCAAGCGATCGAGCAGCTCGATCGTGAAATCGCGTCGCTCGAGGCGGGCACCGTCACAACGACGAAGCTCGATTGGCGCAAGACCCTTTTGCCTCGGCACCAAAAACTGGCCGACGGCTTCCGCGCGCTCCTGGCAAGCAAGAAGCCCGCAGCCAAGAAGGCGCCTGCAAAGAAGGCGCCTGCAAAGAAGGCGCCTGCGAAGAAGGCGCCTGCGAAGAAGGCGCCTGCGAAGAAGGCTCCTGCGATATCCAAGACGCGCTGATTGCCGGGCGTTCAGGCGGCGTGTCGCAACCCACGCGCACGGCGATCTGCGGCACGCAGGTATGGCTGTGCCCGCCGTTTTTCCATAACGAATGACGCGGCTCTACATCTCGCAGCCCATGCGCCGAGCCGTTCAAGAGACCTGGATCACCGCGCCTTCTCGGCGTCCGCGAGGGCCTTCCAGGCGGGCTCGGCCGCGCCCACCGCCGCGCGCGTCCCGGAGCGCACGATGGGCGTGCGCAGCAGCAGCGGATCCTCCAAGAGCAGCTCGGCCAGGCGTGCCTCGGTCGGGGCGCTGTACTGGAGCCCGCGCTCCTTCACGCGTGGACTCTCCGCATCGTAGAGCGCGCGCATGCCGCCCACAGCGCGCGCGACGCTGGCGAGCTCTCCCTTGGAGAGGCCCTTTTCGCGCAGGTCGACGCTCTGCACCTTGATGCCGCGCTCGGCGAAGAACCGCTGCGCGGCACGTGTCGCTTTGCATTTGGTCGTACCGAAAATCTGGATCACAGCAGGGCCATCTTCGGTCGGGTAGGCCGGGGAGGCAACCCCTCCCCGAAGTCCCCTCCCTCCGACATCGAAGCCGGCGACCCCGTGATCGAAGTCCCCTCCCTCCGACATCGAAGTCCCCTCCCTCCGACATCGAAGCCGCCGAGCCCGTGATCGAAGTCCCCTCCCTCCGACATCGAAGCCGCCGAGCCCGTGATCGAAGTCCCCTCCCTCCGACATCGAAGCCGCCGAGCCCGTGATCGAAGTCCCCTCCCTCCGATATCGAAGCCGCCGAGCCCGTGATCGAAGTCCCCTCCCTCCGATATCGAAGCCGCCGAGCCCGTGATCGAAGTCCCCTCCCTCCGACATCGAAGGCTGCCACGGCCGTCCTTCATGCGACCAGGGGCCGCAGCGCCGCCAGCGCGGGCGTGGGGCCCGGGGCCGCCGTGATCATCGCGTCGAGCAGCGCCCGTGGCTCGACCAGGCCGGCGGCGCCGGACTTGCGGATCGCCGGTACGCGGCAGGCGGTCCAGAGGAAGCTCGCCAGCACCGGCACCGGCAGGCGGCTCATCACCTCCATCGGCGCCGGCGTGATGCTGTTTCCGAGCCGGCGCACCAGGCGCAAGCCCTCGTCCATCGCGCGCGCCAGCGTCCGCGCCTCGCGCCACGACACGCCCGCGCCGCGCGTATGCGCCTGCGCGATCGCAATCATCATCGGCATGACCATGGCGGCGTGGGTGCGCAGCCAGCTCTCCATGTCCGGGTGCACCACGCTGGGGATGCCCGCGGCGGAGAATACCTCGGCCCAGGCGGCGTCGGTCACGGTCGTGCTCATGGGTCGACGGACGATGTCCGTCGTCAGCACGCCGTCGGCGACGACAGCGAGGATCGCCGGGAAGCCAAACGCGAACCGCGAGGCGCCCACGGCGTCGCGCAGGCGGTCGAGCGGCTCGAAGGTGTTGAACATGAACATGATCGTGCGCGCCGCGCTCGCAGCCAGCGCCGGCAACACCCCATCCACCTGCGGGGCGAGCACCGGCACCAGCACAAGATCCCACGCGATCGTCGGGTCGAGCGCCGTGCTGACGCCGACGGCCGCGCGCTCGCCCGAGGCGGTCACGATCGCCGGTTCGCGCTGCAACTGCTCGAGCCGCTTGCCGCGGGCGACCACCGTCACCGCATGCCCGGCGCGCGCGAGCTGAAACGCAAAGGTGCTCCCAATGCCTCCGGGCCCGATGATTGCGATTTGCATTCCACGCGGCGTACCACGCGCCGGATCCCTCGACAAGCCGCGCCGCTCGTCGCGGGACGAGGTCGTGGCCTTCGAGCAGGCGTGGTGCACGCGCGCAAAATGAGCAGTGGCATCGTCGCGACACACGCCCCTATCGCACCGCTTTGACCAGCAGGTTTCCGACGCCAGGGACGCTGAATGTGTTCGCGAAGACCGGCATCGTAGCTGTCAGAATGCGTCCCAGCATACAGAACCGGGCTTGGTCGTTTTTGGGGGCCGCCGCGCTCCTGGGGATCATGGTTTCCAGCAGCGCGGTGTTTGCCGCAGAGATGGGGGAGAGCGGCGGCGTGCTGGCCGCGTTCGGCCCGGAGGGGATGCGGTTGGCTCCCCGGAACCAGGGCCCGGCCCGCGGGATGACGCTCCTCCGCGCTGGATGCGCAGGCCATCCGCGGCCCGTGGGGCCCGCCCTCGTGCAGGCTACGAGGGGACACGTGGCGTACGTCCGGCACGACGTGCCGCTCGTGGAATGGTACGAGCAGAGGCCCGAAGGGATCGAGCAGGGTTTCACGCTGGCCACGCCGCTGTGCGAAAAGGCAGGCTTCGAGTTGTCCCTCGAGCTCTCCGGGATGGAGGCCACGCCCGGCGCGAACGCCGGGGATCTCGCGCTGCGCGACGCGAGCGGGGGGTTTTCGCTGCGCTACGGCGAGCTTTCGGCCTTCGACGCGCTCGGCCGCGTGCTGCCCTCGCGGATGGTGGTGGAGGGCGGGCGCGTGATATCGCTCCGGGTCGACGACGCCGCCGCGGTGTATCCCGTGACGGTAGACCCGCTGATGGTGCTGAACGAGCGAAGGTCGTACATCCTCAAGAGCACCTTGGACGATAACTCCATCTACTACCGCGATGGATATGGAATCGCCCTCGAAGATGGCTTCCTGGCCGTCGGTTTTTTTGGCCCCGACCCCATGTTCTATCCCTCGGGCACGCACGTCTTCCCGAACTGGCAAACCCTCAACAAAATGGTGAGCCACGGCCCCGGCATTCCGATCAGCCCTTACCCTCACGGAGCCCTGGCCATCGGCGGGGGGAGCTTGTTCATCGCGCCCTTCAATGCCAATGCCCCGATCGAGGTGTACGAGTCGCAGCCGAACGGCGCCTTCAACCATACGCAGATCGCCCTTCCGGGCAGCAAAATCGCCGCCTCGGGGGCGACCCTGGCCGCGCTGAGCTCGGGATCGCTCCACGTCCACGTGCACGGCGCAGGGGGCTGGACGCAGGAATCGGTGATACCGCCGCCCGCCGACGGATGGCAACCCCCCCTGGCCGTCTCCGGCGACCGGATCGCGCTCTTCAGCGGCAACAGCGTGGTCGTGCTTTTGCGCAGCAATGGGCTCTGGAGCACGGAGGCCACCTTGCCTTTCCCGGCCGCTGGCACCCCGAAGAGTTTGGCGATCTCCGGCGAGACGCTCGTGCTCGGCATCCCGGACGCCAACGTCGCCGCGATGGGCGCAGGGGCGATCCAGGTCCATGTCGTGAGCGGGGGCGCATGGGTCCCGCACGCCACGCTCACGGCGAGCGACGCGGCGGCCGGGGACCAACTTGGCGCCGCGGTGGACATCGACGCGGACACGGTCGTGGCCGGTGCGCCCGGCAAGGACGGCGGCTGGGGGATGCTCTACGCCTTTGGCAGGACCGGCAGTCTCTGGTTCCAGCACGGCTCGTTCCGGCCGAGCAACGTCACCATGTACGACTCCCCAGGGAAGTTCGGCAGCAGCGTGGTCATCTCGGGCGACATCGTGGCCGCCACCGCGCCCTCGAAGCATGGTCACCTCATCGTCGACGAGTATATCGGTGAGACGTGCGCGTTCCGGATGGACGTGTCGTGCAAAGGCCCGGCGGACTGCCCGAGCGGCTTCTGCGTGGACGGGGTCTGCTGCGACACGGCATGCGGCGGAGGGGACCCGAGCGATTGCCTCGCGTGCAGCACGGCATTCGGCGCACCGGCGAACGGGACATGCGTCACGATCCCCACGGGCGGCATCTGCAGGGCAGCCGTGGGCGTATGTGACGTGGCCGAGACGTGCAACGCCGGGGTATGCCCGCCGGACGTGGCAGGCCCGGCAGGGGTTCTCTGCCGGAAAAAGCAAGGCGATTGCGACGCGGAGGAGCTCTGCGACGGGGCGAGCACGAGTTGTCCGCCCGACCAGAAGCAGCCCCCAGGCACGGTCTGTCGCGCCGCGGCGCACGCCTGTGACGCGGCCGAGACGTGCAATGGTGGCTCGACCTGCCCCCTCGACAAGGTGGCGCCCCCCGGGACGATCTGCCGTCCCGAGGTGGGCGCCTGCGATGTGGCCGAGGTATGCATCGGCGCAACGTGTCCCGCGGACGTTTTCCTCCCCGTTTTGACTGTCTGTCGTACGGAGAATGGCCCCTGTGACACGGCCGAATCTTGCACCGGCGCGAGCGGCGATTGCCCGCCGGACGTTGCGCTGCTGACCGGAACCGTCTGCCGCGCGCAGGCGACGGAATGCGACGTGGTCGAAACGTGTGACGGCTCCGGCCCATCGTGCCCGGCGGACGGATTCGCGCCCGATGGATCGAATTGTTCCGCTGGATTGTGCATGGCCGGCCTTTGCATGAGCAAGGGCGGCGCGGGTGGCAGCGGCGGCGGCGGCAGCGGCGGCAGCGGCGGCAGCGGCGGCAGCGGAGGTGGCAGCGGCGGGACCGGAGGCGGCGGCGGCGATAGCTCGGGGGGCGCGCCGGCTGCCCCCGAGGGTGAGGCCATCTCCCCGGGCCTCTGCGCATTTCGACCGGCCCCGGCGCGATCCCCCTCCCCGGCCCTCGCGCTCCCCGCGATCGCCGCTCTCGCGCTCGGCCTGCGCAGGCGCCGCAGGGGCTGACGCCGCCGAGCTCGACGTTACCTACGGCTTGGCGGGTGACGAGCGAGCCGTCACTTCGGCACCGTCACCTGACAGCTATCCTGGGGCCCGATCCACGCGAGGATGTTGACCCATAACTGCTCGATCTCGGGCAGCGCTTGCCATTCGCTGTCGTACTCGATCCACTCGTCGCCCCAGACCACGGCCCGGCCCTTGCCCCGCTCGTGCGCGAATGCCACAGGCCCCGCCGAGATGCTCCCGATCGCCGCGCTCGTGCCGCCGCTCCCGCCGAGATCCTTGACCAGGTATCCGCCGAGGAACGTCACGGACGAGAGCCCCGCCGTCACCGGATGCGCGGCGAACATCGTCACCGGCTCGGAGTACAGACCAGGCTGGTATGCGAGCCCGAACGGGGCGAGCAGCGTGTTCGTGTAGAAATCAGGTTCCGCGTCGGTATATCCCGTCATCGAGACGAACCCGCCCCGCATCCCGACCCACGCCGCGAGCGCGCTCGCCTCCTCGGCCGTGTACGGCCGCGTCAGCCGATCGAAAATGAGGACGTCGTACTTGTCGAGGAACGCAGCGTCGAAGACCTCTCCGGGCGTCTGATGCGTTCGCTCCACGCTCGTCCCTCGCTCCGTGAGCCAGGCCTGGAAGTTCGAGGAGGGATTGCTGCCCGGACCGCCGACGATACCGAGCCGCAAGCAATCGCAGATTCCGTCCTTGCCCACGTCCACGTCGTCGACGCGGCCATTGCAATCGTCGTCCTTGCCGTCGCACATCGTCTCGACCGCGCTCGTCGGCATACACGACCCGCCTCCGCCCCCCGAGCCGCTCGGAAAGAGGATGCCTCCGTCGCCTCCCATGCCGCCGCCGCCCGCGTTCATGCCTCCGCTCCCGCCCGCGCTCGCGCTCGATCCCCCCGCGCCGCCCCCTTGCCCCCCGGGGCCGGTCGCCTCCCCGTTTTCCCCCCCCGAGCAGTGGACGAGCCCCCCGACGAACAACCCCATGCACAAGATACGCTTCCTCATGCGGCGATCGTCGACGGCATCGGCCAGCATGTCAATCAGGACGAGGGCTCCCAGCGGCAGTTGAGGCTTGACATCCCCGCCAAATCCGGGGAGCTTTCGCGCTGTGCCTCCCGAACGGTCCCGTCGGCGCGCCCGGCTCCCGCTGGCGAACACGCTCGACGCGCGGGAGCCGTGACGTGTTCGGTACGAAGATGCGCGCCGAAGCCCCCGCCATGCTCCGATCCCTCGTCGCGTGCCTGATTCTTTTCCTTCTCCCGCGCGCGGCAGATGCAGCGGAGACGGGGGAAGCGCCAGGAGCTGCGTGCGCTCCGCCCGTGAAGGCCTGGATCGCGGCCTGCGCCGACGCCGAGCACCTCGGGCTCACGGCATTCGACTGTTTCGCCGATCAGGGGTCGTTGACGCACGTGATCGTGGAGGCGAAAGGTGAGGCGGCGCTCCGGGTCGACATCGCGCGGGACGGGAGCCGCTCCTTTCGCCGCGTGGGCCAGGCAGGGCTCTCCCCCTTGGGCCAATTCGAGGACTGGAACGCGGAGCCGGAGCCACGCAAGCGCGCCCTCGACGCGCTCGGCGCGTGTCTCGCGCGGGACGCGACGTTCCTCGCGTCCGCCGCGATCATGACCCCGGACAAGCCGCCACCTCCGGAGGTGCGCCCCCCGGATCCGCCGGGACGAACCCCGGTCGCGTGGCCGTGGCTGATCGTCACGGGCCTCGCGGGCGCGGCGCTCGCGCTCGCGGGGAGCACGCTCTGGCGAAGGCGGCGAGCCCC
Organism: Polyangium fumosum; assembly: GCF_005144585.1. Lineage (GTDB taxonomy): Bacteria > Myxococcota_A > Polyangia > Polyangiales > Polyangiaceae > Polyangium > Polyangium fumosum. The sequence continues at coordinate 13,371 of NZ_SSMQ01000099.1, read as the reverse complement.
CGTCGAGGCTGTCCCCAAAAAGGACGTCGCTTCGGACAAACGTTTCCATGCCCCTCCGGCGTCCGTCCTCCTGTTCCTCGGCAGCGTCGTGCTGGTCGAGCTCTGGGCCATCCGCGCGGCGGACGCCGATTTCTTCATGCCGGACCCGTTCCATTACATCGTCGTGGGGGCGGCGCTATTGTTCGTGCTCGCCGGGTTCGTCCGGTGGCCCCAGGTCCGCCGTGGGCTCGTGACGCTGACCATCGCCGCGCCGCTCACGCTCCTGCTCATGGAATGGCGACTCGCGGAGGCAGACGTGAGAAACCAGCACGTCGCCCCGTCGAACGACGGCCTCTTGCGGTACACGTACCGGCCCGGCTACGCGATCGAAGAGTCCGAAGGCGAGCGCATCGTGGTCACCGAGGATGGGTTATGGGACGTGCCGCACGTCGTCCCCAAGCCCCCCGGCGTGCTCCGCGTGGTGGTGCTGGGAGACTCGGTCCCCAATGACCCGTCCATCCCGTTTCGCCGTCGTTTTCCGCGGCAACTCGAGGCGCTGCTCGCCCAGAAGGCGCCCGCGGGGCAGAAGGTCGAGGTCGTCAACGTCTCCTGCGAGGGATACAACACCGTGCAGGAGGTGCGCCTGCTCGAAAGCGTGGGCCTGCGGTACGAGCCCGACCTGGTGGTGCTCGCCTACGTGCTGAACGACCCGTTCTTGCAGAACGGCGGATACCGGCGTATCGGAAACAGCTTCTTCGCCTTCCAGTTCGCCAAAGTGGGGGTGCGCCGGAAATGCACCCTCTTCGAGGAGATGCACGCGGGCTACACGTTCGACCTCGTCGTGCGCGCGTCGCTCTCGCGGCTCCGCTTGCTCGCCGACAAGCATCATTTCCAGGTCCTCGTCGCGCCCCTGCCGCTGGTGGAGCCCTTCGACGATCCGAGCTGCCTCGCCGTCTACGACAAGGTCGTCGGCGCGGCGCGCGAGCAGGGATTCGAAGCTGGGCGCGTGGTCGACGCATTCCGGGGTGAAGATCACCGGGCCTTCCTCAAGCCCAAGGACGCCCTCGACATCACCCACCCGAACGCCGAGGGGCACGATCGAATGGCGCGCCGGCTCTCCGAGCTCACGGCGCCGCTCCTCTTCGAGCGGGCGGCGCCGTGAGCACGCGGATCCTGGGGATCTCGGCCTTCTATCACGACGCCGCGGCGGCGCTGGTCATCGACGGCGAGCTCGTCGCGGCCGCCCAGGAAGAGCGATTCTCGCGTTTGAAGAACGACGAGGCGTTCCCGCGAAGGGCCATCGCCGCCTGCCTCGCCGAGGCGGGGATCGGGATCGAGGATCTCGATCACGTGGCGTTCTACGAAAAACCCCTGCTCAAATTCGATCGAATCCTCGAGACCCACCTCTCCCGCGCGCCGTTCACGTTCCCCCAGTTCCGGAGGGCGCTGCCCACCTGGCTCGGGCGCAAGCTCTTCCTGCCCCGCGAGCTCGCCCGGGGTCTCGAGGGCCGCTTCCCGCGCGCCTTCGTGTTCACGGAGCACCACGAGGCCCACGCCGCCGCGGCGTTTTTCCCCTCCCCCTTCGACGAGGCCGCGATCCTGACGGTGGACGGCGTGGGTGAATGGTCCACGACGACGCTCGGGTTTGGCCGAAACAACAGGATCGAGCTCTCCCACGAGCTGCGCTTCCCGCATTCGCTCGGCTTGCTCTACTCCGCTTTTACCCAGTGGGCTGGCTTCGAGGTGAACACGGGCGAATACATGCTGATGGGCCTCGCTCCTTACGGCGAGCCCCGCTACGAGGCGCTCATCCGCGAGCGAATGATCGATCTCAAGGACGACGGGTCGTTCCGCCTCGACATGCGTTATTTCGATTGGCTCGGCGGTGTGACCATGATTTCCCCCGCGTTCGAGCGGCTCTTCGGGGCTCCGGCGCGCGCGCCCGGCGCGCCGATCGAAGAGCGGCACAAGGACGTCGCCGCATCGATCCAGCGCGTCACCGAGGACATCCTCCTGCGACTCGCGCGCACGGCCGCGAAAAAGACGGGCGCGAAGACGCTTTGCCTGGGCGGCGGCTGCGCGCTGAACTCCGTGGCCGTGGGGCGCATCCAGCGCGAAGGTCCCTTCGAGCGGGTCTGGGTGCAGCCCGCCGCGGGCGACGCGGGCAGCGCCGCAGGCGCCGCGCTCTTCGTATGGCACCAGCTCCTCGACAAACCTCGCGTGGCGCGCGCGGGGGACGCGCAACACGCCTCGCTGCTCGGCCCCGCCCACGACGCGGCCGCGATTCACGCAGCCCTCGCTGGACGGGGGCTCCATGTGCACGACCTCGACGAGGAAACGCTCGTCGGGCGTGTGGCCGAAGAGCTCTCCCAGGGGCGGGTCCTGGGCTTCTTCCAGGGGAACATGGAGCTCGGCCCCCGCGCGCTCGGCAGCCGCTCCATCCTGGCGGATCCTCGCGTCGCGGGGATGAAAGACACGATCAACCACAAGATCAAATTCCGGGAGGGGTTCCGCCCCTTCGCGCCCTCGGTGCTCCGCGAGCACGCCTTCCAATTCTTCGAGGTCGCGCCGGGCGAGGATCTGCCGTACATGACGCACGTGGTCCCGGTGCGAAAGGACGCGGCGCCCGCTCTCCCCGCCATCACGCACGTCGATGGCTCGGCGCGCATCCAGACCGTGGACGAGGCGCGCCACGGCCTCTATTTCCGCCTCCTCGAGGCGTTTCACGCGCGCACGGGCTGCCCCGTGCTCCTCAACACCTCGTTCAACGTCCGCGGCGAGCCGATCGTATGCACGCCGGAGGACGCGCTCCGCTGTTTTGCTCGGACAGACCTCGACGGCCTCGTGATCGAGCGCTCTCTGCTCCTGCGCGACGAGCAGTCCCCCGCCGCGCTCGCGGCGCTCGCGTCGATGGGACCACCGGCCCCTCGTCCTCCACGCGCCCTCGATCGATTTCTGCGTCCGGAAGACGCGAATCCCTCGCGACGGACGCGGATCCACTTCGGGCTCCTGCTCCTTTTCCTTGGCGTGGTCGCCGGGGCGGCGGTTTGGCGAGGCACGCGTGATCCCAAGGACCTCGCCGCGGGCGCCCTCGCAGGCGCGGCGCTCTTCGCGGGCACGTTCGTCCCGGGGCTCGGTCGCGCCATGTATCGCGCGTGGATGGCGCTCGGCGCGCTGCTCGGCGCCGTGAGCGGGCCGATCGTGCTCGGCGTCGTCTACCTCGTCGTCTTCGCGCCGATCGCCCTCGTGCGCGCCCTCCTGGGGCGCGATCCGCTCGGGCTCCGCTTCGCCCGAGCAGCGGAATCGTATTTGAAGGACAAACGAACCCCCCGGGAGCCCCGGCATTACTTCAGGCTTTATTGACCATGTCCGAGACACCTCCTCCGAAACAACAGGACGACCCCGACCACGTCCCCTCCCGGTTCGAGGAAGCCGCGCGGACCACGCGCCAGTCCACGCTGCGGGACGGCCTCGCCTACCTGCGCGAGACCCGCAAGCTTTGGCTCACGCCCGTGCTCGTGATCCTCCTGATCCTCGGGCTCGTGCTCTCGCTGTCGGGCACCGTGCTCTCGCCGCTCATCTACACGCTCTTCTGAGCCGCGTATCGGAATTGCGCGGGCATGGTGGGCACCGGTAGCATCCCGAGCGTGAGCGATGAACCGCCTCTTCGTAGGCTCGACCAGATCGTGGGCGAGCTGCTCGCGCCGCTGTTGAACGCCCGCCCGGCGCCCGGTGGCTTTCGCCTGGCCGGCTGGGACGTCGAGCAGGGCGTCTGCGTCGTGCTCGTCCGCGGCGACGAGTGGGTGCTGGTGGAGTTCGAGAACCGCGACGATACGCGCGACTGCTACACGCGGACGTCGCGGTTCAACGTGTGCGCGCGGCACCAGTTCGATCCCGAGAAGCCGCTGAGCGCGTTGGCCCACCGCGCGGTCGGGCAGCTCGTCGAGATGGTGCGGCGACGAGAAGGCGCGCTGCCCGTGATCCCTCGCCCGGCGCCGACGCGCGGGAGCGAGGTGCGCGAGGTCCGCGTCGAGCGCGCGCTCGTGCAGCAGGGGCCGGGGCATTATTACCTCAACCCGTATGTCGGCTGCATGATCGGCTGCGAGTTTTGCTACGTGGCCGATCGCGCCGACCTGTCGCGCGAGCTCGAGGGCCGCGCGAAGCTGCCGTGGGGGCGCTACGTCGACGTGAAGGTCAACCTGCCCGAGGTGCTCGCGCGGGAGGTCGCGACCCTGCCGCCTGGGCTGGTTCGCATGAGCCCGATCGTGACGGACCCCTACCAGCCGCTGGAGAAGAAGTACCGCATCACGCGGCGTTGTCTCGAGGCGCTGGTGGACACGGGCTTCACGCCCGGGGTGCTCACGCGCGCCGCGCGCATCCAAGAAGACGCCGCGCTGCTGGGGCGCTTCCGCCGCGTGCTGGTGGGCCTCTCGATCCCCACGGACGACGACGAGGTGCGGCAGCATTTCGAGCCCGGCGGAGACCCTATCGAGGAGCGGTTCGCGGCGCTCGAGGCGTGCCAGCGCGCGGGGTGTGTGACGGTCGCCGTGGTGCAGCCGGTGCTACCGATGGACCCCGAGCGGCTGGCCGCGCGGCTCGCGCCGCTGGTGCGCGCGGTGCGAATCGATCGGATGTACGATGGTGATCGCGTGCGCCACCTGTACGACGCGGCCGGTCGGCTCGATGCGGCGACCGAGGAATTCTACCAGCAGACCGCGGGAGCATTGCGGGCCGCGCTCGAGGCGCGCGGCGTTTGCATCGATCCGCTCGATGACCTGCAGACGTTGATGCAGTGAACGGCGACGCCCGGGTTCGCGTCGAGGCCGAGGCGTGCATGGAGAGGGCCTCGGAGCTCGTGGCGCGGACTTGCCACGCCGACCAGGAGAGCAATTCGACATGGATGTCCGAAGCAATGGTGAACCGCTGCTACGGAAGGGCGGTCTCTGCGGCTCGACACGCATCCACGCGTCCCCCTCGGCACGCCTTCCGGTAAAACTCCAGCGCCTTCTCGGGCGTGCGCACCTTCCTACCATAACGACCATCGTAGAAGTCCCCGATCACCTCGCACGCTTCACCGTCGCCTGATGCGCAGCTCTTGTTCAGCGCATTGAGGCGACGGGGCTTCGACGAGGTGAACGGGCAGGAACGCCGGGACCGACTCGCCGGGCGCGGTCGGCGTGTCCTCGATTGTTTCGCGTTGACGCAGCGACCATCGCCACCCATGCAGGCTGCGCACGTCGACCCCCACCTTCGCGCCAAACTCCCCCGCACGCAGGCCGCTGCGCTTCCAGCGCGCGATCAGCCGAGCCCACTGCTTCGCCGTCCTCCGTGCCATCCGTCCTCCACGCGCGTCGAGGGCAGCGTCGCTGGTCGTCGTCTGTGCCGATCGCCGCCGATTCCGGCGACGGGTCCGACGAGTGGATGAGGTCCGAGGCTCCCTCCTCCGGCGTGAACGCCCTGACCTGGCATGAAGGAAGAAGAAAAGCGCCTCGCCGTTGCCCATCGACGCCGAACGGTGCGACGCTCCTGCGCCGTATGAGACGACGCACCGCCCTCGATCTGCTCGTTCCCGCCGCAGTCCTCCTCATCGCCAGCGCCGCCCACGCCGAGGAGCCGTCGTGCGCCGAACGCCCGAACGCCGTCGTCGCGGACCTCGGGCTGCACGTGGTCAACGCCGGTTATCAGCGCGTTTTCGGCTGTCACGTCACGGTGCAGGCGACCGCCGGGCTTTATGGGCCTTGGACGGTTACGCAAAACGTGCTTGGTCTGGGCGGAGGCGACCGCACGCCGGACGAGGACGTCATCGGTATGGTCTTGCGTGGGCGCGTCTTCTTTCACCCGCTCGGGCGCGCGCCCGGCGGGCTTTGGATTTCACCCTATACGCAGGCGGGCCCGGTCCGCTCGAGGGTCGCATCGGAGAAGATATGGGGCCCCGCGTTCGCGGCGGGGCTGAGCGCCGGGTGGACGTGGATGCTGGGCAATCACGTCCTGCTCGGCCTCGGGCTCGGCGCCCAATATCACCGCGCTTCCTTCCTCGGGAGGACGGCACGCCCCGGGTTCTCCCTTTTCGGGCCAACGGTGGATATCAACGTCGGGTTCCGCTTCTGAACGCGGGTGCCGAGAACGAGCTTGGACTGCGCTCGGAATCATCGAGAGGGCGACTTGATCAGGAGCGTCACGAGGAGCTTGCGCCTTCCACGGCGGCTCCGTAGCCCCGTCCAGGCCTGGAGGTGCCTCGTGCTGGGATCGGGCACGACGCGGACGGTTCCCCGTCGCCCTCGACCTCGGGTGCGTTCGTGACGTGGCGGGCTCGGCCGAGGACATCGGGAAGGACACCGCCGAACCCTCACCCCGGGGACTGTCTCCGACACTACGCGATCACCTCATCGCTCCGCGCCGGTATCCCTGTTCACGTTGTCCAGCGGATGGCAGGTCACAAGCACCTGGCGACCACGCAGACCTACGGTTTACGAAACCCCTCCGAGCCTGCTCGGATGACTCGGGGAACGAAGCCTTTTCGCACGGATTTGATTTGGCAAAGATTTGGCACGGGGACCCGCCCGACAAACGCAATCCAAGTCACGGTCCAAAAGGTCTCCTCCTCCCCTTCGTTGAGGCCGGGACCGACGAACGGACTTGACAAGCCCAACAGGGCTTTTCTCGCCAACCTCCACCTTCCCTCCCCGGGCGAACGTGGTCTACATTGCAGCACGTGCCCCGAAAAACTAGCCTTCTCGACCGGGTGGATGCGCAGCTCGTCGACGATGTCGAGCGCGCGGTGCGCGCTGCGAAGGCTCTGCCTCCCACACGCCTTTCGCGGACCAAGCTCACCCCGGAAGCCAGCGCGGAGCTCGCGCGACAACTCGTCGCCCGCGGTCTCGAGCGCAGCCCGAAAACGATACGCGTTCCCCTCGCGGCGCAGATCGAGAGCCTTCTCCAAGGTGGCGCGCGCGTTCCACTCAGGGACGTCGGAAAGCGCGTCAAGGGCGGCACCAAGGCCGAGATCAACACCGCCCTCGCCAAGCTCATCCGCGAAGGACGGGCGCGCGTCGTGGTGCGAACCCAGGTGGAGGTGCTGGTCGGGCCCGCCGAGCGTGCGCTCGATCCAACCGAGATCGCACACCTCTCGAAGATGGCCGCGCAGGTCGTCAAGACCCTCAAGAAGGTTCAGGCGAAGGGCTTGCCACGCTCGATCTTGCAGGAAGATCTCGCGGCTTTCTTCGCACCTCTCCTGCCCTCGCTTCGTTTTTCCGCTGCAACGCCCGACGAGGCGCCATCCATTCTCGTCGACGAGGCCCTGCGCCGCCTCGAAGATCCGGCGCTCAAGCTCGTGCGCATCCCGGATCTCGTGCGCTCCTTGTCCAGCTATCTCCCGCTCGACGCCATTCACCAAGCACTCGCCGAGGGCGTGAAGGATGGGACGCTCGAGCTGCGGCCGGAGGCCGGCGCCGAGTTCCTGAAGCCCGAGGACGTCCCCCTCTGCCCACCTGGCCCCCGCGGCACCGTTCTCTCCTACGCGAGGCGTGTTTCTCCGTGATGGATAACCCGTTTCAGGCCATCCACGCGGATGCATGGGATCCCGCTCCCATCGATGTCCCCTCGATCAACGAGCGCGCGAGCTCCCTCGTGCGCGCGCACATCGAACAACTGCGAGACGCCGGGGCTCGCGAGGGAACGGCCGCCCGCTCGACGTCGATCCTGCTGCTCGGCCCTGCTGGCATCGGCAAGACGCACCTGTTCACACGACTGCGGAAGCAGGTGGGTCCCCGCGCCGTCTTCGTGCACACGCGGCCCGAGGTCGGCGTCGATCCGTCGCCCCGACACGTGCTCTCTGCGACGCTGCGCTCGCTCCGGCAGCCGGTGATCCAGCAGCAACACCGGCAGATCGACGTGATTGTAGGGGCCATGCTCGCGACGTTGGAGGGCGGCCGCCCGCGCTTCCCCTTGTCGTTCATCGACGACTGCTCGAGGCAGCCACCCGACACGCAGCGCGAGATCATCGAGCGTGCCGTCGCGCAGGCAGAGGATCGTTTCCCCGACACATCCGCGCGATATCTCGAGCACCTCCTGCGCCTGCCCTTTGCAGACCGCCTGAGCCAGCGCGCGCTCTTCGCGTGGCTCTCGGGCGAGGAGTCGAGCCAGGCGCAGCTCGACATCATCGGCGAGCGCGCTGCGCTGCGAGAGGACGATCTCATCCTCGCGTTGCGCACGCTCGGCGTGGTGGCGACGTTCGGCGCGCCTATCGTGCTCGTGTTCGACCAGCTCGAGAACCTCGCGGAAGAGGAGGGAAAGACGAGCCGGATCATCCGGCACGCGCGCCTCGTGAGCGAGCTGCGCGACACGGTGCGCGGGCTCGTGATCGTGCAGATGGCGCTCGACGCCGTCTGGATGCAGCGCATCCATCCGGTCCTCCACGCCAGCATGCGGGATCGGCTCGAGGAGAAGATCGAGCACCTCGCGCTCCCGACCCCCGAGCAGCGGCGGGAGCTCATCGAACGGTGGAGAAGCGCGCTGCCCCAGGAGGAGAGAAGCAAGCCCTTTCCGTCTCCATTCTCGACGAGACAGGTCGATGCATGGCTCGCTGCGCCGGGCATGACGCCGCGTATGCTCATGCAAGGTTGCGGTGAGGCGTATCAGCGTCGAGCGCTGCCCGAAGCAGAGGAGGCGGGGCCCGTCCACACCTCGCCGGATGAACGCCTCGCAGTGGCCTGGCAGGAGCTCTTCGGGCAAGCGCGGAGGCGAATCGACGAAGCCGCGACGCAGGCCCAAGGCGTGGCTGCCGAGAGCATCCGCGCAGGGCTTCTCGCGGCGCTTTTGGTTGTGCAGGTAAAGGCCGAGACGGGCGAAACGGAGGGGGCTCCTGGGCTACGCATTCGCATGGCCGACGGTGGCTGCAACATGCTCTTCGTGCAGCAAGCACACCATACCTCCCTCGCCCGGGTCCTGCGCGCAGCGATTGCGCTCGCAGATGAGGGCAAGGTCTTGCTTTTGCGCGAGCAAGCGTTCGTGATCCCGCCGACCTGGAAAGAAGTTCACAAGCTCCTCGGCGTGTTCACGCAGAAAGCCAATGCTTCGTTCCTGCCGCTCGAACGCGAGGCCCTGGCACGGCTCCTCGCAGTCGAGCGCCTGCTCAGCGCGGCCCGTTCCCAGGATCTGAGCGATGACGCCGGCAAGGTCATTCCGTACGACACGGTCATGGATTGGGCCCGGCGAACCCTCGGCTGCCAGGCATGGGGGCCCGTGGAAGCTCTGCTTGGAGTGACAACGTTCCCCGTCTCCGCGCCCCCGGCGCCTCGGCCACCCGAGCCCCCGCCGCCTCCTCCAGACCCGAATGCCGCCACTCCCCGCGAGCGCACAGAGGAAGCATCCCCGCGCGGAACAGCGAGGCCCCTTGCGGACGGTCCGGTGCTTCGAGAGCTGCGCAAGCTCCGGGTTGCCTCGATCGATCGCCTCGTGCGCGACGTGCGCGCGTGTGATCCCATGGCCACGCGGGCAACCGTTATGGAGGAGCTCGCCAAGCTGCCGATCAAGCGCTTCGGCGGCGCGATCGTCGCGCTGGAGGAGCCATGGCGCTGAGGCCCGACCCCCTACCCCGGCGCGGCGCCCGCGAACTCTCGGTCACCGAGATCCGCAACGCCCTCCGTTGCCCGCGCGTCTTCGCGCTCGGTCGCGCGCGCCGGCAGGCCGTCGCTTTCCCGATCGGCGCCTCGTCCCTCGGCGCGCTCTTCCACCGCATCGCCGAGCGTTTCGCGCGTGAGCTCGAGGCGCCTCCCGAGCCCGTGCGCGCGCTCCCCCCGCATGCACCGCGCGAGCGCGTGGCAGATGGCCTCTCGGCCTGGCTCCTCGGCCACCTCGTCGACGAGCTCGAAGCGAACCCCAGCGCCGCGAGCATGCCCGGCGAGATTGACGACCTGGCCGAGGCGCTGCGGGAGCTCGCGCGTTACCTGGCGAAACAAATCGAAGGCACGGGGCATGGGCCGGCAGAGGCATTGCGCTCGTTCCTTCAACACACCGAGCTCGCGGTCGACGCCGTGCTCGACGCGTCCGGCGGAGTACCGGTGCGTGTCTCAGGCCGGATCGATGCCGTGTATTGCCGGGCGAGAGGCGCCGTCGACGTCGTCGAATACAAGCTCACGGACGAGGCCAATCAGGAGCTCGACCAGGCGCAGGTGGCGCTTTATCGTTACCTCTTGCGCTACGCGCTCGATCTCGACGCCGACCCCCTCATCCTGCGCTTCAAACCGGGGCTCATCGAGACGAAGCTCTCGCCGGTGGCTGCGGACGGCATCGTGGAGCGGACCCTCTTGCCCCTGCTCGGCAAAATGGTGAGCTGGTCGGAGCGCCCCGAAAACGCGCCTGCGACCTCGCGCCGGGATCTCTGCCCGACGTGCCCTGTACGACCGGCGTGTGTCGAGACGTACCGAGACGCGCTCGAACCTCGCGATCAGCCGCCTGCGGGCGCAGCTCGCCCCATGCCCGATCCGGCCGGACGACTCACCTTGCCCCCTCCGCGCGAGCCCATAGGTGCTCTGCCGAACGACACCGAGGGCATGGCGGAGGCCGAGGCCCTCGCCACGCAGATCGTGTCTCAGCTCAAGCGACAAGGGGTCATTGCGAGCCTTGGCCGGAAGACAGTTGGGCCGCGGCTCCTGCGCATCGAGGTCACGAGCCCGCGGCAGCGTGTGGCGCAGCTCGATCGCGCAGCCCAGGACGTGGAGCATCACCTCGCCGGGTACAACGTGCGATTCGAGCGGGAGGAGGCACGGCGATACTTCACGGCGCCGCGGAAGGTGCCGCGCAAGGTCGACCTCGAAACACTGCTCGCGCGCAAAGCCGCGTTCTTGCGGGAGCGGCCGGGGCGCTTCGTGCTCGGGGAGGGGCTCGATGGCGAGGTGATCGCCGGGGACCTCGCTGACGGAAGCTCATGCCACCTGCTCGTAGCGGGACAAACGGGGAGCGGCAAATCGGTTTTATTGCGTGCCCTGATCGTCGGGCTTTGTCACTTTCATCCGCCGGCGGCCATACAGTTCACGCTGGTGGATCCCAAGCGCGTCACGTTCGGCGGGCTTGCCGCGGGTATCGGCGCGCACCTGGCAGGGCCGATCGTCTACGATGTGGAGGCACTTCTCGCGGAGCTCGACGCCCTCGTGGCCGAGATGGAGGAGCGATACACGCTCTTCGAGCACCGGAAGGTGCAGAGCATCGACGACTACAATGATACTGCGCCTGTACCACTGCCGCGGCGGGTGGTCGTTGTGGACGAATTTCAGGACTTGATTGCATCGAGGGCAACGCGGCAGCCATTTTTGGATGTGGTCAAGCGGCTCGGGTCGATGGCTCGCGCGGCCGGGATCCACCTCGTATTGGCGACGCAGCGGCCCGACCGCACGACGGTGCCCGGAGAGATCAAGGCGAACCTGGGCGGGAGGGTCGCACTGCGCGTACAGGAGGTCGTTAACTCGAGGATCATCCTGGACCAGGGAGGGGCGGAGGAGCTTCTGGGGAAGGGGGACTTCTACGCCGATCTCGGGCATGGGCTCGTGCGGGGACAAGCGCCGATGGCGTGAGGGCGACCTCGTCCTTATCTATGGCGCGCAATTCCGATACACACTTACCAAATCGCGCACATCACCAGTGATGCATCGCAGTTCGTCGCGCTGTTTCCTGCGCTGGCTGCCTCCGTGGTACGCGAGGCACTGCCGGATGAGCGGTTCAAGAAGGAACCTTGGTGGCCAACGCTGGACGCAAGAATCAACGACCTCAGTTAACAGTACCATTACCAGCGATAATTGGTACCTTGGCCAAGCCAGCGCCGCATGAATCGCGCACTCGAAGATACACGCGGTGAAGAAGAGGCACAACGGGCTCTATGAAGAACACACGAGCCGCTGTACAAGCTCGGTCCGTATCACAAGGGGTTGCTCTGGGACGGGGTCCCCCAATACGAGGGTGGCGCCCGTTCTCGCGAGGGACTCGAGTGGGCGGAGCGACGCCTATCCGACGAGCTGCACTTTACGAAGCAAGCAGACGGGCAATTCGTCAGCTATCAGCGAACAACTAACGATATTCGTGTGTATGGGGTTCCTCGGCCCGGTACGAACCTGAGCTTTTACGCGTACCGGGAGACGTCCCAAGCCCCTCGGCGTGCTGACGTGGTGGTACTCGGGTCCTGTTTCAAGATGCCGGACACGTGGAAATACGACCTGGAGGAGAAGTTTCTGCGACTTGTCGAAATCCTTGAGCCGCATCAAATCAAACCTTTCGTTCTCGGTCCACGATGGTCCGTTGTATCGCGCCGGGGCCGACTCGCCGAACATGTCCTCCCACGAATGGAAGACACTCCCGCGCTGCCCCTGCTCGGGGAGTGCGTCGCGGAAGGAGTCGTTCTTCTCAGCGTACATCTTCACAAAGGTCAACCGCGTCCCCTTCGTGAGCCCCTCGCGCGGGGCGTAAACCTTCCCCATCGAGAGTGGCCTCAGCCGGCGACCCAATCTCCGGTGCTGACGAGGTCACGCGGTGGTCTTCGGGGGAACGACGGAACACGTCATTGATCCAGTCGAAGAGTCGGCCTCCACGGTTCGACCGACAGCTCGCAACGGACCTCGCTCCCTCGCTCCAACGATCGACCATCGTCCAGTCTGCAAGACGCCAAGCAAGCGGAGCGTGGGTAGGCGCTTGACGCCCCCCTCGGCATCCAAACAGATTTTGGAGGCGTCGTGTCGACCAAGGGGGGAGAGCCGTGTCCAGAAAGAAGGGACAGGCGCTCGAACGAGCGTTCGCTGCGTGGATGGTGTCCGCGCTTCACTACACGACGACCGTACAGCGCGATTTCGTGAAAGGAGAGGTCGCCACGCGCCCGTATGAAGTGGATGTACATGGGGAGCGATACAGGCGGTACTGGTATGCGTTGCGCGTCGTCGGGATGTTGCTTTTTGTGCTCGGTATGGCCGCGATTTTTCTGCCGCACAAGTTCGCTTTGGTAACTCATGCAGCGGAGGGCATCGTCGCGAAAATATGGCCGAGTGCTGCAAGCTCTGGAATCCTTATCCTTGCTCTGGTTGCGTTGTTTGTGGGCGAGTTTGGAAAAAATTGGAGTACGTACCACGCCTGGGTCGAGTGTAAAAACCGCAAGACCGCGGTGAAGCGGTTCGACATCGAGAAGTTGAGGGGCGCTGTCGAGGACGTCCGCAAGAACGAGACGGCGTCGTGGAAACCCGACGAGGTTATCGTCGTGAGTGCCTCAGGCTTCGATGACGATGCAATCACCGTATCACCTCGCTCACCCCCGTCTGGACGCCGGCCCGCTGCCGTGGCAGGCGCCGCGCGCACGCGCGTTCGTCCGGCCGCCGGGCGCATCGAGCTTCGACAGCAAGCGCGCGCAGACGTCTGCGC
>NZ_SSMQ01000098.1 GCF_005144585.1 Polyangium fumosum | reverse complement strand
CCACACCTGCATATGTCGCCAGCCGTGAAAATGTACCGACGGCTGGACCGACGCTGGTTAAATTGATCCCACAAAGTGGGATGTTGGAGCCGATGGTCCTACCGGATGGTTTATGGGATGACTTCTATCTCGCGCGTGCCCGCAAGATGTACGATATCGTCATCGTCGACGCATTCAACGGGAAAGAGCCGCCGCGGCGCTTTCTCACGCGCGATGCGCTCGTGAAGATGGGCCTGCGGAGCGGCAGCGCAACCCTCATCGCCGCGCGTTGGCGGGGCTCGCCCCACGGATCGTCTTCCCCTGCGGTGCCCCATCTCATGGGCGATACCCTCATCTTCTCGCAGCTATTCGGCAGCGGTGGGGGGGACGAGGAGCAGAATCTTTATCTCATCGCGTCTGCGACCCCGGCGAATCTGATTGGCCCGCAGGGGATCGCCGCCTGGCCGATCCCCGGAGCCTTGCCGGAGCACGCGCGCCCAGCCGCCACGGCTGTACCCGGCTCGCCAGCGTCGCGCCGGGTGACATTGCTCGGTTATCTGGTGCGCGCGCGAGAGGACGGAGCGCTTTGCATCGATTTGCCGCACTACGAGATGGGAGCGCAGCGCTATCGGCTCTCCGGCCCCGCCGTGGATGCGCTCACGAAGCTCCTGCCAAGCGGCGAGGCTGCGCCCACCGACGGAGATATCGGATCCGACGGCGATACGAAGGCGACGCTCCGTGATCTGCTCGGCGGCGGAGGGTTCAAGCGCTCGGACGTGAGGTTCTCGTCCGTGGTTGTCGCGGTCGAGGGGGACGCAGCGCTCGCCGCTGTCGTGCACCCGGACGCTGCGAGTGGCGTTCCGAAGGAGATCCGCGGGGACGCCCCAACCGACCCCCGCCTGCCCTTTGGCGGTGCACTCTACGATCTGGTGGTCGACAAGGTGCTTTTCACGTTCGATCGCTCTGCCTGGTCGAAGCAAAAAACAAAGCTATCGCCAATCGCCGCCCGCGCTGTGAAGGCGATCGGGGCGCATGACTTCGATGCCGCCGGAAAGAGCATCGTCGAGTACCTCGCGATCCTGCGGCGCGACCTCGGCCCGTTCGCGGAACAACTCGCGGCCTTTGCAGAGGTGTCGCGCGTGCAGAGGCAGATCGAACGCGAGAGCGCGGCGGTGCGGGCGGAGTCTGCGTTCGTGATCGCGAAGGCGTGCGACCGCGCCGGTCACGCCGCCGGGATCGATCGATTCACGAGCGCGAGCGAAGACGCGAAGGCGTTCGTGAGCGCGCTGCGTGGCTGCGCGCGGCGAGGCTACCGAGAGGCGCGGCAAAAGGAGAGCGGAGAGGGAGCGCGTACCGCGACGGCGCGTCTGTACGCGTTGCTGCAGGACGATATGCTCGAGGTACAACCGAACTCGGTAGATGGGCGTCGGATCGAGGCCGAAATAGCCGCGATCGAGAAGAGTGTGCCCGAAGTTCAGCCATTGCAAGAACCACCCAGGGAGACATTGGGCCCGTGAGTCACCGCCCGTGCTTGCCGGATTTGCTAAGGCCGGTTTCCTCGGCCTGGCGAAGCCCGGCCGATTCACCCCCGAGGCAAGACCACTTCGCGATCTTGCAGAGCGCTCAACGGCGCTCTCGTCAGGCCTCGAACCGCTCACGCGCGAGCAGCCGTTCCGCCAGCACGCGCGGCTCCTCCCGAAGCGGCGCCGTCGTGCGGAGCAGGCCCGTCATTCCGAAATCGACGCCCTTCATCGCCCATTCCGGCCCGAGCCCCGCCGCGAGCTCATGGCGGCTCGGCGCGGAGATCACGGGCCGCACGACCGTATCGGCCCAGGCCCAGCGCGGCATCTCGTACCGATAGCGGAACGAGCCGTCCGGCTCCTCGAATGCAAGGAGCAGCCGGCGCACGCCCTCCCCCGTCGCGCCGAGCTTCGCAAGCACGGCGCCCGGCGCCTCGGGCACGCCCGGCCCGTGGTGGAACACGCGGATCGGGCCGACGGCATAAGAAACCACGTCCCCCGCGTTCGCGCGCCGCTCGGCTTCGAGCAACGCGGAAAACGACGTCCCCCAGAGATCCTCGCGCGTCTCGATGTCGCGCACGAGCTCGCCGAGCGCGGCGAGCGCGATCGGGTACGCGCTCGCCTCGGGCTTCAGCGTGACCAGACGTCGGATCGCCATGTTGAGCCAGATCCCCCGCGTATCGGCCGGCCATTCCTCGAAATCGCCCGCCTCGGCCGCCGCGACGAGGAGCCCCGCGTGCGCCGCGGCCGCCTCCGGGTCGAGCAGCGACCAGACGGCGAGCACGCCATCCACGTCGAAATGGTTGTTCACGACGATGGCGGGCCCGTCGGCCGGTGAGGCCTCGTGGACGAACGCGAGCGCGATTTCGACGGAGGTATCGGCCTTGAAGGCTTTGGGCGTTCGATTCTTCGCCCAGTGGCTCAGATCGAGGGCCGCGCCCGCGACGAGCCCGTCGCAGGCGACCGCGCCTTCGGGCGCACGCTTGCCCATGGGGACGAACTCGAAATGTCGCGCGACCATGCGCGAAGGGTAGCACGGAAGGCGCGACCGAGCGGGGACACGGGCGGACGCACGCGGGCGCCCGATTGACGGGCGCGCTCGTGGGCTCGACATCCCCCGAGAGAGCCGCGGGCCTGCGCGGGAGGAGAGCGCCCATGAATCACGCGTGGACCACGTCGTTGTTCGCGGCCGGCACGATCGCCGGGATGCTCTGGGGCGCGCCGGTCGCCGCGGAGGTCGAGGACGTCGTGTTGCCGCTTCGGGGGAGTGATGTCCGCCTGAGGAACGTCGCGACGGGCCTTTGCATCGCGCTCACCGAGGAGCACACGGTTCGAACCTTGCCTTGCTCCGCGGACGTGTCCCGGCGCTGGAACCTGATGCCCCTCCGCAACGGCATGACGCAGATCCGATCCTGGAGCCCTGGGCGCACGGCCATGTGCCTGCATTCCCCCCCCGCGCCGAGCGAGGACGACCCGCTCATCTCCCTGGCCCCCTGCTTCGTCCCGCAATCCATGACCCTGTGGGAGATCCCCTTCTTCACGGATCCCGCGAGGATCTGCGTCCCGGATCAAACCCCGATGCTCTGCCTGGAGAGCGGCGATCCTGGCGAACCCCTCCGGTTGCGACGCGCGGGGAGCGGCGCGGAGCAGCTCTGGCAGGCCGTGCCTTGAGGGCTCACCCCCGCCGCGGGGCGAACGCGAACCCGACGAGCGGCGCGAGCGCGGCGAGGCCGAAGAAGAAGAACCCCTCGCCCCACGAGGGAGCGGTGAAAAAAGGCTTCGGCGAGAAACGGAGCGAGATGCCGAGGACGAGCCCGCAGAGCCAGATCCCCCCGACGACGTGGCTGAAGCGCCGGAAGCCTTTGCGGAAGAACCCCCGCACGAGGCAACCGAGCGCGGCGAGGGCGACCCCGAGCCCGACCCAGACGAAGGGCTGGTAGCGGGACGTCGGCTCGATGAGGAGCAGGAGCGTCACGACGAGGATCATCCCGAGGGCAACGAGCGTCGACGCGACCGCGGGCACGCCGAAGAGCCACGGACCCGGCGCCGCCCGCCTGGTTCCCTGCACGAGCCCGACGACACCGGCGACCAGCGGCGCGAACGCGAGGCACGCGAGGAGGACCACCGGCGCGGTGGCTCCGTCCGCCGCTTCGAGCAGCGACTGCGGGCCGCCGAACGGCAAGACGATCGGCGCGCAGAGCAGGAAGAGCGGCACGCCCGCGGCCATGGCCACGAGGCGATGGCGCTCCTCGGAGCGGTCGTTCGGCGCGTCGCGCGCATCTCCAGGGCCGGGGTTCATCGAGGAAGCGGGGATGCTACCACCCAAGCAGACGACCGGAAGAGGCGGGCGAAGGCGGAGGCGAAGGCGACGGGCACATTTTCCGCGCCGTCCAGACTCGACTCGGGTCTTCCCATCGACGCGTTGCGTCTGGTAAGTGATAACTTATCACTCCAGGAGGACGCGCTCATGCACGCCATCACGCACAACCCGCTGACCCTGCTCATCCTGCAGATGACCATGGTCGTCGCCTTGTCACGGCTGCTCGGCGCCTTCCTCCGGCGCATCGGCCAACCCATGGTGGTCGCCGAGATCACCGCCGGCATCCTCCTCGGCCCCTCGCTGCTCGGGTGGCTCGCGCCGGGCGTGATGGACACGGTCTTCCCCAAGGCCTCGATGTCCCTGCTCGGCATGCTCAGCCAGGTCGGGCTCGTGCTCTTCATGTTCCTCATCGGGCTCGAGCTCGACCCGAAGCTGCTCAAGAACCGCGGCCACGCCTCCGTGGTCATCAGCCACACGAGCATCATCGTCCCCTTCGCGCTCGGCGCCCTCGTGGCCCCGTGGCTCCGCAGCCGCCTCTCCGAGCCTGACGTCCCGTTCAGCTCCTTCACGCTGTTCATGGGCGTCGCCATGAGCATCACGGCCTTCCCGGTCCTCGCGCGTATCCTCGCCGAGCGCCGGCTGCTCCGGAGCAAGGTCGGCGCCCTGGCCATCACCTGCGCCGCCGTCGACGACGTGACGGCCTGGTGCCTCCTCGCCTTCGTCGTCTCCGCCGTGCGCGCGACCGGCATCGACGGCGCCGTCCGCACGACCGTGCTCGCCCTCGGCTACATTGCCGTGATGCTCCTCGTCGTGCGGCCCTTCCTCGCGCGGCTCGGCGCCCGGAGCGGGACGCAGCCCGTCAACCAGAACGTCGTCGCCCTCGCGCTCCTGCTCCTGCTCGTCTCCAGCATGGTCACCGAGGCCATCGGGATCCACGCGCTCTTCGGCGCCTTCGTCCTCGGCGCCGCCATCCCCAAGGACGGCGGCCTCGCCGAGGCGCTCGCCCACAAGCTCGAAGACCTCGTCGTGGTGCTGCTCCTGCCGCTGTTCTTCGCCTACAGCGGCCTGCGGACGCAGATCGGGCTGCTCTCGAGCCCCCAGCACTGGGCCATCTGCGGCTTGCTCATCTTCCTCGCGTGCGCCGGCAAGTTCGGCGGCAGCGCCCTCGCCGCGCGCTTCACCGGCCTCGGCTGGCGCGAGTCGAGCGCCATCGGCATCCTCATGAACACGCGCGGCCTGATGGAGCTCGTCGTCCTCAACATGGGGCTCGATCTCGGCGTCATCTCGCCCACGCTGTTCACGATGATGGTGCTGATGGCGCTCTTCACGACGTTCATCACGACGCCGCTGCTCCAGTACGTCTACCCGTTCGAGCGCTTCGCCAAGGAGGTCGCGGGGGCCCCCGAGGCGACGCCGATGCCCGTGGCGCAGGCGCCGGTCTTCACGATGGTCATGTGCCTCGCCGACGAGCGGACGGGGCCCGGGATGGTCACGCTCGGCAGCGCGCTCGGCGGGCCCGAAGCGGCCGAGCGGCTCTACGCCCTGCACCTCATCGAGCCCGACGATCGCGCCTCGTTCCTCCTCCGCCAGGAGCACGGGGGCGCAGCCGGCGAAGGCAAGGTGCTCGAACCGCTGCTCGCGCGGGCCAAATCGCTGACCTTGCCCGTGAAGCCCCTGAGCTTCGTCTCCGGCGAGCCCGCCGTCGACATCTGCCGCGTGGCCGAGGCCAAGCGCGCCGACCTCCTCCTGCTCGGCTGGCGCAAGCCGCTCATCGGCCGGTCGGCGCTCTCCGGGACGGTCGCCGAGGTCATGAAGCGCGCGCCCGCCGATGTCGGCGTGCTCGTGGATCGCGGCCTCACGCAGATCCGCCGCGTCCTCGTGCCCTTCCTCGGCGGCCCGCACGACCGGGCGGCCTTGCGCCTCGCCAAGCGGATCACGCACATCGCCGGGGCCGACGTGACGGTGCTGCACGTGGTCTCGCCGGAGCGGAGCGGGGGCAAGGGGCTCGGGGGGAAGGCGCGCATGGAGGAGGTCTTCCGCGAGCCCGGCGCCTCGGGCCAGGTGAGGTTCGAGGTCGTGGAGCACGACGTCCCCTCCCAGGCGGCGCTCGCCGAGGCCAAGCGCGGGTATGACCTGGTCATCGTGGGCGCGGGGGCCGAGTGGGGCCTGGAGGAGCGCCTGTTCGGGCTGCACTCCGAGCGGATGATCCACGCCTGCCCCGTCTCGCTCCTCGTGGTCCGCCAGCAGGGCGACGCCCGCGCGGCCGCGAGGGCCTCGCGCGCCGTGGTGGTCCCGGCGACGCAGGAACAAGCTCCCTCCTGAGCCTCCAAGAGAGAACGACATGCACCTCGGAGCGACGATCCGCCTGCTGCGCCTGGACGCAGGTTTCTCCCTGCGGGACCTCGCGCAGCGTATCGGCGTCTCGAGCGCGTACCTGAGCCGCGTCGAGCACGGCCACGACGCCGTCCCGACCCCGGATCGCCTGGAGGCCATCGCGCGCGAGCTCGGCGTGCCTCCGCATTTGCTCGTCGGGGCCGCGCACAAGGTGGGCCCCGCCATCGAGGGATACGCCGAGGAGGTGCCGAGCGCGGGCATGTTGTTCCTGGACATCGCGCGAAGGAGGCTCGGGCCGGCGGAGATCGCGCGCATCCGGGCGTTCGTGGCGCGGGAGTTCCCGGCGCCCGAGCATGCCGAGGCGCGCCCGTCGATCGCCCGGCTGCTCGCGCCCGAGCGCGTCATCCTGCAGCTCACCTGCCCCGGGCTCGAGGACGCGATCGAGATCGCGGCGAGCCGGCTGCCGCGTCCGCCCGGCGGACCGAGCGTGCAAGAGCTCGTGACGGAGATCCTCGCGCGGGAGCAGGCGGCCTCGGCGGCGCTCGGCGGCGGGGTGATGCTCCCGCACGGGGTCTTTGGGTCGATGCCACCGTCTGCGGTGCTGGTGACGCTGGCGCGGCCGATCTCGCTCCGCGAGGCGCCCGACGGCGTGCCGATCCGGCTGCTCCTGGTGCTGGTCCTCGGCGAGCCCTGCCGCAGGCACCTGGCCTTGCTCGCGCACGTCGCGCGCCTGTCGAGCGACGGCCTCGCGGATCGGATCGCCGCGGCGAAGAGCCCGGAGGAGGCGATCCGGGGCGTCGAGGAGATGGAGGACGGGGGCTAGGGTGGAGGCGGCCGGTCGAACGTAGGGCGGCGACTTCGTTCCAAGCGTACGTCAGGGCCGGCGATACCTGGGCCACCTCTTCCTCTTCATCCGTCGTGACATCGTCACTCTCAGGGAAGAGGCGGGGCGGCGAGGGCGAAATTGGTTCGGGCCTGGAAGGTTGTGGAGGCCGTGGTCCAGATCGTCCCGTCGAAGCGGGCGTGGATCAGGTCCCTGGTCCCTGTCGGGTCGACCATGTAGATGAGCTCGGCGACCTTCCCGTTGAGGCCGCGCGTCAAAGAAACCACGCTTCCAACATCGTTCGCGGTGCCGGAGACGTTGGTCGCGACGGACCACGAGTGGGTCGCCGGGTTGAGGATCCTGACCAGGACGTCGCTGTTGCTATCGACCCAGGCGAGCATGGCCCTGCCATCGGCGAGCGAGGTGAGCGACGGCCGGTAGCTGGTCGTGCCAATGGCGGTCGACGACAAGAGCCAACTGCTGGCGCTCACATCGCTGATCCGCGACTTGAGGTTGCCGGTGCTGTCCTGGAAGACGACGACAAGCCTTCCATCCTTGAGGCGCGTGATGACAGGCGGGCGGGCGATCGCGATATTCGTGACGACCGTGCTCCTCGTACTCCACGTGCCCATCTTCGATTGGTAGAAGAGATCCGGGTTGGCGCCCGTTTGATCTGCGTAAACCATGAACGGCGTCGAGGCGCCGACGAACGTGATGTCCGGGAAGGACAAGATCGAATTCGCTGTCGTCAGCGTGAGTGTCTGCACGCTCTCGGCCGTCGGGTTCCACGACGTACCATCGAATTGCGCGAATTGCATGGCCGTGGAGAACGCCCCAGAGTAACGCTGCCAGGCCGCAATGAACGTGCCGGTCGTGCCGACAGGCGAGAGGGCAGGCGGAGACTCGATGTTTTGGTCATTGACGTCCGCGACGTTGCTCCAGCCGGCGGCTTGTGTCCAGGTGATGTACCGAGCCTTGGAGCCATTTCCTTCGTCCCGCAGGATAGCCACGCCGGTCCCGGTCGTGGTCAGCGCCGCGTCGGGCGCTACCGTGGTATAGGAACCCGCCTTCACAGTGCTGCTCCACGTGGGGGTCGGACTGTCGGCGTTGAAGACGCCGAGGCGTGTGTCGGCCAATGACGACGCGACGAGCAGCAGCCGGCAAGGCCCGCACGCGGAGCCGCCGCAATCGATGCCCGTCTCGAAGCCGTTCTGCACGTTGTCGTAGCAGCTCGCGGGCGTGCAGGTGCTGTTCGTGCAATTCTTGCTCTGGCAATCGAGCGGCGTCACGCAGCTCTTGGTGTCGGCGCACCCTGAGCAAGAGCCGCCGCAATCCACGTCCGTCTCATCGCCGTTCTTGGTGCCGTCCGTGCAATCCAGCGCGGCGCACACCATGTTCCCCATGGGGCCGCTGCAGATGCCGCTCGCGCAATCGGTCGCCGTGAGGCACGCCTTGCCGAGGGAGCACCCCATGCAGGCCGGTCCGCCGCAATCGATGTCCGTCTCGTCCCCGTTCTTCGCGCCATCCAGGCAGCTCGCTTGGCAAATGTTGCCCGTACAAACGAGGCTTTGGCAATCCGAGGCGACCTTGCACTTCAGCCCTGTCGCGCATTGGTTGGGGCAATCGCCCCCACAATCCACGTCCGACTCAGTCCCGTTCTCGATCGCGTCGGTGCACGTGGAAGCCTGGCAGACCGCGCCCAGGCAGACCTTGCTCGCACAATCTTCATTGACGGCGCACGCCTTCTCCGCGTCGCAACGCGCGGCGCAATCCGGGCCGCCACAATCCACGTCCGTCTCGTTCCCGTTCGCAGTGCTGTCGGCGCACGTGGGTGCAGCACAAGTCAAATCCTGGCCGCAGACTTTCTCCTTGCAGTCTGTGCCAACGACGCACTTCTCGCCGCTCGAGCACCCGTCGCATTGCGGGCCGCCGCAATCGATGTCCGTCTCGCCGGGGTTCTGTGCGCCGTCGCTGCATGTTGCCGCCTGGCAGACGCCATCCTGGCAAGAAGCGCTCTGACAATCAACGCCGGTATTGCACTTTTTAAGATTCTCGCAGAGCGCCGGCTTGCAGGCTTCACCACAGTCGATATCGCTCTCGTTGCCGTTCAAGACACCGTCATCGCATTTCGGATCTGCGCAGGCACCGTCGCTGCAAATATTGCTCTCGCAATCGCTCGAGATCTTGCACGTCTTCCCGGTCGTACAGGGCTCGCAGTCCCCGCCGCCGCAGTCGATGTCCGTCTCCTCACCGTCGTGCTCGCCATTGGCGCAAGGTGTCTCCCCGCCGCTCCCCCCGGCACCGCCGGCGCCAGCACCGCCCTCGCCCCCTGCGCCCCCCACGCCTCCGCCGGAATCGGAGACGAGCTCGTACGGATCGTCATAACCGAGCACCATCCCGCAGCCCTGCGCGCCAAGCAATGCCAGGAAGAAGGCCCATTGCCTTCTACGCGTCTTCATCAGAACGCTCCTTTCGCGCCGAGGTACGCCCCACCCGGCCCCGCGTCGATCAGCAACGCGTCGAGCGCGCGCTTCTGCGCAGCGTCGCTCTTTTCCTTGCTGCCCCCGAGCAGGATCATCGTGATCCCCGCCCCGAGCCCCACCACCCCCACGCCGAGCCCCACTGTCGCTACGGTCGAGAACGTACGCCCGCGCAGCACCGCGTCGTAACCCGCCTCATTGCAGCGGAGGTTCTTACAGCCCGCCTCTACCTCCGATTTGTTTGCCACCGCCATTCCGCCCGTCACGCCAAACGCGACGAGCCCCGCGGCGCCGAGGCTCGCGAGGACAACCCCCGCTTTTCGCTTACCATCCATCCCGCTCGGCACTTCCGGCGGCGGCGCGACCGGCGAAGGCTTCACGGAGGGCTCGACCTTCGGCAGCTCCGCGACGGGCTTCGGCGCTTCGACCACAGGCAGCTCCAGCGTCACCGTCGCCTTCTTCCCCCGCTCGATCACGACGCGCTTCTCGACGGGCTTCGCGCCCGGTACCTCCAGCATGACGAGGTGCTCGCCCGGATCGATTGGCAAAAACATGCCGAGCACCGCCGCGCTGAGCTCCGTTCCGTCCCGCGATACCTTCGTGCCGGCAGGCGCTCCCTGAGGCAATGCTATCGAGAGTTCGGGAACCTCGGCAGAAAGCGCGTCCTTTTTCGCCTCAGCCTTCTTCGCCCGGTCGGCGTGCTTCACCTTCTGGTCCGCCTTCATCCCAGCGTAGGCGCGGAGGTAATCCTCGAAATGTGCCACTGCCGTTGCGATATGCCCGGCCTCCGCTTCGCAATCGGCGAGCACGTAGAGCGTCCCGGGCCGTGGATCGAGCCTCTGGCTCTCTGCGATCGCGGGGCACGCCGCGATGAAGTTACCGGCGTCGATCTGCTCGACGCCCTTCCTGAAGAGCGCCTCTGCCGCGACCACGTCTTGGGCCCACACCTCAACCCCCGGAACCGCCACGGCGAGGAAAAATGCTCCCGCGAGTCCAAATTTCTTCATCGAAGATTCCTCTCGCTCAATCCCTGATATAATCGCTGGACCCTGATTTCTTGGTGGATGCCGGCGCGATGGCTGGCAATCGCATTTTTGCAGGTGCGGTCTTGCCCCCGCCTGCCGGCGAGCCGGCGGGCGCCGCGTTCGTCGGCGCTTCGCTCGTCGCGCTTTGTGCTGATACAGGCGCCGCGGCCACCGGGACGACCTCGACCTCCGACGCCTCGACGACCGACACACTCCCGGGTGGAGCCGTCAGCAATTGGGTAGCCAACTCCATCGTCGCGCTCGTCGCCAGGGGGCCGGAAGGGCGCAAGAGCGCGAACGCGGCCCCGCAGAGCACCGCCGCAACGCCCACGAGCACGAGCACGACGACGGCCCTGTTCCGCTTTGATGCGTCAATACCGTTGACCAAGGAGCTTACCCCGAGGTATGTGCCCCCTTTGTCTGTAGCGCGCTCGAATTCAGGGTTCGACACGCTTCCACTCTTCGCGGCGTTATCGAGCAATACGGTCCCTTGCTCGAAGCTCTCCGCTCGTCGCAGCGCAGTCTGCGCGATTGCGACGTCCTTGGCTCCCTCGCTCAGATAACTTGGCGAAGGCGCGCGCGCCCCGGGCGAAGGCAGCCCGAGCGCGGACGCGAGCGCGTTGATCTGCGCGGAGGCCGAGTGAAATCTCTGTGCCGGCTCCATCGCCGCAGCTTGCTGGAACCAGGTATCGAACGCCGTCGGCAATACCACGCCCTGGCGAAGCGCCCGCGCTGTCGCTAGCTCCTGGGGGCCATTCGCGACGGCGGCGGCGAAGCCAAAGACGTTGCTGTTCGCTTTTTTCTCCTCCTCCCAATACGTGGCACCAACAAGCAGCTTGTATGCCATCATCGCGAGCGCGTACAGGTCCGTCGCGGGGGACACCGGCGATCCCGGCCTGAACTGCTCCGGCGCCATATACAGCGGCGTGCCGAGCGAGCGCGTCGCGTTGGCGTGCGTGCCGCCCTCCGCGATGAACTTCGCGATGCCGAAATCAAGCACTTTGATCTTCGGCGGACCGTCGTCCAGTTCGTTCAAGAACAGGTTCTCGGGCTTCAGGTCCCGGTGGACGATATTCGCCTTATGCGTCTTGTCGAGCGCGAGCGCAGTGTACCAGAGGTATTGCACCACCTCCTGAGGCAGCAGCCGGCCGAGGCGCTGGAGGCGCTTGCCGAGTTCCTCGCCGCGCAATAGCTCCATGACGAGGAAAGGCATTTGCGTCCCCTCGTCGATCCCGGCATCGAAGACATCGACAATGAACGCGCTGTCGATCTGCGCCGCTACGCGCGCCTCTTGTCGAAATCGATCGCGCAGTTCATCGCTCTGGACG
Organism: Polyangium fumosum; assembly: GCF_005144585.1. Taxonomy (GTDB): domain Bacteria; phylum Myxococcota_A; class Polyangia; order Polyangiales; family Polyangiaceae; genus Polyangium; species Polyangium fumosum. The sequence continues at coordinate 25,445 of NZ_SSMQ01000098.1, read as the reverse complement.
AGGTGCGGCAGCATGACCTTGAGGGCGCGCCGACGCTCCGTCTCAAGGTGCACCACCTCATAGACGGCGCCCATCCCGCCCGCGGCGATGCACCGCACAACGCGGTATCGGCCCGCAAACGAACTCCCTTCAGGTAAGCTAACCAGCGACATCCCCGGACCTCACGAGCGCCGAACTATCCGTCAGTGTCCCCACAAATCACAGATGATGGAACATGGGCAAATTCTCGACATGAGGTCATGTCCCTATACGGGTGTCACTTTCAGAGTCCGCCCGGCGGATGCATCCGTCAGCTCAGCGCCTTGCACTCCGACCCTGAGGTTCGTCGCCGCGTGCAAGCACGAAGAGAGCGTGGGCGCGCCCACGAGGACCGCCTGCGCCGCGCCCTCGCCGCCCAGCCGGGCGAAAGGTAAGCGCACAGCCTCAATCCGCAACGCGAACGCACTGCCCGCGAGGACAAGCGTATCGTTGGTTACGGAAGCACATATGTTACAATGATATATTTACACGCCTCGAAGCGGCTGGATGCTAGAAATTATGCTTGCCTTGTTAGGTCTGTTAGGCTCTTCCGAGCGGTAACGCCCACACGTACGCCGTCATCGAGTGCCGCGAGGAGGAGACCGTGTCTAAATTACGTTTTGTTTTTGTAGGAACACTCGGCGCGATTCTCATCGGAGGGGCATGTTCACCTGCCGGCCAGGATTTCGAACAGGCGGAGCAGGGCGACTCAGACGACAGCCTTCTCACCGAGCATGGGAGGATTCGGTTCGACCTCCAGGAACTCCTCGACCGCGAATATGCGGAGCGCTTGGCGGCCAAGCCCCATAGCGATGTTCGAGGGGAGGTGCTCGATACGGAGGGGAACCCGCTCCAGGACGTCTCCGTCAGGATCGCAGGCAAGGTTGCGAAGACGGATGCGCGCGGCGGCTTCGTCGTGCCCGCGGTCCCCTACGGGACGTTCGTCGTGAGCTTCGAGCACGAAGAGTACGTGTTCAACCAGCAGATCATGACCAACAAGCTGGACAATACGCCGACGCTCTTCGGCCGTATGCGCGCCCGCGCGCCTTCGCGCACCTTCAACGCGGATGTGGTCAGCGAAATCCACGAAGGCTCGTTGTCGCTGAAGTTCGAGCCGGGTGACTTGGTCCTCAGGGATACGGGCAAGCCGGTCCACGGGAACGTCGATATCCGCGCGACGACGATCGAGCCCGGCAAGCCGGGGCATATGGCTGCCTCGCCCGCGCCGCTCGCAGGCGTGGACACGAACGGCAAGGTCACCGCCCTCTTCTCCGCTGGCATGCTCGAGGTCGAGCTGTCGCAGAAGGGCCGCCACGTCCAGGTGCGACCCGGCGCCACGGTCGATATCGAGATGAAGGTGCCCGAAGGCGTCAACCTCGGCGATGCGCAGAGCATCCCGATGTGGCACCACGACACCGAGCACGGCATCTGGATTCAGGAGCCGGGCCTCAGCGCGTCGTTCAAGACATCCGACAAGGGCCGCGTGGCCACGGTGGCGCTGCCTCATTTCAGCGCTTGGAACCTGGACATGGCGAACCCCTCCATCTGCACCTATATCTTCCTCCCAGGCGCCGAGAGCATTCGCACGGTCAGCGTCTCCGCCGCCGACGGCGTCGAGGATGAAATCTGGACGATGACCGGCGAGTGCCAAGGTGGCATGTGCGTGGTAAACGCGCCTAGCAAATGGGCCGGCGGCAACGTCGCGTTCAAATACAAAGTCTACGTGGCGAGCGGCAGCTCTGCCGTTGCGAGCCAGTGGTGCGATCTCGAGCTCAACTTTAACCCCAACATTGTGGTGAATCCACCTACGACTGTCACCATGAATGGGTTCCAGCTCGGGGATTATGCGGCGATTGTCGGGGCGACCTACAACGCCAGCAGCTTCTGCGGCACCTGGGGCGCGGTGACCGGCTCCCCTGGTGGTGGAGGCTATTGGACCATGGTCTTGCAAGGCGCCTACGACGCCGCTATGAACACGGAGAACGCAGTGGTGCTGACCCCGGCCTACAAAACCGACGGGAGTGCTCTCGCCGAGACGCTCAAGTGCCTGTCCGATCCCCCGTCGCTCGTCGCCCCCGATCCGGGGCTCGTCTCCATGTCCATGAACGCGAAGGACCCGAACAAATTCCAGGACGTGGATCGGGACAGCGCGCCCGATATCATCGACGCGTGCCCGGGCCGGAGCAACGCGAACGCGTGCAAAGCAAGCTGCTACGTGCCGCCCGTGTCGCCCGACTTGCCAGCCCCGTTGACGGACAAAGACCGCGACACGGTCCATAACTTCTGCGATAACAAGATGAGCATCTACAACCCCTCTCAATACAACGGGCTGTAGATCGCGCTCACGCTCGTATCGCAGCGCCATCTCGCGAAACAGGACCGCCGAGGCGCCGAGGCCGAGTCTACCTCGTTGGAGCATCCGCGCGATCGGCGGTCCGACGAAAACGAGCCAAGGTTACCCCAGTACCCCCGGAGCGCCTCCACCACGTCGAAGACGAGGACCGGGAAGAGGGGTGTACGCCGCCAGCGATGGTGCCCGGGATCCAGCCACGACCGGAGCGAAGTCCCCCTCGCAGATGTCGGCGATGTTCCCGCGTTCGGCCGTTTCCTGCCCCCTGGGGATGCTACGTGGAGATGGCGGGGGGCCCCATCACGCCGCCCAGCGGGATGGCAAACGCGAACGTGCTGCCCTTGCCGACGGCGCTCTCGACCCAGATGCGGCCCCGTGCCGCTCCACGATGGCCTTGGCGAGGAAGAGCCCGAGGCCCAGGCCCACGTACGAGCCGCTTTGCACGCCGATGTTCAGCACGCGGTAGAAGCGATCGAAGATGTGCGGCAGCGCATCCACCGGGATGCCAGGGCCCGCGTCATGCACGCGCACGACGCCCTCCTCGTGCCCTTCGGCCCGGAGCGTGAGCGTCACCGGTCGGTCCGGAGCCGAGTACTTGATCGCGTTCGACAGCAGGTTCGCCACGACCTGGCCGAGCCGCTCCTCGTCGGCGACGACGGGGACGGGCGTGTCCGGCAGATCGAGCACCAACGCGCGATGGCTCACCTGGCTCAATTCGTTGGCGGCATGCCGGCAGATCTGGCCGAGATCGCAGCGCGTGGTGTGGATCGTGAGCTTGCCCTCGGTGATGGCGGAGACGCTGAGCATGTCGTTCACGAGGCGCGTCATGCGGTCGATCGATCGGTGAAGCCCCGCGAGGCGCGCGGCCAGCGGGGAGCCCTGGGCCGCGAGCTCACGCTGGCAGAGCTGGACGTTGAGCTTGAGGCCGGTGAGCGGGGTGCGCAGCTCGTGGGAGGCGAGGCCGAGGAAGACGTCCTTGAGTCGCGACTCGGCGCCCTCGCGGCGCGCACGGGCGAGCTCCAGGTGGGTGCGCACGCGGGCGCGGAACTCGCGGCCGGAGAAGGGCTTGACGAGGTAATCGTCGGCGCCCGCGCCGAGCGCGCCGATGGTCGCGTCCTCCCCGCCGCGGGGGGAGATGAGGACGATGGGGATCTCGCGCGTCGTTGGGTCGGCGCGGAGCGCGTGTACCACGTCGAGGCCGTTTCCGTGGGGCATGGCCACGTCGGAGAGCGAGATCGGTGGGCTCGAACGAGACCGCGGCGCGGCCGGCGTCGACGCGCGTGAAGCTGAGCAGCGCGGTGACGTAGCGCAAGACGCGGTAGGCGCTGCGCCGGACGCCCTGGAGCTGGGTGCGCTGCACGGACGAAAGGGGCTCGACCTCGTCGAGCAGATCCTCGACGGGGCCGATGAGGAGCGTGACCAGGGTGCGGAACTCGTGGGTGCTCTCGTGTACTGGTTCCCTTCCTGATCGAATACCTGTCGATCTTGCGGGCGGAAGCAGCGGCATCGGTGCGACGCGAGCCGGGCGTTATCAGCATCTTTCCGATGCAACAGGAAGAAACCCCGACCCAGATCCGTATTTGGGAGGTCTACGCGAGCAGGGCTGCGTACGAGGCGCACCTGCGGACGCCGCACTTCAAACATTACGAGACCACGACCCAGCCCATGGTGAAGTCCCTCCGGCTGGTGGACATGACCGCGCTGGATCCCCGCGCCATGCCGGCCATCCTCAGGAAGCTGAATGGGTAGAGCGCGTCGCTTCGCGCGTTCGCGAGAATCCTGGGAACTCGCGCCGCCTCCCAGGCGTCTGCCCCCTCCCGCGAGGTACCGCTCATGCTCCAGCCGAACGCCGCCGCCCCCGCTTCCGCCGCCGCTCCCGCTTCCGCCGCCGCCCCCGCTTCCGCCGCCGCTCCCGCTTCCGTCGCCGCCCCCGCTTCCGCCGCCGCTCCCGCCCCCGCTCCCGCTCCCGCTCCCGCCTTCGCGCCCGGCCGCGTTCCGCGCCTCTCGCTCCCGTACGCCGTCCTCGGCGCCGTCGGCGGATGGATGGCCGCCGACTTCTTCCGCGTCGGCGCCCTCAAAGCCATGGACGCCGGCCTCCGCCCCTCGTTCGTCGTCGTCACCCCGCTCTGCGCCCTCCTCCTCGGCGTCCTCGTCCAGCCCACCGTCCAATGGCCCCGCCGCGCCGCCGCGTTCTTCGCGGCCGCCGTGGGCGTCCTCTCGGCGGGGCTCCTCGGCGGCGCGCTCATCGGCGTCATGCGCTGGTCGCGCTGGGGCCTCGGCGAGGGCGCGGCCACGGGGTTCGTCTGCGCGCTCGGGTTCTTGCCTGCCTTTGCCCTCGTCCTCGCCGCTGCCCGCCGCGTCGGCCGCGCCCGGCCCGGCTCCCTCGTCGATCGCGCCGATCGCCGCGCCGTCTGGCTCGCCGTTGCCGTCAGCGTCGCCCTCGGCACCCTCGCCGCCCTGCCCGATTGGAACGTCTTCCCCACCGACGTCCGCCCCTCCCTCGAAGTCTCGCGCACCCTCGGCCTCGCCGCGGTCGCCGCCATCGTCGCGCTTTGCCTCGGCGACGCCGTCGCCCTCGTCCGTGCGCTCCGCGTCGAGCGCCTCCTGCCCGTGATGCGCTCCGCGTCCGGGGACGACCCGCGTGTCGCCTGGTCGCCGCGCAAGCTCGATCTCGGCCTCGGCGACGAGACGCGCGCGTCGGTGCTCTCGGCCGCCGTCGTTTATCGCGAGCACGACCGGGTCCTCTCCGTCGTCCGCGGCAATCCGCGGGACGCGCGCCGCGCCCTCCTCGGCGCGTTTGCTTGGGGCATCGTCGCCCTCGGCGTGGGCGGCGCTTGCGTCAGCCTCACGGGCGCGCGCACCGCGAGCGCGGCCGAAACGCAGCCGCCCGCTCCGATCGCCGCCGAAGCACGATGACCTTTCGTGCACCTGCCTTGCGCCTCCCCGATCCTCCGTGCCACCTTCGTGCCGGAGGATCCTGATGCCTGCATCCTTTTCCCCCGTCCGCCTCGGCCGTAGCCCCCTCGATGTCGTGCCCCTCGGGCTCGCGTCGACCTACGGCGCCAAGGGGAGCGACGTCGAGTACGCCTTCGAGCGCGGGCTCGACTTCTTTTACTGGGGCTCCTACCGCACGCCCGATTTCGGCGCGGCCTTGAAGCGCCTCGGCAAGCGCTCGCGCGAGCGGATGAAGGTCGTCATCCAGAGCTACGCGCGCTCGCCGGCCGGCATCGGCAAATCGCTCGAAAAGGCGCTACGCCAGCTCGAAATGGATCACGCGGACGTCCTGCTCCTCGGCTGGTGGAACCTCCCGCCGAAAGAGGAGATCCTCGACGCCGCCGCGGACCTCGTGCGCCGAGGCCGCGCGCGTGCGCTCATGATCTCTTGCCACAACCGCCCCGCGTTCAAGAACTTCGCCCGGGATCCGCGCATCGATCTCCTGATGATCCGTTACAACGCGGCGCACCCCGGCGCCGACAAGGACGTCTTTCCGCACCTGCCGGATCCGCGCCCTGGCATCGTCACGTACACCTCGACCTCGTGGGGCCAGCTCCTCGACCGCAAGCTCGTCCCCGCGGACGAGCGTTTGCCACGCGCGGCGGATTGTTACCGGTTCGCCCTCTCGAACCCGAACATCGGCGCCTGCTGGGCGGGCGCGAAGGACGCGGCGCAGCTCGACGAGGCCCTGAAGGCGCTCGAAGAGGGGCCGATGAGCGAGGAGGAGCTCGCGTGGATGCATCGGATCGGGGCGCGGGTGCGGGAGACGACGCAGCTCCAGGCGCGCGGGATGGGGATCGCGGATCGGCTGGTCAACCTCTACTCGGGTTTCGGATTCCGCACGACATCGGAACTGGGCGAACGCTGACCGGACCGTGATAACGTGGGGGGCATGAACGACTGGTTGCATGCGACCCCCTCGGCGCTGCGCGGCAAGCGCGCATTTCGGCTTGGCCTCGCGGCGAACTACGGCATCGACGAGGACGGCGTGCGCGCCGCGATCGATCGGGGCGTGAACGTCTTCTTGTGGACCACGGGGAACAAGGGGATGCGCGCGCCCGTCAAGGCGGCGATGGGCACGCGGCGCGACGCGATGTCGGTGATTGGCTTCGCGAAGATCGGCTGGTTCGGCTGGGGCGTGCGTTCGGGCGCCGAAAAGCTCCTGCGCGAGCTCGGCACCGATCACCTCGACGTGTACCTGCTCGGCTGGCTCGGCACGGGCTCGGCGTGGACGGAGGCGACACAAAAGGAGCTGCTCCACCTGCGTGAGAGCGGCAAGGTCCGCTCGATCGGCGTGAGCATTCATGACCGCCCGCGCGCAGGGACGCTCGCCGCGGACTCGCCGCTCGACCTCTTGATGTTGCGGTACAACGCGGCGCACCCGGGCGCCGAGCGCGACGTGTTTCCGCACGTGAAAGACCATGCGCCCTCGGTGCTCGCGTACACGGCGACGGCGTGGCGGAAGCTCCTGAAGCGCCCGAGCGGCTGGGACGGGCCGGTGATGAGCGCGGGCGACTGTTATCGATTCCAGCTCTCGAGCCCGCACGTGGACATGGCGCTGACGGGGCCGAAGAACCGGGCCGAGCTCGAGGACAATCTCGCGGCGGTCGAAAAAGGGCCGCTCAGCGAGGACGAGGCGAAGTGGATGCGGGCGTTCGGGCGGAAGGTGCACGGGTAAGGGGAGCACCGAGATCTGCCAGCACGGCTTCTGGCTTCTGGAAGGGCCGTGGACCATCGCGGCTGTACCTGATAGCCTGCGGCGCCCGCATATTGAAGCGCAGGGCGTGGGGGGACGTCATGGGCCAAATGATTCTGGGGTTGGGCGCGCTCCTCTTGTCTGGGACGTTTGGCGAAAGATCCGTCGCGTTCGGCTCGCCGCAAGAGGCTGGATGGTTGTCTGTAACGATTGCAGCACAAGCGAGGTTGCGGGACACAGCAATCCAAGCCGAGACGTGTAGCGTTTGCGAGTCGAATTGTTATCGAATCTATGAGCTTCTGTCGCGAGAGTGTGCAGACAAACGAAAGTACAGAACGAAGCTGCAACAAAGCTTGTGCCGTGGGGCGGCATCGGAGGAACACGGGCGTTGCTTGAAGCAGTGTAACCACAACAAGTGAGCACGGAACATCTCGACCGCTCGCAAAACCTACACCGAAACAAAGAGAAACGCCATGACAGCGACGCCCCCCATCGGTCTCGATCCCATCGCGGAACGCGAACTCGAGTATCGGGACACGCCCGACGCTCCTGTGCGAAAGGCTGTCATCAGGATCGGGAGGCCTCGACACGTGCCACCACCTCCAGGGGAGGAAGACTTGACGGCTGACTACTGGGTTTGCCCCTACGAGATCACGATCGAGGAGGGAAATGTCCGCTCATCGCACGCCTACGGCGCAGATTCGATCCAGGCATTACAGCTTGCCATTTCCAAGATCGGAGTGGAATTGCGGCATCTTTTCCCCGGACATTTCACGATGGACGGCAACTCCGAAATAGGCTTTCCGGTGATCGACAATGGCGTGACGTAAACTGGGCCCGCGTGCGGGGACGCTCGCCGCGGACTCGCCGCTCGACGTTTTGATGCTGCGTTCCAACGCGGCGCACCCGGGCGCCGAGCGCGACGTGTTTCCGCACGTGAAAGACCATTCCCCCTCGGTGCTCGCGTACACGGCGACGGCGTGGCGGAAGCTCCTGAAGCGCCCGAGCGGCTGGGATGGGCCCGTGATGAGCGCGGGTGACTGTTATCGATTCCAGCTCTCGAGCCCGCACGTGGACCTGGCGCTGACGGGGCCGAAGAACCGGGCCGAGCTCGAGGACAACCTCGCGGCGGTCGAAAAAGGGCCGCTCAGCGAGGACGAGGCGAAGTGGATGCGGGCGTTCGGGCGGAAGGTGCACGGGTAGGGGCGGCGCCGACGGAAGAGGCGACGCCCCCTCGCGCGCAAGGTCACGGGCGGATGCGCGTGATGAGGACCTCGTGTCCGCGCGTCTTCTTGAACGTTGCCCTGAAGGTCGCCTCTCCTGGCTTCACGGATTCAACACAATAAAAGGTTTCGTTGAGCAGCAGGCAATCGCCGACGCTCATCGTGAAGCCTAGCGGAGGCGTCGGGTGCGTTGTCCATCGGGGATCCTCTTTGGGCCATCCTTCGAGGTCCACCGCCGGAAGCCCACAAACGTACTTCAGGCCCACGAACGGAGGATCCTGGTGGTAGGCCGCATGGGTCATCTTCATGTGGCAATCTTCCACATGCGCGACCTGCTCATACCGCAGGACGAACTGCGGAGGTTCCTCGCGGCCGCACGAAATCGACATGACGGAGAACACAAAGGGGGCAACGAAAGCGCGCCGCATGGTAGGCCTCCAACTCGAGTCACTTGCATTGCAGCCAATCATAACTTCGACAGTCGTCGCATTTTTTGAACGTATCATTGCAACAATCTGCGCAACTTATTGGGGCGCGAAACTGGTCGCAACGGTTGAAGCAGGTGTCTCTACCCACGGCACAATCCTCGGTGCTGGGACACTTCGGCTCCATTTTTTCATCGATGCAGCCCTGCGAGAGGGCCGCCAGCAGGAAGAGCAGGTGAAAGTTTCGCACATTTCGCCTCTGTCGTCAGCCTACCCCCCTTCCAAAACAACGTCAATACGCGCCCGACTGTTATCGATTCCAGCTTTCGAGCCCGCACGTGGACCTGGCGCTGACGGGGCCGAAGAACCGGGCCGAGCTCGAGGACAATCTCGCGGCGCTCGAAAAAGGGCCGCTCAGCGAGGACGAGGCGAAGTGGATGCGGGCGTTCGGGCGGAAGGTGCACGGGTAGACGGTCTCGCGTCCGAGCCTTCGGCATTCGTGTCCGAGCCTTCGGCGTTCGCGTACGAGCCTTCGGCGTTCGCGTCCGAGCCTTCGGCGTTCGCGTACGAGCCTTCGGCGTTCGCGTCCGAGCCCTCGACGTTCGCGTACGAGCCCTCGACGTTCGCGTACGAGCCCTCGACGTTCGCGTACGAGCGGGACCCCCTTCGCGTTCTAGCCCTCGGCGTTCGCGTCCGAGCCCTCGGCGTTCGCGTCCTAGCCCTCGGCGTTCGCGTCCGAGCCCTCGGCGTTCGCGTCCGAGCCCTCGACGTTCGCGTACGAGCGGTACCTCGTTCGCGTCCGAGCCCTCGACGTTCGCCTCCGAGCCCTCGCCGTTCGTGTCCTAGCCCTTGGCGCTCGTGTCCGAGCCCTCGCCGTTCGCGTCCGAGCGATACTCCCTTCGCGTCCGAGCCCTCGCCGTTCGCGTCCGAGCGATACCCCCTTCACGTCCGAGCCCTCGACGTTCGCGTCCGAGCAGCATTCCTACCGGGTCCGAGTGTTCTCCGTGCCCCTCGAACGCTTGACTTCGCCCACGACAGGCCGTACTGCACAGGAAAATCGTTTGCGTGCAAACCATGCAACCAGAAGATTTCCGCATCGACGGAGCGCGTCGTGTCGTCTGATCTAGCAACCGGGGCCATTTTCGCGGGGCGTTACCGCGTCGAGCGTCGTATCGCCTCCGGGGGCATGGGGGCGGTGTACGAGGTCGTCCACCAGGAGACGAACCGTCGCCGCGCGCTCAAGGTGATGCACGCGAACTTCGTGCAGAGCGCCGACCTCCGCGGGCGATTCCGGCAGGAGGCGCGCGTCGCCGCGGAGATCGAGAGCGAGTATATCGTCGACGTCTTCGACGCAGGCATCGACGAGGCGACCGGGATGCCCTTCCTGGTCATGGAGCTCTTGCGCGGCGAGGATCTCGGCAAGCGGCTGAGCCAGACGGGCCCCTTGTCGCCGGCCGAGGCGCTCACGTACCTGCATCAGACCTCGCTCGCGCTCGACAAGACGCACCGCGCGCACATCGTTCACCGCGATCTCAAGCCGGACAACCTTTTCCTCTGCGAGCGCGAGGACGGCACCCCGCGCATCAAGGTGCTCGATTTCGGCATCGCCAAGATCGTCGCCGCAGGCTCCACGGCGGCAGGCGCCACGCAATCCCTCGGCACGCCCCTTTACATGGCGCCCGAGCAGTTCTTGATGGAATCGTCGGTCACGCCCGCGACCGACATCTTCGCGCTCGGGATGATCTCGTTCACGCTGCTCGTGGGCAAACCTTACTGGTACGAGGAATCCCGAGGAGGCGCGAACGTCTTCGCCTTCGCGACGCGCGCGGCGCTCGGGCCCCGGGAGCCGGCGACGGCGCGGGCCGCCCGGCTCGGCACGACGCTGCCGCCCGCATTCGACGCCTGGTTCGCCTGCGCCACGGCGAAAGCGCCCGCCGAGAGGTTTCCTTCAGCCACGAGCGCCGTGAAGGCGCTCGCCGAGGCGCTCGTATTGCCACAGCCAGGGCCCGCCGGCCCTCCCCTCGTGCCGCCCGTCTCCCCTCCGCGGCCGACGTCCCCGTCCCTGCCGTCCGAGGCAGCGCTCGCGCCCATGCCGGCCCACGGGACGACGGTCCCGCTGGCGCCGCTGCGTGCGCCCGCGCCGAGCGGCGTGGCGCTCGAAGCGGCGACGTCGATGGGACCGCCCGCAACGCCGATGGGCCCGGTCGCGACGCCGATCGGGAGCGGGGTGACGGCGGCTCCGGCGACGCGTCGGCCGCGGCCGACGGGGCTCATCGCCGCGGGCGTGGGGCTCGCGTGTTTGCTGGTGGCCATCTTCCTCTTCCTGGCGGTCTATCCGGCCGGGCATCTCGAGGCGCCCGCGCCGGCCGCGTCGGCGACGGAGCCTACAGAGCCGGTCGCAGCGCGCGCGCCGGACGTCGCCGCGAGCGCCGATCCACCTGCCGAGGTCGCCCCCGTGATGAGCCAAGAGCCTCCTGCCGGCGTCGCGTCGGCCGCGCCTCCGCCGCAGGAGGAGGCCGCCCGCGCGAAGGCGCCCCCGGTGTCGACCAGCGGCCCCGCCAGCGGCGACCCCTCGGTCAAAGCCACGCAACCGGCCGCGACGTCGAATTCGCGCGTGTTCACGAATCAGGATGAAACCACGCTGCGCCAGCAGCTCGAGCCCAAGGTAGGGTCCGGCCGGGCGACCGAGCAGGAAATCAGGCTGCTCCTCGCCATCTGCCGTCACCAGCGCGACCAGGGGTGCAGGACACGCGCGACGGCGGCCCTCAAGCAGTTGCAGGCCAAATAGGCCTCGCACATCCTCGCGCGCAGGACGCCGCATCGCTTCCGACGGACCCGGTTCCCTCCCGCGTCCGCGCCCTCCCGCACCCCCCGAAGCTTGACTTCGCTGGCAACTGGCCGTCTACTGCGACGGAAAACCGTTTGCATGCAAACATGTGAACGGCGGGATCTTTGTCGAGGAGCGGGTCGTGTCGTCTGATCTGGCAGCCGGATCCATTTTCGCCGGGCGTTACCGCGTCGAGCGTCGCATCGCCGCGGGGGGCATGGGGGCCGTGTACGAGGTCGTCCACCTCGAGACGAACCGCCGCCGCGCGCTCAAGGTGATGCACGCGAACTTCCTCCAGAGCGACGACCTGCGCGGGCGCTTCCGGCAAGAGGCGCGTGTCGCTGCCGAGATCGAGAGCGAGTACATCGTCGACGTCTTCGACGCGGGCATCGACGACGCGACCGGCATGCCCTTCCTGGTCATGGAGCTTTTGCGCGGCGAGGAGCTCGGCAAGCGGCTCCGCCACACGGGCCCCTTGCCGCCGGCGGAGGTCGTCTCGCACCTGCACCAGACCTCGCTCGCGCTCGACAAGACGCACCGGGCCCACATCGTCCACCGCGACCTCAAGCCGGACAATCTGTTCCTCTGCGAGCGCGAGGACGGCCCCCCTCGGATCAAGGTGCTCGATTTCGGGATCGCCAAGATCGTGGCCGCCGGCTCCACGGCGGCGGGCGCGACGCAATCGCTCGGCACGCCGCTTTACATGGCGCCCGAGCAGTTCTTGATGGAATCGTCGGTCTCGCCCGCGACTGATATTTTCGCGCTCGGGATGATCGCGTTCACGCTCCTCGTGGGCAAAGCGTATTGGTTCGAAGAATCGCGCGGCGGCGCGAACGTCTTCGCATTCGCCGCGCAGGCCGCGATCGGGCCACGCGAGCCGGCGTCCGCGCGGGCCGGTCGGCTCGGCGTGAGCTTGCCGCCTGCGTTTGATGGCTGGTTCGCGCGGGCCACGGCGAAGACGCCGTCCGAGAGGTTCCCGTCGGCCACGAGCGCGGTCAAGGCGCTCGCCGAGGCGCTCGGGGTGGCGCAGCCGGGGCTCGGCGGCTCGGGGGTTTTCCCGCCGGGGGCGTTCCCGCGACCGTCGTTCGCGTCGCGCCCGTCTGAGGTGGCGATCAGCACGCTGGACACGCAGGCGACGACGCCGATGGCGCCAAGGCGCGCCCCGTTGCCGAGCGGGGCGGAGTTCGGCGTGATGACGCCGGTGGGGCAGGCAGGGACGCCGATGGGCCCGGTCATGACGCCGCTCGGGAGCGGGATGACCGCGGTGCCGGCGGGGCGAAGGCCGCCGACGGGGCTCATCGCCGCAGGCGTGGGGCTCGCGTGTTTGCTCGTGGCGGTCGTTCTTTTCTTGGCGCTCTCGTCGCGCGAGGAAGCCAAGACGCCGGAGCCGGCCGCGGCGGCGCCGTCGGCGCAGCCTGTCGTGGCGGCGACCGCGCCCGTGGTCGTGCCGGCGGCGCCGGTGGAGACGGTGGAGGTGGCGGCCGCGGCGATTGCGTCGGCGAGCGCTTCGCCTGTGGTGAGCGCGGCTGCGAAGGCGCCGACGAGCACGCCGGCGACGACGACGCAATCCACGAAGACCAGCGGGACGCCGGCCGGGAAAACGGCGAAACCGAAGTCGACGTGGAGCAGGGATTGAGGCGTTTGGATGCGAGCCTGGAAGCTGCTTGGTGTCGCGGTGTTGTTCACGGCGGCGAGCTGTGTGCAGGTCCTCGGGGGGGACAATCCGTATCACGCGGGGGAAGCCGCGGGCGGCGGGGGGCAGGCGGGGGGCGGCGGAGGGGCCTCGTCGAGCTCGACGGGGGGGACCGGCGGGACGAGTGAGCCGTGCATCCCGGGCGAGTTCAGGGCGTGTTATTCGGGGCCCGCTGGCACGGAGGGCGTCGGCATCTGCAAAGCCGGATACGAGATCTGTGGGGACAACGGCATGGGGTGGGGCCCCTGCGAGGGACAGATCCTCCCGGTGGTCGAATATTGCTCTGTGCCCGAGGATGAGGATTGTGATGGCAGGGTCGCGTGCACGGGCGCGCCCGAGGCCGCGTTCACGCCGCCAGGCAACCTCGTCGACCCGATGCTCGATGGGATCTCCGACGTGGCGGTCACACCCGACGGCGGATACGTCGTCGCGGGGTTCGTGGACGTATTGGGCAGCTCGGGCCCTGGCAGCGTTTACGTTGCGAAGATCGGCCCGGATGGCGCGATGCAATGGGAGAAAAGATATCCCTGCGAGGGACTTGCTGTCGCCCGCGGCGTGGCCGTGAGCCCGGCGGGCCATGTCACGGTGGTGGGCGAGTTCAGCGGGATGATCCATTTCGGTGGAAGCGCCCTGAAGGGCTTAGGCAGCGATATCTTCATCGCCACGATCGACGCCACCGGCACGCACATCTGGAGCAAGAGTTTCGGCACAGTGAACGAGGAATCCGCGCAGGACGTGGACATCGACGCGGCAGGGAACCTGTACGTCACGGGGTCGGTGATGAACGACAGCGTGAGCCTCGGGGGCGCCGCCACGACCCCCGACGAGGACGACTTGTTCGTGGCGAGCTACGATTCCGCGGGGAACCATCGCTGGAGCCGGATTTTCGTCAACCAAAGCACTCAACGAGGACGGCGCATCACGGTCATGAAGAACGGCAACGTCGCCGTCGCGGGCGAGGCGTGGACCAGTGGGGCGATCGGTGCGGATCTCGGCGGCGGCCTCTTGCTGGGCGGCGGCAATTATGATCTCGTGGTCGCGGTGTACGACGGGGCGACCGGCGCTCACGTGTGGAGCAAGCTCTTCGGTTCAACCGGGAACCAATTCCCTGGAAGCATCGTCGCCGCGCCGAACGGCAACGTCCTCGTCACCGGGCGCTTCGTGGACACGCTCAATTTCGGCGGCGGCGAGATGACGGCCGCAGGAATGCTCGACGGGTACGTGGCCGAGCTCGCCGGCTCGAACGGGAACCACGTGCGCAGCATGCGCTTCGGGATCGACGGAACCTCGCAGGGCACCGGGATCGCGGCGGACGGCGCGGGGAACGTGGTCGTGACCGGGCACTTCAACGGGTCGATCGATTTCGGCTCCGGCACGATCACGACGAGCGATGGTCCCGATACATTCGTCGTGAAGCTCGCCGCATTCGATTGGGCTCCGCTCTGGACGAGGACGTTTGGTGGGACAGGCTCCCAGACGGGCTGGGCCATCACCGTCGACGCCAAAGGCGACACGATCGTGGGTGGCAGCTTCGAGCAGCAAATCGTGTTCGGCGCCCCGCTCGGAACCGTCACGAGCAGCGGCGGCGCCGACATCTTCAGCGTCCGGCTCGCGCCGTGACGCACGAACCATGCAGCAAAGGTGGGCACGACATGCGTAAGGCACGATGGTTCTTCGTGGGGCTCCTCTGCGCGGGCCTCGGGCTCCCGGGAGGCATGGCGTCCGCCGCGCCCACGCCGGCGCAACAAGCGGCCGCGGGGAAGCTCTTCGACGCCGCCGTCGCGGAGGTGCAAGCCGGGCGATACGCCGAGGCGTGCCCGCTGCTCGAACAAAGCCACGTGCTCGATCCGAAGCCCGGGACGTTGCACGCGCTCGCCGAGTGCGAGGTGCAGATCAAGAAGCTCGATCAGGCGCTCGCGCATTACAGGGAGTACCTCGAACTCTACGCGACGATGAAGAGCCCGCTGCGCGAAAAACACACCGATCGGGCGCGGGTCGCCGAGGAGCAGGAAAAGAAGCTCCTGGCGGAGATCCTCTTCAACCGGGCCGTCGCGCACCAGGAAGCCGGCCGTCATGCCGAGGCGTGCGCCTCGCTCGAAGAAAGCCTGCGAATCGATCCGACGCCGGGGACGTTGTACGCACTCGCCGAATGCGAAACCACCCGGGGCCGGACCGCGACGGCGCTCGGGCATTACACGGCGTACCTCGGGATTTTCGCGGCGATGAAGAGCCCGCTGCGCGAGCGTCACGCCGAACGCGCGCGGCTCGCGGAGGTGCAACGGAAAAAACTCGACGCAGAGGCGCCGCGGCTCAAGCTCGTGTGGGCGGGCGAGGTGCCCGAGGGGGTCGTCGTGACGCGGGGCAATACCACGCTCGACCCGAAGGCCCTGGGCGCCTCGATGCCCCTGGATCCCGGTGAATATGCATTCCGCGTGGAGGTCCCGGGGCGCCCGCCGCAGGAGCGAACGGTGCGGCTGGAGCAGGGGGATCGAAAGATCCTCGAGCTGACGCCGGGCGCGACGCAGGAGGCGAAGAACGAAAGCCAGCCGCTCCCCACGGAGCCCTTGCCGCCGCCCCCGAAGCCGATTGCGCCGCCCAAGCCCGGGATGCATCCATGGGCAATCGGCGGGATCGCGGCGATGGGCGTGGGCGGCGCGGGGCTCATCGTGGGCAGCGTGCTCGGCGGGCTCGCGGTCGCGCAGAAGAGCGAGGTCGACGCGGTGTGTGACGCGAACTTCGCGTGTGGCGTCGAAGGCATGAAGACGGTCGAGCGGTTCTGGGCGCTCGGCAATGCGAGCACGGCGACGTTCATCGTGGGGGGCGTCGTGCTCGCGACGGGGGTGACGTTGTTCGTGCTTTCGCCGAAGGCGACCCCGGAGAAGGTCGGGACGGCGCGGGTGCGGGGGATGGCCGGGCCGGGAGCGGGGTATGTGAGCGTCGAAGGGGCATTTTGATGCGATCCTGGAAGCTCGTTTGGATCGGAATGCTCGTCACGGCGGCGAGCTGTGTGCAGATCCTCGATGGGGACCATCCCTACAGCGTGGAGGGTGTGCCCACGGCCAAGGAGCCGTGCGAGTCCGCCGCCAATTGCAACGACAAGAGCTCGTGCACCATCGATACGTGCAGCGACGAGAAGATCTGCGTCTACACGCCGATCCAAGACGGGTCGAGCCCGACGCAAACCGTCGGTGATTGCCAGCGGATCGATTGCAAGGCCGGCAAGGAAGTCACCGTCCGCGACGACGCGGACATCCCCGACGACAACGAGCCTTGCACGAACGATGTCTGCACGGCCGGGACGCCGAGCAGCACGCCGACACCCGAAGGCGAGGCGTGCCAGCGCGGCAACCAGAGCGGCACGTGCGAGATGGGCGTCTGTCAGATCTCGTGCGACGCGCAGAACCCGTGCAACGACGACAACCCCTGCACGGATGATTTCTGCAACATCGGCACGAGCAAGTGCGCCTTCACGAACATCGACGGCCTGCCCACGCCGGGCGCCACGCAGCACCCGGGAGATTGCAAGCAGAAGCTCTGCGTCAATGGCAAGGACACGCACGTCTCCGACGATACCGACGTGCCCGTCGACGTGAATCCCTGCACGGAGAACGTCTGCACGGACGGCGTCCCGTCGAACCCGCCCACGGCCCAAGGAGCGCCGTGCACGCCCGAGGACACGGACGTGTGCGACGGCCTGAGCAACTGCGTCCAGTGCACCCTGGCCACCCATTGCATCGGCATCATCACCGAGGACGAGTGCACGAAGGCCGATTGCGTCAACAATGCGTGCGTCCTGAAGTACATGGGCTACGACACGCTGGCGAGCCCGGCCCTCCAGACCGCGGGCGACTGCCAGAAGATCGTCTGCAATGGCAATGGCGGCACGACGTCGGTCACGGACGACATCGACAAGCCGAACGACAACAACCCCTGCACGACGGAGAGCTGCTCGAACGGTACGGCGACGTCCACGCCCGCCTCGCAGGGCACGAGCTGCGGCGTCAATCAGGTTTGCAATTCGACCGGCGGTTGCGTCGGTTGCAACACGGCCACCGATTGCCAGGGCACGGACGATTTCTGCAAGAGGCGCACGTGCATCAGCAACGTGTGCGGCATCGAGTACACGGCGAACAACACGGCGCTCCCGAACGGACAAACCGAGGACGACTGCAAGCGCCTCGTCTGCGACGGCGCGGGCAACACGGTCACCGTCGCGGATCCCACGGATCCCAAGGTCGACGGCAACGCCTGCACGCAGGACACGTGCAACGGGACCACGCCGTCGAACCCGAACCAGCCCTCGGGCACGGCGTGCAACCAGAACGGCGGCGACGTCTGCAACAGCGGAGGGCAGTGCAAGAAGTCGCCCGGCAAGAGCTGCGCGAACGGGAGCGATTGCGCGAGCACGTTCTGCAACGACGCGGTCTGCTGCTCGACGAACTGCAACGGGACGTGCCGCGCGTGCAACCTGGCGGGCAGCCTCGGCACGTGCAGCCCCGTGCCGAAGGGGCAAGAGGACGCGCCTTCGTGCACGGGCGCGAGCTCGTGCGACGGCACGAACAACGGCAACTCTGCTTGCAAGAAGGACGACGGGACGACCTGCGCCGTCGCGGCGGATTGTATGAATGGCCACTGCGTCGACGGCGTGTGCTGCGAGAGCGCGTGCGATACGGTGTGCTTCTCGTGCGATCAGGCGGGAAATCTGGGGCAGTGCGAGCCCGTCGTGAAATACGCCGAGGACAACCTCCCCACGAACGCATGCGTCGGAAACAAGAGCTGCGATGGCACGAACGACGGTGCCAACGCGTGCAAGCTCGACGACGGCCAGAACTGCAGCAGCGACAACGACTGCGTGAGCGACAAGTGCCCGGGCGGCAACACCTGTATGCCGTGACATCACAGAGGCCGCCGTCCTGCGGGGGATGACGGCGGCCTCGTTCCCCTCGAAGACCCGATTGCAGAACGAACCGTTGCCGAAATGCCCCCCTCCCCCACCGAAAGCCACGTCCACACCGAGGAGCCCGATCTCGTCTTCTTCCATTTCCGCGGCCACGTCGGCGCGGACGTGGCGCGGCGCCTCTACGACACCCAGCTCCGTTTCTCCGAAGGCAAACCGCACCTCTTCCTCATCCTCGACGTCCAGACGTTCGAGGAAATGCCCGTCGAAGCACGCCGCGTCGTCATTGAAGGCCCCCGCGACCGAGCGCCCGCCGTCCCCGTCCTCGGCTGCGCCTTCATCGGCGCGAGCTTTTACGCCCGCGTCCTCGGCACCATGATCTTCCGCGCCGCGCGTATCCTCCGCGGCGCGAACGCCTTCCCCCTTCGCTTCTGCGAGACCGAAGCCGAAGCCCGCGCCTTCATCGACGAGCTCCGCCGCGACCACGCCCGCCGCTGACGCGTCAGCTCGCCAGCAATCCACCGTCCACGAGCAGCTCCGTGCCCGTCACGAATTTCGCGTCGTCCGACGCGAGGTACGCGACCGCCGCCGCCACGTCCTCGGGCTCGCCGAGCTTGCCCAGCGGAATGGGCTTCGCCAGGTTCGCCTTCGACCGCGCCGGATCCGCAGTGTGTTCGACCATCGCGTCGACCATCGGCGTGTCGATGAACGACGGGTGCACCGAGTTCACCCGGATCCCATACCCCTTCCGCGCGCAATGCATCGCCACCGATTTCGTGAACGTGCGCACGCCGCCCTTGCTCGAGCAATACGCCGCGAGGTTCGGCGCGCCGATGATGCCCGCCACGCTCGACAGGTTCACGATCGCCCCGCCTCCGCGCTCCTTCATCACCCGGATCGCGTGCTTGCAGCCGAGGAACGTGCCCTCCGTGTTCACCGCGTGCACGAACCGCCATTGCTCGAGCGTCGTCGATTCCACGTCGCCCACGACGCCCACTCCGGCATTGTTCACGAGCACGTCGAGCCGGCCGTGCTTCGCGACGACCGCGTCGAGCACCTCGATCCACGCCGCCTCCTGCGTCACGTCGAGCAGGGCGAACGCCGCGCGCGCCCCGAGCTCCGCGGCGAGCGCCTCGCCCCGCTCCCGCGCGAGGTCCGTGATCACCACGATCGCACCCTCCGCGTGCAATCTCCGCACAGCCGCCGCCCCAAGCCCCGACGCAGCGCCCGTGACCAGCGCTACCTTTCTCTCGAATCGCTGCATGGGCCCGAGGAGAGCGGAGCCGCCCGCTCCGTGTCAAGCTCGCTGCAAGAAAGGCAGGGACCGGCCGGGACAGACGAGCGGTGTTCCGAGCGCGCCCCCCGGCGGGTCCTGTTGGCGGTACTCCCCATGACCTTGCTCGAATCGATGAACGCCGAGACCTTGCTCGCGCCTGGGGACGATGGCTTCGCCCGGGCCAAGACCGCGATGGCGCCCGGAAAGCTCCTCTCCTCGCTGCCGCCGCCCCCGTCGGTCCTGCGCACCACCGTGCTCCCACGCGTCGAAGGCGATGGGGCCGAGGTGCGCCTCGTGCCCGAGTCCAAGTCGCGCTACGAGCCGATCAAGACGCTCGGCGCAGGCGGCATGGGCGAGGTCGTGCTCGTGCACGATCAGGACATCGCCCGCAAGGTCGCGGTCAAGCGCCTGCTGCCCGAGGCGAGTGATCCCGGGATGCTCGCCCGCTTCGTGGACGAGATCCGCACCGTCGGTCGCCTCGAACACCCGAACATCGTGCCCATCCACGACGTCGGCGTCGACGAGCTCGGCCGCTACTTCTTCGTGATGAAGTACGTCGAAGGCGAGACGCTCGAGACGATCATCCGCAAGCTCGCCGACGGCGACCCCGAGTCCCACGCGAAATACACCTTCGAGCGCCGTGTCGAGATCTTCATCGACGTCCTCCAGGCGCTCGCCTACGCCCACGCGAACGGCGTCGTGCACCGCGACGTCAAGCCCGCAAACGTGATGGTCGGCCGGTACGGCGAGGTCGTGCTCATGGACTGGGGCATCGCCAAGCCCATCGCCGCCGAGCGGGATCTCGCCCGGGGCGCGGACGCGACGCTGGGCGACGAGACCGAGCGCGGGCGGATGTTCCTGACACACGTGGGCACGCTCGTCGGCACCCCCGCGTACATGTCGCCCGAGCAGGCGCGCGGCGACGTGGACCAGCTCGATACGCGGAGCGACCTCTACAGCGCCTGCGTCCTCTTCCACGAGCTCGTCACCCTGCGCCACTACCTGGCAGACAAGCAGACGCTCGGCGACATCCTGACAGGCGTGATGGAGCACGAGGTCACCGTGCGGGACATGAAGCGCCACGGGCACCCGGCACAGGAAGGGCTGCCGCCCGAGCTCGTGCATTTCGCCGTCGATGGGCTCGCGAAGGACCCCGCGAAGCGCTACCCCTCCGCGGGGCAGATGATCGAGCTCTTGCGGCAGACCCTCGAGGGCCGGATCCACGTGGCCTGCAGCGGGACCCTGGCCAAGCGCTTCCTGCGCGAGGCGGCGCGGGGCGTGGACCGGCACCCTCGCCTCATGTTCTGGGGCCTCGTGGGGACGTTCGTCGCCGTCGTCTTCGCCTTCGCCCAGCTCGTTCGGATGATCGTGGCCTAGCGAACGGCGTTGGCACGTGTGCCGGGCACGTGCTGGCACGTGTGCCAGGCACGGACGGCACCCGGCCGGGGTCAGGCGGCGAGCAGCCGCGAGCGGAGGGCCCTCGCGAGCTTCCGGCCGTCCTCGGGGACTGGCTCGAAACGCAGGGTGCGCTCGCTCGTGTGTTCGTTTGGACGCACCGAGAGCCTGTGCCCGCGTGCCAGGCCGACGTGCAGACCTGGGAACCGCGCGTGGAGCTCCTTCGCGAGCTCCAGCCGGTCGCCGGTCGGCAGGGCCAGCACGACAAGCGCGCAATCGAAGTGGCCAGGGCCGTCGAGCGCGACAAAGGCCTCGCGGCGGGTGCCCACAGGCACCACCTCGAGTCCCTCCGCTCGCAAGCCGCGGGCAATGATCTCCGTCCGGTCGTGATCGTCGTCGATGAGCAGGACACGCGCCATGGGTCCGCACCTCTGTTGGTAGCGCCGACCTCATTGCAATCGTCGTGCCGCCCTGAGTCCCTCGCTCGGGCGCGGCGTGACCTGGGCTCCGGCGTTCACGTAGTGGGATGAATGAGGAGTCTAGGCCTCAGTCCTGCGGATCCCGGGCCGCAGCCCACCGAAGTCGCGGGCGGCGGGGGCGGATGGCACACGCGCCGGATCCGCGTCCTGCAAGGTCTGCATGAAGGGTCGCGCCGCAGGTGCCGGGACGACGCGGCCATGCCGCCGGGGGGCGCGGGCCCGTGCGCGTCAGGGCGAAGGATTTGCGCTCGCGGGGACGATCGACGGCAGCGCCTCTTTCAGCATGTCGAAGGAGCGCTTGCGGTAGGCGTGGTACGTCGGGGTTTCCCACTCGGCCCAGGTGTACGAGACCACCCCGTCTGCGGGGATCACCCACGAATTGCCGAGCTTATGGGCGCGCGGCAGCGTGTCGACCACCACGCCCTCCGCCTCGGCCGTCCCTCCGAGCGCCGCCACCATGAGCCCGAAGCCAGGCGTCTTCGTGATGGTCAGCTCGTTCTGCTTGTTCTTCGGCCCGGGCACGTGGTCGTCGACCACGAGGCGCTGCGAGGGATCCGTCACGTTGAGCAAGGTCCAGGGAATGCGGACCTCGATCGTTCCGTCCGCCAGCGAATACCAGAAATTGCTCGTCGAGCGCACGGCTTCGGGGCCCGTCCGGAAGCGCCCCGTGTCCTGCCAGAGGATCGGCGCGAGCAGCTCTCCCTGGTACCAGAGCGAGTTGTTCGTGATGGTGCGGACCGGGTTGAACAGACCGTCCTCGTTGGGGGCCGTGCGATAGAGCTGCCAGTCCTTCCGGTCCTGGTGCCAGATGCCAAAAAGGTCGTAAGGCTGATCGACGAACAATGCGACGTCCTGCTCCGACTCGATGCGGAGGAGGAACTCGATGTTCCGCTCGGTGCGGAGCGAACACTCGGGATCGAGGCACGCGTCGCCCGCCTCGGGCAGGAAGGTGTCGAGGCCGACGACGTAGTCCACGTGCTCCCAGTCGACCTTTCCATTGCCGTCGGGGTCGAGCGACTCGACCCGGATCAGGAGGTGCAGAAATCCCTCGTCGGAGTCCACCTTGACCTCGCGGAGGGTGCGCAGAGGATCGTGCACGTCGCCCTGCGGCGCGAGGGGCGCTCCCTCTTGCCAGGCGTTCGGCTCGACCAGAAAGTCGTCCCCGCTCCCGTCGAGCACGTGGTGGACCCCCTCCACGCCGGGGCGCACCGCGAGGAGGCCGAAGTTTTGCTCCGGGCTCATCGGATTGTACCAGACCCTGCGCCGATCCGCCGGCAGCTCCATGCGCTCGACCACCCAGGCCCGCTTGAACCACTCGTCGATGAGCTCGAAGAGGAACGCGCCGTTCAGCTCGGCGCGGCGGATCGTCCGGAGCGAGCGCTCGACGGCCTGGGCTTGCTCGACCTCGTCGAGATCGCCGTGGTGCAGCCCCGATTTCGCGTAATGTGCGGTTCCCTGGCTCGAAGGGTGCCCGATCTCGGCGATGAGCAAGGTGCGGCCGGCGTAGACCTTCCGGAGGTCTTCGAGGTAGCCGAGGTAGGAGTTCGGCCCGACCTCGTCCTCGACCTGATAGGCTGGTTCATGAAGGACGAACTCGGGATAATACGGATAGGCGTGGTAGGAGAAGAAAAGCCCGGGGCCGAAGCTCGGGGCGACCTCGATCTTCAGCAGATCGAGCTGCTCCATGTCGTCGACGGACTCCGGGTACTCGTACTCGACCACGTGATCGATGGGATCGAGCGTGGGCCAGTTGGAGAAGCCGATGGAGTGCTTCACGTCGTACCGCTCGTCCTCGTAGACCGTGAGGTAATCGAGGTGCTCGGTCACGAACGCCTCCATGGGCGTGGCGTGCTCGATGGAGAACCACGTGCCCGAATAGGAGACCTCGCACGGCTGCCCCTGGCAGTGGTCGTCGTAGTATTTTTGGTGCGTGCTCATGATGGTGAGCGGCTCGACCTCGCGCCCCACGAGCCAGCCGAGGAGCCACGGCGAGACGTCGGCCGTGAACGTGCCGAAGGCGCGGCCGTAGTTCATCGGGTTCTCGGGCGTGCCGTAGGGGATCTCGCGGTTGCCGTGCACGACGTCGACGACCTTCTCGATCTCGTCCCGGAACCAGCTCCGGATCGAGGGATCGAGGTAATCGGGGATGCCCGAGAATGCGGGGTCCTCGTCGGGCTCCCTGAGCCATGCCCCCTGCAAGAGGAAGAGCGGGTGGTCGGGGTGGTCGGTGTTGTACCGGAGGAGCTCCTCGTAAAAGAGCGGGGATTGTACGGTATAGACGCGCAGCGAATTGGCGCCGAGCTCCGCGATGGCTTCGATCCACCCGGCGATCTGCTCACGCGAGGCCAGAAACTCGCCGGGCGACGTGCCGGGAATCGCGTGGCTGTAATTGACGCCGATCGGCCAGAACGGCTCGAATTTGCCGTCCTCCACGCGGATCTCGAAGCCGTTCTCGCCTGCGCGGAACGTGTAGGGCGGCGCGTCCGTCGTGCCGCCGCCGCCGCCGCTGCCTCCCGTCCCGCCGCCACCTCCTGTCCCGCCGCTGCCGCCGTTCGCACCGCCCGACAAGGCGCCGCCCGGCGTCGCGAAATCCGGAACCCCACAGGCCGCCGTCACGACGGCAAAAAGCGCCACGAGAGGCGGTGAAAGGACGCGAAGGACGGATGTGATGCGGAGACGATTCGTGCGCCATTCCATGACCATCACCATAGCAATGCAGGCCATGAAATCCCGAGACATCCCGATCCTGGAAACGAAATCATTTCAATGTCCGGCGATGACATATCGCCGCGCGCCGCCGGCGCCTCGGGCGAAACGGCGCGGTGTGCGGGGCGGGCTTCGATTCCCGGCACGGACGAGCTTCGGGGCGTGGTAACGTCCGCCCATGGCACGTGTCACGGTGGAGCGTCTCGGTCCTGTCGTCCGCATCGGCCTCTGCAGGCCGGAGAAGCGCAACGCATTCGATCTCGCCATGCTCGACGAGCTCGCGCAGGCGTACACGGCCTACGAGGAGGACGAGGGCCTCCGCTGTGGCCTCCTCTTCGCGCACGGAGGCCATTTCACGGGCGGCCTCGATCTCGCGGAGGTCGGGCCCGCGATCGCGTCCGGGCGCGCGCTCTCCCCGAAGGGGAGCGTGGATCCGCTCGCGATCGGGCCGCGGCGCCTCACGAAGCCGATGGTCGTGGCCGTCGAGGGGTATTGCTTCACGATCGGGATCGAGCTCGCGCTCGCCGCCGACATCCGCATCGCGGCCGAGGACACGCGTTTCTCGCAGCTCGAAGTGCAGCGCGGCATCTTCCCGTTCGGCGGCGCCACGCTCCGGTTCCCGGCGCTCGCGGGCCACGGCAATGCGATGCGCTGGCTGCTCACGGGCGACGTGTTCGACGCGAAGGAGGCGTATCGGATCGGGCTCGTGCAGGAGGTCGTCCCCGCGGCCGAGCTCTTCGATCGGGCCACGTGGATCTGCGATCGGGTCGCGGCGCAGGCGCCGATCGCGGTTCGCACCACGCTCGCGTCCGCACGCGCGGCGATGACCGAGGGCGTCGAGGTGGAAGCCGCGCGCCTCGAAGACCGCGCCCGCGCCCTCATGGGCACGGAGGACGCGGCCGAGGGCATGCGCTCGTTCGTCGAGCGGCGCGCCGGCCGCTTCCAGGGGCGCTAGCTCTGCCCACGTGAGCCCCTTCCACCGACCTCCACCAACCCGCCGCACCCTCCTATCGCCTCGGTTTCCTCTCCGGACATCACCTCCGCACCCTCTGGCGGGGTGCATTCGTTCCGTGCACATACGCCCTGCGCCCACCACCAGGGTCTCTGGACGATGTCCACATGCCCCCCCACCGCCACCGCCAGCATATCTCTCCGACACGGACAGGCCGCCCGGCCCCTCCCCGCGGGTAGCGCGACGATGAGATTCGACGCCCGCGAGCCCGCCTCCGGTTGCCTCTGCGAAATGGATATCGGCTTCCGAGGCACCTCGAGGTTGGCTCCTGCCCATCCAGCGAGCAAGAGCAACCACCTCGAGGGAGGATCGGCACCTCATGGAGGACAGAGACAGGCCCTCGCAGGCCCTCGTTGGTCTTGTCGCTTCGTGGAATGGCCCCCGGCCGTGGTCCGAGAACGAGAGGGAGGTAGGGCGCGGAGCCCGCTCCAGGGGGGGCGAGGCTTTTCCAGGG
>NZ_SSMQ01000097.1 GCF_005144585.1 Polyangium fumosum | reverse complement strand
GGCGGCGACGGCGCGGCGGGCGCGGGCGCGGCCGCTTCGAGGGGGCTCGGGAACGGCACCGTGGCGACGGCGGAGGGCAAGGGCGCATCCGCGAACACGGGCGGCGGCGGCGCGGGGTTTGCCGCGGGGCCGGGGTGCACGGGCATCGGCACCGTTCCCGTGGCCCTGGGAGGCGGCGCGGAAGGGCGCGCGATCGCGCCGGGTGCAGGGGGGGCCGCGCGAGGCGGCGCAGGCGGTTTCGGCGGCGCAGGCGGAGCAGGCACGAGGACTCCCGGACGATCGAAAACAGCCGACAATCGTCGTTCCGCACAGGCTATCGACTTTCGCCGGAAGGGGCAAGCGAGGTGGAAATGTCCCTGCGCGCTACCCCTCCGCCCCCTCGACCCCGAGCGCATCCTCCCCGAGCGAAATCCCGTTCGCGAGGAGAACCTCCGCCGCGTGGTCGATCGTCAGGATCATCGCGCGGGCATGCAGCGCGCGTAACTCCTCCTCGGAGAGATCCCCTTGCCGGCCCGAAGTCGCGTGCTGAAGCAGGATCGCGCCCGTGACGCTCACGTTCAGGCTCTCCACGAAGCCCCGCATCGGGACGCGGACGCTCCGCTTGCAGGCGGCGACGAGCTCCTCGTGGATGCCGTCGCGCTCGTTGCCGAGGACGAGGCACACCTTCGGGATCGAACGAAGATCCTCGGGCATGAGCTCGCCTTGTGGATGCGTCGCGACGAGCTCGTGGCCGGACGCGGCGAGGACGTCGAGGGCCGCTCGGCCCGTGGGATACGTGCGCACGTGGACCCATTGCTCGGAGCCGCGGGCGACCTCGCGGGCCGCGAGGAACGAGATGCCGCCGCGCTCGACCACGTGGAGCCGCTGCACGCCGAATGCGTCGCACGACCGGAGGACGGCGGCCCCGTTGTGCGGGTCGTACGGCGCGTCCATGAGCACGGTCACGTTGCCGAGGCGGGAGGCGAAGACCGCGTCGAAGCGGGCCTTGCGCTCGGGCGTCAGGAAGGGGCTGAGCGCGCGTACGATCGCGGCGTGGTCGAGGCCGGCGAGCCGGGCGAGGAGCCGCTTCTGCGCGAGCTCGACCTGGATGGCGTGAGGGGTCCTGCGGCGCATCGCGGGGGCGGGGATAGCACGAGGGAGCCTGTCGCGGGAACGGGGGCGATCAGCCGGCGCGGGCCATCGCGAAGGCGATCCCGCTCTGGACCGTGCTGCGCGTGACGATGCCGCCGAGGTCGGCCTGGATCTCGACCAGCGTCTGCGCGACGTCGCGCCGGACGCCGGTGAGCACCACCTTCGCGCCGAGGAGCTGCACCGCGCGGGCGGCCCGGACGAGCGCGTCGGCCACCTCCGTATCGACGACCGAGATGCCCGTGATGTCGAGGATGGCCGTGCGCGCGCGCCGCTCGGTGACGCCTCGGAGCAGCGTATCCATGACCTGCTGCACGCGCTGCGCGTCGAGCACGCCGATGAGCGGCATCACCACGATCTCATCGGTGACGGGGATGAGCGGCGTCGAAAGCGCGGACAGCGCTGCCTCCTGCGCGTCGATCACGGCCTGCCGGCGTATCCCCTCGGCGAGCGCCTCCTTGGCGCGCTTGCGGTCGGTGACGTCGCGCGCGACGACGATGGCCACGTCGTCCGACATCGGCGTGATGTTGGTGCTGAAGAAGATCTCCCGGCCGCCGGCGGGCATGCTGTATTCGAGGTTCACGAGCCCCTGCTGCTCCAGCGACGCGCGGACGTGGGACAGGAGGAAATCGGCCATCGACGGCGGCATGACCTCGTGCAGCGTCTTGCCGAGGAGATCACCGCTCGGCTTGTAGAGGAGATCGGCCCCGGTCGGCGCGATCTTCAGGTACCGCCCCTCCCGGTTCATGACGATCACCACGTCCGTCATGGCCGTGAACATGGCCCGGAGCTCCGCCTCGGCGGTGCGCGCCTCGGTGAGCGCCGTCTCGGCTGCGGCGAGCCGCGCCCGTAGATGCTCCACCTCGGCGCGAAGCGCGTCGGTTCCGTTCGGATCGAACGTTTCCCCCATCCCTGCGTCCTGTCGCAGGTGAGGCGCGATGTCTAGAGCCCTGTCGTGCTCGACGTCTCGCCGCCCGCCAGCGGAAGCGGGTCTACCCAAGCGCGTCCGGATCTGGGAGGCTCCGCGCATGTGGCGCCGCGTCGAGCTCCGGAACTACCGCAGTATTGAGCATGTGAAGGTCGACCTCGCCCCGTTCACCCTGCTCGTCGGCCCGAACGGGAGTGGGAAGTCCAACTTTGCCGACGCGCTGGTGTTCGTGCGGGATGTGGCCTTCGACGCGGCGACGGCGGTGGAGAAGCGTGGAGGAGTCACGGACATCCGGCGATGGAGCTCTGGGAAGCCGTCGGAAGTGTCCATTGATGTTCGGGCTGCGGAAACGCGGGACGAACTCGGCCACAATTTCCTACGGCATGGTTTCAGGATTCATAGCCGCCGCACCGGCGCGTGGTCGTTCCGATCGGAAGCCATCGAGGTCGTGGAGAACGGCGAACACTTGCTAGATCTCGTGCGACGGGGTCACAACATTGAAGTCGATGTGCATTCCTACGAACGCATGGCCCAAATGCCTGCGCTGAGCGAGACCGCGAGCGCCATGGTGCTCGCACGACAACTCGCCATCCTGTATCGCAAACCAGCACTGCGACACATACGCAGAATACGTCTCAATCCCGAGGCGATGCGGCAGCCGCAAGCTGCTTCCGAAAATACTCTCCTGGACGAGTCCGGAAACAACATCGCAGTGGCCTATCGGAGCTTGAAGTACACCGCAAAGAAAGACGTCCTGGCGGCCATGGAAAAGATCATCCCGGGTCTATCCAGCATCGACGTGAAGCCATTCGATCGGTTCCTGCTCCTCAACTTCACGCAGGAACAGGGTGCGGGAGAGCGAGCAACATTCTCTGCTTCGGCCATGTCCGAAGGCGCGCTCCGTGCTCTCGGCATCCTGGTAGCAGCCCAGCAGATCAGGATGGACGAGCTCCTCATCATCGAAGAGCCCGAAGTTGCCATCCACATAGGCGCGGCCCAGCTCCTCTTCGACGTCTTGAAGCGCGCCTCCGAGCGCGGCGCCGTCCTCGTCACGACGCACAGCGCAGATCTCCTCGATGCCGCCAAGGACGAGGAAATCCTGGTCTGCTCCTACCGCGACGGCGTCACGAAGATCGGCCCCCTCGCCTCCGAGCAACGCGCCGTCGTGAAGGACGGTCTTTTCTCCGTCGCCGAGCTCATGCGCTCCGAGCCCCTGCGCATCGAGGGTGAGCCGATCCCCGCGGTCGAGCCGTGAAGCGTCTCGTTTGCATCGTCGAAGGCAAGGGCGAGGTGCAGGCCGTCCCCAACCTCTGCTTTTCCGTTTTCCGTTACCTCGGCGTGGAGGGTTGGCTCGTTGACAAGGAGCCCATCAAGCAGCCACGCAGCCAGCTCGTCGATGCGCGCGTCCCGAGCCCTCGTCGCCCTTGTCGCAAAGAAGGCATCACGCGCGCCGTCGCTCTCGCGCGCGCACGTAGCGCCAGCGCCGCGCTGCTTCTCTGCGACGCCGACGATGACTGCCCAGCGACCTGGGGCCCGGACGCGTGTCGTGCGATCCCATCCTTCCTCCAGGGAGCCGCGGTCATGGCCTCGCGAGAGTACGAGACGTGGCTCCTTCACAGCTTCTCGGATGAGGAGCGCAGGAACGCCAAGGTCACCGTCGCGGACCTACGCAGGCGGGACGCGAAGGGTCTCCTCACCCGACTCGTACCCGGTTACCTGCCGACGACCCACCAGCTCGACATCACCCGTCGCATCGATGTCGGTCGTGTCCGGACCCACTCGGACAGCTTCGACAAGCTGGTGCGTGACCTCGCTCGGCTGTGTGGCGTGACAGCCCCGCCACGATGACCCGCGTCTGCTGAGACACGGCCCCAAGGCTCTCCGAGACGGCCGCGACCCTCCCATCGACATCGTCCACCAGCCTCCGAGACGGCCACGACCCTCCCATCGACATCGTCCCAAAGCCTCCGAGACGGCCACGACCCTCCCATCGACATCGTCCCAAAGCCTCCGAGACGGCCACGACCCTCCCATCGGCATCGTCCACAAGCCTCCGAGACGGCCACGACCCTCCCATCGGCATCATCCACCAGCCTCCGAGACGGCCACGACCCTCCCATCGGCATCGTCCCAAAGCCTCCGAGACGGCCACGACCCTCCCATCGGCATCATCCACCAGCCTCCGAGACGGCCACGACCCTCCCATCGGCATCGTCCCAAAGCCTCCGAGACGGCCGCGACCCTCCCGCGGTCAGGGCCTACGCCCCTCCCGGCGGCCTCGTCGCGTCATCGCCGCGAAGAGCCCAAGGGCCGCCGCCGCGAGCGGCATCCCGGACGACCCGCCATGACCCGCGGCGCGGCAGTCGCATTCGGCCCCGCCTCCCGGCACGGTGGAGCCGCCTGTCCCGCCCGAACCGCCAGAGCCCGGACCCACGCCGCCCATGCCGCCGGACCCGCCCACGCCACCAGAGCCGCCCATTCCGCCAGCGCCGCCCACGCCGCCCGTCCCGCCAGAGCCCGGACCAGCGCCGCCCATTCCACCAGCGCCGCCCATTCCACCGGCCCCATTCCCTTCCCCCACGCAAATCCCCTCGATGCACACGCCCCCATTGCACTGCGCATCCATCGTGCAGGCCGTGAAATCCACGACCTTCGCCAGGACCCGCGACGTCCCGAAGGGCGCCTCCGTATGGAATTGCGGATAAGCCACCAGCACCTTGCCCGCATTCGTCGAGGCGAGCGCCGGGAGGCCCTCGGGGTGGCCATCACTCGTGATCACGAGCGTCGTGATCGGCGCGAGCATGCCGTCGACCACGAGCGCATGCACGTCCGTCGCGCCCTGCCCACACGTGCGAACTCCGATCACGGTGCGCCCCCCGTCCGCGACCACGCCGCGCCCCGCGAGCCCCACGTGCGCGCATCCCGGCGCGCTCGCGAGCGGCACCGCCGCGGCATCGAGCACGGCCCCCGCAGGGCTCACCCGCACCCCGAAGACGCCCTCCCCGTCCACCCACACGACGACATGGTTCGTTCCATCAAAGGACACGGACGCCCCGGCCGGCGCGGCGAGCGTCCCTGAAAGAGCCATCGGCGTCGCATCCACGGCGCTTCCCTGCGGCGTGAAGCGCTTGCCGACGATTTGCTTGGCCGCGTTTTGCCACACGACGAGGTGAAACACGCCGTCGAACGACGCGCTGAGCGCCTCGGGGAGAGCGTCCGGCGCGAAGGACGTGAGCGTGCCCGAAGGTCCCGCCGCGTCGACCGTCGTCGCGAGCAGCTCGTCATAACTGCTCGCGGCCACCAGCGTCGCGCCGCCGCCCACCGAGAGCGCCACGCGGTCGCCGAGCCCGTCAAAGCCCAGGATCTCCGTCGCAGGCGTGTCGAGCACCACGCCCTCGGGGCTGAGCCGCCCCGCGCGGAGCGCGCACTCCGTACCGTCGTAATAGATGTGGCACTCGAACCACGAGAGGAGCGTGTTCGTCCCGTCGAATACGGCCGCCGGGTGGATCACGTCGTACGCCCCGTCGTCCACCTGAATGGCGCTCGCGTCGACGACCATCCCCGAGGGATCGATACGCGTCGCATAGAGGTTCGTCTCCTGCTTCGCGACGAGATCACGCCCATCCGACCAGGCCACGACGAAGTTCTGGCCATCGAACGCCACCGCGGGCGCGCGTTGCTCGCTCGCCCCGCGCGATACCACGATCGGCGCGGCGTCGAGCGTCTGGCCATTCGCGTCAAAGCGCAAGGCCTCCACGGAGTAGGCGCCCGGGAAGAACTTGTCGAAGTACGCATTCCGCCACACGTGGAGCGCATGCGCGCCATTCGAAGCGCCCCGGGCCACGGCCCCGCGCGGCGCATACACGACGCCGTTGAAATCGAGCACGGACCCCTGGGGCGAGACACGCGCCCGCCGGAGCGGATGCGCCACCAGGTCGGGCAGGTAATCACTCCAGGTCACGACGGCGTTCGTGCCGTCGGTCGTCACGTCGAGCTCGGTGAGCTCCTTGCCATTGGGATCGATGAGGGGAATCGGCGCGGCGTCGAGGAAGGTGCCCTGCTGCGGGTCGAAGCGCGCCGCGACGACCGTCCGGTCCTCGTCGGTAAACTGGATGTACCCCACGAAATACGACGATCCCATCCAGAGAGGCGTGGGCTGATGCTGCCCGAGGAGCGGGTCGGGCAGGACCGGGAGGGCCACGGGATCAAGCAAGACGCCCTGGGCGTCGACCCTCGCGAGGTGGGCCTTTGAAAACCCCGGGCTGTCCCACGCGAGCAAGGCCCCCGCGCCATTGGACGCGACGCGCAGGGTCCGGACCGTCCCCGCGCCGAACACGATGCCATTCGGATCGAGGACCTGCCCGGACGGCGTGACCCGCGCGTAATATCCCGTCTTGTCGTTCAGGCCACTCCAGGCGACGAGATAGTTCGTCCCGTCGAAGACCACCTGGCCATCGGTGCCGGACGGCGACAGCGAGATCGGCGCGCCGACCGGCTGACCCTTCGCGTCGAGGCGCTGGCCGTAGAGGCCCATCAGCCCCACGGGCGCGGGGTAGCTGATGTCGTACGCGAGGAAATACCCATTCCCGTCGCTCGCGAGCGACGGATGTTCCCCCGCGTCCGCCAGCGGAATGCCGGACAGATCGAGCACGTCCCCCTGCGGGTCGACACGCGCGGCGTAGATTCGTCTCTCCGAGACGGGATCGAGGAACCGGCTCACCTCCCAGGCCACGAGATAACGGCTCCCATTCCACGCGACGGCCGGATCCCTGTGGATGCCCGTGCCGAGGCCATTCACCGGCTCGTCCACCGCGATCTCCGCGCTCAGGATCGGGTCGAGCACAGCCGGATACACGGACGTGGCGAGCACGCGGTCGGGGACCCGCAGGACGATTCGCGTGTCCTCGACGCGCGCCTCGACGTGGGTCCTCGTCCCGCGCGCGTCGATCCACGTCGCGCGCCCGAACCGCACGCCGAGCCCGGTCGCGGGGTCCACGTAATGCAATCCCTGCGGCGTCGCGCCGACATACCGCTCGCCGCCGGTCGCGAGCACGACGGAGAGATCCCCCTCGCCCTCGGGCGCACGCGCGAACCCATAAGAGAGCTCCACGCCGTCCTCGCGATTGTCGATGTGCTCGGTGACGTCGCCCGCCTCGATGGCCAGGTGGTGGCCCCGTTCGATCCGGCCCGTGGGCGTGCCGCGCAAGAGTTCACGCTCGCCCCGCGTGATGCGCGCCCTCTCGATCCGCAGGGGCGCCCCCGCGCGCGCCGCCCCGCCAGCCGAAGGCGAGGGCGCGAGGGGGGCGACGTCGAAGCCCTCGACCGTGGCCGAGACGTGGTGGGTCGGTCCGGCGCCGACCCATCGGGATCCCTCGGCGCGGAACGCCCGCCGCGCGTCACGCGCTGTCACGTCGAGGTCGAGGGGCCCGGACAACCGAGCGTCGGTCCGCGAAGCAGGCGGCACGGGCGATGTCCCCGGCGCGGGCGTCTCCGTGCATGCGGTGAGCAGGCCCGCGACGAGGAGGAGGGACGTGCGCTGCGTGAACGAGCGGAGCCGACGAGACGTTCGGGGGGCCATGAATCGTCCTTTCTGGTGCGAGGTCGGGACAAGGAAGAAGACATGCGGACGCGCGGGGTCCGCCTCACCCGATGGAGCGCAGCGCCGCGACCACGCCGCCCAGCGACGCCCGGTCATCCTGATCGAGCGCGCTCGTCCCGCGGGAGAGCGCGTCCACCAGCACCCGCAGGTCCCCGTCGCGCACGGGCGGCTCGATCGAGGACACCCGCTCGGCCCGCGCCACGTCGTCCAGCAAGAGGCCAAACTCCCGCTCGTCGAGGCCAAACGCCTGCGCCTGCTTCGACACCACGCCCGCCGCGCTCGCCACCTCGGCCAGGCCCTTCTGCGCTTGCAGCCCGAGCCGCGTCAGCTCCGCGCGCTCCCGCAGCGATCGATACGCCGCCTCGATCACGTCGATGTCCGCCCGCGCGTGGGCCAGCGGATCCTTCGCGCGCCTGTCGTCGTCGTCCTCGTCGACCGCGTCCGGGGCGGGCGGCGGGAGCGTCGGCCGCCGCGTCGTGACCTCTTCGAGCTCGGCGCGCGCCTCCGCGATCGCCGCGAGGTAGCCGTCGATCGCCGCCGTGGCCGCGGCGAGCCGCGCCTCCGGATTGCCCGGCGCCGTCGGGTCGAGCCCCGCGATCTCCGCGGGCCGCCGGCGCACGAGCTTCTTGATCGGCAGCGCGCACGCGAGCCGGAACGCCGCGGCCTCGGCCGCCGTGAGCACGCGCTCCCCGAGCTCGATCCGCAACGTGAGCTCGTCCCGCATGCGAGCGACCTCCGGCACGAGCCGCATCTCCCCCTTGCCGCTGCCCTGCTGGAGCTTCTGCCCGAGCGCCGCGCGTGCATCCACGAGCGTCCCGAGCGCCTCGCGCAGCCTCGTCAGCGCCGCGTCCGCCGCGCGCAGCTCCGCGCGCAGGTCCTCGCCCGCGAGCCGCTTCTTCGCCTTCGCTTCGAGCGCCGCCGTCTCCGCGGCCCGCGCGGCCGAAAGCGCCTTCGTCTGCACGACGCGCCCGCCTTCGAGCTTCGCGGCCGTCCGCATCGCTAGCATCGAGAGCGCGAGCACCACGCTCCGCACGAGCATGCCGAGCGCCGCGGCGAACGTGAGCGTCGTGAGCGTGCCTCCGAGGGTCGACGTCGCGATCACGAAGGCGAACGTGAGCACGCCGAGGATCAAGGCGACCGATCGCAGGATCCGCGCGCGGCCTGCGACGACCTCGGGCAGCACGCCGCGCGGCGCGGCGAGCCCTTCGAGCCCCTGCGCGGCCGCGCCGAGCACGTAGGCGCTCGCGGCGAGCACGAGGAGCAACGAGACGAACGCCAAAGCGCCCGCGATCGTCGCGACGAGCTGCCCGAGAAAGGTGATCTCGATCATGCGCCTCTCCTCCCCTCGCCCAGCGGGCGAGGGGCTGGGGGTGAGGGACTCAGAGGCCGGGGTTGAAGGACGGAAGCGAGACCTCCATGTCCTTCACCCCGAGCTTCGCTTTGCGGATCGTCACACGAAACGCCTTCCCGTCCCACGCGATCAGGTGCAGCGCGACAGGCACCTCGCGCCCCGGGCTCGCCTTGCGGAAGCGCGCCAGGAACGCGAGGCGCGCCTCGTCGCCGAGCGGGAGCTCCACGGCCGAGATCCCGATCGACGCCGCGTCGGAGAGCTCGGCGAGCGTCGCCTCCACCTCGCCGTCCTTGCCGACGAGGCCGAGCGTCGTGTCGAGATCCTCCCACGTGAGGACCGCGAGCGCGCTCGGGCCGCTGAAGAGGGAGAGCTCCTTCAGCTTGCGCGAGAGCCCCTCGGCGAGGCCCGGCTCCACGGGTTTGCCCTCGCCATCGAGCAGCCGCGCGAGGTGCGCCGCCGCCCAGAGCCGCGCCCACAGCCGCGGATCCCGCGGGCCCGGCGTGCCCTCGGCCGAAGCGACCTGCCGCTCCAAACGCAGCGCCTCGTCCACGCGCCCGCTGCCCGCGGCCGCCAGCGCGAGCCGCAAGAAGCTCGGCGCGTCCGCGGTCGGCAGATCCGTGAGCGTCTTGTATTGCCGGTACGCCGCGCCGTACCACGCGTTCCGCAAGAACACGTCGCCGAGCAGCCGCCGCGACGCGGGGCTCTGCGCGTCGAACTCCACGATCTCCGAGTACGTGCGGAGCGCCTCGTCCTGAAAGCCCTGCGCCGCGAGCACGTCGCCGAGCGCGAGCGCGAGGTCGGGGCTCATGAACCCACGGTCGCGGAGCCTCCGGCCTTGCGCGAGCGCGTCGTCCTTCTTGCCCGCCTCCGCGAGCAGCCGCACGACCCGCAGCTCGCCCTGCGGATCCCCGGGCGCGACGAGCATCCGCTCGCGCAGCTTCGCGAGCTTCGCGTCCACGCCGTCGATCGCGGCGAGCTCCGCGTCGACCTGATCCCAGGCGATCTTCTCGCCGAAGAGCGTGCGCCGCACGGACGCGGCGATCCGCGGATCGACCGTGCGGCGGAGGATCGCCTGCGCCACGTACGCGCGCGTGTCGGGCACGGGTTCGAAGTGCGCGAGCAGCGTGGTCACGGCGTCCTCGGTGCGGGCCTTCTGCTGGAGGAGGTCGAGCAGCGCTTGCTCGGCGCGCCAGTCCGGGATCTCGCACGCGCCGCGCGCGGCCTGGTACCGCGACACCAGCGTCTTGCCGTCGAGCTCGCCGCGCAGCCGCTTCGACCACATCACGATGCGGTCCGCGAGGGGCCTCCGCGCGACGTCGCTGCACGGCGTGACCGGCAGCGTGACGGGCGGAGGGACACGCGGCGTCGTCCCCTCCGCGAGCTTCTTCGTGGCCTCGAACTGCGACGTCGACGTCGCCATCGGGGGCGGCGGCGGCGCCTCGGGCGCGCGACCCTTCGCCTTGTCGAGCGCCGGCTGCTCCTCGTTCGCCGACCCGGTCACCATCGACCGCTTGCCCGCGATCTCTTGCCCGTCGAGCCCCTCGCGCTCCGCGTTCCCGCGGAACGCCCCGCCCCCGCCGCCCGGCGCGGGCTTCGCAGGCGAAAGCGCGTTCTCGGCAGGCTCGGGCTCCGTGGGCGTCGCCGTCGCCATCGCCGTCGCCGGAGACGTACGGTTCTGTATGTCCATCGGCTTGTCGTCGACCGCCGTCTCTGACACGGGCGGCTGCGCCAGCGGCGCGGGCGCAGCCGCCACGCTCTCCGACGGCGCTTCCTCCTTGCGAAGGCTGCACCCCATCGCAACCGCGGGCGCCGGGTTCAGCGCCGCATCCATCAGCGCCCGCTCCGTGCGCGCATCGAGCGCCGTGAGCCGCACGCCCCGCAGCGGCGAGGACCTCCGCCGGATCCCTTGCCGCGCATACGCGGCCTCGCTCTCCAGCGCGAGGATGCTCGTGAACGGCGTCATCAGCCCATATTCGAGCCCGACTTCCACGATCTTGCCGCGTTGCTCCTCGGGGTCCGTCACCTCGCCGAGCAGCCGCCGCACCTTCTCCGCGGCCCAGAGCCGCGGCACGAGCGACGTGCTCGTCCCCTGCGCGAGCGTGATCGGGTAGCTCTTCGCGAAATCCTTCCCGCCCACGCGGCCCTTCACCGTCGCCTCGGCCGGCAGCGCGTGGTGCGTCCGCGCGAACAGGAGCACCTCCTCACCACGCGAAACCTTCCCGCTCGCCGTGAGCATCGCCTCGTCGAGCCCCGCGCCGAGGTCGATCGAGAGCTCGGTGATCGTCGGCGTCTTGATCGCGCTCGCGAGCCGCAAGACCTCGCTCGTCGCCGTCTCCATCCGATCGATGCGGAAGCTCTGCCCGCCGCCCTGCCGCGCGAGCTCGCGCAAGAGCCCCACGTTGCTCTGGCTCCCCACGGCCACCGTGAAGAGGCGCGCCCGCGACGTCGAGAGGCTGCGCCGGAGCCGCTCCGCGAGCCGGTCGCCGCTCACCTCGCCCGACGTGGGCAACCCATCGCCGATGTAAACCACCGCGGGCTGCTCGGTCCCGTGCAGTCGCCCGAGCGCCGCGTCGAAGAACGCGCCGAGGTCCGTCGCGCCGCCGGACGAATGCTCCGCGAGCCGCGCCAGCGCTGCCGCGATCTCCTTGTCCGTCGCCTCGGCGAGCCCCTCCTTCGGCCAGAGCACCGTCGGCGCCGAGTCGATCGCGATCAGGACGAACCGATCCTTCTGCGAGAGCGCCCGCAGGATCGCCTCCGCCGCGGCCGCCTTCTGCTGCCGCACCGCCTCGTCCCCCGACGCCGACGTGTCGACCACGACCGCGACATCGCCCGGCGGCGCAGGCACGGCCGCCCAGTCGATGTCCGGCACGTACCGCGCCATCACGTAGTCGGCCCGATCCGCGCCCGCGGCGAAGCGCGCGACCGTGAGCGCAGCTCGCTGTTGCGGCTCGATCGGCGTCGCTTCGAGCTGGAAGTCCGCGCGCGGCAGATACCCGCTCCGGCG
This sequence comes from Polyangium fumosum, assembly GCF_005144585.1. Lineage (GTDB taxonomy): Bacteria > Myxococcota_A > Polyangia > Polyangiales > Polyangiaceae > Polyangium > Polyangium fumosum. The sequence goes on along the minus strand of NZ_SSMQ01000097.1, from coordinate 25,263 downwards.
CATCGTCACGCGCCGCCCGCCGTCCTCGACCACCGCGTCCGCGAGGCTCGCGATCCGCATCTTCGAGCCCGCCACCCCGAGATCCACCTCCAGGGAAAACTCCCCGATCCGCGCCGGATCCTCGCCGCGCATCGGATACAGGTACTCGAGCTTCCCGCCCTGCGAAGGCAACACCTCGAGGTACCGCAGCACCACGCGGCGCGCGCCCGACGCCGGGATCGGGTAGATCCGCGAGCGATACGTGCGCCCATCGACCCATTCGAGCAGCGCGGGCGAGTGCCCCGTCGCCACGGCCGTCGCATACCGCGCCGCGGCCTCCTTGCGCTCGGTCACCTCGCCCTCGACGAGCACGCCGTTCGTCTCGACCGCGAACGACGTCACGATCGCCCGCTCCGGCACGCTGAACCAGTACCAGCCTTCGAGCACGCCGCCGCCGGGGTTGCCGAACGTCTGATCGACCTCGGTCTCGGCGAGCCCCTCGCGGATCACCGCGCGCACGGACTGGCGGCTGACTTCGAGCACCTTCGCTTTCTCTCCAGGAAGATTCGGGCTCACGCCGTAGATCCGGCCCGCGCCGCTGCCCGCGCCCGCGAGCGGACGGCCGTCGCCCATGCCGCCGGTCCAGTCGTCCCAGAAGAGCACCGGGCTCACCTTGGGTTTGTCGTTCCCGGACGCCTGCGCCTGCTCCCCGGCGCTCACCTCCACGCGCCCGCCCGGCGACGTGAGCACCGCGAGCCCACGCGTCACCACGACGACGACCTCCGCGCCCGCGCGCCGGATCGAGAGCCCCGCGTCCGCCGCGGCGATCGTCGCGTCCCCGGCCTTGTGCTTGAGGCCGCCGCGCTCCGAGGGCGGCGCGTCGAGCCACACCTCGCCGGCCACGATCTCGGCGCCGTCCGGCTGGAGCCGCACCGTCGCGTCGCCGCGCAGGAAGAGCGACGATCCATCCGAGAGCCGCACGAGCGCACGCGCCCCGGTCCCCGTGGCGAGCTCCGCGCCTGCGGGCAGCGGCGCGCCCGAGATCACCGTGCTTGCCTTGCCGGCCTCGACGAGCCGCACCTCGCCGGCCGCGAGCTCGAGCCGCGCGTCGACGACGCCCGCGCGCACCGGCGGGACGCGCTGCGACGCGATGAACACGGCGAGGCTCGCGACGAGCACGAGCAGGCCGATCGCCGCGCGCAGCGGCAGGGAGTGATTCTTTGCGAACGCCCTGATTCGATCCAGCGAGCGGGACATGGTCCTCCGGAGCCGACGAAGGCCGAACGGCCTGGGGAGCTCGGAGCTGACACCCCGCTCGATGATCCCCCTGCCACGCCGTCCATGTTCGACGGTCCGCGCGGCGGGGGAAAGATCTCTTCAGCGAGAGGGTCGGTCTAAAAAGTGCCCCTGCAGGGCATTGCCGACGCGATGACGCTCACGACCCGAGCTTCTTGATGGGCCCCGGCACCACGGAGAGGCGCCCTGTCGGGGTGCGCCCCCCGTCCGCTGCCGGCGAGGACGGCGGCATCGTGGCGCGCCCGATCCGAGCAAACACCCGCTCCGGCGTCTCCACCTCGGCCGACTCCATCCCCATCGTCTCGCGCACGAGGATGCACATCTGGTAACAAATCATCGCCGCCTCCCGCACGCCGCGCTTGAGCAGCAATGGCGGCAGCGTCCTTTCGAGGACCACGGTCATCGATCGAGGCGTCACGTTCTTCGGCAAAAACCCCGCCTCCCGGAGGGCGATCCGCAACGTCCCCCGCGCCTCCAGCCGGGTCAGCTTCGAGAGCCGCTCGAGCTCCTCCGCGACGCGCTCAAATACACGCGAACCCTCGCTCATGATGCGACCTCCGCGCCGAGCCGTCGCTCGACGTATCGCACGTACGCGACCGGCGGGAAAAAGCTCAATCCGAAGGCAAGCATGGCCGGCACCCCGAACGCCGCGCCGCCCACCAGGAACACGTCGGCGAAGCGCGATTGCAGCACGTGGAGCGCGCCGCCCGCGGTCAGGCCGTCGAGCATGAGCGCGGCGCAAAGATAACCGAACCCCCAGAGGCCGAACCGATCGGCCACGAGCGGCTCGGCGAGCCCGAAACGCACGCGCTTTCGCATGAGCGTCGCATACCGGAGCGCCTCCACCGCGGCCCAGCCATAACAAAGCGTCCGCAGCACCGCGCGGGGCCAGAGGGCCGAAGGCAATCCATTGGACCAGGGAACGAGGTGGTTCACGACGGGCATGGCGAGGCCAAAGGCCCCGAGCAGGAACGCGAACACCTGGGCCCAGGTCTCCTCGCGCCGAAAGACGAGCCACACGAAGCCCGCCACCGTGAGGAATCCGATGTCGACGACGAGCCCGCCGATCTCCACGGCGAGCGGCGCGGGCGCGCCGCCTCGCGTCACAGCGCTCGTGACCTGAATCGAATACCCTACGAGCGGAAGCAACATCGAAAGACCGAGCAGGAACTCCGGGGCTTTGCGCGTACGCATCGCGAGCCCCAGCAGCCTCGCAGCGACCGCCGCCGCCACGAGCCCGAACACCACCAGGACCATGAGGGTGAACGGTTTCAAACGACCGAAGAGACGCTACCACGATGCGCGGCTCGGCGTCGAGCCCCGCGCACGGGGCCGCCGGGCGACACGAAGCCGCGCCCTCGCCTTCGGAGGGCGCAGCCCGTGTTTTTCTCATCCGTACATTTTTAGTTGTTCTGCACGATGATCGCCCCGTACGCGGGCACATCGAACGACATGCCCGTCATTCCGGTGAGGAGCTCCGTCGCCGCGGCGCCCCAGGGGATCGGCTGCGGCGTCGACGTGCGGTTCAGGACGACCGAGATCGTCTCCGCGCCGCTCTGGAGCTTGTATTCGTAGACGTCGGCCGTGTTCTTCACGAGCGTGATCGTCGCGGCGAGGTCCGTGAACACCGCGTGCGCCTTCCGGATCGCGACGAGCTTCCGGTAGTGATGCAAGAGGCTCGACGCGTCGGTTTCTTGCGCGGCCCACGAGGCCGGCTCCTGCTCCGCCATGAACTTCACGAACGGGTACTCCGGGTTCGGCGCGACCGTGATGCCCACGCCCGCGAAGGGCAGCACGTCCTTGTTCGCCTCGTTCGTGGCCGCCGCGTCGATGTTCCACGCCGCCGTCTTGTCGCCGGCGAACACGTTCGTCTCGAACCAGCTCATCGGCTCGCGGATGAGCTCGTCGCGGTCCCACGCCTCGTTCCCGAGGAACTTGTCGCGCTTGCCCTTCTTGCCGAACTCCTCCCCGTAATAGATGACCGGCATGCCCGGCACGGTGAGCACGATCGTCGCGGCCTGCTTCAGCTTCGCGTCGAGCGCCGCGCCCGCGCCTTCGAATTGGGTCGCCGGCCGCTCGAGGTCGTGGTTCGACAGGAACCGCTCGAGGTAATGGTGCGGGCTGCCGCCATTGCCTCCGGCCGCGAGGTCGGCCTGGACCTTGTTCACGTACCCCACGAAATCGATCGCCTCGCCCGCCTGCCCGTTCACGAAGTTGCCGACGATGCTGCGGAACGGGAAGTCGAACTGCGAGTCCATGTCGCCCCCGTACGGCATCATCTCGCCGTACTGGGCCGGATCGTCCCAGCGATTCTCGCCCGTCAGGAGCACCGCGGCCGAACCCGCGGGCCGCACGACCTCCTTCTTGACGAAATGGTTGAACTCCTTCCACCACACGTGCGTGCCGTGCTTGTCGAGCGAGATCTTCGCGTTGTCGTCGAATTGATCGATGTGCTTCGACGCGTCGAGGCGATACCCGTCCGCCCCGAGATCGATCCAGTGCTGCGAGATCTTCTTCATCTCGGCGCGCACCGCGGGGTTCCGGTAGTTGAGCTCCGGCATCGGGCCGCCGAAGATCTGGTGGTAGCACTGGTAGTTCTTGCACGCCCACATCACGGCCGAGCCGTCCCACGGGTGCCCGTCCGCCAGCATGTTCGAGTATTGATCGGACCAGACGAACCAGTCGTGGTACTTGTCGTAATCGGCGTGCTTCGGATCCGCGCCCGCGACGAACCAGGGGTTCACGTCGGCCACGTGGTTCTGCACGAGATCGAGGATGATCTTGATCCCCGCGGCGTGCGCCGCCTCCGTCAGATCGGTGAAATCCTTCCTCGTGCCGACCGACGGATCGATGTCGTAGAAATCCGTCGTGTCGTAGCCGTGGTAGCTCTTCGCCTTGAAGACCGGCGTCATCCAGATGGCGTCGGCGCCGAGCTCCTTCAGGTACGGCAGGGCCTTCCGCAGGCCGACGAGATCACCCACGCCGTCCATCTTCGTCGTATCGATGCCGCTCTCCGTCTTGGAATCGCCGACCGCCTTCGTCGCGCCGCCGTCCGCGAACGTGCGCACGATGAGCTGGTACATGATCCCCTTGCTGCCCCACGACGCCCAGTCGGCCGCGTCCGTGATCGACGTATACGAGATCGGCTTCAGATCGAGCACGTCCGACGTGTCTTCGAGCGTCTGCCCATCGACGTCGAGCTTCGTCGAGATCCGGTAATACATCGCCTCCCCGGGCGTCAGACCCGTGATCACGAGGCCATTCTTGTTGATGTCGTCCGCGGATGTCCACGTCGCCTTCTTGTCGAGCGTGCCCGCAGCCGCGCCGTACTCGACCGTGCCCGTCGAGCCCTTCGCCACCCGGAACATCATCCGCACGCTGCCATTGCCGAGGTCGATGAAATCCTTCGGCCGCGAGATCTCGTACGCAGGCCCCGCCGCCGCCGGCGGCGTCGTCGAGACGGCCTGGCCCTGCGTGATCCAGCACTCGGCGACGTTCGCATCCTGGGCGTTTTTCGTGAGATCGACGAAACGAACCCCCGTCTCGACGTCCTTCTTGCAATCACCGTTCGAGCATTGCACCGGGATGAGCCCGAGCCACGCGTCGTCCGCGTCGCCGGTCACGGTCACCCGCACGTCGGTGTATACGCCGAACTCGTCCGTCCCGTCGAACACCTGCGGCGTTCCCCACGCCGGCGACGTCGATCCCGCGCCCCAGAAATGCACGCCCCACGACTTCGGGTCGCCGCCGTCCTGCAGCCGATAATGGATCCGGATGAAGCTCTCCTGCACGATCCCGCCCGCGCCGCCCGTCCCGGCGCCCGCGCCGGCGCTGCCCGTATTCGTGGTGAGCCCCGATCCGCCGGTGCCGCCCGTGTTGAGATCCTCGCCTTCGCACCCCGCGTTCAGCGCGAGGAGGCAAGCGAGCGAACCGAGAATCGAATAACCAAGGTATCGTCTCATCGTGAATCTCCCGTTCTGTCGAAGCCGTCCCGGACCCGCGAATACACCTTCGCGCCGCATTCACGGAGGATCGCTCATGATGCGACCCGCGAAGGGGATGTCAAGCGAGGATCGAGCGCTCGTGTTATGGCGAATTCCTGCGCGAACCGCGTTTTCTTCCGGTTACCGCCAATACCACGCCGATCGTGCCGCAGAGCCCCGCGCCCGCGCCGAGGCCGAAGCCGAGCAAGAATCGCCTTCCCGCCGAGGCCCCGTCCGGACGAAGCTTCGATTCGATCCCGGCAGCGGGCACGGAATCGCGCACCATCGCTGAAAGATAGACCTTTCCCCGCGCCACCTCGGACGATGGCGCGGCGGGTCGCACGCTCGTGAGGTCCGCGCGCGGCGGCCCGCCCCAGATGTCGAAATCGGGGTTCGGGCACGTCACCGGGCCCTGCCAGCGGTTGCGAAGAACGTAACGCCCCTGAAACGTGCTCACCTCCGCGGGCACCGCCGCCTGCCCGTCGCCGCCGCGCCCGCCCTGGACCGGCGGCGCGACCCGCAACACGGGGTCCTCTCCGAGCGCCTCTTTGCGATAACGCGCGTGAAGCCGCGTATGCACGACCATCCCCGACGGCGCGCCCAGCAATCGCATCGCCTCGGGCGAAAGCAAGGGCCCAGGGCACGGGTCACACGACTCCGTGTCCCACGCGTATTCGGTCACGAACGCGCCTTGATTCTTGTCGAGCGTCGCGTCGAAGAGCGACGCGTAGAGCTCACCGAAGTGCGCGCGGGCCGCCACGTCGACCTCCACGTTCGTGGGAATCGTGAGGTTCGGGAAATTCGCGGCCTCGTACCTGTCCTCCGCGAACACGTGCACCACGAGGTCGTGCGTGCCCGCCGCGCTCGAGAGCCCGAGGCGCAAAGGCAGCCGGACCGCCTCTGCGTCGTATTCGAATCGAAGGGGCGGGGGCACGACGCGGCCGTTCCGCATCTCGTCCTTCGAGAAGCGGAGATCCGACACGAGGAATTTCCACCCGGCCTCCTTGTACGAGCGCAGCACGGTCGCGACGTTCTCCGGGATGCGACGGGGACGCCTATATCCGTCGATCCAACGCTCCAGGTCGGATGCTTCGACGACCGTGACGTAGGCCCCGAAGGGCGCGTCGATCTGGACGCGGGACGTTTCCGGGGCGCGGGCACGTAGAGCGCCCTCGTCCGGCAGCGCGCTCGGGCCGCCCTCCTTGTCGCGTGCCGCGATCGAGGCGATATCCGCGTAGGTGCAGGGATCCTGCTGCCAGGATTCGACGAGCCGCGGCGCGCTGATCACGTCGAGCCGCTCGAAGATGTCGCTCGGGAGCCTCCGCACCGCGTCGTGGTCGAGCGTGGCCGGCACGGGCACGATCATCTCGACCTCGAAGGTCCTGGGCGCGAACTCGTCGTCGACAGCGGAGGGCTCGGCCAAGTCGATGTAGTCCATTTGGATCTGCATCGAGACGACGGTGCGCGTCCCGCGCCGCGCGATCACCACGGTCGTCGCGCTGCTCGAGATCTTCGACTCCCTCTTGCCCAGCAAGTAGGCCGGGAATGCTTCGGCCGACGCGGCCGCAGCCGTCAAGAGGGCCCACGCGAAGACGCCCGCGGCGCGCATGCCGTGCAGGGTATCGACGGCCGCGACGCGTTGTCACGGTTTTTCCCTCGCGGCGCGGGGCGCGGTCCGGATACGCTGCGCGGCGTGGCTGACAAGGACGCCTCGGGCAAGCCCGAAGAGCGAGCCCGCCGCGCGTCCCGACGCACGCGGCAAAACCTCGCTGTCGCGACGATCACGCTCCTCGTGCCGATCGCCGTCGCGCTCGTCCTGCTCGCCGAAGCCGAAGCGGGGCTCGTGCGCGTCGCCTTCTTCAGCCTGCACCTCGCCGAGCCACGCGGCGCGCTCGCCGTGGGCTTCGCGCTCGGATTCACGCTCGCCGCGACCGTCGCGCTCGCTCGCTTCGTCGCGGAGCGACGCGCCTCGGCGTCCCTCGTCTGCCTCCCGCCCGCCTTCCTCGCGGCCATCACGCTCGCGGCCTCGATCGCATGGATGCCCGATCCGCTCGCGAGCGCACCCGATCTCTCCCTCGGCGACCGCGCCCGCGCCGCCGCCTTCGCGCTGACGACCCGCGCCTCCCTCGAAGGCGCAGGCCTGCTCGTCGCGTCGATCTCGCTCGGCATCGCCGCGCTCTCGCTCCGGCCGGGACGCGTGACGGCGTCGATCAACAAGGACAACCGTCCCCTCGCCGCGCTCATCGTCGCCACGCTCTCCCTCCCGGCGGCGGCGCTCGTCGCGCGCCTCCTCGGCAAGGACGACCTCGGCCGCGATGCGGTCGGGAGCTGGATCGCGGCGCTGCCCGCGGGCATGGGTCTCGTCGCCGTGGTGCTCGGCGCGTCGCGGACGAACCGCGGCGACGGGTATGCGGCGACGCGCCTGCTCGCCGCCGCGTGCGCCGGCATCGGCGGCGTCCTCCTCGCGTCGCTCGCGCCTGCGATGGGCGAGGTCATCGCCCTCTCGACGCCGGGCGCCCCCCTCCCCGCGCTCGGGCGCGCCGCGCGCGACCTCCGCCGCACGACGGTCGAGCTCGCTGCCACTGGCGCGATCTTCGCCCTCCCGATCGTCCTCACGACGCTCGTCGCGATGCCGCCGCGTGGCCTCACGGGCGCCCTCTCCCGCGCGCGCCCCACCTTGCTCGTGACATTCCTCCTCGCGCTCGCGCCGGCCCTCTTCGTGCTCCCCACGAACGCCGCGCTCCGCCACATCGAATCCCTCGTCGCCGACCAGACCCGCCTCACCACGAACCCCGGCGTCTCCCTCGCGGACCCGTCCTTGCCTCCGGGCACGCTCGTCGTGGATCTCGCGAGCCCCTTCCCGACCGAGCTCCCGCCCACGACCCCCGCGCAGATCGTACTCGGCTTTCAGTTCTCCCCGGCGCGCTGGGAGCACGGCGTGCCCGTGCGCTTCGACGGCCTCGACGACAGCTCGTACGACCTTCTCCTCAAAGGCCGCTACTTCAGCACCCCCCTCCGCATCACGCTGCCCGATCCGCGGTTCGGCACCCGTATCGCCGTGCCTGCCATTCCGCTCGCGCCGCCGCTCCTCGGGCCTGCCGAGCCCATCGAGCCCCCCACGCCCCACGCGCCTCCGCCTGGCTTCCTCGACATCGACGCCTCGCTCGACGAGTTCGTCTTGAAGTGGCGCATCCGCGACATCGTCACCACGCTGCGCCGCGCGCCCCGCGAAGCTGCGGCGGGAAACGTGCGTCATCCGGTGCTGGCCGCGGTGGTGGCGGACCTCTGGAAGGACCACGGCGCGCACCACGACCCGCAGGACCGAACGCGTGACCGCGCGATGATCCGTTTGTCGCCAGACACGCGGCTCGAAGAGGCCCGCGGCGTCATCGCATCCATCCTCTCGGTCGAGCGAACGATGCAGACGCGAAACGGCGAGACGCGGTCGGTCCCCGTGTTCGACGTGACGGTCGCCGAGCCTCTGAAGCCACGCGCGCGCGCGACGTTATCGCCGCCCGACGCGCAAGCGTCGGACACCGTGACGCTGGAGGAAGCCGAAGAAGCCCGGGTCTCGGGCAACCTCACACGCGAAGACGTCGACGTCGGCCTCGCGGTCCTCCACGCTGAGATCCGGGACTGCTACCGCATCGAGTTCGACAAGCGCCCGGGCGAGCCGATCGACCTCAACCTCCAGTTCCGCGTGGGCGCGGACGGCTTCGTCGGCGACGTGAAGCTCATCTCGCCGCCGGGCGAAACCTCGTTCGGCGCCTGCGTGAAGGACTCCGTGTGGCGTCTCCCCTTCCCGGAGCGCGAGACCGGGATCTCCTCGATTCGCCAGCGCCTCCGCCTGACCCCCAAACCGCCGGCCGAGGACACAGAGGCCCCCGAACGCTCACCCGAGTCGTTGTATTACGGTTCCGAGCCCTGAGGGCCAAGCCGTGCCGCACGCCGCTCCAAACGACCTCACGGCGTGGCAAACGATGCCGGGGGAATGGTTTCCTTGGTAAAACCTATCCCCCCGCCCCCTGATCCTCCACGTTCGGCGGCAGCGCGAATCGTTTCTCTTCGCAGCCGTACGCCGTCGGCGTCAACTGAATCACCGTGTGCAACGGCACGCTGATCGACGGGCACTCACCCGGCGGCCGGTCCATCAGGTACGCGTAAATCGCCCGGAGCACCGCCTGGTGCGCGATCACCAAGGTCGGCGAGCGCTGACGTTCGAGCTGGATGATCACCGGGTCGAGCCGCTGGATCACGTCCTCGTACGACTCGCCCCGCGGATATCGATACCGGAATTTGTCCGCGCTCCGCGCAGCCCACACGTCCGGCATCTCGATCCGCACCTGGTCGTACGTCATCCCGTCGCAAACGCCCGCGTCGATCTCGTCGAGCGCCCGCCAGGTCCGCGGTGACCGCGTGATCTTCGTCGCCGTCTGGATCGTCCGCCGCAGCGTGCTCGTCCAGACCGACACCTCTTGATCCCGCGGCGCGTTTTTCCGAACGAACTCCGCCAGGTGCTTCGCGTACTCCTCACCCGCCGGGGAGAGCTCGGGATCACCGCCGATGCGGCCGTGCCGGTTGTAGTCGCTTTGCCCGTGCCGCGTCAGCCAGATCGGGCGCGGCGAGACGTGCAGGTCGATGAGCAACGGCGCGAGACGCGCGGGCAGGTAGCCGTGGATCCGGTTCAGGATCACCTGACGGCCGACGTCGATGATCTTGATGTAGCTCTGGTTCGGATCCTCGAGCGTCTCGTACATGCTCTCGTAGTGGGCGATGCGCCGCAGGAAGTCCTGCGCCGCCGCGTCCGGATCCATGTCGACGTAGTCCGGCGACTTGAGCTTCGTATCGCGGACGTTCGCCTCGATCACCCCCGGGTCGTTGCAGAACGACTCGATGAAGACGACCGGCAGCCCCTCCTTGCGGCACCGCTCCTCGACGAGGCGCCTGCGCTCCTTCGTGCTGTTCGTCGCGTCGAAGATGCCGACCTCGCCGCCCTCGCGCAGCCAGACGAGCATGTCATCGAGCGCCGTCATGGCGAGGTCGTGCAGGACCTGCCGGCCTTCCTTGTTCGACGGCGCGAAGAAGTCGGCAGGCTGGCTCGCGCCGATCTGCCGGCGCCGGTAGCTCCCCACGTTGAACACGCGGGTCGGATGACCGAGCCAGCTCAGGTAACGCGCCACGCGGCGCCCGATGTACGTCTTTCCCCGCGCAGGGAGGCCGACCATGGACAGAACGGTCGTGGCCTTGTCTCGCTCGCCCGGCACCCTTTTGCTCCGTACCCCCGACACGGCACGCTCCATACCGCCCTACGAGGGAAGGGGGAAGCACGAACCGCGGACGGAGGCGTCAGCCGATTTCGGCCCCCCGCACGATCGCCCGCGCCTCGCTGGTTCCATGAAGCTCGGCGTAGCTGCGCCGCAGGCCGAAGCAACGCGCCGAAAGTTCACACCGCCCGCACGCTTCTGCGCGGACAAACTCGCCGCCGTCGTGCCCGCTCGGGATCTCGGCGAGGTCGAAGAACCCGCGTGGATCGACGGGCGCGAGGCAGAGCGGGATCCCGCACATCGACTCGAAGCCGAGCACCGGGATCCCGGCCGCGCGCGCGATCCCGAGGCCCTCGCGCATCACAGGCAGCAGATCCGTGTACCGCGGGATCAAGCTCTCCGTGCGGGGCACGAGGTCCGTGAACGCCCCGACGACGGAGACGTTGATCTCCGCGGCCGGCCAGCGCGCCGCGACGAGCCGCACGAAGTCCGGGAAATCCGCCAGGTTCGGCGCGCAAAAGACGAAGTTCAGCCGCACGCGGATCTTCGTCTGCGCGAGCGCGTCGAGCCCCCGCGCCGTCTTCTCGAACGTGCCCGGCGCCCGCGTGATCATGTCCGAAATCTCCGCGCGCGACCCGTGCAGCGACACGAACGCCACGTCGAGCCCGGCCTCTTCGAGCTCGCGCGCGCGGCCCGGCTCCCCGAGGCGCACCGCGTTCGTCTGCAGCTCCACCGCCATCGCCCCTTCCCGTTTCGCGAGCGCGACGTACGCGTGGAGACGCCCGTTCAAGGTCGGCTCGCCGCCCGAGACTTGCAGCACACCACCGGCGTGCGCGATCTCGAGGATCGCGCGGCGCACGGCCTCGTCCTCGGGCGCCGGCAGGTGCGTGGAGACGAAGCAAAAATCGCAGGCCTGGTTGCACTGAAACTGGATGCGCACGATGTGCGAAGGCACGAGCCGGCCGTCGGGCGCGCGGTGGACGTCGCGGGTCACGAGCTCGCGATCGATCTGCTCGCGCACCGACGAGATCACCGTGAGCTTGCGGCGAACCCGGTCCTCCGTGAGAGGCCGGAAGGCGGACGTGGTCTCCCGCGCGAGGAGCGCGCGCGGCACGCCGGGACAACGATCCGAAACGACACACGCTCCGCACGCGGGCACGCGCTCGTGGCCCGGGCGATTCACGCCGCCGGGGTTCAGCGCGTAGAGGTGCGCGAGGCGCGCGGGCCGCTCGAACGAGCACGGAGGGATGGCCGCGCCGGGGTCGAGCGAGAGCGGGATGCCGGCCTCCCGCGCGGCCTGATCGAGCCGTTCGAGCGCACGCGCGGCGCCTTCGAGAGGCGCGAGCGTCGCAGGATCGGGCGCCTCCACGGGGATGGACGCGAGGAGGCGCGAGGCCGGGAGGTTCGCCGCGCGCACGCCGCCCGGGATCGCGGCGACGAGATCGAGGTTGTTCCGAACGACCGGCGTCGTGATCTCCAGCGGGATCCCCGCGGCGGCGAGGGCACGCGCGCCCGTGAGCGCGGCGGAGAACCCGCCCTCGTCGCGCGTGATCCCGTCCGCCTCGGGGCCAAACGCCGGCACGTGCACGCGCGCGACCGAGAGACCCGCGTCGGCGAGCGCGCGCGCGAGGCTCTCCGTGACGAGCGACGCGTTCGTCTCCAGCACGACGCGCTCGGCGCCGCGCGCGCGGGCGTGGCGGACGAGCGCCGCGAGATCCCGGCGCATCGTGGGCTCGCCGCCCGTCAGCACGACCTCGCGTGTGCCCTTGGCGAGCGCCTCGTCGATGCGAGCGAGCACGGCCGCGGAGCGGACGAAATCGGGCCGTTCGACCGGCCTTCGCGCCGAGCAGAACCCGCAACCCTGGTTGCAGGTCTCGTTCGTGAGCACCCGCGCGACGCGCATCGTGGTCATGGTACCCCAAGCCCGTTCCTCTTGCGCGCGGCGTCTCCCACGGCGAACAATGCGCTCTCCCATGAGCCCCCGCGCCGGCACGACCGACACGAGCCTCCTGCTCGCCGAGGGCTGCAACCTCGCCTGCCCCGTCTGTGATTGCCGAGGCAAGCCGCCGGACGAAGGAGCGCAGCAGCGCGAGCTCCGTCGTGGCGGCGGCGTGCTCGAGCTGCGCGGCGAAGCTTCACGTCTGAAGGATCTGCGCGCGATCGTGCAGAACGCGCGCGACGCGGGCTGGGGCGCGGTGTATGCGCGGACGAACGGCGTGGCCTACGCCGCCGAGGGGCGCGCCGACGAGCTCCGCGCGGCGGGCCTCTCGGGCGTCGTGTTTTTCCTCGCGAGCGACCGAGCGGCCGTGCACGACGCGATCGCCCGCGTGCGAGGCGCGTTCTCCGCGGGCCTCGCGGGCCTCGGCGCCATCGCGGCGACGGGGCTCGACCTCGTCTTCGAGATCCCGGTGCTCGATCCCTCGATCCAGGACCTCCGCGGGCTGATCACGCTCCTCGCGGGCGTCGCGCCGAGCGCGCGTCGTGTCCGCCTCTACGCGCCGTCCGCGCTCCGGCCGGTGGATGGACGCGCGCCGCGCGAGCTCGCGCCGCCGCGCTGGGATCGAACGCGGGACAGGCTCCTCGCGGCGATCGGGTTTGCCCGAGAAAAAGGGCTCGAAATCACGTTGACCGAGCGCGACGGGATCCCGCTCTGCGCCGTCGCCGCCAAGACCCCGGACGGCGGCATCGACGTCCCCGAGCGTTTGCTCGCCGATCGCGGCGGCCGTCCCATGCCGCGCCACGCCACCTCCTCCCTCGCGCCGGCCTGCGACGCCTGCGGCGCCTCGCGCGCCTGCCCGGGCACGACCACGCTCTACCTCTCCACGCACGGCGCCGCGGGCTTGTCCCCCTTGCCGCGCGCCCCGCAGCAACGCCCGCGCGAGCGCTGGGACGAGACCCGCAAGAGCGCGGCGCGCGCGGCGTTTTTCACGGTCCTCCGCCCGACGGTCCATTGCAACCAGGATTGTTGGTTCTGCAGCGCGAACGAGACCTCCCACAACGTGGAGGAGGATCCGGGCCGGATGATGCGGCGGATCGCGCGCCTCGGCCGGACGGGGGTCGAGCAAATCTCGTTCAGCGGCGGCGAACCCACGCTCTCGCGCCACCTCGTCGATTACGTGTCCGTGGCCAAGCGGACCGGCGTCCGCAGCATCGAGCTCGTCACGAATGCGGTGCTCCTCGACAAACCGGAGAAGGTCGACGCCCTCGTCCGGGCGGGCCTCACGAACGTCTTCGTCTCGCTGCACGCGCATGACGAGGCGCTCGCGCGGCTGCAAACCCGAAAGATGGGTGACCACGCCCGGACGGTGCGGGCGCTCCACCTCTTCGCGCGCCACGAGGCGCTCCGGCTCGACGTGAACCACGTCGTCTCCGCGCAGAACTATCGGCACCTCGTGCGCTTCGTCGAGTGGATGCACGCCGCGTTCGGCGCGCGGATCGGCATCTCCTTCGCGTACGTCACGCCGCAATACAAGGCCCTCGAGCGCCTCGCCGACCACGTGCCCCGCTTCTCGGACGTCATGCCCTACCTGAAGCGCGCGATCGCGCGGGCAAACGAGCTCGGCGTCGAGGTCGTGGTGGGCTCGCGCCAGGGCGTGCCGCCGTGCCAGCTCGAAGAGATGATGCCGTGGAGCGACGTGCTCGTCTCGCTCAGCGGCGCGCTGACGGAGGACCTCCCGCAAAAGCAGAAAGGCCCGGCCTGCGCCGATTGCCGCTTCGACCTTGTCTGCACGGGCGTATGGAAGCCTTATGCGGCGGTCTTCGGCACGGGCGAGCTCCGGGCCATCCCGGGCGAGAAAATCACGCCCGAGCGTTGCCTCACCGAGCCCCGCATCGCGCGGTTTCGGCCGGGGATCGACCGCCTCGACGAACTCCGCTTCGGCGACGGCCGCATCCCGCGGAGCGACGACATCCCGCTCCCGGAAGCGCCGCGCGAGCGTATCCACCTGCCCGTGGCCCAAACCTCCCCCGCGCCGCGCGCCGTCCGTGTCGCGATCGTCGGCACGGGCCGGCGGGGCCTCGCCTTCGCGGCGGCGCTGGAACAAGCGGGCGGGTTCGTCCTCGCCGGCATCACCTCCCCGCACGCGCCGGACAAGGATCTGCCGGAGATCGCGGCCGACGTGCCCCGCGCGCGCACGCTCGCCGAAATCTGCGAGCGGACCCCGATCGACGCGGTGATCGTCGCCACGAGCACGCGGCAGCACGCGGACATCACGCGCGACGCGCTTTCGCGCGGGCTCCCCTGCCTCGTGGAAAAACCGCTCGGCGCGAACCTCGCCGAGGCCGAAGCGCTCGCCGCCGAGGCAAACGAGCGCATCACGGTGGCGCAGCAGCTCCGCACGGCGGGCGGGCTCGAAGAGATCCTCACGGTGCTCGCGGATCAAAAAGGGCCCGATCGTCCTCTCGAAATCGAGGTCGTTCACCGGGCCACGGCCACCTCGCCCGCGAGCTTGCACGCGTGGTCGCGCACGGCGCTCTACGAACTCTTGATCCACCTCGGCGACGTCGCACACGCCGTGGCAGGCGAGGACCTCCGCATCCGAAAGGCCACGGCCAAGGGCGGCGGTCGGCCCGAGCGCGTGACCTTGCGCGCGCGAGGCGCCGGTCCCTCGCAGCCGGACGTCACGATCGAGCTCTTGCTCGCCGAGGCCGCGGACGCCCTCGAAGTGCGCGCGCGCCTCGCCGATGGAAGGCGTTTGTCCTGGATACGCTCGGAAGGACGTGACCTCGTGGAGGTGAGCGACGCCGGAGGCAAACGGACCCGCACGCCGCCGCGTGGAGGCGACCTCGCGCGCCTGCTCGTCGCGTTCCGGGAGAGCGTCGTCCGGGGCGATCGGCCGAAGGTATCGGCGGAGGATGGCGTTCGTGCGATGCGGCTCGCGGCGGAGGCGATCACGGCGCTGGAGGCCGCGGGCGCGCCCTTCGATCGGGCCGCCGAGCCGAAGCGCGTGGCTTCGGTGCCGCTCCGGGATCGGGTGGGGTGACGCTCGACCCCGGGGGCTTCTACGCCCCCGGGGTTCGTTGCTCCTTCAAGGCGTCGTCATGCATCGATCCAGAAGCCGGTACCCATTGACGTGCGTGGCCGTCACGAGCGTGCGCGACACCGTATTCCCGCTCGACCCCCAGCCCCGCCGATAGAGCACGTCGTACGTCCCCGAAGGCACCTTGCCGCCGTAGGTGTTCGGGATCAGCGAATACACGCCCGCCGACTGGTACTGGTAGCTGTAGCCGCCGATGTAATGCGCGGCTTGCGTGTCTTTCGCCACGAGGTAGATGTCCGCGCCGTCATAATCCGTGTTCGTCGCCGGCAGCGCCACGCCCCCGAGCGTGATCGTCCCGCTCACGTTCGACACGGGGATGTCCACGTGCAGCGTATTCGCGCCCGCCGCGAGCGTGACGTTCATCGCCAGAATCCGGTAGCCATTCACGTGCGTGGCCGCCGGAAGCGTACGCGACACCGTGTTCCCGCTCGACCCCCAGCCACGACGATAGAGCACGTCGTACGTGCCCGCAGGCACCTTGCCGCCGTACGTGTTCGGGATCAACGAATACACGCCCGCCGACTGGTACTGATAGCTGTAGCCGCCGAGGTAATGCGCTGCCTTCGTGTCCTTCGCCACGAGGTAGATGTCCGCGCCGTCGTAATCCGTGTTCGTCGCCGGCAGCGCCGCGCCCGCGAGCGTGATCGTCCCGCTCACGCTCGCCACCGGGATGTTCACGTCCAGCGTATTCGCCCCTGCCGACAGCGTCACGTCCGTCGCCAGGATCCGATACCCATTGACGTGCGTGGCCGTCACGAGCGTGCGCGACACCGTATTCCCGCTCGACCCCCAGCCCCGCCGATAGAGCACGTCGTACGTCCCCGCAGGCACCTTGCCGCCATACGTGTTCGGGATCAGCGAATACACGCCCGCCGACTGGTACTGATAGCTGTAGCCGCCGAGGTAATGCGCTGCCTTCGTGTCCTTCGCCACGAGGTAGATGTCCGCGCCGTCGTAATCCGTGTTCGTCGCCGGCAGCGCCGCGCCCCCGAGCGTGATCGTCCCGCTCACGCTCGCCACCGGGATGTTCACGTCCAGCGTATTCGCCCCTGCCGACAGCGTCACGTCCGTCGCCAGGATCCGATACCCATTCACGTGCGTGGCCGCCGGAAGCGTACGCGACACCGTGTTCCCGCTCGACCCCCAGCCACGACGATAGAGCACGTCATACGTGCCCGCAGGCACCTTGCCGCCATAGGTGTTCGGGATCAACGAATACACGCCCGCCGACTGGTACTGGTAGCTGTAGCCGCCGAGGTAATGCGCAGCCTTCGTGTCCTTCGCCACGAGGTAGATGTCCGCGCCGTCGTAATCCGTGTTCGTCGCCGGCAGCGCCGCGCCCGCGAGCGTGATCGTCCCGCTCACGCTCGCCACCGGGATGTTCACGTCCAGCGTGTTCGCCCCTGCCGACAGCGTCACGTCCGTCGCCAGGATCCGATACCCATTCACGTGCGTGGCCGCCGGAAGCGTACGCGACACCGTATTCCCGCTCGACCCCCAACCCCGCCGGTACAGCACGTCGTACACGCCCGCGACCACCTTGCCGCCGTACATGTTCGGGATCAACGAATACACGCCCGCCGACTGGTACTGGTAGCTGTAGCCGCCGAGGTAATGCGCGGCTCCCGTGTCCTTCGCCACGAGGTAGATGTCCGCGCCGTCGTAATCCGTGTTCGTCGCCGGCAGCGCCGCGCCCCCGAGCGTGATCGTCCCGCTCACGCTCGCCACCGGGATGTTCACGTCGAGCTTGCTTTCCCCCGCGCCGATGACGACGTCCTTCGCCAGAATCCGGTAGCCATTCACGTGCGTGGCCGTCGAAAGCGTACGCGACACCGTATTCCCGCTCGACCCCCAGCCCCGCCGGTAGAGCACGTCGTACACGCCCGCGACCACCTTGCCGCCGTACGTGTTCGGGATCAGCGAATACACGCCCACCGACTGGTACTGGTAGCTGTAGCCGCCGAGGTAATGCGCAGCCTTCGTGTCCTTCGCCACGAGGTAGATGTCCGCGCCGTCGTAGTCGTTGTTCGTCGCCGGCAGCGGCGCGCCTCCGAGCGTGATCGTCCCGCTCACCACGCCGACCGGGATGTTCACGTCCCCCGTGCCGGGGTGCGTGGTCGCGCAAGCCCCGCCGTCGCACCCGATCGAGGCCGTCCCCTTGCAAGCGCCCTGCGCGTCGCAGACGTCCCCGCTCGTGCACGGGATGCCGTCGTTGCAGGTGCTCCCCGGCGACGCGAACACCGGCGGGAACGACTTCGTCGCCTCGTCACACGCGCCATAACTCACGCACGGGCTGATGCTCACGGGCTTTTGCGGCACGTTCACGTGCACGCACCCCTCCGCATCCGCGCCCGCCTGGAGCGGCGCGCAGACCTCCGCGCCCGTGCACCACGACCCGTCGTCACAAGCCGCGTTGCTCGTCGTATGCGACGCGAGCCCGCCCGCGCATTTGTCGATCGTGCACGCGACTCCGTCGTCCGGCACGTTCGTGTTGTCGTTCGTCGCGACGCACCCCACCGCGAGATCACACGAGTCGTCCGTGCACGCATTGCCGTCATCACACACCCGCGGACTGCCGCCGGCGCAGACGCCCGCCTGGCAGGCCTGATCCACGATGCAGAGCGACGTCTGGCACGCCGTGCCGTTGGCGAGCGGCGTATGCTGGCAGCTCCCGCCCACGACCGCGTCGACCGTGCACGGATTCTGATCGTCGCACATGGGCGTGTAGCACTGCGCCATCCCGCCCACGACCTGGCAGGCCTGGTTCATCACGAGGCAGACGTTCGGCGTGCAGGGATCGTCCGTGCAGCCCCCGTTCCCGTCGTCGTGATACCCCGGCTCACACGTGCACACGAACGAAGCGCCTTCTCCCGCGCACACCGTCTTGTTCGGCATGTCGCAGGGATTCGGCAAACACGGGTCCGTCGTGCAGCCGCCGTTTCCATCGCTGTGATACCCGCCCGCCGCGTCGCACGTATCACACGCATCCCCGGCAAAACCGGCGTCACACGTGCACACCACGTGGCCGCCTTCGACCACGCACGCTCCGTGGCCCGAGCACGTCGACGGCGTGCAAACCTCGTCGATCACGCAAGCGCCGTTCTGGTCGTGATACCCGGGATCGCAGCCGCAGACCGGCGATCCTCCTTCGACCGTGCACACGCTCGCGTGCGGGGCCACGCAGGGATTCGGCAGACACGGGTCCGTCGTGCAGCCGCCGTTTCCATCGCTGTGATAGCCCCCTGCGTCGTCACACGCGTCGCATGCGCTCCCGCTCCATCCGACGTCGCACATGCACACGGCCTCGCCGCCCTCGTCATTGCAGCTCCCGTGACCGCTGCACGTCGTCGGCAGGCACGTCTTGTCCTCGACGCAGACGCCGCGCTCGTCGTGCGTGCCCGGCTTGCACACACACTGCGCGCTGCCCGAGCTCCCATCACAGACGCGATCGGGCGATATGCATGGATCCGGCACGCACGGGTCCGTCGTGCAGCCGCCGCTCCCATCGTCGTGATAACCGCCCGCGGCATCACACGACGCGCACGTCGCGCCCGCCCAGCCCTCCGCGCACGTGCAGAGGGCCGAGCCGCTCGAATCGTCGCACGTCCCGTGTTCGCCACAGGGATTGTTCTGACAGCTCCCTTCGAGCACACACACGCCGCCGTCGGGATACGATCCCGGCGGACACCCCGCGTCCGGCTCCGAGGCATCGGGCTCCGAGGCATCGGGCGTCTCGGTGACGTCCCGCCCGGCGTCGACGGGGCTCGGTGGTATGCCGCCGTCATCGCCGCAGCCGAGGGCCACGAGCGCGAGGAACACGATGAGCGTGGGGAGCAAACCCGTCGAGGGGCGCATTCGCATGGCGCGCATCCTAACGGCGTTTTTTGCGATTCGGAAGGGTGTGCTCGCTCGGCTCTCCGGACGAACGTTTCAGTCCCGAAGGATCCGGATCAGGCCAGCGTCACGGCGTCGAGGAGGCGGAGGTCGCTCAGGACGAGATTCGCGAGCTGCTGGACCGCCTCGGCCTCCTTTCGATCGAAGCTGTCACGCACG
Source organism: Polyangium fumosum (assembly GCF_005144585.1). Taxonomy (GTDB): domain Bacteria; phylum Myxococcota_A; class Polyangia; order Polyangiales; family Polyangiaceae; genus Polyangium; species Polyangium fumosum. Next base: position 5,649 of record NZ_SSMQ01000097.1, on the reverse strand, counting down.
CGACGCACGACGTCGTCCACGGTGCGCTCGCCGCTACACGAGGCGAGCGTCCGCTCGACGATCTGGAGCGTCCGCCGAATCCCGCGCTCCTCGCGCCCTTCGAGCGGGATCGGCGGTCGATAGACCCGCTCGCCGAACGCGCCGAAGAGCCGCAGCTCCGGGAGCCGCCAGAAGCGATCGGAATCGACATCCGTCGCCACGTACGCGCCCACCTCGGCGCGCTCCACGCGCGACCGTGGACGCAGCGAACGATCGAGCAGCTCTCGACGGAGCGGATCCCCCGCGGCCGCTCGATTCTCCAGCCCGTCGAGGGAAACCGCGAGCCCGCGATCCCCGAACGCGCACCCGAGGTGCACGAAACGAAAATCCGTGAGAAACCCCGCGGCGAACGTCATGAAGGCCGAGACGTCGTCCCGGTTGATCTCGCGCGCGCCCCGCGCCGAGCTCCCGAGATCCGCGGCCGTGCGCAGCCACTCGTCGATCCCGGCGACGCCGCGGCGGTGGTACCACCAGCGCGCCATCGCGAGAAACCCGCCATAGAGGTCACGGTAAAACGTGGCGTACCCCGCGTGGAGCTCCTCGACGGAGATATCGGGGTGATGCCACTCCGTGTTGATGGCATTCGACACCGAGAGCCCCGAATGGTGCGCGAGCAGGATCCCCGACGAGAGGATCGGATCGACGAACGCCGCCGCGTCCCCCGCGAGATACCACCCGGGCCCGGCCGGATTCGCGTGGCTGTAGGACCAATCCGCGACCGTGTGCGTGCGCGGCGGCCCCTCCTCGCCCGGCGCGCTCGTCTGCGCCGCCTCGGCCAGCATATCCTGCATCTCGGGCACGGTCGCGAGCTCCCGATCGAAGAGCGCAGGCGGCTCGTGCGATTGCAGAAACGGCCTTCGCGTGACGAGCCCGACGCTCACGAGGCGCGACGAGAGCGGGATGAACCACATCCAGCCCGCGGGCGTCGCGCTGAAAAAGATCTTGGATCGATCCTCCGCGCCGATGAGGTCCTCGCGCCAGCGAAACCCCTCGTAATAACGATAAATGGCGAGGTCCCCGAGCGCGTGCACGTCTTTCGACAAACCGAGCCACCGCGAAAGGACGCGCGCTTGTCCCGACGCGTCGACGACGAAGCGGCTCTCCCAGGTCGTCTCCGTTCCCTCGTGGGAAACCCGGAGGCCCGTCACCCGGTCTCCTTCCCGGAGGACCGAATCCACGCTCGCCGGCTGAACGATCTCGACGCCCTGGGACCGCGCGTGTTCGAGGAGGATTTGATCGTACCGGCTGCGATCGATCTGCCACGCATAATCGGGCAGCCCCTCGCCCCCGTCGCGCACGAGCGAATCGAGCACGCCGGTCGAGAAGACCTCGCTGAAGACGGGTTTGTCGTGCGCCCATTTGTACGTGATTCCCCGTTTCCGCACGAACCCGGCGGCGTCGATGGTCCCGAGCACGCCGAGCCTACGGAGGATCGGGTTCATGTCGGGCAGCGTCGACTCGCCGACGTGGTGGCGAGGGAACGGGGCGCGCTCGAAGAGGACGATCCGGCGATCGGGGTTCGTTCGCTTCAGCATCGCCGCGGCGGTGGTCCCCGCGGGGCCGCCGCCGATGACGAGGACGTCGGCTGTCTGTCGGCTCATGGGCGCACAGTACGCGGCGTCCCTGGCGCGGCGCAAGCGGGCGCGTCCGCATCGCAGGTTCCCTCGCAGGGCTGACGCAGCTCAGGGCGCATCCTCGTCCCTTTCCCTGGCAACCTGGGTCCATTGGAACGTCCGCGAATTCAGTTCAAATCGGAGCCTGTTACCACGTAAGGTCTACGACTACGGCTTCGACCCGCTCGCCGACGGCTTCCAGGCGACGCCGGACGGACCTTTCAAGGTGTTCGATCAATGGGTCGAGGTGCTGCCCACGGATCAGCTCGTGGCGGTGCAGGTCGAGTACGATCCGGTCACGGGGAGGCTGGTCACGCCGCCCGAAGAGCCCTGACGGGCAGGCATGCGTGGGTCGCCCCGGCCGGCGTGGATGTCTGCGTCGGCCGGGGTCACCCGCGTTCATTCGTGACATGTGCTGGGTGCAGCTCCTTGTGTCCGCTCGTGGCGGGACGGGCACAGCAACATTCGATACCTGGCAGCAGAGCAGGGGACATCGGGAAAACGGAAAGAGGGACGAGGCAATCCATGGCTACCACGCTGAAGGTCACGGTGTTCGATGTGGACAATCGGCCTATAGAAAATTGTTATGTCGCCGCCGGTGTCTGGGACGGGGCTATCGATGCGCTCGTCCAGGGCTCGGCAGCCAATGAATACGTGAGGACCATGTCCGAGCCTTTGCCGAATGAAACCTGGACGATGGTCGTCACTCATTCGAACTACGTCGCGGAGTTCACGAGATTCAATCCGTCGACCGCAACATGGTCGAACCCCACCTGCGAGGTCACGCGCAAGGGGAGTGAACTCTTGGCAGGACGATCTACGACGCGACAGGCGGCATTGTGGCCGAGGAATTTCACGGCGAGTACGCCAAGACAGACGGACGCTGGTCCATAGCCTATTTCTCTTATAATTTCTTAAGGAAGCCGACGCAGAGCATTCCATCCAACATAGCACCGCCATTCCCGACGATAGAACCGCCATTCGTGGAACCCAAGGACCAGGGACCAGCGCACGCGTTCGTGGCTAATATTTCGCTCGGTCATGCGGCGCTCGTGAGCGGCCTCGACCCGCTGCGGTGAGCGCGCCCTCGGATGCGTTACTGCTGTCTTATATCGTCCCTGGTCATCCCTAGCTGTGCAACGAAGCCGTTCATCTGAAAATCCAGCTCCACCCCACACGGGAGCACCACCTGCCGCACGTGCTCGTCGTCGATGACGTACAGGTGATTCCCAAGCTGGTAGGCGGCAAGCTGCCCGCCTTCGTGGCACTCGACCTCGGCGCCATTGGGGTCATGCCAGCGAGTCGCATGGCAAAGACCGTTGCACTGTGCGAAAAGCAGGCCCAGGTCCTGCGAGGGAGCAATCTCAGCCGGCAATACGAGTCGGACATGCGTGACGCCTCGGCAATCGCGGTAGGGGGGCGTGCGCGTGCGCTCGAGTTTTCCTGACTCGTAGTGCCGATGCCCCTTCGGGAGCACCTCGTGAACGAAGGTAGCAGGGACCTTGCGGGGCGTCCCCGTGCTCGCGCGGCAGTGCTCCGAGGGGCGGTCGTCCAAATAGGCGTTCGCGAGCGGCGTGAGGTCGCGCTTGGGAATTTTGGTCTCGAGCGTGGCGCACGCATCCGGTGGCATGGGCGTGACGTGCCAGCTATCGCTCCCATCGCCGCGCCCCAACTCTTTGCCGTCTTCCTTGATCACGAGCACACGTCCCCCTTCGATTCGATACTCGATCCTGCGCGGCTCGGCTCTGGGACCAAGGCAGACGAAGCGCAGATACGAAGGTGACGCTTCCTCCGTGGAACAGAGGTCCCTCGTCGAGAAATCAGCGGCAAAATAAGGTTCAGACAGGCTGAACGCGATGACTGTGCGAGGAGCAGGGTCCTCGGATAGCCCGCTCGGAAATGAATGACGAGCGACGAGCGACGGCCGTTCGACAGCGAGCGGCGGGTCTCCAACGTGCCGCCTGTGTAGGAACGAACCATCGACATACACCTCGACCACCACAGGGGTACACGCCGCCCTGCCCGTCTCCCCCTCAGACACATCGTCACCCGCATCGCCAGCCTCCGACGGCCACGCCTCCACCTCCCCACCCCCCCGCACCGTCATCCCCCCGCACCCCGCCTGCGCGCGCAGCACGCCAAACGCTGCGGCCACGACCATCCCGCCGAGCATCGCCGCACCGACCAGCCGCGCGCCCTTCCGCGCCCCTCGCCCTGTCGGGCCCGCTGCATCCGGCGAATCATCCGAACGCCGAGTCGACGTGCTTGACATGTCCACGAAGATACTCTCTCCCCGCGCCCGCCCAAAACCTTTTCCTCCCGGAAGACGTTCCCACGTCCCTCGGAAGGAAACCTCTTCCCCGCCCCCCTCCCCTCCCCGAACCCCACCTGGAAAATTTTTCCTCACGGCACCCCTTCCCCCACCCCAAACCCCGCAACTTTTTCCTCACCCCCGCCACTTTGCGAACCTTTTTGCATAACCGTCCCCTCCTGCCCCTCCCTCCCCGAAGCCCCTGTGCAAAACGTTTCCTTCTCCTGTACAGTTCCCCACCTTCCATCCCTCGAAACCGACGGAAAGGCCCCCATGGCAACCCCCATCGACCCTGAGAAGGCGTACGAAAAGCACCTCCCCGCGGCGCAAGCGCTCCAACCCGGCGACGTTTTGCCCTTCCGGCTCGACCTCGACCTCGCGCTCGCGAACGTCACCACCGGCATGCGCGTCGCCGCGATGCACGAGCCCCACATCCCCGTTCATTTGCCCAAGGTCGACCTCGCCGCGCTCCTCGCGCTCCCCGAGCTCGCGGTCGCCACCAAGTTCGCCGCGCTCCGCGCCGAGCAGGAGGCGCCCGGCGAATCCCTCCTCCAGGCGAAGCTCTCCACCGCCGCGCGCCTCCGCGCGCAGCTCCTCTCGTCCGCCAAGGCCCTCGCTTCCAATGGCACGATTCCCCAGGCCGAGGTCGACGCCATCATCGCAGGCCGCGGCGCGCGCGACCGCGCCGAGGATTGCATCTCGCTCGCGGACCTCTTCCGCAGGCACGCGCAAACCATCACCGGAAAACACCCCGTCACCGCCGCGCAAATCGACGAGGCCGCGGAGATCGGCGCCTTCCTGGTCACGCACCTCAAGCCCGCGGACGCGCCGAAGGCGGCCCCCGCCGCACCCACCCTCGCCGTGGACATCCGCAATCGATTGGCGACCCTGCTCGTCCGCGAGCACGCCCGCCTCCAGGCCGTCGCCCATTACTTTCATCCCGACGACTGGGAAGAGCTCGCGCCGCCGCTCGGCGCGCGCTCCGTCAAACGGCAGAAGCCCGTGGAGCCTTGATCAGAGAGGCGCCGGATGAAGCGCCGCATCGTCCCGCCGCTCTGCATCGTGATGGTCGCGAGCGTCATCGCGATCCAAACCGCGCGAAACCCTGGCCCCGCGCGCTCGCCAGGCGAAGGCGCGGGCCCCGCGAAGGCCACGTCCATCCCCTGCCCCGACGCGACACGGGCGCTGCTCGACGGGCTCGACGTGGGCCAGGATCTCGGCGGCTACCGTGTCACGTACGTGCGTTGCACGAAGCCCGAGGTGATCGAGGTCGAGCTCGACAAGGGCGGGACGAGCCTCCTGCTCCTCGTGGCCGAGCCGGGCGCCGTTCCGCACACTTCGCCCAAGCAGACCACGAAACACCATCTCTTCTACAACCGCCGCGGCGCGCAGGACGGGCCTCCGACGAATGAAGAGATCTTCGAACTCCTCGGGCTGCTCGCGAAGCGCGTCGAGGCCGCAGAGCAGCGCTGATCTCAGCGTATCACCTCGCCCACCCCCGTCCTGACGCCCCGTGTCCCTCGTGCCCAGGCTCCCCGCCGGAAGGAGCCTCAACATGCGTACGGAACAACAAGCGGCAGCCATTCGTGCGGAGGTCTCGCGTATCGAAGGCCGACGCGGTCGCGGCAAGGCATACCCCCTTTCGCTTCGACGGAGGGCGGTTTCGTATTACAGCGCGAGACGCGA
>NZ_SSMQ01000096.1 GCF_005144585.1 Polyangium fumosum | reverse complement strand
GGCGCCGGTGGCGCGGGTGGTGCCGGCGGCGCGGGCGGCGACGCTGGCGCCGGCGGCGCGGGTGGCGGGGGACCCGACGACGGCGGTTGCGGCTGCCGGACGGCGCCCGGCGCGGACGAGGGTCCCGCGGGCTCGCTGCTCGTGGTGCTCGGCGCGCTCGGCCTCGTGATCGGGCGGCGGCGCAAGGCCGCATGAGAAGCCGCGGGCCCGTCGTGGGCCCGCGCGGATAAGGAAAAGGGCGGGCCCACGTGGGTCCGCCCTTTTCCTTATCGCGCAGGGAGAATCAGTTCAGGTCGCCGCACTCGACGCCGCCGAGCGTGGCGCCGTTGTTGTCTTCGAGGCATTCGTTCAGGCCGCCCTCTCCGGCCTCGTCCTTGTCGACCTCGACGTAGAACGACATGACGACGTCGCTCGCCAGCGTCTTGTAGGGCATGACGACGAGCTCGTACTGGCCGGGCAGGAGTGCCTTCGTGGTGGTCGTTTCGCCGATGAACGTGCCGTCCGGGCCATTGCCCCGGTAAAACCTCACCTTCACGCCGGGCGGGACGCCGTCCGTGCCCTTGTTTTGCACGAACGCCCGGAGATCCACGCCGCCCGGGCAGGGGGCGAGCGAAGCTTCGAGGCTGACCTGGAGGTCGGGGGCATTGAAGACGCCGGCGCCCTGGTTCGACTGGCGGTAGTTGTTGAGGCCGAAGGGGCTGATCCAGCTCGCGGACTCGGGCGAGGGCACGGTGCCGTTCGCGTTCACGTTCGTGAGGTGGTAGGCGTGCTGGTTCCAGATCTTGCGCGTCCGCACCCAGTTGTCGTCCGCGTCGCCGTAGACGTAGATGCCGTGCCGCAGGCCGTTGGCGCCGTAGGGGCAGCCGTTTTGTCCATTCAGGTGGAAGAGGTCGTTCGCCGCGAGCACGACCTCGGTGTTGTTGTCGCCGTCGACGTCGGCGACGACCGGGTACTCGTGGATCGTCGCCGACGGATTCTTCTCCTCGAAGAGCGTGTCCCCGGTGGCGCCGTCATAGACGCGGAAATAGCACTCGTCGTTGTAGACGACCTCGGCCGCTCCGTCGCCCTGGAAATCGAAGACGCTCGATCCGGTGCGGTTCGACGAGCCGTCCTGCGTCGTCTTTTGCCATTTCACGCTGAGCGTCGCGGTCTCGCCGGCCTCGAACTCGAAGACGGAGTACGCCGTGCCGTTCGCGGCCGCGATCTCCGGGCGGCCGTCGGCGTCGAAATCGGCGATGGTCGGGGGGCCGCCGAGGCCATTGCCGGGCATCTCGACGCTGGCGATGACCGCGCCGGTCGTCGGGTTCTGGACACGCACGGTGTCGTTCGAGACCACGACGAGCTCGGGCTTGCCGTCGAGGTCGAGATCCGCGATCGCGGGGTAGCCGTCGCTGAGCGCGGCTTGCTCCCAATACGTGGTGCCGTCGGACCGGAGCGCTTTCTTGCCGCTCACGATCTCCTGCGGCATCACGCCGTCGAGGTCGGCGATGATGCTGACGGCGCCGTAGGTGCCCGTGTTGGCCCCGAAGAACGCGCCGCCGTTGAACCGAAGGACGCCATTCGCATCGAAGACGGCGCCGCCGACGACGATTTCGGGTTTGCCGTCCCCCTCGAGGTCTGCGATCGCCACCGTGGCCGAGTCGAGCGCCACGGTCCAGTTCGTGGTGCCGTCCGCTTGCTTGGACGTCCATTTGACCTTGCCGTCGTGCTCGAACGCGATGAGCCCGCCGCCCGCCTTGCCGGTCACGATCTCGACGAATCCGTCGCCATCGATGTCGGCCGCCGCCGGCGTCACGCGCGGCTGCACGCGGTTCGCGTCGGCGTACACGTCCACGGCCGCGTCCCATTTCTCGATGCCGTCCTTGCCATTCAAGGCGCGCAGGTAGGCCGTCTGGCTCGCGTTGAAGTTGTTCGACGTCACGATCACCACGTCCGGGGTGCCGTCGTTCTCCAAATCGACGACCACGGGCATGTTGATGACCTGGTGGAACGCCGGGAAAATGGTGCTCTCCGTCCAGGACCATTCCAGCACCGGCTTCAGCGGTCCGGGCGGCGGCTTGTATTCGCAGGTCGCGGCGCCCGGGGGCGGCTGCGGCAAGCAGACGCCGAGCGTCGATTCGCAGAACTCGCCCTCGGCGCAATCGGCCCAGTCGAGGCAATTGCCGCCGGGCTGGGCGCATTGATCCGCCACGCAGACCTCGCCGGCCCCGCAGCACACCGAGAGATCGGCGCCGCAACGGACGTTCGTGGCGCAGGCCGGCAAGCAAGCGTCGATCACGCACTCGGAGCCCTGCGCGCAGCAATCACCCGTGCCGCAGACGATGCCGGACGGGCATCCCGGGACGAACACGCCGCCCGATCCGCCGTCCCCGCCCATTCCACCGCCGGCCGTCCCCCCCATTCCCCCCGCGCCGGCCATTCCCCCCGCGCCCGCGGTGCCCGCGGTGCCACCGGCCCCCGTCCCCTCACCGCCGCCGCTGCATGCGGCCACGCCTCCGAGGGCCAAGATCAACATCCCACCAAGCGCCTTCATCGTTCTCCGCATCTTCCAACCTCCAAGAAGCGGAAGGAGAACGGGGACGGAAGTGCGCGTCAAGTCGTGTGGATGCCCGTTCCCTACGTTCGTTCGCGATCCGGCGGAGTGCCGGGCGGCGTGGGTGTCGCGCCTGTGTGCGTGCTCGTACGGGCGCGAGGTCGGATCGCGGCGAGCCGGGCGGCCGCGCCTTCGAGGGCGGCGGCTGCGTCGTGGAGCGCGGCGGCGGCGCCGGAGAGCGCGGCGGCGGCGTCGGAGAGGCCGGGCGCGGGAGGCGGCGGCACGCTCGGCGAGGAGCGCTTCGCGCGCAGAGGTTCGGCGCTCGGCGGCACGCTCGGCGAATGTCGGTTCGATCCGGGCGTGGGGACCTGTGTGGAATCGGGTCGACGGGATCTCCCGGGGGCCTGCGTGGCCCGCGGAGGCGTGACCCGTGGCGGGGATTGCGTCATGGGAAGGAAGCGCGAAGTGCGTCATGGGGCCCGAAAAAGGGGTCGGTGAAGGAGGTGGGCCCTGCGCTCCCGCGACGCGCTCGAAGGCGCGCACCATTACAGAGCAACGCGTGTGCCATTTTGGAAACGTTCCTTTTTCGCGCAATCGTGGCGAGGCGGCGTCGAGGGTGCACGCGGCACGGCGGTCCAGAGCGTGATCGGGCCGTCCTGCACGCGCCGGCGATAGAGGTGGCTTTGCCTCGGTGTGCGCGGACGAACGCGATGCGGGGTTCAGGGGTCGTCGTCGTCGGTGCGGCGGAGCCGCGCGCGTACGGGGGGGAGGGGGACGGTCGCGTTCGGGACGGGCCGCTCGGGGGCCTCGCGCTGGTAGGCGCCGATCGTCGCGCGGACGATGGGGGGCAGGAACACGTGCTCGAGGTCGACGCTGGCGAGCGAGGCGGCGACGGTGGCGATGCGGTCGACGAGCGGCGCGCGTTCGTCCACGAGGATGACGCGTTTGCCGCGGATGACACAGAGCCCCCCGCGCCACTTCTTGCCGCCGTCGGAGAGCGAGGGGTCGAAGGACTCGGAGCGCACGGTGATGCCCGCCTTGCGCGCGGCTTGAATGAGCTCCTGAAGGAGCCGCCCGAGCTCCATCCCCTGAGCGTACTCCCGTTCGAGGCAGACCGCGTACGTTTCCTGCGTTTCCTGATATTCTCCGGGTGGGCGACGGCGCGGGCTGCCGCCGGGGGTGTCTTCGGGAGGCTTACGTCGTGCGCTTTTCGTTTCGCTGGGGGCTCGTTCTTGTTGCGCTCGCCACGCCGGCCGTCTGGCTCGGACCGGGCTGCGGCGCGCGCACCGACATCGAGGACGACGACACCCTCGACGAGGACGAAGACGACGCCGGCCCCGACGCGCCCGGTGACGACGCGCAGCCGGACGTTTCGCCCGACGTTTCGCCCGATGTCTCGCCCGATGTCTCGCCCGATGTTTCGCCGGACGTCGTCTTCGACGTGGTGGAGGAGAGCGTCGAGGACGCGCTGCTCGACGTGGTCGAGGATGTGCCGATCGACGTCCTCGAGGACGTGCCGGTGGATGTGCCGGTGGATGTGCCGATCGACGTGCCGATCGATGTCCCTGTCGACGTGCCCGAGGACGTGCCCGAAGACGTGCCCGAAGACGTCCCGGAAGACGTGTCTGTGGATGTCCCGGTCGACGTGCCGCAGGACGTCCCGCAAGACGTGATCCCGGACGGCTCCTGCCCGGATGCCGACGGGGATGGCTACACGGTCTGCGACGGGGACTGCAACGACGCCGATCCGCTGGTGAACCCGGGCGCGTTTGACTTCCCGAACGGGAAGGACGACGACTGCGACGGCGGCATCGACAACCCGAACACCGCCTGCAGCGCGGGCTTGCAGTACACCTCGCAGGATCCGCTCGACTACGCGAAGTCGATCGAGCTTTGCCAGACGACGACGCTGAATGCGACCGGCGCGAACAAGCGCTGGGGCGTGATCACGGCGGAGCTGCGGCTCGCGGACGGCACGGGTACGCCGTTCCCGCAGTCGCACGCGATCATCACGTCCATGGGCAACGTGCTCGGCCCGCGGGCGAACCAGAATTTCGTCTTCCTCTCGACGGGGCTCGCGGCCACGCCGAGCCAGCCGTACTTCCAGTTCGGCACGCCGCAGGGCGGCACGGACACCGGCACGCAGTCGGCCACGCCCCCCGGCTTCCCGACCAACAAATCAGGATGCCCGGTTCCCTTCGCGTCCACCGCGTTCAATCCGGTCAATCTCAAGATTCAGGTGCGTACGCCTACAAATGCGAACAGTTTTGCGTTTGATCATGCGTACGGGTCGTCGGAGTACCCGGAGTATGCCTGCTCGCCGTTCAACGACCTTTGGGTGGTGCTTTTGAAGACGAACGCGCCGGGAATCGCCAACAACCGCAACGTGGTGTTCGACGGCCAGGGGACGCCCGGCTCCGTGAACCTGAATTTCTTCGATCGTTGCGTGGCCGGTCCGACGGGTTGTTTCGGCACGCCAGGGTTCAATTTCTGCTCGGGGGGCAAATCCGAGCTCGCGGGCACGGGCTACGACGACTTCGACTCGCCTTGCAACAACACGCCAAGCTCGATCGGCGGCAGCACGGGATGGCTGACCACGGAGGCGCCGATCGTGCCCGGGGAGATCGCCACGGTGGAGTTCATCGTGTGGGACTCGTCCGACGGCATCTTCGATTCGTCCACGATCCTCGACTTTTTCCGCTGGTTGCCGAGCAAGCTCGCGAACCCGAAGACGCACCGGCCTTAGCGGGCAGGCGACGCGGGTTCGTGGAAAAAAAACTCCGTCCAGGACGAACTTTCGCGTCGAGTTCGTGCGAGGGGGGAGGGTAGGGCGGGCTGGCGTGGTTGACTCGTGGATCGTCCCGTGTTATGCGGCTGTTCAGTAGCGTGTCCGGCCGAGTGGGAGCGAATGTGCGCTTCCCGGTCGTGGCGGGCAGAGGCCCAGCGCGTGGCGTCGGAACAAGGGCGGCACGTGCGACGCGCACCAAGAGGAGCGCCCCGAGTGATGGGAGCGCCCGAAGGGCTGGACAAAAGATGACGTTTACCGATGCAGCGGCCGAGGTGCTTCGCCTCGTCGGCAGGCCGCTCCACTACAAAGAGATCACCGATATCGCGATAGAGAAGAACTTGCTCAGCCACGTCGGGAAGAGCCCCGAGGTCACGATGGGCGCCCGGCTCGCCGCGATGCTCAAGAAGGACTCGTCCGACACGCCGCTCATCCGGGTGAAGCCCGGCGTTTTCGCGCTGCGGGAGTGGGACGAGAAGACGCTCCGCGCGGGTCTCGATGGCAAGAAGGGCAAGCGCGGCGGCAAACAAGAGCCTGCCAAGGCTGCCCGGCACGAGGTCGAGGAAGAGGTCAGCGCCCCGGAGGCCGTTGAAGAAGAGGCCGAAGGCGAGGCGGAGGCCGCGGAGGCCGAGAGGGACGAGGCGCCCGAGGTGATCGAGGCCGCCCCCGCCGCCCCCGTCGAGGTCGTTGCCGCCGAGGAAGACGCTGACGAGGACGACGACGAGACGCTCGTTTCTCCGGCTCCCGCGGCCAAACTCGCTCCGCCCATGCCCCGGCCGTCGGCGCCGTCGTACACGCGCGCTGCCGAGGAGGAAGAGATCGACGCTGGCCCCGCCGGCCCCGACGACGTGATGCGCGCGGAAGCGGCTGCTGGCGCCGCCGAGATGTTCGACGAGGAAGAGGACGACGATCAGCCGATCCTCGGTGGTGGGGATGAGCGCGCCGGTGGGGGCGCTGCCGATGCCGGAGGGGAAGGTCGTCGCCGTCGTCGCCGCCGTCGCCGGGGTCGCAGCACGAACGGCGAGGCGCAGGCCGTGCCGACGAGCGGAGGCGGGCTGCCTTCGTACACGGCGACGCCCGCGTTCGAGGTTCGTCGCGATGGCCGCGACCGTGACATGGGCGGCCGCGATCGGGATCGCGACGTGGGCCGGGACCGCGACCGTGACGTGGGTCGCGAGCGTGACCGCGAGATCGTGCGTGATGTGGCGCCGACCGAGGCTGTGTACCGGGGCCCGCAGGTCATCGAGTTGACCCCTGGGGAAGGTCATCCGGCGCTGGATGATCTTGCGGGTCGTGAGCTCGCCGATGCGGTGGCTGCGATCCTGTCGACGTTCGATCGCAACGCGGGTGCTGTGTCTCTGCGGCAGATCGCCGAGACGGCGCAGCGACGTGGTCGCCTCTCGGGGGATGCGCAGCTCGTGCAGTCGCAGGTGGCTGCTGCGGTGCGCGCTGACAATGCCCGGCGGATTGCTGCGGGGCAGCGGCCGCGCTTCCGGTTCGCGGGGGGCCGCGTGGCCCTGACGGACTGGCTGCTCGGCGGCGATCTCGCGCGGCTGGAGCAGGAGGCCCTCGCTGCGGTGGAGCGGTATCGCGATGGGGCTCGTCGCGCGTTCGCTCGCAAGCTCGGCGAGTTGCCGGGGCATGCGTTCATCGAGGTTTGTGTCCTCGCGCTCGAGCGTATGGGTGTTGGGCAGCTTCGCGCGGTGCGCCGCGCGGGTGCGCCTGGCGGCGAGTCGCACTTCTCGGGCGTCTTGCGCATGGGCAACGACGAGATTCGGGTGGCGATCGTGATTCGGCGCGACGGCCGCGAGGTGGGTCGCGAGCGGGTGACGGAGCTGCGCGGCTCGCTGCACCACTATGGACCGGCCACGGTCGGCTGGATCTTCACGGCGGGACAAACCTTGTCCGGCGCGCGGGAAGAGGCGTCTGTGCCGGGGACGGCGCCGATCGCGCTGTATGACGGCCTCGCCGTGGCGCGGATGTGCGAGGACAACGACGTGGCGGTCATCCGGGCGCGGCTTCCGATCGCGATTCCGGACGTCGACCTGCTCGACGCGCTCCGCGCCTCCTGATCCTGGGTGGGGGGCGCTGCCCCCCACACCTTCCCGCCCGCTCATCTGTCGCCGCTGTTCGTTTGAGCACAAATGAACAGCGGGACGCTCCCCACCCCTTCATGGGTCCTCAAACGATCGCGTTGCTGCCTCAGCGACGCCGCGAATCCATGCACCTTTGCATCGACCGCATCGCGGTTGATGCACCTGAGGTCCAGGGCTGGCCCTGGTCCAGGTCCAGGGGCGGACAGCCCCTGGTCGGGGTCCGGGGTGAAACCCCGGCGCGGCTGCTCAAAGCGAGCTGACGAACCGCAGAAGCGCTGCCCGGTCTACACCAGACATCGCGCGGAAGGACGCGCGTGCGGGTTCGGCTTCGCCGCCGTGCCAGAGGATGGCTTCTTCGATGCTTCGGGCGCGTCCGTCGTGCAGGAGCCGCGTGTGACCGGAGACGAGGCTCGTCAGGCCGATGCCCCAGAGTGGCGCGGTGCGGAAGTCGCGCCCTCCGGCTTCGTGGTCGGGGCGTTCGTCGGCGAGACCTGCGCCCATGTCGTGGAGCAAGAGGTCGGTGTACGGATAGATGTGCTGCCCTTCGACCTCGGGAAAACCTGCAAGTGCGCCGGTGACGAAGGACGGGACGTGACACGTGCTGCAACCGGCTTGCGAGAAGAGCGCCTTGCCGAGCAGCACGTCGGGCTCGGCGGCTTCGGGGCGGTGGGGTACGGCGACGAGGTGCGAGAGCACGACGATCGCGTCGAAGCGAGCTGCGTCGATGTCCAGCGTCGTGCTTGCGGCTGCGGCGCAGGCTGCCTGGAGGGGCGGGCAGTTGTCGGTCGGGTGCAGCGGGGAGGTGATGCCGATGTCCCCGAGGAAGGCCCCTGCGGTTTGTCGCGCGAGATCCGCCTCGTTTGCTTTCCAGCCGAATCGCCCGGGTGCGAGCTTTCCATCGACGGAGATGTGGTTTCTGCGGCCGCGGATTCCGTCTCCGTTTTTGTCGTGGGGGTCGGCGAGCGCTTCGATGTCTTCGTCGCGGATTGCGGCGAGCAGGCCGAGCCCGATCATGGGCTGCGCCACGCGCGGGGAGAAACGCGTGCCCTCGGCGAGCGGGCCGAAGGCTAGATCGTGGGCCGTGTAGGTCGGCTCCAGCAGCTCGTATGTGGTGCCGTCGGCATATGCGGCGGCTTTGGCTTCGTAGGCGACGGAGAACCAGCCTTCCGGCGGGACCCCGGGGATGGCCTTGTTCTGGATTTGATCGCCGTAGCGAGGATCGGGGACGAAGGTGGCGCCGTCCGCGGATGGGATCGACAGCCGCACGAGCATCGATGTCATCGGCTGGCCCGGGGGCGGCGGCGCGCCTCGGCCGCCTCGGAAATGGCAACTTCGGCAGGAGGTGCCGACGTACGTGGGGCCCAGGCCGTCGCGGTCGACTTCGCCTCCGACGGTCCAGGCGACGTCGAAGAGCGCGAGCCCGGCCTCGAAGGTCCCGAGGCGCTCCAGGGAGAGGTTTGCCGCGGGCCGCAGGAAGCTTTTTTCGTCGCGTGTATCGATGGTCGTGTCGCCGCCGGGGCGCTCTTCGCCGGGCTCGAAGGCGGCCGGCGTGGCTCCGCCTGTGCCTCCGGTGCCGCCAAGACCGCCGCCTGCGCCTGCGGCGCCACCAACACCGCCGCTGCCAGGTCCGCCGCCCGATGCGCCCGCCCCGCCGGGGCCCGAAGCCGAGCCGCCGGGGCCCGCGGGGGCCTCGTCGGAGCACGCCACCCCGAGCGGGATCACGGCGAGGAGGGCGATCCGACGCGCCGCGCGGAGGCTCACGGCCACGGCACCACGACAGGTATGCTCGATCGTTCTGGGCCTTCGGGCGGCAGCGGGAGACCGAGCTGCCCGCTCGTATTCGATCCCCACGCCTGGAGGCCGCCGCTTTCGTCCACGGCCACGCCGCCGGTGAGGCCTGCGGAGATCGCGCGCACGTGGCCAAGGAGGCTGGGCGTCGGCTTGGTCCGCAGGTTCGTGTCGCCCACGCCGAGCTGCGCGAGGCTGTTTTGCCCCCAGACGAGGTGCTCGCCGCTCGCCAGTACGACATGGCTCGTATTTCCCCGGGCGCCGAGCGCGATCGCGGGGCCGGGGAGCACGAGGGGAACGGGCTGCGGCTTCGAGGCCAGGATCCCGGCCGATCCGTCGCCGAGCTGGCCACTCGAACCGAGCCCCCAGGCGTAAAGCCCGCCGGCAGCGGTCAAGGCGAGGACATGGTCCCGCCCGGCGGCCACGTCCACGATGTCCACGAGGTTCGGGACGATGAGCGGATCGGGGTGGGGCGAGGCGTCCTCGTCGCCGAGGCCGAGTTGCCCTTCGTCGTTCGAGCCCCACGCGTGCACGAGGCCCTTCGTGTCGACCGCGAACGACGCGTCGTCGGAGGCGGCGATCGCGACGATCCCGTCGAGCGGGACCTCGACGACGCCTGCATGGCTCTCCGTGTCGCCCGTGCCGAGCTGGCCTCGGTTGTTGAGCCCGGCGGCGAAGAGCCGGCCGTCCGCGCGCAGGAACAAGGCATGGCCTCCGCCGGGCGCGATTGCCGCGATGTCCTCGAGCCCTGGCACGGGCTCGAAGGCCGATGGTCCTCCGGGAGCCTTGAATACGTGCCCTTCGGCGTCGAGCGCGAAGAGCGTGTCTCCATTTTCGGCGACGGACACGAGCGCGGTCGGCGCGTCCTTTTTGGCGGGGGTCGGGTCGCCGCCGCCCCATTGCACGAGGGTCCCGTCCCGGAGGGCGAACATCGTGTCGATGGAGGTGGTCACGAGGCGCCCGCCGTGGAGATTTCCCTCCACGGTCGACGTTTTTCCCGACGCCGAGACGATCGTCACGACAAACACATTCGCGCCGCGCACACGTGGCAGCCGGAGCCGCGCCGTTCCTGTGGTCACCGTCGTATCGATCGATTGCTCGTCGGTGATCGCCTCGCCGAGCGCGAGCCGGAGCGTCGCGCCGCCTTCCGGCACGGAGAAGGCGACATCCACGTCCACATGGCGTCGCTCGAAGGCCAGCCCGGGCAGGGGGCTCACGAGCGTGAGAACGACCTTTTCGTCCGGATTCGAGCCTCCGCCTTCCCCGGTCGAGCTCCCGCCGTTCCCGCCGCTCCCACCGCTGCCGCTGCTTGCGGCCGTGCCCCCTGCGCCCGCCGCGCCGGTCGAGCCCGCGGCGGTCGTCGTGCCTGCCGGCGGATCGTCGGAGCACGCGACCGCTACGACGCTGGCGAGCGTGCACAGGGCGAGCGCGCGGAGCCTCATGGCTGCGTCACGAGCCCCGGCGTCGGGTAGGCCCAGTTGTTGAGCAGGTTCGGCCGCCCGAGGCTGCCGTTCGTGCTCCATCCCCACGTGTAGACCGCGCCGTCCGGCGTCAGCCCGATTGCGTGGGTCGCGCCGGGGTCGATGTCGAGCGTCGCGGGCAGCGCGAGCGGCGCGTCCGGCGCGCTCCGATCGACGGTATCGTCCCCGCCGATGCCGAGCTGCCCATTGAAGTTTTGCCCCCAGCCGGCCGCGCTCGCGTTCTTCCGGGCCGCGAAGCTGTAGTTTCCATCGGCGAACACCGCCGCCGCGTCCCGCAATCCCACGACGGCCGTCGGCGAAAGCACGTCCGCGTCCGCGCCGCTCATTCCATTGCCGACCTGGCCGCTCTGGTTGAGCCCCCAGGCGGCGACCGTCCCGTCGGCGCGTAACGCGAGCACGTGATCCCGCCCGGAAGCGAGGTGCACGACGTCGGTCAAGCCCGGCACCTGGACCGGCATGGGGTGCGGATCGGTGTCGGCGGTCCCCTGGCCGAGGTTACCGTATTGGTTCCTCCCCCAGGCCCAGACCGTGCCGTCGCGCCGCAACGCCAGCGAGTGCTTCGATCCGCCGACGATCTGAATGACATCGTCGAGCCCCGTGACCACCACGGGGTAATGGCGGTCCTCGGCCGTGCCGTCGCCGAGCTGCCCGGAGCTATTGTCGCCGAACGCGCGCACCGTCCCGTCGTCGAGCAAGACGAGCGTGTGATCGTAGCCGAACGTCGCCGCGAGGACGCCGGTCAGGCTCGGGTTTTGCGTGGCGATTTCGCGTTTGTCGGCATCGGGCATGCCCGGGGCGCCGAGGCCGAGCCGGCCGTCGGTGTTGGTTCCCCAGACGAACAGGACGCCGTCCTTGCGGAGCGCCAGCGATTGGTTCTGGCGGAGATCGATCGCCGTGATCTCCTCGAGGCCGGGCACGAGCACGGGCTCGAAGCGCGACGTCGTGTCGCCGACGCCGAGGCCGAGCTGACCGAGATTGTTGCGGCCCCACACGGCGACCTTGCCCGCCGTGATCGCGCCGGTGTGGGAGCCACCGGCGCCGAGCCTTCGTTCGAACGTCACTTCGAGCGGCACCTCCGTCCGGTTGCCCGCCAGATCTTCGGCGGCCACGAGGAGCGTGTTTTTCCCGCGGGTCGGCCGCTCGTCCACGGCGCCGTCGAACACCGGCACGCCGCTGCTCATGTCGAGGGTCACGGCGGGGGCGCCGTTCCACGTGTATTCGACCTTGGCCAGGCTGCCTGGATCCTCGGCGTGCACGGAGACGTGGAGGCGCGCCGTGCGGAGCAGGGCGCCGCTTTGGGGGCCTCCGAGCGTCACGATGGGCGGAGTCGTGTCGGGGGGAGCGCCGCCCCCTTCGCCGCCGGTGCCGCCGACGCCTCCGCTGCCGCCAATGCCTCCGCTGCCGCCAGCGCCGCCAGCGCCGCCAGCGCCGCCGCTACCGCCAATGCCACCGCTGCCGCCGGCGCCGCCAGCGCCGCCAGCGCCGCCAACGCCGCCGCTACCGCCAATGCCGCCGCTACCGCCGCTGCCTGCGGGCGCTGATCCACCTGCGCTGCCCTGTCCAGGGCCCGCTTCTCCTTCGTCGCTGCAACCAGCGCCTGTGCAAAGCACCAGCGCCGACGCCAGCGCCCATGCAAGGAAGCCTGTTCTCATCCCGTACCTACCTAGGATGCCGAGGCTAGTCCGCTGTGGCGAAGATGTAAATGAATATCATTTTCAACGCACAAACGAGGAATCCAGGCGCGTCCGCGAGGTCCCCACGGGAGCGCGGGCGGGGCGGGGAGCTCGACGCCGGAGCTCAGGGCTCCGCGCGGATCGGCCGTACCTCGGCGCCCTTGATCTCCAGCACTTCCGGCTTGCCGCCGTAGTGCTTCGACATCCCCACGTCGATCCGCCACACCTGCTCGCCGCACGCCGACGTGATGCCGCCGCGCTGCGGCGTGTGACCCACGACCATGCGCTTCGCGGAGAGCATCGTCAGCGTCTCCGCGAGCACCCGGCAATCGTCCGGGCCAGGCGCCGCCGAGTAACGCCGTAGCCAGACCGGGCCGTCCTCCGCGGTGATGAGCCCGGGCAGATCCCGCGCCGAGCCGTCCATCCACGCGCTCACCTCGCGGTTCATCCGGTCGAGGCCATACCGCACGTGCTTGGGCGAGATGCCTCCGTGGACGAACACCGTGTCGCCGACGACGGCCACGATGCCCCGCTTGGCGAGCTTTTTCGCGTACGGACCCCCCGGCAGGAACGCGGCGGCGCGCGCCTTTTCGTTCTCCGGGACGCGCGCGAGGCGCGGATCCGTGGTCGTGATGCCGGGGACGCCCTCGAAATCCTTGAAGGAGCCGTCGGTCACGTAGCGCAGATCGAGCTGGACGTTCATCACCTCGTGGTTGCCGTTCAGCGCGATCACGGCGCCGCCCGCGGCCTTGGCCTCGTCGGCGAGGCGCTCGAAGAGGTCCACGATCTCGCGATCCGCGTCGCCGCGATCGATCTCGTCCCCGGTCTGCACGACCATGAGATCCTTGCCGATCCAGTGGTCCTTCTCGTCGATCGCGCCCGCGGTCCGCAGCGCCGTGCGTGTCGCCGCGAGGTCGCCGTGCACATCTCCGATCGCGACGATCCGGGCCGGAGCCGCGATGCGCTTCGGTTGCTCGAACGCCGCCTGCGCGCTCGCGCTCGGCGCGGCGCCGGGAGAAGCCTGCGGCCCCGCGGCGGCGGGGGGCTTCGCCGGGGTCGACTCCGGGATGGGCTTGTCGCAGGCGGTGAGGGCGAGGGCGACGACGGCCACGGCGAGCGAGGGGATCCGCGCGTGCATCGTCCGGGTCTACGCCACCCGTGGCGCGCTCGCAAAGAGCGTTGCGGCCAGAAATGCGCTTCCCCGCCGAACCCCCTCCCACCCTCGCCTCGTTGACGGGCTCGGACTTTCCTGCAACGGTCGAGCCCGCATGCGCGCCCACGTCGCACGGTGTTCCTTCGTCTCGGCCCTCCTCCTCGCCACGGCGTGCGGCGGCACGCGTCCGCCCCCGTCGGTCTTCCCCACCGGAGACGACGCGCTCGGCCGGATGAAGGCCACGTACGCGTGCGTCAACGGCGTGCAAGGCCAGGCCAAGATCGACCGCTTCGCGCCCGAGGGCCGCGTGCGCGGCGAGGTACACCTCTTCGCCGTGAACCCGGACCGCGTCCGCTTCGACGTGGTCAGCCCCTTCGGCGCCATGCTCTACACCCTCACGGCCGACGGCGAGCGCTTCCAGATGCTCGACGTCAAAGAGAAGCAGTTCCTCTTCGGCCCGGCGAGCCCCTGCAACCTCGCGCGCATGACCCGCGTCCCCATCCCCGGGCACGCGCTCGTCTCGCTCCTCCGCGGCGAGGCGCCCGTCCTCTTGCACCAGCCCGGCGCCCCCACGATCACCTGGGACACCGACCACGGGTTTTACCGCGTCCTCGTGCCGAGCACGCGCGACGCCCAGCAGGAGATCCACCTCGGCATCCGGCCCGAGGACTGGGACAAACCCTGGGCCCAGCAGCGCGTGCGTGTCCTCTCCGTGCTCGTCTCGCAGCGCGGCGCCGACCTCTACCAGGCCGAGCTCTCGAACCACGAGGCCGCCCGCACCGCGCCCCCGCGGGTCGATCCCGACGGCATCGAGGACCCGATCCAGCCCATCGGCGGCGCCTGCGACGCGGAGCTGCCGCGCTCGATCCGCATGCGCGTGCCGCACACCGAGGAAGACGTGATCTTCCAGTACAAAGAAGCCCAGTGGAACCCGCCCCTCGTGCCCGGCGCCTTCCAGCAGACCGAGCCCGGCGGCGTCCGCAAGCTCTTCGTCACCTGCGACAAGTAGAGCGCGCGGCTACCCGAGCGCCGCGCGGATGAGCCCCGGCACGTCCGTGATGATGCCGTCCACGCCGAGGGCCGCGAGATCCAGCGCCTCGCGCGTGTCGTTCACCGTCCACACGTTCACCACGAGCCCGCTCTGCAGAAGCCGCCGCACCGTGCTGCCCTGCGTGAGGATCCGCTCGACGTGCGCCGCTTGCCCGAGGCCCCGCGCGAGCTCGAGCGCGGCCCACGACCAGCGCGTGCGATGCACCAAAAGCGCCCGCGGGATCCGCGGCGCGAGCGCGCCGAACGCCGCGACCATGCGCGGATCGAACGACGACACGATCACCGGCACGCGTGGATCGAAGGCCCCGAGCTTCCGCGCCGTCGCGCGCACCACGGCCGCTCGATCCGGCACGTCGTGCTTCATCTCCACGTTGACGGCGAGCCCGCGCGCTTGCACGAGCGCGAGCACCTCCGTGAGCCGCGGCGCGCGCTCCCCGCTCCCCACGTCGACCCGCCGGATCTCCTCGTACGGCAGATCCGAAGCGGCCCGCATGTCCGCGCCGCCCGTCACGCGCTCGAACGTCGGATCGTGCAGCACGACGAGCTCGCCGTCCCGATCGACACGCACGTCGAGCTCGACCCCGTCCGCGCCTTCCGCGGCTGCGAGTTCGAACGCCGCGAGCGTGTTCTCCGGCCGCGCCCCGCGCACGCCGCGGTGCCCGTACACGAGCGGCGGCCGCCCTTCTGCGCGCCGGAGGGCTGCTGCGCCGCGCCACCTCACGTGTCGAGCTCCCGCGCGATCGAGAGCGCCACGGCGCGCGCCCGCGGCAGCTCCGAGAGCGGGAACGACGCCGCCCCCACGACCGGATGCCCGCCGCCGTCGTAGCGCCGGCAGATCGCGGCGATGTCGTGCCGCCGCTCCTTGCCGCACCACGGGTTGTACCCGACCGACACCTTGCAGTGCTGCTTCTGGCGGGTGAGCGTCACGGAGTACATGGCCTCCGGGAAAAGGGCGTACGTGACGAACTTCGCCGCCGCGTCGAGCGGCGCGTCGCTGAGGTCCACGAGCACCACGCGTCCCATCGTCGTCCCGACCTGCTTCACGCGGCGGATGAACGTCTCGCGCGCGGCGCCGAGCGGCCGGAAGAGCTCGGCGATGTCGGCCCCGCGCGCCACCTCGTCGAGCGGCCGTTCGAGCAGCCGCGGCACCATGTCCTTCAAGAAGGGCCCGTCGCCGTGGTGCTCGACGACCGACGCCAGCTTGAGCACGGGCTCCTCGCGATCGACCGCGGCCTCGGCCGAGGGAAAACGGGCCGCGTCGATCACGTCGGCCCAGGCGACGAGCGGCGCGAGCGCCTCGCTCCGGACGCCGTACTGCGCGCTCGCCACGTCCGCGATGAGCTTGGTGCACGAGCCGTAGGTGGGCTCGTAAAACACGTGATGCGTCGCGTCCCCCGAGGCGAGCGCCGCGCGTTGCTCCTCGGCCGAGCCGAACGCCGTGATGTGGTGATCGAAGTACCAGGACAGACGCTGGCTCTTCGTGTAGCGAAAATCCAGGATCGCGTTCTCGTCGCCGTCGAGCCACCCTTCCGGGATTGTCGCCATGCCCGGTCCGTAGCCGCACGAGCGGTACCGGAACGAGAGCGCCTGTTCGGGGGAGAGGCAGCGCACGAGATGCGTGAACATGACGGCGCTCGCCATCCCATCGAAGCAGTGGCCGTGCGTGGCGACGACGATATCGCGGGGCTTCCTCACGCGGGACAGCGGTAGCACGACCCCCACGAGCGAGCACCGCGCGCCTCGGACGTTTTTTTCGTAGCATCTGGGGCATGGCGTTTTCGGGACGGGGAACGACGGAGGGAGCGCTCGCCCGGGCGACGGAGCTCCCGCCGGGGACAGACGCCCCGCCTGCCTCGTCGATCGAAGATCCCGTCGCGCTCGGACCGAAGCTGCTCGACCACACGAGCCTCACGAGCGAGGAGCCGACGCTGGCCGAGACGCCCTCGATGGCGGGCGTACGCCGCACGACGCCGCCGCCGCCGCGTGTCTCCTTGCCACCGCCGTCGCGCATCTCCTTGCCGCCGGCCTCCGTGCGCACAGGGCGTATCTCCGCCACGGGGCGCATCTCCGCGTCGCCCTCGATCCTGCGCCCGACGACGGCCGGCTACACGATGGCCGAGGCGCTGCACACGGAGGAGGCGGCGCGGGCGAGCGCGTTCGGCCGCGTCATCGTGATCCTCTG
The DNA here is from genome assembly GCF_005144585.1 of Polyangium fumosum. Taxonomy (GTDB): domain Bacteria; phylum Myxococcota_A; class Polyangia; order Polyangiales; family Polyangiaceae; genus Polyangium; species Polyangium fumosum. Next base: position 20,792 of record NZ_SSMQ01000096.1, on the reverse strand, counting down.
CGCGTTCGGCGTGGTCTCGTTGCCGCTCGCGCCCGACACGATCATCCGCTTGCCGTTCAGCGTCGCGCTCGTGGCGATGGGGAGCGTCGGCGCCTGGGTGTGGTGGCGCGGCAGGGACGAGGCCCGCTACACGCACCGCGTCCTTCGGATCTTCGTGGTCGCGTGCCTGCTCATGATGCCCATGACCATCTACTACCTGGGCGTCTTCTCGCCGGCGCCGCTGCTCGTCACGCTGGCCTTCGGCGTCTTCGGGATGAGCGACGACCGGCGCTTCATGTACGGCGCGGCGGGCGGGGCCATCTCGCTCTACCTCGTGCTCGCGATCCTCGTGGGGACCGGCGTCCTGCCGGACGTGGGGCTCTTCCGTGCGACCGACGCGGCGCCGAACGCGCGGCTGTTCATGACGCTCTACGTGCCGAGCGTCCTCGCGATCGCGGCGTGGCAAACGCGCACGAGCCGCATCGCGGCGATCGAGGCCATGAAGCGCTCGGTCGAGGCGAGCCGACTCGCGGCCCAGCGCGAGGCGCAGCTCGACGAAGCGCACCTCATCCTCGAACGTGCCTTGCGCGCCGGCGCGGGCCTCGACGGTCGCCACACGGGCGCGATCGCGGGTGCGTATTGCCTCGCCGAGGTGATCGGCCGCGGCGCGATGGGCGAGGTCTACGCGGCGGCGCACGTGGAGACGGGCGAGCGCGCGGCCGTGAAGCTGCTCTCGGCGGCGGGGCTCGAAAATCCGGCGCTCGTCGAGCGCTTCCTGCGCGAGGGCGAGATCTCGCAGCGTCTCGAATCGCCCCATGTGGTCAGCGTCTTCGCGGTCGGCGCGACGGACGACGGCGCGCCGTTCATCGCGATGGAGCTGCTCGAAGGCAAGGATCTCGCGCACCACCTGCGCCAGGAAAAACAGATCGATCTCGCCCGCGTCACGGAGCTGCTCGAGCAGGTCGCCCGGGGCCTCTCGGCGGCGCACGCCGCGTCGATCGTGCATCGCGACCTGAAGCCGCAGAACCTCTTCCTGTCGCAGGCGGACGGAGGCGCGCCGACCTGGAAAATCCTCGATTTTGGCGTCTCGAAGCTCCAGGGCTCCAAGGGCACGCTCACGCAGGCCGCGGTCGTCGGCACCCCGGGGTACATGTCGCCCGAGCAGGCGCAGGGCATCGAAGCGGACGTGCGCAGCGATCTGTTTTCCCTCGGCGCCGTCGCGTACCGCGCGCTCACCGGCAGGCCGCCGTTTTCGGGCACGGACACGCCGCAGATCCTCTTCGAGATCGTCTACAAAACGCCGGCGCGCGCCTCGGACATCGTGCCGAACCTCCCGCGCGACGTGGACCTCGTCCTGGCCCTCGCGCTCGCGAAAAAGCCCGCTGATCGGTTCCCGAGCGCCGAGGCGTTTGCCTCCGCGTTCACGCTGGCGAGCCGCGGAAAACTGCCGAGCGCGCTCCGGGAGAAAGGGCGCGCGCTCGTGGCGAAGTATCCCTGGGGAAAGGCGATCACGGAGCGTGAAGGCCGGGACACGCGGACAAACCGCGCTCCCTGATCACGCCGTCTCGCGCTCCTCGGGCGTCATCACCCAGAGCACCGCCCCCGGCCGGATCCCTGCGGCCTCCAGGGACAAACGCGCACCGCCTTCGCCGACGTCGTCCTCGACGAACCGCTTCGTCCGCGGCTCGAACAGGATCCATTCTTTTCCGTACGTCATCGGAGGCACCTTCGCGCCGGCGCGCCGCATGGCTTTCCAGATCCGCGCGATCAAGCTCGAAAGATTGGGGTGAACGTCGAGGGAGAGCGTCCAAAGCTCGCTCTGCTCCCCGAGAAATCGACGCGGATCCACGGTCACGTGCCGGCTCCCCACGCGCGTCGGCAGCTTCGGCACCGCCGACCGAGCGGCCGATCGCGGATCCTCCGAGGGCACCCGATCCGCGACGGATCCCGCGAATTCCGTCGGCTCGTCGCCGCGCAAGGGCCGCTCCGAGGCGGGCGGCACGACGAACCGCGGCGTCGACATCGACGAAGGCGGGCTTGGCGGCGTGCTCGAAGCTGCCACCCCGCGGGACCTCTCCCCGGTCGCGAGCAGATCCTCCCGGAGCGTTTCGTCCGGCGAAACGAATCGCGCGAGCTCCGAGAGCATCACCTCCGCGCTCTGCGGCCGTGATTCCGCGGGAATCGCGAGCGCGCGCGCGACCACCTCGGCCACGTCGGCGGGCACCCACGGCGCGACCTCCACGAGCGGCCTCGCGGGCGTCACGCAAATGGCCACGAGGAGCTGCCCGATCGACGAAAGGTGTTGATGGGGCGCCCGCCCGGCGAGCGCTGCGTACAGCACACACCCGAGCGACCACAGATCCGTCCGATGATCGACGTCGCGGCTGTTTTGCACCTGCTCCGGCGACATGTAGAGCGGCGAGCCGAGCAGATTGCCGGTGGCCGTCAGGTCCGTCGTCTGCCCGAGGCCGAGGGGCTCGGCGCGGACCTTCGCAATGCCGAAATCGAGGATTTTTACCGTCAGCGTGCCATTGGGCTCGCGGGCGAGGAACAGATTGGCCGGCTTGATATCGCGGTGCACGACACGCGCCGCGTGGGCGGCGGCGAGCCCGCGGAGGATCTGGCTCGTGATGCCGAGGGCGCCGCGCAGCGAAAGCGTGCCGATCCGGTCGATGAGCCGCTGCAAATCCTCGCCTTCGAGCAGCTCCGTCACGAGATAAAGCGCTCCGCTCGGCTCGTCCGTCCCGGTATCGAGGATGCGGACGATGTGCGGGCTCTGGATCCGCGAAACCGCCTGCGCCTCCCGCCGAAAACGCCGCAGCCCTTCGCCCGCGGCGAGGTGGTGATGGAGCACCTTCACGGCGACCCGCGCGCCCGTCTCGGTGTGCGCGGCCTCGTAGACGGCGCCCATTCCCCCGCGCCCGAGCAGGGACATGAGCTTGTACTTCTGGCCCAGGGTCTCTCCGATCAAGCGGGGCCACGGTAGACGACGGTCGGACCGTTGGCAATGAGCAAATGTTCAGTATGTCCGGCGGCCTCGCTTGCTCGGGGAAACCCTGGTAGGCAGCCCTGATGAACCTACGAACGATGCTTCCTCACGTGTTTCTCTCCCTCGTCCTCGCCATCCCGCTGGTCGCCTGCGACGAGGGCGAAGGCGTAGCCGGCGGCAGCGGTGGTCAGGGCGGCAGCGGCGGTCAGGCCGGCGGCGGAGGGCAGGGCGGGGCGGGGGGGATGTCCGCGTCGAGCTCGAGCTCCGCGAGCGGCGGATCGGGCGGAATGGGCGGAATGGGCGGCACCGGCGGCGCGGGCGGCGCGGGCGGCAGCGCCTTCCATTGCACGGGTTTGCCCCTTTGTGACGATTTCGAGGCCGCGACGGCCGGCCAAGCGCCCGATCCCGCGCGCTGGGCGGTCGTCAGCCCGAACTGCATGGGCGCGGGCACGCTCGCCGTCGACTCGACCCAGGCGCACAGCGGCAAGAACTCGGTGCTCGTGACGGGCAAGGGCACCTATTGCGATCACATCTTCCTTTCTCACACTGCGGCGTTCGCGGAGCTCGGCGACGTCTTTTATGGCCGCTTCTACGTGCGCATGTCGGCCGCGCAGGGCGACGGCCACACGACGTTCATGACGATGCGGGACACGAACGACAACAACAAGGATCTCCGCATGGGCGGCCAGAGCAAGATCCTCATGTGGAACCGCGAATCCGATGACGCCACCTTGCCCTCGCTCAGCCCCACCGGCATCGGGATGAGCGTCCCGCTCACGGCGAACCAATGGCGCTGCATCGAGTTCCAGGTCGACGGCGCTGCGGGCGCGATCCGCACCTGGGTCGACGGGACCGACGTCGCGGGCCTCGTCATCGACGGGACGCCGACGCCCGACGTCGATCAACAATGGCTCACGCAGAAGCCGGGCTGGAAGCCGAAGCTCACGGACCTGAAGCTCGGCTGGGAGAGTTATGCCGGGCAGGAAATGAACCTGTGGTTCGACGACGTGGCCCTCGCCAAGACCCGCATCGGATGCGAATGACGTAGGCGCGCGGCGCGGCGGAATCCTTTCAGCGACCGGCCGCCGCTTCGCCGCGCAGCACCATGCACGTGCTGCCGAGCTTGCACACCAGCGCTTTCTCCTCGTCCACGATATCGCACTCGATATACCCGAGCGATCGCGACCGCTTCACCATCCGCGCCTCGGCGCGCAGGCGCGCTGTCCATACGGGTTTGAAATAATTTGCTTTGAGCTCCACCGTCGTGAAGCTCTCGCCCTCGCCGAGCGTGCTCGCCATGGCGAAGCCCATCGCGGCGTCGCCGAGATCGACCAGCACGCCGCCGTGCATCGTGCCCATCGGATTCGCGTGACGGCTCGGATCACCGACCAGCGTGAAGATCGCGGAGCCGGGGCCGACGTCGACGAGCTCGAAGCCGATCAGCTTGGCGATCGGCGGCGGCTCGGCGCCTTTCAGGATCGCGCGCATCTTCTTCAACCAGGGGGTCTCTTCGGTCGTCGTCATGGTTCGTCCTTCTCCGAGGCTTTTTGCTCGGCGCGATCGAGGGCGGCGTAGGCGAGCGCGCGGCTCGCCGCGAGAATGGAGTCCGAGAGCGGCGTCCCCTCCGTGGCGCGGGCCAAGCTCAGGCCGCCGACCATCAAGGCGAAGAGCCCGAGAACGAGCTGCTTGCCCCCGATCGGCCCGGCGATCTCGCCGAGCTCCGCGGCGAGGTGCTCGACCTCCTCGGCGAACGCCTTCTGGTACGGCGCGCCGAGCACGGAGATGTCGCTGAGCGAGGAAGGCAGCGGGCAGCCGGCCTCGGGGTTATCGCGGTGCGAGCGGGAGAGGTAACGGCGCAGGATCCACGTGAGCCGCTCCTTCGCCGTCTCCCCGCGCGCCTCTTGCACGAGCGCGGACCAGTTGCTCCGCAGCGCGTCGCGCAGGGCCTCTTCGAAGAGCGCCTCCTTGCTCTCCCAGTGCCCGTAAAAGCCGCCGACCGTCAGCTTCGCGCCCTTCATGACGTCGGCCACCGACGGCAGCCGCAGGCCTCGCGTGCGCAAGAGGCGCGCGGCCGTGAGCCGCAGCGTTTCATGCGTGCGCTCCCAGCGCTCGGCCTTGGAGAGGGGCTCCTTCTTCATGCATGATGAATGTCATATGACATTCATCATGTCAACTCGGTGGGCAGCAAACGAGCGAGCGGCCGTCAGCGACGACGGCGGCGACGCAGGGCGGACACGAGCGCCGCGCCGCCGAAGAGCGTGAGCGCCCCGGGCAGGCTCGACGCCCCGCCGACGGCGCATCCGCCGCCGCTGTCCGAGGCGCCGTTCCCGCCGTTCCCGCCGTTCGCTCCGCCCATGGCCCCCCCGCCTCCTTCGCCGATCGGGCCGCACGGGCAACTGGGCGCCGTGCCCACCGACTTGTTGACGGTCAGGAAGCGCGCGACCGTCGACTGATCGGCCGCCGCGCCGACGACGAGATCGGCCGCGAGCGCCGGGCGCGTGAGCTCGGCGCTCATCCGGGTCACCCACTGGCTCGCCTTGGGGATCGAACCGTAGAGTTTGTCGAGGTCGGCCTGGCACTCCTCGAGCGCGGTCGGCCCTCCGGGCTCCCCGCCATACCCGCTCTCCGAGGGATTGTTCTCGGCCAGATAGAGGAGACCCTCCTCCAAGTAGAACGACGAGAACGACTCGCTCGCCTCGATCAGCCACGCCTTGCCGCCGGATGCGTCGAACGCGTTTTGCCGCAGCTCCTTGTAGTTGCTCGACTGCGTGTCCCAGTTCCACACGAGATCCGCTTGCTTGATCACGAAGTGCGGGAAGTTCTTCGGCTCGTACCGACCCTCGCCGAGGACCCACAAGTTGATCGGCGTCTTCGCGCCCGTCCCCGCGGCCACCATGCGCAGCGGCAGCGAGAGCGACGCGCCGTCAGAGGTGACGCGCACGGGGCGCATCGAGTCGATCCCTTGCCCGGGCACGAGCTTGAGCGCGAGGAAGTTGAACCCCTCTTGTACGTACGTGTCGATGACCGGCTGGATATCGGCTGGGACGTTGTAGCCGTTCGTCGTGAGCCAGGTGGCGAGCGCGTTCGGGTCCTGCGAGGAGAGCTGCACGGTGGCGTAAGGCCCCACGACCTCCTCGGCGATGATGACGACGCCGCCGCCGCCGTTGTTCGCGCCGCCCGTGCCGCCCGCGCCGCCCTGGCCGTTCGAGCCGCAGAACGAGCAATCGATGGTGGGCGAGTTGATCTGCACCCGTGTGCTCTCCTCGAGCGTCGAGAAGAGCGCGTCCGACGAGAGCCCGACCTCCACCTGCCCCTTGATCGGCAGCACCCACGCGAACGACGAGGGGTCGCCGGCGTAGGTGATCTGATCCCAGAGGGTCGTCTGCTGCTGCGAGATCGACAGGATCATCCGGTGTCCGGTGACCTGCGTGGACTCGGACTGGCTGACGATGCAGCCGCCGCACGCCTGCGTATCCCCCGCGTGCAGGACGGGCGCGGCGAGGAACGGGAGGGACAAGACGAGAGCACGAAGGAGCTTCATCGCGATATCTCCAAGGCAAGAGGATCCACGTCGGCGCGCCGTCGATGGCAGCGCGCCTCCGCGATGCTACGAGCCTCGGCGGGCCGAAGCATCAACGAATGTCGTCTCGCTCTCCCAGGAGCCCCCCCGCTTGACAGGTCGCATGATGATCATCATATGATGAAGGTCATACGAAGGGAGCGATCATCATGGGCACGAGCTACATCATCGACGCTGCACGGACGCCGCGAGGTCGGGGCAAGCTGGGGAAGGGGGCGCTGACGAGCGTCCACCCGCAGGAGCTCTTCGCGCAGGTGCTCCGGGCGCTCCCGCAGCGCGTGGGCTTCGATCCGCGCGAGGTGGAGGACGTGATGGCGGGCATCGTCTCGCAGGTCGGCGAGCAAGGCGCGAACCTCGCCCGCAACGCGGTGCTCGCGGCGGGGTGGCCTGACGAGATACCAGGCGTCTCGCTCAACCGCTTCTGCGCCTCGGGTCTCCAGGCGGTCAACTTCGGCGCCATGGCGGTCGGCTCGGGCGCGATGGACCTCGTCGTCGCCGGCGGCGTGGAGAGCATGTCGCGTGTCCCCATGGGCTCCGACGGCGGCGGGCAGGACGGCGGCAACACGCAGCTCCGCAAGCGCGTGTTCCAGGTGCCGCAAGGCATCAGCGCCGACCTGATCGCCACGCTGCAAGGGTTTACGCGCGAGGAGATCGACGGCGTGGCGCTGCGCTCGCAGAAGAACGCGGCGCGCGCCATCGAGGAGAAGCGCTTCGCGCGCTCGCTCATCCCCGTGACGGATCCCGCGACGGGCGCGGCGCTGCTCGCGAAGGACGAGTTCCCGCGGCCGAACACGACAGCCGAGGGGCTCGCCGCGCTCGAGCCCGCGTTCGTCGCGCTCGGGAGCGCGCCGGCCGGCCCGAACGGCGAGACGCTCGATCAGATCGCGCTCGCGGCGTACCCGCACGCGAAGGAGATCCGGCACGTCCACACGGCCGGCAATTCGAGCGGCATCGTCGACGGCGCGGCCGCGGTGGTGCTCGCGTCGGAGCGGTACGTGAAGGAGAAAGGCGTCAAGCCGCGCGCTCGGATCCTCGCGATGGCGAGCGTCGGGACCGAGCCCTTGCTCATGCTCACGGGGCCGGCGCCCGCGAGCCTGAAAGCGCTGCGCGCCGCGGGGATGGACGCGCGTGACATCGACCTGTGGGAGATCAACGAGGCCTTCGCGGGCGTCGTGCTGCAAACGACGCGCGCGCTCGGGATCGACCCGGATCGGGTGAACGTCAACGGCGGCTCGATCGCGCTCGGCCACCCGCTCGGCGCGACGGGCGCGATGCTGCTCGGCACCGCGCTCGACGAGCTCGAGCGCCGCAACGCGCAGACCGCGCTCGTCACCTTGTGCATCGGCGGCGGCCAGGGCATCGCCACGATCCTCGAACGGGTTTGACGGCGTCCGTCAGCGACGAAGGCGGCGACGCGCGGCGGTCACGAGCGCGGCGCCGCCGAGGAGCGCGAGCGCCCCGAACAAGCTCGACGCCCGGTCCTGCGACTGAGCTGCACCCATCGGAGGCGCGCCTACGTGGCCCCTCATTGCCTTCGTGCTCTCAGCTTGTCCCTCCCATTTCTCGTCGCGCCCGTCCTGCACGCGGGCGCCTGCACGATGGTACGACCCCCAAGGTTTCCGAACATCAACGAACTCCGCGCGCGCGCTCGACGATCGCCCGCACGTGGAGCGGGCCCGTCCCGCAGCATCCGCCCACGATCGTCGCCCCCGCCTGGATCCAGGCCTCCGCCAGATCCGCATAAAGATCCGCCCCGCGCGTGGTCATTCCCCAGCCCATGCCCTCCTCCACGGCGCCCGCATTGGCATAAACACCGAATGGAATTCCCGCCTGCGCGAGTTTTTCCACGAACGTCCGCGTCCGTGTCGCCTTCGTGCAATTGATCAACACGGCGCTCGCCCCCCGCGCCGCAGCCTCCCGCGCGCCCGCGAGGACCTCCGCCGGCGTCAGCAGATCCGCGTCCGGGCCCGCGGTGAACGCCGCCCATACGGGCAAACCCGTCCGCACGGCCTCCTCCACCGCCACGAGCGCCTCGCCCACGTGCGGAAACGTCTCGCAAAGGATCAAATCCACCCCCGCGTCCGCGAGCACCTCGCAAAGCTCGCGGTGCTCCGGCCGGGGGTTCGTCGGGGAGAGATCCGGTCGATAACAATCTTCGAGCGGCGCCACGCTCCCCGCGATCCGATGCCCCGCCGGCACGGCTTCACGCGCGAGCGCGACCGCCCTCCGCGCGAGCACCTCCCAGCGCGCGCCCGCGCTTCTCCGCTTGGTTCGGAACGTGTTTGCCGTGTGCACGGTCGCGCCCGCGGCCGCGTATTCGTGGTGGATCGCCGACACGACCTCGGGCGCGTGGTCGAGCGCGAGCGCACTCCAGAGCGGCGCGGGCGTGGGGACGCCCCGCGCGGCGAGCTCCGTTCCCATCGGTCCATCGAGGATCGTCAACATCGCTGGACCCATGTCGGCTTAGGATGGAGCCGAAGGCGCGCCGCGGGGAGGGCCGCGGACCGCCGACCTCCACCACGATGAGCGCACCTGCCTCGAACAACGTGCCCCGCCACGCGACGCATCGGTACCACACCATGCTCGTCGTCATGGGCGGGTTCCTCCTGCTCCTGAGCGTCTTCAGCTTCGGCCTGTTCGGCCTGTTTGGGGCGGCGAGCGCAGGGATCATGATCCTCGGCCCGCTCTGCGCCGTGCTCGGCGGGGTGTTCGCCGTGCTCGGCCTCGTGGGCCGGCGGATGGGCGTAGGCGTGCAGATCGTCAACACCTCGTTTGATCTCATCAACCGCGGCCGCTTCGCCGAGGCCGAGGCGCACCTCGATCGCGCCGAGCAGGGCCGCGCGCAACCGGTCATCACCTGCGTCGCCGCCGTGCAGCGTGGCCTCATCGACATGCGCAGGGGCGACATTCCGGCGGCGATCGCGCACCTCGATCGCGCCATCACGTCCCCGCTCGGCGTCCTCTCCCGCGCGCAGCTCCGGATGCACATCGTGAACGCGCGCGGCATGCGCGCCTTCTTGCGCGCGGCGAGCGGGGAGCGCGCGGGCGCCCGTGAGGACATCGAGGCCGTGCGCGAGAGCCCCGACGTGTTGCCGCAAGGCCTCGGCCGCGTCGCCCTCGCCGAGGCGATCCTGCTCGAACGCGCGGGCGATCGCGAGGCGTTGCGCGAGCACCTCGTCACGCACCACGAATTGCTCTTCGACGCCACGGACCGCCGCGAGCGCACGATCGTCCGCGCCTTCCAGCGCATGCTCGAGACGACCGCGACGAGCGTGTATCGCAAGGGTGCCAAGCGCGACGCCGACAGCGAGGAGCCGCCGCTCGCCGACTGGATCGCGCAGGTCGTGCCCGAGGCCGCGCCCTTCGTCGAGGTCTCCGGCGCGCGGCCCGACAAGACCGGCGAGATGCCCGCGGCCGAAGCCACCGAGGCCGCGAAGGTGGCCGTCGCGGAGGCGCGCAAGGCGGCCGCGAAGACCACGCCTGCGAGGAACCGGCCAAAGGCCGGCCGGATCATCGTGTTGTGGGCCGTGCTCGTGGCCCTCTTCGTCGCCGTCTACCAGGTGCTCTTGCCCTCGGGCGCGGAGAGCGACGGCGGGTTTGACTACGAAGAGCCGATGGATCCGACCCTGCCGCTCGGCCTGATCGTCTTCGCGGTCTTCGCCGCGCTCGTCGTCGTCCGTGTCTACTGGTTCCTCCGGGCGCGCAAGGAATCTAAGGATCTGTTCACCGCGCTGAACCTCGTCGCGAAGGGGGATCTCGCCGCGGGCGGCGCGGCGCTCGAGCGCCTCTCGTCGAGCCGCCTCTCGATCCTCGCTGCGCAGGCCGATCTCGCGCTCGCGCGCATCGCCGAGAGGACGAGTGATCTTCGGCGCGCCCTCGAGCTCTGCGATCGGGGCCTCGCGCGGCTCACGCAGTACACCGTCCGCATCTCGGCCTCCGACATCCTCCTGCCCGATTTGATCAGCGAGCGCGCCTTCCTCCTCGCGGCCATGGATCGACACGCGGAGGCCGAAGCCGAGCTCGCCTCGTTGCCCCCGGCATACCCGTTCAAGAGCCGCGCCCTCTTCCGCGTGCGCCTGCTCTCGCGCATCCGGCAGGGGGATCTGAAGGGCGCAGCGGAGCTCGCCACGCGGGCTGGGCACGATCTGCCGCTCTCTGCGCGCGAGGAGCTGCTCATCGACACCGTGCGCGCCGCGACGAACCCGGAGACGGCCGGCGCCGGCGAGATCCCGCGGATCAAGCGCGAGCTCCGTACGTACGGCGCGATGCGGCGCTGGATGGAGACCGTCGCGCCGGACGCGCTCGCCGCGCTCGAACGGACGGCCGAGGACACGCCCCTCGACGCCACGAACGATCGTGACGCGCGCGCCGAGGAGGAGGCCCTCGCCGAGGCCGAGGCGGCGCGCGCGGCCACGCGTGCGCTCGTGGTGCCGGGCTGAGGTCGGGCTACTTCGTCGTCACCGTGTCGAAGTACGTGAACTTCTTGCCCTTGATCTGCACGATCACGATGGGCTTCTCGGCGTTGCGCTCGGCGTCGATGGTGATCGCGCCCGTCGCGCCCTGGAAGTTCTTCGTCTCGGCGATCGCGTCGCGGATCGACTCGGGCGTGTCGCCCTTCGCGCGGCCCATCGCGTCGAAGAGCAGCATCGCCGAGTCGTAGCCTTGCGCTGCGAGCGCGCTCGGCTCGCGCTTGTACTTCTCCACGTACCTCTTCACGAACGCCTGCGAGCTCGGCGAGGGCATGTCCGGGGAGAAGTGGTTCGTGAAGTACGCGCCCTCCATCTCCTCGCCCGCGTCGTTTACGAGCGAGTCCGAGTGCCAGCCGTCGCCGCCGACGAACATGTTCCCCGGGATCCCCGCGGCCTTCGCCTGCCGCGCGATCGGCACCATCGCGTTGTAGTAGACCGGCGCGTAGATCGCCTCGGGCTCGGCGCTCTTGATCTCGTTCAGGTACGTCGTGAAGTTCGTCTCGTTCTTGAGGAAGCTCTTCTCGGCGACGATGGTCATGCCGAGCTTCTTCGCTTCGCTCTTGAACTCGTTCGCGAGCCCCGAGGAGTAGAGGTCGTCCGAGGCATAGAGCACCGCGACCTTGCTCTTGTTCAGCTTGTTCTTGACGAACCGCGCGCCCATCTGGCCCTGCACGTCGTCCGTGAAGCAGACGCGGAAGACGAACGGACCGACCTTCGTCACGTCCGGGTTCGTCGACGAGGGCGAGATCATCGGGATCTTGTTCTTGTTCGCGACGATGCCGCCGGCCTTCGAGCGTGACGACGCGACCTCGCCGAGCAGCGCGACGACCTTGTCCCGGTTGATGAGCTGAAGGACCTTGTTCGACGCCTCCTGCGGGTTCGACTTGTCGTCCTCGAAGAGCACGCGGACCTTCTTGCCCTTCACGCCGCCCTTCGCGTTGATCTCCTCGACCGCGAGCTCGGTGCCCTCTTGCGTGTCCTTGCCGAACTGCGTCTCGGCGCCGGAGAGGCTGAGGTAGGCGCCCACCTTCCACTCGTTCGAGGCAGGCTCCGGGCCCGCGCCTCCGCCGTCCTTCTTCCCGCAACCCACCCCGAGCGCCGACAGCAAACAAAGGCCGGCCACAGTCCCGATCCAACGACGTCGTCCGAGCATTGGTCCTCGCTCTCCCTGCGGCCGAGCATGCCACAGGCTTGACGCCGCGGAAACTACACAGCCACCCTCCCTTGCGGGCGCACGTTCCGCCTTCGCGGGGACGGGCGAACGCGGCGTCAGATCCACGAGGTTGCCTTGTCTTCCGATCGCTTCGACAAGCCCACGGGGCGCAGCTCCACCACGTTCGCGCCTCCCCCGCCTCCTGCGGCCGCGCGGTTCTCGGTTTGTCAGGAGATCGCGGTGCTCTGGGGCGACATCGACGCGCTCGGGCACGTCAACAACACGCGCTACTTCGGCTGGCTCGAAGAGACGCGGCTCGTCTACCTGCGCATGATCGGCGTCGACCTCTCGACCGGCGCGTCGCAGACGCCCGTGCTCGCCTCGACCTCCGTCGACTTCCTCCGCCCGGTCTTCTGGCCCGACAGCGTGCGTGTCGAAGGCAAGACGACCCGCCTCGGCCGCACGAGCCTGACCATGGACTACCGCGTGACGTCGGTGGGCCAGCAGGCCGTCGTCGCCACCGGGAGCGCCGTCGTCGTGTTGCTCGCCCCGAACACGGGCCGACCGGTCCCCATCCCGGACCTCATCCGCGACGCGATCCGCAGGCTCGATCCGGACGCGCGCGACACGCTCTGATCGTTGGGGGTCGGAAGGTTGGACGTCCCACGGTGGGGCGGCTCAAAGGCATCTCCGGAACGGCATCCCCTCCACGTTCGGCGCTGCGCCCCCGGCGGCCGTGCACGTCGTTCCATTCGGACAGACCCCATCGGCCGTGCAATCGCGGGTGCATTTGCCGTTGTTGCAATAACCGAACACGCATTGCGTGTCGTTCGCGCAGGCCGCGCCCACCTCGCCCGCGCCCGTGGGCAGGCAGAGGCCGATGCGCCCGCCCTGGATGTTGCCGACGGCCGTACAGGAAAAACCAAAGGCGCAGGCGCCCTGATACCGGCACGAATCCACGCACGCGTCCCCGGCCGGGCCCTCGAACGAGACGGGCGAGGCGCAGTTCACCGCGGGCGGAGGTGGGATCGTGAACTGCTGGAAGTTCATGTGCTGGGCGTCGTTGCAGAGGTTCACGGTGTTGCCGAACGGATCACAATGCCATTCGGTGGGCGAGCTGCCGCCGGGCATCGGGCCGAACACGTCCGGCGGCCGTGCGCAGAGGCCGTTCGTGCAGGTCCAGGGCGCGAGGAGCGAGGCCCGCTGCGGGCAATCGGCGTTCGTCGTGCAGGCGAGCGTGCAGGCCCCGACGAGCAGCGAGCTCGTGTCACACGCGGCCGGCACGATGCACGCGGACGTGTTTCCGGACTCGCAATACGCCTCGGCCTTCACGCAGACCTTCGTGGGCGGGCTGCCGACGGGCATGCACCCGTAGCCGTTCGGGCATTCCGAGCCCGTGGCGCAAGCCACCGTGCAATACCCTGGACCTTCGAGGCAGCCGAAATTGCAGGCCGAGGCATTCGCGCACGTCTTTCCGACGTCGCTCGCCGTGCAGTATTTCTCGGAGCCCACCGCGCTGCAGCGCATCCCGCTCGGGCAGCCGCCGTCCGCGATGCAGGCGCGCGTGCAGCGCTTCGGCCCGTTTTTCCACATCGGCTCGCACGTGAGCCCTGCTTCGCATTCTCCGTCGGCCGCGCACAGATCGAGCTCGCCTTTCGTCGCGCCGCCGCCGCCCCCGGAGCCGCTCGAAGCGCTGCTCGACGAGGAACTGCTGCTCGATGAAGCGCTGCTGCTCGATGAAGCGCTGCTGCTCGACGACGCGCTCGAGCTCGACGCGCCGCCCATTCCCCCGAGGCCGCCTGCACCGCCCATGCCGCCGGAGCCGGGCCCGCCGCCGCCCTGGCCCTCGTCGGGCAAACACTGGCCGGCATAACACCGGAATCCAGCCTTGCAGTCGCGCTCGGAGTCGGCGCACTCGCGCTTGCACTCGCCGTCGACGCACGCACCCTCGATGCAGTCGCTGTTGATCTCGCACGGCGTCGCGCTGGCGCACCCGGCCTCCGTGGTCGCGACCCCGACGATCGATGCGGCGAGCGTGAAAAGGGACAACAAGACATACGAGGTGGAGCGGGGGCGAGGCATGATGGCCGACGTTATCACAAGCCGTACCCGTGCTACAAAGCGGGCATGCCGGACCTTCGAGGGCTCGCCCGTGTCGCGTTTGCCGCCCTCACGCCCCTCGTGCTGCCCGCCTCCGCGTCCGCTGGCTTCGAGGACCTTGCGGGCACGAAGCCCGGAGAACTCGGCCAGGGCAGCCAGTTCGAAGGGGCCGACGGCTGCGCGTTATGCCACGGCGGCGGCCACGACGGCGACCGCAGCTACCTCCCGCACGACGGGTGGGCCGGGACCATGATGGGCAATGCTGCGCGGGATCCCGTCTTTCGCGCGGCGCTTTCGATCGCGAACCAGGACGAACCCGGCGTGGGCACGTTTTGCTTGCGTTGCCATTCCCCAATCGCGTTTGTCCGCGGACACGCGACCCCGCCCGACGGGAGCGCGTTCGACGCCGTCGACATGCAAGGCGTCGGCTGCGACACCTGCCATCGCGCCGTGACCTCGGGCCCGCCCGAGGCGCCGTACCATCGGGGGGACGCGCAGATCGTCTACGACGATACCCTCGACAAACGCGGCCCTCATGCCGACAGCGTGGCGCAGGTCCACGGGACGGCTGCCGACGGCGCGCTTTCGAGCTCCGCGTTTTGCGGTCAATGCCACCAGGTGACGAACCCAGGGCGGCGGCTGCGCGACGCGGACGGCGCCGAGACGGCGCTCGCGTTCCCGCTCGACACCACCTACGAAGAATGGGCGCAGAGCGCGTACGCCCAGCCGGGCGGGCAAAGCTGCGTCGATTGCCATACCCGCCGGAAGACAGGCGAATTCCCCGTCGCGACCGTGCCCGTCGCGCCGCTCCGCAACGATCCACGGGATCACGTGTTCGCCGGCGGAAATCTCTTCGGCATTCGCGCCGTCATGGCGAAGGACCCCGCGCGCGCCGCGGCGTTCCCGGACGCGTTCGCGTTGGCCCTCGCGCGCACGGAGGAGACGCTCTCCATGGCGGCGAAGATCGAAATCACGAGCGCGCCTGCCTCGTCCGCGCCTGGCGAGCCGTTCTCCGTCACGGTGCGCGTGGAGAACCTGAGCGGCCACAAGTTCCCGACGGGGTATGCCGAAGGCCGCCGCGCGTGGATTGCGCTTTCGCTCGTCGATAGGGCCGGCGAGGAGACGTCCTTGCTCGGCGGGTACGATGGGGCGAAAGGCGAGATCGAGGCGTCTCCGCCGACGCACGTGTACCGCGCGCAGCATGGCCGGTGGAATGGAACCGCGGCCGAGCCGGGGGAGGATCTCGCGCGGCACGACATGATCCTCTCGGATACACGGATTCCGCCGAAGGGGTTCGTCCCGACGACCACGACGCGACCGACGGGGGAGATCGCGTATGGGGACGGCGCGGGAGGCGTGCGCTCCTGGGACGAGGCGACGTTCACGGTGGCTGCGCCGGCGGGGTTGACGGGAGAAACGACCCTGTTCGCGCGGGTTCTTTATCAGCCGATCACACGGAAATACGTCGAGCACCTGGCAGCGGCGAACGTCACGGATTCGAGCGGGCAGGAATTGCTCGCGATCTATGAATCCGAGGGCGCGTCGCCGCCCTTCGTCGTCTCGAAGGCGGAGGTCGTGATCGATTTCGGAGGCGGAAGCGGAAGCGGAAGCGGAGGCGGGAGCGGCGGCGGAAGCGGGAGCGGAAGCGGCGGCGGACGGGATCCCGGGGCAGGGGAGGGATGCTCGTGCCGACTCGGCGGACCAGACGAATCCCCGGGGATTGCGGCGTCCCTCGGGCTCGTTGCGCTCGTGCTTCTCGGCCGTTTCAGGCGCTCGCGGGGGTCGACACCGGGGGCGTGAACGCGGGGAGTGATCCCGCGGTCGGGGAGCTCGGCGGCCCGGAGGCCGGCGCGTCGCTCTCCGCTGCCGCGCGCCTCCCCGATCCGGGAGCGAATGGGATCACGTTCACCAAAAGCTCCTCTTCGGTCATCGTCTCTTCGGCGTGGCGGATTTGCCGCAAGAGAGCCGCATTGCAATAACTCTGCACCGTCATGAGGGCGCCGAGCGTCCCGCCGAGCCCGCGCTCCGGGTGGTTGGGCAGGTCCGGGAACCGGGAGAGGATGCTCTCCGCGCCTGCTTGGGCATAACGTTCGAGTTCGCTCTCCTGGTGCTCGACGGCCGAGGCGATCCGCGTGAGCGCATCCGCGATGCGACGATGCCGGTGATCGAGCTCTGCGAGGAGCTGCCCTCGGTCTTCCTCGTTTGCGGCGAGCTGCGCGCGCGCCGCTGCATGCGCCTCTTGTTCGGCCAGGAAGCGAGAGGCGAGCTCGCGTTCCCGGTCGAGGATGCGGGAGCGGTCGTCCATGAGCGCGCGGATTTTTGCGTCCGCGCGTCGCTGCAAAAAGATCGGCACTGCGAGGGCCAAGCTCGTCATCACGAGCGCGAAGATCCACGTGAGCGTTGATTCCATAAATCCCCTCCGAGAACAGCGATACATGCCAAATGAAGGGCGACGAGCCCGCGGAGCACCCACAGGAGGTACCCCGTCCGGGCCTCGTCGGAAGCGAAGAACGGAATCGCAGGAAAAGCGCATATCGGGATCGCGACGATCGCGACCGAATGCCATGGACGCGGCGGCTCACGAAGGCGAGCCCACGACGCGAAAGCGGTGATCTCACCGGCGAGCGCGGCGAGGTGAATGGCTCCGGCGTACGGAAACCATGCGCGACCTTTGAGCGCCGGGTGAACGACGATGGGGAGGACCGATGCTGCAAACCACGCGAGCACGAACGGCCAGGGATTGCTACGTCGGAACGTCCAGCGAACCCACGCGAGGATCCCAGCGGGCCACGCGAGATAGATGGAGCGTTCTACGTTCAGGAGGACGAGCGTTTTGCGGCTCAAGACAGGTTCGAGCTCGGGCGACGGGATCGCGCGCACGATGAAATCGTGCAGAACGGACAGCCCGAACCACGTACACCAAACCAAAGCGAGGACGTACGCCGCTTGTCGCTCCGGGGAGGCTCGCCGGGCATACGCGTACACGACGCAGAACACGCAAGCCACCCCGTGCAAAACTGCGGACGCCAGAGCAAGGCTCACGTGGGGGGCTTCCCGACCGGCGGGTTCGGCGGGGTCCACATATCCGCGGACAACCCCTCCCGCGCACGAACCGCGTCGAGGTCGACGTCATGCGGCGTCGGGAGCCCAGCGAAACGCGCCGCGACGACGTGGAGGAGATCGAGCCCGGTGATCGGGCCCAGGCCGGCGCGCTCCCGCGCCTCGTTCTCGTGTTCCGCGAGGCGGTCATAATGTGCGAGCAGCTCGGTCGGGAGAGGGACGGTTTTTCCAAGCATCGTGGGGCGACGGTACGACAAACCTCCGCGAGACGTCAAGCCCACGGTCGCGTCGTCCACGCGCGGCGCGTGCTCACGGGCCCTTGCGTTGGGCTTCGAGCTTGTCCCGGAGCTCGCCGAGGGACTTGAGCTCTTCTCGGTAATACCTCGGCGGCGACTCCTCTTTCGTGGGTGCTTCGCCTTTCGCGCGCGCCTCGCTCCGTCGCGCGAGCTCGGCTTCGAGCCGCCGCTCGAGCTCCGCGAGCAGCGGTTCGAGTACGGCGAGGCCCTCCTCGGGCTTCTGGTTATCCCCGCAGGACTCCGCGTACATGCGTGTCATTTTGCATTGTTCCCAGATGCGCCTGAAGCTTAGGCGAACCAGCTCGTTCCAGGCCTCCCGGCAGACCTCGAAGGGTTGTTTGAGCCTATGGGCTGCCGAGAGAATATCTTCGGCAATGCGCTGCCTCACTTCGAGCACGAAGGCCTTGTAGGCCTCGCCTTCGCCTGCGCGCGCCACGATATCCGCCTCCACCCGTCGGTAGTCGGCGGCGACGTCGGCGAAGCTCCGATCCGGCGATCTTGCAAAGGTTTTGAAGATAGGGCGCCGCGCTTCCCAGAACGCGTCGTCGAGCTTGTCGACTTTCTCCTCTTCCGGGGTCGGCTGGTACGCCTCGTCCATACGCCGCGTGATTCGTCCTGGGCTGATATGACCCCTTCGCTGGGCTTCGAGCTCGTCCCGGAGGTCCCCCAGCTTTTCGAGTTCCTCTTCGTAAAACTCCGTGGGGCTCTGCGTCGACCTGCGTTCTTCGAGCCGTCGCTCGATCTCCGCGAGGAGGCGCTCGAGCACGGCCAGCCCCACCTCGGGCTTCTCGTCGTACGCGCAGCAGTCCGCATAAAACCCTGTCATCGTGCATTCTCGTTCAATGTCCGTGAAGCCGACCCGAACCAAATCGTTCCACGCCTCGCGGCAGACCTCGAAGGGGGGGTGACGGCGCTGCGCTGCCCATAGAATCCATTCGGCGATGCGTCGATTTATCTCCAGTACGCCGGATGCGCTGTCGCCCATCCGCGCCACGTACTTCACCTCGGCCCGGCGATAGTCTTCAACCACCTCGGCAAAGCTCCGTGTCCAATCTGTCGATTTTAAAAAGAGGGCGTCACCCTCTTTCGCGAATTCAGAGAAGATTTGGTCGACTCGTTCTTCTTCCGTGGTCATTGGTGCTGCCGTTGCTTGTTGAAAATACAAGGCAGAAGCTTCCCGTCTTTTTTGACTGCTTCTGGCCAACCCTTGCTCGTGCATTTCTCGCGGCACCAGAGGCATAACGATGAACCCTCGACGGACCCCGGTATGCTCTGCTTTGGCGAGTCCAGACAATCGTTCAGTTCTTCATCGCATAGCTCCTTCCACCTCGGCTTCTTCTGAATCGCCTCCGCAATATCCTTGGCAATCTCCAGGGTGACGGCAAACACCATCGTCGCCACGCCCGCTTCGATGAGGAGGTCGACGAAGACGATCGTTACGGTCGTCACGGTCACGATCACAACCTCACCCACCAGCGCACGCTCCGGCATCGTCTGCCCGTTCGTCCGGGCGATCGGCTCGGCCAGCCGCAGCTTCAGGAGACCCTCTGGCACCGTCATGCCTCGCAGCGCGATCCGCGTACACCCAGCGAGATCCGCATGGGGCACGCCCTTCGACGCCACATCGACCACGCGGCCCTCTGGGTCGGCCAGCACCTTGTAGTCGAACGTGTAGTACCCCCGGTCAAGATCACCACCGAACTCATCCACACACGCGCGCAGCCGCTCCGCGGTGGCATCCGGCACACGCGGGCCCTCGCTCGCCGCCGGATAGGTGATCTTGGCCCCACAGCCGAGCGGCACGAGCGACAACGTCGCGCAACCGAGGAGCCCCAACGAGAGCATGGTTCGTACGCGCGGGCACGTCATCGCCGGATGCGACCAGCTCCCTCGAACGCCGTCAACGCTTCGGTCCAGCGATCCCCTCCGCAGGCCGCCGCGCGTCTCCTCGCGCCCTCCCTGCACATCCCCGGGCCCTTCACGACCCTTCCTCCACGCCTCCCTGACCCTCCTGCAACGCACGGTCTACCGCCTCTTGTCTGCCTTGACACCCGCTTCCCACTCTCGTTAGCTTCCTCCCCGTCTCCTCAGGAGTCCCGAAAACCTTCCCGGAGCCTTCTCCCCATGCGCCTGCCCAACGAGACAGCTTCCTCCTGGGTTCACCTCGTCTTTGCATCCTTCTCGTGGTCTTCCCTCTGCGCCTGGGCGGAGTTTCCGGACCTCAAGCCCACCGAGCGGGCCGAGATCGAGAAGCTCTCCGTCTCCCTCAAGACCCACCTCGACGCCCTCCTGAAGGAAGCGCGCGACACGCAGGAGGCCCAGCTCTTCGGCCGCCCCTCCGCGCAGGCCAAGCAAAATGCGACGCTCGTCCTGCTCAAGCGCAGAATCGACGAGGCGCTCGCGCTCGTCACGATTCGCCTCGGTGCAGGCTCGAAAAAGCACCCCGCCGTCCTCTCCTTCCTCCCCGGCCTGCTCACGGGTTTTTCGCGCGCGCCGATCGACAAGCGCCCGAAGCTCGCGAACGAGGCGGCCGGGCGCCTCGAAGCCGGCGAAGACTTCGGCGAGCGCGCGGTCCTCGTGGGCAAGTTGAAGGACGCCGCCGATCGCGCGCAGCATGCGATCCACACGAACGACAGCGCGCAGATGGGCTGGTCGAAGGAGCGCTCCGAGGAGCTCGTCGCGAAGGGCCGATTGCGATTGGAGCTCGAGCGCATTCACCGCTCGCTCGGCGCGCTTTTTCCGGGGCAACGGGACTTCGTGGAGTCGTTCTTCCTGAGGGGCGAAAAGCCAAGCGAAGGCACGGGCGAGGACGAGGCGGCCGGGACAAACGAAGCGCCCTGAGCCGAGCATGGGTCTCCTCAGAGATGGGAAGCGTCGCGCCGGGGCGCTGCCCCGGACCCCGCGAGGGGCTGTCCGCCCCCTCGACCCCGGACCAGCCAGGGGCTGGACCCAGGGTTGAAAAACTGCGCTCCGCGCAGTTTTTCAAACAGGCCGACGAAGAGGCCAGGTCGCCAGGAGAACCCGCAGCGCGGCGGTCTCGGTTGGCAACGCCGCTGCTGGTCTTGACCGGGCCTGTTCGATGAACTGCGCATCGCGCAGTTCATCGAGCTTGGGTCCAGCCCCTGGCTGGTCCGGGTGCAGGGGCGGACAGCCCCTGCTGGGGCCT
>NZ_SSMQ01000095.1 GCF_005144585.1 Polyangium fumosum | reverse complement strand
GGCCTGCTACCGGGCGCTCCGGCGCTTACCCGGACGGGACTCTCACCCGTTGGAGACGTGCAGCGCAAGACCGACCCTCGAACCGGTGTCCCGGCCGTTTGGTCGATCTCCTCACGACGCACCATGGGCTTCATTGTAATGGTGCTTGTCGTTCGGTCTGCCGTGTTGAAACGGCGCATTCCTTTCGAGCGTCGGCACCTGCCTTGGAGCGATGTGGAACCCTTTTATCGTCTTTGCCGCCTCCTCTGCCACTGCGTTGATCACAGGCATGGCCGCTTCCAAGGCGGCTGGCCAGGCTTTGCGCTCCGCTTCGTCGGCCTCTTTCTTCGTTTTTACTTGAGCCTCTTGCTTTTCTGCAGCGGCGTGTGCCGCGTCGGCTGCGGCCTGATAATTGCGCTTCAAATCGTCGAAACCCATGCGTTGTCCTCATGGGCAAGCGCGCAGATATCCGGCCCCTTGACTCAGGACCGCCGCCCTGACATGGTCACCGACATCCTTGCCACGGGATGACGGGCGAGCATGACGGGGCGAAGCTCCGCGGCTCGCCCTTCTACTTCGCAGTCCTCGGCTTGTCCGAAGGCAAGCCGTGCCATGTGACCGGAACCACTCCGGGTACGTGGTAGGGCCATGGAAAGCACGTCCGTTTTGAAGAGGGAAGTTCGAAAAGCGCACGATCGTGCGCTTTTCGGGATGAGGCTAAATGGTGGCGGAAGAGTGCTGTGGGACAATCGCAGCGGCGTCGATCCGGGCTTCCAGCTCGCGGATGCCGCGGAGGATCTCCCGACGCAGGTAGGAGCGCGCGTGGACGCGTTGCGACGGCGCTGCGGTCGCATCTTCGACGAGCGTCCGAAGGCTCGCGACGACGGGGCGCAGCCCGCCCGCGTAGGCCGCCAGCGCGACCGGGTCGGTCGTCTCGACGGGCGCCCGAAGGCGCTCACGTTCCCTCACGCGGGAGCGCTTCATGCCGCCCTCCCGATGACGGGCGTGGTCACGACGAGCTTGCCGCCGAGAAGCACCTCGACCGCGACGCCAGCGGCGGCGGCGATGCGGATCGCGAGCGTGCCCGTGGGCGAGCTTTTCGGGTTCGCGGCACGGCGGAGCGCGCTCGCCGGGATCCCCGTCATGGCGGAGAGCGCGCGGAAGCTCCCGAACGCGCGGCGGAGCTTCCGCACGGCGACGCGGACGTGGCGCGCTTCGCCCTCGGAGAGCATGAGCGCGCCCGACTTGCGACGGCGCGGCGTCTCAGGTTCGGCGGGCGGGCAGGGCGGATCGTTCTCTTGGCCGTATGAGCCGGGCCATGACAGATCGTGCATGGGCGTGACCTCGTGTGAGCGTGGTTGCGTCAAGTCGCCCCGGTGGTGTGTCTGCGCCATCGGGGCGACGTCTTGCACAAGCGTAGATCACGCCGCGCACGCCGGATCGTCATCCAGCCACTTTCACGGATATCCGGCCACTACCCGACAAGCCCGGCGACCATGTCGACGGAGCCCCCAGCCGTTGCCGACAAGCCCGGCGACCATGTCGACCAAGCCCCCAGTCGTTGCCGACGAGCCCGGCGACCCTGTCGACCAAGCCCCCAGCCGTTGCCGACGAGCCCGGCGACCATGCCTTCGATCTTGGACTTCATGGCCACCGAGCCGCGGAAGAAGTCGCCGACAACCGGAAAACGCGTGCCGCGGGGCAGGCAAAGCCCTACACAGGACACCATGACAATTCCCAGGAAAGGCCGCAGGGTCGTTCGCGTGGGCGACACGGACGATGCCTTCCGAATTCGGAAGAAGCCGACGTACAATCAAGCGGCCTTCCAAACGTCGATGACGCTCGCCATTCAGCCGCGCGACGCCGTCTCCGGAAGCGTGCTCATGGTCGACCTCGTGGTCAGCCGACCGGACAATTGGTTGAGCCCGCATCAGACGGCCGTGACGCCGGCGATGGTCCGCGAGATGATTGCGGGGGCCCTGGCGAGCGGCTGGCAGCCGTTCCACGCAACCGCGCCGTTTTTCTACAAGTACCCCCTGATCCGCGATTGCCCTTGAGGCGCGCGCCGGGTCAAATCCCCTCGGGGGCGAGCGCCCACGACCCGGCGCGCGTCGTCGTCGGCGTCACCCCTTGGGCTTGCATTCGATCTCGGTGCGCGCGCCCTTCTTCACGTCGCACGTATACGTCGCGGTTTCCTTGCATCCAATGAGCTTGATCGTGCGCTGGGTTCTGGATCCCCGCGGGGCCCGGGGCAGCGCCCCGGCGCGGCGGCTTGCGATGCGACCCATGCTCAGACCTCGGGCGGCGGGGGCTTGCATTGCGCACGAATCTTGTCGTCCTCGCAGATCGTGCAGGGGGAGATCACGGCCGCAGCCGCGGGCGACGTGGAGGCCGCAGGCATCGCGCACAACGCTGCCGGGAAGCTGCTCGCGCTGATCCCGGAGGGAGAGGCATCGACCGATGCCGCGCGCGCTACGCATGCTGCCGTCGGCAAGCCACTTGCCGCGTTGGCCGCCGCCAGAACGGGACATGCGCCTTCTGGTGAACCATCGGGCCGGTCGAAACATAAGGAAGAGCAGGGGACGACCCCCACGGCCCCGGAGCCCCGGGGGCGCACGTCACTACGACGGGGGGCGCCCCAGGAGCCACCGGGCGGCGAGAATCACCATTGAATGGCGAACACGGCGCCCTTCGGCTGGCCGGTGCTGCTGTTCGCGCGGATGACGGCGCGGTACGTGGCGCCGCCGTAGATTTCGGGTTCGATCCAGGGAGTGGGGCCCGTGGTAACCTTCACGGAGTCGCAGTTCATATCCGAGGTCAACACGTGCTCAATCATGCCTCCCCCGACGCGGAACGCGTAGCCGTAGCTGGGTATGAGGTAGATGTCGACGTGCGCCGTGTCGCCAACCTCGCAGCTCCACACCGCGGTGATCACCTCTTTCCGGCGGTTCAAGGGGGTCGACGGAACCTCGATGTCACCGATGAAACGGGGGCATTCGCCGTCGGTCGCATAGTCGCCGTCCGTGGCGTAGACGACGGTCTGATAGCCACTTATTGGATCGTGTACGTCGGAATCGTCGGCGGGGTCCAGCAAGCAGTCGTAGACCGAGCGGACGGCGTCCCTCGCCTTCTCGCGCCGCGTCGTGTTGTCGAGCACGGCAGGGCTCTGCTCGATCTGGACGCCGCCGTTCAACCCGAGCCAATTGACGTAATTAAACTGGTTGCTGCCATCGAGATCGCATCCACTCGTGTTGGACCACGCGATGTCGAGCCCTTCCCCTTGCAAGTACTCGCTGAGGATCTCCGCGACGCCCTGCCGGAAGTAGGAGGAGATACTGCCGCCGACCTGGATGTCCACGCCCGGGCACGCATGTCGGTGGAACGACACCGAGTAATTGACCGGGTTCGCCACGAAGCCTTCGAGCAAGGGGAAGCTGCGCCAGCTGATGTCGGCCGAGGTGATGTGGAACTTGGCGTCTGCGCTGAAATCGTTGCTGTTGATGCCCACCACCCAGGCGCCATTTCGCGTCGGGTTGTGGTTGTAGATGCCCTCCACCTGGTCGAAGGTGTAGTCCTCGAAGGGATGGGGCGCCGTGTAGACCACTTTCGTGTTCGCGTCGCGTGACAGGAACTCTCGGACCTTGTTCGACGAGCTGTTCTTCACCGCCGAGAGGGTCGTCGCCGGCTCCGCGATCGCGGGCACGACCCCTGACGCGTACTCGTTCGACACCGTGACGCCCGTGGCCGAGGTCGTCTCGCCGGCGAGCGCGACCCGGTTGGTGAAGAGGGTCTGGCTCACCTGGATGTCGCTAGTGGAGCTCGCCACGCCGTCCACGGTACAGAGGCCTCGGAGCGTAGTGCCGCGCTTGATGAGAAGCTGCTCTCCTCTATGAAACTTGGTCGTATCGTAACTAGGCGGCTGATAGGTATTGGCGTGCAGGCTGTCGAACATCGAGGAAGGCACGCGGCACCGCTCTTTGCTGGTCATGCTCGAGTCCACGGTGACGGTGATGCTGCTCTGGTTGAGCGCCTCCTGGTTCACGCCGATGGATTCGATTCCATCACCCGCCTGCTCACCACCGCAAGCAGCGAGGGCGCAGGCGAGAACCGGCACGATCATTGATGCATTTTTCATATTGTATCTGCAATGCAGTCGCATGGAGTCTCCGGGGTAACACCTAGGACAAATTTCGCGCGGGGACGTAGCACGCTCCTCGCGTGGCGATCGTCGGAATCTTGCTCCACGCGGATCGAACGACTGTTTGCCGCCCGGCTGGCGTGGGCGCAGTGAAGGGGAGCGAGCGGCAACTGATCTTCCCCCGTCGGGCCGACAAGCCCGGCTACCTGGCCGACAAGCCCGGCTACCATGTCGACGAAGAAGCCCCCAGCCGTTGCCGACAAGCCCGGCGAGCATGCCTGCACGCCGAAACGAACACGACGCCCGCGACGAGCCACCACCCCCATGAATTCTTCATGACCCCCGATGCTACACCCTAGCTCCCGGGGCCATGCGCAATGGCGACGTAGAGAAACGCGTCCCTGCAGCCGTAGCCTTCGCGCAGCGGCTCGTCGATGCAAAGATCCCGCACGCGATACCGACCGCCTCCGCCGTCGGGCGTCTCGATGGTCACGACGCAGTCGAGATCCACGGCTGGGATCTGGATGCCGTAGAACTGCCCTGCGGCTCGCATCGGCTGAAGCTTCGTTCTTTCGCCGATCGGACAGTCGAGCCATACCGAAGCATCCGCGATGGGCTCCCGATCGGGCCCCGCGCCGCCCTGCACCACGACCACCCGAAGGTGACCGGCGGGGTCACACGCGACGAGCAACAAAGAAAAGAGCGCTCCGTGCCAGAGGTTTCGCATCACCCGATAGAAGTAACACGGGACGTCCTGGCACGAGAAGCGATCGGCCTCTCCGCATCCCCCTTCGCGACGCGCTCGAAACCGGCTACGCTCCATCCCGCGCCATGACGCCGCGTCCCGATCCCACCACTCCCGCAAGGAGAATGCTCGCCGCGGCCGTCGCATTCGCCCTCGGCCTGCCCACCGCCGCCGCGGCCGCTGAGGAAGCCGCTCCCGTCGCCATTCCCGCGCCCGCGCCCGCGCCGCTCCCCGACCCGGCGTATCCTCCGCCCCTCGTCCTCGAAGAGCCGCCCCCGCCATCGCCTTCGAGCGTCCGGTATCAACCCGTCAACGTCGGGTTCATGTATCCGATCGCCACGAATGCCGGCGCGCCGGACATCTTTACCCACCTCGACCTGGCCCTCGTGCTCGGCCGGATCGGTTATCTCGGCGGGTTGCAGATCGGGCCCGTGGGCTGGGTCGGGTACGATATGCGGGGCGCGCAGATCGGGCTCGCGCACGTCGTCGATGGACGCGCCGAGGGGCTCGAGCTCGATGGCATCTTTTCCATTGCACGAGGCGATTTCGCAGGCGCGCAAATCGCCGGGCTCATGGGGTGGACGAGCGGGCGGATGACCGGCCTCGCGCTCGCAGGCATGGCGAGTTACGTGTACGCCGATGTCGACGGGGTCCTCGTCGGCGGGCTCGTTTCAGTCGCCCGCGGAAAGGTCCGCGGGCTGCAAATGGCGGGCGGGACGAACATCGGGCGCGTCGACGGCCTGCAGCTCGGAATCGTGAACGTCTCGGCCGAGGTGCGCGGCGTGCAAATCGGGCTCATCAACGTAGCGCGCCGGATCAAAGGCGTGCAGGTGGGGGTCCTGAACATCACCGACAAGCTCGAAGGCGAGTCGCTCGGGCTCCTGCCGATTCCGCGGCGCGGCGGCGTCCACCCCGTGATCTGGGGGTCGAATTCGATCTTCGCGAACCTCGGCGTGAAGTTCGCGAGCGCGTATGCGTATTCGATCCTCGGGATCGGCCTCCACAACCGGCCGCTCCCCGACGGGAAACGGCAACCTGCGTTCACGGCAGGGCTCACGCTGGGCGCGCGCGTGCCGATCGCCGAGGGATTCGCGGTGGCCGGGGATCTCGCGGGAAACCGGCTCTTCGCGGAGGGCGTGCCGCTCACGACACACGACGAGCTGTACAAGGCGCGCGTGCTCGTTTCGTTCGAGATCGCCAAACGGCTCGTGCCGTTCATCGGGGGAGGCGTGGCGATGGCGGTGCAGGGATCGGATTCGCTGCGCTTTTCCCTCCTGCCGGAGGGGACGGCAGGGATCGAGCTTTAACCGGCAGCCGCTGGAGCCGTCTCGCCCGGCGCGGGCAGGTTTTCCCCGGCCTGCGCCTCATCGTGCGCATCGAGCGCCCGGGCCGCGGCGAAGAGGAGCGCCGCGTGCACGAGCGAGACGAATGCATACGCGACGATCGGCACGATGTCGCGCTTCGGGCCACACAAGACGAGGAGCGCCGCGACCAAGAGGACGTTGTGGAGGGCCGACCAGCGGCCGACCCAGCGGGCCCGCGCAGCGGCGTCCGGGCCGCGGCGGAGCATGAGGATGCCGAGCCCGAGCAACGACCCGGCGACGTACAGGCCACTCGGCGCCGAGAGCGTGAGAATGAGGATGGCGGGCTCCATGGCCTCGATAGGCCTGCCGAGCATCTCCAGGCTGATGACGAGCCCCACGAGCGCCGCGAGCGCCCCCGGGATGACCATCTGCCCGAGCAGGAAGCTCGTAATCGCGGCGAGCTTGACCGACCACGGCGTCTTGCCAGGCACCCAGACCGGCACCTCGGCGGCGCGGTAGGCGCTGCCGCCGCGCTTCTCGTACCGCGAAAGGACGAGCCCCCACACATCACGCCCCGCGACACGGCCTCCCACGTACAGCAGCGACGGCAGGAGCAGGGACCCCACAACGAGAATGATCTCCATCATGACCTCGGCCTCGATGGATGGACGCCCGAAGGGCGCCGAACGTTCCGTGGCGCCCGAGGAGGTAGGGTGGAGGGTTCGAGGAGACAAGGTGGGCGCCGGGGCTCTGCCCCGGTCCCCGCGGGGGGCTGTCCGCCCCCTCGACCCCGGACCAGCGAGGCGCTGGACCCAGGGTTGAAAAACTGCGCTCCGCGCAGTTTTTCAAACAGGCCGACGAACAAGCCGGGGCGCCAGCAGAACCCACAGCGCGGCTGTCTCGGTTGGCAACGCTGCTGCTGGTCTTGACCCGGGCCTGTTCGATGAACTGCGCATCGCGCAGTTCATCGAGCTTGGGTCCAGCCCCTGGCTGGTCCGGGTCCCGGGGCGGACAGCCCCGGGTGGGGCCTGGGGCAAAGCCCCAGCTCCGCGCCTCCGCGCAGCGTCCTGTCAGGGTTTGCCCCAGGCCGCGTCCTTCCGATAGGTCGCGATCGACTCGGCGATCACGTCGAGGGCGCGCTTGCGATCGTAGAGATCGTCGACCTCGCTGATCTTGCCTTCGAGGATCTTGTAGTCCTGAAAGAATCGCCGGATCTCGGCGAGGACGTGCGACGGCAGCTCCGTCGCCTCCTCGTAATGGGCATACGCAGGATCATCGATCGCCACCGCGATGATCTTGTCGTCGACGCCCTTGTCGTCCCGCATGCGAAACCCGCCGACGGGCCGGGCGCGCACGATGGTTAGGGGATGCACGGGCTCCTGCATGAGCACGAGGATGTCGAGGGCATCCCCGTCGCCCGCGTGCGTCTGCGGGATGAACCCGTAATTCGCAGGGTAGTGGACCGACGAGTAGAGGACACGGTCGAGCATGAGCAGCCCGGTGCGCTTGTCGAGCTCGTACTTGAGCTTGGATCCACGGGGGATCTCGACGACCGCAGGGACGAACTCTGCGATGGAGGAAGGGACGACGTGAATATCGTGAAGAGGGTGCATGGTCTCGGGGGTTTGGGCGTAGCTCGGCTCGCCCGAGCGTAGCCCCAAGCGTGGAACGAAGGGGGCTCGTTCGGGCGAGCCCCCAGGAGGATCCTCAGGGAGCGAGCTTCGCGAGGAACATGTCGGTCGCGCCGGCAGACGTGAAGGGGCCGCCGCCGAAGTCGATGATGTTTTCGAAGGTGCCCGTCACCCACGTGTTCGTCTGCGGGTCGATCGCGACGGACTCGCCCGACTGGTTCGTCAGCATGCCGCTGCCGTACCGGTCGAGCCAAAGCTGCGCGCCGCTCGGGTTGAGCTTGCCGACGAAGACGTCACGCCCGCCCGCGCTGACGACCGCGCCGCCGCCGAGGTTGACCTGGTTGAAGAACTCGCCGGTGATCACGATGTTGCCAAAGACGTCGATCGCGAGGCCCTGACCGCGCTGCGCGGTCAGGTTGCCGAACGACTTGCTCCAGACGTGGTTACCCATGATGTCGAGCTTGGCGATGTACCCGTCGACGTTGTCCGTGCCGTCCGCGCACGTGAGCGTGGTGATGCCGCCGTCGAACGAGAACGAGCCGGCATACTCGCCCGTGAGCACGACGGAGCCGTCCGTGGGATCCGTGGCCACGGCGAACGCGCGCTGGTTCGCGGCGTCGCCGTAGCCCTTGCTCCACAGATGCGTGCCGGCGGCGTCGAACCGAGCCACCACGATGTCATAGTCGCCCGCGCTCGTGAGCGTGTTGCCGACGAAGCTGATGGTGTTCTGGAAGGCGCCGACGAACGTGACCTGACCCGCGGGGGTCACGGAGACTTCGTAGCCGAACTGCGTGCCCGTGCCGCCAAAACCCTTGCCCCATAGCGCGCCGCCGGTGCTCGAGTACTTGAGGAGCATCGCGTCGAGCCCCGCCACGTTTTGGATTTGCCCGGCGAAGGTGATGTCGCCCGAGAACTGGCCGGTCACGTAGGCCGCGCCCGTCGCGTCGACCGCGATGTCCATGCCCTGCTGGGTCACGGTGTTGCCGAGGCTCCGCTGCCAGAGGAAGGTGCCGTCCGTGTCGAGCTTGGCGACGTAGAGATCGTCGCCGCCCGCGCTCGTCATGGCGCCCATGCCGAAGTTGATCGAGCCCTGGAACGAGCCGGTGACGTACACGTTGCCCGCGCCGTCGACCGCGATGCCGTTGCCGACCTGGGCCGCCGTGTTGCCGTACTGCTTCGCCCAGAGGACGTTGCCCATGGGGTCGTACTTCGCGACGAGGACGTCGGTGCTGCCCGCGCTCGTGAGCGTGCCGATGGCGCCGCCCATGTTGATCGAGCCCTCGAAGTGGCCGATCGTGTAAACGTTGCCCTGGGCGTCGACCGCGACGTCCATGCCGACCTGGTTCGAGGCGCCGCCAAACTGCTTGCTCACGACGTGGTCGCCCGTGCAAGCGAGCGCCGCGCCGCTGCAGTCCTCGTCCGCCGGGGAGGCGCAGTTGTCGAGCGAGGGCAGGACCTCGCCCATGCAGGCGCCGTAGCCCGTTCCATCCGCGAGGCAGGTCTGGCTGCCGCCCTTGCAGAGCCCGACGCCGTTCGTGTTGTCGGGGCCGGTGTAGCAGTTGATGCTCGTGCCCGGCGCGCAAGCGCAGCCGATGCCGTCGTCCACGACGCCGTCGCAGTCGTCGTCCTGCATGTTGCAGGTCTCGGCCGAGGGCAGGACCTGCCCGACGCACGGGCCGTAGGACTGGCCGTCGGCCGCGCACGTGGCCTTGCCCCCCACGCAGACGCCCGTGCCGGCGGTGCCGGGGGGTCCGTCGTAGCAGTCCATCATGTCGCCCGGCACGCAGACGCAGCTCGGATCGTTGTCGACGTTGCCGTCGCAGTCGTCGTCGACGCCGTTGCACGTCTCGGCCGCGGGCAGGACCTCATCGACGCACGCGCCAAACTCACCGTTTGGCTCGCACGTCTGCACGCCGGCCTTGCAGGGGCCGACGCCCTGGGTGCCGTCGGGCCCGGCGTAACAGGGCTGCGTGGTGCCGAGGGTGCAGCCGGACATGCCGCCGGTGCCGCCCATCCCACCGCCGCCCTGGCCGCCCTGGCCACCCGTGCCGCCGCCGCCCATCCCACCACCGCCCATCCCACCGGTGCCTCCAGTGCCGCCGGCGCCGCCCTGCGCGACGCCGCCGGTGGTGTCGGGTGTGGGCTCGCCGCAGCCAGCGACGGCGCTGAGCAAGGCGAGCGTGATCGTGGGGAAAGAAAGAGAAAGGAGTCGCGATCGGCGAAGCATGTCTGAAGCCTCCGGCGTAGACCGAGGGGAGTGATCCCGAGTTTCCGTCACATTACTGATTGCAAGGCCATCCACAATACCCCGGCCGCTTCCCGCCGTTTCGGGCCAGAATCCTTCGGGAAATCGTGTCCGGGGCGCGGCTTGACGCCCAGGAGGGGGTCTGGTCTCCTACGTTCCTGGATCGGCGTCCGCGAAGGACGACGAATTCGCGGAGTTTTGCCCATGCAAAGAGCCTTCTTCCTTTTTTCTTCGTTCGCCTTGTTCACCGCTTCGGCGCTCATGCTCGGTTGCTCGGCCGCGAGCACGGACGGCACGTTCACGGGCGGGCAAGGTGGCGACGCAGGGCAAGGGCAAGGGGGCTCGGGCGGCACGGGCGGCACGGGCGGACAGGGAGGAACGGCAGGTCCAGGGGGCGCAGGCGGGGACGGCGGCGCGGGCGGGTTCGAATTCCCCACCGACGGCGGGACGCCCGACCCGGAGCTGCCCGCGGAGGTGTTCGGGCACAGCCCCGATCGGCTCTACAAACTCGAGCCCTACACGAAAGAAGTCTCGGTCGTGGGCTACTTCGAGGGCTGCGGCGACGTCATCGACATCGCGATCGACAAGGACTCGAAGATCGTCGGGACAAGCTTCTACGGGCTCTACTGGATCGACAAGACGACCGCAAAGTGCACGGAGATCGCGAGCGGGAGCTACCCGAACTCGCTCTCGTTCGTGCCGGCAGGGACGCTCGATCCGAACCACGAGGTGCTCGTCGGCTACGAGAACGCGACGTACGTGCGCATCGACACGGTCACCGGCGTGATGACGACCGTCGGCTCGATCGGCGGCGGCTACTCGTCGAGCGGGGACATCGTGTCGGTGAAGGGCGGCGGGACGTACCTGACGGTGAAGGGCAACGGCTGCGACGATTGTCTGATCGAGGTGAACCCGAAGACAGGCGCACTCGTGAAGAACTGGGGCCCCGTCGGAAACTCGGACGTCTTCGGAATCGCCTTCTGGGCAGGCAGCGTCTACGGCTTCACGAACTCAGGCTTCCTCTTCGAACTCACCTTCAACCCAAACGGCACCAGCGTCACGTCGACGCCGATCGCGATCCCAGGGAACCCGAACCTCCAGTTCTGGGGCGCCGGTTCGACGACGTTCGCACCTGTCGAACCGCCGCCGAAGTAGGGGAGGGGCACAGCGTGGCGCCGCCGGGGTTTCACCCCGGACCCGACCAGGGGTTGTCCACCCCTGGACCCGGACCAGGGCACGGCCCTGGACCGAGGGTTGAAAAACTGCGCGGTGCGCAGTTTTTCAAACAGGCCCACGAAGAACCCAGGTTGCCAGCCGAACCCGCAGCGCGGCGGTCTCGGTTGGCAACGCCGCTGCTGGTCTTGACCGGGCCTGTTCGATGAACTGCGCATCGCGCAGTTCATCGACCCCGGGTCCAGCCCCTGGCTGGTCCGGGTGCAGGGGCGGACAGCCCCTGCTGGGGCCTGGGGCAAAGCCCCAGCGCTAGGCTCCGAGGGCGCGGATGGCGTTGAGCATGCGCCGGAAGAGGCCCTCTTCCGGCGTGGGGGGCGAGGTGTCTTCGATCGGGCCGAGGGCCACGACCTCGGCGAGCATCGTCGAGGGGATGAGGACGCCCGCGCAGCCGGGGCAGCGCAGGATCTCGGGGCCGTGGCCGCGCAGGTGCTCGGGCGCGAGGGTGTCGCGGCAACGCGGGCAGGTGCGAGCCCCCGGGCGCGCCTGCGGGACCGCCGGGCGGACCTCGACGGCCGAGGCGACGCTGGAGACGTCGCCGTCGAACCAGTCGATCCACACGGCGTGGCAGTCGGCGCAGACGTCGACCACGGCGCCGGGGGTGGGGCGTTCTTGCAGCAGGCCCGCGCAGAGCGGGCACTGCGGAGAGGCGAGGCGGTATTGCTCGCTCATCGGGCAGCTCCGGGCGGCGTTGTCAGGCGTCCGTAGAGATCGGCGAGCTCGCGCAGGCGCATGGCCGTCTCGCGGCGGAAGACGTCGCCGTGCAAGAGGAAGCGCCAGTTGTCGCGGGTCGTGGCGGGGTTGTTCATGCGCGCCTCGCTGCCGCGCGAGAGCACGTCCTGCATGGGGATGATCGCTGTGTTCGCGGTGGAGGCGAACGCCGCGAGGATGAAGTCCCACGCGATGTCCTGGCCGCTCACGCGGAGGTAACGCTGCACGTGCTGGCGCACGTGCGGCGCGGTCGCGTGCCAGAAGCCCACGGTGGTGTCGTTGTCGTGGGTGCCCGGGTAGACGACGTTGTCTGGCTCGTGGTTGTGGGGCAGGTGCGTGTTGTCCGCGTCGCCGCCGAATGCGAACTGAAGGACGCGCATGCCAGGCAGGCCGGCGGCGCGGCGCAGCTCGTGGACGGCCTCGTCGATCATGCCGAGATCCTCGGCGACGAGCGGCATCTTGCCGTGACGCTCGAGCGCCTGGAAAAACGCGAGCCCGGGGCCCTTCACCCAGCGGCCGCCGCGCGCGTCGGGGGCGCCGAACGGGATCTCCCAGTACGCGGCGAACGCGCGGAAATGATCGATGCGGGCGATGTCCGTGTGCGCGAGGACGCGGCGGAGGCGGGCGCGCCACCAGGAGAAGTCGTCCTCGGCCATGCGATCCCAGCGGTAGATCGGGTTGCCCCAGAGCTGGCCGGTCTCGCTGAAGTAGTCCGGCGGCACGCCCGACACGGTCTGCGGCGTGCCGAGCTCGTCGAGGTGAAAGAGGCTTCGGTGCGCCCAGACGTCGACGCTGTTGCGATCGACGTAGATCGGCAGGTCGCCGACGATCCGCACGCCACGGGCGTGGGCGTAGGCGCGGAGCTCCGACCATTGGTGCTCGAAGAAAAACAGGATGGCGATCTCGCGCTCGATCTCCTTGGCGAACTCGGCGCGGGCCTTGGCGAGCGCCGCGGGCTCGCGGTCGCGCAGGGCGGGCTCCCAGTCCCACCAGGCCTTGCCGCCGTTCTTGCGCGAGAGGAGCCAGAAGAGCGCGGCGTCCTCCAGCCACGAGGCCTCGGCCTCGCGGAAGGCGGCGAGCGGCTTGCGCAGCGGGTGCTCGGGGTGCGCGAGGAGGCGCTCGGCGGCGCGATCGAGGCGCGGCTCCTTGAAGGCGCGCACGGCGTCGAAGTCGACGACGCTCGCGGGCGTGAAGTCGTGCGCGAGGTCCGCGGCGTCGAGCAGGCCGAGCTCGTGCAGCCGGACGAGGTCGACGAGCAGCGGGTTGCCGGCGAAGGCGGACCAGCAGACGTAGGGGCAGTTGTTGCTGGTCGGGTTGAGGGGCAGGACCTGCCAGAGGCCGAGCCCGGCCTGGGCCAGCCAGTCGAGGAAGCGCCGCGCAGAGGCGCCGAGATCCCCCATGCCGTAGGGGCCGGGCAGGGAGGTCGGGTGCAGGAGGATGCCCGCCTCGCGGCGGGGTTTGTCTTGGGCCTGGGTCATGCGAGCGTCTCCTCAGGGCGGGCCAAAAAGCGGGCGGACGATATCACCGCCGGGCCTTCTGCGTGATCCTTTGCAGCGCGGCCGAGACCGCCTCGCGCGCGCGTTTGGCCTGGGCCTCGGGATCTCCCTCCGGCTGACCGAGGGCCCGGATCGCCTCGCAGGCGGCCTTGTCGGCGGGCGGGAGCGTGACGCAGAAGAGATCGTACGAGCGCGAAGCGGGCTCGGCGAGGGTGGGCTCCTTCGCGAGGATCGCCACGGCGTGCGCGAGGACGAGGGCGAAGAGCGATGCCTGCGGGCTGGTGTCGACCCATCGCGAGACGAACGTGGGGCTCCTCGCGAGCTTGGCCAGCACATCCCATCGGTCGCGGGTGAGGCCGAGCTCGGTCGCGAAGACGAGCACGGAGAGGTTGCGGCTGCGATCGGCGAGGGCCGCCGTGTCCGCGTCGAGCGCGGCGAGATCGTCGAGCGCGGCGTCTTCGAGGGGGGCGCAGTTGACGGCGACGCTGAGCGTGTCGGCCCGCAAGCTCGGGCCGAGGAGCTTCGATCGGCCGATCGAGCGGGCGGCGCCGAGGAGGCTCGGGTTGCAGTGGCTCGGCTGGCGCTGGCGGGCGAGGAGGATGGCGGCGTCGTAGACGCGGCCGGCCGAGGCGAGATCGAGCGTGGCGCGGGTGAACGCGTCGGGGTCGTAGTTCTTCTCGTCCATGCCGCCGAGGAACGTATCGAGGGCGGGCAGGGGGCCGCCGCAAGCCTTGCCGGTGTCGCCGCGCCGGATCCGCGGGAGCTTGTGGAGCGCGCCGCCCGCGCGGAGCGAGAGGGCGAGGGAGTAGGTGTCACACGCAGGCGCCTCGTAGCCGCCGAGCTCGACCTTGTCCTCGGTGCAGGCGAGGGGCTCGCCGAGCACGGCGAGGGCACGCGCGGCGCGATCGAGCAGGGGTTTTGCGGTGGGCATGCCGGCGAAGGCGACGGGCGTCGTCGAGAGGATCTCGCGCAGGGCGGCGTCGTCCGTGTCCTCGTCGAGCGTGGCGCGGACGAGTGACCAGAGATCACCGGCGAGCAAGGGCATGCCGGCGTCGGCGGCGAGGACGGCCGTGACGGCGAGGACGGCGCGCGCGTCGACGGCGAGGGTCTTCGGATCGGCCGGGCCGAGCGATCGGCCGCCGAGGCGCGCGCCGAAGATCGCGGCGTCGATCGCGCGGGACGCGGCGGAGGCGCCGCGATCGACGTCGCCGTCGAGGAAGTGGTAGGCGGCGGCGACGGCGGAGGCGTGCACGTAGTACCGCGCGGCCTCGGTGTCGCGATCGGGGCCGGCGATCGGCGCGAGGTACGCGGCGAACGAGCCCTCGGGTTTGCGGGGCGAGCGCACGCCGAGGCCGAGCTGGAACGAGGAAGAACGTTCGAGCAAGCCCGCGCCGAAGGAGACGTCGAAGATCACGTTGAGGACCTTGGAGACGGTCTTCTCCTCGTAGCGGTACGTCATGCGGGGCATCACGAGCCCGCTCGACTCGGCCTTCGCGAGGAACGCGTCGAGTTTCTCGCGCGCCTTCGCGCGGTCGCCCGTGTTCGCGAGCCGCATCGCGTCCATCACGGAGACCACGGCGTCCGCGGCCCCGGGATCCTCGCAGGCGCGCGTGACGGCGCCGCGCATGCCCTCGGCGTACTCGCTCGGCCGCGGCGGCTCTCCGTGCCGCGCCCGGAAGACCTCGCGCGCGAAACGCAGGGCCCAGCCGAGCTCGGAGGCGCCGCTCGACGCCGCGGCGATGGCCGCGTCGGGCGGCGGCTTGTCCGTGGCGACCGAGACGAGCACGCCGCCGAGCAGGCAAAAGTCAGCCTGATCCTGCTTGCCCTGGGCCCGCAAGGTGCCGGCGAGCGAGACGAGGAGCGCGTCGAGCCCGCCCTGCGGGGTCTCCACCGCGGCAGCACGGGCGAGCGCGTCGAGCAGGCCGACCGAGGTGCCTGCGCTTTCATCACGGAAGATCGCCGCGAGCGCGCTGAGCAGGCTCCTCACGCGGGTCGCGTCGATCGACGAGGCCTTGGGCTCGGCGAGGTAGGTCCGCACGAGGCCGTAGATCGACGTGATCGCGTCGGCGAACGCGCGCTCCTCCCACGCGGCGAGCCCGGCCGAAAAGGCGCGGTCGGCGTCCGCCGCCGGGATCACGAAGGCGAAGGGCGCGGCCTTGTTCTTCCGCGGCGACGCGACGTCGATCGCGTCCGACAGGATCGTCACGACGAGCCGCGCGCGGCGGATCGTCGCGCCGTCACCCTTGGCATACGAGGGGCTCGCGAGGATCCGCCTCCGCACGTCGCCGATCCGCGCGAGGACGCGGCGCGCCGCGGGGCTCGGCCCGCCTTTCGCGCCGCCGCACTTCGGCTCGGAGCCGGCAGGCTTGTCGAGGAGGATCGTCGCGAGCGCGGTGATCGTTTGATCGCCAAGGGTCACCACGTCGTCGAGCAGGGCCGCGGGCATCGGCTCCGCGCCTTCGCCGAGGCCGGCGAGGCTCTCGCGCAGAGCGTCCCGCGCGGCCTTGCGATCGGCGGGGAAGCGGGCCGGATCGGCGGCGTCGGGGTCGAGCTTGCCGGCGCTGCCGAGCGCGAGGTAACGGGCCACGCTGGCGGCGAGGCGCGCGAGCGGGCGCCGGGCGACGGACGGATCGGCGAGGGCTTGCCCGACCCGGGCCGCGGCCGCGTCGAGATCGGGTCGTTCGCCGAGGAGCATGCGCACGAGCACGTCGGCGGTGAAGAGCCCGGCCACGCCCCAGCCGCTCTGGCGCGCGAGATCCCCGTCGAGCTTCTTGCGGAACGCGCCGACGAGGCCTGTGTAAAACGCGCTCTGGATGGCGGCCGGGTACGCTGTCGCGGCGAGCGCGCCGGTGAAGGCGGCCTCGAAGACCTCGGGGGCGTCCTTCGCGCGCGCGAACCGATCCTCGATCATGCGTCGCAGCAGATCCACGAGCGCGTCGCGCAGCGCCGGGTCGGAGACCAGGCCGGGGGCGTACGCGAGCGTGACCACGCTCATCGAGCGCGTGCGATCGGGGTGGGCCTGGTGGAGCTGCGACAGCGCGGCCAGGTGCGCAGAGACGAGCATCGAGGCACGCCGATACGTGGGCGTCTGCGCGAGCGAGATCCCCGAGAGCTCGCCGCGCTGCTGCGTCAACGCGAAGGCGTGGGTCCAGGTCGTGCGGGCCTCGCCCACCGTGCGCACGAACGCGTCGTACCGGGGCAACCACGCCGCGAGCGGTAGGAGGTTCTTCCGGGTCGTGTCGAGCGAGAGCGAAGGCGCGAGCGAGCGGCCCATCGAATACGCGAAGGCCAGATCGTCGGGCCCCTGGAAGCTCGGCGGCGGCACGGCGACGCACGCCTCTCGCGGGCCAAAGAGCGCGCGGATCCCCTCGCGGTTGCCTTCCGGCACGGCCGCGAGGATGGCGTCGCCGACGACCTTCCAGGTCGCGCCGTCGTCCTCCGCGGCGCGGACGCGCAGGAGGTGGCCGTATGGCGTGCCGTCGCGCAACGTGTCCGGCCCGGGGGGGCCACTCGAACGAGCGTTCGGGTACGGCGAGATCGAGGCGCCCGCCGGAGGTTCGAGCGCGATGCCGGCGCTCTCCAGCAGCGTGAGCAAGTACCTCCCGCGGAGCACGGGCTCGGCTTCCTCGGAAGGATGCGAGGGCTTGCGCTCGCTCGCGGCGTTGCGCCTTTCGAGCAGGTTCGAAAGGCGATCGGCCTCGCCGGCTGCGTTGACGTAGCGGAAGCTCGCGGCGTGCTCGGCGGCGCGTCGGACCGCTTGGGCGATCTCCAGATCGAGATCGAGGATCCCCTCGGGATCACGCGAAACGATGTCCTGCACGACGGGCGGTAGGCCGGCCATGAAGGGGCGGAGCGGATCGTTCGGGAAGATCTCCGTGAACGTCTTCGTGTCGGCAGGGACGCGCGCGATCGTCTCCCAGCCGAGCGACGCACCCATCGCGGCGAGCAGCGCTGACGCGTCGATCGACGCCGGGCGGGGCAGCGGCCCGGTCCGGATCTCCACGGCTCCTTTTCGCGCGGAGACCCGCGGCGAAGGCGTGTCGCTGCCGCTCTGCTCGCGCAAGACGACCGACTTCGCAGCGCGCGCTTTCGGATCGGACTTCGCGTCACGCCAGAGCGAGGCCCACCGATCGGCGGCGTCACGCTCGGCCCGCGCCGCAGCGTAGGCGTCGATCAGCGCCGTCGGATCCCGCTCTTCCCGCGCGGCCGCGACGATCGCGCCCTCACACGTGGCAAGCGCAGCCTTGTCGCAGCGGACGTCCGACGTCGACATCGTCTTGGGTGGAGGCGGCGCGACGCAGCTCCCGGCAGCCAGGATCAAGGCCATCCCGGAGACGACCGCGCGCACAGCCCATTTCCCGCGGTCCTCGCGTCGCACCCGCATCACGCACCTCCGCCCTTGTCGCACGACGCCGCCGTCGTGATCGTCCGTGTCGCGCGGAGCACGCTCCCTTCACCGCCGGCGAGCGGCGCGCCCCCGTCATCCACGACGACGATCTCCACGTCGAACGTGTCGTACCGATTCGCAACGCCGATCATCGGGAACTCCACGACCGTCCCGGAGCCGCGGCCGACCACCTTGCCGTTCGCCGAGAGTTCAAGGTGTCCACACGCCTTCGTGTCGCCGCAGTACCCGGGCGGCCGCAGCAAGAGCGCTTTGACGTCGAGCAAGAAGGGGATCCGAACGTCCGGCACCTCGCCGATCGAGACGCAGGCGCCTTCCAAAGGGCTCTTGATGGAGATCGTGGGCGGATCGGTCGTGGTCGTCTCCGTGGTGGTGTCGTCGCTCTCGTCGCTGCAGCCGGCGAGCAGGGCCGCGCACAAGACGAGCGAGCGCCCCGAGGCGCAGAGGACGCGCGCGAAGAAAGCATGGGGGAAGCGTGTCATCGCGCCTTTGTAACCCAGGCCCGAGCAGGATGGGAGAGATGCGAAATCCGGGCTAAGCTCGCCGCGTGTCGCGTCAAGAGAGGATCGAGCAGAAGCTCTCCGAGGCCCTCGCGCCCGTGTTCCTCACGGTCGAGAACGAGAGCAAAAACCACAACGTGCCCGCAGGCTCCGAGACGCACTTCAAGGTGCTGATCGTGAGCCCCGCCTTCGAGGGTCTCGGCACCATCGACAGGCACCGCAAGGTGCACACAGCCCTCGCCACGGAGCTGCGCTCAGGCCTGCACGCGCTCACGATCCGCGCGCTCACGCCCGCGCAGTTCGACGCCGAAGGCGCCCCAGGCTTCCAGTCGCCGCCCTGTCTCGGCGGCTCGAAGCACGACAAGTCCTGAGATCGGCATGCTCACGCTCAGCCTGATCACCGATCTCCACTTCGGCCCCGAAGCTGGATTCGCGGGCAAGCTGCGCAAGCTCACCCGCAGCGCCCCCGGCCTCGCCAAAGCCTTCGTCGCCCGCATGAACGAAGTCGTCCACCCCGACCTCGTCGTGAACCTCGGCGACGACATCGAGGACGAGGACCACGACGCCGACCTCGCCCGCTACGCCGCGTGCATCCACCTCCTCCGCAGCGCGCGCGCCGAGCTCGTGAACGTCGCGGGGAACCACGACACCGCGCACCTCTCGCCGTCGGAGCTCCTCTCCGTCTGGCAGCGTCCCGATCTCGATCGGCTCTACCACGCGTTCGATCGCGGCGGCTTCCACTTCATCGTGCTCCACACGCGCGAGCGCAAGGATCACGACGTCACGGTGGGCGAGGAGCAACTCCGCTGGCTACGCGAGGATCTCGCCGCGACGCGCGCACCAACAGTGGTTCTCATGCACCACAGCGCAGCCGATCAGGATCTCCGCGGCAACCGCTGGTTCGAGGGCGCGCCACACATCTGTCTCGTCGAGGAGCGGCGCGCACTCCGGACCCTCCTGCGCGAGAGCGGCGTCGTGCGCGCCGTCTTCAACGGTCACCTGCACTGGAACCACCTCGACGTGATCGACGGCATCCCCTTCGTCACCCTGCAAAGCCTCATCGAAAACCTCGACGACGACGCCCCCGGCCGCCCCGCCGCCGCACACGCCATCGTGCACCTCGAACCCAACCGCGTCGTCGTGAAGGTCGAAGGCGCCGAGCGCGCGACGTACCAGTTCGAAGCGGCGACGTAGCGCCGGGGTTTCACCCCGGACCCCGACCAGGGGTTGTCCACCCCTGGACCTGGACCAGCGAGGCGCTGGACCCAGGGTCGATGAACTGCGCTCCGCGCAGTTCATCGAACAGCCAGCGTCAAGACCGGCGACGATCCTGCCAACCAAGACCGCGACGCTACGGGTTCAACCGGCAGCGCCCTCGTCGCTGGCTTGAAAACCACCCCCACAGTCTTGCCACGGGCCCGTTGGAAGAACTGCGCATCGCGCAGTTCTTCCACCCTCGGTCCAGGCCGTGCCTGGTCCGGGGTGAAGGGGGCGGACAGCCCCCTTCCGGGGTGCGGGGCAGAGCCCCGCGCTCTCAAAGCTTGAAGTTCAGCGCCTTTGGCCGCGTCAGGTGCAGAAAGCCGAGCGCGGACAGACTCGAGCCCTTGCCGCTGTCCTTCACGCCGGTCCAGGGCAGGGCTGGGTCGAGCGTGTCGCACTGGTTCATGTAGACGGTGCCGACGTCGAGCTGCTTTGCGAGGTGCTCGGTGCGTGCTCGGTCCCTTGTCCAGATGCTCGCTGTCAGGCCGAGATCGCTGTCGTTCGCCAGCGCCACGGCCTCCTCGTCCGAGTCCACGGGCGTGATGGGCAGCACGGGGCCGAACGTCTCGATTCGCATCACGTCCATGCGTGGGTCGACGTTCACGAGCAGGGTTGGCTCGAAGAACCGCCCGCGCCCGTCGACTTGCGTTCGTTTGCCTCCCAAGAGAACCCGCGCGCCTGCGGCGACTGCGCGATCGATTTGTGCTTGGATGAACGCTGGGTGATGCGGCTGCGCGATGGGGCCCATGGTCGTCTCGGCGGCCGTGGGATCGCCGAGACGGTAGGACTTCATCAGCGCGAGACACCCTTCGACGAACTTGTCGTAGAGACTCCGGTGCACGTACGCGCGCTCGACGGCGCAGCAGCTCTGGCCTGCGTTGTAACAGGCGCCGTCGACGATGTTCTCGATCGCCTTGTCGAGATCGGCGTCTGCTGCCACGTACGCCGCGTCCTTGCCGCCGAGCTCGAGACCCACGTCCACGAAGCGCGCGGCTGCGGCCGCTGCGTACACCTTGTGCCCGCCTGCGACCGAGCCCGTGAACGCCACGTGGTCCACGCGTGGATCGGCCACGATGCGCCCTGCCATCTCGTGATCGCAGTGCAGCGCCTGGACGAGCCCGGCCGGCGCCCCCGCGTCACGCAGCGCGTCGGCAAAGTGCTCTCCGCAGAGCGGCGACCGCGGCGAGTGCTTCAGGACCACCGCGTTCCCCGCGAGCACGGCCGGGATCACCACGTTCACCGCCGTGAGCAGCGGATAGTTCCATGCGGGCAGGTTGAACACGACTCCCAGCGGGGCCCGCGTGATCCGCCGCTCGAAGCCCTCCTGGGGCGGCAAGACCGTGTCTGCGAGGGAGGCCTCGGCGATGCTCGCCATGTACCGGGCTCGCTTGGCCATCCCGCCCACCTCGCCACGCGCTTGACGCAGGGGCTTGCCCATCATGGCGGTGATGTCGGCTGCGATCGCTTCGGCCCGCTCTTCCATCCGCGCGATGGCCGCGAGGCAGAGGGCCACCCGGTCCTTCACGGGCGCCCCGGCGAACGCCCGGGCGGCGGCGCGGGCGGCCTCCAGGGCCTGGTCCACCTCACCGGCTTCGGCGAGCGGGCGCCTGACGGCCACGTCGAGGGTGTAGGGATTGTCGACGACCAGCTCCAGCATGGGGAGCAAGCTTAGGACCTGTTCGTCGGCCAGGAAATGTACGTACAATACCCGGCGGATGCGAGCAGTCGCGGCAGGCCTATCCGACGTGGGCAGACAGCGGCACCACAACGAGGATCGCTTCATCCTTCTGCCGGAGTTCAACGTGTTCGTCGTGGCCGACGGCATGGGTGGACATCAGTCCGGCGAGGTGGCGAGCCGGATGGCCGCGAGCTCCATCGCCAAGTACTTCCGCAACGAGTGCAAGCCCGACGTAACCGTCGGCCAGCGCCTGCGCGCTGCCGTGCTCGAAGCGAACGCGCGGATCTTTGCTCGCGCAGATGACTCGCGCTTGCACCGCGGCATGGGCACGACCGTCGTCGCGGGCGCGTATGCGCCGGACGATCGCACCTTCTTCGTCGCGCACGCGGGCGACAGCCGTTGCTACCGCCTGCGCGGCGACGAGCTCAAGCAGCTCACGCGCGACCACTCGCTCATCTCGGACGCGCTGCTCGAGCGGCCCGATCTCACCGAGCTCGATCTCAAGTACCTGCCGAAGAACGTCATCACGCGCGCGCTCGGCATCAGCCCCACGGTCGACGTCGACCTGCGCGCCGAGCGCGTCGAGCCGCACGACGTCTTCGTCCTCTGCTCGGACGGCTTGCATGGGCTCGTGTCCGACGAGGAGATCGCGATCATCGTGCGCGAGAGCGACATCCTCACCGAGGCGTGCACGCGCCTCATCGACACGGCGAACGCGAACGGCGGACGCGACAACATCACGGTCGTGCTGGTCCGCATCGAACCCGACGATCCGCCTTGGGCCGGCCGCCGCGCGAACTACACGCGCGCCTGAGGCTCAAGGCCTCCGGCCGATCGTCCCGGCCCGGAAGTACCAGGCGAGCGCGAGCACGGCGATCACCAGCAAGACCACCCAGAACCACGTCGATCGGGTCGTGGGCGCGGCCTTCTCTTCCACCATCTGCGCCGCGAAGAGGTTCGCGGCGGCGAGGATCGCGGTCGGTGCGTTCATCTTCGCCTCCCGCCGCTCACGTTGGGCCAGCGGGCGAGGCGTCAATCTTCACGCTGCGGTCACGTTATCGATCACTCGATCGGGGCCGCGAGGGCGTGGCGGCCTCGGCGTAGGTCGCGCCGCTGCGGCCATCGGGGCTCACCCGCGCGTACGCCCGCCTTGCCGAGGCGAGCGCCTCCCG
Source organism: Polyangium fumosum (assembly GCF_005144585.1). Classification (GTDB taxonomy): domain Bacteria; phylum Myxococcota_A; class Polyangia; order Polyangiales; family Polyangiaceae; genus Polyangium; species Polyangium fumosum. The sequence goes on along the minus strand of NZ_SSMQ01000095.1, from coordinate 15,520 downwards.
CACCCGCGCGCGGAAGGCTGGATCGGCCTCCATGCGCTCCTGCCAGACGCGCTCGATCCGCACGAGGCAGACGCGCGCGAGGCCGAGCTCCGCCAGCACCACGTCGGCGTCGCTGTGCTCCACCGAGAACATCAGCCGCGCGTAGTCGGCGATCTCCAGCGCGCCTCGCTCGATCTCGAGCTGCTGCACGTACGCCCGATCGTAGGCGAGCCGCAGCTCGCTCCGCCCTTGCTCGGTCTCGGCGCGGATCGCGCTGACCCACGTCCGCTCGGTCGACACCCAGCGCGGATCGGACAAACCCATCTCCGACAGGATGCGCGCGCGATCCTCGGGGCGACGATCGATACGCGCGGCCACGCACGCGCAGAGCTCGAGCGGCAGGTCTGCGGCCATCAGCAGCGGCGCGGCCATGCTCGACGTCGAGGGCCTGCGACCGGCGCCCGACGGACGCGGAGTCTCGACCGACACGACCGAAGGCTTCGGCGACGGCGTGGCGGGCGCGGAGGGCAGGGCGGGGCCCGACGACACCACGGCCGACGCCGTGAAGAACGCTGCGTTCTCCGCCGGCGACACGGGCGATGCGGTCGTCGTCGAGGCAGTCCCCGCGGCGGGCATGTAACCCGTCGGCTCGGACCACGACAAAAGCGCTGGAGCGCGCTGCGTCGTGGGCGGGGCGTCGAGCAGACGCGCGCTCGCGGCGACGGACCCGCCGGGCAAGGTGGGAGGCGGCGCGAGCGTCCCTGTCTTGCGCGTGCTCGGCACCAGCGTCGGCGGCGCGATCGACTCGCGCTCGGTGATCACGCCGAAGCTCTCCGCCGGCGGCGGGCTCGTCGTGCCCGTGCGCGCGGTCGCGGGTGCGCGGTCGGCCGGATCTTCTTCCTCTTCGCCTCGGGGTTGCTCGCCCTGCGGCACGCTCGTCGACGTGGGCGGGGGCGGCAACCGCATCGCGGCTGCGTCGCCGGGCCAAACATCCGCCTCCCATGAGACTGAGGTCTCGACCTGCGCGGGCCTCTCGTCCTCGACCTCCGCGCGTGCTGCGCGCTCGACGAGCTGGCTCGGCCCGGGGAAGGCCGCGTCCACGACGAACCTCGACGACGCGCGATCCTCGATGAGGCGCTCGCCCGACGGCGGGATCGGCACCGAGCTGTCGCGCGGCCGCGCGGGCAGGCTCCCGCCGAGCGCGAGCGGCTCGACGGGCAGCGGGGCTGGCTCCTCCGGCGCGTGCTGCGCGGGGGCCGACGGCAGAAGCGTGTACCCTTCGTCCTCCGCGATCTCGCCTTCGAAGGGGCGCGGGAGGATGGGCCGCGGGCTCGAATCCTCGGGCGCGACGGGGGGCGACTCCACGTCTTCGAGGCTCACGGTCATCTCGGGGCTCTCGGAGGCCACGATGATCCGGCCGAGCGCGTGCTCGTCGGGCTCGGGCACCGACGTCGATCCGCGCCAGGAAAGCACGGCCACGAGGCGCACGCCGTCGATCCAGATCGTGTCGAGCCGCACGTCGATTTCGAAAGGCCGCACCGAACCGCGGTGCGCGTAAAACACGCGCGGGCGGATGTTCGGCAGACGCGACTCGAAGCGCGGGGCCTTGCGGGTCAGGTGTTCGAGCAAGATGCTCGGCGCGGGCTCGAGCTCGTCGATCTGCTGCTCGCTCGGCGCGCAGTTGAAGAGCGAGAAGGGGAGCGACGCGGGAGCCGTGGCGTGCTCGGAGCGGATGCGGCGCGCGAACGTGACGGCCTCGTCCGGGGCGCCGCGGTGCTCGGCGCGCCAGCGGATCGGCAGCGGGCCGAAGCCCGGCGTCGCGTTCGGCGGGCACGTCTCGCTCGTCTCGATGCGCGGCAAGGGCCAGCCTGCGCTCCCGCCGCCCGAGGGGATGCCGCTCATGTTCTCGCCTTGCATCACGGCGAGCTCGTACCGGAGCGGGATCGCGGAGAAGCGCTCCGGCGCGCTCGGCCGCAGGCTGCCCGTATGACCCGGCATCCAGATGCGCGGCCCGCAGACGCGCAGCGACTTCTCGAAATGCCCCACGCGGAGGCGCGGCGTGAGCACCTCGGCCGGCATGCCGCCGGGGGCGAACGCGCGGCCCGAGAACGCGACGTCGATCTTCGGCTTGTACGGGACGAAGTCACTCGGCGCGAAGAGCGCCGCTTGCGGGTTGTGATCCCAGGAGATATCGCCGTGGGCCGTGTCCTGCCTCGGCGCGAGGAGCGCCGTCTCGCCGTGGACCAGCGTGAACGTCGCCTTCACCCCGATCGTGAGGCGATAGCCTCCGGGGCGCTCTTCCCACACCACGGTGGCGACGCTGAATGGGCAGAGTCGGACGATCTCCAATGCGGGGAGGGTAGCTTAACGCGAGCAGGTTGGGAAAGATTTCCTCGGGGGATCCCCGGATCTCTTCGAGCCTTGGGCTCTTCCGCTCGATCGAATGTGACACTTGTCACAAATTCGCGAAGAGTAGGGATTTGCCCGATCCAGCGTAGACGCGCGCGAGCTGACGCTGCGGTGCGTCGGTGCGAATGCGGCCGCGACCGACCGCCTCCACGTCTGCGACAATCCATTGGCGGACGGCCAGTCCGTCCCTGGTGGCCGGCCCCCTCCGTTTCTCTCGTCCCCCGCGGGCGCGCCCGTCGATCGAGATCCGTTCCGGCGGGAGGGAGCCCCAGGGGGATCGCCGCGCGTCCCGCCGCCGTCCCATTGCGAGCGCGTGCGAGGCGACGCACCGCGCGCCGACCATTGAATGATTTCCACGGCGACCGCGTATTTCGTTTTGATGGCGGGGCGCCTGCTGGTCATCCGAGTGACCAGAAAATGGCATGTCCGCGAAAGAAAAAGAGCGCGTATGCCGGAGCCGGGGCGATAGTCTGACGCCCCTGACGAAAGGAGACATTCATGCTCAAAAATAGCCTCGTCGCGCTGGTGCTCGCTTCCTTTACCACCGTTCTGCTTGCATGTTCCGCGGCAGAGGTGGGGGAGCCATGCGAGACCGAGGGAGCGGCGGACGAATGTGTCGACGACGCGATCTGCGGAAAGCCGACCGATACGGCCACGGAGCCGCAGTGCCTCAAGGTCTGCACGCAGGATTCGGAGTGCGCCGCGAGCGAGTCCTGCAACGGCGTGACGGGCACCAGCACGAAGGCCTGCCGCGTCAAGTGATCGCCTGCGCCGCGGCCCTCGCCGCGCTCCTCGCCGCCGTGCCCGTGCGCGCCGCAGCAGAGGAGGGCGGAGGCGCCGCGGCGCGCACCCTCGAGGGCCACAGGTTCCAGCCACCCGTGCTGCTCGAAGGCCCTTTCACGACCACCCACGTCGGCATCGACACCTCGATGGGCCTCCGCCTCCAGGACGGCGCCGGCGCCCCGCCCGTAGCCCTGATGGGCTTGCCGCTCCCCACCCACGACGGCCAGAAGTTTTTCCTGTTCGAGGAGCGGCTCGCCGTGGGAATCGCGCCCGTGCGCGGCGCGGAAATCGGAGCGCGCGCGGCCTTTCAAATGGACGTCGGCGGCAACGCGGCGACGACCTATCTTCATGGAATCCGCACGGGTTACGAGGTCCGCCCGCACCTCGGCTTCGAGGTCCTGCACAGCGAGGTGCTCGGCCTCTCGGTCGGCCTGCGGGCGGGCCTCGTCCTCGCCGGCGGGGTGCGCGCGCGGCCGTCCGGGCTCGTGGACGCCATGATGCGCGAGGCGGACGCGGTGATGCGGGAGCCGGCGCGATTCATTTGCCTCCGCGCCGGGGATCTCGGCTGCGCGTTCAAGACCTTCGACGGGGCGGGGGCGCTGCACGTGGACGAGCGGAGCTTCGGCGTCCACGCGCTCGCGAGCGCGGCGAAGTCGTTCGGACAGCACGTGGGCATTCAGGCCTCGTTCGGGGGCGAGGCGCTCGATACACGCCTGCGCGGCGGCCCGAACCTCGATTCCCGCACGGCGCCGCGCGCGTATGCGGCGTCCGTCGCGGCCTCGGTCGACCTCGCGCCCCTCGCGCCCGTGGGGGCGATGCTCGAAGCGGGGATCGAGCGCGGCGAAAACCGTGGCCTCGATCGTCGCAATGCGGAGATCCTCGGCGCCGCGCCCATGGCCTACACGACCGAGCGCGTCGCGGCGGGCGTGTATTACACGGGGCGCGACGCGCTCACGCTGGGGTTCATCGGGACGTACGGCTTCACGCAGGCGAGGCGCGCCGCCGGGGACACGGCCTCGCCCGGCCCCCCTACGCGCGCCCTCGGCGGCCGCCTGGCCTTCCGCTATTTCTTCTGATCAGGAGAGCACGCCCGCGGCGGCCCGATCGAGCAGCGCGTCGATGCCGTCGAAGAGATCCTGGTTCCCGTTCTGCGCATACGCCGCGAGCTTCTCCGCGCATTCGGGGACGACCTTCACGAAATCGAGGATCGTGGCCGGATCGGCGAGCGAATTTGCCGATCGGCCAAACCCTTCGCGCTCCAAGTATCGCGCGTTCAGGACCTGCTCGAACTGGTGGCGAATGGGGACGGCGAGCATGGGTTTGTGCAGGTACACGGCCTCGCCCATGAGCGTGAACCCGCCGCCTGCGATGACGGCGCGGGCCGAGGCGAGATCGTCGATGAACCCGTCCTCGCTGAAGGGCCGATACCGCAGGTTGCCCTCGACCTGCTCCTCCTGGATGCCGCGGCGCATGCCATAAATGCGGCATTCGAGCCCGGTCTTTTGCAGCGTATCGGCGAGCGCGTCGTTCCCTTCGGCGGTCTGGTAGACGAGCAGGTGATCACCCTGGCGCCGGTTCGCGCGGAGGATCTCGGGGCGCAGGATGGGCGGGTAGAGCGTCGTGCGGGGCTTGCGGATCGGGGGGCGGAAGAAGCTCGTGACGAGGTAATGGTCGCAGAACGGGAGTTTTCCTTTGATGAACAGGCGCGTCACGGTAAAGTCCGCCTCGTCTCCGCGGATGATGTCGGGCCCGTGCGTGCACCGGTTGATGATCTGCATGTTGTCGATGGACAGGATGGGCAGCCCATGCGTCTTCGCGAACAGGTAGGTCCACGACTCGAAATCGCTGATCACGACCTCGGGCCGGAACGCCTGGATGAGCTCGAAGTAGGCCGCGATGTTCTTGGGCAACCCCGCCGCGCCCTGCGTGACGTTCGAGAACAACGTCTTGCCCCGACGAACGCGGTTTTCCTCGTAGATCATGTGGAAGCCGTGAATCTTGTTCACGCCTTCGAAGCGCTTCGTGAGGAACTCGGCGGCCCGCCCCGAGGCCATGATCTCGATCTCGTGCCCCTGGCCGACCAGGTGCTCAAGCACCACGCGCGACCGCATCGCGTGCCCCATGCCCTCGCCAACCACCCCGTAGAGGATCTTCATGGCGGTCGAGTTTATCGATCCGCACCACGAGGGTCGAGGGGGCGGAGACGATGACGACCCCGCGAGGCCTTCGCATCTGGTGCGAGATGGTAACGCACGCCGAGATCACGTCGCCCGCCGTGCTCGCCGCGCTCGCGCAGCGGAAGATCGGCCTCATCGTCGCGGCGCAGCCGGGCCCGCGCGCCGATCTCGTGCGCCTCGCCCAGGCCGCGCGGGACGCGGGTCTCTCCTTCGCCGTCTGGCCGATGCTCGCGGACGCGGCCGGGCGCTGGGCGAGCGTGGACAACGCGGCGCGGTTCGCCTCCTACGTCCGCGCGCTCGTGGACGAGCTCGACGCCGCAGGCGCCCTGCCTGACGAGATCGCCCTCGATCTCGAACCGCCGATCGACCGGCTCCGCCGCATGCTCGGGCTCGATCCGCCGGCGAGGAGCGCGCCCCCTCCGGACGACGGCGCGGCGATCCTCGGCGCCCTCGTGCGGGATCTGCGCGTCCGTGTCCCGACGCCGATCGGCGTCTCGGCCGCGGTGATCCCGCTCGTTCTGTTGGACGACGAAAGGTCGGGGCTCGAACGATGGCTCGGCACGCCCGTCGGCTCCATCGCCTGGGATCACGCGAGCGTGATGGTCTATACCACGCTCATCGAAGGGTATTCGCGTGGCCTTTTGACCCGCAACGATGTGCGGCCCCTGCTCGCGTCCGCGTGCCTGCGCACCGCCGCGCGCTTCGGGGCGCGGGCGGGCGTGTCGCTCGGGGCGGTGGGGAAGGGGGCGCTCGGCGATGAGGCGACGTACCGCTCGGCCGCGGAACTCGCCGACGACGTCGCCATCGCGCGCGCGGCGGGCCTCGACGACCTCACGCTCTTCGACCTCGGCGGCGTGCTCCGGCGGCCGCCCTGGGAGGCGTGGCTCGACGCGTTCGCTTGCACCGCCCCCGCGCCGCGCCTGCCCGAAGCGACGTGGAAGAGCCGCGCGACGGAAAAGCTCGGCCGCGGGGCGTCCCGCTGGCTCGGCGCGTTCGGTTCCTTGCGCCGAACGCGCGGGTGAGGGCACGATCCCGCGTCCCGATGTCGAAGCCCAGGATCGTACAAGCCGGTAGCCCCGTCCTCCGCGCCGCCGCCGCGCCCGTCGCGAGGGATCAGATCACGAGCCGCGACACCCGCCTGCTCGTGAAAAAGATGGTCGAGACGATGCGCCAGGCGCCCGGCGTGGGCCTCGCCGCCCCGCAGATCGGCGTGAGCCTGCAGGTGATCGTGCTCGAAGACGATAGCACCCGCATGGCGCGCCTCACGAAGGAGCAACGCGAAGAACGCGGCCGCGCCCCGTTCCCGCTGACCGTCGTCTTCAATCCCGAGCTCCGCGTGATCGGCGAGGAAAAAGCGACTTACTTCGAGGGATGTCTGTCCGTCGCGGGGTACATGGCGCTCGTCGAGCGGAATTTCGCCGTGGAGGTGACGGGCCTCGACGAGAAAGGCGAGCCGCTCCGCTGGGAGGCGAGGGGCTGGCCCGCGCGCATCCTGCAGCACGAGGTGGATCACCTGCGCGGCATGCTCTACGTGGATCGCATGATCACGCGGACGCTCTCGTGCAACGACGAGATGGGCGCGCGCTGGCTCGAAGCGCCCGTCGCGGAGGTGAAGAAGGTGTTCGGGGTAGAGTCGTAAGGAGGGGAGGGCGCGCGCCGCGCAGGGTTTGCCGCGCGGCGCACCTCGCCTACCGCTCGATCACTTGTAGCTCGTCTTCAGCGTGATCCCCGACGACGCCACGTAGCCGTAGAGCTTGATGTAGTACGTGCCGCTCGGGGCGGGGATCTCGCAGACCTCGTTGTTGCCCTCGAGGTACGGACGGCAGGTGTAGAGCGTGAGCGTCGGCGCGGAGCCCTTGCGCACGTAGAGATCCGCGTCGCCCGTGCCGCCGGAGATCTCGACCTTCAGCGTCGTCGCGCCGGCCGGCGTCGCCTGCGTGTACGACGTGCTCCACTTGTTCTTCCCGACCGAGATGCCGGCCACCTCGCCGATCGGCGTGTACGTCCCGCCGCCGCTGCCGCCGCCGTTGCTGCCGCCCACGCCGACGGCCGCCCACGCCTCGCTGATCGACGTCGCCGCCGCCGCGCCGTAGAGCTCGGTCGCGGCCTCCACCGTGCAGGTGCGAGCGGCCGCGAAGTCCGAGCTCGCGCTGAGGCAGTTCGTGTTCGCATCGTAGAAGATCGCCGCGCCCATCTTGATGCTGTTCACCGGGTTCGCGTCGAGCGCCGGGACCTGGTTCGTCGTCTCGCCGCGCGGGTGCGTGCCGCCCATGACCGCGAGGTAGAACGCGAGGTTCGCGATGCCCGAGTTCCAGTGCACGCCGCCGTTGTCCTGCGAGCCCGTGTAGCGCTCGGGGTAGTAGTCGTAGTCGCCCGCCAGCTTCGGGTCGTACATGTAGCGGAGCGCGTCGCCCGCCGTGGCCGGCGTCCAGCACTCCTCGCCGATCTTCCAGGTGTTCGTCGTGACCGCGCCGTCGCGGGCCGCTTCGACCGCGGCGCCGAAGATGTCGCTCATCGCCTCGTTCAGCGCGCCCGACTCGTAGCTGTACGTCAGGTTCGACTCGTACGACGTGACCGCGTGCGTGAGCTCGTGGGCCACGACGTCGAGCACCGTGAGCGCCGACGCATCGGTGCCATTGCCGTCGCCATAGACCATCCGCGTCCCGTCCCAGTACGCGTTCACATAACCCGTGCTGTAGTGCGCGTACGACTTGATGGTCGCGCCCGTGCTGTTGTAGCTGTCGCGGCCGAAGTTGTTGAAGTAGAAGTCGTACGTGCGGTTGGCGTTGTCGTGCGCCTGGGTCACGACGGCATCACCGCTGCCCGTCGTGGTCGTCCCCGTCGTGGTCAGCTTCAGCGTGGCGCTGTTGAACGACGTTCCGTTGTTCAGCGTGTACGTCTGGAGGCTCTTGCCCGTCTGGAGGTTGTCGTACTGATCGACGATCTCGCCCGTCTGCGCGTCGATGAAGACGACCGGCATCGTGGGCGATCCGTCGTTCAGCGTCCCCTCGAGCTGCACGCGGTACGTGAGCGCCGCGCCGAGCATCGGGCGGGGCAGGATCTGGAGATCCGTGCCGATCTCCCGCGAGACCACACCGTCGACCGCGGCGTACGCGACGTTGCGCGCGTCGATCTCGGCGAGGGTCGGCTTCGTCTCGACCTTGAGGTTCCGGTGCAAGTAGTCGCGCACCGTCCGGAGCTGGCCGCGCTGATCGAGGCGCACGATCGCCTCGCCGCCGAAGACCGGGATGCCATCGATCGACTGCACGAAGCGGTTCACCGACTCGCCCCGCTTGTCGATACGCACGCGCCTGACCGAGAGGTCCCCGACGCCCCGAACGATCTCGGGCCGCTCGGCTGCGATCCTCTGAAGAGCGAGGTCCGCGGCGACCTTCTCCGCCTGGGCATCATGGCCGACGTGGACGCTGTCGTTTTCATCCTGCGGAGCGGCCTGATTATCAACGTCCTGGCCATCGACGGCGCAGGCGGCGAGGAGGAACGTCAGGGGAGCGAGCGTGGCAAGGCGACGATGACGCATGGACTGACACCTCGAAATGGGAAAGGTCGTGGCGGGTGCATCCGGGGGCCCGGAGAATGCCGACCTTCCTTTTTTTCGCGATTGGTGTCAACGCCTGTCTTTGTCGCCGCCGAAAATTGTCCGTAATGGGTAAATTTTATCACCAATTCAATGCAACCGCGTTGCATCTACCGATCTTGCCGCACTCGTTCACCGGAACTGGAACGCCGGGATGCACTCTCGAATGACCAGGGGGTGCACTAGGGAACGACCACCGTGTCATTCGTCAGGAGCGGCAAATTCTCGCGGAGATCCCCGCCTTTCACCACGGCCGTGAACGCGAACGGGATCCGCCGCTCGCCATGCGCGTCCTTGCGCACGATGACGATTTCGTTCGGCGCGGCAAACCGCGTGAATCCACCAGCGAGCGCGATCGCCTGCAGCACGGTCACTTGCCCCGTCGGCGTGAACTCGCCCGGCCGCGTCACCTCGCCCAGCACGTAAATGCGATAGCTGTGCAGCTCGGCGACCTCGACGGACACGACCAGCGGCTCCGTGTAGAACTGCTGGCCCTTTTCGGTGATCTCCTTGCCGATCTGCTCCACGGTCTTTCCACCACAAACGATATCGCCGACGAGCGGGAGCGTGATGAATCCGTCGGGGCGCACCGTGACCCTGCGGCTGAGCTGCTCGTTGTGCCAGACGCGCACCTCGAGCACGTCCCCGGGGCCCACGGTGTACGTCCGCATCACGCGTAGCTCCGTCGTGTAATCGTAGGTCGGGCGCGCGCCGCCGCAGCTCGCCGAGGCCACGAGCCCCAGAAGCGCGAGGCATCCCCGCACGAATCGTCCCTTCACGCCCCGGGCGATTCTCTTCTTTTCGTGCACATCCATGGCATTCCTCCGACGAGCAGCGTCACCCGTGGCAAAGGGTGATCCCGAATGCTCGAAGCGCCGACCCCTGCTACGAAAGAGGCCACGCGCGCCGCGGGAAAGCCATCCGCGAAGGCGCGCCCTCGGGGGACATGGCTTCGATCATCGTGTGCGTGCTCTGCGCGCTCGTCGTCTTGAAACCCCAGGAGTTCGTGCCGGCCCTCGCCGGGCTGCCGCTCCTCTATATCGTGTTCGCGCTCTTCACCGTGGCCTTCGTCGTGGACGTCCTTCGCGGTCGCGCCCGGGTCGATCTCCCGCCGCACGCCCCCTTCGTCCTCGCGTTTTTCCTGTGGGGAGCGCTCGTCACGCTCGTGCGCAAGCCCGCGGTCCTGCAAAAGGAGGGGACCGAGCTCGCCATCGTGCTCTGCATCTTCGGCGTGATCTCGCTCGGCCTCGGCACGACGAAGGGCCTGCGGCGGTTTTGCTGGACGCTCCTCGTTTGCATGATTTTCGCCTCGACGGTCGCGCTCGTCCAGTCCCAGGGCCCCTTCGGCTGCATGATCGCCGAAAAAAGCGACTGGGAGGGCAAAGGCGAGCTCGAGTACGACGGGCGCGGCTGCGAGAACGCGCTCGATTGTCGAAAGGACGGCCTGCCGGACGTGAATTACCGTTGCGAGCGGGTCGGTCCGTTCGGCACGGCCACGATCGGCGGCCGCGTACGTTATCGCGGCACGCTCGCCGATCCGAACGAACTCTCGCTCGCCGCCGTGATGGCCTTGCCCTTCGCGCTCGCGTTCGCCGAACGCAAACGATCGTCCCGCGATCCGAACCAGAAGCCGACCGCGGCGTCGCTCCGGCTCCCGATCCTGCTCACGGACAGATTGCTCGCCGGCGTCGCGTCCATCTTCCGCGTCGTCCCGGCGCTCGTCATCGCCTTCGCGTTCGCCGTGATGATCGTCCTTTCCCAATCACGCATGGGTGTCCTCGTCTTCCTCGTCGTGATGGGGCTCGCGTTCATCCGGCGCGCAGGCGTCTTCGGCGTCGTCATTGGCTGCATCGCGTTTCCGCCCGTGCTCCTGCTCGGCGGGCGGAGCGGGGCGGAGGCCGAGGCGTCCGCGGACGAGCGGCTCGATCTCGTGGCCGAGGCGCTCACGATGATCCGAAAGTCGAAGGGGATCGGCTTCGGCGTCGGCCAGTTCGCCGACGAATCGACGCGCGGGCTCACGGCGCACAACAGCTACCTGCTCGCGGCGGCGGAGACGGGGCTCATCGGGGCGTTCCTCTTTTCGCTCGTTCTCTACGGCGCCCTCAAGGTGCCCTTGAAGTTGTGGTTCGGCGCGTACGACGTGGACGCGGAGCTCCGCCGTCTCGCGCCGGCGCTCGCGATCTCGCTCCTCGGGGCGTACGTCGGGATCTTCTTCCTTTCATGGTCCTACAAGGAATTCCTTTACATGCTGCTCGGCGCCTCCGCGGCGCTCTACCAGGCCGCGCGCGCGGCGGATCCGCGGTTCTCGGTGCGCATCGACATGCGCGAAGCCGCGACCGTCTGCGCGGCGTGCCTCCTGCTCTTCCCGATCGTGTGGGTCGTGCTGCACATGATGGGCTGAATCGTATGTTCTCGACAAACCAAAGGAGCGAGGAGTCGCCGAGCATGGTCATTGCCGGAAGGCCCCTCGCGCCCGAGCGCGGAGGGAGCAGATGGTCCGCCTGAGCACCGAGAGCACACCACGCGAGCGACTCGCGCGGCTCGTCGTCCTCATGAAACGCACGCGCGGATATGCGCGGAGCACGATCGCCATCGCCGCGGCGCTCGTCCTCGCTTCGCTCTTGCTCGCGCTCTCCACGAAGCGCATCTACCGGAGCGAGACGACGGTCATGTACCGCGAGGTCGTGCGCGCCGGCCGGGAAGGCGAGAGCGCGGCCCAGCGCGCGGCGCGGCTCGGCCCGCGATTGAAGGAGATCATCCTCTCGCGCGGCACGCTCTCGTCGATCATCCAGGAATTCGACCTTTATCCCGAGCTCGCGGAAAAATCGATGCTCGAGGCCGTGGCGGAGATGCAAAAAAACGTCTCCTTCCGCGCCCGCACCCAGGACACGTTCGCGCTCTCGTTCTCGCACCACGATCCGGCCACGGCGCAGTCGGTCACGAAGCGCCTCGCCGAGGTGATGATCGGGGACTACAGCAAAGACAACCTCACGACGGCCGCGCTGAACCACGACGTCTTGCGCCGCGAGCTCGACGAGGCCAATCGCGCGGTCGAGGACGCGAGCCGGGCGCTCGCGCGGTTCCTCGCCAAGCACCCGCAATTCACGTGGGGCATCAACGACTCGCCCTACGCCCCGACGGCGCCGCAGCCCGGCGCGGCGCCCCCGGCCCCGCAAGCGAACCCGGTGCATCGTTCGCCGCAGGCCAGCCGAGAAAAAGCGCCCGCGGACCCGATGCTCGCGCGGCTCCTGCACAGGCTCGCGCAGATCGACGCCGAGCTCGCCGGCCCGGGGAAGCCGGGCGCGCCGCCGCCGCCGCTGCCCGTGAACGTGAGCGACGCGCAAAAGCAAAGGGACGCGGCCGCGGCCGCGCTCGCCGCGGCGGAGACGGACCTCGCGACGAAATTGCAAAAGGTCACGCCCGTGCACCCGGACGCGATCTCCGCGCAATCGAAGGTGTCGCGGGCGCGGAGCGCGCTCGCAACGGCCGAAAAGACGCTCGACCTCTTGCGAACGGGCGGGGTCGCGCCGCCTCCCGTCGAGGGCGAGGGAATCGATCCGGCCCGCCGCGCGGCGCTGGAGGAGGAGCGCCGCTCGATCGCCGCGCAGATCTCGGCCCGAAGGACGGCCGGGCCGCGCGGCAGGGCCGTGGTCCCGAGCCCAGGCCCGAACACCGGGACGGCCCTGGGAACGGGCGCGGGGACGGCGACGGCCCCCGAGACGAGCGATCCCGAAATCGTGGAGCTCGAGACCGAGTGGCACAAGCTGCGGCTCGATCTGGAGCGAGCGCGGGACCATTTCCGCAAGGTGCAGGACAAGGAGCGCGGCGCGAGCCTGAGCGCGTCGGCCGCCGAGGAAGAAGCCCAGGAGGCGCTCGTCGTGGTGGATCCGGCCTACCTGCCGGTGAAGCCGGATCGCGGGCGCGGCCGCGTGTTTTTCGCCGGCTCGTTCGTCGCGTTGTTCCTCGCGCTCGGCTATGCGGGCGCGCGTGTCCTCTTGTGCGAGACGATCCTCGACGAGGGCGACGTCGAAGCGCTCGGCGAGCCGCCGCTGCTCGTGTCGGTGCCCCACATTCCCGAGCCGAAGACGAGCACCGCGCTCGTGACGCGGGAGGCGTCGGGGCCGCCGCCGCCGCCCTCGTCGCGAAGGCCCGCCGACGCAGGGCCGAAGAGCCGGCCGCCGGAAAGCGGATCCATTGAAATTCGATTCGAGGAGGCGGAAGCGCCGCTGACCGACGAGCCCGTCGTCATGCCACTCGGCGCGCCGCCGTCCACCCCGGAGCCCGGGGACGAGCCGCTGCCGTCCAAGCGGATCCGCATGCAAACGCTGCCCTATGGCGCGACGCTCGCGGACTACCTCGCGAAGGCGAAGAGCGAACCGCCGCCGGCCGAGGAGCCGGCGGACGAGGAGCTACCGGCCGAGCTCCTCGACGAAGACGCCGTCGACGAGCTGCCGCCGGAGAGCGAGCCGGCCGCGCTCTCGCTGCGGAACCCGAATGCGGGCGCGATGGCGATCGCGCCGGAGGTCGAGGTCGTGGGGATGCCCTTCGACCCCGAAAACGAAGGGGCGCTCGAGCTCGTGCGAGGCGCGCCGCCCGCCGTGCTCGGCGCGCTCCGCGTGCTCCGGCACCGACTGGAGCAGAAGCGAGACGAGAGCCCGCTCGTGGTGAGCGTGCTCTCCCCGGGGATCGGCGAGGGCAAGAGCGCGGTCGCGGCGCGGCTCGCGATGACCCTGGCCGAGGCCGAGCGGGCGCGGGTCGTGCTGGTCGAGGGCAACCTCGGCCGGCCGCGGCTCGCCTCGATGCTGCGCCTGCGCGTGCCCGAGGAGATGGGCTTCTCGGCGCAACTCCGGAGGCACATGAGCGGCCGATGGGAGCCCTGGAGCGTGCTCCGCATCGGCGCCTCGCTCTACGTGCTCGCCGAGCCGGCGACGGAGGCGGCGTTCCCGACGGCGCTGCATTCGACGTGGTTCGAGGGGGCCGTGCGCGCGCTGAAGGAGAGCTACGATTACGTGGTCATCGACGGCTGCGCGGTGCTCGGCTCCGGAGACGCGAACGTGCTCGAGGACGTGAGCGACGTCTGCATCCTGCTCGCCCGCGCGGGCATGACGAAGGGCAGCGAGCTCTCGCGCGCAGCAAAACAGCTCGGCGACCGGCGCATGTTCGGGGTCGTGCTGAACGACGTGCGCACGTGGAGCGGCGCGCCGAAGGGGAGGGCGAGCGCATGAAGGTGGAGGCCGCGCACAAAGCGGTGGCGGGGCGGATCGCGCCGTGGGCCGAGAAGCTCGCGCCGTGGATGGGGAGCTGGGCCGAGGCGCGGCTCGTCCGCGGCGTCGAGCGGCTCGTCTTCGGCGAGGTCGTGCGGCCGAAGCACGTGCTCGTGGCGATCTGCGATCACTTCGAGCCGCTCTGGACCGGCGACGCGAGATCGCCTGGCGCGGCGCCGCTCTCGCGCGGGCTCACCCGGGTCGCGGCGTGGCGGCGCGGCTACCCCGCGCTCGCCGCGTCGCTGCGGGACGCGAATGGAAGGCCCCCGCGGCACACGTTTTTTTATCCGGGCGATCAGTACGATCCAGCGCTCGTCGAGCCCCTCGCCGAGCTCGTGGCGATGGGGCTCGGCGAGGTGGAGGTGCACCTGCACCACGACCGGGACACGCGGAGCACGCTGCGAGAGAAGTTCGAGGAGACGCTCGTCTCGCTCGGCCGGCACGGCCTCGTGCCGCGGGTGCATGGCGCGGATCGATGGGCGTTCATCCACGGCAACTGGTGCCTGGCGAATTCGCGTGCCGACGGCGCGCATTGCGGCGTCGACGACGAGCTCGACCTCCTGCACGAGCTCGGCTGTTACGCCGACTTCACGTTCCCGTCGGCGCCGGACCGGACGCAGCCGCGGATCGTGAACAGCATCTATTATCCGTCCGGCGACGTGAAGCGCCGCAAGGCGCACGAGCGGGGGAGGCCGGCGAGCGTGGGCGACGGGCGCATGGAGCGGGTGCTCTGCATGCAGGGCCCACTCGCGCTCTCCTTCCGGCAGGGCCCGGGGCTGCCGCTCCGGATCGACGCGGGCGCATTGACGGCGCGGGATCCGGCGACCCTGCCGCGGCTCGAGAGCTGGATCGACCAGGGCGTGTCGGTGCGAGGCAAGCCGGAATGGGTCTTCGTGAAGCTATCGACGCACGGCGCGCCCGAGCGCGAGGCCGAGAGTCTGCTCGGCGCCCCGCAGCGCCGTTTCCACGAAGCGCTCGCGTGGCTGGGAAAGCAGGGAGGTTTCCGGGTGCATTACGTGACGGCGCGGGAGATGTACAACATCGCCCGCGCAGCCATGGATGGCCGGCTCGGCGATCCGTTCGAGTTCCGTGATTACGAGGTTCCGCCGGCGGCGCGGGCCTGTCAGGCCTGAGTTCGCCGGCGGCCGTTTTGCTGGGGCTTCGCCCCAGGCCCCAGCAGGGGCTGTCCGCCCCTGCACCCGGACCAGCCAGGGGCCTGAGCATTGGTCTTATCTCGGGGCCGCCTCGCTGGGGCGTTGCCCCAGGCCCCACCCGGGGCTATCCGCCCCGGGACCCGGACCAGCGCCAGCGCT
>NZ_SSMQ01000094.1 GCF_005144585.1 Polyangium fumosum | reverse complement strand
TCAAAGTCCAAATATGGGGGCGGTAGCCTGCAAGACTCAGCAGCGGAAGAGCCGGATGGTGGAAATCTCCTTGTCCGGATCTGGTGAGGGCCCCGGGGCAGTCGACCGGGGCTACTCGACACTTCCGCTCATACCCCCGCGTGAACTTCTGCATCACCCGGAACGGCCCGACCACGCCCGCCTCCGCGAGCGCCTGCGTCAGCTCCTCTCCATACTCCTTCGCGAGGTACTCCGCCGCCTCCTCCGACAGCTCACTCACGTCCTTGAGAACGAGCTTCTCCCCCGCCTCGCTCGCCGCGGCCGCCGCCTTCATGAACTTGTTCCCCAGCGCCATCGCGACCGGCGAGAACATCACCGCCGCGGCCGCCGCCTGGAGCCGCGGATCGTTTGGCCCGTCGGCATTCATCCCCCCGACGATCCCGTATTCCTTCCCGTCGGGCCGATGGAGGTCCTCGTTCATTTGCAGGTTGAAGATCGCCCCCGCGATCACCACCTGCTCCAGGAGCGCCCCGGCCCGCGTCTTCTGCTTCCGCGCCGGGCAGCCTTCCTTCGTCTGCTCGCACGACGTGACGTTCAACGGCTTGCGGTCCGCCGTGTTCACGAGCTGGGGGAGCGCGCCGCCTCGATCCACGAGCCCGTGTTCCTCGTCCGCCCACTTCGTCTCCCGCTGCGGGAGGATGGGCTCGCTCGATAAAACGCCTTCCCGCGGCAAGACTGGATCCTTCTGCTTGACCGGGGCTGAAGCACGCGGAGGCGGCGGGCCCTCCTTCGGCTGCGGAACGCGATGTTTCTCGACGCGCTTCTCGACGCTGCCCTCGTCGTCGCCGCCTTTGTGTTCCTCGTCCCCGCCGCGCTTGCCACGCGCTTTGCTCGTGCTCCCGTCCTCCGCTTTCTTCTCTTCTTTGGGCGGCTCCTTCGCCGGCGCCGGTTTCGGCGGCGGCGGGCATTTCAGCGTGTTGTACGGGATGGGCAAAATGCGCACGCTCTCTGGCGGGGCATGAGGGTCAAAAATATACGTGGCGCGCCCCTCGACCTTCCGCGCGAACTCCACCCGGCTGCGCGTGGTCCACACCGTCGCCGACCCTTGCTCATAGGCCCACTGGGTCATGCCGGGCGGGACGTCCGGCGGCTTGACGCAGACCCGGAACTCCAGCGTGTGCGCGGGCGAAGCGCAGAAGAGAAGGGTCAGCGTCAGCAGGGACGAGGTGAAGACGTCACGACGCATGGGACCTCCCGCGCCGAGGGTACCAGTCCTTCGAGCCCAATCAATGACCATCCGCTTCTCACAGCCCGCCATTTCCGCGCTGGGGCGGTTGCCCGCCCCGCGGGACGCGTGGTAGGGCGTGTCCTCATGGCTCGCTCCCTCGTCCTCGCCGCCCTCCTGCTCACGGCTGGCTGCCATTCCGCAAGTCCGACGAACCAGGTATCGCCATTGCCGGTCGCACCGCCGGTCTCCGCGGCGAGCCCGTCAAAACCCCGTGAAATCGTCGTGGAGCGGGGGACCGTCCGGCACGAGAATGGCACCGATGTGCCGTACGAGCTCGGCACGCTCTTGGTGCCCGAGAACAGGCGAAACCCCAAAAGCCGCATGATCGGCGTCGGGTTTGCCCGCATCAAGGCGCCTCGGCCCACCGGCGCGCCGCCCGTGTTCTGGCTACCGGGAGGTCCCGGTCTGAGCGTGCTCGGCGCGTTCACCGACGACGATGCGGCTGCCAAGAACCGACTCCGGTCCTGGTTGACCTTCGGGGCCGTGGGAGACCTCGTCGTGGTCGAACAGCGCGGGTGTACACGCCGCGGCGAAATGCTCGAAGCCATGAGCGAAGCCTTGCCCCTGGATCAACCCGGCTCGGCGCGCGCGGAAGCCGAGGCCATGCGTGCCTTGGCCAAGGCGGCCGTTGCGGCGAACCCCGACAAGGACCTCTCGGGCTACGACATCGGCGAGCTCGTCGCGGATGTGGACGACCTTCGCCGGGCGCTCGGTTATGAAAAGATCAGCCTGTTCGGAGGGAGCTTCGGCTCGCAGTGGAGCTTCGCGGTGATGCGCCTCCATCCCGAAACCGTCGCGCGCGCGGTGCTCTCGGGCGTGGAGCCGTTGAACAATGGCTATGACATGCCCTCGCACGTGTTCGCGGCGCTGCAACGTATCGCGAACGACGCCGACCGGAATCCTGGGCTCGCGCCTTATCTACCCGCGGGCGGCGTCATGGAAGCCGTGCGCGTGCTGCGCCTTCGTTTCGCCGAGAAGCCGGCGGCCGTACAGGCCAAGGACGAGGCCGGACGCGAGCGCACGGTGGTCCTCGGGGCGGAAGACCTCCAGCTCGCCCTGCAGTCGCATACGCAGGAAGGCGAGCAATGGCCAGCGTTCATCTTGTCGCTGTATCACGGGCACTACGAGGCTTGGGCGCGCGAGGTCCTCGAAGAGCGAAAAGCGAGCAAGACGAAGCTCATCGGTCCCCTGGTCGACAGCAGCCTGGGTGTCACCGCCGCGCGTGAGCAAAAGCTACGGACCGATCCGGCCGTCGAGATGCTGGGCACATGGAACTTCGAGTCGAACATCGCTTCCGCGCCCGACTGGCCGACCCGCGACATGGGCGACGCGCTGCGCGAGCCGGTCGAGAGCCCGATCCCGGTCGTGTTCGTGCATGGGGATTGGGATACGTCGACGCCGGTCGAAAATACCCTGGACCTCAAGCCTTACTTTCCGAACGGCCATGCGATCGTCGTCCATCGCGCCGGCCACGACGGCACGTTTTATCAGCTTCGCGGAGAACCGGCTGTGAAGCAGGCAGTGTATACATTCCTCGAGACCGGCAAGATGGAAAACCTCCCCGCCGAGCTGACGTTGCCGGTGCCCACGTTCGAGGTGCCGTCGTTTGCGCCTCCCGCGCGCGCAAGGTGAAAGAGGCGGCGGGGCGCAAATGAGCGCCGCCGCCCGGCCTGTGCTTACGGGGCGTGTATGCCGGGGATCACCGTACCTTCGCAGGTCGCAAGCACCCGGCTCCGGACCTCGAGGATCGGCATGGGGGGATCATCCAAGTCCGGACGCGGGTGGATCTGTCCGTCCCGGCCGACGACCGCGACGTCGCAGTCCGCGCGTGCGGCCTCGAGTCCAACGATGCGACCGTCGCGGATGCGGATGGCGACACCACTTGCGCCGCACGCCGCACATTCGATGTCGAGCCCGTTGAGGTGGAGGCCCCGTACGAGGAGATCGCGCAACAAGGGATCGCCGATGTTGCCCGCCTGGAGCGCACCCTTGAAATACACCCACGGCCGGATCCGGCCCTCATCGTCGAGCCTCCAGCGGAGCGCATCGCCGATGCGGTAAAACAGATCCTCCCAGGGCAGACGGCTGGGACAGTAGCCCCACTGGAATGCGATCAGGTCTTTGGGGCGCGTCGCGATCTCCACACGGCATCCAGGACATCGCACTCGCGCCACGAGATGGGCGTACGACGGCATGGGCGGAGCGTAGCCCCACGACGAAGGCGAGGCCATCCCATGAGTGCGAGTCGTCTTTGCAGAGGTGAGCCCACGGAAGCGGACGCGAATGCGCGGAGGGACGGGGGGTCTCAGGCGGCCTGGCGAGATCACGCGCGGCGATCTCGCGCGCTTCGGCGGGTGACGCGTCATCGGAGCATCAATAATATCCGATCTGCCAATCCCAGCCGTGGTCGATGTGGCCGAGGTTGTCGGTGAACTCCCAGCCGACGATCGCGCCGCTCACGTCCTTCGTCCAATGGAAGGTGTAGACCGAGGCGGCGCCGGGGGCGGGCGAGGCAACGTTGGGATGGAGATCGACGTCCGCGTCGTCATAGGCGATCGTGACCGTGTCGCCGCCGATGGTGGCGCCATTCAGCGCGATGTCCCAGTTCACGGTCGCGAAGCCATTGTTGCCGGGGATGATCGTGATACGGCTGTGGTCGCTCCCCAGCGGGGTGTTCGGCTGCCCGAAGCCGAGCTGGAAGTCGACGCGGATCCCCGGATCGATGGTGTTGTAGATGTTATGGAAGAGGACGCAGCCCTGGCCGTAGCCCGAAGGGGAGCCGTCCGGGATCATCTCCTCGCAGCAGTACGATTTGCCGTCGGGCGCCTGGTAATAGTGGGGATGTTGGGGGTAGGCGGAGCAGGCGCCGACGAGCGGACTGCCGATGTTTTTCTTGTTCACGGCCTCGGCGTGGCCCGCGAGGAAGGCCTGGGCGATCACGAGTCCTGCGGCGGCGAGCTTGAGCGTGTTCTTCATAAGCTGTCTCTCCCTGGGCGCGAAGGGCGCGAACCCTCTTGAGCGGCCTTCTCCGGCCACGTTGGGACTACGATTCCGGGGGGCGAGACCTGACGAGGCTCGAAGAAAATAAATCACTCGCTCCGTGGATGAGGATTCGTTCACACCCCCAGCCCGTGGTTGGCCGCCGCATCGAAGCGTGCTACGCGCCGAGGAGGCAGCAATCCTGGTTTCTTCGTCCTGCGTTCGGAGCCGCTCGATCACGTGCTCTCGAGGTGGGCGTGAAGAGAGAGTCAGCATGAGCGGATGGACGCGCGGGCCGGTGGGGCAGGGGATGGGGAGGGGCCTCTGGGGCGTCGCGCTCGCCCTCACGCTGACGGGGTGCGCCTCGTTCGAGCCTCCGCCCTCGAAGACGGCGGCCGAGCTGCTCGCGGCCGGCGATCCCGGGGCCGCGCTCGATGCGGCCGCTTTCTCCTCGAAGGTGGACGAAGGCACACGGGAGCGCATCGCGCGCGCGGTGATGGCGGCCGCGGGGCCAAGCATCACGGTCGACGTGGTCCCGCCGGACGAGCTGAGAAAGACGACGGGAATCCACCTCCTGCGCGCCGTGGATCCCGCGTGGGTCTTCTTGCGCGTGCACGGCTCGGCGCGCAACGCGGCGCTCGGCGCCGTGAGCGCGCGTGTGCACGTCACGTCCGAGGACAAGGCGTTGCTCGTGATCGGCAAGGACGCGAAGTCGCTGACCGTGCTCACGGGCGAGACCTATCCGCCCGATATCGAGCACTCGAAGCTCACGACCGGCGATTTTCCGTTTCCTTTGCACCTGCTCACGGCAGGCGTGCTCACGGTGCTGACGGCGCGCGTGGACACGACGTATTCGCGGCCGCCGGAGGAGATCGTGCGCGCCGCGGTGCCGCGCGCCCTCTTGCTCGAGAAGGCGCTCGCCGGGAGCTGCGCGAAGGGTCCTTGTGAAGACCGCTTCGTGCTCAGGCGCCCGCAGCGTGAGGACGCGCCGCTCTCGCTCGACGTGATCGTGAACGTCACGCGCCCCTCGGGCGTGGTCGTGTCAGCGGTGGCGACGGTCCCCGTGCCCGAAGGGGGCCGGCTCGAGGAGCGGCTCGCACGTGCGGCGACGAGGCTCGCCGTCGCGGAGCTGCCGGGCGCGCGCGTGGCGATCGGCCCGGACGCCGTGAAGGAAAGGCGCGCTTGTGATCGCGACTCTCTCGTGCGCTTGCGCGATTCGGCCTGCGCCCCGAGCGCGCCGTGGCCCACGGACGAGATCACGCCGATCGGGCTCGAATTGCCGAAGGTCCCCGAGCGGCTCGGCACGCCGAAGGAGAGCCTCGCGGCGCGGCCCTACGGGTGGACCGATACGAGCGATACGAAGTATGCGCCGACGCCCCTGCACTCGCTGCTCGACACGTCCCTACCCGTCGCGGCGAAGGTGGAGGGCGGTGTGCTCGCGTGCGACACCGAGGCGTTCAACATTCCGAACGATGATGCCGATCGCGTGTTCGCAAACGTGACGATCGGCGACGAGACGTTCCGGGCAAGCGGCGAAGATTTCGCGTTCCCCCTGGTCTCGCTCGGCCCAACATCCAAGGTTCAGGTGTCCTTTTACGACTGGGACTGGTTGAGCGGCAACGACCACCTCGCCAGCCTCACGCTGAAGCGCGAGGGCGCCACGATGGCAGGCGCCATCGGCTCCGCGGCCCGCCTCGATCGAACGCACGTGACCATGAAGTGCCACATCTTCGATCGGGGCGCCGTGGAGGCGGCGTTCGCGAAGGCGTGGTACCGCGCGGCGGACGCTCTCGACGCGTGCGTCGAGTCGCCCGTCGTCGTGCATCCGGAGAAGCGTGATTTTGGTCTCGGCGACTCCCCTCTTCACGAGGCGCAGCGCCGCGTGACCGCTGCGGCGGCCTTCGTGGGGTGGAGTGATCCGCGGGTCGCAGGGCTCGTGTCTCGTTGGGAGGAGCAGAACAGGCGATTCGGGGCGGGCATACGGCGCGCGATCGAGGGGCTCAAGACGGACCCTGCGGGCAGGGTCGTGCTGGAGCGCTCGGATTCGCCCGAGAGGAAGATTCATGGAGCGAGAGCGCGCTGCGGCGAGGCGGTGAAGCGCGAGATCGAGGCGAAGGGCAAGGCCGCGGCGGCACAATACGACGCTGCGTATCTCCCGAACATCTGCGCGATCGATATCGATGTCGAGAATCTCGACAAGTACCCGATGTATCCGAGCTGGTTCAGCGACAGGAGTCAGATCGTGCTCGACGATGGCAATGTGATCGACGTGGCCGTCCTCGCCGGCGGCGAGATCGCGCCGGGGACGCGGGCAAAGTTTTCGCTCGTGCCCAAGCGGACGCCACGTCCCTCGTCACGCGCGGCGAAGCCGTGGAGGTTCGTCGCGCGCGGCTTGCGCTGGACGGAGTTCGTGCCCCTCTCGCCGCCGTGAGTCGATCGTCTCCCGAAGCCTGGCGGTCATCGCTTGCTTGCTTTGGGCGCCTTGATCGGCAGGTACCCCAGCACCGCCGGCTCGAGCACGTCCCAGTGCGCCGTGTACGAGGCCCCGATCTTCGCGGCGAATGTATAGGCTGCCGCATCGCCGATGGCGAGGGCGCTCGGCAGAGCCAGCGCGACACCCGCCTTGTGGTGCTCGTTGCCCACGTCGAGGGAGGCGCGCCCGCGC
Organism: Polyangium fumosum; assembly: GCF_005144585.1. Classification (GTDB taxonomy): domain Bacteria; phylum Myxococcota_A; class Polyangia; order Polyangiales; family Polyangiaceae; genus Polyangium; species Polyangium fumosum. Next base: position 32,538 of record NZ_SSMQ01000094.1, on the reverse strand, counting down.
GTCCAGCGAAAATGGGCGTCCAAGACCGACCGATACAGCGCCGTGGTGCGCACCTGGAAGGCGAGCCCGTCGCGCGTGTAGGTGAGATCAAGCTCGCCCCCGTCCGACTTCACCTTGTACGCCGCATTCGGCCGCGAAAACCCCTTTGATTGCAGGAAGGCGCCGATGTCCCGCTCGATGGCGGCCACGAACGGCGCGAAGATTTCGGTGACATTTTGCAGCTTGCGCTCCGGGGAGACCGGCTCCGCGAAGACGTTGAAGCTCGTGACGACACACGCCACCTCGCCGTCGGCGTCGAGGCCGAAGTAGGTCGCATACGTCCCGTCGCCGTCGCCGGAGCGGAAGATCATCACGCTTTCGCTCGTGCTCCCTTGGGGCCGATGCGCCACCCACCGGCCTCCATTCGCGCGAAGCTCGGGGCTCACGACGTCGTAATAGCTCCCATAGGAGGGGCCCTCCGCCTTCCGGCGCGCGGCGTCCGCGTCGCGGAGGTGACGCAGGGCGGCTTCGTCGGCGAAGCAGCCGAGCCCCGCGTCGACGGGATACCCGAAGAACTGGCCCTCGCGCAGGTCTGCTGCATCTTGCCCGGCGATCGTGGCGAGCTCGAAATGGTCGATGGTCGTTTTCCGCAGTCGGATCTCGGCGAATCCGATCACCGACCCCTCTTTCGCGACGAAGAGATGAACGGGGTATTTCCCCGGCGCGAGGAGGCGCTCGAAGGGGGGCCGCTCGGGCTGCATCAGGGGATCGCAGGCCACGAGGCGCCCCGTGGTGATCACGATCTCGCCGGCGGGAACGACCTCCTTCACGCCGGCGGCCTTCTTGCCGGCGAGGTGGGCGTTGCGAATCGGGAGGAACGAGCGGGGGAGCGCGTAGCCGGGGGCGTTCATCACGCGAGACCCTACCCGATCTCGGCGGCGCCCGCGACGAGCGCCGCGGCGACGCGGGCGATGGCCGCCGGGCCCATGCTGAGGCGCGTGATCCCGAGCCCGACGAACGTCGCCGCGAGTTTTGGATCCGCCGCTGCCTCGCCGCAGACGGAGACGGCGCGCCCTGCGGCCTGGCCCGCTTTCGACACACGATCCACGAGGTCCAGCACCGCCGGATGTCCCGCGTCCGCGAGCGCCGCGAGCCTCGGATGGCCTCGCTCCGCCGCGAGCGTGTATTGCGTGAGATCGTTCGTCCCGATGCTGAAGAAATCGACATGCGGCGCGAGCCGATCCGCGAGCAGCGCCGCCGCCGGCACCTCCACCATGATGCCCAGCGGGACGGGCCAGAGGTACGGCTTTCCCGCGGCGTCGAGCGTCCGCGCGGCGCGCGCGAGGGCCGCCTTCGTGGCCTCGATTTCGGTCGCCGTCGATACCATCGGGAGCATGACCCGCACGTCCCGGCCCCGGCCGGCGCGGAGGATCGCGCGGAGCTGCGTCTCCAAGAGGTCGGGCCGATCGAGGGAGAGGCGAATGCCGCGGAGGCCGAGGTAAGGGTTTTCTTCGGGGGGAACGTGCAGCCAGGGCAAACGCTTGTCCCCGCCCGCGTCGAGCGTACGAATCACGACGGGCGCGCCGGGGAAGGCGGCGAGGACCTCGGCATACAGGTCCGCTTGTTCGTCCTCGCCGGGCGCGTCGCCGCGGTCGAGGAAGAACATTTCCGTACGCAAAAGGCCGATCCCGAAGGCGCCTGCTTCCTTGGCGGCGCGCGCCTCCAGCGCGCTCGCGGCATTGGCCCAAAGCTCGACGGTCGGGCCGGAGGGAAGGGGGACCTTGCCTTGAAGGGCCGCCACGGAGCGCCGCGCGGCCCGTTCTTCGGCGCGGCGGCGTTCGAGATCGGCCGTGAGGTCCGGGGGTGGATCGACCCACACCTCGCCGGTCGAACCATCGAGGCCAAGGCGGGCAGGGGATGCGGGCAGATTCTTCAGCATCGAGGCGGCTCCGAAGACCGCGGGAATGCCGGCGCCGCGCAGGAGGATCGCGGCGTGGGAGGTCGGGCCGCCGCGCAGGTCGACGACGCCGAGTACACGCGTGGGGTCGAGGCGCGCGGCTTCACTCGGCAAGAGCTCGTCGGCGAGGAGGAGGGCCGGCGGGCCTTCGGGCAGGACGGCCGCCGGCGCGGCGCCGAGCGCGCGCAAGACGGCGAGCTCGACGTCGCGCAGGTCGGCGATACGAGCGCGCATGTAAGGGTCGTCCGCGTTCGCGAGGGCCAGGGCCGCGCGCTCGATGCCCTCGTGGAAAGCCGCGGCGGCATGCTGGTGCTGGTTCGTGATGAGCTCACGGGCCGCCTGCAGGATGACGGGATCCCGGAGCAACGTGGCGTGCAGGGTCGCCATGTCGTCTCGGCCAAACGCGCCGCGGATCTCCGCCTCGACCTCGTCGAGCGCGGCCGTGAGCCGACCGAGCTCCGCGGGGGGATCTTTGGGGAAGGCATGCGAGAAACGGATCTCGGCTCGTTCCAGGCGGACACACGGCCCCACGGCAACACCGGGCGCAATGGGGATCCCGCGCTCGTTCGTGGTCGTTTCGGGGGGCGGCAGCGGGGGCGCATCGGGCGTCGCGCCGAACGTGCGCACGAGGGCGGCAAGGGCGCGGACGGCGGCCTCCGCCTGGCGCCCCGAGGCGGCGATGCGCAAAACATCCCCCCGCCGCGCCTGGAGCCCCGCGAGGAGGATGATGCTGTCCGCCGCGCGCGGTCCCTTTCCATTCGTTCGATTTTCGATCGCGACCTTCGCGTCGAACTGGGCGGCCGAGGACACGAGCCGCGCCGCGGGGCGCGCATGCAGGCCGTGCTCGTCCCCGAGGACGGCGTCCTCCAAAAACACGTTTTCCGTGCTCTCTTCGACCGACGCGGGCGCGGGGGCGGGCATGGCCTCCCCGAGCTGCTCCTCCTTGGCCACGAGCCCTCGTCGTGCCTCGGCCGCGACCTCGTCGAGCGTCCCGCCGCCCGCCGCGCGCACGGCCGCGGCCACGGCGCCTTCGACGAAGGGCCCGGCCGAGAGCCGCGTCTTCGCCGCAATCGACACATCCACGAGATCGAGCGCGGTCTCGGCGCTCAAGAGGGCGCTGCCGAGATCCATCAAGACGACCACGCCCCTCGCGCCGGCCGCGCGTTCGAGCGCCGCCACGATGGCCATGGCGTCGGTGCCGAGCGCCTCGCCCGCCTCGCCGACCCCGGCCGCGCATTCGACGACCACTGCATCGCCCGTCATCTGCGTCGCGAGCGCGCGCGTGGCCTCGGCGAGCGCGCGGCTATGGGAGACGAGGACGAGCCCGACCGTCGTTTTGCTCATTCCGCTCCCGCCTCGGCGAGGCTCTGGAGCAGGAGCCACATCGACGTGGCGCCCGGATCCTGATGGCCCGCGCTTCGCTCCCCGAGATAACTCGCCCGTCCTTTGCGCGCCACGAGCGGAATCGTCGCCTCCGCGCCCAGCCGCGCCGCCTCGGCCGCCTGCGCGAGCGCTTCGGCGAGCGAGACCCCCTCCGCGCCCTCGAAGGCCCGGATCGCCGGCCCCAGCGCGTCGACCATCGTCTTGTCGAGCGGCTCGGCTTTGCCGCGCTTCTGGATCCCCGCGAGCCCGGCCGCGAGCGATTGCAGGATCACCACGCGATCGATCTCCGGTTTCCCCGCCGAGATTTTCGCCGCTTCCAGGAACAAGGTCCCGTAGAGCGGCCCGCTCGCGCCTCCGACGGTCGAGAGCAACGTCATGCCCACCATTTTCAGGATTGCGCCGATGTCGTCGCGGGGAAACTCCGCGAGCTTGCCGCGCACGGCCGAGAAGCCACGCGCCATGTTCGCCCCGTGATCACTGTCGCCGATGGCCGCGTCGAGTTCGGTCAGCGTTTTCTCGTTTTCCTCGATCACCTCGGCCGCGCGCTCGATCCACTGGACCACGGTGTCCGCGTTCAAGATTCCGCTCTCCATGTCACACCCCCCAGCGCAGCGCCGCCGTGTGCACGGGCGCGTCCCAATACCGGACCATCTCCTCGTCGACCTGGAGGAGGGTGATGGACACGCCCGCCATTTCGAGCGAGGTGATGTACGGCCCGACGAGGCTCCGCACGACCCGCAGGCCCCGCGCCGCCGCGATCTCGTGCGCCTTGCGGAACACCACGTACAGCTCGAGGAGCGGCGTCGCGCCGAGGCCATTGACGAAGAGGAGCACGTCTTTTCCAGCCTGGAACGGGAGATCGTCGAGGATCGGATGCATCAGCATCTCCGTGATGCGATCGGCGGGTTCGAGCTTCGCGCGCCTTCGACCGGGCTCGCCGTGGATCCCGATCCCGACCTCCATCTCGTCCGGCCCGAGCTCGAACGAGGGTTTCCCCGCGTGCGGCACCGTGCACGGGCTGAGCGCGATCCCCATGCTGCGCCCGTGCTCGTTCACGCGCCGGCCGAGGGCCGCGACGTCCGCCAAGGCGCGCCCCGCCTCGGCCGCGGCGCCGCAGATCTTCTCGACGAGCACCGTCGCCCCGACGCCGCGGCGCCCCGCCGTGTAAAGGCTGTTCTCCACGGCCACGTCGTCATTCACGAGCACGGTCTCGGTGGTGATTCCGAGGTCGCGCGCGAGCTCGCCGGCCATCTCGAAATTCATGACGTCGCCGGTGTAGTTCTTGACGATGTGGACGACGCCCGCCCCGCCGTCGACGGCGCGCGTGGCCTCGAGGATCTGATCCGGCGTGGGGCTCGTGAACACCGCGCCGGGACACGCGGCGTCGAGCATGCCGCGCCCGACGAACCCCCCATGCAAAGGCTCGTGCCCGCTGCCGCCCCCGGAGAGCACCGCGACCTTGCCCCGCACGGGCGCGTCGGCGCGCACGAGGAAAGCCGGGTCGACGTGGACGCGGAGGAGGCCCGGGTGCGCGAGGGCCATGCCCGCCAGGGCCTCCTTCACGAGATCGGAAGGCGCGTTGAGGAGCTTCTTCATCGCGCGGAGGATACCGAAAGAGGGGAGCGGCCCGCGAGCGGAAACGGCGGAGGCGGGAGAGAGGCGGGGGCGGAGAATGAAGACGGCGAAACCTTCGTGCGAGCGTACCGCGCGGATGGCCCTTGCCGTTCGGCGTGACGACTGCACGTTCCGGACAGGAAGGGGGATTCATGCTCAAGAATTTCATTCGTTCGTTGCTCGTGGCAGGCGTGTTGGGTGCGGGGCTCGGCGTGGTCGCGGCGCCGTCCGCGGCCCGTGCGGACATCCCGGCGGATCCGGAGCTCGTCGCGGAAGACGTGGGCGTGTCCGAGGATGCCTTGAACGAGTCCGACGAAGCCGTAGACGAAGCCGAGGATGCCCTGAGCACCCAACCGTGGGACCGTCGTTATGACCGTCGCTACGATCGTCGCTATGATCGTCGCTACGATCGTCGCTACGACCGTCGCTATGACGGTCGCTACGATCGTCGCTACGACCGTCGCTACGATCGTCGCTACGATCGTCGCTACGACCGTCGCTACCGTCGCTGGGATTGACGCAGATCCTGGACGAGCAGGCAGCTCATGAAGACCGCCCACCGGGAAACCGGTGGGCGGTGCTGTGATGTAAGGAGTCGACCATGCGCACCGTGCCGCGTCGATGGCTGATCGGGCTTGCCGCCGCTCATTTGCTTTTCGTGACGCTCGGAGCCGCGGACATGCCCTTGCTCCATGTCGGGCCCATCGGGCGCGTCCTCTCGCACTACAGCGACCTCTCGGGTGCAGGAACGGGGTACGGGTTTTTCGCGCCCGTGGCGCGTGACCAGCTCATGCTCCATTTCGATTTGATCGATCACGAGGGACGCAAAACGACGACCACCCTCGAAACGGGCGGGAGCCGCGAGGTCGACCTCCGCCTCTCCCATGTCGCGGCCGAGTTCCAGTATGACGATTCCGAGCGCCGGCGCGCCCTCGCCACCGCGCTCGCCGCGAGGATGTTCACCCGGAACCCGGAGGCGCGTGAGGTCGTCGTGCGCGCCGAAGACTTCGAATCGGTCTCGATGGAGGAGCACAGAAACGGGCGCACGCCGCGCGTGACGCCGGTCTACCAGGCGAAATTCAAGCGCGGATCTCGGTGAGACAGGGGGACATCATGGAACGGTCGATCCTGGATGAGCTCGCTGTGAAGGCACGCGTGCGCGGCGCCGTCGACGCCTTCTTGTTCGCCCCGGCCACGGCGCGGCCGCTCGCGGTCTTGCGCATCGGCCTCGCCCTCGTGCTGCTCGTGCAGGCCGCCACGCTTCGCCCCGAGGTCGTCGATTGGTTCTCGCGCGACGGCCTGTTCCAGGGCATCGGCAACGCCTCGAGCGCGTCGTTCGGGCCGCGCGTCCACGACCTGCTCGCAGGGCTCTCCTGGCTCGGGCTCGGCGAAGCGGGCGGCATTCGTGTCCTCGGCGCCGCCTACGTCGCGGCCCTCGCCCTGCTCGCCGTTGGCCTGGGCACGCGGCTCGCCGCCGGGGTCGCGTGGTTCCTCCACTGGACCTTCATGCTCAGCGCCGATCCGCTGGGCTACGGGGTGGACAAGTACGCCCACATTTTTCTTTTTTACCTGATATGGGTCCCCGCCGGCCGCGCGATCTCGCTCGACGCGACGCTCTTCCGTCCGGCGTCCGCGTCCACATCGACGGCGCGGTTCGGGCTGCGCGTGATGCAGATTCACATGGCCATCTCGTACCTCGCCAGCGGCATCGAGAAGGCCTCCGGCATCGACTGGTGGGACGGAGAGCTCCTCTTCCGGGCGCTCTCGTTCCCGGATTGCAAGCAATTCGACATGTCGTGGCTCGCGTTTTATCCCGCGATCTCGCAGCTCGCCTGCGTCGGCACGCTCGTCGTCGAGCTCGGGTATTGCGTGTTCATCTGGCCGCGGCGCACGCGGAGGTTGTGGCTCGCGGCGATCCTCGCGCTTCACGTCGGGATCGCCGTCTTCCTCGGCCTCCACTTCTTCGGCGCGATCATGTTCGTGCTGAACTTCGCGCTCTTCGGCGTCTCCCCCGAGCCGCGCCCCGATCAGGCCGCCTTTTTCGCAGGGGCGGAGGCCGGCGCGAGCTCGACCTTGACCCAGCCCGGCATGCGCCGATCGAATGCCTTGTAGGCGTCGATCACCGAGACGAGCGGCTCCCGGTTCGTGAGGATCTTCGTGGGATCCACGACGCCGCTCGCGACGAGGTCGAGCAGCTTCGGGATGAACCGGCGGTGCGGGCAGTTGCCCATGTTCACCGTGAGGTTTCGCGACATGGCGATGCCGATCGGGAACCATTTCATCTGCGGCGGATACACGCCGATGATGGACAACGTCCCGGCCTTCGCGAGCGCCTCCACGGCCCAGGTGAGCGCCTGCGACGGGGCATCCCCCGGGTGCCAGTTGTCGCCGTCCTCGTTCGTCCGCGGCGCCACCTGCTCGATCATTCGCTCGGCCTCTTTTTTCTCCTCGCGGCTGACCTTCGCCGGCCCGGCGTGCGGGCGGTTCGCGTCGACGCCGACGGCGTCGATCGCGCGGTCCACGCCGATCCCGTCGGTGAGGCGCTGGATCGTCTCGATCGGGTCCTCCTCGTTGTAATCGATGACCTCCGCGCCGAGCGCCCGCGCCATGTCGAGGCGCGAGGGAACGGTGTCGATCGCGAGGACCCGATCCGCGCCGAGCATCTGCGCGCTCACGATCGCGAAGAGGCCCACGGGCCCGCAGCCGAACACGGCCACGGTGTCGCCCGGCGTGATCTCGGCGATCTCCGCCCCGAAATACCCCGTCGGGAAGATGTCCGAGAGCAGGATCGCCTGATCGTCGCTCACGCCGTCGGGCAGCTTCACGAGGCCCACGTGCGCGAAGGGGACGCGGGCAAACTCGGCCTGGAGCCCGTCGAACGGGCCGGTCTGGATGGGCCCGCCGAAGAAGGCCGTCCCCGCCTGCTTGCCATTCGGGTTCTTGTCGCACTGCGATTGGTAGCCGGCTCGGCAATACGAGCAGGTGCCGCAGGCGATGGTCGAGGCGACGACGACGCGGTCGCCCTTCCGCAGGTTGCGCACGTCTTTGCCGAGCTCCTCGACGACCCCGACCCCCTCGTGCCCGAGGATCGTGCCCGGCTTCATCCCGGACATGGTCCCGCGGACGAAGTGCAGATCGGTCCCGCAGATCGCGCTCGCCGTCAGGCGCACGATCGCGTCCGTCGGCTCTTTGATCTTCGGCTCGCGGACGTCATCCAGCCGGATGTCGCCGACCCCGTGAAACACGACGGCTTTCATGCAGCCACCCCCTCGCCTGGGCCCTAACGCCGGCGACCCGTCTTGCCCAGGGAAGAAACATGCCTCGGATTGCTCGGTGCGCTCTTCACCCGCGCGCTCGTTTGCTCTATGAAGGACCCATGAGCTTCGTTGCACGGTGGGTGGGTGTGGTGGCGCTCGTGGGCGCTTCTTCCGCAGGTGTGGCGCGGGCGGACGAGGTCCCGGTCCCGGTCTCGGTCCCGAGTTCGGGGTCGGGCTCAGTGTCGGTCCCGGTCCCGGTCTCGGTCCCGGTCGCGGTCACGACAGGGGCCGCCGAGATTCAGCTCAAGAATGGCAGCACGATGCGCGGCACCCTCGTCAACGTCGAGCCGGGGCAACGCGTCATCGTCATCGTCGCGGGGGAGCAGAGCGTCATCCCGTGGAGCGAGATCGCCAAGATCGCGGGCGGCCCGCAGGAAGCCGCCGCCCCCGCGCCGCCGGCCGTCCCCGCGCCGCCGGCCGCCCCCGCGCCGCTCACGCCGGGGCTCGGCGTGCCGTTCCTCCACATCGAATCGGATTGGCCCAACGTGGAGCTCGCGCGGGTCGAGGGTGAGATAGGTGGCGGCGGCTACCAGCACCAACCGTACGTTGGGCCCAATGCGATCACCAAGTTCGTGTGCAGCGTGCCGTGCAATCGGCTCGTCGACGGTCGGGACGGCCATCGGTTCTTCATCAGCGGCCCCGGCATGTTCCCCGGCGAGTCCTTCCGCCTCGATTCCCAGGAGGGCCCTGTGACGGTGCGCGTCAAAGGCACCAGCATGGGCCGGTTCGCGTCGGGGATCCTCCTGGTGTCGATGGGCGGCGTGCTCAGCCTCGGCGGCGTCATGTTCACGGCTGCGAGTTTCACCATGGACACGAAGCCGACCCCCCAGGACCCGGACCCGATGAAGGACGTTCGGGCCGTCCGCACGATTGGCCTCGTCACGCTCGGCATCAGCGTGGCGTCGGTGGTCGGGGGGGCCATACTCCTGTCGGACGGCCGCACGCGGGTCGAGCTCGTCAAGGCGCAGGGCGCGAACACGGGCGTCGTGCTGGAGAACGGGGTTTTGCGGTTCTGACGGGATAAAGGCGGGCGCGGGGCGGCTTGTCACCCAGGCGTACGGGCTTAGGTACGTCGGGGAGGGCATGACCATGAAGCACGTTTTCCCGCTTCTCGCGCTTGGTCTCGGTCTCGTGACTGGCTTCGCGGCGGAGGCGTCGGCGCGGGATCCGGTCATCATCCAGCATCCGCCGCCGCGCGTGCCGGCGGTCGACGTGGAGCCGTTCCTCGACGCGGGGTGCGTCCGGAGCGACGACACGCTGGATTGCTCGGCCTCGCCCACGATTCAGCCCTTCGGGTGCTTCGGAAATACCCTGCACATCGACGAGGCGCTCGGCGGCCTCGCGCCGCGCGTGGCCATCGCGTCGTGCAACGCGGACGCGCGCGAAGATGGGGCTGTGGGGATCGTCAACCTCGGCTGCATGTTGCCGCAGAAGCGGCGCTATCTGCTGGCGACGGGCGGCGGGCGCTTCGAGCTGCTCGACACGGCTGCGGCGTTTCTCGAGCGCTTCGCCCCGGTGACCTCGCAGGCGGAGGCGCTCGGCTTCGCGGTCGCGCTCACGACGGCGACCCCGGAGGACACGATCGAGATCAACGACGGCCGCGATTTCCTGGTGGATCGCATCGAGACGACGAACGTCCGGAAGGTCCGGGGGGGATACCGGGTGCGGCTGTTCGACATGGAGGTCTGCGGGTGCGGGCTGCACCCGACGTCGGCGGTGGATTATTTCGTGCCGAATAGCGGGCGCGTGCGGGTCGCGGCTCGGGCGCAGGTGTATCAATTCTCAGGCTTCGTCTGCATCGATTGACAGGGGCGGCGAGCCCACGCGGGCGCATCGCGTGTGGACAAGGGCGCACCGATCGCCGATAGTTCCGGGCGGCCCATGCAGAGGACCGCCCGTTTTCCTGTCCTGTTCCCGCTCGTCGTGATGCTCGCTTGCGTCGCGTCGTGCAAGAAGAGCGATCCCCCGCCGCCCCAGCAGGATCCGCCGAAAGCTGCGGCGAGCGTGGCCCCGAGCGCGAGCGCGGCCTCGGCGCAGCCTGCGGGGCCGAAGGCCGTGCCCACGCTCGTCCTCGAAGAATTCGCGCCCGCGGGCGGCAGCAAGCCGGAGGCCGTGTTCGACGTCGAGGGCGCGATCGTCGTCACGCACAAGCAACGCGTCGGCCGGATTGCGGGCGACGGCGTCGAATGGCTGAAGGAGACGATCCCGCCCGAGATTGGCGGGCCGCAGGCGACGGTCATCGATTCCGTGCAAGGCCGCTGGCCCGACGCGATCGACGTGCTTTATCGCAGCGACAGCATGCGGGCGCCGGTGCCCTCGTACATGCCGCTGACCGGAAAGGGAACCCGCAAATCCTTCGCCTTGGGCGGTGGCCCGGCCGCGCTCAACGGCATCGCCCGGATCGGAGAATCGGTCCTGCTCCTGGGATGGTCCTACGCGTATGGGGACGGGATCTTTTTCTCGACTGTGCGCGGGCCCAAGCTCGATCGGAAGCAGCAGATGCCCACGGAGGCGGGGTGCAAGCCGGGGGAGGTCGAGCCCAGCGAGTTCATGCCGATTCGCCCCGCGATATGGGCGGACACGATCGCCGCCTCGAAATCGGGCGTGCTCGTCGCCGTCGGCCAGATGTGCCACACGCGGGGGCCGGCGCTGGAGGTGTGGGATGCGGACGCGACGAAATCGCGGTTCATCGATGTCCGGCCTCTGGTGAAGGACATCGGCTGGTGGCCGAAGCTCCTCGGCGGCAAGGACGAGGTTTGGCTGTATGCGGGGAAAAACAACCCGATTCTCCAGCTCAAAGGCGGCGAGCTCACGGCGCTGCCCCGGACCGCGGCGCCGCCGACGCTCGCGTTCGTCTCGACGAGCGGCGTCTTGCACGTGGTCGCGGGGCCCTCGCTCGAGCGATGGGAGGGCGGCCAATGGGTGGAGGTCGGAAAGCTCTCCTGGCCCATGATCTTCCGCACGATGGTCGTCGACGGCGACGCGATGTGGGCCTCCGCCGAGGGCAAGGTGTATCGGGTCCGCGAGGGGAAAGGCTGGTCGTTCGCGGAGGGGTGCAAGACGCCGCTCGTGTATCTCTACGACGTGAAACCTGGGAACGCGAACAACTTCACGTTCCCGGGGACCCGCAAGGCCCTCGCCACCTTCCCCGGCGTCGCCGACATTCGATTGGTCGAGTTTTCCGAGGGCGGGCGGCGGCTCGGCGTCGAGGTGAAGAACCAGGCGCAGGGGGAGGCCCTCATCTCGCACGTGAAGGCCACGATGCAGGACGAGAACCCGATCTTGATTTGCCACGCACCGGAGAAACCGCGCGTCATCGAGATCAAAGACGGGAAATGAGCCCCATGCTTCCTCTGAAGAAACATCCGACCGCCTTGCACGCAGGCGCCGGCGAGCCCGCCGCGAACATCCCCAATGGCGTGGCGGGCAAGAGCGTCTACGTCGTCGACGTGGACGATTACGAGCTTTCTCGCACCATGTTGTATGGGCTGGGCGCGAAGGGCGTGACGAACAAGCTGATGGCGACCGCGGACGTCATCCTCCATGGCGGCCCGGCGGCCCCGCAGAAGGCGCGCGCGAAGTACCCGTCCGCCGCGATCGTGAAGGCCTCGGCGATCCTGCCCTTGTTTCACCAGGAGATTCGCTCCTTCAGCGACCTCGTGCGGGCGCTCCAGCGCCACGGTTTTACCGTGCGCAACCCGAGCGACGAGGGGGATGCGGAGTTCGACCACTTCGAGCTGCCGCTCGTGGGCGATTCGCTCCACGAGACCCTGCTGCATTGGCTCGGCAGCTCGGCGTTCCTCCGGAGCTACGCGAAGAAACAGCACTTCCCCATCGACAAGCGCGAGGAAGGATACATCGATTTCCCGATCCCGGACAGCGGTGGTCTCACCTGGTATTACACCTGGAAAAGCGACGCCTGGGGCCGTGTCCACGCCTTACGAGGCGAAGGCGATTACCCGCTCGACATCAAAGGCCACCAGCTCCTGCGCGTCGAGCCGCTCCTGTGGACGCAGAGCACGGGGCTGTACTTCCACGAGTATCCGATTCTCGACAGCATCACCGGCCTGTTCGTCCAGGCGGGCATCGACGCGCGCACCGGCAGGGTGAACGGCACGGCGATCTCCCGCGTGTGGACGTAAGACCGAAACGAGCGGCTACTGCGTCCGCACGATGATGTGGAATCCGAACGGCGACTCCACGACGCCGCTCGTCTCGCCCACGCCGAGGTTGAGCACGGCGTCCTCGAATTCGCGGACCATCGCGCCCTTTGGGAATGTGCCGAGGTCGCCCCCGCGTTGCCCGGCGTTGGGCTCGTCGCTGTAATGCGTGACGACGTCGTTGAAGCTCGCCCCCGCCTGCAATCGCAGGCGCGCCTCTTCCGCGCGCGCGAGCGCCTCGCTCCGGCTGCGCGTGATGTGCGCAGGCGCGCGCTTCGAGCCCGCGTACATCACGACCAGGTGCTTTGCGCCCATGTGCCCCGCGGGCGTCACCGCGGAGGGCGCGGGCGCGGGCGCGGGCGGAGCCGGGGAGGGCGGCGGGCTCAGCGGCGGCGGCGACGTCGCCACGAGGGGCACGAGCTGCCGGGCGTCGGCCTTCAGCGTGCCGGAGGCGATCGGCTCTTTCGACTTCAGGGCCCTCGTGACGATCCGCTTGAAGTTGTGAAGAGGTTGCGCGCCGCCGACGAAATAATCGTTGATGACGAAGGCCGGCGTGCCCATGATCTTCAGCCGTTCGGCCAGCTCGAGATCGGCCTGGACCACCTTCCAGTGTGTGCGCGCGTCGAGCGCCGCCGAGAGCTTCGTCACGTCGAGCCCCGCCTCGGCGGCTTTGCGCTCGATGGCCGGGCGGCTCAAGCCCTGCTCCGATTGGTCCTCCCAGAGGCGCGCCGAGAAGGCCCAGAAGCCGGCCTCGCCTTTTTGCCGGTAGGCCTCGACGGAGGCCTCGGCGGCGAGCTGCGCCTGCTTGTGGAAGGAGAGGGGCAAATGCCGCCAGACAACGCGGATCTTGCCCGGAAAGGCGGCGAGGAGCTGATCGATGTCCGCCTGCACGCGCTTGCTGAAGGGGCACTGGAAGTCCGCGAACATCTGAACGGTGACCGCGGCGCCGGCCGGCGCGCCTTTGCCCGGCTGGTCCTTCGTGGGCGCGGGGGCGAGGATTCGCTCCACGGGCGCGGGGCTCTTCGCGTCTTTCAGGAGGGCATCGTAGATGTTCGCGGCCGGCGTCCCCGAAGCGAGGAGCTTTCCGGCCTTCGTGATCTCTTCGTCGATGATGGCTTCGAATTGCTCGCGGCGCTGCGCGCCGATGAGGCGCCTGCCATTGATGAAGAAATGCGGCGTGCCCATCACCTTGAAGTCTTCGGCCAGGTCCATATCACGCTCGATGCGCGCGGCATGCGTGTGCGACGTGATCGCCTTTTTCACGCGCTTCACGTCGAGGCCGAGGGCGAGCGCGAGGTTCTCGAGCTCAGGGTCCGCGAGGCGATCCTGGGTGTCGAAGAGCGCCTGGAAGGCCTTCCAGAAGGCGGCCTCTCCCTTCTGCACGCCGGCCTCGATGGCGAGCTCGGCGGCTGCCTCGGCGCGCGGATGTATGGGCAGGGGGTTGTGCTTGAACACCAGGCGCAGTTTGTCGCCGTACTTGGCTTCGAGCTCGGTGATCGTCGCGAGGGATCGTTTGCAGAAGGGGCACTGGAAATCGCCGAACATGACCATCGTCACGAGCGCGGTCGGTTTGCCGCGCGCGGGCGAGCCGTCGAGCGGCATCTTCCAGACCGTGTCCGAGTCCACCGGCGGAGGGGGTGGCGGCGTGGGCGGCGGCGCTTCCTTGTGGTTTCGCTCGGAGAGCTCGGCATAGACGCGCTCGGGGGGAGTGCCCTCGCGCCGGAGCGCGGCGGCCTCTTCGAGCTCGGCGTCGATGGTCTCCTGGAATTTCGTGATGGGCTGAGCGCCGGCGAGGAAGATGCCATTGACGAACGAGGCCGGCGTCCCCAGGACGCCGACCTTTTTGCCGAACGTGATGTCCGCGTCCACGTTCGCGGCGAAGCGCTGCTGGTCGAAGGCGGCCTGGAAGGCCCAGGGATCGATGCCGCTTTGCGCCGCCCAGTCGTTGAAGGAGGGGACGTCGAGGGAGCGCTGGTTCCGGAACGCGAGGGCGTGAAACTTCCAGAATGCGTTCACGCCTCCGAGCCGCAGCACCGTCTCGGCCGCGAGGTGCGCGGGACGCGCATTCTTGTGGAACGGGAGCGGGTTGTGTCTCCAGACGACCCGCAATTTGTCGGGACCGTACTGCTGCTGCAGGAGCGCCAGCGTGGCCATCAGCCGCGACGTGAAGGGGCACTCGAAATCGCCCCAGATGACCAGGGTGACGGGGGCGAGCGGGTTTCCCCAGGCGGGGGCGTCGGGCCCGACGGGGATGGCCGTCCCGGGGTCGGGGAACGCGGCTGCGCCCTCGGCCGCGCCCTCGTTGCCCGCCTCGGGCACGAGGAGAGGGCGGCGCGGTTCGTCCTGGCTCACGTTCACCGCCGGCTGCACGGGAGGCGGGGGCGCACAAGCGGCGAGCAAGAACAGGACCGTCGAAAGGAAGGCCGTGCGGCGCCGTCCCCGTGCGTGGTTCATCGTGGCTCCTCCATCGGGCATCGGGCGCGGGAGAGTACGCCACGACGGCCGGACGGGGAAGGCCTTGGTCGCTCCGAGCGAAGGAGGAAATGAGGCGGTCGCGGCGGCGGACGGGGCGCGGCGGCCGAAGAACACGTGACGCAAATCGGAACACGTTCTATATGAGGGAACCCCAACGGGCCGCAGCGCGCCCTGTCGCCAAGGAGCTTCCGTGGAATTGAAAATTGCCCTCGTCGCTGGAGCGGTCGGCGCGGTCGCCGGCTGTGCCGGGTCGTCTTCCAGTCACCCGACGGATACCGTAGCCGAGCCCGAGCCGGCGGCGGGCAACGCCGCCCTCATGTCGCTGGATGAGAACATGGCCCGCCTGCGCGCGCTCGCGGTCTTCGACGTGGGTCACGTCAACTTCGAGATGCCTGGGCATTCTGGCCATTGTTACTCGGTCTGCAAGCATCGCCAGATCGCCGCGTTGCGCGTGGACAAATTGGCCGACGTCGCCGAGTCCGCCGCGAAGACCCCCGCCCCGGACGCCTGCGACGAGGCGACCATCGAAAAGAACCTCGCCGCGCTGAACGCGCTCGGGATCTTGGAGGTCCGGGGGCTGATCAAGGACGAGCCCAAGAACAGCACGAATTGTTACGGGCACCCCTGCCCGGACGATGCCCAGGCGTCCAAGGCCCTCACCTGCGAGCGCGCGGGGAAGCTCGCCAGCATCGTGAACGCGGCCAAGGATCTGTGAGGGCCCGTTTCCCCGAGGTGAACGGGCGCCTCGGGCTGGGCGTCGGAATGGATCTCCCGTGGGGCGCGCCCGTCGGGTTCGCCCACGATCCCAGCCGCGGGGATCACGTGACGGATCCCGTCGTACAGTTCTTGTCGTCCCATGCCGGGGCCTTTCGGTATCTCTTCACGTCGTTCCAGCCCCGGAGCCGAAATCGCCTCGATCCACGCGAGTACTTTGGCGCCTACGACGACCTGTTCGCCCGTACGCCAGCGTTCTCCGTGCGCGCCCTCCACCAGACGACGTTCAGCCTGGGCGCGCTCGAAGCCTACGATCGCGGCCGGATCCTCGATTTCACGAACGCGCTCGTCGAGCGCTACCACTTCGCGTGGGTGAACGAGGATCTCGGCCTCTGGTCGCTGCACGGCAGGCCCTTGCCGTATCCGCTGCCGCCGTATCTCACGCCCGCCGGGCTCGACGCCGCCATCCGGAACACGGCCGAGGTGCAAGGGAAGCTCCTGGCGCCGCTCTTCGTGGAGTTCCCCGGATTCTCGGACGGGACGAGCTTTTTCATTGGCCACATGCACGCGTATGATTTTTTCCGGGCGGTCGTCGAGGAGACGAGGTCGCCGGCCACGCTCGACGTGGGCCACCTCCTTTCTTACCAATGGCTGCTCGGCAAGCGAGGCGAGGCGCTGTTCGGGGAGCTCGAACGGTTGCCGCTCGACCATTGCTTCGAGATTCACCTCTCGGGCTGCGCGATCGACGGCGATTCCTTCATGGATCACCACCACGGCGTGCTGCTCGACGAGCAGCTCGAGCTCCTTCGCCGCCTCCTTCCGCTCTGTCCGAACCTGTCCGCGATCACCTACGAAGATCCGCGGCTCGACGCCGAAGGGCGGCTCGCCCCCGAGACCGTCACGAGCTTCGAGCGCCTCCGCGCCGCCGTGGACCTCTGGCTCTCATGATCTCGCTCGATCAGGCGCTCGACCGGCTTCTGCATCATCGCTCGTACCGGGAAGCATTTTTCGAGGGGCGCGTGGACGAGCTCGACGTGTCGGAAGGCGATCTGCGCGCGCTCCGTTCCATCGATCCCGAGCAGCTTCGAAGGACGGCCGAGCGCGTGCGCGCGGATGTCGTGCAGCGAAAACATCGGGGGAGCGGCGGGCTCCTCACGATCTATGCACGCACCCTGGACGCGTGGAGAGCCACGCATCCCGAGGATCACGAACTCGATGCATTGATGTCGTCGTTCCTGGAATCTCCAGCCTTCGAGGCGTATCGCGCGTATTCCCACGCGGGTCCCGGCGTTTGCCTGGAAGAGGCATTCTTTCGATTCTGCGACGCGCGCGGGATCGGCGATGGCGCGATCCTGGAGGCGGAGTTTCTCACGGCGATGATGAAGGCGCTCGTGATGAGCCCGCAGCCGGATTTCACCCTCCCGGGGGAGATTCGTGTCGTCCCCGGGGGGTTTTTCGCGGTGGGCGAGCGGGCCGGGCCCACGCTCTACGCCGCCGCGCGCGGAAAGCTCGTCCTCGGGCCGATCACGCCCTTCCTCGCGGAGCTGCTGCTCTCAGCCGAGGACCCCGTCGAGATCGCGCGCAAGCATCACGTCGCGACGCCGGTGCTGCAAGCGTCGCTCGCGCAGCTCGCGCAGCTTGGGCTCGGCCGCTGAGCCGCGGTTCCACAAGGGTGGGGTCGCTCGCGCCAAGGGCGGAGGCGTGTTCCGCAAGGGCGGAGGCGTGTTCCGCAAGGGCGAGGTCGCTCGCGCCAAGGGCGGGGTCGTGTCCCGCAAGGGCGGGGTCGTGTCCCGCAAGGGCGGGGTCGTGTCCCGCAAGGGCGGGGTCGTGTCCCGCAAGGGCGGGGTCGTGTCCCGCAAGGGCGAGGTCGTGTCCCGCAAGGGCGAGGTCGTGTCCCGCAAGGGCGAGGTCGTGTCCCGCAAGGGCGAGGTCGCTCGCGCCAGGGGCGGGGGCGTGTTCCGCAAGGGCGGGGGCGTGTTCCGCAAGGGCGGGGGCGCTCGCGTCAAGGGCACAGCCTCTCGCGCCCGGTCATCCCGTCCCCGCGGCCTCCTTCAGCTTCCCGCTCCCCACTTCGGCCAGCATCTTCTCCAGCGCCGAGAGGCTTGGCGGCTTCGCCATGTGCCTGTCGAAGCCCGCTTGCCTCGAGCGCTCCACGTCCTCCTGCAAGGCATACCCGCTCAGCGCCACCAGGTAGACCGATCGCAGCTTCGGATCCGCGCGTATCGTCCGCGCCACGCCATACCCATCCATGCCCGGCAAGCCGATGTCGCAGAGCACCACGTCCGGCTCGAAGCGCCGCGCTTTCTCGATTCCCTCGGGCCCCGCGAACGCCACCTCCACCACGTGGTCGCCCATCCCCAGCGCGTCGCGCAGCGTCTCGGCCGCGTCCACGTTGTCCTCGATGACGAGGACCCGCCGCGGCAGCTCCCGCGGCGCAGCCGTCGGCGCCGCGGCCCGGCTCCACGCGACGGCCGGAGCGAGCGGCAGCCGCACCGTGAACTGCGCGCCTTGTCCGCGCCCCGCGCTCTCGGCCGTCACCGTCCCGCCGTGCATCTCGCAGAGGCCCTTCACCAGCGAGAGCCCGAGCCCGAGCCCCCCGCGGCTCCGATCGAGCGTGCAATCCGCCTGCACGAAGGGCTCGAACACGTGCGGCAGCGTCTCCTGTGGGATGCCCGCGCCGTCGTCCCGTACGCGCACGACGGCTAGGCCCCCCTCGCGCTTCGCCGAGAGCAGCGCGTGCCCGCCCCGCGGCGTGAACTTCGCCGCGTTCGCCAGCAGGTTGCCCACGATCTGCGCGAGCCGCGTCGGATCGCCGTCGACCGAGAGCGGCTCCGGCCCCACGTCGACCTCGAGCTTCACGCCCGCCTGATCGAAGCTCGGCCCGAGATCCTCGGCGAGGCGATGCAGGAGCTCGCCGAGCTCGACCCGCTCGCGCTGGAGCTGGATCTTGCCGCGCGAGATACGCGTCACGTCGAGCAGATCGTCGATGAGCCGCGTCATGTGCGTGACCTGTCGCTCGATCGCCGCATGCGCGCGCCGCGCCTGCGGGCCTCCCGGCGGAGCCCGCTCCAGGATGTAGAGGCCGTTGCGGATGGGCGCGAGCGGGTTGCGGAGCTCGTGCGAGAGCATCGCCAGGAACTCGTCCTTGCGCCGATCCGCCTCGCGCAGCGCGGCCTCGCTCTCGCGCAGCGCTTGCTCGGCCTCCTTGCGCTGCGTGATGTCCTGCATGATGCCCACGCTGCGGACCGGCGCACCCGCGGCGTCGCGGATCAGCCGCGCCGCGACGTGCACCCAGATGAGCCGCCCGTCCTTGCAGATGTAGCGCTTCTCCGCGCAGTACTCGTCGACCTCGCCGCGCACCATGCGGCAGTACTTCTCCCAGTCCGCCTGGCGATCGTCGGGGTGCGTCATGTCGTGCACCGTGCCCGAGAGCAGCTCCTCGCGGCTGTAGCCGGTGATGTCGCAATACCGATCGTTCACGCGCAGGATCCGGCCCGTCGCGGGATCTACCTGGCCCATGCCGACGATCCCCGTCTCGAAGAACGCGCGGTACTGCTCCTCGCTCTGCCGGAGCGCCTCCTCGGCTCGCCTGTGCTCGGTGACGTCGCGCTTGACCACGACCGCGAGGACCTGCTGGCCCTGCTCGTCCCGCACGGGCTCGCCGCTGAAGTTGAAGATCCACGCCTGCCCCGTGTCGAGGCGCCTCGTGTGGAGCTGCCAGCCCGCGAAGGACTCGCCCCGCAGCGCGCGGTAGACCGGCCATTCGTCGACGGGGAGCACGCGGCCGTCGAGATCGGTGAGCTCGTAGCGCTCGGCGAAGTGCGCGACGCAGATCTGCTTGGCGCTCGTCAAGGCGTACTTCGTCGCCTCCGCGCTGTTCACGAGGACCACGTTGCCCTGCATGTCGAACACGACGACGCCGTCCGGGATCGCCTGGAAGATGGCTTCGAGCTGCGCGCGGCTGTGGTCGGCGCGGGCCGCGGTCTCGCGGAGCGCCGCGACGAGATGCCGGCGCTCCTCCTCGATCCGCTTGCGCGCCGTGACGTCGCGGAAAAAGACCGCGATGCCGCCCTCCTTCGTCGGGTACACGTTCACGTGTGTCCAGAGATCGAGCGGCGCGTAGTGCTCGTCGAACTCGGCGGGCACGCGCTCGCGCATGACGCGGTTGTACTCGCGGAAGTAACGCGAGTGCGGGCCCGCGAGGGAAGGGTAGACCTCCCAGAGGCTCCGGCCGAGCGTCTCGCTGCGCGGCTTCTGGCTCAGGTGCTCCTGGCGCGGGTTGACGAAGACGAAGCGGAAGTCGTGATCGAGCACGAAGCAGGCGTCGCCGCGATCGAGCACATCGAAGGCACGCGCGAGATCCTGGGAGTCGTTGCGCGCGTGCTCGTGCTGCTCGTGGATGTCGACGGCGATGCCGGACCAGTCGACGACGGCGCCGCGGTCGTCGAGGCTCGGCGCGCTGCGGATCGAGAACCAGCGATACCCGCCGTCGTGCCGGCGGATGCGCGCCTCGACCGCGAACCGTCCGGCCGAGGCGAGCGCGTGTCTCCACGCCCGAGCGGCGCGTGCTTGGTCGTCGGGGTGCAGCACGCGCTGCCAGCCGAGGCCGTGGAGCTCCGACGCGGGGACGCCGGTGTACGTGATCCACGAGCTGCTCGCGAAGTCGCATGTGCCGTCCGCCCGGCACGCCCAGACGAGCCCGGGCAAGCTGTCGAGGAGGCGTCGACATCGGCCCTCTGGGAGGGCAGCACCAGCACGAGGCTCGGCCATGGGTCCATCGGCACGTGGTGCCGCGCGGGTACGATCGCAAGCCGGCGCGCCCGCGGCGCGGCGGCTGCCCGTGCGCCTCGGGCATGGCCGGCTTGCCCCTTCACGTTCGCCGCGCATCGGGGCAAACTGCGCGTTCTCTGGGGAGGCCGAGGAAGGAGTCGGTGGCGCGTGAGCGAGGCACCTGGGATCTGGTTCGTGTATCGATCGCACTACGAAGGGCCGCTCTCGCGCCGCGTTCGGCGCCTCGACGCGCCTTCGATCCTCGCGTGGTTCTCGGAGAAGATGAGCGACGCCAAGAAGGCCGAGGACCCGCAGAGCGTCTATGAGGCCGAGCTCGGCGGCTACGTGTACGGGTTCGGCACGGTGTTTGAGGCCGTGAAGGAGCACGGGCTCCTTGCGCCGAAGTCGACGGCCGAGCTCGAGACGATCCTCCGCAAGCACCTCTACGTCGAGGGCGACGCGGGGCACCTGCGCATCGACGCGCACTCGCTCCGCGTGTTGACGGACGACGACGAGGTCGAGCTCGCGTACTTCTTCTTCGATGACGAGGTCGCGCGCACGCAACCCGAGCGCGTGTCCTTTCTGCTTCACGAGGAGCCGAAGCTGCCGGAGGGCGACGCGGACGGCCCGTTCACGCCGCCCTTCGAGCCGGAGCCCGTCCTGCCGCGTGGGGAAGGCGAGGGGACGACGTACGTCTGTCTGCTCACGTCGTACGACGGCGATTCGATCCCGGGCTGCGCCGTGGCGATCCCCGGCGTGCGGCTGCCCGATCTCGCGTCGCACCTGCGCACCGTGGTGCCGGCGAAGAAGCCGGCGTCGTGGTCGAAGGAGTGGCTCGACACGTGGCCGGTGGAGCTCCGGCTCCTGCGGGCGATGATCGAGCCGGGCCAGATCTCGATCGCGCCGGCGCTCGCGAAATGTGCGGCCTATCCGCTGCGCGAGGTCGTCACCGAGACGAACCACACGCTCCTCGGCGTGGGCGCGCACCAGAACGCGGAGGGCGAGTTTTCCAAGGTGGGGACGGCGTTCGAGGGGACCGGAGATCCCGAGAAGGCCCTCGTGCAGGTGGGCAAGCACGCGGCGCTCTTCTGCCCGCACACGTCGAGCGCGTTCGGCTACGAGCAGTGGATCCTGTTCGATGATCGCTGGGCCGCCGCGCATCCGGCGCTCGCCGCTTCGATGTTGCGGTACGCGAACGGCTGGGATCCGCTCCGCGACCCCGCGCCGCCGAAGCCGGCGGAGACCGCGGCCGAGCAGAAGGAGCGCGCCTGGAAGGAGGCGCTCGCCGGGCGGATGGACGAGAAAGCGGCGCCGTACCGCACGACGGCGAGGTTTGCCCCCGGTGACCTCGTCGACCACACGAAGTTCGGACGTGGGCTCGTGCGCCGCGTGGACGGCGCGAAAATCGAAGTGATTTTCAAGGACGGCGCCAGGCTCCTGGCGCACGCGATGCCAGGGTGAGGCGAAGCGCCGAGACCACCGGCGCTCCCGCTTCCGCTTCCGCTCCCGCCTCCGCCCGTTGGCGAGGGTAGCCAGACGCTTGGGCCCTCGCTAGCATCGGCCCGCGCAGAGCAAGTTGATGAAGAAGGAACACGTCACGAAGACCGCGCCCCGGTGGTTCGATCCATCCTCGCCGGTGAGCATCGCCATGCGGGACGCGCGTGTGTCCCGCCGCGACGGCCGTGGGCTCATGTCGCTCAGCGAGGCGCGGCGCCTCATCGAGTCGACCGAGGTCTTCCGCAAAGGGGAGGGCCGTACGGCCGCAGGGACGATGGTGTTCGAGAGCGACCGCGTGTGGGCGGCGCTCTTGTCGCTCGAGGACGCGGCCGAGTTCGTGAAGCACGGCCAACGTATCCGCTGGGAGTTCCAGGTACGCGGCCGCGACAACACCGCGCTCCACGATCGCTACGGAGACGCCATCCTGCCCTGGATCGAGAGCCGCCTCGATGGCGACGGCGCGCTCGTGAACGTGCCGTGGTGCGTGGTGCCGTGCCTGCTCGCGATCGGATCAAGCGAGGCGCTCGACGTCGCGCTGCGCGCGCGATCGATCGTGGAGCTCGCGGTCGCGGGCAGCGAGATCGAGGCCGACGAGCCTGAACTCGCCGAGGACACGTCCACGCCTTCCGAGGACGAGGACGACGAAGACGGCGACGAGGACGAGGACGACGAGGACGACGAGGACGACGACGATCCAGGCGCGGACGAGGACGACGACGAGGAGCACGCCCGCGCCGACG
This sequence comes from Polyangium fumosum, assembly GCF_005144585.1. Taxonomy (GTDB): domain Bacteria; phylum Myxococcota_A; class Polyangia; order Polyangiales; family Polyangiaceae; genus Polyangium; species Polyangium fumosum. The sequence continues at coordinate 9,932 of NZ_SSMQ01000094.1, read as the reverse complement.
GCGCCACGAAAGACGACGGTCTCGACATGGCGCGGCGGTGGATGACGCGGCACCCGGACGCGTACGGGGCGCTCGCGACGCTCGCGGACGAGGGGAACCCGCGCGCGGCGGAGCTCTTGCGGGATCGCGCCGCGGCGCTCGGCGGCGTGGTGCGCGAGGCGATCGAGGCGGCGCTCGGCGCCGAAGCGGCCAAGCGGCTCGCCGAGCAGTTCGACCTGCCGCGGACACGTTTGCCCGAGGAGGTGGAGCGGCTGCTCGCCGAAGCCGAGGCGATCGACGAGCCGCGGGGTCCGCTCTGGAGCATCGCCGAGCTCGACGAGGCCGCGCGCCGGTTCGATCTGCCCATCTGGGACAACGCGAACTACACGACGGCGGCGATGCGGATCACGGGGTACGCGTCGCAGAAGGGCGACGTGCTCGTCGTCGAGCAGATCCTCCACCACCCGGGATCCGGCACGCTCGCGGGCTGGGAGCTCTCGGCGTACGGGCCCGGCGCGGGCAAACGATCCTCGCGCGACGACGAGCTCATCGACGCGGCGCGTGACGAGCTCCAGAGCGTGGAGATCGACGCGGACGACTACGTCGACGGCATCACGAACCAGATCGTCCTGCTCGGCGAGCGCGACGAGAAGGGCCGGCCCACCACGGGCTCCGACGGCCCGCGCATCGTGCCGCTGCCGCTCCCGTCGGACGACATGATCGTGCACGTCAAGCGCGCCGCAGTGCGGCAGAAGGGCGATCCGCTGCGCGCGAGTTACCACCTTCCGCGCGCGTTCGCGGCGCTGCCGGAGTCCACGCGCGGGAGCCTCCGGCTCGTGACGCCGGTCGAGGCGCTCCTCGTGGATCTGTGCCGTCGGCATCGCGACGTGATCTTCGCCGCCGACCGGGATCTGCGCGTCGCCGCGGCGGTCCCGCAAGGCGCGACGCGGCTCTTCTCGTTCGACGATTTCCAGTACGTCGCCGCGGGCGAGCCGGCGTCACGATCGATGGATCTCGTGGCGATGGTCGAGGCGCTGCGCGCGCGGCGCAAGATCACGCGCCTGCCCGGCGCGGCGAACGCGCGGCCCGAGTGCTGGATCCCCGGCGCGGCGGAGCTCCGCAGCTACGCGGGCGGCGACGCATGGTCCGAGGGCGACGATCCGATCGAGCCGGAGACGCCGGCCGCGGGCGTCGGCGTGACGCCGTACTGGAGCCTCACGATCGCGCGCGGTTTTCCGCACGGGGTGTGGCTCTTGCACGGCGCGGCGCAGAACAAGAAGGGGCAGGCGGAGCAGGCGATCCTGCACCTCACGAACGCGTCGTCGCCCGTCGTGCGCCTGTTCTGGCCGCGCCGGACGGCGTGCATGTGGGCGCGCGTCGCGGGCCTGGCCGAGCGCAAGTGGGTGACCGGGGATCGCGGCGTGCTCGCGGCGGCGAAGAACGAGCGCATGCTCTACGCGGCCGAGGCGCGGAAGCTCGTGGAGACCTTCGTCCTGCGGCCGTGGAGCGTGCCCGCGCACGTGGGCACGGAGTTCGTGCTCTTGCTGGAAGCGCTCGTCGGCGGGCGCGAGACGATCGAGGCGTTCGTCGCCGCCCTCGGAAAACTCTCGCCGGAGGCGTGGGCCTCCGACAGGGCGGCGCTCGCGAGCGCGATCTTCGAGCTCGGCTTCGTCCTGCGTCGCGTGGAAGGGTCGCGGGGCCCGCTGCGCGAGCGGCTCGCGGCGTCGTGGCGGCAAGGACAAACGGGCGAGGCGCCGCGCATGCTCGACCTCGTGCTCCACAGCCGCGCCGGAGCCGAGCGCAGCGCGCGGTGCGAGCTCGAACTCGCGCACGCCGGCGACGATCCGACGTGGGTCCGGGACAAACTCCTCGATCGCAAGACGGCTGCGTCCGCGCCCGACGTGTTCCTGGTGTCGCTCGCGGGCGAGGAGATGCTCGGGAAGTACGAGGGGCGGATCTCCAAGGTGGCGGACGCGGCGTGGGTGGGCAGCCAGCTCGCGCGGCTCGCGTCGGCGCGGGTGGTCGGGATGGCGCTCGCGCTTTATGCCGAGAGGCCGGAGGCGCGCGCGGCGATCTCACAGGCTCTCTTCGAACGCCCGGAGATCCGCGCCGAGATCGAGGCAAACCAGCGGGGCCCGCAAGCCAAGATCGCGCGTGCCCTGCTCACCGCGCTCGACGAGCGGGACGAGCGCGCCTACGCGCGGCGGCAGGGCGCGCAAGACGACGAGCTCGACGACGAGGAGGAGGACGACGACGAGGGCGACGACGAGGACGAGGCGTAGAACGCCTCACCCGCTGTCCCCTCTCGACGCGGTGGCTGCGCGTGGGTCGCATGACCGCGGGTGTCGCCACGTGTCGACCCCCTCGGGAGGTCACTCGACGAGGAACTCCTGCTCCAGCAGGCCGTAGATCGCCGAGTCCGTGAACTTGCCGTCGGAGAACCAGTTCTCACGCATGAGGGCGTCGCGCTTGAAGCCGAGCTTCTCCAGGACGCGTCGCGAGGCCTGGTTGTTCGGGTCGATGACCGCTTCGACCCGGTGCAGCTCCATCTGCGTGAAGCCGTAGCGGAGGATCGGCCGGAGCGCCTCGACCATCAGGCCGCGGCCCCAGAACGCGGGCGCGAGCTCGTAGCCGACCTCCGCGCAGCGGTGCGGCTTGTTCCAGCGCCAGAACCCGCACGTCCCCAAAAGCTCGCCGCTGTCCTTGAGCGAGAGGCCCCACCGGATGCCGGTGACGTCGCGTTGCGCGTCGAACACGATCCCGAGGAGCTTCTCGGTGTCGGCGAGGGTCGCGTGCGCAGGTCGGCCAAAGTACCGGACCACCTCGGGGTTCGACTGGATGCGGAAGATCGCCTCCGCGTCGGCGGGGACGAGCTCACGCAGGACGAGGCGGGGTGTTTCGAGGGTCGGGAACGGGGTGAACGAGACCATGAGGGCCGGGAGGCTTTCACCTTTCCGTGACCCTAGCAACGGCGCCTCGGCGCGTTGCACGATCGCGACGCGCGAGCTTGCACGATTGAAAGTCAGCCCGGAAGAACCCCTCGCCAAATGCCCGGATCGACACATGAACGACGTTGGCCCGGACCGTGCAATCTCTACAGGCAGAGCGCCTGCTCCGGCCGCCCCCCCCGCCGTAGAGTAGGCGCTCGTTTTTTTGTCTCCCCGTGATGTGGCGCGTGGGCCCGGGCGGGTGAGACCACGTCACACTTCCGAGCGCCCGTTCGATACGTGGAGGGCACGATCGGATCGGAAGGAGATGACCATGCGGTGGACCCTCGCGCTTCTCGGCTCGCTCTCGGCATGCACGGCGCTCGGGACGCCGGGCGCGGAGCCTCGGCGCGACGCGGAGGACCCGGCCGTGCGTCCCGAGCCCGCCCGCGCGCTTCCCGCGGCGAGCGCCCAAGGCAGCGCGCCGGCGAGCGCGTCCCCCGCGAGCCCGCCGGCGGCGGATGCATTCGCGCAGTACCCGTGGCTCGAAGGGGGAGCCGTGGGCATGCCGGCGCCGGTCGACACGCTCGAAAAGCGGTTTCCACCCCCGCGCGGCTTTACGCGCGTGGCCCTCGCCCCCGAGGGCTTCGGCGCGTTCCTGCGCACCTTGCCGCTCGCCGCGAAGGGCACGCCGGTCAAGTCCTACCGCGGCGACGAGATCCGCGCGGACGGGCATCCGAACGTCGCCGCCGTCGTGGCCATCGACGTCGGGAAGGCGGATTTGCAGCAATGCGCCGACGCGATCGTCCGGCTGCACGCGGAGTGGCGCTGGTCGCACGGGCAGCGCGATCACGCCTACCGGACGGCGAGCGGCACGAAGCTCGAATTCCAGCGGTACGTCTCGGGCCAGCGGATCCGCGTGGACGGCAATCGGATCGAGCTCGTCCCATCGGCCAAGCGCGCCGAGGCGACGCACGCGCTCTTCCGGACCTGGCTCGACGACGTGTTTGGCTGGACCAACACGGGCGCCCTCGCGCGGGACGGCGAGCGCGTGGCCCTCGATGCGCTTCGCCCCGGGGACTTTTTCGTGCTGACCGGCGTGCCGTTCGGCCACACCGTCCTGGTCCTCGACATGGCAAAGGATGCGGCAGGGCGCCGCGCGGTGTTGCTCGGCCAGAGCTTCGTCCCCGCGCAGAACGTCCACGTGCTCCGCCCCGAGCCCGCGCGCGTGTGGTTCGTCCTCGACGAGGCCGCGGGCGCGCTCACGACCCCGTTTTGGGATCCCTTCCCGTTCGATTCGCTCCGCCGTTTGCCCGAGTAAAACGACGCCGAAGGCGGCCCCCGAGGAGCGCCAGGGCCGATGAAAAGGCGACCCATTCGTACCCCGGGGGCCGTTCGCCCATTCGACATCCACAAAGCGCAGCCGGCGGCGGGGTCGTTTGCGGCGTCGCTTGCGGAGGTGGTGGCGGGGGCGGCGGCGACGCAGGGGGCGGCGGGGGCGGAGGCGGAGGCTCCGGCGCGGCAGGCTCGGTGTTGCAGGCCCGCGGCCGCGCGGAGAGCCAATCGAGCAGGCTGTCGGCTTTCCCTTTCGCGCCGAGCGCCCGCCACTCGCCGCCGTGATCCTTGCCGGGCAAGAGGTCCCACGTCACGTCGCGCGTGCAGGCGGCGACGCGCTCGTGCAGCCCCCGGGCGAGGTGGTGGAGCGGGTTCCGGTCGCCGACCAGGAAATACGCAGGCGGCGCGCATGTCGGGGTTGGCGCCGGCGCGCACGCGCTCTCCCGCGGCGGAATGCCCCCGCCGACGAACACCACCGCCGCATATCGCGCCCCGAGCCGCGCCCAGTTCCACCCGAGGAACGACGCGCCCCCCGACCAACCCGCGATCCACACCCGATCCGCGTCGATCGCGTACTCACGGCCGATCGCGTCGATCTGCGCCTCGATCCACCCCGGAGGATCCCCCTCGGACCATTGCCAGAAGCTCCCGACCCGGCATCCCTCGGCTTTCGGGCACATCGGCGCAAAGAGCGAAACCCCCCGCGCGGCGGCGGCCGCGACGAACGGCGAGGCGTCCCGCTCCACGAGCGGCGTCTTGCCGCCGGGCGCATCGCCATGCAACACCACGAGCAGCGGCGCCTTCGTCGCTCCCTCGGGCGGCGGATCGAAGAGGCAGCCGGGGCAGGGATATCCCACCCGGCGGCGCGGGTTTGCCTCGGCCGCACCCCCGGCGAGGGCGGCGAGCGCGAACGTGGCGACGGCGAGGGCGCGGGCCTTCGTCATGCGGCCCGCCGAGGATACCTGATCCGCGTGTCCCCTTGGGCGCCCGCGCTCACTCGCCGTTCAGCGTGTAGAGGTAGGCCGCGATGTCCTTCGCTTCCTGCTCGCTCACGCCGAGGGTCGGCATCTTCGTGCGTGGATCGAGATCCGTGGGGCGCCGGATCCACTTGATGAGGTTGTCGGGCGTGTTCGACACGACGTGCGCGATGTCGCCCCGGTTCGCGAAGCCGAACAGCGGATGTGACTCCTTGCCGATCGCCCCTTCGACGCCCGGGATGAGGTGGCAGGCGCCACACGCGTATTTCTTGATCGCCTCGCGCCCCCGTTGCGCGTCCCCGCCGGCCACGTCGCGCGGCGGCGCCGGCTTCGACTTGCACGCGGTGAGCGCCCCGGGCGCGGCGAGCGCGAGGAGGAGCAGGAAAGGCCGATACCGTCGTGACAAAACCACCAGATCTCCCGTGCCTGCCCCGGGCATCCGCCGGAAGGCTCGCCCTCGATAGGGGCCCCGAGGACGGCCGGCAAGCTAGCACGAAGGGGTGAGGGCGGAAGGCGGGCCGTGCTGGTCGATTGAGCATCTGCCAATCCGCTGACCCGCTCCACGCGCGGATGCGGAGAAAGCTGCCATGCTTGCCGCATGTTCGACCTCCTCCGTCGCCGCCCTGCGTTCCGTCGCCTCTGGGCGGCTGGGACCATCTCGCTCGTCGGCGACTGGCTCGCGTTCGTCGCCGTGAGCCGGCTGGCACTGGACCACGGCGGAGGCGCGTTCGCGCTCGTGGGGGTCTTCGCGGCGCATTCGCTCCCGCATGCGTGCCTGTCGCCCATCGCGGGGTTCGTCGCCGACCGGTTCGATCGGCGGCGCTTGCTCATCGGCATCCCGCTCCTCCAGGCCGCCTTCACGCTCGCCATGGTGCTCGCGGCCGCGCGGGGCGAGCTCGCCGCGCTGCAGGCGCTCGTGCTCGTGCGATCCGCGTTCACGGCCTTCATGGTCCCGGCCGAGACGGCGGCGCTCCGGCACACGGTCGAGCCGCCGGAGCTCCTCCGGGCGAACGCCATCGTCTCGGGGACGTGGAGCATCACGTTCGTCGCGGGCATGGCGCTCGGCGGCCTGCTCGCCGCGCTCGGGCCCGTGCCCGCGATCCTCGTGGACAGCCTCTCGTTTTTCCTCGCCGCGGCGCTCGCCTCGGGCCTGCCCTCCTTGAAGCCCGAGGGGGCCGGGGAGACACAGGCCACCGGCGTCTGGGGGCTCGTCCGGGCCGTGCCGCGTGATCTCTGGGCTGCGCTTGGGCATGCACGCGCGCGGCCGGCGCTCTTCCGGGCCGTCTTCTCGAAGGTGCCCGCGGCGCTCGCGGGGGGCATGGGCTGGGTCACGTTGAACCTCGTCGCGGATCGGGCGGCGCCGTTTGGCGCGGCGGCCCTTTCGCTCGGCATCTTGCAATCCGTGCGAGGGGCGGGAACGGGGCTCGGCCCGCTCGGCATCTCGCTCCTCACGCGCGGCGGTGATCCGGGGCGGGGGCTCGAGCACGCGGCGACGCTCACCACGTTCGCGGGCATCGTCGCCTCTTCGCTGGTGCAGCCCTGGCCTGCGCTCTTGCTCGTCGCCGTGCTCGTGTGGGGGATGGGCGGCGGGAGCAACTGGGTGCTCACGAGCGCGTCCCTCCAGCGCCTCGCGCCCGACGCGATGATCGGCCGGCTCTCGAGCATCGATGATCTCACGACCACCACGACGATGGTGGTGGGCGCTCTGATCGCAGCGCTCCTGTACCAGGCCTCCTTCTCGGTCCAGGCGATCGGGGCGATGGCGGCGGGGGCGGGGCTCGTCGTTTGGATCGCGCTCTCGCTCCGGCGGACGGAGGCCCCGCTTTCCCTGGAGAAAACCGCCCTCGAGCGGGGATGAACGCGCCGCTCAGTTCGGCGGTTTGGCGGGCCGCTCCGACGCCACGAACTTGAATCGCCCATAAAGCGTCGGGCCGCGCAGGTCCGACTCGCTCATGGCGAGCACGCCCGTGCCGATGTCCTCGAAAAGGAGGACGACGCCGAGCCAGCCCGCGAAATACAGCATTCCATGCGTCAGGCGGTACTCGTGCAGCCGGAGCAGCTTCATCTCCTTCAGGCGGAGCGGCCGGCCCGCCATCTGCTCCGCCATGGGCACGAGCGAGCCGACGAGCGGCCGCTCGTCGATGCGGACGCCGTTCGTCAGGAAGCGAAGATCCGTGCCGAGGTGCTCGAAAAACGCGTCCATCACCCCGCCGAAATCGTCCGCGTGGACGAGCTTCTCCTTCACGCTCGCCACGAGGGCGCGGATCTCGTCGGCATCGGGGGGGGGGAGGCGGGTGGGACGTCCGGACGAACCCCGGGGGGAGGGGTTTTGAAACGGGGGACGACGGGGGGGACGGGAAGGTTTCATGGTGCTCGTCTACCGGATCGGGTTTTTCTGGAACGGTCCTCGCACGCGCCGCTCGTGCGCGCTCCGAGGCTCGCGCCCGTCCATCGACCGGAGGTGTACTCCAGTTGCGTACTTTCGTGATTTTCTTTCGAACGGTTCGCTCGATTTGGAAGTTCCACGGAAAAACTTGGGGTGCGGGGGCCACGTGTTTGGCACGAAGAACAGCTTGGCCCTGGGCGGTGCGCGGGCGGCGGCCGGCGCGGACTTGCGGCGCGCGCCCGAGCGCCCCGGGCACGCCGCCGGGCTCACCGCGCCGAGGTCGGTTCCCCCTTTCGTGGGACTTCTGGTACCCTCCGCGCCCGCATGGACAGCGCCCCCCTGAGCATCGCGACCCAGATCGCGCGACAGCGCGTGGGGCGCGTGCTCCGGGACAAGTGGCGCCTCGACAGCGTGCTCGGGACAGGCGGGTTCGGCGCGGTCTACGCCGCGACCCACCGCACGGGCAAACGCGTCGCCATCAAGATCATCCACCCCGAGCTCAACGCCATCGCCGACGCCCGCAGCCGCTTCCTGCGCGAGGCCTACGCCGTCAACGCCGTGAGCCACCCGGGCATGGTCTCGATCCTCGACGACGACGTCGACGAGGACGGCTGCGTCTTCCTCGTCATGGAGCTGCTCGACGGCGAGACGCTCGAAGCGCGCCGCCTTCGAAGCGGCGGCAGCCTCGACTTCGAGGACGTCCTCTCCATGGCCGACCCGATCCTCGACGTGCTCGCCGCGGCCCACGAGAAGGGCGTCGTGCACCGCGATCTCAAGCCGGAGAACGTCTTCCTCCTCCGCACCGGCCAGATCAAGATGCTCGATTTCGGCGTGGCCAAGCTCCGCGAGGCCCCCCGCGGCAAGGCGTTGACGGTGAACGGCATCGTCATCGGCACGCCCGCCTTCATGCCGCCCGAGCAGGCCCGCGGGCAGTGGGAGCTCGTCGACGAGCGCTCCGATCTCTACGCGGTCGGCGCCACCCTGTTCACCTTGCTGACGGGGCAACTCGTCCACGGCAACCTGACGCCCCAGGAGTCCCTCGTCGCCGCCGTCACGACGCCCGCGCCCTCGCTCGCGACGGTCTCGCCCGGCACCCCCCGCGCCCTCGTCGCGCTCCTCGACCGCGCCCTCGCCTTCGACCGGAAGGACCGCTTCCAGACCGCGCGCGAGATGCAAGCCGCGGTGCGCGCGGTCTACCACGAGCTCACCGGCAGCCTCGCCTCCACGGCGCCCCACGAGGCCCGGAGCGTGCCTTCGACCGACGAGGACGAGACGACGCAGAGCGGCGGCGACGACGAGCCCACGGCGGTCCTCTCGCGGATGCCCGAGCTCGCGCTCGCGCGACGCCTCCCTTCGACGACCGCGCGGAGCCCGAGGCTCGTCTCGCCAGACAGCGAGCCGACGATCGTCGGCGCGCCGCCCTCGATGACGCTGAAGCGCAGCGTGAGCGGGCTCGTCGGGCCCGAGTCGCGCGGGCAGCGGTTGGCGTCGATCTTCGACTCGGCCGATTTCGGGGATCAGGCCGAGATCTCGGAGGATGTCGCCAAGGCGACGGCCGCGCTCAATGCCTCGGCGGCGGCCGCGGCGGCGCAGAACAAGAAGGCGGAGGAAGCGGCCGCGGGGCCCGAGCCCGAGGAGGCCACGATCCGCAACGTGAAGGAAGAGCCAGGGAGACCGATCGCGCCGAAGAAGGCGCGGGCCGCGGCTCCTTCCCGGACGTGGATCTACGTGGTCGTCGTGATCGTGCTCGTGGGCGCCCTCGTGGGGTTTGCCTTGCTCCGCATGAAGCCGCGGCGGGCCGCGGCGCCCGCCGGGCCGGGGGCGGCGACACGCGCGCAATCTTGCTATGCTGGCGCGTGGCTTGGCTCGTCGCCCTGGGGCTCGTCGCGTTCGTCGTGGTCGTGATCGTCTCGGTCGAGCGCACGCGCCGGTTGCTCGTCGTGGAGGCGCAAGCGGGAAAGGTGGCGCGGCTCTCAGGCCGGGCGCCGGCAGAGCTCGCCGCCGACATCGAGGACGTCCTCGGCCGATCCCGGGCGACCGGGACAATCGTGCTGCGGCTCGAAGGCGGACGTGTCGTGGTGCGCACCGAAAAGGGGATCGACGAGACCACGGCGCAGCAGCTCCGCAACGTGGTCGGACGTTTCCCGGTCGCCCGTCTGCGCACGGCGCGGCGCGTGGAGCGCAGCGGGGCGCGCTGAGCGCGGGGCGTCGCGTCGGTCAAGGACCTCGCGGGTCACAAGCAGGACGAGGTGCCGCTCGCGGATGCGGCGGACGTCCTCGCGGCGCGGGCGCGGGCCGAGGCGTCTCTTCCGCCGGGCGAGGCGCGGT
>NZ_SSMQ01000093.1 GCF_005144585.1 Polyangium fumosum | reverse complement strand
AGCCCCCGTCCTACGCGCGGTTTGTCGTCGTGACGAACTTCTCGCCCCAGGGCTCGACACGCGCCGTGACGCCCACCAGGCCGAACTCGTGGTCACGTTTTCCGCGGATTTGGGTGAGCGTCTACATGCAGGCTCGTGCTCGGAGAAAACAGAGAAGGACGGGCGCGTCTGGAGCAAACCAGCGCTCGTCGAAGTCTGCTCGGGGGAACCTACCTGCTTCGTGGCTTCGACTCCCGCCTCTCTCGTGCGCGCCGTCCTTGCATGGCCGAAGCCGGAGCGGAATGTCGGAGCCGGGGTCGGTTGCCTCGAGGTTCTGTGCGCGTGCGTGAAGCTCATAAGAGATGTCCCTCCTCGGCCGTTGTGCGTGTCAGCGCGACATTCTCAAGGGCCGTGTTCCGTCTTCTCCGGGCGCACGGTCGGCGCCGGCTGGCCTCGTCAGGGGAATGTGATCACATGGGCAGCCAAAGGCTCGGCACCCTCGACGGCGCCCGCAGTCCCCGTGTCACGTGCGAGCGCGATTGCATAACATCGCGCCATGTCGCACCCGGCGAAAGCAACCCCATCGGCTCGAGCGTCGACGCGCGCAGGAGCGACTGTGCTGCTGGCCGGATCGAGAACTGCATGCCACAATCCTCCTCCCTCGATCGCAAAAGCAAGAATGAACCGCGGTCCGCTCCACCCGCCCCAGAAGTGGCCAGGCTTCGTACCCGGCGGCAAGCGCGCGAGCTCCGGGGCCGTCACGCGCGTGCGTCCGGTCGCTCGCTCCACCACCATCGCCTCCACGACGGTGTCCTTCCAATCTGCATTCGGCGAAAGATCGGACCGGCGCGGCAGCTTCGATGGCAGCCGGCGCGTGCCCGCGATTCCCACGAAGTCACCCGTCGCCCGCAAGACTTCCAGATTGATCGCGGTCGATTCGCCTGCGAGCGCGCCTGGGCCTTCGTCTTCGGCCCCGTGGATTCGAAGCATTCGCGCCTGCGCCGGCGGCTGCCACGTGCGCAGCGCGAGCTCACCATGACAACAGCTCCGGGCCTCGACCAGCGTGTCGTCCTCGGCCGAAAGCTGAAAATGGCATGGGCACGGCGGAGGATCGTAGCGGGGCAACTGCACGGGCGCGGCCGCGTGCTCCGACGAACCCCCGACGGAGGCGCGGTTCTCGGCAATGAGGAAGACGCGGTGGGGGCCGCAGAACATGCCTGCGCTGTCTGCACCTCCGGCGAGCAGCGCGCTCGGTACCTGGGGGGGCCGCGCATCGGGCAAGAACGGCGCGACGAGCGCTCTCCAGGGGCGCGGATGGAGGAGATCCTCCGCCTGGGCGGCGGGCCCTGGCGGAGGAGCGGTATAAGCGACTCCGTCGAGCGTCGCGCAGACGCTTGCGCGCTCGTCGATGCTCACCGGATCGATGGCAGAGAGGGGCTCGGTTCCGTTCCCGTGGAAGCGGTAGAGCACCTGCTTTCCCGTTCCGCCTGCGGAGGTCGTGGCCACCACGGCCACGCCCCCGCTCCCGGCGAACAACTGAAGCTCGCTCACCCGTTCGACCTCGCCGAGCGTGCGTAGGACCGCGGTCCGTTCGAGCAACCCTGCCGCTGCTGGCGCGCGGGCGAGGACGTGGCGCTCGCCGTCGTGCTCCTTGCCGGCAAGAAAGAGCTCACCGTTGTGGTAGGTGGCTGCCAGGGGGGGACGCAGGCGCAGGGGAGCGCTGGGCGGCGCTGCCCCTGCCGTCGGGGCGGCGGAGGCCGTGCCAGGCGGCGGAGACGCGGACGGAAGCGCAAGGGCGCTGCTCGAGGCGGCGGGGGATGGCGTCTCCGAGCTGCGCGAGCACGCCATGAGGAGCAGGCATGGCGCGAGCGCCGCCGCCCAGGTCTGCTCCTGTCGTGGATTGCGACGGCTCGACGGCCGAGCGGCTCCTTCTTCGTCCTGGTACATGGCGACATTTTACGCCGGGTCCGAGGTGACGTCCAATCCGTTTGGCTCGGCCGTGAAGCACGCGGCGGCGTTTATACCCGGAAGCCTCGACCTTGGATCCCCTGGGTTCGATGGGAGTGGCTCATACCGGCAGCGCGCCTTCTTCATGATTGAAGAATTGCCAAGGGACGTACGTCCCCGCGAACGTATCGCGTTTGGGCAACACCGACGCCAATCGGAACACATTGCCCGTGATGGCGGCGCGCCTCTGTTCCTCCGATTCCGGCAACATCACGAGGCTGAGGCCCGATCCGGCCGAGGTACCGTTGCGCATGATGTTCCCCTGGACCGTGGCGCGTCCCACCTGGAAGAGCATCACGACCGCCGTTCGGGTGTCGCACGTCATACGATTCATGCCGATGATCACCTCGCCGGCGGGCTCGGGAGGCTCGCTTGGCTCGGGAGGCGGCGCCCACACGAGCAATGCCGCGCCCGAATCCGAGTCCGACTCGATTTCGTTCCCGCTGACATGGAGGACGAGCCTTCCCTGCGTCACCTCCTCCAAAGTGGTGTCTTCGACGTAAACCAGCAGTTCCCGCAGCGAGGTGAACGGCAGGGGCCCCATGACCTCCGTGCTGGTGGGCGGGATGGCGCCGCTCGGGAGGGGGTAGGCTCGTGCGATCGCTCCGCCCTCGTCGAGAGCTAAATTCCGGCGTAGATTCTGCAGTCTGCTGATGGCCGTCGCGGCCGACGCTCCATCGATGTGGGAATCGATGGTCTCTTCCCTCGCGCTGAGAGCGGAGTCCGAGACGAACCATGCGTCAGTCGACAGCAGCAGCACACCCGAGCCGCACGCGTCGACACGATTCGCTTCTACGCGAATCCTGCGGTTGTCGCCGTGGAACACGGCTGCGGCCGCCGTGAGGCCTTTGAAAGCGTTTCCACGAACCACCGCATCGTCGAGGCGAGCCGGGAGCGACCATACGTCAGCCGTCGCCGGTTCGCTACGCTCCGGCGAGGGGGGGGTATAATCCTCGATCGTGGTTGCCGGGGCGTGCAGGCAACCATAGTAGTATTTCTTGAATGCGCCGGCGGGAGGTACATCCCGGATGAATCGATTGTCTTGCACCTCGAGCCCTCGCACGTTGCCCGTGATGAAGAGGCCTGCGGCGAAGGCAAAGTCTTCCTCCGCCACGTAGATTTCATTGTACTGGAATACGCAGTCGCGGATGGTGATGTTCTTGCTTTCGATGCCGTTCGAGCTGACCAGCCGTACGCCGACGGCCACCTGGAGTGTGCGCAGGTCGATCTCCTCCCCGTCCTCCGCCGCCGCCGTATAGAGCGACGACGGCGTAAAGTAGCCGAAAGACGCACCCGCTCCCTCGAAATGCACGCGCGGTAGAATGAAGCTCAAGCCGCGCAAGGTCACGGACGAAGTGTCGACGAGCACGACGAGCCCGTCGACGAAGTCATGTTGGAACGACGTGTTCGCCCGGAGGACAGCGCTGTTCTTGATGCAACCCTCGATCGTCAGCCCTGCATGGTCCGACCCGAGCCGCAAGGGGGCATTGAGAACGTACACGCCGGGTAGCAGACAGAGGCGCACTGCGACGCCGCTATCCAACGTCGGTATGAAGCCATCGATGAGCTCCTGGAGCCCTGCGCCGCCCTCCACGTCCTCGGGCTTCACCGTCACCGTGCAGCAGCCACCTCGCCGGCGCGTCAGCTCGACCAGATTATCGAAATGCTGGCGGCAATCCTCGGTGATGACCAGACCTCCGTCGGTCAGGCGCACCACGCCGAGAGGACATATCCACTGCCGCGGTCCATCGGGCGGCTGCGGACCCTCGTTGTAGCGCTCCGGGAAGATCTTGGTCGGCGCGGCGGGCCGCAGCGCGATCATCCAGTAGTCGCCCTTCACGAAGAAGTCGTCCGGTGCGCTCAGCGTCACCTGGAGACCCGTATCCCCGATCGGCGTGGCCGCGTCCGGCGTGAAGTCGAGCTGCTCCTCCCATACCCTCACGAAGAGCGCACTCGACGTAATGGCCTCCGGATATCCGTCGGGGAGCGCCACGCCGATCTTGATCGTCTTGTCGACGGGATTGTATTGCGCCTTGACCTGCGTGATGACACCACCCTGGGCGGCAATGTAGTTGTCGTCGCCGAGGTCTGCGCTCGCGACCAGCACTTCCACCCATTGATCGATACGCGGCTGGTGTTGTGCATCCACGGGGCTCGACGCGAGCGTGAGCACGCTGGTGTCCGTCGCCGTGTCGATCGTCACCTTGGTGACACGGTAGAGGGAGGATGCGTTGTCGTAGCCCCAGAGGATCTGGTTTGGGCTGCACACCTTCACGCGGATGAGCTGGTTCTCCGCGCCCAGATAGCCAGCCTGGGCCGTGGGCGAGCACTCGTCGGGCAGCGGGGACGGTGGCACGAACGTCGCGGCGAGCGTGGCCTTCGACCCGACGCGCATGGTCTTCGGGTCGAAATATAGACCTGCCAGCTCTTCGAACTGCTCCAGCATGTGGTCGAACGCGCTCTTGCAGGTCGGTGCGAACGGGATATTGTGCCGCAAGAAGTGCTGCTGGAGGCGCGTACGTTGCGCAGTGTCCGGGCCGCCGAGCGCCACCTCCCGCAGGCGACGATCCTCGACGGCGCTGACCTCCCGCTCGATGAGGTGGAGGCTGATCTGCGCGTAGGCCATGCTAGGCAGAGGTGCGTCCTCGAGCCAATCGAGCTGTTTCGAATAAAAGACCCCCGGCGACGGCAGGAACACGCGCATTCCGCCGACATACATCGTTCCGGGTCCGATATGAATGTCCTGCGGCGCGCCCTCCTCGGGCGCCTGGATGCTCAGCTTGTAGCCGTCATCGGGGGTCCCGACCGGACCCACGAAATCGAGCGCCTCCTTCCGGAGCTCCTCGGTCGTGATTTCCTGCGCCTCGTTGAGGTCTGCCTCGATGACGGCGCGGCCCTGCTGCGCAATCACCCGTCGGTACTGCCTGCCTTCGTCGTACGTTCGTCGTGCGATGTCGCTGCCCATGGTTGCCTTCCCTGCTGCCGCGTCGCAACCTGGCGATCGGACGATCGTCAGGCGGTCTCGTTCACGTCACGTAAATGAACACCGGAGCGAGCCCTACCGGCACATACTCTTGATACCGGATGCGGAGGCTCCGCTCCTTGATTGCATTTTTCTCGCGCCAGAATGCCCCGGGCTCCGATCCCTCGGTTCCGCCCTCCGTGATGGCGGCGGGAGCCGAGAGCGCGAGCTGCGCGTATCCGGGTTGTCCGAACCGCGTCGAGGTGAAGATCGGCGCGGCCGGAGTGATCGATTGCGTATGATACCGCCGGGGCAGCATGCTGCCCTCCGCCCACGCGCTGAAGCGCACGCAGCCGTGCTGCGTGTCCGCGACCGTCATGACGTCGTGGAAAATCGTGT
The DNA here is from genome assembly GCF_005144585.1 of Polyangium fumosum. GTDB lineage: Bacteria > Myxococcota_A > Polyangia > Polyangiales > Polyangiaceae > Polyangium > Polyangium fumosum. The sequence continues at coordinate 34,895 of NZ_SSMQ01000093.1, read as the reverse complement.
CGCTCGCGTGGAGGCGGTGCACCTCGCCGGGGCCGAGAATCGTGGCGCGCTCGATCTCGACCTCGCCCGTGCCCACGACCGAGAGCGCTTTCTCCGCGCCGAGGGATTGCACGATGCTGTCCCGGATGAGGAGGTGCTCCACCGCGCCGCCGGCCACGACCTGAATCGGGCCTGTGATGGATCGCTCGATCGTTAACGACCGCACCTGCCCCTCGATCCGCAGCCGGCAAGGAGCGAGGGGCCGGCCATCGACGCTGCTCTCGTAGGTGTTCGTGTCGGGATCCAGGTTGCCCGGATCGAGCGTCGAGGTCACGATGACCACCGAGTCGAACGTGCCTTTCAGAGCGATTTCGCCCCCGCTCACGAAGATACCGTCGAGCACGAGCGAGCTGCCGGACGCACCCGTGAAGGACCACAACGGGCCCTCCGGCGTGAGCCTGACGAGGGGCCGCTCCCGATTCTCGGATTTTAGCACGAGATCGGTCACGGTCACGTCGACGACGGTGCCATAGGTGAGCGAATCTTGGAGGAGCACCGTCCCTTCGCCGCTCGACGACGTGAGCGCCGTTGCGAGCGCGGAATCGCCTCCTTTCACGTCGATCGGCGCGCTCGTCGGCGGTGGGTTCACCTGCCCGCGCACCCGCCTGTCATAAGCGCCCGCCCCGATCGTGGATGGGAAGCCATGATGGTACGCGACGCGGAGGGGCCCGCTCCCGGGAATGGGCGGATCCGGATTCGCCGGCATGAAGAAGACGCCCTGCTCCGGATCGATGTAGATCTTCTTGTCGTCATTCCCAGGATCCGCGCCCGGATCGGCGATGACGTGCTCCACGGGGATCAGATCCAGGAAGGCGCCGTTCTGGCGGAAGATGCCGAGCGAGCGCTGCTCGACCGCCGTCGGCTCCGCCGGATCGACGGCCGCGTACAGCTCCTCGAGCGACACGAGCATCAAGAGACGGCTGATGGGTCCCGGGAGCTGGTGTTCGTCCGGGGAGATCCATTCATCGCCATAGGTCCGAGCAGACGCCGCGAAGAGAGGGCTCTTCCGCCCCGTCGGATCGAACGTGTATTCATTCGGGCACCCTGCAACCTGGACCGGCGTCACCGCTTCGAGGGGCAGGCTGTGCAGCCGCCAAAGAAATACGCCCAGACGCGGGATGTTGTACCATCCCGTGTGCCCTCGGCCCACGCGCACATCCGCGGTATACGAGAACTCGTCGAATGCGGTCCCGGTCAAGCGCGCGCCGTGCGGGCTGCGGAGGTCTGCAAAGCCCCCCGCAGTGGTATGGGTCAGCCGCCCGACGAGCCTCTGCACCGCCTGGAGCTTGCGCGCCTTTTCGGGATCGGGGCTGTCCGCGGGCCAGCCTATCTCGGGATCGAGCCCGTGCCGCGCTCGCGCCATCCGACGGAAAAACTCGACCACCCGCGCGTCCCACCCGGTGAGATCCGATGCGATTTGCTCGAGGACCGCGAGCGTGCCCTTGCGGCGCCGATAATGAATCGTCCGGGCCACGTCGAGCCGCTGTCCACGCGCGTCGAGGCTCGCAACGAGGTTCGTCGCGAGGAGATCGCCGACGTAGGCGATGACCCAATCGTCGCACGTCTCGATCGACTGGTCCTCCCACATCCGGTCGATGCTCCGGCGCAGGACGGCCGCCTGGACGCCGATGCGCTGGACCATCTCGCGCAGCGGGCCCTTCTTGCTCGTATCCGTGGAGTCCTCCGCCCGGTACACCTCGGGCAAGAGGCCCCACAGCTTGTCGGTGTAATAAGCCTCGTAGCCGTCTGAAATCGTCGTCACGGCTGTGCTCCCGTCGTCTCGATGGCGATGTCGAGGTCCTCGCCTGCGAGGGTGAAGAAACCGCCCTCGCCCGGGTCGTGCCGCTCTTGCGTGTCGGATGGATCGGACGGCGAGGAGGCAAAGACCAGCGACGACACGGCGATGGCCCCGGGCACGCGCAGGCACGCCTCGATGATCCAGCTATCGTAAATCGCGCCGCCGATCTGGCCGACGCCCGCGCGGAACGGACCCGCGTCGGGGTCGAGCAGCGCGCTCTCCACCGCCGTGCGGAGCGCCTCCGCCTCGTATCGAGGATCGGCGACCACGACCAGCGCGAGGGTGCATTTCTTTGGTATTGCCGGCAGCACGAGCAGGGGTCGGTTCGGGTCGATCGCCGGCTCGAGCGCCGCCACGGCGACACCCACGGCGCCGGGATCACCGCCCACGTAAAGCTTGATCACCGCTCGTTGCATCTCCGCGTCCCATGCGAAAATGGATTTGACCCTCGGCACACCGGCCGCGAACGCAATTGCTTCGTAATCGTCTCCCGAGATCGCCCGACCGAACGTGAGCACGGAGCGCGGCCCCGCGCGCCGCGTCGCGGCCGGCGACTCCATGTCCGCGCCTCCGCCCACCGGCACGGGATTGCGGACGGCGGAGAGCCCCGTGAGCGGCTTCAAGAGCACGGTGAGCGCCCCCGCCTTGGGCGCGGCCGCGCCGGCGCCATATCGGTACGAAGCCACGACGTTGCCCTTCCCCGTCGGGAGCCGCGCGCCGTTTATGCCATCGCCGAAGACCACGAACGTCTTCCCTTCCTCGTCCTGCCGGGTCGTGAAGACGTGCGCATCGGGCGGCTGCCCGTAGAAGCTCTCCACTTCGGTCCAGGCGATGTCGTTCACCCATACCCGGAGTGTATTGCGGTAGGGCAACGTCTCGCCGGGCACGGCCCCTGCGAAGTGCGTGAGCGGCGATTGCTGGAGCGCGAAGGTTTGACCGACCTTCGTTGCGTCGCCATCCCCCATGACTTCCCGGGGCACGGTTTGGCCGCGGGAGACGGTGAGGAGATTGTAGAAAAGGCGCAGCGGCGGCTTCAGCGTGAGCAGCGTGTCGGACCGCTCGACCACGATCTTGCCGCTCGTGATCGTATCCACCTTGCCGAGCGAGCCGCTCCCCGTCGCGTCCTCGACGAGCACCTCGCTGCCGGGCTTGAGCGAGGTCGGCACCGCCGCGCGGGGGATCAACGTGAGCGTTTCGACGCTGATCTCCGCAGGTGGGTTGTCGATCAGCGAGCCCACGTCGCGGAAGCCGTAGAGGACGCGGTAACCCGACAGGGGATCGGATTCATACACCGGCATCCCGACCCCGGGGGCGAAGTAAATGTCCGCATGGAGGTTCGGAAGCGGGATGACCGGCTCCTCCGGCGTCCCCGGCGGCGTCCCCGGATACCCATCGGGCGCATTCTCGTACCAGACGACCTCCTTGTACTCGGTGACCTGCGCGAGGTGCTTGCGCTGGCTCGATGCAAACAACACGAGATCCCCGACCGCGAGATCGCGAGCGACGGACGTGAGGTGCGCGACCCCTTCGAGGAACACGAGTATACCAGGGGCATTCGTCCTGACGTAGAGCTTCGTCTCCAGCGTGCTCCGGAGCAATCGACAATCCTTCGCCTTCACATCGCCGAATCCGCTCAGGGGTGCGGTGAAGGTGACCCGCGTATTGATATTTTCGCGCGGATCCTTCTCGTGGGCGACGGATTGGACCGTGACCCACGCATACCCGGTGGTCGACATGTTCCAGCTCTTCGCCACGAGGAGAAGCTGGTCGAATGGCCTCACGCTGCTGATGACGCCGCTGAGGAGCACGCTCGACCCGTCGATCGCCGTGTCGAGGGCGGGGTCCACCTCCAGCACGCCCGGCGCGCTCGCCGCGGTGACGGCGTCCACCTCGAAGATCTGCGGCACCTCGCCCGGACTGGGCTTGCTTTGCAGCGGGAGACCCTGCGGCACCGTGACCTTCGTGTGGCCAGCCGACAGCAGCGCCGAAAGCTTGCCCGTCGCGCCAAGCGCCGGCCTCGGGCGATACCCGAGGAGGTTGACCAGGCGCGAGGCGCTCGCCGGCTGATAGGCCGTCCGCAAATAAGAATCGTTTGCGATGCGCTCGTTGTAGAACGTGAGGATGTCGGCGAGGTATGCCCACCACTCGAGGAGCTGCAACGCCAGATCACCCTCGGCGCTCGGCTGCCATCTCTCGAGCGCCTGCTCACCTGGCAGCGCCTGCAAGAGGGCTTGGCGAAAGCTCGCATAATCGCCGGTTCGATATTCGATCACGTCGAGCCCAGGCGGATTGTGGATCCTCCGGGGGTGCACGATCGTGTCGCACGGGCAGACGTTCTCATCGTCACTCATTTGCCGCCCTCCACGTGCACGTCGACGCTCCCTCGCTCGGGTCGGCTCGGGTTCGAGTCCACGCGCAGGATCTCTGCCTTTCCTACCTTGACGAGCGCCGGCATATCGATGAAGCCGATGGGCGATCCGCGCCGTCGGAACTGGACCACGCGCACGCCGTCGACGCCGTGGACGCGCTGCACCGCGGCCTCGAGCGCGCTCCTCCACAGGCCCTGGCCAAAGGTGAAGCGATCGAGATGGAAGAATCCAGTCGATCCGTCGGGCCTGCGAGCGGCGCTCAGCGCTTCGAGCACCGCCTCCCGGACATCCGCTTTGAAGGCGTCTCGCCTCGCGCAGACCTCGACGACGATATCGAGCGCCACGAAATGCGGCGGCAGGACGTGCGATTCGTAGCCCGCGAGCCGCACGCGCTCGAGCTCCTCGATGAGCTCGATGCGCCTGTCGAGGGAGAGCTCGCCCGTGCCGCGCGGGTCGGGCGCTGTGAACACGGAGAGCCAGCTCCCCGTGTAGCGGAAGGTCGTGCCTGCGCGTTGCACCCAGGGCAGCTCGCCGGCGATCCGTTCATAGTCTTCCTTGCGGACCGCGCGGCGCGTCTTCGCGCGAAATGCGTGCGGCGCGAGCTTTCGTACAGCCTCGTCCGTCTCCGGATCGGCGCCACCCGTCGCCGGGAAGGGGTTCGTCACCTTCGCGGCCACCATTTCGAGCATCCCACCCGGGACGATACGCGTGATGCTATCGGCGGCCACGTTGCCCGTGGCTCCACCGCCCACGCGATAGGTCACCTGAAAGACGGACTTGGCCTCGGGAATGACGCCGAAAGAGCCGTCCCCGAATCGGATCGTATCCCCCTCGGCGCCGTCGTACTCCATGGGCGCAGCTCCGGTGGGGCCGGGCAATCCGACGCGAGCATACCGTACAGGGTCGACGGTGAATGCCTCATCGAAGCTCTCCGCGTCGAGCAGGTTACGCCGAAACACCCACGGGCGGGCGGGGCTGGTATTCACCTGCGTAACCCGGATTTCGGGCCAAGGCCGCGCGTCCGGGGCGTCTTCGCGGTACAGCCAGGCGAGCGGCGCGCCGTCGAGGGGGAAGAGGTATTGCGGCGTGCCTTCCGGACCTGTCCGCGTGAGGGCCACCTTCTGACCGAGCATCGCCGCGCTCTCCGTGGCGAAGGTCTCTGTGAAACGTTGCCCCTGCGTCGCGGGGACGAGGTTCGCCGAGAGCGTCGTTCGTGTGAGATCGTGATCACGCCGCAATGCGTCTTCGGGGCGCCACACGAGGCGCGTGACCTTGCCGCCTCCCTCGGCGAGCGGGTCGATCCGCTCCTCGCCATCGGCCGCGAGCGTGACGAGCTCGCGCACGGGTGGATCTCCGGGGATGGCTGGCAGGGTATCGATCAATATCTTTTGCCCTGCCGTGAGGCCGAGCCCGTGCTTCTCGACCCACATCTCCGTCGCGCCCGAATGGAGGCATCGCTCGTCGTCGTTCCACCAATGCGGCTCGAACTTGTTCCAGAGCGGGTTTACCGGGTACTTCGTCTGGTCGCCGAGCCCGGTGCCCGTCTCGAAAAAGAGGGTCGTCCCGTCGGGCCCCTGGGTGCTCACGGGGAGCCCCGCCCCGATCGGGCCGCCCGTGACCTCGAACTGGAGCAGCACGCGCGCGGCCGTCGCTGGCCGCGGCTCGTAATCGACGAGGCGCGCGTGTCGGACGACGCTACGCCGCTCCGTGGCCGTCTCCAGCCACGCCTCGGCGGTGATGCGGTCCTGCAGGTAGCTGAGGTCGTCGGCGACGCTGGAGAGGGTCTCCAGGAACATGACGCCGAAGTCTGCCGGGGACCGCTCCTCCCACGCGGGATAACGGCGCGCCGAGAACTCGAGGAGCGCCCGACGGAAGCTCTCGAAGTCCTTGGCGAGGTAATCGATGGGCGGCGGATCCGCGGGTGGCGGCGTGCACGCAGCGGCCTGCGCCTCGCAGTCGACGAGCGAAGGACAGCCGACCTTGAACGAGAACGGGACGTGATCGAAATAAGGATCGAGCGATTGCGTGCCCGCACCGGAGGCGCTCTGCAATGCGAGCGTGTACGTCGAGAAATCCCCGGGCGCTGCGACGCGCAGCGTGAGCACCTTCGCCGGGACGTCCCAGTCGTTGGCGTCGTCGATCGGCAGGACGGGCACCTTCGGGATCGCGTCCCCTCCGGTGATCGTGGCGCCCGTCACGACGCCCACGAGGTCGTCGACGGGGTTCACGAAATGGATACGGATCTCCGTCTGCGCGATGTTCGCGATCTCGACGAAATCGATCCCGTTGAGCTCCGGGTGCAGCCGGAGCAGTTTCGCGCGGTCGGCAATACCGCTCATGGGATCAGGACCTCCGTGTGTTGCGGGGCGCGCGTCTGGCGAATCACGTAGTCAATGCGAATCAGGATCTGACCCTCGTCGTCCACCTCGCCGGCCCCATGGACCTTCACCTCTTTCACGTCGATGTGCTCGGCGAGCGCGTCGGTCAACGCCTGAAGGACGAGCATCTGCGCGGTCGCGTTGAGCGGCTCGGCGTTCGGGGCGAACAAGAGGCGTCGGAGCCCGGCGCCGAAGAGGGGCCTGTTGACGCGCTCCCCTGGCGTCGTGAGGAGCACCTGGCGGATCATCTGCTCGACATGCGCCTCATAGCTGGGCGCGCGTGCCCCCTGGCCGGAGACGCCGTCGATGCGGAACGGAAATGCGTAATCGCATCGCTTCATGACCACCTCATTGCCCCCTTGCCTTCTGCTGCGAGCTCACGATCACCGTGCCCTGGGGCGTGCCATCGGCCGCAAAACAGCGGCCCGTGCTGCTCTCCGTGAGCACGGGTTGTCCTCCCACGACGCACCTCGTCGTCGGCTCCGACCAGACGACGGTGACGCACGGATGGGGCCCGTTCGACGTCTGAAGTACGCAGCCCTCCACGAGCGTGGCGTCGGCGGCGTGAAGAAGGGTGCCCTGCACCGCTTGCGCACGCACGGCGGGGGCCGTCGTTTTGACCCTTCCAAAATGCGGGCACAAGAGCAAGCTCGATTCGGTGAGGAACGCGCCCATCACGTCACCACCATGCCGTCGTCGTTGACCTTGACGGCCGCTTCGAGGACCTCGATTTTCCCGGCGCTCCGGCTGATCGTCACCCCTATCGCGTCCAGCGTGACACGATTGCCGTTGGGATCCGTGATGGTGAGTGATGGGAGCAGCGAGCTCCCATCGAAGAGGAACTGGTGACCCGCCGCCGTGCGGATCACCTTCTTTGCCGGCGCGGCGTCGGCGGGCATCTCGCCGTCGTGCCAGTAGCACCCGCTCCAGATGGGGTAGGAAACGTCTCCGCCCTCGAATTCGATCCACACCCCCGAGCCTTCCTCGGGCAGGAAGGTGATGCCTGCGTCGGGCCCTGCATAGGGCACGCAAGGCGAACACCAGCCCGTGATCGTCTCGCCGAGCACAGCAGGGACCTTCGCCTTGATGCGACCTCGCCCGCCCTGCTCGACCTCGACGACGATGCCGCGGTATTTTCCGTAAAACCTGTTTCGGATCCGGTCGAGGATGTCCAGGATCGCCTGCTCGTTCAGCATCACGCGCCTCCGGGCGGCGGCGAACCGACCGCATTGCGTACCAGGACGAAGCTCATCTTGTGGCTCCTCGGCTGGATCGTGTGGCGTACGCTCCAGACGAAGTATTTGCCCGAGTGGATGCTGCCGGCCCCGTCGATCTGTACGACCATCCCCGCGCGCAAGACGGCCTTGAGCTGCGAGACGTCGGCTTCGCCTTTGCAACGAACGAAAAAGCCGGCCTCCCGGAGCAGCGAACGCGCGCGCAGGGCGAGCTCGCCTGCGTCGTCGACCGTCGTCGTCAACAAGGCCTTGGGTTTGCGGTCGCCCATCGCCTGGATGCTGCCGAGCCCTGGGGAAATGAAGTCCGAGAGCCCCCGTGCCTCCAGCAAGGGCAATCCGCTGTCCTTGGTCTCCACGCGCGCGGCGCTCGGGTCGGGGTCGCTGAACAAAGCCTGCTGCGCGGCAACTTCACTAGGCCTCGCCACGTCCCACTCGAAATCGAGCGCGTGCACCGTGGCCGTGGTCGAGGGATTCAGCGTGAGGGTCACGGCGGGCGCGGCCGCGAGGTCGGGTTTTCCGAAATAGCCGATGCGCGCGCCGGGACGATCCGCGCAAGCCACGCGGCAAAGCTTGCCGTTGCGGCGAGCGAGCTGCTTCAGGAACTGGATGTCCGTGGCTCGCTGCATCAGCGTGTGGCCGGACTCCGTGTGCGCCGGCGAGTCATCCTCGGTATTCTCGGACGCAGGCGTGATGCCGTATTCCTTGAAGATCTCGTTCGCCACACCGCCGTCGGTCATGCCGATCCATTCACGGGCCCTCTCGTCCAGGTTCATGAGCCAGGAGGCGTCCTGACCCCATACCTTCAGGGTGGAGCTCGTCGTCCCCGTCTCCATGTGGATCTTGTGGGAAAGAACGTATCCGTCGAAGATGCACTCCGGCGGCTTTTCCTCGGCCGTCGCCACGAGGCAGAGATTGGCGTAGGGCTGGATCGATGGGTCCGTCAAGCGCGTCAGATCGCCAGCGGGCGTGCCGTCGAGCGGGAGCGAGATCTCGATGGCCCCGGGCAGGTCGACGCTCTCCTCGATCTCGATGGAGCCGAAGGACTTGCAGAGCGAATCTTCACCCGCCTCCACGCCGTCCGTGAGGATTTGAAGCGCGTTTGCCATGTCTCAAGTACCCGTGACAGGGACGCCCACGAGCTCACGCGCGGCGAGAGCGTCCGGCGCGATGGTGCCGCTCACGTCGCAGAGACGATAAAAAGCCGTCGGGTCCGAGAGATGGCGCGTGGCGATGTAGTCGAGGCGCTCACCTTCGAGCCTCCGATGAAAGCCGAGGAGCTGGGGCTGCCGCGGCAGCGGGATCGTCGTCGCGGTCACGACGCCGCGCTTGGTCTGCACGGTATATGTGGTTTCCTTGGCGTAACGGCTTCCGGGCGAGAACATGATCCATATCCTCCAATCAGAACGGCAGCATGCCGACGTCCCCTTTGGCATTGGCCAGGTTCGCGATTGCGAGGGCCTGGCGAAGGCCATGCGAGTACGAGTAGGCGACCATGCCGACCTTGGCGAGCGGGTCGTGGGCCTGATCTGCGACCGCGAGCTCCTCGGGCGTGAGCACGCGGAGCCCGATCTTCGCCTCCACCTGGGTGGGGTTGAGGATCTTGTCGAAGAGCTTTTCGGTCACGCTGAGGCTCGTCACGCGTACGGGCAGGATGCGCCCCGGGCCCCAAACGAAGAGGACGGTGGGGAGGAGGAATTGCGGCACCTCGCACGCATTCTTCGCTCCGGTCGCGCCGACGAGCTCTTCCTTGACCTCGACCGGAAAGATCAGCATCTCCAGGGCAGCGAGCCTCGTGTAGACGCCCGAAATGGCGGCGATGCGGCTCCCCTCGGCGATCTGATCGTTCGCGTCCATCTGGAGCGTGAACGAGAACGACTCGCCCGGCTTTCCCGAGGCCGCCTGCGGATTGGAATAGGAGCCAGGCTTGGAGCCGCCGCCCCCTCCATCGGGCTGATCCCACGTGTGCTCGATGGTCTCCGGGTTGTACTGGAACATGATCAAATTGGGCACGGGGATCGGCCCCTTCTTGGCGAGCTGGACCAACGCGCCCTTCATGAAATAACCCGGCATGCTCTCAACTCCCTTCCTTCACGGCCGTCATGCCGAGCGAGACAGCTCCCGTACGATACCGCTGACGATGTGGTGCGCGAGCGAGTCGACGTCGCTCTGCTCCCGCGGCGAAGCTCGCAGGTCGAGCCGCAGAGCGCCGGGGTTCTCGACGGCAGCATTCGGAATGTCGGCCGCTGCGAGCCCCTCGGATACCTTCATGGCGAGGCGCCGCCCCTCGTCCTCGGTCAGGCCCGAGAGCTTCAAGACGAGCCGGTCGATGTGGACCTCCTGCATCGTGACATCTCCTCAGCGGCCTTTCGGGGCCGCTTCCATGCATCATCCTTGCCGCAGGCCGATCGTCGTCGTGAGGCCGCGTGAGAGCAGCGTCGGCGCTACATTCGTGGTCTCCGACGCCGCGCGCCGCTCCTCCCGGCGATTCGGGGACGGGGCCGCGGGCGGCGGCGGGGGGGGCGCGACATGCACCTCGATGGTGCCGATATGAATCGATCGTCCGCTCGTGGCCTTCGGCAACGCCGGCCGGGGGAGCGGCTCGCCCGGCGGGCGCGTGAGGACCTGCGCACGGGCGCGGGGCGGCGCGTCGGGCACGCGCGAGGCCCCAGGAGGCTCGGCCCGGGGCTCGGGCGACGCCATGGGCACGGAGGATTGCGCCGCGGTCGAAGGAGGGAACGGGCGCGGGCCGTGCGCCTCCGGCGCGGGCTGCGAAACCCATTGCATTGCAGCATGCAATGCTGCGCCGACAGCAGCCATGGGATTGGCGGCGGCGGGGGTGCGGGGCTGCGGCCGCGTGGCAGGCCCCGGCACCTCCGGCGGCGCGGGCGCGGCCGCGGGCGGCGGTGTGCTCGTGTCGCGGGGCTCCCCCTCGGGCGGGGCGCCGCGGAGCTTCGGCGCCGGCGATCGCAATGCAGGTGCCGGCCGTGATGGCGCCACGACGGATTCGCCGACCGTGATGCCAGGCTCGGGGGCTGCAGGCCGCGGCCTCGGAATGGATGCATCGAGAACCCCGGGCCATGGGGATTCCATGGGCACCGTGTCATGCGGCGACGGCGAAACATCCTGCGCATCCGCGGCAGCCGGTGCGATTGCGCGGGGCGGCTGAGGTCGCCGGACCTCCGGCTCCGCCGAGGCCACAGGCATACGCTCGGCGCCTCGCGCGGGCGGGAAGCGCCGAGGCGGCATGAGCGAAGGGGCGTCCGCGCGCGCGCGACGGGCAATGGCGCCGAGATAGGAACCCTTGGCCATCTATCCTGCGCTCCTTTCCGCGTGGATGAGCTCGGCATAACGGGTTCGTCGGAGCCTGGGCAAGGCGAGGATGTCCTGCTCGGACCACTTGTAATGGCCCGCGAGCAGGTGGACCTCCTCGTACAGGGAGGTGGCCTGCGCGCGGAGCTCGAGGAGCACGTAACGCTGCGGGTCGAAGGGAATGCGCACCGTCGCGGCGCACACGGGGCAGGTGCCATCGAGCTCGCCGTAGAGGCTGGGGGCGAGCGCCTCCATGGCAGCTTCGACGCGCCGTCGTACACGCGCCGGAGCATCTGCGGGCCGGATGCAGCGCTCGGCGAGCAAGCGGACCCCCTCGGGCTCGTCTGCAATGGCGAGCTGATCGGCGCCCGAGGGGGGGCGGAAGGATACGTCAGGGTTCGTCATCCGAAACCAGCCCGGCTCGTGGTCGCGCTCGATCCCCCGCGGCTTGCGAGGCTGGTGGTGGGCGAGGTAATCGGTGACGCGGAATGCGATGTCGATGCGCTCGCCGCACCCCTCCGCCGGGCATTGGATATCCGTGCGCACAAGATCTCCAATCACCATTTGCCGGATGCGGAGCAGGGTGGCGTCGAGATCCGTGAGGGGCAGCGCCTCCCAGGCGATCGCCTCGCCCTGCGCAGATCGTGCGAGGGCGGAGGCGAGCGCGAGCGCGAGCCCCACGTCGCAGTCGGAGGCCTCGGCGAGGAGCATGTCCTCGGCACCTCCGGGCTGGCGCAGCGTGACGCGGAGCTCGCTGACGGGAAGGCGGAAGCCGATCAACTCAGATCTCCTTTGGCTCGGTCAGGCTCAGGTCATGCTCCCAGCCGTGGTGCTCGAGCTTGATGGTCTCGATGGCCACCGCATTGCCACCCGCGTCGAGCTCGGGCATGGCTTGGTATTCCGATACCCAGCAGTCGTGGAGGACGTAGCGGTGCACCGGCTGGCCGGCCTCGTTGAGGAGCTCGATGCGCACCTCCCTGCGGAGCTTGTCGAGCGACTGCGAGGGCGCGCCCTTGTCGAGGACCTGCGCGGCGTTGGCCCATTCCTCGAAATCCTTGTCGTGCGTGATGCCGCGCTCCAGCGTGACGGGCTCGTACTTGGTGCGGCCGAGGCCCTTCAGGATGAGGGCGCTCCCGCCCTCCTTGTATTCGATGACGTCGGAGGAGCGCTTGAGACCGCCCACCTTGCTGACGCCGGCGACGGGCGCGGTCGACTCGCCCAGGTAGACGAGAAACCGGTACGCTTTGTAGGGATCGTACCGGCGGGTGTTGATCGCGAAAGGCTTGCCCATGGGTTCTCCTACGCCTGCGCCTGGCCGGCGAGCTGCGAGATCTTGACGATGACGAACTCCGCCGGCTTGAGGGGCCGGAAGCCGACGATGAGGTTGACCCTCCCGAGGTCGATATCCGCCTGCGTGGTGGTGGAGGAATCGCACTGAACGAGGAACGCCTCGCTCGGCTTGGTCCCCTGGAAGGCGCCCTGCCGGAAGAGCGAGAGCATGAAGGCCTCGACGCTGGTGCGCAGGGCGGTCCAGAGCGGGACGTCATTGGGCTCGAAGATCGCCCATCCGAGGTTCCGGTAGAGGGTCTGCTCGATGAAGAGCGCCATGCGCCGGACCGATACGTACTTCCACTGCTGGAACGACAGGTTGTTCGCGACGAGCGTGCGCGCGCCGAAGACGACCGAGCCGACCCCAGGGAAGGTGCGGATGGCATTGAGCGAGTGGTCGTTCAAGACACCGGCCTGCTTGTCGGTCATGCGCCCGTCGTCGACGACGCCGCTCACGTTGCGCAGGGTGGTCTCGAGCCCGGCGGGAGCCTTCCAGACGCCGCGGTTCGTGTCGGTGCGCGCGAAGACGCCGGCGACGGTGCCGCTCGGGGGAATGAAAATGGTGCTGCCGGTGAGGGGATCGAGCGAGTTGAGGTAGGGGAAATACATCGCGCCGTTCGTGCTCTTGGGAATGACGTCGAGCACGGTCGGATCGTCCACGATGTCCTTGACCTTGTAGTTCGACGGCGCATCCACGATCAGGAATGCCTGCTTGCGCTCGCAGAACGTGAGCGCATGGCTCAGGATGGTTTGATGGGCCACGCCGGGGATCACCATCAGGTTGAAGATGTCGACCTTGTCGAGCAACTGTCCATCGCCGAAGACCGGCAGGAAATCACCGTCCGAGAACGTCGTCGCGCTCGGATTGGGCACGACCGCGTATTGGAACAGCACCGGCGTCGACGTCGACACATACGTCCCGTAAGCCGCTGCCTCGACGAGCTCCACCAACGAGGAGCCGGCGAGCCGCACTTCGATGCTGTTCACCGCATCGCCAGCTTTCTTGACGAGCTTGACCCCACGGAACACCTCCACGCGGCTCCCGTACGAGATCGTGATGTCGGCGACGTTCTCCACGGCATCGAGATTGCTGACCGACGCCGTCATCGGCGACGAGGCATCCGTGGGCTCGAGGGCCCGGAGGACGGCAGTCGTGCCGATGCTCGCCTGCGCCTTCGGGAAGGGGGTGACGGACTCGGGCGCCGGCGGATGGAGCTGGGGCTTCAGACCGATGACATAGGCATCGGAGCCGCCGTTCAGGAAAAATTGCTGGACGGCGTACGGGACGCTGTTGTCCAGGTACACGTTCCGGTAAAGACCTCCGAACTCGCGCTCGTAATCGGCGAAGCTGAAGATTCGGACTGGCTTGTCGAATTGCTTCGTCTTGAACGGGTGCGTGTAGCCAATGAAGACCGTGATCGAGGTGGGAGCAGCCGCGATGGTGCGCGAGGTGCTCGGCAACTCTTCGATGTAGATACCAGGGTAACTCGTGGTGACCGGCATGACGGGACCCTCGACTTCTGGATGCGGTAGGGGTTCAGGCCTATTGCGTGATGGGGCTCGCCGAAGCCTTGGTCGCGTCGGTGCCGCCCGTCAGGTTGAACGTGCTGGTCTGCGGGATGCCGAGCGAGCCGCCGACGGGCGCCGCGACCGAGACCACGTAGCCGAATGCGTCGTTGATCGTGGTCAAGATGCCCACGGTGGTCGGATTGAGCGCGGTCAACTTGACGTTCCAGACGGCCTTGAGCGAGAAGGTGCCGTCGGCGCTCACGACATTCTCGATAACGATGTCGATGTCGTTCCCACGCGAGCCGGGCTTCCGCGCCACAAGCTGGAAGGCGGCGACATCCTCGCCGTACTTGCGGATCTGCGTGCCGCTCGTGGCGGCGGCCGGGACAGGGGTGGCATTCGTCCCGCCGGCCAGGGAAGCCCCCGCCAGCGCGGCCGGGAGAACGAGCGGCAAATCGGCGTCACGAAAGCGGACGAGCCCCGGCTTGGAGCCCGGCCGCGTCTCGGTCCCGAGCTCATCGAGGAGCGTCTCGCGCAAGACGTTCGTATACGTCATCGTTGCCGTGACCTCGAGGTCGAACGTCTCCTCCGCGGCGGTCACCTTGATCTGGATCTGATTGCCCCACGCCCCGGGATCCGCTGCGCGAATCACCATTGCCAGGCTTGGAGCGGGCGCCTTTCCCGGCCTGATATAGCCGGTTTCGTACAGATGATTGAGCCAATTCAACGCTGCCGAATAAGGTGAATCGGGCGTGACGAATTGGATCTGACCATTCGTGTCGAACCCGAATGCAGTCACGGGAATGAGCAATTGTTGCCCTCCCGTCGTAAGAAAGCTAATCGGACCATACGCAACGGCGGTCGTTAGCGACATGAGACCCTCCTTGAATGGAAGGGAAGGCCACCAGGGGGGGCGACCACCGGGCCGTAGCACTCCCTTCTTCCGTCTCGGACGGGGTGTAGACTACAACATATCAACCCATCAATGCAACCCCATTTTTGGTGAATTTAACGTGCGTACCCAAAAATACTTTGCACAGTCCGTGGGGTGATGTGCGCTTCACTCGTGCGTTGGCTGGGCTCATCAATGAGGAGAGCGGTCTCCGCGGCAGCGTACGGAGGGCGGCTCATGCATTCGAGAACCTCGTCACGCGGCGCATTCTTCCTTGCCGTTGCGATTTTGCTGCTGGGTTCGTTCCTCAGGGGTTGCGGAGCGGATCTTGCGTCGCAGGGCGTCATGGGACGACCGGCGAGGGCGTCCTCGAAAGGAGCGCGAACGTGTATTCGCGGGCTGGCGGCACCGCCTTCTGGGCGACCGTGGAGGGAGGCTATCTATTATATAAGGAGTGGCTGCTGCTTGGAGGCTGGCACGGCCTTTGACGACCGCGTGGCGGCGATGGGGGCGTAGAGAAGGAGGAAGGCTCCCGCAGCAGGGGGACGCGGCCTCCGTGGTCGACGAAGCACGAATCCCACGCCTGCACGTGACGGCGCCGGAGACGTATGCGGTGCGCGGCAGGGCGGTCACCGTGTGGTTCGAGTTGTTGCTATCGCGTGTGACGATAGGTTTCCTCTCCCATCGTCGCACGTGCGCGGCGCGGTTCATGCGAATGGGAGCTGCCCATTTCGCCCGTCGTGCGGTATCCTTGGAGCAAGCGCCACTGGAGGCCACAGCATGTCCACCTTCGAGCGAAAATCGCGAGCAGCCATCCCTTCCCCGGTGCAAAAAACGGATGTCTCGCGGCGACAGGCGCCTGCTTCGGGGCGGGGCGTGCCCGAGCTGTCGAGCGAAATGCCCACCATGGCCCAGCCCTGGACGCCTGTGGCATGGAGGCTCTCTCCCTCTTGGCAAGTCTATCCCAGCCGCAAGGCATCCCCTGCGAACGCTTCGAGCAGCTCCGCACATGCGCGCGGAGTCGATGGGGTGAGCTCCACGGCGGAAGAGTCCGATCCGGCTACGGATTCGGCGCTGAATGCGGCCATGCCGCGCGAGATCCAGACACTCGCGTCGGCATTCGGGATCGAGCCGGGGGGCGTGAAGGTGCGGGCGGATGGCGAGGCCCAGCGGCAGCTCGAATCGCGCGGGGCCCGAGGGCTCGTGGACAGCGGCGTCGTGTATCTGCATCCCACGAAGGTCGACCCGCGAACGGATACGGGGCGATACGTCCTCGCGCACGAGCTCGCCCATCTGGCACAGGCGCGAAACGCCGCGCCCGTGGGCGGAGCGGGCCCACGGGCGCGGCTGGCTGCCGAAGCCGAGGCTGCGCAACTCGGCCAGGCACACGCGCGAGGCGCGGCTGTGAGTCGCCCCTTGGCCCCGCTCGGGCCGGGGCCCGCGGCGGACAACGACGCCGTGACGGGAGACGTGGAGGATCTTCTCGCCGAGCCGATGCTCACCTCGATGAAGGTGCGGATCGAGGGACTTTACTTCACGCCGGAGCCGGGCTCGCGATGGCTCGCCGGTCCCAACAAGCAGCTCCAGATGACGGCTGCCGCGTTATGGCATCTCGTCGGCAAGAAGCGCTACAGCCCCCGCCTCGCCGTCGAGGCGTACCAGGCGTTGCGGCAGGAGGGCTTCTCGGTCGTGGGCATGCAGGCAGAGACGCCGGTGGCGCAGCTTGCTCCCCCTTTCGCTCTCTACAAGTCGATCCCGCAAAAATTGGTCAAATGGCTCCTCGCCCGAGGCATCGAGCTCGCCCTCGAGGAGGAGCGGGTCGCCTACATCCTGGCCGTCGACGACGCGCGGGGAGCCTGGGAGAAGCTCCGGTACGCGCTCGCCTTCCCGCCCTGGTACACGGAGTCGATCTTCCTCCGCGTGATTCTGAGCCATCGGGGGCTCTTGAGGGATTTCATCGACGCCCGGAAGCCCGGACTGGTGAACCAGAAGAGACTGGCGGGCCGGATGAGCCGAACGCAGGATGCGATTCGTGACACCCTGCTGTTGCCCGCGTACGCCGTCGACGGCATTCGCCAGGACCCGGGCCTGGTGGACGAGCCCGCGTACCGCGCGTTGTGGCGAATGCCCCCTGTCCGCCCCCTGGCTTCCGGGGTGTACGAGCCCGCGCCCGCGAACAGCGTGCCGGACGAGTACCTCGCGGCCGAGCTCCTCCTGGACATCGAGAGGGCGCCGAAGCTCGCCGTGGAGGCGCTCGACGTGGACAACCACGAGGTCCGCAAGAAGCTGCTTCTGGATTTCGCTCTGCGGATGAAGGTGCGGCTCGTCGACGCGGAGGGCGAGGATCACCTGCTCGACGGGCCCGTGAAGGCGACGATGCCGCCGTTGCCCTCCAGCCTGATGAGTTATCCCGCGCTCGATCAGCAGTTCTTTGACCTGCCGGAGGGCTCGGACGCCACCTTCTTCATGCAGCTTCACATCAGCAGCCTGATGGAATCGGCGACCACGTTCTTCAACTATGAGTGGCAGCTCCTCGAGGTCCCCGAGAACGACATCAAGAAGCTCGCGCAAACGGCGCTCGATCTCGAGGCCAAAGGGGAGGCGCCCGGCATGGGCGCGGTGCTCTGGCAGCGGCTCGGGCGCGACATGGACGACAACGCGGTCGATATCCAGCGCGCGCTCCAGGCGCTCATCTTCGATATCGGTGTCCCGGGCATCGGCGCCGCTACCCTGGTCTCCCTCAACGCGATCCTGCGGCCGATCGGGACGTTCGTGCGAGCGGGCATCCAGACCCTGGCCGAGCCGTCGTATGCGCACGCCCTGCCCTTCAAGAAGAGCGGCCTCTACATCGTCCGCTGCATCGCGTCGCCGATGGCCGTTGAGGGTCGTGTCATCGAGCGCGCCCCGAGCGTCGCGTGGATGCCGGTATGGGTGCGACCGTCCGCGGAGATGTCCAAGCTGCGGGTCGATGCCGATGTGCGGGCGATGTTCGAGGAGGAAGGCCGCTTCCAGGACCTCCACAAGGAGCTCTTCAGCAACGACAAATCGATGGCCCCCGAAACCAGGATGGCGCTGCTCAGCGAGTTCGAGGACATTCGCCAGACGCTCCATGGCGACGCGTTGCCCGTGCTGTTCCGCGAGCGCGCGATGCTGGATCGCCGCCTCACCGAGCTCCAGAGCCGGAAGACCGATGAAACGAGCGCGACCGATTCGAAGCCGGACGCGCCCGCGCCGGATTCGAAGGAAATCGAGGCGCTGACCCAGCGTATCGCCGACATCGACGAGATCCTCATGTTGCGCCAGGCGCGGCTCCTCGGCCTCGAGAGCGAAAACGAAGGCGCGTCCCTGGAGCCGCCCGTGCGCCTCACGGCGGCGCTCGTGGGGCGCAACGGCGTCACGCACCGCCTCCTCCTCGAGGCCGTGGAGCGCCCCGCGGACGGGGACCAACTCGTCTATGCCGTGCTCGACTCCACCACCAAGAAAAGCAGCTTCGCGGTGGGCGCCCCCAGGGAGAACCGCGAGGACGCCATCGTCGACGCGGCGACGAAGCTGCTCGAGAGCGACCACGGGTATGGCCGTGGATCCTGTACGCTCTACATCCCTCCGTACATGGCAGGGGAGTTCGGCGGGGCCGGAACGACGCGGACGATTCGCATCGAGAAGGACCTGTCCGCGCTGACGTTGGAGAGCATCGAGAACATCACGCTGGCGATCTCCGTGGCCACGGTGGCCGCCGCGCCGTTCCTCGCGCCCGGCGTGATGCTCTCCATCATGATACCGGTCGGCGTCGTCGGCGCCATTCCCTCGGCCTATCGACTGGCCGACCGCGCTGCCCTGGGGACGCTGCGCGCGAACGATCTCAGCATGTGGATGGACGTGATCAACGTCCTCAGCGCCCCGGTCGGCGCCGTGCGGGCGGCGGCCAGCCTCAAGCTGATCCCGGTTTCCGCAGGTGGCCAGCTCGGCTTGATGATCTTCGGCTTCGGCCTCGACGGGCTGAGCGTCGCCGTGGCCGGTGCCGATCTCTATGCGCAGATCAAGACGATCTCCGAAGATGAATTGCTGCCCGACAGCATTCGTCGGGCGCAGATCATGGAGCTCCTCGGCTCTCATTTGCTGAATCTCGGGATTGCCGCCGGGCACCACCTCGTGATGGAGGGGAAAAACGCTAAGGCGCGCGGCGGCGAACAAGCGCCGCACGTCCCGGGGCGTCGCGCCGATCCGACGGTGCATTCCCTGTTGAAGATGGCCACGGGAAGGGAGATCCCTGTCTATCGGTCGGAATCGGTGGGGCCGCTGGACGCCATGGCCGTCCCCGAGTTCGACGCCTACGGGTTGATCAGGGACATTTACGTGGTTGCCGGCGTCCGTGCCGACACGAAGATGATCGTCGGCCACGCCGTCGCGGCGAAGATGTTGCTCCGTTACATGGGCCTGTCGGGCCGGGTCCGTCATGCGATCAATCGAGCCGGAGCGTTGCTCTCGGGCAAGCCCGACCCCAAGGATCCGGGCAGCCAGCCCTGGCGCTCGCAGGCCTTTTATTCGGCGATGGAGCTCGCAAAGCTCGCGCATCTCATCCAGTCGTACAGCCACGAGATACGCGGGAACGAGTCGACCGGAAAGAAGTTCGACGCCGCTCAGGAAGAGAAGCACAACAAGCTCCTCGAGGACCTACGCGCGCAGGTGCGTGAGCACGAGGAGAAGCTCACGAACTTCGAGGCAGGTCCGGACTTCGTCGCGGCGAAGTTCGATGGGTCCGAGATCAAGAAGACGCCCCTCACGGAGTACACGCCCGCACCCGAGGGCCACTTCTACACGCAGGATCCGAACGACAAGGGAGCGTACCAGCTCTACATCAAGCCGGGCAGCACACCGGAGAACCCGATGATGGTCGACCCATCGGGCAAGAGGGACCCGACATCAGGGAAGATAAACCTCGTCCCCCGGGAAACCTCGCCGACATCCAGGCGAAAACACTTTCGGCATTGGAATTCCGATCAACTGAATCGCCAGGCGGTGAAAGACGGTTATCCTCCGCCTCTGCCGGGCGAACAGTACGTCGTAGATACCAATGGCCAGTGGAAACTGAAGGCGCCTGACAACGTTCCGTTTCTGACACCGGACAAGAGTCCCGTCATGGGCAGTGAGGCCAATCGTATTCTAGCCACCCTCATGCCATCGCAATGGGAGACGGCGTACGACGGGTTTCGCAGACAGATTCGCGCGAGAAGCCCACTAGGAGAGAAATGGAACGCACACAAGAATCGAGCGGTTCCCGTCCTCTCGAAGGGCCAGCAAATCGGAACGGCAACTGTGTATACTGGCGAAGCTGGACCGGCACTCGTGCTCTACGACGAGCGGATCTTCACCGGCTCCAAATTGGAGAATACCGACACCACGGTGTTCACGGGGTACCCTGGCACGGATCCGGAGACCGGCATGGGTGTTCGCATCATCACGTCGATCGACTACGAGGGCCTCCTCGCACGCAACGTCGAAAGACCGACGGTCCACGGGAAGACACGGATAAAGTAGTCGTATCCACGCGACGGCAATCGCGGTGGGGGGGGGGCTCCGCGATTGGAATCATCGAAACGCCTTACAAGTATGTTTCCCTGCCCTCACGCAAAGCTTCGAGCACATCACTGGCCATGTAGTCATTTTGCGTCGTGACGAGCTCTTCCAGGACCGCGTGTCCCTGCGCATCTCCGACCCGCGCAAGGGCACAGGCGGCCACCAGGCGAGAGGAGGGATGATGAAGTTCTTGCCGTCGCCTCTCGCCCCAGGCCGCAAGCGCAGGCTGGCCAGCTCCACCGATGCGCGTGAGCGCCAGCGCGGCAACATCGCTCACGTGCAAACCCCAATACATGCCCGCGATGAGCTCGTCGTCGTCCAGGGCCTCGATCAGCGCGTCGACGGACGCAGGGGACGCCGTGCGGCACAAGGCCACCGCGGCCGTGTAGCGCGTCATAGGCTTTCCCGAGAGCAGCAGCGAGCAAGTATGTTCGACGTCGGCCGGCTCCAGGTGCGGGCTCAGGACGCGCGCGGCGCACGCACGGAGCCGTGCCTTGTAGCTGCTGTCTCGCACGACCGCGCGCACCAGCGCGAGACCTGATTCTCCACGCGACAGGAGACCGCGGCAAAACTCCATCATGCCCAGGGTGTTCTCGGTCAAGATCGGATCCGCGCGGAGGGCCTGCACGCAAGCCGCGAGATCAGCGGTGACAGGATCTATCATGCGCAACGTTTATCACGTTGGCGCCGTGGCCTCCACCCGCAGCTTCATGGAGCGCCCTGCAACGCCGTGCAGGGAACGTTGAAGTCACCACCGCGGCGTGAACGAGCGGCCGTGCGACCCCGCCGCTGAGCTGCGGCTCGATCCCGATGCTTATTTCGTCACCTCCCGCGAGGACGACTGCACGATCGTGAAGGTCTTGGGGAGCCCGTCGGCGCGGTGGGGCGCCATCGAGCTACGAACGGCCGAGGTCCGCGTCGACGACCGGGTCAACATCATCCAGCACCCGGGCGGCGATCAGAAGCAGCTCTCGTTTTTCCACAACCACGTGGTCCACGTGGGCCATGGGCGCGTGCAATACCTGACGGATACGCTCCCCGGCTCCTCCGGAGCACCCGTGTTCGACAAGGACTGGCGGCTCGTGGCGCTGCACCACAGCGGAGGCTGGATCACCGAGCCGGGCTCGGGAGACCGGTTTTTCCGTAATGAGGGGATTCACGTCGATCGGATCATCGATGTGTTCCGTCAGGCACGCTGAGCATCCATCGGTTCGTTTGTCGTCTCCCGGCTCGTCCCGCCTCAGGTTTGTCGCCGAGCTTGCCTCCCACCTGGCAACCGCGGTAGCGTGCGCGTCATGCGTCAGACGTTGCGTGTGGGGCTCGTGCTCGTGGCAGGGTTTGCGGCGGCGGCCAGCATGGTTGTTGCGTGCAGCTTCGGACCGGCCAATATCGGAGACGATTGCGGACCGGCGGTCACGGACGAGTGCTGTCCGTGCCCTGTTCCGGAAGCTTGTCCGGACGGCCCTCCGCCGCTGCCACCCCAGTGCTTGCCGGACGCGGGCGCGGATGGCGGCGAGGGCGGCGACGGCGGCGCAGGCGGGACGGCCTCGCTCTGCGCAGGTGGTACCTGCGTCTCCCCTGCCCCGGATGCGTGGGCACACATCGCGTTCGTGTCGTCGTGGCCCGAGGAACCCCCGCCCTGCTCCGGAGATGCTCCGATCCTCGCGTTCGAAGGCATCCCCGCGCCGCCTGCGCCCTCGTGTGGTGCATGCGCGTGCGACGCGCCCGAGGGGACGTGCAAGCTGCCAGAGACGTGGACTGTGGACTCGCACGCATGCCCGGGTGGTGGTGTCAAGACAAACTTCGATCCGCTGACAAACTGGGACGGGACCTGCAATCAGGACAAGTCGATCCCGGCAAGCCTCCTCTGCGGCGGTGTGCCGTGCGTCCGCTCGATCACGGTCTCGCCTCCGGTCATCGAAGAGGAACCCTGCACGCCGCACCTCGTAAGCGATCCTGTTCCTCCGCCTGCCCATGCGTGGGCTGGCGGGCCGACCACCCCGATCGGCCGCGCCTGCACCAGCGGCAAGCCAGCGCCGACGTGCGTGGACCAGCCCGGCAAGGTGTGCGTGCCCGGCGCACCAAGCTCCTCCTCGTGCATCATGCGCGCCGGCGAGCACACCTGCCCCGAGGGCTGGGGCGGCGAGCGGCACGTCCTCTACGCGCATGTCGACGACAGCCGGGCTTGCTCGGCCTGCACGTGTGATGCGCCGAGTGGTGGCTCGTGCAAGGTGAAGTACCGGATCTTCAGCGGGCCGATGTGCACGGTCGAGGAGTCGGCCGAGAACGTCTCCACCGGCATGATCGCCCCTTGCCGCGACTTCATGCCGGGCACGGCGCTCGCGGGCAAGATCGCCGAGGTCCTCGAGTACACGAAGGGCACGTGCACGCCGAGCGGCGGCGAGGTGGAAGGAGAGCTCGTCCTCGCGGAGGCCGTGACCGTGTGCTGTTACGCGCCCGTCAGCTAAAGGGCTAGAACGACCAGAGCAGCGACGTGGTCACGTTCGCGGCGAGCGGGATCGGCTCCCAGAGAGGCCACGTTCGGCCGTGGATGTCGCGGTTCGCGATGTTGAACACGGCATCGAGGTCCGTGCGTAGCAGCAACGAGCCGACCATGACCTGCTCGAAACCGGCTCGTAGGCCCACGCCAAAGAGCGGTAGCGTCGTCGCTTGGGAGAATGCCCGGTCGATCCCCACCGACCGCTGCACCCCACCCATCACGATGCCGCACAGCCGAAGCGACGACGGCGCGTAACACCCCGCGAGGGTGCCGAAGCCCGTCTGCACGTCGACCGCCGTGGGCCCGTTTTGTGGATTCGCCGTCATCCACGCTTGCCCTGCCACGTCGAGCTCGAGCACCAGGCTCGGGCGAACGTGCCAGCCCACGATCACACGCGGAGCGAAAAACGCCTCCGGGGCGAAGGAGAGGAAGGCGCCGAGCCCGACGCCCACGAACCCGCGCCGCGCCGCGGGGGGCTTGGGGGGCTCCGCGGGGGGGGGCGGCGGGCAAGGCTCGCTGGGCGGAGCCGGACGTGACGCCGGCGGCGGAGCTGCGGGAGGCGGCGGTGGGGGCGTCGGCTCCTTCGGAGCGCCCTCCTCCGCCTCCATCTCGATGGCCGCGACCAGCGCGACCTTGTGCAGCACCTTGAAGCACTCCATCGAGCCTGGGTACGTGAGACGCACCGTCTCGAGCACCTGCCCCCCGGGCTCCCGGAAGACGACCTTCACTCCATACGCTCCCCCAGAAGGCCGCTCGATGTGCACCTCGAGCACCCGCGATGCTGGAGGGTCGAGCAGCGGTTGCGAGAGCGCGAGGTCGAGCTCCTCGAAAAAACCTTCCGGGTCGTTGCAGGCCGGCAGGTGCTTCGGCGCGACGAGCTCGACGCGGTAGTGGGGTGGCTCGGCGCGCGCATCGAGCGGCGCCGCGAGTGCCATCGTCACGCCGATGACAGCCTGCAGGGCTCGCAGGCCGACCTTGCCGCCTGCTTCAGGGGTTCGCATCACCAGACTCCAGGCCCCGGTCGAAAATCTTCGGGGTCATGTCGATTTGCTGCACGGAAACGTTCGAAAACGGCTCCTCACGGAGCAGGGGCGAAAGACGAACCGGAGCGGGACGCGGGGACGAACCGGAGAGGGTGTACCGTGAACGGGCGAAAAACCAAAGAAGTCGACGATTTACCCGGGTACCTGCCCTGGATGGTCGAACGCGCGCGAAAGTTCGTCCCCGACGCGGATGCGGAAGACGTGGCGATCCAGGCGTTGCGGGATGCGTACGACGTCACGCGGACGAGGCCACCTGCGGAGGAGGTCGACCGCGTCAAAGCATGGTTGTTTCGGCTGGTGCACCTGCGCGCGAAAGCACACTGGAAGCAGCAAAAGAGGCGGGCGCTGGAGACGTTATGGGACAACCCCGACGACATCGATGCGGTCGCCGCGCCCATCCATGACGTGGTGGATGTGGCCGAGCGCGAGTGGTTCCGGCTGGGATTGGAGGGTCTGTCCCCGGAGCGGCGGGAGCTCGTGCTTTCGTGTTGCGTCGAGGGCGTGACCGTCCGGGAGCTCTCGTCCGAGCAGGGCGTCAATGAGAATACGCTTTCCTCGTGGCTGCAGCGGGCGCGCGAGGAGCTGCGGATGCGGCTGCAGGACTTGCTCGACGATTCCAAGCGGCGGCTGGGCATGCTGCTGCCGTTTGGATGCTTCGGTTTGGGTTCTGCGGACGAGGAGATGCCGGCGCGGGAGGGATGGGATTGTGGGATCCTCCGCGCGTGTGCTCGGATTCTGGAGCCTGCGATTCGGTTTGCCGTGAGCGTGGCGGTGGGCGCCTTCGTGGTTGGGTTTTCCCCGTCCGGGCCGTGCGCTGGAAGGGTCGAACCGGGAGCAAGCGAGCGCGAGGCGCGTGCCGGGTGGCATGACACGGTGGTTGTTTCCCGGTCTGCCAGATCGGGAGGTGCTGCTCCGTCGACGACGCTCCCTCCCGCCAATGCCCCGCCGAAGCTACACGTCGTCGAGGAAGGAAACTTCTCGTTGCTGGTCCACGCCAAGGCGGCCTTGAACCGGGGGGACGCGCGGCGCGCGCTCGCGCTCCTGGATGAATACGAGTCCAAGATGACGGATTCGACGCATGTCAAGCAACGGCGGACGCTTCGCGCGGCGGCCATGAGCATGCTGGCCGAAGCGCGCTGACAGCGTTGCAAGAGGGAAGCTTTGGGGGGGAGGTGCGGAGGTGGTCATGAAGGCGGCCAAAGGTGGGAAAATGGCGAGAGGGAGCGGCAAACCCGTTGCGAAGCAGGAGGGAGAGGCTCCGGAGGAGCTTCCGACCGAGCTCGCACTCGGGAGTGATGGTCGGCTGTACGTGAACGCGGAGGGGGTGGATCCCGAGAAGATCAAGGGGCGAACGCGGTTCGTCGGGTTCGCGATGACGGACGAGGAGGCCGCGGCCGCGGTCGGGTTGATTCATCAGACCGCATTCAACGTGACGGTGGCGGCGGTCCCGCTCTGGAAGAAGCAGCAGCGGCGTTGACGGCACGGGCTCCCCGGGGCAGAGGGTCGGGGCCGCTTCGGTGCAGAGCATGCTACGAAGAGCAACCCGAATGACCGACCTCCGCGGCAAAACCCTCGCCGGCACCTTCTTCCACGCGCCCGTGCTCGGCGGCATCGAGGTGCTGGACGACGCCCTCGTCGAAATCGACGAAGCAGGCCGGATCACCACCGTGACCCGATCGAGCGACCCCCACCACGAAGGCGCCCGGATCGCCGCATCGAGGGCCGGCGCCCTGGTGACACTTCCCGCGGGCTCGTACGTGATCCCCGGCTTCGTCGACCTCCACATCCACGCCCCGCAATACCCGCAGCTCGGCAAGGCGCTCCACGTGCCGCTGGAAATCTGGCTGCGCCACACCTTCCCGCTGGAAGCCCGCTACGCCGACGTGGCCTTCGCGCAAAAGGTCTACAAAACCCTCGTCGCCGACCTCCTCGCGAGTGGCACCACGACGGCCCTCTACTTTGCCACGATCCACCAGGAAGCGACCCGCCTCCTCGTCGACACCTGCCTGGAACAGGGCCAGCGCGCCCTCGTCGGCAAGGTCGCGATGGATAACCCGCAGGAATGCCCGGACTTCTACCGCGACGCCTCGACCGAGGCCGGCCTTGAAGGCACCCGAGCGCTCCTCGACTACGTCCGCGCCCATCCGGCGAATGAAGGCGGCCTCGTCCACCCCGTCGTGACGCCGCGATTCCTACCTTCCTGCACCGACGCGATGCTCGAAGGCCTCGGCGCCATCGTCAAGGAACACGGCTGCCACGTCCAAACCCATTGCTCCGAGAGCGACTGGGAGCACGGCTATGTCCTCGCCCGCCACGGGGTGACGGACGCCGAATGCCTCGATCGTTTCGGCCTCCTCACGCGACGCTCGATCCTCGCCCATGCGAACCTGATCACGGCCTCCGACATGGCCCGCATCGCCGCCCGCGGATCGGGCGTCGCGCACTGTCCCCTGTCGAACGCCTATTTCTCGAATGCGGTCTTCCCCCTCCGTGCAGCGCTTGCCAAGGGCGTCCGCGTCGGCCTGGGCACCGACATTTCCGGCGGCCCGAGCGCCTCCATGCTCGACGCCTGCCGTTTGGCCGTTGCTGCCTCGCGTATGCTGGAGAGCGGGGTCGACCCGGCGCTGCCGCCGGAGACACGCGGCCGGCCCTCCTCCCGCATCGACATCCGCGACGCGTTCCATCTCGCGACCGCCGGGGGCGCCGACGCGCTGGATCTCCCGGTCGGCCGCTTCGAGCCCGGCTGCCACTTCGACGCTGTCCGTGTCGACACCACGGCGCCAAACGGCACGATCCGGCTCTTCGACGAGCTTGATGCGCCCGAGGATGTGCTCGCGAAGATCGTTTACACGGCCTCCCGCGCGAATCTCGCCGAGGTATGGGTCGCTGGAAGACGGGTCGGCGGGGCGGGCTGACGCGGCGATTTCGAACGCCACGCCTGGGCCGGAGGCGCAAGGTCGCTCGCCCGGTTTCCTCCGCATCCCATCACGCCTCTTCCTGTTACACTCCCGCCGCCCGAGGCCGCCGCCGGCGCTCGGGCACCACCGGGAGACACGCGTGGCTGCCAGGAGAACGCTCAAAACACCCGAAAACGCTGCTGCTGCGCAGCCCTTTGGCTTCCACCCCGTGCCCACGGAGCCGACCGTCCCCTCGGTCCTCGCCGTCATCTCCACGGGGCGCCTCCTCGACCTCTGCCGGCTGCTCGGCTGCGAGGTCCGTGATGTCGCCCCCGGCAGGGACCGCCTCCTCGCCAAGCTCGCGAGCCACCTTGGCGGCCGTCTCCCAGCCCTTCTCCGCGAGCTCGGGCGAGACGAGCTTCGCGCCGTCTGCCGACGCCACGGCCTCGATCCCTCCGCGAGGGCCCGCAACGACCTCCAGGCGCTCGTGCTCGAGGCCGCGGGGCTCGACCCGCGGGCGGCCACGGTGCGGCCTCCCGCCGCGAACGCGGACGGCCTGCCCGCCAAGGGCCAGATCGTGCATGCCCGGCATCGCCAGTGGCTCGTGGAAGACGTTTCCTCGGGCGAAGGCAACGAGTCGCCGCTCGTGCGGCTCGTCTGCCTCGACGACGACGATCCCGGCCGTCCTATCGACGTGCTTTGGGACCTCGAACTCGGCGCACGTATCGTCGCGCCCGAGACCCACGGCCTCGGCGAAGTCTCGAGGCTCGATCCCCCAGCCCACTTCGGCGCCTATCTGCACGCCCTCAAGTGGAGCGCGGTGAGCGCGGCGGACGCGACGCGCTTCCAGGCCCCTTTCCGCGCCGGCATCAAGCTCATGGCGCACCAGCTCACGCCGCTCATGAAGGCGCTCGAGCTTCCCCGCGCGAACCTGTTCATCGCCGACGACGTCGGGCTCGGCAAGACCATCGAGGCGGGCCTCGTGCTCCAGGAGCTCATCCTCCGGCAGCAGGCGAGCTTCGTCCTCGTCGTCTGTCCCGCCTCCGTTTGCCTCCAGTGGCAGGGCGAGATGCAGCGCCGCTTCGGCCTTCGTTTCGAGGTGATGACCCGGCAGTTCGTCGGCTATCGGCGCCAGGAGCGCGGATTCGGCACCAACCCCTGGAGCACGCAGAGCCGCTTCATCGTCTCGCACGCGCTCTTGCGCCGGCCCGAGTACCGCGATCCCCTGCTTCACCACCTCGGCGAGCGGGCGCGCAAAGGCCTGCTCATCCTCGACGAGGCGCACGCCGCGGCGCCCGCCTCCGCGAGCAAGTACGCCACCGACACCGACATCACGCGGACGATCCGCGACCTCGCCCCCCGCTTCGACAATCGCCTCTTCCTCAGCGCCACACCCCACAACGGCCACTCGAACAGCTTCAGCGCGCTCCTCGAGATCCTCGATCCGGTGCGCTTCACGCGTGGTGTCCCGGTCGAAGGCAAGAAGGACCTCGATCCCATCATGGTGCGCAGGCTCAAGCGCGACCTGCGCCAGCTCGGCGTCGAGCGTTTCCCGCGCCGCCGGCTCGTGCAGCTCGCCCTCTCGCATCACGTCGACGATTGGGGCTCCGGGTCGCCTGGCGGCGCCCTGCGCCCCAAACCCCAGGGCGGCGTCTTTCGCCTCGCGCAGAAGACCTACGACGCGGAGACCGGGGAGGAAGGCAAGGTGGTGGCGAGCGAGCTCGGTTCTGGGCAGCCCATCGAGCTTTTGCTGGGCGAGAAGCTCCAGCGCTACACCGAGCTCTGCGCGCCGGCCTCGGGACAGGGACGGCTCCCGTTCATTCACATGCAGCAGCGGCTCCTGTCGAGCCCCGAGGCGTTCGCGCGTACGATCGAGGCGCATGCGCAGGGCCTCGCGAAGAAGGGCGGGCCGGTCGCGGCGCCCCAGCAATTGAAGCTCTCCGCGGCCAAGCCCAAGGCCTCGCTCGACGCCGAGGCGGACCCGGAGACCCACGGGCTCTCGGACGAGGCGCTCGCCGAGGAGAGCGAAGCGGCCGTGCGTCAGACGAGCGCGACGCTCCCCACGCCCACCGAGGAGGCCCGCGCGCTCCTCGCCGAGATGCGCGCGCTCGCCGAGAAAGCCCGCCGCGAGCCCGACGCCAAGACGCTCGCGCTGCTCGCCTGGATGCGCGAGCACCTCTGCCCCGCGCTCGGCCTCGGCGAGGACACGCGCGCGCGCCGCGCCTGGTCGCCGCGCCGCGTGCTCATCTTCACCGAGTACGCGGACACGAAACGTTACCTCGTCGAGCTCCTCGCCGCGGCCGCCCTGCACACCCACGACGGTGAGAACCGCATCATGCAGTTCCATGGTGGCATGGGCGACGAGGCGCGCGACGAGGTGCAGCGCGCCTTCAACAGCGCGCCTGACGAGCACCCCGTGCGCATCCTCGTCGCCACCGACGCCGCCCGCGAGGGCGTCAACCTCCAGGCCCACTGCGCCGACCTCTTCCACATCGACATCCCCTGGAACCCGGCCCGCATGGAGCAGCGCAACGGCCGCATCGACCGCACGTTGCAACCTGCCCCGGAGGTCCGCTGCCATTACTTCGTTTACCCGCAGCGCACCGAGGATCAGGTGCTCGAGACCGCCGTACGCAAGATCGCGACCGTGCAGCGCGAGCTCGGCTCCCTCGGGGCCGTGCTGCTCGACCAGATCGAAGCGGCGCTCGAGAACGGCATCACGGGCAAGGCGCGCGCGGCCATCGAGAAGGTGGGCACCGGAGCGAAGACGGCCACCGTCGATGCCGAGCTCGAATCCCAACGCACCGACCTCGCAGCCCTCCGCGCCGAAATCGATCGTGCGGGTCGCCGCCTCGAAACCTCCCGGCGTACGCTCGAGGTCGAGCCCGACTCGTTGCGGGGCGTCGTCGAGATTGGCCTCGCGCTCGCGGGCGCGCCGCCCTTGAAGGACGCAGGCAAGACCAGCGACGGGCGTGCGACGCACGAGCTGCCGGCGCTCGACAGGTCCTGGGACGTCACGCTCGATACCCTCCGGCCCCCCCGCGGGCGCACCGAGGACTTCTGGGAGTGGCGCCAGAAACCCCCGCAGCCGGTGACCTTCCACCCGCTCGCGAGCCTCTCCGAAGGGGCCGAGCAGCTCCACCTCGCGCACCCGTTCGTCAAGCGCATCCTCGATCGTTTCCTCGCGCAAGGGTTTTCCGCGCACGATCTTTCCCGGGTGACTGCGGTCGTCGCTCCGGGCGAGAGCGTCGTCCGCGTGGTCGGGTATGGCCGCCTCACGCTCTTCGGCGCCGGGGCCGCGCGGCTCCACGACCAGCTCGTCCCGCTCGCGGCCGCGTGGTCCGGCGACGCCAGCACCATCAAGCCCTACAAGGATCGCGCGACGGCTGTGATGGCCATCGCCTCCACCGAAAAGCTCCTCGCGAGCGGCGGCCGCGCGCCCAATGCGACCCTCACCAAGCGCATCCGCGAGCATGCGGAAACCCTCTTCCGCGCCCTCTGGCCACACCTCGAAGCCGAGGCCGACGCCCTCGCCGTCGAGGCGCGGCAAGGCCTCGCCGAGCGCGCGCGCCGCGAGGCCAATGACCTGCGTGATCTGCTCCTCCGGCAGCGCACCTCCATCGACAAGGCCGAGGCCCGCCTCCGCCAGGCCGACCTCTTCGAGCTGCAGGACAAGGAGCAAAAACGCCAGGTCGACCTCGACCTCCGGCACCTCGACCGCCGCCGCGCCGCCGCCGCGAGCGAGCTCGAGACCGAGCCTCGGGCCATCGAGGCCCTCTACGAAGTGCGCATGTCCCGCCTCACGCCCGTGGGGCTCGTCGTTGCGTTTCCGGAGTCGATGACATGAAGGACCGCGACGTCCTCTTCCACAAGAAATGGCTCGGCCTCGCGCAGCCCATCGAGGGCCTCGTCTTCAGCGTCCCCGTGCTCGCGGACGCGCAGATCGCCCCCGAGGAGCGCGCGGAGCTCTCGATCGCCTTCGCGGCGCAGCTCGACCCGGAATCCCCCCGCATCCGGAGCCTCGAAGCGTTCTTCCGCGACTTCCTCGGCTACGCGCAGCCGGGGATGCTCGTGCCCCGCGCCGGGCTGCCGGAAACCCTCTCCTTTTATGCCGCCGAGGGCGGGCAGGAGATCCGCCCGAGCTTCGCCCTCGGGCGTGGGCCCTTCGTCGCCGCGGAGGACGACCCGTTCGCCGCGTTCGACGAATCTCCCCCTTCCCCGGCACAGGCGAACGCGCCCGCGACCCCCTATGGGGCCCTCTTGTGGGATCTCACCGAATCGGGCGCCGACATCGACCTCGACGAGCCCGAGGCCATCACGGGCCCGTGGCGGTATCCGCCGACCGCCAAGTTCGAGCGCCTCTTGCGGCACGTCGGCATCCCGATCGGCCTGCTCTTCAATGGCAAGCACCTGCGCCTCGTGTACGCGCCGATCGGCGAATCCACCGGGCACCTCACCTTCCGCGTCGAGCACCTCCGCGGCCCCGAAGGCCGCCCGCTCCTCACCGCGCTCGACCTCCTGCTCCAGGCGCGCCGTGCCTACAGCGCCTCGGCCGAGTTCACCCTCGAAGGCCTGCTCGCCGAGAGCCGGCGACGCCAGGCCGACGTCACCGAGGAGCTTGCAAAACAGGTCTTCGAGGCCGTCGAGATCCTCCTCGCCGGTTTTGAGGCCGCGTGCTCGCGTGACTGTATCGGGGATCGGGTCGATTGGCTCCGACCTGCCCTCGAAACCGAAGGTGATCACTTTTATCAGGGTGTCCTCTCCGTCGTGCTCCGGCTCGTCTTCCTGCTCTACGCGGAGGACCAGTCCCTCTTGCCCGTCGAGCATTCCACCTACGCCGAGCACCTGAGCCTCGCCGGCCTCTACGCCCGCCTCAGCCACGACGCGGGCGCGTTTCCCGAGAGCATGCACCACCGCTTCGGCGCGTACGGCCTGCTCCTCGCGCTCTTCCGCGCCGTCTTTTTTGGCGTGAAGCACGGCACGCTCGAGCTTCCCCCGCGCCGCGGGCGCCTCTTCGACCCGAACACGTACCCGTTCCTCGAAGGAGGCCTGCCCGGCTGGACTGCCGCGGTGACCGACCCCGCCGCGCGCGCCGAGGCCCGTCCGCCGAGCCTCGACGACGGCACGATTTACCGCGTCCTGCACCGCCTGATGGTCTTCGGCGGGCAGCGGCTCAGTTATCGCACGCTCGACGTCGTGCAGATTGGCAGCGTCTACGAATCGCTGATGGGCTTCCACGTGCTCCGGGTCGAGAGCCCCGCCGCGCGGCTCGGCAAACATGGCGTGTGGGTCGAGACCACGGCCCTGCGCGCGATGAGCCCGACGGACCGGGCGCGTTTCCTCAAGGAGACCTGCGGCCTCCATCCCGGGCCCGTGGGCGCCATCGAAAAGGCCGTCAAGGAAGCCGGCAAGGACGACCACGCGCTCGCCGAGGCGCTCTCCGCCCATTCCGCCGGCCGCCGCGACGACGTCCTTCGCCACCGCGCCGCCTCCGGCCGCCTCGTCCTCCAGCCCGGCGAGGAGCGGCGCCGCACCGGCACCCATTACACGCCGCCTTCGCTCACCGTGAAGGTCGTCCGCCGCACCCTCGAACCGCTGCTCGCGTGCCTCGGCGCCGAGCGCACGCCCGAGCAGATCCTTCAGCTCAAGATTTGCGATCCTGCGATGGGGTCGGGCGCGTTCCTCGTGGCGGCGTGTCATGAGCTCGCGAGCGAGATCGTGGCCGCGTGGACGCGGCAGGGCGAGCTCGCGCGGATGATCGAGTTGTTCGGGGATGCGCACCTGCATGCCCGGAGGCTTGTCGCGCAGCGGTGCCTGTATGGCGTCGACAAGAACCCGGCGGCCGTGGAGCTGGCGAAGCTTTCGCTCTGGCTCGTCACGATGAGCCGGACGCTGCCGTTCACGTTCGTCGATCATGCGTTGCGGCACGGCGACAGCCTCGTGGGGCTGGATTTCAAGCAGATCGAGGCGTTCCACTGGGCGCCGCCGGGGCAGGTGGAGATGGTGCGGTTGATCCTGCGGGATGCGCTCGATCAGGCGGTGGAGCTGAGGCAGCAGCTCCTCGCGCTTGCGGATCATGAGGATCCGGCGTCGCAGGCGGAGAAGCGGCGGCTGTTCGATTTCTCGCAGCAGGCGATCGAACGGGTGCGCATCGTGGCGGATGCGTGCGTGGGGGCGTTCTTTTCCGAGGAGAAAGACGCGGCGCGGGAGAAGGAGCGGAAGAGGCGGCTTGCGCTGGTGGAGGCGTGGGTCGGGAAGGAGAACGAGGACGCAGGGGGGGAGCTTGCGGCGCTCGCGGGGGAGGCGCGGGCGAAGCTTTCGCCGTTTCATTGGTGGATCGAGTTTCCGGAGGTGTTTTTCGAGGCGAGGCCGGATCCGCTGGATGGGGGACGGGTGACGGGGGCGGCGTTGATGGAGGCGGTGGTGGGGAATCCGCCGTTTGCTGGGAAGAACACGATAAGCGAGTCGAGCGGCGAGCGCATGCTCGATTGGCTCATGGCGCTCCACCCCGATGTCAAGGGACGTCCCAACACCGATCTCTGTGCCTATTTCTTCCGTCGCGCGGCTATATTGATAGGTGCCCACGGGACACTCGGGCTGGTCGCCACCAATACGATCGCCCAGGGGGACTCCCGGCTGATGGGCGTGAAGGCCCTCATGCAACGTGGAGCGATGATTTACGAAGCGCAGTCGAGCATGCCCTGGCCTGGTAAAGCTGCGGTTAGCGTTTCGCTCATCCATATGGCTTTCGGTCGTGTAGCCGGGATCGCCACGGCCCCAGTGCTCGACGGACATCCGGTTGCGTTCATTGACTCGAGGCTCACACCACGTCGCGAGCGCGACGAAGCGGTTGCCCTGGCCGCAAACGCGGATCTTGCGTTCATGGGTGGCAAGCTCGTCGGTGCCGGGCTCGCGGTAACGCTCGCGGAGTACGATGAACTCGTTCGCGCTGACCGGTCCAACAAAACTGTTCTTCGCCCCTACCTGGGCGGCGAGGAGGTTAACTCGAATTCAACCGGGGCGTTCGAGCGGTACATGATCGACTTCACGACGAAGACGCTCGAAGAGGCGCGCCAGTGGCCGTTATTAATGCGCATCATCGAAGAGAAGGTCCGCCCCGCACGAGAGCGTGACAAGCGAGGTACGTATAAAACGTATTGGTGGCGCCCGGGTGAGAACGCGGGCGCCCTTTATGCCGCACTCAAGGGGAAATCAATGTGCCTCGTGGCCGCTAACGTCACCAAGCACTTGATGTTCTCGTTTCGGCCGACGTCTTGGTTCTTCAGCCAAACCCTCTACGTTTTCCCCCTCGACATCGCCTCGGCCTTCGCCGTCCTCCAATCCCGCATCCACGAGCCCTGGGCACGCCTGCTCTCGTCGTCGCTCGAAGACCGACTCCGCTACTCCGGCTCCGACTGCTTCGAAACCTTCCCCTTCCCCCACCCCGACCCGCGCACCGTCCTGCCCGACCTCGAATCCATCGGCGAACGCCTCTACTCCGCCCGCGCCCGCTTCATGGTCGACACCAACCAGGGCCTCACCAAAACCTACAACGCCCTGAAGGACCCGGCCTGCGAGGACGGGCAAATCCTCGACCTCCGCCGCCTCCACGAGGACATGGACCGCGCCGTCCTCGCTGCCTACGGCTGGAGCGATATCCCCGTCCCGCCCTTCTGCCCCCGCACGGCCGAGGACCGCGAGGCGATCCAGGCCTTCGAGGACGAGGTCATCGATCGGCTGTACGTCCTCAACGCGGAGCGCGCGCGGGAGGAGCAGCGGCTCGGGCTCGCCGGGAAGAAGAAGGGGCGCGTGGTGCGCGAGGAGGCCGGCGCGGGGGACGAGGCCGAGGCCCCGGCGCCGAAGAAGGCGGGCAAGGGGAAGAAGGGGGCGCCCGGGAAGCAGGGGACGTTGTTCTAGTCCATCGAGCCGGGAAGGTTTCGCGGGGGTCGGGATCCCATCATTCGTCCTCGATGACGCGGATGGGGAGCCATTGGAACCCGGTGACGCCTGCGTCGCGGAAGAT
>NZ_SSMQ01000092.1 GCF_005144585.1 Polyangium fumosum | reverse complement strand
CGCAGGACGCGCGGACGGCGCGGGCGTGGGCGCGGGGCGCGCAGACGGCGCGGGCGTGGGCGCGGGGCGCGCAGACGGCGCGGGCGTGGGCGCGGGGCGCGCAGACGGCGCGGGGGATGCCGCCTCGCGTGGGAACCGAAGCATTCCGAGCAGGGTGTCGGCGAGCATTTGGAGACGCTCGTCTTCCTCGTACGCGCCCCGGACTCCGGCAAGCCATGCCGGGTCATCCGGGTTGGACACTGGCCGCGGCACGCGCTGCTCGCAGGCTTTGAGGAACGCGCCCGCGAGCAATTGCACACGCTGGTCCGCCAGCGTCTCCTGCGCGGCTCGGCGCCATGCCGCGTCCGCGAGGCTGCGCCGGATGGACTCGGTCATCGATGCGGGCCCGACGTTCGGAACATCGGCAAGACCTGCCGCGAACGCCCCCAGCGCCGTACCGAGTGCTACGAGATCCGGCGACGATTCGCAAACGCCGATGAGCACAACCGCAGTACAGACTACGGAAGGCTGCATCGGTGTTTGCATTGGCAAACCGGGGCGCCCGGATGCGTCGCTCATACCCATACAGAAGCTCCAGCCGACCACTATGCACATTTGGCTTCCCGCGATCCACAAAAATCAGCGGGAATTCGGCGGAGCCTACTACGTCTGTGCTGGAATGCTCCAAGGGTTCGGGGCGCGTTGTTCAAAGCAAACCCCCAAAAGCCGAGCTACGTGTCCGAAATCAGGGAGCAGCCCCCTTGTTTCGTCGCATGAAGCCGTGAAAAAGCCGCTCAATGTAATCGGTTTTCGACAGATTTTTCGGTAGAACGCCGGGGCCCGGCAACTTCCCAGGGCTAGGCCCTGTACTTCAGTTCACCTTTTTCGATACCGCAAGCACCGTGCCCTCCGTGGACGAACCGCGAAATCGCCGCGTTTGAGCCATACCGGGCGGGTAGGCCCCCTTGTTTCACAGGCTCGGGGACCGAGAAGGGTCCACAAATCGATCCACTTTTTGCTCGCCGGAGCCATGCCTCGGGCCCAGAAAATGTTTCACGGAGCCGGAGTCGGTATCGGACTTCACGTTCGCTGCATGCGCAAGAGCCATGCCCTCCGCGGACAGACCTCGAAATCGCCGTGTTTGAGCCATGGAGGTCGGTTCGGTACCCTTGTTTCACAGGCTCGGGGGCCATGAAGGGTCCAGAGATCGATCCACCTTTTGGCTCGCCGGAGCCATGGCAACGGGCCACGGAAATGTTTCACGATGTGGGGGGTTCGCGTACCCTGCAAAATCAGCCTGATTTTGCGGTCTCGCGGCGCCCTGGGGGAGGTGCGGTGCATGCCCTTCGGATCCATGGAAAGCCATGGCTTTTCCATGGCAAGAGCCATCGGGTTCGAGTGGCTCTCCGGCCATGGCTTCCGGGGAACTCCCGCGAGCCGGCCGAGCGCCCCCCGAGAACCCGGCCGAGGGATGCTCCGAGAAGCGGGGGCTCGGGCCCGCGCCGGTCCAGCGTCCGCGCCGTAATACGTAATACGCGTTGATGTAATATGAATTATATATAGAACGCCGCTTCGGGCTTCGATTCCTCTTGGCCCACCGGCGCCAGTTGCGCGAAAACAGCTACACACGCCCCGCCAGGGAGGGGCCTTGTATAGTTAGCTATATGACTATGTGGCTATATGACTATACGTATAGTCGGCTATATATATAGAACTCGACGGCGACCTCGATTTTCCCTTGTCTCGCGTCCCCCACGGGCGGGAGAATCGGATCCACGCAACGGCGCCCCTTCGTGCGCCATGGGAGGGCGGACATGTCCATCGGTGAGTCCCGCAGCCCGGACGGTAACATCACGGCGACCTTGTCGATCCCACGGGGCGTCCTCCAGCTCGTCGCGCCCCCGCCCGAAACCCTCTCGCAATGCAACGTCGAGGCGGCGACCGGCATCCCGCGGCGCGTCTTCCTGGAGGCCATCCGCGCCCCGAACTTCCCGGTCCCCGTCGCGCGCCTCGGGAAGCTTAGGATCGTCAATCGCGTTGCGTTCGTCGCGTGGCTCGAAGAAAACGCGCGCAAGCAGAGCGCCACCCCTTCCTCCCCATCGGCCACGAATGACGCCGCGCCCACCGACGACACCGCGGAGCACGCAGACGACATTCTCGGCGCCGTCGGCCTGCAACCGCGCCCGGCCAGTCCGAGCCGCGCGCGAGCGACGAACCGCCGTGCTCGGCGCGTCTGACAACCGTCCGGCCCCCGCGGGTTTTACGGTCGCCTTTGCCTTCTCGCCTCTGCGGCCCGTAGACGGGCCACACCCCCCCTCCCGCGCCATCCTGCTTGACACGTGCCGGGATGCCGTCATGGCCCCGGGGGGCACGACGGGGGAGTATCTCTCGCGTCTCCCATGGCTCCGCGGGAAGGAGCCCAAATCGCAGGGCACGGCCGCTCGGCTGTTCCCTGGATGGTCACTGATTGGAGGAGTTGGAACATGCCCAGGTTAGCCACGGGGAACGTATACGAGCGGCGCGGCAAGTGGTTCGCGCGGCTCACCATCGGAACGAAGAAGCGGCAAAGCTTCATGCTCGAAACATGCAAGGACGAGCGGAGCGCCGTCACGCGTCAAGCCATCCTCGCGGAGCTGGCCGCGAAGCTCCGCAAATGCGGACGCGACGACATCGCGCCGGATATCATCAAGCGCGCCGCGGTGCGTGACGGGAAGGCATTGGACGAGGTGCGCAAGGCCGTTGATATGATCGCATCCGGACAGGTGGTGCAGAAGAACCTGACGCCGACGATCGAGCAAATCGGCAAGCGGTGGACGAGCGGGGAGCTGGCGGATCTCTACCCCGATCGAGTCAAGCGACGACGAAGTGCAGAAACCAACCGATACGTGCTCGACAAGTACGTCTATCCAATGGTCGGAGACGTGGCGATCGATAAGTTCACGCTCGACCACGCGGAAGCCGTCATGCGGAGCCTCCCACCGAGGCTCTCGCCAAATTCGCGGCGCTCCGTCGCGCAGCTCGTGTACCGGATCTGCTCGCTGGCGGTCCTTCCACTGCGCCATATCGCCGTGCATCCGCTGCCGCGTGGATTCGTGCCGCGGTATCAGGCAGGAAAAGCGAAAGGGTGGCTTTATCCTGACGAGGACGCGATGTTGCTTGGCTGCACGCAGGTTCCGCTGGAATGGCGCCTGTTTTACGGCTTCCTTCATCGGGAAGGGATGCGCCGCTCGGAAGCCCTTAACACGAGGTGGTCTGAGATCAACCTGGACCTCGGGGCGATTGTGCTCGATGTGAATAAGACGGATGAACCCCGTGCGTGGGCACTGTCGCCTGGGGTCGTCGCGGCGTTGCGCGCCTGGCGAGACCACTGCGCGGCAAGAGGCGTGCGCGTGTCGGGGGACGCGCACGTCTTCGTGTATGACGAAGGAAGCCAGAAGGGACAGCGGCTCACCACGAGCGACACTGCCGGCCGGTTCCGTCGACATCTGGAGTTGGCGGGCATTCGCCGGCCGGAGTTGTTCGCGCGGACGGCGACGAGGACCCGGATCCGGCTTCACGACGCGCGGGCCACGTTCGTCACGCTGGCGCTCGCGAACGGACGAACGGAGGCGTGGGTACAGGACCGAACGGGACACAAGTCAAGCGAGATGATCAACCGCTACCGGCGTGCAGCACGCACGGCGGCCGAGCTCGGGCTTAAAGAGTGCCGCCCGCTAGACGAGACGATCCCCGAGCTGGCCCCCCGTCCGATCGACGCGACGAGCGCGGAGCGCGCCCGCACGAAGGAAAGGGCGGCGGAAAGGGCACCACGCTCGCGGCGCGGAACCCCTCTGCCTGTAGAAATTCAGCCAAGATCCGCGGGGTTGGCGACCCCGGGTCAGGATGAGCAGAACTTCTCCCCGAGGCGAGCTCGCTTCGCGATCTCGCAGAGCGCCGAATTGTTCGGCGCTCTAGAAACCGTAGCCCATCCGTACCCCGTACCGGCGCCTGGACGGTTCGTCCAGCGGCACCTCCATATCGAACGCGATCGTGTTGGGAAACATGATCATGAGCCAGGAGACCGGATCCCTCTCGAAGATCGACCAGACCGCAGGGAGGGACACGCCAAGGCCGAACTTATAGTCCCAGCCGTGTCCTGCCTCTGGCAGCCGATCGCTCAGGCCGTCTGCGAAGACCATCGTCAAGGCCGAGCTCACGTAAAACTGAACGTGGGGCCAAGCGCGCGAGAAGAGATCGACCTTTTCGCCGCGCGCGACGCCCAGGCGAAGCTCGGGGCCGACGGCGAAACGTGGGACCTCGACCTCCCCAAAAACGCCGCGAGGATCGTCGACGGTCACCTTTCCGCCACTCAGGTGCATGCCGGTGCCCAGGAAGGGCGACCAGCCCGGGACCTTGATGGTGCGCGCGAGAAAGACACCCGCATAAAGCTGCCCATCCAATGTGAACGTCCCGCCGCCTTTCCGCACGCCAAAGGCGACGTCGCCGTGCCAATAGCGGAAGCCCAGCTTGGTCGGCGCTTCGGGCGGAGGGAGCTCCTGCGCGGTTTGCGCCGCGGCCGGCGCGGAGAGCAGCAAGAGCGCGAGCGCGAGGCCCATGGGTCTGCTCATGGCTCGAGCCCCCCCGACTCCCCGTGGTTGTTGGTTCCCCAGCAATAAATCTCGTCGTCCTGGTTCCGCGCGCAGGTGTGCGCGCTGCCGCAGACCATTTCGACGATACGCCCGGGGACCTGCGTGACGGCGCTCGGTGGCCTCTCCAGGGACCGGACGTCGCTCCCGAGCTGGAGAGATTGGTTGCTGCCCCAGCAGATGGCGCTCCCGTTGGCCTGCCACGCGCAGGTGTGATAGCCGCCTGCGGCGACACCCACGGCGCCGATCACGCCCGGGACCGTCACCGGCTTGCGACGACAATCGCGCGGGCAAGACAGGTCCTCCCCGCTACAGCAATCGTTGCCACCCGCGGAGACACCACACTCGCCGTTTTGATTGCGGCCCCAGCACCAGACGCTCCTGTCGTCGAGGACCGCGCAGGCATGCGCCTCGCCCACCGCGATGGCCTTTGCGGGCATGGGCAGCTCGACCCGCTCGGCGGACAGACCCCCGGGCTGATCATACGTGGCATCGGCGCCCCAGCACCACACGGCGCCCTCGATGTCGAGCGCGCAGACCCGATTCGCTCCCGCCGCCATTTGCGTGATGTCCCGCAAAGGAAAGCTCTGGGCGTCCACCACCACCACGGGGGTCTTGCTCAACGCTACATTGCTCCCGCGCCCGAGCATTTGCTGGTCGACGCCTCCCCAGCAGCGCACCAGGCCGCCCTCGTCCAGCGCGCAGGCGACATGGCTGCGTTTGGCGGGGAACTCATTGTCGTCGACGGATCTCCCCGCGACGACGGTCGTGGTGGGTTCGAGCCCTTGGACGCTCGCTGGCTCCGTCACGCAGAACGAGTCGCCTGAGCTACAGGCCGCCGTCACGCCGAGCTGACCGTCGCCGTTGTTGCCCCAGCAGCGGACCGTGTGGTCTTCGAGCACCGCACACGAACCCGAGGCCCCGGCCCCGACGTGGATCACCTTGGCGAGGATGGGCACCGGTTGGGGCGCCGCGGAAAACGTGGCGCCGTCCGCCAGGGCTTTGCCGAGCTCACCCCGGTCGCCCTTGCCCCAACACGCCAAGTTGCCATTTCGGAGGGTCGCGCAGGTATGCGAAAGTCCCGCGCTGAGCTGCGCTGCCGGGGCCACGTCGATGCGCGTCGGGGCGGAGGAACCATCGGTGGAGGTACAGGCAACGGTGCTCGTCGCGAATACGAGCGAAGCCATGCCGAGCCAAACGGTAGAGGGGGTTTCCCGCATGAAGATCATCCTGGATGGGGGTCCGGTACAGGAGCGCGGGGCCAGAGCAAGGAGTGGTCCACAGGGCTCGACCCGCGGGAAACCGCGGCTTTGACGGGAGGGCGCGCGAGGCGCCCGGGAGGAACGTGGCGGCAGGCCGATCAATCCGGTTCGAGGGGGAGACGATTTACGCGGTGGTCGCGCGAAAGGCGCTTCCAGACGCGCGCAGGAGCCTTCGCGACGTCGCTGCGGGCCTCTCCGACGACAAACGCGCCCTCGCGCGCGGGACGGGCCGATCATCGCCTGAACAGAGGCGGCGCGAGGCGTCCGGTTTGCGTGGAGCGCCGCGTCGAAATATCGACAGGTCGCTCCGCGTCTCGCCGCTCCATCTCGCCTGCGGCCACCCATCTTGAACAAATACATCAACCATGAAGCGGCGCGCCTCTGGCTGCGCCTGCTGCACGGTTCCGTCGCTGGAGAGACCTTTACGATGCGTGTTCTGGCTGGTAGGCGCAAGGCCATGAAAATACGAACGATTCAGGCACGCCTTCGCTTCACGACGCTCGTGGGTCTCACGCTCGTTGTGACGGCGCTGGCGGCCAGTTGCTCGGATGGTGACAGCGAAAGCCCGACCAGCGGGTCCTCGTCCAGCTCCTCCACGACATCGAGCAGCACCACGGGGACCGGCGGCATGGGCGGCGCCGGTGGAATGGGCGGCGCCGGTGGAATGGGCGGCGCCGGGGGTATGGGCGGCGCCGGGGGTATGGGCGGCCAGTCCCCCGTGAAGCCTGCCGATTGCGAGGAGATCTCCTTTGCGGACATCGAGCTCCTCAGCCTGCAAGAAAACTCCTTCGACGCGGCGGACACCGGGCCCGTGATCCGGACGGCGGGCTCGCTGCCGAACATCTCGGGCGACGCCACGCTCTTCGATAGGCTCCGGCTCTTTTTCGATGGCGACCTCGGCGTCGGCACCCATGCGATCGACGGCGATCCGAACCACGCGCTGCCGGACTACACCACCACGTTCGTCACCACCTGCGCGGCCTGCGCCGTGTTCCAGGAGGATCTCCAGGACGGCGTGTACCTCAAGACCTACGCGGCCAAGGCGGGCGAGCTCGAAATCAGCGAGATCCTCACGCCGCACCAGACCGTGGGAAATGCCCGCTACCTCGAGCTGCGCGAGATCGTGAAGAACGCAGAGACCAAGGCCTATGACTGGGTCGAGGGAGGCAAATGTTATTGGATCCAGGAGGCCGCGTATGACGTCCGCCGGCCGAACGGATGCAAGCCCTACGTGAGCGGCGCTTGCCCCGCCGACCAGTTCTGCATGCCGACCAATTCGATCGGGACCGACGGAGAGTGCGTCACCGGCGGCAACAAGGGGCCCGGCGAGGCGTGCACGAAGGTGAGCGCCACGCAGTGGGACTCGGACTGCGCACTCGGGCTGCGGTGTGTGGCCGACGGCGCGGACCCCATCTGCATGAAGGTGTGCGACATCCATTCGGCGGCGCCGGAGTGCCCGATGGGCACGCATTGCGGCGGCGGCTACAACCTGTGCCTGGACGAGGCGATCCTGCAGAACAGCGGCGTCGATGGCGCGAGCCTCGGCGAGCCGTGCGCCACGAGCGCACTCTACTGCGGCGGCGCCGGGCAGCCGGGGACATGCTGGGACGACGACGGAGGCGGCCCGCTGGAGGCGAAGTGCATCCCGTTCGCCTCCGCGCCGTCGCAATGCGTCGCCCCGAAGACGGCGGGATACATCGCCTACAAGGACGGCAAAGACCTCTCGACGCTCTTCTGCCTCCCGCCTCCCTGAGCCTCCGCTCCCCCCACGGAGTCCGCTCGTTTTGACCGGCTCGCCCCCTCTACCGATGCGGGCGAGCCGGCCGCATCACAACGTCCAGGCGCCCACCGTAATGAGGAAACTCGTGTGGTTCTCGCAGACCTCGACGCGTGTTCCCTTGCGGCTCCCGGCCCAGCAAGTGCCAGCCATCGTGGGGGCCTCGATCCGGGCGAGGTCGGGCACCGCGGCCTGGATCGAGGCCAGGATCGCGTCGCGTCTGGACACCGCGTAGACGTAGGAGAAGATCGTTCGGTACGCGACGACGCGTCGTGGTGCCGCCTTGTCGAACTGCACCTCGAGAGGCCGCCACAATTCAGCGGGGTTCGGCACGAGGTAATAACGAACGAAATCCCAGTGGATCCCGTCGCCGAACGGCAAGCTCTCCTCGGTCCGCCCGACGAGGGTTGCCTCGTCGGGGAAGATCTCCGCGAGGGTCTTCTCGACGGA
Organism: Polyangium fumosum; assembly: GCF_005144585.1. Classification (GTDB taxonomy): domain Bacteria; phylum Myxococcota_A; class Polyangia; order Polyangiales; family Polyangiaceae; genus Polyangium; species Polyangium fumosum. Next base: position 32,938 of record NZ_SSMQ01000092.1, on the reverse strand, counting down.
CTGGAACGGCGAGAGCTCGATCACGCAGCCCGCAGGCACGTCGTCCTTGTAGCAATCGACGGCGGCGGCTTGGGTCCCCGTCGCTTCGTCGAGCCACACGCGATAACGCTCGTCGATGGCGGGCGGTCCCCAGCCCGCGACCGCCGCGTCCCGCGCGCTCTCCTTGGGCAGACGAAGATGGACGGCCCACAGACGAGCCGTGTGATCGAAGCGGAGCTCGTAGCCGACGCCGTCCACGATCGTCCGCGTCGCGGACCGACCGCGCGTCGTCCAGAAGCGATTGCCACCTCCACTTCCCTCGCCGAGCTCGGGCACACGACGCCGCAAGGCCTCGTAGGCGCTCGCCTCCATCTCGACTCGGAATGCACTGCGTAATGCCGACGCGCGCGCCCAGGCGTCTTCGAGCCTCATGCCGAGCGAAAGCCCGTCGAGCGGTCCGGACGACGCGCCGCGGAGGTGGAAACGCGCCATCGAATGAAGGCCAAACGGCGAGGCGGCGCTCGCCTCGGCGGGCGTCGAGGCTCCTCCCGGAGGCGCGCTTCCGCCGCACGCGACGAGCACGACCACGGCGAGGGCCGAGAGAGGCCCCGAGAGGATTCGGCGGGGATGCGACATCGCAGCGGTGGGAGGCGTCATTGCGGAACCAGCACGCGTACATGGTACCCACCACGCGTGCAAGTGGTTGATTTTACGTTGTTGATGCGTCTTTCCACCGGCACAGGTAGAGAGGCGTCGTACTCGTGCGCAATACTTTTTCCACGTTGACTTGGACGGACAGGGCGGTGTAGCCGTGCGGCGGGGGACAAAGGACGGTTTCATGATCCGAAGTGCATCGTGGTGGATGGCCAGCCTGGCGACGATCGCGTGTGTCACGCTCAGCGGAAGCGCCCACGCCAGCCCCATCGACAACCCTGGCCTCAACTGCAAATTCGAGTTTTACAAAAATGGCGGCACGCCGTTCCTGGACTTCTCGAACGGCAAGTCCACGACCGGCCTCGCCGGGACCAACTCCTTCTCGGCCGACACCGACAGCGCGGGCAACATGAGCTTCGTCGGGTCGACGATGCAGCTCGAGCTCACGGACGCGCTCGTCAATGGCGTTGCTGTCCGGGTGCGGCTCCTCTTCACCGATGTCGTAGGTACCACCGATCTTTCGGGCGCCGACCCCGACATCAATTGGGAGATGACCGCGAAGCTGCAGGTCGCGGAAGCCGGGCAGGGCATCACGACGGTCAACTGCCAGACCGGCACGTTCACCATCTATGTCTCCGGCGACTGGGGAAACACGACGTCGAGCACCTTCACCATCCCCGCGATGAGCGGCTCGGGCAGCGGGGCGTGCAATGGCCTCTCCGCCGCCGTCAACACGGCGCTCGGCCTTGGGACGAATGGTGCCACGCTCTCGTTGTACAAGTTCCGCGCGTACAACGGCACGACGCCATTGTCCGGCTCCTGAAAGGCGGCGGCGCGCTGCCATCCGGCCAGCGCGCCGCACGCACGGGAGCTGCATTTACAGCCGGCCCGGGGCGCCTCGTAGTGCGGGCGCCCCCGAATTCGAGAGACCGAGCCAGGGGAGCCGCGGCGCGGCTCCAGGCTCTCACTCCTTGGTGAGCTTCGTCAAATCGATCATCTCGTCGACGTCGGGCACGACGATGAGATCGCAGCGCCGATTCTTCTGCTGCCCGTCCTTGGTGCCGTTGTTCGCCACCGGGTCGGTGTCCGCGAAACCTGCGGCGCTCCAGTGCGCGCGCGGCAGCGCCCCGCCCTTGCCCACGAGGAAGATCAACACCGAGCGGGCGCGCATCAGCGAGAGGCCCCAGTTGTCCTGGTACGTGCCGCCGTTGAGGGGCTGGTTGTCGGTGTGACCCGCGACCTGATAATCACGATCGGCCAGGGATTTGTCGGCCTTGATGACCTGGGCGACCTTCTTGAGGATGTCCTCGCCTTCTTTCTTCAGCTCGACCTTGCCCGTATCGAAGAGCACGTCGCCCGGGAGCGAGATGACCATGCGGTTTCGGCGGATGCTGACGGCGAGGCCGAGCTTGGTCAGCTCGTCGAGCTTCTTGCGCAGGAGGTCGAAGCGCGCCTTGATGGCCTCGAGCTGCTTGGCGCGGGCCTTGTACTCGGCGAGGGCCTTCTCCTGGTCCTCGAGCGTCGAGCTCATCTTCTTCACGTCCGCGCCGGCGTCCTGAAGCTGCTTCTCGAGGTCGGCGACGTGCTGCTTGGCTTCGGCGAGCTGCTTCTCCAGCTCGGCCTTTTTTGCTTCGCTGGAGTCCTGGAGCTCGTTGTACTTGGCGAGCTGCGCTCTCCACTCGTCTTCGGAGTGACCACAGCCACCCACGAGCGAGGCCAGAAGGACGGGGACAGCCAGAAGGCATCGGTTCATGAGCACGGTCTCCATGCCTCGTGAGGAGGCGGAAGGGCCGGCGCCAAAAGGCCGGCCGTCGGTGTGTCTGGACGACAGACTCCCTCAGGTCGGCGACGGAATCCAGAGCCTTGACGCCCTCCAGCATGCTCCGGACGGCGAAAACGTGGCGCACGTCGCCTCGCTGACGGCGGCGCGGCACCTGCGTCAAAAAATTCGAGCCCTATGGCCCCTGGTTTTTCCAGGTCCACGTTCCAGACGGAAGGGCGAGAGGATCTGGAATGGGCCGGTGGACGACCACGCCAGCGAGGGGCGCGCAGGGGCCGGAGGGCCCACGCGGCATTGCAATGCACGCCGGAGGGGGCTGGACGGCGCGCCGACCTCGGACCTATTCTCGCGTGAATGGCGAGCGAATTGCGGTGCCACGCGATCGTCGTGCGGTCGCACGGGGTGGGGGAGGTGCTGCCGTGGCCGCATTGGCGCGGGGCGCTGTTCAGCGAGGAGGCGCGGGCCGACTTCGTGCCGCCGTCGTCACCGACGCACCCGTACCGCCGCGAAGAAGGGTTTCGTACGATCACGCTGACCGGGGCGATGGATCCCCTCGAGGTCGGGACGGTGATGGCGGCGATCGCGATGTACGGGTTCGGGACCGACGACGAGCTCGAACCCACGGCGGAGGCGGTGGCGCGGCGGCTGCTTTCGGAGGAGAAGGTGGTGGTGGCCGGCGGGATCGAGATCACGTGCGGCGGCGCGCTGGTGCTGGCGCCGGAGTGCTGCACGGGGCTCGAAAGCTGGCGCGCGTGGATCACGTTCGCCGAAGGCGGGCCGCCGCCGTGGGGCGGGCACGATCCGACGCCCTACATCGCGCGTCTCGACACGGGGCTGCTGGCGCTCGGGTACCACGAGAAAAAAGAAGCGGCGATCGAGGTCGCGCCGGCGGTGCTACGCGCGGCGCTCGCGGAGGTCGAGGCGGAGGTCGCGGGGTTCGCGGCGCTGCTCGAGCGGTGGGCAGAGACGTACGTGCCGACGATGGCGGCGGCGCTTTTCGACAAGCTCGCGAGCGACCTTTCGCTGCGCGCTCCGCCCTGAGGGGTGCGCGTGGGGTGCACGCGCGTTTTGCACCCGCGCGCGGGGACACCAGGAAGCGTCGATCGACGCGACAGCTCGTCCAGCAGGTGCGCGACTCGCCATGCACGCGCGCAAAGGGCCCGATGCCAATCGCTCGGTGGGTGTCGCATGCGTGCAAGGCGCCCCGAGCCATCCGCGCGGCGTGCCTTGCATGTGCGCGAGGGACGTCGCGCCCGCGGCGCGGGAGCGCGTGCGCGCGCGCAAGTGTCGCCGTGCCGTGGTCCTGCCCCCGTTTGCGTCGACGCAAGCGCGCAGATCGCAGCGTCCCCGCCGCCGTTGCGCCGGTGCATTCCGCGCCGCGCACATGGACCGGGCGCCTTCGCGCCGCTGCAAGGACGATCGCGCAGGCGCGCGCGCTCGATGGGCATCGGCGCAAGCGCAGGCGAGGCGCGTGGCGCGACCCCCTCGCGCGCACGCCGCAGGCGGCCTTCGCCAGCTCCAGCCCACGTTGCAAGAGCAAAGCCGCCCAAGAAACGTTCGGCCACAACGTCGAACGGCCCGCGCGATGATGACCACGCGCACCCACGAAACCCACGCGCCCCGAGCGCCCTCACGCTCCTCGGCGCGTATCCCCTTCCAAGGAGGATGCCTCGATGCAATCGCCCACGCAGAGCACCCCCGTCTCGAAGTGCCTCGATCTCGCCGCCCACGCCACATGTATGCTCAGCAAGTTCTCGTGCCAGGCCGCATTCGCCTCGCTCGAAGACAAGATGCGCGCGGGCGCCACCGAGCTCGCGACGGCGCAAGCGGAGTACGAGAAGGCCCTCAAGGCCATTCTCCCCACCCGCGTCGACATCAAGTACGAGAATTACGTCTCCGATCGGCGCATCCGGCTCTCGCAGCAGAAGGCCGAGATCGCCGACGGCAAACGAAAAGGCCGAATCGCAAGCCTGGTCTTCCCCGAGGGATCCGCCCCGATCATCCGCCTCTTCGGCGCCTCACAAGTCGAAGCCATGATCGATCTCGAAGGGCGGCTCGCCGCCGCCCAGGCGTCGTGGCCCGAGGCCGAAGCCGAGAAGATCGAGCTCGGCGTGCTCCGGCAGCGTTACCAGGCCGCCCTCTTGAACCGTCAGATCGCCGTCCAGCACGCGCGTGATCTGCGGGCAGCCCGGAATGCGACGAAGGACAGGTTCCTCACGACGTACGCCGAGGTGATGGCCCGCGTCGAAGCCGAACTGCCACGCGACAAGGTCTCCCAAGCACTCTTTTTCGACGAGGTCCGCACACGGTCCGCCCTCGCAACCGCAGACACGAACGAAGGCGACAGCGTCAGCAGCGAGACGCGCGAAGGGCCAACGCCGGTCGCTTGACGCCGCGCCGGGGCGCTGCCCCGGACCCCGCGGGGGGCTGTCCGCCCCCTCGACCCCGGACCAGCGAGGCGCTGGACCCAGGGTTGAAAAACTGCGCTCCGCGCAGTTTTTCAAACAGGCCGACGAAGGAGCCGGGGTGCCAGCAGAACCCGCAACGCGGCTGCCTTGGTGGGCAACGCCGTTGCTGGTCTTGACCGGGCCTGTTCGATGAACTGCGCATCGCGCAGTTCATCGAGCTTGGGTCCAGCGCCTCGCTGGTCCGGGTGCAGGGGCGGAGAGCCCCTGCTGGGGCCTGGGGCAAAGCCCCAGCGAAACGGCTTCACCGTGAACGGGTCAGTTGAATCCGTTGTCGTAGCGAGGCCCCTCGGCGAAGCGGGCCTCCGGTGGGTTCGCCCATCGCGCGACGCGTGCGGCGTGCTCCTCGGCTGTGAGGGGCGTGAGCGGAGGGAGGGGTACGAGGGGCGAGCTGGCGTGGAGCCGCACCGAGGGCCTCCGCGTGATGAGCCGCTGCCCTGCTTCGGGGAGCCAGACGGTCGCGGGCGTGATAACGCGGACCTCGACGAGGTTTGGGAAGCGCTCCGTGGATTCGAGCGCCGCCCAGGCTGCGGGGTCCTTGTCGTCGCTCATGCAGATGGAGACGTAGGGCACCGGCCGGTCGATGGCGCGGAGGAGCGCGGGCGTCGCCTGGAGCTGGCGCACGGGCGGGAGCAGCGCGACGGGGCCGGAGAAGATCACGCTCTCGACGGTGGACCAGGCGGGGTGGCCGACGAGGGGATCGCCGGGCGCGGCGTTCCACTCCACTTCGACCGGAAGGCCTTGGTGGAAGGTACGCGCGCGGCTGAAGGGGTGGTGTACACGCGCGTCGTCGAGGAGCTGCTCGTGACGCTTGAGCTGGCGGTGGGTGAGCTTTTTGGCGCAATCGAGCGGGATGAACTCGCCGCGAGGGTCGCCGAGGGCGGACAGCTCTTTCGCGCAGGCGAGGCGAACATCGAGGTCTGCCGGATGGGCCCACACGCGCGCCAGGATGGCGTCGAGAGAACTGGCGTCCGCGCTGGGCGGGGGCGGCTTCGGAACGACGGGGGGCGCCTTGTCCGTCACGCTGGAGGGCCAGCCGCAGAGCGCGTCTGGGTCGCCGACGTCGAGCTTCCGGTCGTCTTCGTCGAAGTCGAGGCCGTCGCAGGGGTCGAAGATCGACTCGGCGCGTGTGGCGAGGCGAGCGGAGTAGCCCTTCGCGGCGAACGCGTCGAACCAGCCGATACAAGCGTTGAGCTCGGCCCGGGTGGACTCGAAGCGGTGGGTGTTGAAGACGAGCACGCGCTGGTGGTCGAGGGGCTCGCCGAGATCGCAGGGAGTGCAGGCCTTCTCGACGGCGGCGAGGAACGAGCGCAGCACGGCGTCGAGCTCCGGCGTGATGTGGGGCTTCAGCGCCTCGATCCGTTCGTGGGCGCGGGCGGCGGCCTGGGATGCGGGGCGGCGGAGGAGCGAGTAGGTGCTGCCATCGTGCTTCGAGCGCACGGAGGTGAAGTCCGCGGCGTCGAAGAAGAGAAACCAAGCGGGCGGGAGGAGGCCCTTGGTCCCGAAGAGCCCGGTGCCGCCCGAGGCCGGGTCGAAGTCTTCGGAGCCGTAGCACTCGAGGTACGCGGTGACGCCCATCGCCCCCCCTACCAGGGAGGTCTGGTTCTGTAAATCTCCGACAGGAGGGCTCTTGGGTTGGATTGTTTCCAACGCTTTGGAAACGATCCCGCCGCGACGCGAAGCCGTGCGATGCATTCGAGGTCCGCGTCCGCCAGGGCGCAGGGGGCGGCATCGGGCCCCCCCGATGCGCTTTGGAAACAATCCCGGCTCCCGGTCTTGCCTCGGCCCGTTCGATGAACTGCACATCGCCGCAGGTCAGCGACAAACCTCTCTCGCTCCTTCCTCAATGGACGCCTCCTCGCCGCGTGGGGCCGTGCCGTAGGAATCGTGCTTCCTCGGTTGCTTCCTCGGAGGGTTCCCTTCAAACGGGAGCCGCCTCTCAGGCGGGACGCGTATACGGCATGGCCGGCAGGCGAACCTCTTTCGCCCTGGCCGGCGCGGGCCATGTGCCAGGTGCTATGTCAAGGTAAGATTTTCAAACGGCTCTTTGGATTCGAATCCGAGCTTGCGGAGATCGGCTCCATAGCTTGCTCTTCGCCCTGAACCCTTGCATGCCCAATGTCCCGTGGTAAACCTGTTCCGTTTTGAACGAGGTGGAGCCGTAAACCAAGGAAGGTCGTGTGGGGCGCGACGACCCAGGAGCCGTGCATATCTCTCGTTCTGGCTCCGAGGTTCCCCTCCCTTCCTCACGGCAGCAAAACAGGGAACGGCATCGTTGCGCTCGGGCGTAACGTGAAGATGGGCGAATCCCCGTCCTGACGCGACCGACGTACGCGAGAGGCGTCGGTGCGCTCACGGGGCTCTCTCCATTGCCTTCCCCGCGCGCGAACACCAAAGAGACGTTCCACGATCGGACCCGGCAGGTGCCCCACCACGGCGCGTCCAGAACGTCCGTCGGGCGCCCATTTCGGACAAACTCCGCGAAAGATCGATAGAAAACGACATGCGACTCCTTCGTCTCCTCTTCGTTTGCGCGGCGCTCCTCACGGCTTGCGCGTCCGCCGAGACGAGCGCGCCGCCCGCGCCGCCGCCGCCCCCCGAGGTCTCGGTCGTGTCCGTGGCGCCGCACGCCCTGGTGATCGAGGACGTTCTCCCAGGGCGCGTCACGCCGGTGCGGGTCGCCGACGTCCGGCCGCTCGTGTCCGGCATCGTGCTCGAGCGGCTCTTCAACGAGGGCGACACCGTGAAGGCGGGGCAAGCCCTCTATCGCATCGACCCCACGATCTTCCGGGCCGAGGTCGCGAGCGCCTCCGCGACGACGGCGCGGCAACGCGCGGCCCTCGCGGTCGCGACACGGGAGGCCGAGCGCGCAGAACGCCTCGAATCGGGCGGCGCCATCGCGGGCCAGGCCGCCGACAACGCGCGCAGCACGATGGACATCGCGCGGGCCGACCTCGCCATCGCCGAAGCCTCGCTCGCGCGGAGCCGGGTCAGCCTGCGTTACGCCACCGTGACGGCCCCCATCAGCGGGCGGATCGGCCTGTCCCGCGTCACCGAAGGCGCGCTCGTGGGGACCGCGGACCCGACGCCGATGGTCACGATCCAGCAGCTCGACGCCGTGTACGTGGACATCCGGCAGCCGGTGATGCGTTACGAGGAGCTACGCAAGCGCCTCGCGCGGGGAGAGCTCGAGACGAGCCAGGGCCTGCCGGTCACGCTGCTTTCGATGCGCGGCGAGCCCTACGCCGAGCAAGGGCGGCTGCTCTCGACCGACGTGAACGTCGACCCGTCGACGAGCGAGCTGACGTTACGCGTGCTCGTCGAGAACAAGGATCTCCACCTCCTTCCGGGGATGTTCGTCCGCGCGCGGATCCCCGTCGGCCGCGAGCCCCAAGCGATCACGGTGCCGCAGCAAGCCGTGCTCCACGACCCCGCGCTCGGCGAGAGCGTGCTCGTGGTCGACCCCGGCGACCGCGTCGTGGTGCGTTCCGTCACGACGGGGCGCATCGTCGAGGGGCAGCAGATCGTGCGCACCGGGCTCGCAGCAGGCGACCGCGTCGTCGTCGAAGGGCAGGACCAGCTCCAGCCCGCGATGGCGGTGCGTCCCTCCCCCTGGAAACCGCCGCCGACCCCGTCGAGCGCGCCCTCCGCAGCGCCGGCGGCGACGGCCGCGCCAAGCGCATCGGCCCCCAACCCCTGAGCGAATAACGAGATCATGCCGCGTTTCTTCATCGAGCGCCCGGTCTTCGCGTGGGTCGTCTCCCTCTTCATCGTCCTGTTCGGCGCACTCGCGCTCCAGCGCCTGCCCGTCGAGCGTTACCCAACCGTCGCGCCCCCGAGCGTGAACGTGACGGCCGTGTACCCCGGCGCGACGCCCTCCACGATGAGCGAGAGCGTGCTCGCGCCCATCGAGCGTGAAATCTCGGGCGTGCCGCACCTGCTCTACTTCGAGTCGTCCTCGGACACGTCGGGCGTCGCGCAGATTTCCGTCACGTTCGAGCCGGGGACCGATCCCGAGCTGGCCCAGGTCGCGGTCCAGAACCGCCTGCGCACGGTGGAGCCGCGGCTGCCGCAGATGGTCCGGCAGATCGGCCTCGCCGTCGAGTCCTCGACCTCGAACTTCCTCTGCATCGTCGATCTACGCTCGCCGAGCGGGCGCTACGACGAACAGACGCTCGGCGACTTCCTCTCGCGGGGCCTCGTCGAAGAGCTGAAGCGCATCCGCGGCGTGGGCAGCGTGCAGGTCTTCGCCGCCCCGCGCGCCTTGCGCGTGTGGCTCGACCCCGCGCAGCTCACGGCGCTCGAAGTGTCGGTCGAGGAGGTGGCGAACGCCATCCGCGCGCAGAACGCGCAGGTCTCGCCGGGCCGGGTGGGCGACGCGCCGACGGTGCCGGGGCAACGCGTGACGATCCCCCTCGTGGTGCAAGGCGAGCTGGAGACGCCCGAGGCGTTCGGCGCGATCGTGCTGCGCGCACGTGCAGACGGCTCGCGTGTCCTGCTCTCGGACGTGGCCCGCATCGAGCTCGGCGCGCAGAGCTACCGCACCTCGACACGAACGGACGGCTCCCCCTCGGCCGGCGCGGGCGTGATGCTCTCGCCCGGGGCAAACGCGGTGGAGACGGCCGCGCTCGTCCGCGCGCGCGTGGCCGAGCTCGCCGAGGGGTTCCCGGAGGGAATCGAGGTCGGCGTTCCCTACGACACGGCGCCCTTCGTTCGCATTTCGATCGAGAAGGTCTTCAAGACGTTCTTCGAGGCGATGGCGCTCGTGTTCGTGGTGATGTTCGTGTTCCTGCAGAACCTGCGTTACACGCTTGTGCCCGCGATCGTCGCGCCGATCGCGCTGCTCGGCACGTTCGCCGTGATGTATGCGACGGGGTATTCGATCAACGTCCTGACGATGTTCGGGATGGTGCTCGCGATCGGCATCATCGTCGACGACGCGATCGTCGTGGTCGAGAACGTCGAGCGCATCATGGCGACCGAGCGCCTGTCGCCGAAAGAAGCGACGAAGAAGGCGATGAAAGAGATCACCGGCGCGGTCGTCGGAATCACGCTGGTGCTCTCGGCCGTGTTCATTCCCATGGCGTTCGCGTCGGGCTCGGTCGGGACGATCTACCGGCAATTCAGCCTGTCGATGGCAGTGTCGATCCTGCTCTCGGCGTTCCTCGCGCTCTCGCTGACGCCCGCGCTCTGCGCGACCCTCTTGAAGCCGGTGCCCGCGCACCACGACGCGAACCGCGGCGTGTTCGGGCCCTTCAATCGTGGCTTCGCGTGGCTCACCGATCGGTATGGCAACGGCGTCGGGCGCGTGGTGAAGCGGAGCTGGACCGCGCTCGTCTCGCTCGCCGCCATCGGCGTCGGGGCGGCATGGCTGTTCCGCGCATTGCCAGGCTCGTTCCTGCCGCAAGAGGATCAGGGCTACTGGATCTCGAGCGTCGCGTTGCCTTCGGATGCGACGGCGGAGCGTACCGATCAGGTGATCCGCTCGTACGAGGCCTACGCCCGCGAGCGGCCGGGCGTGCAGGCGGTGGTGGCGATTCAAGGCTTCGGCTTCTCGGGCTCGGGCCCGAACGCAGCGCTGATGTTCACGACGCTGAAAGACTGGGACGCGCGCAAAGGCGCGACGGCCCAGGGAGAGGTGCAAGCCGCGAACGAGCGTTTCGCGAGTATTCGCGACGGAAGGATGTTCCACGTCCTGCCGCCTTCGATCGATTCGCTCGGCACGAGCTCGGGGTTCGCGATGCGCCTCGTCGATCGACGCAACCAGGGGCAAACGCGTCTGCTCGCCGCCCAGAACCAGCTCCTCGCCGCCGCGGCAAAAAGCCACGTGGTGCAGGGGGTGTATCCGGAGGGCTTGCCCGACGGTGCGTCGGTGCGCGTGGAGATCGACCGTCAGAGCGCGGAGGCCTTCGGCGTGTCGTTCGCGTCGATCAACGCGACGCTCTCGGCGGCGCTCGGCTCGATGTACGTCAACGACTTTCCCAACGCGGGGCGTCTGCAGCAGGTGATCCTGCAAGCAGAGCCGGACGTGCGCATGCAGCTCGACGACGTGTTCGCGCTGCCGGTGCGCAACCAAGAAGGTCGGATGGTGCCGCTCTCGGCCGTGGCCACGCCGCGGTGGGAGCGGAGCCCGCTCCAGCTCGTTCGTTACAATGGATATCCCGCCGTGCGTCTCTCCGGCACAGCCGCGAGCGGCTTCAGCAGCGGAGAAGCGATGGCCGAGATGGAGCGTCTCGTCGCGCAACTCCCCCCAGGCTACGGCGTCGAATGGACGGGGCTCTCATACCAAGAGCGTCTCTCGGGCAACGAAGCCCCCGCGCTCCTGGCGCTCTCCCTGCTCGTCGTGTTCCTCGTGCTCGCCGCGCTCTACGAGAGCTGGTCGATCCCCGTGTCCGTCCTGCTCGTGGTCCCCCTCGGTCTGCTCGGCGCGCTCCTGGCCGTGAAGCTGCGCGGGATGCCGAACGATGTCTTCTTCAAGGTCGGTCTGATCACGCTGATCGGTCTGTCCGCGAAGAACGCCATTCTCATCGTGGAGTTCGCCAAGCAACTCGAAGAGGAAGGGCGCTCGACGGCAAGCGCAGCCATCGAGGCCGCACGTCTGCGCCTACGTCCCATCCTGATGACGTCCCTCGCATTCACCCTCGGCGTCGTCCCCCTCGCCATCGCAAGCGGCGCCAGCGCAGAAACCCAGCGCGCGATCGGCACCGGCGTCCTCGGCGGGATGATCAGCGCAACCGTACTCGCACTCCTGCTCGTCCCCGGGTTTTACGTGGTCGTGCGGAGCATCGTGAAGCGGCTCTCGCCCGAAGCCGCCAGCAGCCACCCAGAGGCCGCACCAGCCATTCTGCCTGGCGAGTGAACGTAGGGGAGGATCACGGCGCCCCGCGCTGGGGCTTTGCCCCAGGCCCCACCCGGGGCTGTCCGCCCCGGGACCCGGACCAGCGAGGCGCTGGACCCAGGACGATGAACTGCGCGATGCGCAGTTCATCGAACGGCCGGTGGCAAGACCGGCGACGACCCCGCCCACCAAGGCCACAGCGCCGCAGGTTCAGCCGGCAACGTACCCGCCGCCAGCTTGAAACCCACCTCCATGGTCTTGCCACCGGCCCGTTGGAAGAACTGCGCACCGCGCAGTTCTTCCACCTTCGGTCCAGGCCGTGCCTGGTCCGGGGTCGAGGGGGCGGACAGCCCCCCGCGGGGTCCGGGGCAGCGCCCCGGCGCAACGGCCTGCGCCCGTTTATGCCCAGGGAACGGACAAGGGAAGGGCTGCGTGGCTCGACGGCGCGAAGGGCTCCGGCTGGTAGACGCCGGGGATTTCGTTCCAACCGTGCTGGGCCAGCCGGTACAGGTGCGATACCCGCTGGTTGACCAGCAGGGTCACGTCGAATGCGTTCTTTGCGGGGAGATGACCCATCACGGCTTGCATGACCGTCTTCAGACAGCCCATCGAGAAATGTGCGGCGGCTTCGAAGCTCCCGGCTTTTTGCAGGAGGAGACGACGCTGCGCGGTCAGCTCGGCCATCTTGGGTGAGCCGGGCTCCTCGCGATCGAGCTTCCAGGTTGCGTGGACGTTTTCCGCGAGCTCTGCGCCTTGCGGGGATGAAAGGCCGTGCAGATAGGGGAACGTCACGATTCCGAAACGAATGTCCTCGTCGGCGTCCACCACCTCGTCGTTGAGCTGGCGCATTCTTCGTAAGGCCACGAGGGCTGGCGCGAAGGCGGGCGGCAAGGACCCTTGGGCGAGCAGGAAGGCCCACTCGATCGTCACGGGGAAGAAGATGGACGACAGGAGACGGCTGTCGCCCTCCAGGTACTTCGTGAGCGTGGCCTCCGAGACGACCTCCGGCAGTTGATACCGCGCTCGCTCTTCGCCCCAGAAGAAGTGATACATTTCCTGGGTGTGGCGCAGGAAGCAGCGCTCGGCGGCGGGCGGCGCGTCGACCTTCTGGAGCTGCTCGAGCCCGAGCGCGTAGGAGGCCAGCACGAAGAGCCAGGTGTGCTTCGTGGCTTGTGCTCCTGGCAGCGCGTCCATCATTCGATCGATGGCCATCACCGGGACGCCGTATCCGAGTGCGTAGGCGCGGGCGAGGTCTCGATGACGTTCGTCGAGACCGCCGAGCGCTTGACCGAACACGAAGAGCGGGCAGACCTGCTTCCAGATCGTGATGGGTTCGAAGTGCTTGGCCCACTCCTGCGTGAAGTGAGGGGGCTGCTTTCGGATCAGCGTCCCGTCGGCCTGGATGGCCTGATAGAGATCGAGGTAGATGTCACGGTACCGCGTCGCGAGCCATCGATAGGTCTCGCTGTTGTATGCGGTCGGGGTCGTGGGGATGTGGCGCGGGTCGAGCTCGGCGTTCGCGCCGGCGGCTTGGAAGCTCGTGGTGGAGTAGTCGAACCATTCCTCGAGTCCATGGAAGAGGTGCGTCATGTTTTTTGCCTCCCCAGGGCATAGGAAATGCCCTCTCGGACGGTGCTGAGGGTCATGATGGTGCTCAGATCGGCTTGAAGGTCCACGAGCGTCTTGGCGATGCGCGGCTGGATCCCCGTCAGGATGGCTTGCGCGCCCAGCAGATTGACGGCGCGGGCGGCTTGAACGAGCGCGTTCATGACCTCCATGTCCACGACCTCCACGCCGGTGACGTCGAGGATGGTCATTCTTGCATTGTGCCGCATGACGCCGTCGAGCAGCACCTCGAGCACCGCCTGGGCGCGGACGTTGTCGATCGTGCCCACGAGCGGCATCACGAGGACGTGCTCTGCGACGGGGATCAATGGGGTCGACAGCTCGCGCAGCGCCCTCTTTTGTGCGTCGATGATCTCCTGCTTGAGCGCCAACCTCTCCCGTTCGCCCTCCCAGCGTTCGGTGATGTCGTGCAGAAAGCCAAAGAGGTGGTCGAAGGACCCGTCGTCGCGGTAGACACCTTGCAGGAGAATGTTCCCATACATGATGCTCCCGTTTTTGCGCACGAATCGTTTGTCGAGGCTGTATCGCTGAATCTCGCCTTTGACGAGGCTGGCGAACAGGTCCATGTCGAGCGAGACGTCCTCGGGATGCGTGAGGGAGACCCACGTCGTCGTCCTCAGCTCGTCCGGTGCATAGCCGAGCTGCTCGCAGAGCCGGCCATTGAACTCGATCCAACCGGTGTCGGGGGACGTGATGGCCATCCCCACCTGCGCGAGGTTGAAATACCGACGATATCGCAGGGCGTCCGCGCGGACCCGTGTGATCTCCTCGGCTTGCACGTCGACTTGTCTCTTCAGATCGGCAAGGCGTTGGCGGAGCGAATCGACGTTCGTTTCGACGGAAACCGGTTGGTGAGTGAAGGGCCTGTCCATGCTTACGACTCTGCCTTCCTTCTCGCGACGACCAGGAGGATGGAGCGCGGAGCTTGATGCCAGGAGGAAATGTCGCCCGAGACGGAAGTGCACGTCAAGCGTTTGGCACCATTCGATCGTAGCGAACACGCGATGGCACGACTGTCACGCGTGAGGGTGGAAAGGTCCACCATGAACGTCACGGCGACGGAAGGACCCGGCGTACTCGGTTCCAGGAGCGGCCCCGCCGCGTCCCGTGCCCCGACCGAAGGCGCTCGCCGCGCACGCCCGGACGACACGAGCGCTTGCACGCTGCGAGGAACTTGGATGTGTCCGCCCTTCATGCGATGGGGGCGGAATGCGTACATTCCTCTTGATCTTCATGGTGTCGCTCGTCTCGTGGGTCGCTTGCAGCAGCGAGGGGACGGGTGGCGACGGTGGCGCGGGCCCGGGTGCGTCGGGGCCGGGGGGCGGCGGCTCGGGGGGCGGCAGTGAGGGTGGCGGCGGCGCAGGGGGGCAGGGCGGCGGGTCGTCGACGGGCGGCGGGTCGGCCGCCGGGGGCAGCGGCGGCGGCTGCGCCCTGCCGGCCGGCATCGAATACAACGCCGAGGGGTGCCTCACGTACCAGGGCGCGGGCGCGGTCTGCGGGAGCGCGTCCGACGGGGACACCTGCGAGCTCTCCGTGAGCTGCATGGCCTCGACCGATGTCGGGCAGTGCAACATCAACTGCGTGATGGGCACCACCATCAAGTGTTACAAGGAAGCCGACGTGAAATGCCTCGTCGACGCGGTGTGCGCCGGCGACTGCGACGCGTTGAAGGCCTGCGGCTGGGTGCTCTGACGGCGCCTGCGCGCCCGCGCCGCCCGCCGGATCCGGGCGCAGGAACCCGGAGCGGGTGGGGGCGCGGGAGCGTGCGCGGACGCGGCAGCTTCCAGCGCGCGTGCGCGACGCGCCGTGCACGCGCGCAACAAGCCCGAGGGCCGTTGCTCGGTGGGGGGTGCGTGCGTGCAAAGCGCTCCAAACACCTGCACAGCGTGCCTTGCACGCGCGCGAGGGACGTCGTGCCCGCGGCGCGGGGGCCCTTGCGTCGACGCAGGCATCGTCGTGACGGGGTCCCGGCGCCTCCTGCGTCGACGCAAGCGCGCCCGTCACGGCGTCCCAGCCGCTCTCGCGCCGGTGCATCCCACGCTGTGCACGTGTCCCGGGCGCCTTCGCGTCGATGCAAGGACGGCTGCGCAGAAGCTCGTGTTCGTTTTGCGTCGCTGCACCCGCGGGAGGCGCCTGGACGCGGACGTTCCTGCTCAGCCGCGCTTCGTTCCGCGGAAGGCGTCGAGCGCGTCGAGCGCGCCTGCACCGGCGCCCGTGGTACCGGCTGCGCGCTTCGCCCAGGAGCGCAGGAGGGGCATCAGCGCCGGCCGCTGAATGTGGAGCTCGTCGAGCACGGCATGGGCTTGTCCCCGCACGAGGGACGCCAGGATCCGCGCATGTTCGTCGGGCTTGATCGGCCCCCGAAACCCCTCCACCACGGCGACGTACGAGCGGTCGTACTTGGCCCGCTCGTCATGCTCCCCGCGGGACGCCTCCTCGGCGAGCACACGTGAACACCGGCGCTCGACCTCGGCGAAGGTCCGCGCTGTCAGCTCGTGCCGCCGGAGGACGTCGGCGCGGGCCTCGCGTTCCTCCGCGATTTCGGCTGAGATCGCCGCGAACTGCTCGATCGAGACGGTCGCCGGATCGATCTCCGGCGCGGTCGCAGGCTCCGGCGTGGCCGGGGCGGGCGCAGGGGGGGCGGACGCAGGCGCGGGCGCAGGCGGCGGGACGATCTCGGGCGGCCCGGGGTCGCGGAGCGTCGCGAGGGGGCCGATCATCGGCGGCGCCTGGGGCAGGCCCGGCGCGACCCGGTCGGGCGGCGCGGGGCGTGACGCGGGCGGCGGCTCGAAGGCGAGCGGCGGCGGCGGGACGGACGACGGGGGTCGCACGGGCGGCGGCACCGGCGGCGGCGCGGGCAAGGCGGCCCCGAGGACGGCGAGCGGGGGTTTGACGAAGGGCAACGCCGCCCCCGGGTCGAGCCGCTGGGAGTCGGGCGAGATCGTCGTCGTGTCCTCCAGGGAGAGGCCATCCGCCTCCGTGTCCGCCGGATCGCTGGGCGTGAAGGGCAGGGCAGGGGAGACGGCCGCCTGCTGGCTCGAGCGCCAATCGAGCTTTACGGTGCCGGGCGCGCCGCCCCCGGAGAGCTGACGATCACTCGCCTCGATCGTCACCACGACGCACCCGTCTTCGTGCGGCGACACGAGCGGCACGCTGCCCCGCCACGTGAGCGAGGCGATGCCCCGGTTCGTGTCGAGGAAAAGCGTGTCGCACCGGAAGCGCAGATCGGCCGGCGCCCCGCTCTTCTGCACGAGCGCGCGTGGCTTGACGAGCGCGAGGCGCGTCGAGAGCACGGGGACGTGCGGGTGCAGGTTCGTGAGCGAGATCCGCTCGTCGCCCACGAGCTCCGCGACGCGCTGGTCCGGCGGCGCCGTGTTGAAGAACGACGCGTCGATCCCGGCGGGCAGCGGCCACGCCCCGAGCCGGTGCGGATCCCAGCCCGCCGCGTGCCGGGGCAGGTGTTCCTGGCGCGCGGGCCACGTCGGCGCGATCGGCCCGAAGCCGACCGGCGGGATCACGTCCGAGGGGCTCCTCAAGCGGAAGCCGGGCGGCCCGAAGTTCGGCACGCGCCGGAGGTGCCGCGCATCCGGCGGCGCGTTCGGCGGCACGCCCACCGGGTTCGTCGTCCCGGGCCCGCCCGCGGCCCGCTCCCACCGGAGCGCCACCCGGCCCGCGGGGGGCTCTTCGAGCAGGCGCCCGTCGGCGGTCCATGCGCGCTCGCCGTGCACCTCGATCGCCTTGTCGAGCACGTCGCCGACCCCGAGCCGCGCGAAAAAGGGCCCGCCCGGCGAGGCGTGGGGCGCGTAGGCGTGGCCGACGAGGAGGATGTCGGCGCCACGCTTGAACGGGGCGAGGTCGCTCGCCGCGCTCAGGCTGCGCCGCGCGTCGTCGTCCCAGTATTCGTCATGCTCGTTCGGATCGTCCTGCTCCTCGGCGAGGCTGGAGACCTCCGGCGCGAGGGCGAAGGTCGCCTTGCAGACGACCGTGAGCACGTACGCGCCCTCCCGCGGCTGCCAGAGGATCGAGCCGACACGAAGGGGGCACGCCGAGACGACTTCCATCGAGGCCATGCGCGTCCACGCCGCCGCGTCAGGGCGCCAGGAGGAGCACGCGCACCTGGCTCGGGACGATGCGCATCCCCGGCGCGTTCGTGCTGTTGTGGATGTTCACGCTCGTCAGGCGTGTGCCCGGCAGGCCCCCGACGAGCACGGAGAACGCGGCCGTGAGGCTACGCGTCGGGCCCATCACGGTCCCGGACGCGATGCCCGTCGCGATGCCCGGATTGTCCCCCATGCTGATCGGGATCATCGTCGCGAGGTTGTGCGCGGGTGTGCCGCCGTAGAGCACGACGGGGACAAACGGGATCCCGAGCGGGCCGATGGAGAGGTTCGGGTACGGGATGGGGATCGGCGCGGGCGCGGGCGGCACCGGGGTGAGGCACACGTCCGGAAAGCCCAGGTTCAGCCCGCCCATCTGCGAGTTCGCGAACATGGTCTAGCGCCTCCTAGCCGAGCTGGATCTGTTTGCCGTCGACCTTGATGAGCTCCTCGGCGTGCACGACCGCGTGCGCGGCGCGCATCGCGAGCGTCGTCTCGGCCGCGTAGTCGACCTTGTTCGCCTTGAGCTGGTCGATGTCCTCGACCGTGCGGAACGAGCGTTTGACGCGCTCGGAGACGCGCTCGAAGAAGGAGTCCCGCGTCTTGCCGACTGTCTTGATGGCCTCGACCTCGGCCTTGAGGCGGTCGCCGAGGTAGGCGAGCTTCTGCACGAAGAGCGAGCCTTCGAGCGCGCTCACGGAGAGCGCGCGGCCGACGAGGTTGAGCTCGTCGCCCGACGCGACGCTCACGCCCTTGGCCGCGCGCAGGTCGAGCTTGCCCGCGCCGACGGAGATTTCGAGGTCGCCCTCGACGTCGAGCTTCGTCGTCGGCTGCGTTTCCCCCGCGGGGCCTTCGAGCACCGCGAGCACGAAGCTCCGGCCCCCGGGGCCAAACGAGCAGAGCACCACGTCGCCCGGCGCGGGCGCGACGAGGCAACTCTTCGCGCGCCGGGCCGCGCACTCGAAATCACCGACGCGGACCGTGAAGACGCCGTCCTTCACGTCGAGGACCGTGCCTTCGTCGATCGTCGTGACCTCGCGGTTCAACTTCCTTGCGGCAGCTTGCATGCGTCTCTCCTGATCGACAGGTCAATACGGCGGGTTCCAGTCCTCGGACGTCGCGACCTCGGCCTCGTCGCCGAGGGCGGCGGCGCGGCTGCACCAGATCGTATCCTGGTCTTTGACGCGGTGGAAACGCGTCCGGAAGACCTTCGCGCCGGTGAAGTCGGCCGCCGAGACGTCGGCGTGCGTGAAGTCGGCGTAGGTCAGGTCGCAGCCGGTGAGGCGTGTCCCCTCGCACGCGGCGCGGTGGAAGATGGCCTCGTCCACGCGCGCGCCCGAGAGGTCGGCGAGGGGCATCTTGGCGTCCGCGAAGAGCGCCCGCGTGAGGCAGGCCTTCGTGAGCGTCGCGCGCGCCATCTTCGCCTCGACGAAGATCGCCTGCTGCGCCTCGGCGCCGTCGAAGCGCGCGCCCACGAGGTTCGCCCGCATGAAGTTGCACTGGCGCACGATCGCCCGCTCGAAGGAGGCGCCTTCGAGGTCGGCGTCGAGGAACTGCGAGAGCGTGAGGTCCATCGAGGCAAAGCTCACGTCGCGGAGGTTTGCCGCGATGAAGAGCGTGTTCTCGAAGCGCGCCTCGGCGAAGTTGGTCTTCGTGAGGTCGGCCTTGTAGAGCGTCGTTTGCTTGAGGCACGCGCGGGCGAGGATCATGCCCGTCACCGTCGACTCGACGAAGCCGGCGCGGTCGAGGTTCGTGCCCGCGAGATCGGCGCGCGTGAGGTCGCTTTGCGCGAAGCCCGAGATCACGAGGTCGGAGCCTGCGAATCGCGCCTCCGTGAGGTCGCATTGGTAGAACTTCACGACGGGCAGGGTGCCGCCCGTGAGGTCGGCGCCGCGCAGCGTGGAGCGGTTGAAGACCGCGTGGCGCAGGTTCGCCTTGTCCATGCGGGCGCCGTCGAGGTCACACTCGCTGAGCACGCTCTCCTTGAACAGGCACCCGCGGAGGTTCGCGCCGCGAAACGAGACATTCTCGAAGATGCCGCCCGAGAGATCGGCGCCGGCGAGATCGAGGCCCGCGAGGTCGATCCTGGAGAGGATCTCCCCGCCCTTCACCATCTGCACGAGCTCGGTCTTATCCACGGCTCTCCTTGTTGACCGGCTTCGGCGTGGCCCTCGGCGCGCTCGGATCCACCGTGGCCTCTGCGCCCGCGCTGCCCTTCGGCGAGACACGGACCTGCGTGACGAGGGCATCGAAAAAGCTTGTTTTGTCGTCTCCGACGGCGCGCAGGAGGTCGGCGCGGAAGAGGTTCGCGCCCTTGAAGTCGGCCCGGCCGAGCTTCGCTTTGAGGAAGATCGCGCCCTCCAGGTTCGCGGCGACGAGGCTCGCGCCCGTGAGGTCCGCCCGCATGAACAGGGCGTTTTTCGCGACGGCGCGGTAGAGCTTGGCTTCCCGCAGGACGCACTTCGAGAGGTCGGACGAGGAGAGCGTCGCGCCGCTGAAGTCCGCGTGGCTGAAGTCGGCCTCGCGCAGCGTCGCGGCGGCGATCGTCGCGCCTGTGAAGTCGGCGCCGACGAAGGTGCAGGGCTCGGCGAGCCGCATGCCGCAGAGGTTCGCCTTCAAGAACGACGCGCCGTCGAGCGTGCACCGGACGAGCGAGGCGTGTTCGAGCGTCGCGTTCGCGAAGTTCGCGTTGCGCAGGTCGACCTCGACCAGCATCGCGTGCACGAACGTCGATTCCCGCAGATCACAGCCGCGGAGCAGGTTCCCCTTCAGGATGCACTTATCGAAGCGCGCCCCCGTGAGCGCCGCGCCGTCGAGCAGGACGTCGGAGAGATCGGCGAGCTCGAAGACGACCCCGCCGAGCGACGCGCCCGTGAGGTCGGCCTTCGCGAGGATGGCGCCGCGCAGCGTGACGCCGTCGAGGTTTGCGTTTTTGCCGTTCGAGGCGCCGAGGTTCGCCTCGGCGAGATCGGCGCCCGTGAGATCGGCGCCCACGAACGTGGCGCCCGCGAGCACGACACGCGCGAGCTTCGCGCCCGCGAGGTTCGCCCCCGAGAGGTCGGCGTTCTCCAGGAACGCGTCCGTGAAGTCCACGCCGGGGAGGTCCATCTCCGAGAGATCGGCCCCCGAGAGGTCGATCCGCGCGAGGCTCCGGCCCTCGGCGTGCGCGGCGGCGACACGCCTGCGCAGCTCGCTCCGCGCGGGTTCTTCGAGGCGCGCGGGGCGGTGCTCGGCGAGGTGCGCGCCGTCGCGATAGGCGTTCCGGGCTTCTTCCTCGGCCTTGCGGAGCTTCTGCTCGGTGGCCGGATCGGCGAGCGCCGCGTCGAGGTCGGGCGTCGCCACGTTCGCGTTGTGGCAGAGCGTCTGGATGTCGCGCAGGCGTTCGAGCTCTTTGTCCGCGGAGAACGTCGGCGGCCCGGAGGCCTTCTTTTTCATCCGGCGGACCTCGGCGTCGTAGTCGAGGCCCGCCGCGGCGTAACGCTTGCGCGTATCGGCGAGCGCTTTTTCGTGCGCCTCGTCCATCTTGCGCTGCGCCTCGGCGAGATCCCGCTCCGAGCGCTCGACGAAGTCCGGCAGGTCCCCGAACGAGGGCCCCTCCACCGGCTTCGGCCCCTCCACGACCGGGACGCGGTCCGGATCACCACCCGCCGCCAGGATGGCCGCGCGGGTCTTTTCGGCCTCGCGGCGCGCGCGCTCCGCGAGGTTCTTCTGGAGCAGGTTCTCCGAGCGCGTGAGCTCGAACATCGCGTCGATGTCGCCGCCCCCAGAGGCCTTGCCGCCCGCGTCGGGCGGCAGGAGGTCGCCGTCGCGGAACACCTCGGAGGCCTCGCGTTTCGGGTCGAGCCTACGATCGAGCACGGCGCGGTAGTGCTCGATCGGCCGGGGCGCCGTGCGATCGTCGGCGGCGACGAGCAGATGCAGGATGTCGTCGGCGTCGTCCTCGGTGATGGCCCAGAGGCCACGGAAGGAGAGCGCGACGCGCTCGTGGTGCGGGAAGATCTGCACGGTGTCGAGGTGCAGCGGGATCTCGCGGAAGACGTCGCCCTCGGCCGTCCGTTGCGTCACGAAGCATCGGCCGACGACGCCCGGCAAGCGCCCCTCGATCCGGGGTTTTTCGGGGTGCATGTTCTCGAGGAGGATCTCCTCGGTGCCCTCGAAGAAGCCGGCCGGGAGCTTCTGATCGTTCGGCGCGGCGTTCCACATGGAGAGGTCCATGTCCTTCGCCAGGCCCGGCAGATCCTCGCGCGCCCACTTCGTGTCGTAGGTGCCGATCTTCGGCCACCGCTGGGCCCAGAGCAGATCGTAGGGGCCAAAGCCCGCGGGCGGAGGGCGATCGGAGGTGCTCTTGAGGAGCTTGTCCGGCAGCTCGATGTTCGGGAGCCGGTGCACGGTGCGCCCGTCTTCCTTCGTGGGCGCGAAGCCCACGCCGATCGGGTTCTGCGAAAAACCCTCGCCGCCGAACGCCCGCGTGTAGTGGATCGGCATCTCCGTGAAGAGCTCCGGATCGCCGGGCGTGCCGTCGCGGCGGAAGACACGATCGCCGATGACGTAGAGCGTCTTGTCGATCGGCCCGAGCTTGGCGCGCACGGAGGCGGCGGGGCGCGGGACGCGGTTCGCCGTGTAGCAGCGGCCGTGGACGAGCAGCTCGCCGCGTTGCTTGGGCATGCACTCGTCGAGCACCGCGTCCTTGCCGAGCTCCGCGGCCGCGAGGCGCCAGAGCTCGACCTCGGAGAGCAGGCTCCGCGCGGGCCCGAGGTCGCAGAAGACGAAGACCGTCGGGACGAAGTAGTGCTTGTGATCGAGCTCGAACGTCCGCGTGAGGACGCCGAGCTTCATGGGCTTGATCGTCTTCACAGGGCCGTCACGTGAACGTATGCACGCCCGAGGGGTGGATGAGGACGCCGATGGCCACGAGCTTCACGCCGTCCTCGTCGAGCTTCGCGCCCGCGGCCGTGGACTTGAGGCCCGTCGTGCGGAGGTTCAGGCCCGTGAACGAGATGGCCGTGCCCTTCGCGGAGGCCGTGAGCGCGCCGTAGCTCGACGATTTGCCCGTCGCCGCTGCTTTGAACACGAACATGGAAAGCTTCACCCCGACGAGGTGCAGCTTGAGGAACATGTTGATGTCGAGGCTCGACGCCTGGTGGGTGATGGGGCCCGCCGCGACGTGGAGGGTCGCGGCGCCGACGTCCACGGTCTCCGAGCCGCCGATCTCGGTGTCGAAGTTGCCGCCGACGAGCGCGCCGAGCACGGCGCCCGCTTGGATCGTGCGCGCGCCGGCGATGTTCGTCGTCTGGTTGCCGCCGTAGTCCTGGAGGGTGAGCGCACCGACGGTCTGATCACGCGTCGCGCCGTAGCTCTCGGTCCAGTCGGCCGCGAGGCCCGTGGTGCGCGTGGCGCCGTACGTCTCGCCGACGTCGCCCGCGACGTTCTCCTTGAGCGCGCCGCCGACGATGTTCGCGTGGCTCGCGCCGGTTTGCCGTGTTTCGTTGCCGCCGATGACCATGAGCCGGCTGCCGCCGACGATGCGGATCTGGTTCGCCCCGATCGTCTCCGTCTGGTTTCCGCCGACGGAGAGCGTGTCGTTCGCGCCGATCTGGATCGTCTGGTCGCCGCCGATCTCCTCGGTGTTGTTCGCGCCCACGGTCATGAGCGCGTCCGCGCCGACGTTCTCGACGCGCTGGTTGCCCACGTTCGCGAGCATGTCCTTGCCGGCGTGCATGTAGATGCGCTCGCTGCCGGCCGTGTCCTCGAACGAGATCTCGTTGCGCACGCCGCCGCCGGGCGTGGAGAGCGACCACATCGTGCTGTGCGTCGGGGTCGTCTGCGCGGGGCGGTTCTTGCCGTTGTAGACGCGGCCCGTGACGAAGGGCCGGTCGGGATCCCCGTCCTCGAACTCGACGATGACCTCGCTGCCGACACGCGGGTGCCAGATGCCGCCCTGGCCGCCGCGCGCGAAGGGCTCGCTCACGCGGACCCACTTGCTCGAAGGCTCCTTGGCGAGCCGGGGTTCGTCGGTGTCCCAAGGAAAGCGCAGGCGCACGCACCCGATCGAGCTCGATCCGCCGAGGTTCACCTCGGCGCCGCGCGCGCTCGGCTCGGCCGTCACGAACGCGGTCTGCGCGCCGAGGATGCGCGGCTTGCGTGTGCTTCGCGCGGGGCGGTAGCGGCTTTCCGCGACATCACTCCCGCGGCCGCGGCAGGCGCACTCGATCTCCATGCGGAACGGCTCGGCGGGAGCGCCGCCCGCGTCGACGGAGAGCACGCCTTGCTGATGGCCGACGGCGCGCAGGCGCGTGACGAGGTACTCGCCCTCGTACCGGGTTTTGGGGTGCTCCAGCGTGAAGATCGATCCGGCCGAGAGCACACGCGTAGCGCCCTCGCCGACGGCGAACGAGGCCTCGGTGTGGAGCTCGTCGAGCCGCGCTTCGGCGAGGGGCTCTCCGAGCTCGGTGCTGTCGAAGGAGCCGCCGTGGAAGGTGTACACGGAGAGATCACCCGGCTCGCCCGCGGCTTTCGCGTCGACGTCGAGCGCGGGTTTCTCCCAGTTGTAGGCGCCGAGGTGGACCGAGGTCGCGCGCATCCGCGCGCCGAGGCGGAAGGTGCCGATGCCGCGGCCGGGTTTGCCGGGCCCGAAGACGTCGTCGCCCGGGACGCGGGATCGGCCGAAGTCCTTGTCCGAGAGCACGAGCAGGCTCGTATCGTCCGTGTGCTCGAAGTGGTAGCTGATGCCTTCCTCTTCGAGCAGCCGCGCCACGAAGTCGAGGTCGCTCTCGTTGTACTGCACGACGTACGGCCGCGCCTTCGGGGCGTCGAGGCGGCTCGTCTTGGTGCGCCAGGTGAAGCGCGCGGACGCGGCCGTGAACGAGGGCGGGCCGACCGGGGGATCGAGCGAGGCGCCCGAGGTGAGCGTCATGCCCGCGTCGTTGCGGAGGACGCTCTCGACGATCTGGCGCAACGTCTTGTCGAGGAAGACGCGGCTCCGCGTGCGGTAGCGCGCGCGCGCGAGCGGCGGCTCGACGACGACGCGGTAGACCGATCCCTCGGGAAGGGTGGTCGCGTCCTCGGCCTCGGTGATGATCCCGTGCACGAGCTTCCACGCGGGCGCCGAGAGCGTCGTGATCCAGAGGCTCGCGCGCTTGCCGATCATGGTCTCGGGGTCGAGGTCGGCCTCCTTCGCGAGGAGGAGGATCTCGTAGCGGAAGAGGCGGCTCATGCCCTCCTCGCCCTCGAAACGCGCGACCCGCAGGGGCTCGGGCGTCTGGCCTTCTTCCTCCCACGCGAAGACGAAATCGTCGGTGTTCATCGGTGTCCTCGTGCCGCCGCGTGCGCCTTCAAAGCTTGATGATGAGCCCGACCCGCGTCTTGACCCCGTTGTTCTGCATGTGGCCCCCGTCGACCCGCGTGAGCAGGCCGAAGAAGTCCACGTCCGCGCCGACGAACTCCACGTTGAGCCCGGCCGCCGCGGCGCTCACGCCCATCGTCGACGACGCGTACCCCGTGGCGCCGAGCGCGATGCCGCCGATCGTCACGTCGAGGCCCGTGAGCGTGTACTTCGCGACGTCGACGTCGCTCCGGTTCGCGTCCTGCGCGCTGTACTTGGGCGCGATGTAGACCGCGCCGCCGCCCGTCGAGAGCGTGTGATCGCCCGTGATCTTCGTCGTGACCGAGCCCCCGACGATGCGGATCGAGGCGGCCGAGACCGTCGTGTCGAGGCTCGCGCACGAAAGATCCCGGTTGCCCCCGACCATTTTGAGGTGCGCGGCGCCGAAGGACTGCGTGTGCGCGCCGGTGATCATGGTGGATCGGTTGCCGCCGAGGGTCTGCGTCTCCGACGCGGCGACGCTCGTCGTGAGGGTGCCGCCGATCTCCTCGGTGACGCTGCCGGAAGCGATCTCGTTGTGCGCCCCGGCGATCGTGATCGCTTGATCCGCGCCGACGAAATGCCCCTCGTTGGCGCCGATGATCGTGGTCGCGTTCGCGCCAATCGTCGTCGACAGGTTGCCCCCGATGAGGGCCGTGTCGTTGCCGCCGACCGTGACCGTCTCGTCGCCGCCGATCGTCACGGCGCAGTTCGCGCCGATGGTCTCCGTGTCGTTCGCGCCGACCTTCATCGCGCTGTTCGCGCCCACGGTCTCGGTGCGCTCGTTCCCGACGTCGGTCTCCATGTCCTTGCCGGCGTTCGTGTAGATGCGCTCGGCGCCCGACGTGTCGTCGAAGGTGATCTCGTTGTGCACGGCGCCGCCCGGGCTCGCGTTCGACTTCAGCGTGCTGATCGTGGGCGCGCCGCCGTGGTAGGGCCGGTTCTTGCCGTTGTAGACGCGGCCGACGACGAGCGGCCGATCGGGGTCGCCCTCCTCGAAGTCGACGAGGACCTCCGTGCCCACGCGCGGGTGCCAGACGCCGCCCATGCCGCTGCCCGCGAAGGGCTCGCTCACGCGGACCCACGCGCTCGAAGGCTCCTTCGCGAGCCGCGCCTCGTCCGTGTCCCAGTGGAAGCGCAAGCGCACGCAGCCGATCTGCACGCCCGGCGGGCCGCCGACGTGGATCTCCGCGCTCGGCGCCGAGGGATCCGCGGTGACGAGGGCCGTTTGGGTTCCCACGATCCGCGGCCGCGGCGTGACGCGCGGCGGACGGAACCCGCTGTCCTCGACGGCGGTGCCCTGGCCGCGGCGCGCGCAGACGAACCGCGCGAAAAAGGGCTCGATCACGCCGCCGCCCGCGCCGCTCGGGAGGACGCCGGCTTGCTCGCCCACGACCTCCAGCGAGCTGACGAGGTACTCGCCTTCGAGGCGTGGTTTCTTGTGGTCGAGCTCGAAGATCGTCCCGGCGCCGAGGACCCGGAGGTGACCGTCGCCCCGCGCGAAGCGGGCCTCCGTCCGGTGCCGTTCGAGCCGCGCCTTCGCGAGCGGGCGGCCCTGGGTCGCCTCGTCCGGGTAGCCGCCCGGGTACACCACCTCGAAGAGGTCCGCGTCCTTGCCGCCGACACGCGCGTCCATCGGGAGGCCGGGCTGCTTCCAGTTGTACTCGCCGAGCGAGACCGCCTCGGGCCGCAGCCGGCCGCCCGTGAAGAACCCGCGGACCTCGCGCCCGTCGATGCCGATGCCGACGAGGTCGGGCTGAAGGCGCGGGCGGCCGGCGTCGCTGTCCGTGAACACGAGCAGGCTCGTCTCCGCGCCGTTCTCGACGTGGTAGGTGATCCCTTCCTCTTCGAGCAGGCGCGAGACGAACGCGAAGTCGCTCTCGTTGTACTGCACGACGAAGGGCCGGACGCGCCGGTTGTCGAGGCGCGAGGTGTCCTCGACGCGCCACGTGAACGCCTCGTCGGCCGGCGCGAAATCGGCGCCGCCGAGATCGGGCGCAGGAGGCTCGGCGCCGGCCTCGCGGACGAGCGGATCACCGAGGAGGACCGCCCGGACGATCTCGCGCAAGGTCTTGTCGAGGAAGATGCGGCACCGCCTGCGATGCGCGCCGCGCGCGAAGGGCGGGGCGAGGACGACGCGCAAGGTGCGTCCTTCCGGCAGCCGCGCGATCTCCTCGGCCTCCACGACGATGCCGTGCACGGTCTTGAACGCCGGGGCCGAGAGCGTGGTGATCCGGAGCGTCGCGCGTTTGCCCACGAGCGCTGGGGCCGACGCGACGCCGGCCGGATCGAGCAGGAGGATCTCGTAGCGGTAAAGCGACGAGAGCGCCTCGGCCCCGGTGAAACGCGCGACGCGCAGGGCCGACCAGGGATCGGCCCCGGCGACCTCTTCACAAGCGAACGTGTAGTCGAAGCTCGGCATACGTCCTCTTGGTCTCAGGCCTCGACGTTGGGCCCGCCGCCCTGGTTGTCGACGCCCGACGCGACGAGGCCAACGGCGGCGATCTTGAGGATCCCGCCGCACATCCTCTTCTCGAAGCCGTACGCGCTCGGGCTCGCGCCGGCCTTCGACTTGGCGATCCCGGTGACGTCGCGGGTCATCCCGATCGCCTCCAGCGTGATCACGTTGTACGAGGAGGAGGAGCCCTGCGCGTCGAGCTTCGCGCTCTTGATGTCGTCCTCGAACGCCGAGAGCGTGAGGTGCAGCGGGCCGGATCGCGTGATCGAGCCGCCGACCTCGAGCGTCTGCGGGCCCCCGCTCGCCTCGATCTCGACCGCGCCGATCTGCGTCGTGACGTCGCCCGTGACGACGGTCGTGTAGTTGCCGCCGATCATCATGAGCCGCGCGGCGCTCACGGAGAGCGTGTGCGAGGCCGCGCTCTCGTCCACGTTCCCGCCCACCGTGACCTTCATCATCGCGCCGAAGCTCTCGGTCACCGCGCCGCCCACGGTCGTCGTGCGCGAGGCGCCGTAGGACTCGCTCACGTCCGCGCCGACGCTCTCCGTGAGGCTCCCGCCGACGCCGATCGTCTGGGAGCCGCCGACCATGTTGAGCTCGTTCGCGCCGACCGCGTGGGCATGGTTGCCGCCGACGATCGTGACGGCGTTGCCGCCGATCGTGATCGTCTGGTTGCCGCCGATCGTGAGCGTGTCGTTCGCGCCGACGTTTTCGGTCCGGTTCGCGGCGATGGTCTCGGTGTTGTTGCCGCCGACGGTCATCTTCGCGTTCGAGACCACGCTCTCGCGGCGGAAATTCGCGACGTCCGTCGTCTGGTCTTTGCCCGCGAAAGAGTGGAGCAGCTCGCCGCCGGCTGCGTCGCCGAACATGATCTCGTTGTACGTGCCGCCGCCGGGCGTCGAGAGCGACTTCATCGAGCTCTCGTGCCCGCCGCCGCGCGCGGGCAGGTTCGCGCCGTTGTAGACGCGGCCGACGACGACGGGCCTGTCGGGGTCGCCCTCGTCGAAATCGACGATCACCTCGTCGCCGACGCGCGGATGGAACACGGCGCCCTCGCCCGCGCCGGCGAAGATCTGGCTGACGCGCACCCAGAGGCTCGAAGGCTCCTTCGCGAGGCGCGCCGCGTCCGTGTCCCAAGGGAACCGCAGCCGGACGCAGCCCACGCTGAGCCCGTCCGGGCCGCCGACGTTCACCTCGGCCCCGGAGGCGCCGGGATCGGCCGTCACGACGGCGGTCTGCACGCCGCGGATGCGAGGCTTCGGCGTCCTTTGCGCCGGGCGGAACCGCGAGGCCGTGGCGGCGTTGCCCACGCCGCGCCGCGCGAGGTCGAAGCGCGCTTCCCAGGGCAAGGCGTCCTCGGCCGCGGGCTGGGCGAGCACGCCCTGCTGCGCCCCGCGCGCGTCGAGCCGCGTGACGAGGTATTCACCCTCGTGGTCCGGCTCCTCGGTCGCGAGCGCGAAGATCGATCCGGCCGAGAGCACCCGGACCCCGCCCGCGCCGGCCGCGTAGCTCGCCTCCACGTGATACCGGTCGAGGCGCGCGGCCGCGAGCGGCTTGCCCTTGTCGGCGGCGTCGCCGTACGCGCCGGGATAATGGTACTCGGCGAGATCGCCGCTGCCGGCCTTGGCCGTGATGTCGAGCGTCGGTTTCCGCCAGTCGTGGTCGTCGAGCACGACGCGGGTGGGGCGCAGCCGGCCGCCGAGCCCGAGGTGGCTCACGTTCCGGCCGGGGATCGACGCGCCGAGCTCGGGAGGATCGAGGCGCGGCCGGCCGGCGTCGTCATCGGAAAGGACGAGCAGGCAGGCCTCGCGGCCGTTCTCGAAGTGGTAGCTGATGCCCTCGTCTTCGAGCAGGCGCGAAACGAACGCGAAGTCGCTCTCCTCGTACTGCACGACGAACGGGCGCGCGCGCGGGTCGTCGAGGCGCGAGGTGTCCGTCACGCGCCAGGTGAAGAGCTCGCGGGCGGGCGTGAACGTGGGCGCGTTGTCGTCGTCCTCGACCTCGGCGCTCGCCTGGTGCTCCATGCGCGGGTCGCCCGTGAGGACCGCCTCGACGATACGCCGGAGGCTTTTGTCGAGGAAGATCCGGCACCGCGTGCGGTGCTGCGCCCGGGTCCAGGGCGGCTCCAGGATCACCCGGAGAAGGGTGCCCTCGGGCAGGTCGGAGAGCTCCGAGGCCTCGCGGACGATGCCGTGGACGACCTTGAAGGGGGGATTCGAAAGCGTG
Source organism: Polyangium fumosum (assembly GCF_005144585.1). GTDB lineage: Bacteria > Myxococcota_A > Polyangia > Polyangiales > Polyangiaceae > Polyangium > Polyangium fumosum. The sequence goes on along the minus strand of NZ_SSMQ01000092.1, from coordinate 3,455 downwards.
GCGATGCGGAGCGTCGCGCGTTTGCCGAGCAGGTCCCGCGGATCGACCTCGGCCGCGCCGGCCTTCGCGAGCAGCGTGATCTCGTACCGGTACGGCTCGGAGAGGGCCTCGCGGCCGCGGAGACGCGCGACCCGGAGGGCCCCCCAGGCCCCGAAAGCCCCCTCGCCGGGGACGGCCTCGCACGCGAAGGAAAAATCGTCATTGGGCACGCGCGGTTCCCCCTTCCTGGCCGGCGATGTTCACAGGTCACGGCCGGTGGTTCAAGCGTGATGTTTCCCGGATGCACCGAGATTCCGTGCTCCGCGTCGGCTGGATCGCTTGATCGCAGCGTGAAATTTCGCTTGGGCGAGCATTGTATCGCGGCCACCAAGGCACCCGCATTGAGGGACGACGCGTCGAATGCTCTGCAAGTGCATACCCAGGTTCTTCGGGATGCACCTACCGGTCCACGCCCCCGGGGTGCGAAAATCATAGAGATCGTCCCTCGGGCCGGCGTATGTTGGTCCGACCTCCGTGCCTACACAGCGCCCCGTCGGATCGTTCGGCTCACGCCTCGGGCTGGTCAGCATTGCCGTCGGGGTGTCCTTGGGCCTCGGCGTCGGCTGTACTTGCACGGGCTCGGACCAGGCCAGCGTGGACGCGGGGGCCACGCAGCCGTTGGCCTCGGTCTCCGCGGCCTCGCCCACAACGTCGGCGGCGCCCGCCACGAACGCCGCGTCGATCGGGCCGCGGCAGGGCAGCGTGCTTTCGCGGGGCGTCGGGGAGGAGGCGCTCTACGTCGCCGACGAGGATCACGGCGTGCTCCGGCGCGTGCCCTTGCCCCTTTCGCCAGGCGGGGCCGGCACGGCCGTGGAGATGCCGGGGCCGCCCGCGCAGGTCGTGACGTTGCCCGGGCGCGTGCTCGTGACCATCCGCGATCCAGGTCTGCTCGTGGAGTTCCGCGCCGAGCCGAGCGCCGCGCTCGTCGAGGTATCGCGCGTAAAATTGCCGGCCGACGCCTGGGGGCTCGCGGTGACGGCGGATCAATCGCTGGCGCTCGTGACGAGCGCATGGACGCACAAGGTCAGCGCGGTCGATCTGCGCAGCCACGAGGTCCGCTGGACGGTCGACGTCGCACGCGAGCCGCGGGGCATCGCCCTCCGGAAGGACGGGCAATCCGCCTACATCTCGCATCTCACGGGCGCGGGGTTGACGCGCCTCGACGAGCTCGGCGGCAGCACGCCCACGATCCGGCGCGTCGAGCTGCCTGCGTCGCCGCTGCGCACGCCCGTGGGAAGGGCGCTGAACGCGGCGCTCGGGTATGCGATCACGTTGTCCCCGGACGAGAGCCTGCTCTATGCGCCGCGGCACGCGCTCGGCGCATTGGGGGAAATTGCGTGGTTCGGGGCGGCCACGGTGGACGTGCTCGTCACGGGCGCGGACAAGGGCCTCGCGCCGCTGCATCGGGATCATACGACGCTGGTCCGCGCGGAAGGGGAGGGGCCGGCGCCGGAGCTGCAAATCCCGGGCACGAGCCTCGCGGTGTTCACGCAGCCGCGCGCCGTCGTTTATCGTCGCAGCGCGGATACGCTGCTCGTCGCGGGTGAAGGCGACGATCGGCTCGTGGAGGTCGACGCGCTCGCGGTGGATCCGACGCTCTCCGTCGTCGCCACGTATGACGTGGGCAGTGAGCGTGATCCCGCGCTGGGAATCGCGAATCGAGGCGGAGCGCCCGCGGGGGTCGTGCTTTCGGAGGACGAGGCGACGGCGTTCGTGTTTTGCGGCGCGACGTACGATCTCGTGGCCATTCCGCTCGCGCCGCGCGCGCCGCGTGGCGCCTTCAGCAACGAAAAGGCGCCCGCGCCGACGTTCGTCCGTGTCGCGGACGATCCGATCGGCGGCGACGCGGCGATCGGCCGGCGGCTCTTCTACAATGCGACGGATCGCCTGATGAGCGGGGGGCTCGGCTGCGCCGGCTGCCATCCGGAGGGGCGCGACGACGGGCACGTGTGGCACGAGGCGAAATTCAATACCGAGGACGGGACGAACGTGAATTTCGTGGGCACGGCCGAGAACGTGCCCGAGACCGATCGGACCCGCGGCGTGCCGCGCCGGACGCCGATGCTCGCGGGTCGCGTGAGCTCACCCGGACCCTATGGCTGGGTGGGCGAGAGCCCCGACCTCGTATCGCGGCTGCGCGGGGGCTTTGGCCTGCACCGGTGGGGCGGCGTGCCGAAGCACGAGCCGCAGAACCTCGACGCGCGCGCGTTGCGCATCGCCACCTTCGTGCGGGCCGGCCTGAAGCCGCCGCCGCGCGAAAAACGCACGCTCGACGCGGTCGAGCAGCGCGGCAAGGAGGTCTTCATGAACGACGCCGTGCAATGCGCGCGTTGCCACGTCCCCGGGACGGAGTACACGGATCGTTCGGTCTATCCGCTGCCGAAGCTCGCGCGCCGGCCCGATTTCGACGAATTGAAGACCGGCGAGCTTCGCGTGCCGTCGCTCCTTTATCTCGAAGGCCGGGCGCCATTCCTGCACGACGGGAGCGCGGCGAACCTCGACGAGCTGGTCGCGAAGAACAACGATCGCATGGGCAAAACGAACCAACTTTCGAAGGAAGATCGCGACGCGCTTGCGGCGTTCTTGCGGACGTTATGAGAGCCTTCCCGCTTCCCCTCCTCGCGCTCGTCGCGGCGGCGACGGCATCCTCGCCGGCCCCAGCGCAGGCTCCGCCCGCTGGGGCCGCTTCGGCGGCGCTCGGGGACGCCGTGCCGCTCGACATGGATCCGCCGGGCAACGAAAAGACGAAGGCGCCCACGTTCGACGAATGGTCGAAGGCGACCAAGGTCCGATTGACGCGCACGGGGCCGGCCGCGGCGCCTTGCACCGCGTACCGGGTGCGCGAGTGGCTCAAGGTGCGTTGCCTCGGGACGAAGCCGCATGCGATGGTCGTTCTCGGCGGGGATGCCGCCGAGGTCTCGTTCTGGATCGATCGCGACGAGCGGCAGGGCGGGGAGGTGCAGTTCCCGATGCGGCGCGGCGATCGGCGCGTGGTGCAGATCTGGACCGGCGGGGTCGACGCGGCGGGCGTCTTCAAGCCCAAGCCCTCGCTGATCCTTCAGGAGCATTGGCTGGAAGATCGCGCGTCACCGACCGTGACGGCGATGTGAAAATGGGGTCCGGGGCGAAGGACGCGGAGGCGAGAATGATGTCGGTGAGACGATGGACGAACGTTTTGCACGGGGCGCACGCGGGCGCGGTGGCCATGGCCCCGTTCGCGTGGGCGACCGCGTGTCTCTTGGCCTCCGTGAGCGCATGCGGCGGCGCGAGTGATCCGCCTCCGGCGGGGCCCGCGAACGTGGCGGGAGGCGAGGCAAAACCCGCAGCGCCCGCCGCGACGCCCGCGGCCACAGCCGAGCCCGCGCCGGGCGCGGCCGCGACCGCTGCCGCGCCGGAGACGTCGGCGGCCCCCGTCG
>NZ_SSMQ01000091.1 GCF_005144585.1 Polyangium fumosum | reverse complement strand
TGCCCGAACTCCTCCTGTGCCCACGCTTCCGCCGACGAGGCCACCTCTGCATCCAACATCTCCCTCGCTAAATGTCGTCAGAGGGGGGGAATGTACCGATCGGAGATGGAACCAATGCTCAGGGCACGGCCTGGACCGGGCTCGATGAACTGCGCGATGCGCAGTTCATCGAACAGCCGGTGGCAAGACCGGCGACGACCCCGCCCACCAAGGCCACAGCGCTGACGGCTCGACCGGCAACGTGGCCGTTGCCAGCTTGAAACCCACCTCCGCGGTCTTGCCACGGGCCCGTTGGAAGAACTGCGCGGAGCGCAGTTCTTCCACCCCCGGTCCAGGCCGTGCCTGGTCCGGGGTCGAGGGGGCGGACAGCCCCCCGCGGGGTCCGGGGCAGCGCCCCGGCGCGACGTCACCCGCCAGCTCAGCCGAGCTTCTTCAGCAGGAGTTCGTTCACGCGCTCGGCGTTGGCCTTGCCGCTGGATGCCTTCATCACCTTGCCGACGAAGAAGCCGAGGAGCTTGGTGTTGCCTTCCTTGTAGCGCTTCACCTCGTTCGGGCTCTCGGCGAGGACCTTGTCCACGATGGGCTCGAGTGCCGAGGCGTCTGAGACCTGGCGCATGCCCTTGCGCTCGACGATCGCGCGTGGGGCTTCGCCGCTCGTGAGCATCTCGGCGAGGACCTCCTTCGCGATGGTGGGCGTGATCGTCCGGTCGTCGATGAGGGATGCGAGCTCGCCGAGGGCTGCTCCGTTGAAGGGGAGTGCGCTTGGCTTTTTGCCGTCGAGCTTCCGGGCGAGCTCGTTCACGACGAGGCTTGCCACCGTCTTTGGGCCTGGGTGGGCTGCGACGGCTTGGTCGTAGAAGGCGCGGAGATCGGCGTCCTCGGCGAGCACGATCGCGTCTTCGCGGCCGAGGCCTCGGGACTCGAGCGCCTCGGCGATCGCTCGCGCTTCTGGCGTGAGTTTTCCGAGCCGCTCCTCTGGGCTCGTCTTCACGGCGGGCTTTGCCTCGTCGGCCTTTTTCCCTGCTGGCGATGCTTCCTGCTTCCGCTCTGCGATCTTCGCCCAGGAGTCCTTGAGGGAGACCGTGCGGTTGAAGACGGGCGCGCCGGGCTTTGCGTCGATCGGGTCGACGAAGAAGAAGCCTTGGCGCTCGAACTGGAAATGCTGCCCGCCCTCGGCTGCGGCGAGGCTCGGCTCGACGGCGGCGCCCTGGATCGTCACGAGCGAATCGGGGTTCAGCCCTGCTTTCCAGTCCTGGCCTTCCTCCACGAGGTCCGGCCTTTCGTCGCGGAAGAGCCGGTCGTAGAGGCGCACCTCGGCCCGCAGCGCGTGCGCCGCGCTCACCCAGTGCAGCGTGCCCTTCACCTTCTTGCCGGCTTGTGCTGCGCCCTCGCGCGTCTCCGGGTCGTACGTGCAGCGGATCTCCGTCACCTCGCCCGTCGCGGGATCCCGCACGACGTCCTTGCACGTCACGATGTACGCGTACCGCAGACGCACCTCGCGTCCCGGCGCCAGGCGGAACCACTTGTCCGGCGGATCGAGGGTGAAGTCGTCGCGCTCGATGTAGACCTCCCGCGAGAACGGGATCTTCCGGCTGCCGCCTTTGCCGGGCTCGTCCGGGAAGAGTGGCGCCTCGAACTCCTCGACCTTGCCTTCGGGGTAGTTCTCGAGGACGAGCTTGATCGGCCGGAGCACGGCCATCACGCGGCCGGCGCGGCGATCGAGGTCGGCGCGGATGCAGGACTCGAACTTCTCGACCTCGACGGTGCTGTTCGTCTTGGCGACGCCGATCTCCTCGCAGAAGGCGCGTAGCGAGTCGGGCGTGATGCCGCGGCGGCGCATGCCCGCGAGCGTCGGCATGCGCGGATCGTCCCAGCCGCGCACGAGGTTGCCCTTCACGAGCTCGAGCAGCTTGCGCTTGCTCATCACGGTGTATGTGAGGTTGAGCCGCGCGAACTCGTATTGCCGCGGCCGCGCGGGCACGTCGACGTTCTCCACGAACCAGTCGTAGAGCGCGCGGTTGTTGTCGAACTCGAGCGTGCAGATCGAGTGCGTGATGCCCTCGATCGCGTCCGAGAGGCTGTGCGCGAAGTCGTAGAGCGGGTAGATGCACCAGGTGTCGCCCGTGCGGTAGTGGTGCGCCCGCTTGATGCGGTACATCGGCCAGTCGCGCATCTTCATGTTGGGCGAGGCGAGGTCGCCCTTCATCCGCACCACGTGCGCGCCCTCGGCGAACTCGCCCTTGCGCATGCGCTCGAAGAGGTCGAGGTTCTCCTCGATCGAGCGGTCGCGGTAGGGGCTCGGCTTGCCCGGCTCGTTCACCGTGCCGCGGTACTCGCGGATCTCGGCCTCGTTCAGGCTGTCGACGTACGCCTTGCCCTTCTTGATGAGCTCGACCGCGAACGCGTAGAGGCGCTCGAAGTAGTCGGACGCGTAGAAGAGCTTGTCGCCCCAGTCGAAGCCGAGCCAGCGCACGTCGCGCTGGATGTTCTCGACGTACTCGACGTCCTCCGTCGTGGGGTTCGTGTCGTCCATGCGGAGGTGGCAGACGCCGCCGAACTCGCGGGCGAGGCCGAAGTTCGTGCAGATGGCCTTCGCGTGGCCGATGTGGAGGTAGCCGTTCGGCTCGGGCGGGAAGCGGGTCACCACCTTGGTGTGGCGCCCCTTCTCGAGGTCCTCGCTGATGATGGCCCGGATGAAGTTCTGGGCCGCGCTCTCTTCGCGCTCTTCCGGGCGCCTTGTCGTCGTCACGGTGGGCTCTCCAGGGCAAAGCGACGCTCGTGGCCGCTCCGCGGACGCGGGAACCTACTCCACGAGGCGCTTTCCTGCTAGCGCCGCTTGATCCGCTCGATGACGTCCTCGACAGCGGCGGCGATCTCGTCGGGGACCTCTTCCTGGAGGAAGTGGCCCGCCTGGGTGGTCGTGACGCTCGCGCGCGGCAAGACGCGCTGGTGCCGCGCGAGGGCCTTGCCGAGGATCGGATCCCGCTCGCCCCAGACGAGGGCGACGGGCCCGGAGAAGTCGCGGATCCAGGCCTCGACGCGCTGGAGCGCCGGGAGGCTCGGGTGCTCGGGGCTGTCCGGGACCATCCGCGCGAGGGCGAGGGGGCCGATCCGGTCGGCGAGGCTGCGCAGCGGGTAGGTGTAGGCGCGGGCGGTGGTGCCGCGGATCGAGTGGCGATCGCCCTGGGCGATGGCGAGCAGGTTCTGCGGGAAGCCGAGGCCCCGGAAGACGACGTCGCTCACGACGGGGACGCGGGCGAAGCGGTGGAACAAGGTGCCCCGCGGGCGCGCCGGGGCGAGGATGGAGGTGTTCGCGAGGACGACGGCGGCGATCCGGTCGGGCACGAGCGAGGACGCGAGGACGCCGATCGGCCCGCCCCAGTCCTGCCCGACGAGGACGAGGTCCGAGAGGTCGAGCGCCGTGACGAGCTCGGCCACGGCGGCGGCGTGGCGCTCGACGGAGTGGTCTTCGAGGCGGGCGAGTCTGTCGGAGAGCCCGAACCCGAGCAAGTCGGGCGCGATACAGCGCAGCTCGGGCAGGCCGGCGATGACCTTGCGCCAGAGGAACGACCAGGTCGGGTTGCCGTGGACGAAGAGCGCCGGGCGCGCCCGCTCCGGGCCGTGGTCGACGAAATGCACGAGCTTGCCGGCGTCGTCCGTGTGTTCGAGCCGGTAGGCGCGGCGGCGCAGGGGCATGTCGGCGGCGAGGAAGCCGGGCAGGGGGGGCGGAGGCGCGAAGGGCATGACGAGGCTCGTTCGTGGGGCTCTCCCGAGCGATAGCCCGAGGGATCCGCGAAAAGCAAGGGAAAGAGCGCGCCGGGAGGGGCGGTCACCTTGGCGCGGAGGGGCTGGCTCGGCTACGAACGAGGGGCGTGATCTCGCGTCGATCCCTGCTTTTCGGCCTCGCCGGCGCGGGCGCCGCGGCCGCCACGACGGCCGTCGCCCGGAGCCGCGGCGGGCGCGCCACGCGGCTGCCCGATCCGTTCGGGCCGCTCGCCGCGCTGACGCCGCGGTTTCCCGTGGGCTTCGGGGTGCGGCGGGTCTTCGTGGATCCGGGGCACGGCGCGGCGGGAAACCCCGGGAACTCGTCGTGTTTCTGCCGGGAGGAGCAGGATTTTACGATGGCCGCGGGCCGTGCGCTCGCCGCGGAGCTGCGGGCGACGGGGGCGTTCGAGGTGCGCCTCGCCCGGGAGGGGCCGGGGCCCGTGGCGTACCAGGCCCGCGTGGAGGACGCCGAGGCGTGGGGGGCCGAGGTGTTCTTGAGCCTGCACTCGGACGTTCGGGGCCAAACGGGCGAGCGCTGGAACCCCGCGCCCGGACGCGAATGCGTGGTGAACCTCGCGGCGCCGGGGTATTCGGTGCTCTGGTCGGACGAGGGGGAGCCGAAGCTCACCGACGCGCGCCATGCGCTCGCGCGGGCCGTGGCGCGGCGGATGCGGGAGGCGGGGTTTTCGGCGTACGCGGGCGTGGAGTACGGCGACCTGTACGCGGTGGATCCGGAGCAGCCCGGGGTCTTCGTCGACAGGCACACGCCCGAGCGGCGGATCTTCGTGCTGCGGCGGCCGAAGATGCCCTCGGTGCTGGTGGAGACGCACCACGCGCTCGATCCGCGTGATGCGCGGCGCTGGGACGAGCCGGCGACGCTCGTCGTGTTCGCCTCGGCCGTGGGCGCGGCGCTCGTGGACGTCCTCGGCTCCTAGGGACGCCCGCTACGGCGCGGATGACGCCGCAGGGTCGGTACGCCGGTTGCCGGTGCCTCGCCCGGCGCCCTCGGTGTGTGCACCGGCACGCCATGCGGAAAGGATCGGTCATGGATCGGCGGACGTCCCTCGGGGTGGTGGCAGGTCTCGCAGGCGCGCTCGTGCTCGCGGGGGCAGACGCGCAGGGCGCGAAGGCCGCGGGGGCGTACGGGATGAGCGCGCCGGTCACGGGCTCGGTCGTGGATGTGTTCGGCCATGTGACAGGGCAGCTCGCCGGCACGGTGACGGTCGAGCATTTTGCCGCGCAGAGCGGGCAGCTCGTCGCGAACGGGAAGGTGACGGCGCGGCTCACCGACCTCGCGGGGAACGTGATGGGGACGGTGAGCATCGGGGTCGCGATGGGCGCGTCGATCACGCACGCGACCTGCACGCTCCTCGAGCTCGAGCTCGGGCCGCTCTCGCTCTCGGCCCTCGGCTTGCAGATCGATCTGAGCCGGGTCGTGCTCGTCCTGACGGCGAACGCCGGGGGCGGGCGCCTGGGTCAGCTCCTCTGCACGTTCGCCGATGCGCTCGGCGGAGGCGGGATGCCGCCCTCGCTCGTGGACATGCTGAACGACGTGCTCGTGCTCTTCGCGCGGTAGGGATCAGGTCCCGAGGACGAGGCCGCCGTTCACGTCGATGACCGCGCCGGTGATGTACGAGGCGTCATCACTCGCGAGGAACGCGTAGACCGAGGCGATCTCGGCGGGGTCGCCGAGGCGCTTCAAGGGCGTCTGGCCCGCGATCGCGTCGAGGTTCTCCTTGGGGACCTTGCGGACCATGTCGGTGAGGATGAAGCCCGGGGCGACGGCGTTCACGCGGATGCCGGCCCGACCGAGCTCGCGGGCGAGGGTCTTGGTCAAGCCGATCACGCCGGCCTTCGTGGCGACGTAGTTCGCCTGGCCGAAATTGCCGTAATGGGCGACGACGGAGGCGGCGTTCAGGATGACGCCGCTCTTCTGCTCTTTCATGAAGGCGGCGGCCATCTGGCAGAGCTTGAAGACGGCGGTGAGGTTGACGGCGATGACCTGATCCCAGTCCTCGGCCGAGAGCTTGGCGAGGCTCTTGTCGCGGGTGATGCCGGCGTTGTTGACGAGGACGTCGATGCCCTTCTTGTCGCGCACGGCCTGCTCCAGGGCGGCGAGGCCCTCGGGGCGCGCGACGTCGGCCGGGATGTAGGTCATGCGCTCGGGGAAGGCGGAGGCGAGGTCGGCGCGCTCGGCGGGCACGACGTCGTTCAGAAGCAGCTCCGCGCCCTCCTCGTAAAACCGCGTCGCCGTGGCGCGACCGATGCCGCTCGCCGCCCCCGTGATGAGCACCTTCTTGCCGGACAATCCTCGCATCACTTCCGTCCTCCGTCATGCTGCGGCGCACAACGGTACGCGCAGGCAGATCGAGCCCCTGCCGGGGGCGCGCGCCCGCAGCAGGGCGTAAAATGGGGCTGAGCTGATCGATAGGGGATCGAGCAGCCAGTCGCCGGTCAGCGTAGGGCGGCGCGGGGAGGGGCGTCAAGGAATTTCATGTTGCGGCGCAGCATGACGGGGGAGGTGGCGCCGCCGGTCGGGCGCCATGGCGGCGCCATGCTTTTTCGATCACGTCGCGCGGTGTTTCCCCGCGATTCTCGTCGGGCACGGCGCTCGCTCAGGGCCCGGGCATGGCGGGGAGCGAGGAGGACGACGAGGAGGACGACGAGGAGGACGACGAGGAGGACGGCGACGACGACGTCGACCTGACCCTGCGCCACGTGTCGCAAAAGCTCCCGCTGGCCCTGGCGAGGGCATTTTCAAAGACACGCGCGCCGATCACGTCGGCGACGTGGTCCGAGACGCAGCTCACCTCGCGCCAGCGGCGGCTCGATCGGGCGCTGCTCGTCAAGGCGGGGAGCGAGGAGCGGCTGCTCCACGTGGAATGGTCGCTCGTGATGCCGCGCGACCTGCCATGGCGGGTCTTCGAATACCACGTGATGACGGCCATGGCGCTGCGGGACGAGGCGCGCGCGAAGGGGGTGCGAAGGCTTCCGTGCATCGAGAGCGTCGTCGTGCTCCTGTCCGGTCGGGACGACCCCTGGCCCTGAGCATTGGTCTCATCTCGGGGCCGCCTCGCTGGGGCGTTGCCCCAGGCCCCACCCGGGGCTATCCGCCCCGGGACCCGGACCAGCGCCAGCGCTGGACCGAGGTTCGATGAACTGCGCATCGCGCCGTTCATCGAACGGGCCGAGTCAAGACCACGAGCGACCCCGCCAGCCAAGACGGCAGCGCTGACGGTTCAGCCGGCAACGAACGGCCTGTGGGAAGAACTGCGCATCGCGCAGTTCTTCCCCAAATGGTCCAGGGCTGGCCCTGGTTCGGGTCGAGGGGCGAACAGCCCCCGCGGGGCCCGGGGCAGCGCCCCGGCGCGGCGGCTTGCGATGAGACCAATGCTCAGCCCCTGGCCCGAGGAGGGGGAGTATCGCACCTCGTCCGAGGAAACGGGTTTTTCCGGGGTGCGTTTTCGGATCGAGCCGGTCTATCAGCGGACGGTGGCGGAGCTCGAACGCAGGGCGGCCGAATCCGCGAGCCCGCTGTGGACGCTCTTCACGCCGCTCGCCCGGGACGCGGATCCGGCCAAGATGCGGCGAATCCTCGATAGACTCCGCGAGGGCAGTTCGGCGGAGAGCTTCGAGGAGATGGGGGTCGCGATGGCCGTCCTGGCCCGGCTCAACAGGCGTGACACCACGCTGCGCCGTGTGATACGCTCCTGTTTGCCGAGGGTGCTCGTCATGAAAAACTGGATCTATCGCGAGGGTCGAGAGGAAGGACGGAAGCTCGGACATATCGAGGTCGCCGCCAGCCTGATCGAGCGGCGCCTCGGGCGGACGTTGTCCGCAGAGGAATGCGCGCGCCTGGCCCTGCGGATCGGCAAGCGGGAGAACAGACTCCGGCTCGTGGATGCGGTCCTCGACCTGTCCACGCCGGACCTCGAAGTTTGGCTCGCCGCACCCGTCGACGGATGACCCCGGGGGCGCGGCGAGCGTCCCTCGCTCATTCCTCTTCGATCAAAATCCCGAACCCCGGATCCTCGTAAAGCCGGTCGAAGACCTGGGCGAATTTTTTCTCGATGGTCTTGCGTTTCACCTTGAGCGTGGGCGTCACCTCGTCCTCCTCGAGGGAAAAATCCCGTTCGAGCAGGTGAATCCGCTTGATGCCCTCCACGCGCGCGAGCTTCGTATTCGCGCGGCGGACCGCCGACGCGATCCGCTTTTGCACCTCCGGATCGGTCGTGGCCTTCTCCATCACCGGCGCGAGCCCCGGCGGACGGGAGAGCGGGCTCGCCAGAAGGGCGCGGCGTAACGCGTCGGCTTGCGCGTCCCCGAGGTGGCCACGCGCCTTCGCCCATTCCACGGCTTCGAGCGGGTGAATCGTCACGATCGCCGTGCAATAGGGCCGCCGGTCGCCGTGCGCGTGCACCTGGCTGATGAACGTGTCGCTCGCCTTGATCTCGTTCTCCACGTTCGCCGGGCTGATGTTTTTCCCGCCCGACGTGATGATGAGGTGTTTTTTGCGATCGACGATGAACACGAAACCATCCGCGTCCTTCCTGCCGATGTCGCCCGTGTGCAGCCAGCCCTCCTCGTCGATCATCTCCCGCGTCGCCTCGGGGTTCTTGTAATACCCCTTGAACACGTTCGGGCCACGCACGAGGATCTCGCCGTCCTCCGCGATCTTGTCCTCGACGAACGGGAGCGCGCGGCCAACGGAGCCGAGGCGGACCTGATCGGGGCGATTGCCGTGCGTGACGACCGTGGCCTCGGTCATGCCGTACATCTCGTAAATGGGAAGGCCCGCCGCCCAGAAAAACGCGAGGATCGGCCGCGGGATCGGCGCCGCCCCCGTGATGAAACGTTTCACCCGGCCGCCGAACACCTCGCGGACCCGGGAAAACACGAGCTTGTCGGCCACGCGATGCGCGAGCCGCGCCGGGAGCGACGGCTCGTCCCCGCGTTGCCAGGCCTCCACGACCGCGAGGGCCGCCGATTCAGCCCACCGAAAGACCCGCTTTCGCGCCGGCGGGGCTTTGTCGACCTCGGTCTGGATGCGGGCGTAGGCCTTTTCGAAGATGCGCGGGACGCTGCCGAAGAGCGTCGGGCGCACCTCCTTGAGCTCCTCCAGCACCGCGGGCACGCTCGTCGCGTACGCGGTGGCGATGCCGAAATCGATGCGGCCCCAAAACGCGAGGATCCGCTCGGCCGCGTGCGCCATCGGCAAGAACGAGAGCGAGATGTCCGAGCGCGAGAACGCGTTGAAATGGACGCCCCCGAGCGTCACGAGGATGTTGCGGTGCGAGATCATCGCGCCCTTGGGCGGGCCGGTCGTGCCGCTCGTGTAAATGAAGAGCGCCGTGTCGTCGGGGTCGATGGCTTCGACGCGGGCCGCGACGAGGGACGCGTCGCCCGGCGCTTCGAGGGCCTCGTCCCAGCCCATCAGCCACGCATGCTGGCGCAAGGTCTCTTCGAGGCCCCGCGTGTCCCACACGACGACGAGCTCGAGCTTCGGGACCTCGTGCTTGACGGCGAGGATCTTCTCGACCTCGTCCTTGCCCTCGACGAACACGACCCGCACGTCCGCGTGATCGAGGACGTACGCGAGTTGCCCCGGGGCGAGCGTGGGGTAGGCGCCGACCGTGACCACCGCGGCGAGCTGCCCGCCGACATCACAGATGCACCACTCGGGGCGGGTGCTGCCGACGATGCCGATCTTGTCGCCGGGCGCGAGGCCACGCTTCGCGAGGAAGGTCGCGAGGGCCATGGCGCGCGCCTTGAACTCGGCCCAGGTCGTGGACCTCCATTCCCCGTTTTTTTTCGCCTTCCAGGCGACGGCCGTCGGCGTGGCGGCGGCGCGGCGCAAGAAGAGGTCGGCCAAGGACCGCGCCTCGTTCGCGAGTGGTACGGCGGGATCGAGCGGCGGGACGACACGATCGAGCATGAGCTCAGCCTCCGGCAGGTGCCTTCACGAAGGAATCGAGGAGCGCGACGAGGGTCTCGGGCGCTTCGAGGTTCGGCGAGTGGCCCACGTCGGGGACGACCTCGTGGCGCGCGCCGAGCAGATCCGCGGTCCGCGCGCCCACCTCGCGCGTGGAGAGCATGTCGCGCGCGCCGCTGACGACGAGCGCTGGCACGCCCGCGAGCGCGCGGAGCCGCTCGCCGGGCGCCCAATCGCGGAGCGCGTCGAGCGTGGCCATCGTCGCCTCGGGGGCTTGCTGGTGGCTCGCGGCGACGAGCTCCTGGAAAAACGCGTCGTTCGGCGCCGTGGGCGCGATGCCGCGGAACGCGGCGGCGAAGAGGGCGAGGTTCTCCTGGGCGAGGCGCTGGCGGTCCGGGACGTGGTAGGCGCGCGGCATGCCGTCGGGCCAGGCGGGCGCGACGAGCGTGAGGGAGCGGGCGCGGGCACGATCGGCGAGCGCGAGCTCGAGGACCACGGCCGTGCCGAGCGAATGCCCCACGAGGTGCACCGCGGGTAAGCCCAGCGCGTCCATCAAGACGGCGAGGTCCTGGGCGAGGCGGGAGACGCTGTAATCATGTGGCTCGGCGCGGGTCTGCCCCCGGCCGCGGAGGTCGGGTGCGACGGCGCGGTAGCGCGCGGGCAAACGGTCGAAGACGGGGCGCCAGAAGAGGCTCGTGGTCCAGTTGCCGTGCACGAACACGAGGGGCTCGCCGTGTTCGTCCCCGCGCGTCGACCAATGGATCGTGAGTGATCCGGATTGGAGGGAGGGCATACCGGCATCATCTTCGACCCGCGGCCCTTCGTCTATGCGCTTCGACGATTGGGCTGCGCGACCCCCCATGCCCCTTGTGTACCCACCACGCGCCCCCTAAGCAGGCGCCATGAAGAGCCTTCGGGTTGGATCGGTCGTCTTTGCGGTGCTCGTGGGGGCCGCGGCGCTCGTCGGTTGCGACGGTGGCTCGCAACCTCCGACGTCACCAAAAGCCGGGACGGATCCGGCCGGGGGAGCCGCGGCCCAGGAGGGCCCGAAGGGGAGCCTGCACGATTTCAAGATGAAGACGATCTTCGGGGAGGAGCGCTCGCTCGGCGACTTCCGGGGCAAGGTCGTGCTCGTGGTCAACACGGCCTCGGAGTGCGGCTACACGCCGCAATACGCGGGCCTCGAGAAGCTGCACGAGCGCTTCGAGGCGAAGGGCTTTTCCGTGCTCGGCTTCCCCTCGAACGACTTCGGCGCGCAGGAGCCCGGCACCGACGCCGAGATCGCCACGTTCTGCACGAGCAAGTTCGGCGTGAAGTTCCCCATGTTCTCGAAGATCACCGTGAAGGGGAGCGACAAGCATCCGCTCTACACGTTCCTCACGCAGGCCGCGCCGGCGGGCGAGGTGAAGTGGAACTTCGAGAAATTCCTCGTCGGCAAGGATGGCGTGGTCCTCGGGCGCTTCCCGTCGGCCGTCGAGCCCGAGGACGAGAAGCTCGTCGGGGCCCTCGAAAAAGCGCTCGGAAGCTGAGCCCGCTCGGCGGAACGGCTTCCCACCCTCGCTTCGATCGAACAAGATCCCGGACATGACGCTCGACGAGGAGCTGCTCGATGCGGCCCGACGCGGCGACGAGGCGCGCGTGAAGGACGCGCTCGCGCGTGGGGCGAACGTGGACGCGACGCGGAGGTACACGACGAGCGTCGATCGCGAGGTGCTCGAAGGGACGGCCTCGGCGTTGATGCTCGCGATCATGAACGGGCACGACTGCGTCGCCGAGCTTTTGATCGAGCGCGGCGCCGATCCCGATGCCGCCGACGAGCTCACGGGCCGCACGCCGCTCGTGGAGGCGGCCGCGCGTGGAGAGATCAGCGTCGTGGAGGCGCTCATCGACGGCGGCGCGAGCCTCGACGCGCGGGACGCGAGGGCGAAGGAGAACGCGGTGACGGCGGCGGCCGCGGGTGGACACGCGGGGATCGCGCGGCAGCTCGTCGAGGCGGGCGCGCCGATCGAGCCGCGGGCCTTCGAGGAGGCGACGCGGCGCGGGAAGCTCGACCTCGCGGCGTTTTTCGTGGATCGCGGGCTCGATCCGGACAAGACGGAGGCGCTCGAAGGGGCCGCGACCGCGGGGCGCGTGGACGTGATCCCGTGGCTGCTCGCGCGCGGCGTGGACCCGAGAAAACACGGGAGCGCGGCGCTGCTCGCGGCGGCAAGCGCGGGCCAGGCCGAGGTCGTGGAGCTGCTCGTCGCGGCCGGCGTGCCGATCGACGCGACGACGAGCTACGGCTGGATGCCGCTGCACCTCGCGGCCTACAACGGCGACACGAAGACCGTGCGCGTATTGCTCGCGCTCGGCGCCGATCCACGCGCCGACGACGGGACGGGCAAGACGGCGCTCGACTGGGCGCGCGAGGCGGGCAAGGCCGAGAGCGCCCGGCTGCTCGAAGAAGCGCTCAGAAGGTGAGCACGAGCTTGCCGACGGTGCCGCCGCCTTCGATCGCGCGGTGCGCGTCGGCCACGCGCTCCACGGGGAACGTCGTCACGGGCGGCGCCGTGATGCGGCCCTCGTCGATCCAGCCGACGAGCTTCGTCATGTACTCCTCGAGCAAGTCCTTCCTGTGGAAGAGGTAGGAGAGGTTGAACGCGAGCACGCTCTTGTTGTCGTTCGTCAGGTCGAGGGGGTTGTAGCGGGGCGTGCGCAGCCAGTCGCGGGCGAGCTTGAGCCAGTTCGGCCGGCCTCCCTTGCGCGGCATCATCGTGTGGAAGCCGTAGACGACGAGCTTTCCGGCCGAGGCGAGGTGGCGGTAGCTCTCGCCGAGCGTCTCCACGCCGTTCGCGTCGAACACGGCGTCGTAGCCCTCGGGCGCGAGGCGCTCGGCCACGGCCCAGAGCGGCTCGACGCTCTTGTCGATGACCGCGTCGGCCCCGAGCTTGCGCGCGACGGCGACCTTGTGGCTCGCGCCGACGACGCCGACCACGCGGCAGCCCGCGATCTTGCCGAGCTCGACGAGCGCGCTGCCCACGCCGCCCGCCGCCGAGTGGACGAGCAGGTTCATGCCGCGGCGCACGTTCGCGAGCTCGAAGAGCGCGTAATACGCGGTCAGGAACACCGAGGGGAAGCCCGCGGCCTCGGCGACGGAAAAACCCTTCGGCAGGGCAAACACCTGGTGTGCGGGGATGGCGGCGCGGCTCGAATAACCGTCGAACCGGGTGACCGCGAAGACGGGCGTCCCCGGCGCGGGCCCTGCGACGCCTTCGCCGAGCGCGGCGACCTTGCCGGCGACCTCGAAGCCGGGCGTGATGGGCCAGCCGACGTATTTCTTCGCCGACTCGTAGAGGCCCATGCGCACGATGCAATCGGCGTAGTTCACGCCCGCGGCCTCGACGTCGACGAGGATCTCGCCGGGACCCGGGCTGGGATCCGGGTGCTCTTCGAGCTTCAACCGATCGTAGCTGCCGGGCCCATGGATCACGACCTTTCGCATGGGCCCACGCTAGCCTGCGGGCAGGCTCAGCGCGAGGGCTGGCCGACCGGGAGCGCGACGATCGTTTTGACGCTCTTCTCCTTCAGGTCGAAGAAGACGATGTCGTTCGAGTCCGCGTCGTCGAGCACGAGCCGGTCGCGCGTGGGCAGGATGTTCACGTGCTCGGGCGTGAACGTCGTCTTCACCTCGGTGATCTCGCCGGCCGCGAGATCCAGCCGGAAGAGCGACTGATCGTCGACGGCCCACATCTCCTTGTGGCCGACGCGGCTCACGAACTCGGTGAGGCCCACGGAGGGGCCCTCCATCTGCGTGGATTTGTCCTGGTCCACGTCGTAGAGCACGAGCCGCTGATCGCCGTCCGAAGAGGCGACGACGACGAAATTGCCGTCGCGGCTCACGAAGTACGAGAGGCCGCCCTCGATCGTCACGGGCTCCGGATCGACGTCGAGCGTCGCGGCATCGACGAGCCAGAGCTCCTGGTTCCCGTTCATGTCCTGATCGCCGTAGGACACGATCGTCGAGCCGTCGGGCGTGAAGCCCACGGGGCCACGCGCGCCGGGGACCTCGCGCAGCGCCTTCGTCGCCGGTTCGAGCACGAGCAGCTCGTTCGTGTAGACGATCGCGTCGTTCGGTTGGACCTCGGCCTTGCGGACAGGAAAGACGATGTACTTGTCGTCCGGGCTCATGCCGACCCACGTGAACGAGGCTCCGATGTCCGCGGTGATGTTCGGTACCTCGATGTCGAACAGGGGCGCCGCCCAGAAGGAGCCGCCCGCCTCGACCTCGAATTCGCGGCTCACGACCTCCTGCATCGACCACGCGAGGAGGCGCGCGCGCGGGGCGGGCGTGTTTTGATCGTAGAAGACGATCGCCACGAGCGTGTCGCTCTTGTTCAGGAACATCGCTTCGAGCCCCTCGCCGTCGTGCGGGATCACGTGCCGGTCGAGGGTGTCGGCTTCGAGGATGTGGATCGGGGTCTTCTCCGAGGTGTTGTCCGCGACGCCGATGAACTTGCGGCTCGGGCTCATGCGGGTGCCGTTGTACCGGACGTCGAGGTCCACGCTCTTCTTCAGCACGAGCGTCTCGTGATCGTAGAGATCGAGCCGATCCTTGTCGCTCGCCTCGCTCATCACGAGCAGGCCCGAGGCCGGGAAGAGCAGGCGCGGATCGTCGCGGCCGGTGAGGTTGGCAGCCTCGCGCACGAGGCCCGTGTCGGGGTCGATCGCGAAGAGCGTGCTCGCGGGGATTTTTCCGGGCTCAGCCGCGTTCGTGGTGTCGCTGGCGAGGACGAAGGACGTCTCGGTGCGGTCGTCGACCGCGATGGCGCCGTTGCCGAGCCAGGTGTCCTGGCCCGGGTTGTTCTCGCCGAGCGAGAGGCCCGTGCAGCCGGTGAGGGCGAGCGTCGAGGCGAAGGCAAGGTAGGGAAGTCGAAGCATGCAAAGTCCTCCTGAAAGCGCGTCGCGCGGGCCCGCGGTCGGCAAAAAAGGTGCCACCGCCGGCCTGTGACCAACGCCCGGGGACGGGGAGGACAGCGCGCGGCGTGCACGCGTCGCCTCCCTGACAACGACGTCATGCCCGAGGAGCGCGCTTTTTACGGCGGTGCGCCTCGGCGGCCGAGCGGAGCAGGCCCGTCCGCGGACAAACATAGAAGGATTGCCAGAGGCCATGGCTGCGGAGCGGGAAGAACTCCTCCCGCCGCGGGCCGCGGCCGTCGGGCGCGTAGGGAATGCCGTCGATGAGGACGGGGTTCCGCTCGACGAACTGGAGGACGTGATCAAAGACGTGCTTCTGCACGGCGCTGTTCGGCGAGAGGGACGCGCGGATCTCCGACCACACGGCGTCCCACGGGCGGCCCACGCGGCGCGCGAGGAAGCGCCGGAGCGGGGCGAGGTTCTCGTTCAGATCCCGCGTGCGGCCGCGATACTTCATGCCCTCCTTGAGCGGCGCGGCCTCGGGATCGGCCTTCATGCGCGTCGCGTAGCGCCCCTTGCCCGCGCCGCGCCCGCGGCCCCAGTCGTACCGCGGCCGCTCGATGATGAGCTCGAACATGTCTTTTCGCATCGTTCACCCCTGAGGAATCACGTCTCCACGAGCGCGCCCTCTTGCGAGAGCGCGTACGAGCGCACCGGCGCGCCTCGTTCGAGCCGCGCGTGCGAGGACCAGCGCGCGGCCTCCTTCGCGGCCGCCGCGCGCGCCGACCGCGCCCGGAGCAGCGCCGCGATCCGCGCGAGCGCCCGCCGCAGGTTCGCCCGCTGCGATCGCTCGTCCGCGACGCGCACGACGATCCCCGTCGGCACGTGCTTCGCGCGGACCGCCGTCTCCGTCTTGTTCACGTTTTGCCCGCCGGGGCCGCTCGCTCGCATCGTCGTCACCTCCACGTCGCGCGGGTCGATCGCGGCGCCGTCGTCCGCGCCGAGGTCCTCGTCCTCGTGCAGCACGACGGACGCGTACCAGCGCTTGCGGGCGGCTTTTCCGCGGCCTTTGCTCCGCGCGACGAGCGCGTGCGTGCCGACCTCGCCTTCGAGGAGCGCACGATCCCCCGCGGCGACGAGCTCCACCGAGAGGGGAGACAACTCGTCGCCGTGGGTCACCGTCTCCTCGACGACGAGGCCACGCGCCGCGCACGCGTCCGCGAGCCGCGCCGCGAGGAGCGCGACGAACCTGCGCACCTCCACGGGCCCGTAGCCGGCCGTCACCTGCACGACGAGCCTTTTCATTGCTTCACCGTGACGAGCGGCACGAGCGAGGCGATCGGCGCGGCGAGGCCCTCGTCGACCAGGCTCGCGACGACCGGCTCGATCGGCTTGTAGGCGTCGGGGTGCTCCTCGTAGAGCAGGTCCGCGTCGTCGCACACGATGCGGCCCCCGTGCGCCGTGCGGCCGAGCTCGGCGCGCTTGTACCGCGTGGCGAGCTTGGCCCGCGCCTCGGTGCGGGTCATGCGCCGGCCCGCGCCGTGCGCGACCGACGCGAGCGCGCCCTCGTGCCCGTGGCCGAGGAGCACCCAGGAAGGCGCGCCGCGGCTGCCGAGCACGACCGTGGCCTCGCCGCGGCTCGCGGGCGCGGCGCCCTTGCGGTGGATCCACACGGGGCAACCCGCGATGTCCTCGCGCCGGATCGTGTTGTGCACGATGTCGAGGACGCCGCGCACCTTGTCCCGGCGCAAGGCCGCGAGCGCGCGGAGCAGCCGGCAAGCGACGAGGAAGCGGTTCGCCTGCGCGAACCGCACGGCGCCCGCGAGATCCGCGAGGTAGACGTCGATCGCCTCGCCCGTGAGCGTGGCGTCGCCGTAGCGGCGCCCGATCTGCGCGCCGAGCCCCCGCGAGCCCGTGTGCACGAGCGCGACGAGGCCGCCTTTTTCGAGGCCCATCGCGTCCGCCGTGGCCTCGTCGCGCACCTCGGTGACGCGCGTGATCTCGGCGAAATGGTTGCCGCTGCCGATGCTGCCGAGCGCGCGGCCGTGCGAAGGATCGCGGTAGGCCGCGGGATCCCCGCTCGGGACGAGGTCGAGCGCGCACTCGCGCTCGGCCATCGCGGCGATGTCGTCCGGCACGTGCGCGACCTCGGTGAGGCCCTTCGCGCCCTTGTGCCAGCAGGCGTCGAAGACCTCGAGGGGGTCGCAGTCTTCGAGCAGGTCCTCGTCCATCGCGGTACGGACGCGGCGCTCGAGTTTGTCCACGGCGCGCGGCGAGGCGGTCGTGGCGAAGAGGAGCACGCCGCACCCGGCGTCACCGCCGACGAGGTACGGCAGCACGCGCTCCTCGAAGGCGAACGCGGCGCCGATGGGCCCGCGTCCGGAATGAAGGTCGGGCATGCCCGCGGCGCGCACGCAGCCGGGGAGCTCGGCGACGCGCGTGAACTGCGTGATGGCGTCGCCCTCCATCCAGACATCGGGGCGGGCGAAGATGCGGGCGTGCGGGGGAAGGGTCGGTTGGGGGAGAGAAGAAGTGCCCATGGCTGGTATCTCGAACTGCGCGTTGATTGACTTCGCAGACCCCTAATGCGGAAAGCGTGCCAGCCAGATTTCGCGGGAATTTCGGGGGTGGCTGCGGCGAGGTGGTGCACGGCGCATCAGAAGGACGGTGCATGGCGCACCATGGATGGTGTACGATGCACCAGGTGAAGCGGGCGCTCCTGACGTGGTCGGATGCGGGGGTGACGGGGAGGGCGCCGTCCCACCACGCGCCGCGGCCGTCGAGTGATCGGGGGCCGGTGCTGCGGCTGCTCGATCAGGACGAGAGCCGCTACGAGGTCGCGTGGGTGCTGACGATCCCCGAGGGCGAGGCGCCCGCGCGCTCGCTCTGCCGCTCGATCGAGGCGCGGATCGGCAAGGTCGAGCTCGTGATCGTGCCCGTCACCGACCCTTCCGATTACGGGATGCTCTTCCGCGCGCTCGGTCCGCTCGTGGGGCGGGCGAAGGCGGAGCTTCTGGCCTCGCACGTGGCGCTCGACGTCCTGCTCTCGGCGGGCACGCCCCAAGCGCAGACGCTCTGGGTGATCCTGGTGCAAGCGGGCCTCTTGCCCGCGCGGATGCTCCAGGTGATCCCGCCCGCGTTCGTGCCCGTGCCGCACCCGAAGGCCGTGCGCGAGGTGCGCCTCGACATCGAGGGCTTCCCGGAGATCCGCGCGCTGCGCGACGAGCTCGCCCGGCTCCGGGCCGCGGCGCAAAAGGGCGCCTCGTCGTTGCTCGGCGAGAGCGCGCCGATGGTGGAGCTGCGGGCGAAGATCGAGCGGGTGGGGGCGAGCGACGCGCCCGTGCTGGTGCTCGGGGAGACGGGCACGGGCAAGGAGCTCTGCGCGCGGGAGATCCACGCGCTCTCGCCGCGGAAGGACGGCCCGTTCGTGGCGGAGAACTGCTCGGTGTTCGCGGAGGGCGTGCTGTCGAGCGAGCTCTTCGGCCACGAGGCGGGCGCGTTCACGGGCGCGGGGAAGCGGCGCCGCGGCGTGTTCGAGCAGGCGCACGGCGGGACGCTCTTCCTCGACGAGATCGGCGAGATGCAGCCGCGGGTGCAAGCGGCGCTCTTGCGCGTGCTGCAGGAGGGGACCTTGCGGCGCGTGGGCGGCGAGGGGAAGGTCGACGTCGACGTGCGGATCGTGGCCGCGACGCACCGGGAGCTCGGGGCGATGGTGAAGGCGGGCGCGTTCCGGGAGGATCTTTATTATCGGCTACGCGGGGCGACGCTCTTGGTGCCGCCGCTGCGCGCGCGGCCAGGGGACGTGGAGCTGCTCGTGGAGTCGTTCCTCGCGGAGATCCGGGGGAAAAAGGGCGGGCGGCGGCTGCGGGTGACGCGCGAGGCGATGCGGGCGCTCGCGAGCCACGTGTGGCCGGGGAACGTGCGCGAGCTCAGGGCCGAGGTGATGCGCTGGGCCGTGTTCTGCGATGACGTGGTGAACGTGTCGGATCTGGCCCCGGAGATCCGAGGCGGAAGCGGAAGCGGGAGCGGAAGCGGAAGCGGGAGCGGGAGCGGAAGCGGGAGCGGAAGCGGAAGCGGAAGCGGGAGCGGAAGCGGGAGCGGAAGCGGGAGCGGAAGCGGGAGCGGAAGCGGAAGCGACGGCGGGAGCGGGAGCGAAAGCGGGGTGCGGCCGCTCCGGGACGTGGTCGAGGCTGCGGAGCGTGCGGCGCTCGTGGCCGCGCTCGCGGCGGAGGGTGGCAACCTGAGCCGCGCCGCGCGGGCGCTCGAGATCGATAGGAATACGCTGAAGCGAAAGATGCGGGCGTTCGGGATGGCGGGCGCCGACGAGGGCTAGCTTAGCAGCCTGTGGACTTATCTGCTGCGCGCCCCGAATCGTCGGTCGACATCGCTCGAAATCCTTCAGGATTCCTCGCTCCGTCGCCCTAGCTTCGGGGCGCTCGCGACGATCATTCCACAGGCTGCTAGAACCGCGCGCCGCCGTGTGCCGAGGCCGCGTCGATGCACGAGTTGAGGGCGTCCCGCTCGTCGTTGCACACGTCGTTGTTGTCCTTCTCGGTCGTGTAGCGGGCATCCGTCTCGTTGCACGTGCCCTGCTCCTCGACGCACGTCGTATAGGTCACCCAGGCGTCGCCGCAATCGTAGGCGTCCGCCACGTTCTCCTGCGTCGCGAGCTGCTCGCAGGTCTGGATCTCGCTCTCATCGCTGCAGTGCTCGCACTCACAGATGATGTCGCAGATGACCTGCGCCCGGGAGCACCCCACCGAAGCGGAGGCGAGCCCCAGGAGGAGAGCGGCATTCACGAGGATCGTTCGAATCATGCTCCTACCTCCTTCAATTGCAGCGCGAAAGCGCGTTCCGCTCGGCTTCGCAGGCGTCCGCGTCGGAGATGGCGAAGGCCTTCACCTCGCATTCCCCGTCGCTGTTGCAAATGGCGTTGCCGCCGCAGTCGCTGCTTTGCGTGCACGTCCCCCCCGAGGGGTTGCTCGTGCACTGGAGCAAGGGCTCGGTGCACGCGGCGAGCGTGTCGAACTCGTCCCCGCAGCCGATGCCGTGCGCGGTGTCGCGTGCCCCCTCGTACGACGCGATGCAGGCGTCGATGTCAGCGTCGTTGCCGCCGAAACACGCCTCCTGCGCCTCGCACGTCCCCGCGATGTCAGGCCCACACCCCGTCCCGAGGACCAAGACGAGGCCGAGCCCCGCGAAAAGCAAGTGTTTCTGGTTCATCCCTGGCTCCTTCCACGAGTATAGACGCTTCGACGCCAAAGGAACGCAATTTCCGTCGGGGTAGGCAAAGTCCCAACGATGGAAACTCGAATGACCACTCCCCGATCGCAGCCTGGGAAATCGAAGGACCAGCCGGCGAGCGCTCACTCGATACGGAAGCCGCCGTGCGCCGACGCCGCCTTGATGCAGTCGTCGAGGCCCCGTAGCTCTGCGCCGCACCGGTTCCCGATCCCGTTTTCGATCGTCGTGAACTCGATCTCGTCGCAGGTGCCTTTTTCCTCGATGCAGATCGAGAGCGCCGACCATGCCTCACCACAGCCGTACGCGTCTGCCAGGTCCTCCTGGTGGGAGTATTGTGCGCACACCAGGATCTCGTCCTGATCATTGCAGTGCATGCAATCGCAGACGAGCTCGCAGATTACCTGCGCACGGGAGCAGTCGGCCGACGCGCCGACGAGGGAAAGGAGAAGGAGGGGCTTCACCAAGAGACGTCGATGCATGTTCCTGCCTCACCGGATGCAACTCTGATACGCGTCCTGCTCCGCCTTGCAGGCGTCCCGGTTCGAATCGGGGAGATCAAACGAGTTCCGCTTGCAAGTCCCCTCGCTGCATACGTCTTGGCGGCTGCAGTCCGCGTTCGACGTGCACGTGATCCCCCCGTCCAGGGTCGAGCACGCGAGCAGGGGCTCCCTGCACGCGAAAGACATGTCGAACTCCTCGACACAGCCGATGTCGTACGCCACGTCGCGGAAGGCCTCATAAGATACGATGCAGGCGTCGAGGTCGGCCTCGTTCCCGCCGAAACACGCCTCCCGCGCCTCGCACATCGCCGCAATGTCGGGCCCGCATCCGGTCGCGAACGCCGCGACGAGGGCGACGCCCACAAAAAGGAAGATCCTACATTCCATCCTGACTCCTGCTGCAAACCGCAAAGGCCCCCCCATCACCGCGGACGCGGTGTACGAACGAGCTTGTCGAGCAATCGTTCCAGCACCACGTCCGGCGCGTCGCAGAGGCCCACGTGCACCGCCGACGTCTGGATCATCGTGCTGCGCGTGGCGACGAGCCAGGAGAATCGCTCGCCCCGCGGGAGCAGCCCGATCGGCCCCGCGTCGCGCCCGCCCTCGCAGATCCGCGGGATGGCCGCGAGGTGGCGGCGCACGGCGTCGAGGTCCACGTCCGGCGCGAGCGCGAGCAGCCGCGCCTCGTCGAGCTCGATCCGCGCGCCGAGGTACTCATGCTCGGCGCAATGAAGGAGGACGCCCGCATTGATGCATTCGCCCCGCTCGACACGAGGGACGACACGCACGATGGCGTACTCAAACGAGTTCGGCACGGGCACGCTCAGCCTCCGCGAGGATCAAGGGGAGCGCGGCGAGCCGCGCCGAGAGCCACGCGCCATACGCCGCGCGGTGGGCGTCGGGAGACGCAAATCCCATGTCGTCCGTGAGGAACGCGTCCGGGATCGCCTGCGCGACCCGCGCGAGGAACACCTCCGACCACGAGGCCCGGAGGTGCGCCGCGGCCTCGGCGAGCTTGCTCGCCCAGGGCAAGAGGACGTGCTTGCGCACGAATGTGAACGGATCCCGGCTCTCGGCGAGCGGATCCGCGGGGCCCCAGCCGTGGTGGAAATAAAGCGACGCGCCGTGATCGATGAGCCAGATCGCTCGGTGCCAGGTCAAGAGGTTCGGGTTTTTCGGCGTGCGGTCGACGTTCGTGACGAACGAGTCGAAGAGCACGAGGCGCGAGGCGAGGGCCGGATCCGGCGTCGGTCCCGCGACGGGATCAAAGGTGACGCTGCCCGGCAGGTAATCGAGCGCGAGGTTCAAGCCCACGCTCGCGTCGAGCAGGTCGCTGATCTCGCGGTGCCGCTCGGCGCGGCCGAGCTCCGCGTCGAGCGTGATGAGCACGAGCTCGGGGACGGCGAGGCCCGCGGCGCGCGCGAGCTCGCCCGCCACGAGCTCGGCGATGAGCGCCTTCGGCCCCTGGGCCGCGCCGCGGAGCTTGACGACGTAAAGCCCCTCGTCGTCGGCCTCCACGAGCGCGGGCACGGACCCTCCCTCGCGCAGCGGGGTGACGTACCGGACAGCGTTGACAGTGCGCAGCATGTGCGGCGCAGTCTAGAAGCACTGTGCCACGAGAGACAATTTTAGTTCTCCGCCGGCACCCAGGTCTGGCCGCTCTCGCACTCCGCCTTCGCGGTCGCCTCGTCCGGGTACTTGTCGTCGCCCTTGTAGTACCAGTTCGTCTGCTCGTGGCCGTCGATGTTGCTCGACTGGCAGCCGCCCCAAGCATCCGAGAGGTCGCAGACCGCGCCCTCCTCGTACGATCCGCTCATCGTCGCCGCCTTCAGCGTCGCGCAGACGCCCTCGAACGTGATGAGCGAGGGGCCCTTGAAGTTACGAATGTCGGTACACTGCGGCCGGTCGGGGCGGAGGTCACAACGAGCCTGCCGCGTGCCGAGCGGCGCCTGATCGAGGAGGTCCCCACACGCAAGGGTGCCGAGGATCGGGAGGAGAAAGAGAATCGTTCGCATCGTAGCGATATCGCACATCCGCAAGCCCGAGGGATAGATCCTGCCGCAGCCAGAATCCTGACGGTCGCGGACGCGGCAGCCCTCACCGCGTCCTGGCAAAGCCGCTTCGCCGGCAGCGCGCTTTCCCCATGCCGCACCACGCGCTAAGGAGGCGAGGCCATGACCCTCCGCGGCTTCACGATCGACGGTTTTCTCCTCGCGCTGATCGCCGTCGTGGCCCTCGCCCTCGTAATGCCCGGGCCCGGCGCGACAGGCGGCCTCCTGCACATGAACGAGGTCGCGACCTACGGCGTCGCCGTGGTCTTTTTCCTCTACGGCCTGACCCTCGCGCCCGAAAAAATGAAGGCCGGCATCAAGCACTGGAAGCTGCATCTCTGCGTGCAACTCTGCACGTTCGTGCTCTTCCCGGTGGTGGTGCTGCTCGTCGGCGCGCCCCTGAAGGCCTTCCTGCCGCAAGAGGTCTGGATCGGCTTCTTTTACACCGCCGCGCTGCCCTCGACCGTCTCCTCGTCGGTGGCGATGACGTCCCTCGCCCACGGCAACGTGCCCGTCGCCATCTTCAACGCAACCCTGTCGAGCCTGATCGGGGTCTTCGCGACGCCCCTCTT
Organism: Polyangium fumosum; assembly: GCF_005144585.1. GTDB lineage: Bacteria > Myxococcota_A > Polyangia > Polyangiales > Polyangiaceae > Polyangium > Polyangium fumosum. Next base: position 20,398 of record NZ_SSMQ01000091.1, on the reverse strand, counting down.
GATGGCCTGGTTTCTCTCGACGAGCGGCGAAGCAATGCCCCTGCTGCCGGTGATCGGAAAAATCGTCCTGCTCGTGCTGCTCCCCATCCTCGTCGGCCAAGCCGCGCGCCACTGGCTCGCCGCCTGGGCACAACGCAACGAAAAAAAGATCAAGCTCGCCGACCGCGCCATCATCCTCGCAATCGTCTACAACTCGTTCTGCGACTCCATGATGGAAGGAATCTGGCAAGGCCAAGACCCCCTACGCATCGTGGCCATCCTCGCCGGCGTCATCGCCCTGTTCGGCCTCATCTACGCGCTGATGATGATCCCCTGCCGTCTGCTCGGCTTCAACCGCCCCGACACCATCGCCTGTCTCTTCTGCGCCTCCAAAAAATCCCTCGCCACCGGCGTGCCCCTCGCGCCGATCATCTTCGGCGCAAACCCAGCTCTCGGCCTGATCCTGGCCCCCCTCATGCTCTACCACTTCTGTCAGCTCGTCATCGTCAGTGTCATCGCGAACCGACAGGCACGCTTCGCATTGGCAGAAGCCTGAGCAGAGGTTGTCTCCGGAGGGCGTAGAGCTGGGGCGTTGCCCCAGGCCCCACCAGGGGTTGTCCACCCCTGGACCCGGACCAGCGAGGCGCTGGACCCAGGGTCGATGAACTGCGCAACGCGCAGTTCATCGAACAGCCAGGGGAAGACCGGCGACGATCGTGCCCGTCGAGGCCGCAGCGCTGCGGGTTCCAGTGGCGACGGGGCCCGTCGGCCGCCCGTTCTCGATCGAGGAGATCCGGCCCCTTGCCCGTGCGCATGCCCGACACGCGGCATCGGCGTTCGTCCCCGTCTGTTCGGCGCCCTAACAAGCCCACGTCCCCGCCGCAGGGGATGGGGCACAAAACCAGACAAGGTACGTCGGCGCGACAGAGGACGTGTCCCGCCGCCGGACAAGGGCGAAGCGCGTTCCCAGGGAAGAGGTCGAGCCCAAAAACAAGGGCCAGGCGCGGCCGATGGTGCGTGTCGAGTTGCCGAACACGGACCGTCAGCCTCCGCCGTCCCTCGTCGCGGAGGCCCACAAGCCAGGCGTCGAGCCCATGCCAGGGGTTCGGGCCGCGCGCCTCGGGCCGTCGCCCAGCAGAGGCCCCCGTCACGCCGCCAAACACGCGCCGTCGACGCCCAAGGGCACGTGTTCGGCGGCGCCGCTGCGCCGGGGGCGTCGCGCCGGGGCGCTGCCCCGGACCCCGCGGGGGCTGTCCGCCCCTCGACCCGGACCAGGCACGGCCTGGACCGAGGATGGAAGAACTGCGCGATGCGCAGTTCTTCCACCGGAGCCCGGTGGCAAGACCTCAAGGGTCGTCGCACGCAACGGCAGCAAGTACGTTGGAGGTCTCGCCCGGCGGCGCCCCTGCCCACCAAGACAGCCGCGCTGCGGGTTCGGCTGGCACCCCGGCTTCTTCGTCGGCCTGTTTGAAAAACTGCGCACCGCGCAGTTTTTCAACCCTGGGTCCAGCGCCTCGCTGGTCCGGGGTCGAGGGGGCGGACAGCCCCCCGCGGGGCCCGGGGCAGCGCCCCGGCGTGGCGCCCCAGCCCTAGTTTCGGTGGGCGGCGTCTTCTTCGAAGATGCGCTCGAGTTCGGCGCCGTATTGTTTTGCGGATTCGACGAGGGCTTTTTCGTCGTGTCGGAGGACGAAGGCTCTGCGGACTTGGGCTTCGTCGTATTCGCCGAACCTGCGGACGGCTTCTCTTGCGCTGTCGGAGGGGAGACCGAGGGCTTCGAGGGTGATGCGGGCGGCGTCGAGACTGCCTGCGAAGGTTTCTCGGATGATGTTGGTCACGCCGGCGTCGAGCAGGGCGTAGGCGTGTTGCCGGTTGCGGGCGCGCGCGACGATCGTGAGGTTGGGGAAATGGGATTGGACCACGTGGAGCGTGCGCATCGAGGCGTCCATGTCGTCGATCGCGAGCACGATCAGCCTCGCTCGCTCGGCGCCGGCTGCGCGGAGGAGGTCGACGCGGGAGGCGTCGCCGTAGTAGATTTGGTTGCCGTAACGACGGACGAAATCGACGTGGGTGGGGCTCGCGTCGAGGGCGGTGAAGGCGATGCGCTTCAGGCGCAGGACGCGGCCGACGATCTGCCCGAAGCGACCGAAACCGGCGATGATCACGCTGCTGCCTTCGTCGTAGATTTGATCGAAGGAGCGACGGTCGGCCGCGGCGAGACGGGCCAGGATGCGGTCGCGGGCGACGAAGAGCAGCGGCGTCAGGGCCATCGAGAGGGTCACGACGACCACCAGCAGCTCGGTCGTCTCGGGCTTCAGCACCGTCGCGCCGCGGGCCACGCCGAAGATCACGAAGGCGAATTCGCCGCCTTGGGAGATCGACGCTCCGAGGCTCGCGGCGCCGCGCTGGCTCAGCTTCGTGATGCGGCCGAGCACGTAGAGGACCGTCATCTTGACGGCGACGAGGCCGAACACGAGGCCGATGACGACGAGGGGACGGTCCTTTAGCAGCCGCAGGTTTGCGGACATCCCGACGGCCATGAAGAAGAGACCGAGGAGCAGACCTTTGAAGGGCTCGATGTCGGCTTCGAGCTCGTGCCGGTATTCCGAGTCGGCGAGCAGCACGCCGGCGATGAAGGCGCCGAGCGCCATCGAGAGCCCGATGTGCTCCATCACGAGCGCTGTGCCGAGCACGACGAGCAGCGCGGTGGCCGTGGACAGCTCGTGGCTTCGGGCCTCGGCGATGAACCGGAAGGCGGGCCGCAGGAAGAATCGGCCTGCGATGACGAGCCCCGCGATCACGCCCACGATGACCAGACCGTGCGTGAGGGGGCTGCCGGTCGTGGCGGCGGGTGCGGGGCCGAGCAGCGGCACGAGCGCGAGGACGGGGATGGCGGCGACGTCCTGGAAGAGCAGGATGCCGAAGGCGTTGCGCCCGTGGGGCGCGCCGAGCTCGTTTTTTTCGCCGAGGATCTGCGTGGCGAAGGCCGTCGAGGACATGGAGACGCCCACGCCGGCGACGACGGCGGCGGGCAGGGGCGCGCCGAGCAGGAGGCCGATCCCCGTGATCGCTGCGGTCGTGAGGGCGACTTGGGCGCCGCCCAGGCCGAAGACCGTGCCTCGCATCGTCCAGAGACGGCTCGGCTGGAGCTCGAGGCCGATCAGGAACAGGAGGAAGACGACGCCGAGCTCGGCGACGTGCAGGGTCTGGTCGACGTCGTGGATGAGCCCGAGGCCCGAGGGGCCGATCAGCGCGCCGGCGGCGAGGTAGCCGAGCACGGTGCCGAGCCCGATACGCTTGAAGAGAGCGACGGCGACGACGGCCGCGACGAGGAAAATGGCGGATTGGGTCAGCATTGCGGAGGCATCGGGGAGGGGGACGGGGGACGGGGGGGTTCGGAGGAGCTTTCCGGGACCATCAGGGGAGCGCTGCGACGCCGACGATCGCTTGCGACACGTCGGGCCATTTCGTCGACGAGGGTTCGATCATGTCGAAATGATCTCCACCTTCGACGACCTTCAGGGGGATGTCTTTTTCGCCGGCTGCCTTTGCGGCGTCCTGGTAATGGGTGCTCATCACGAGGGGGACGATGTTGTCGTCCGCGCCGTGCACGAGGATCTGGCGCACGCCGAGCGGCAGGAGCGCCCGCGGGGAGGCTTCGGCGTACCGCGCGGGGACGTCGGTCGGGCTGCCTCCGAGGAGCTTTGCGGCGGCGCCGCCGCAGACGCCGAGGTCGACGGATTCGGCGAGATCGAGGACACCGGCGAGGGCGACGGCGCCGGTGAGGGGGAGCGGGTCGGCGCCGCGGAGCGGGTGGCCTTCGGCGAGGTTCGGACGCGCGGCGACCCAGACGGCGAGGTGACCACCTGCGGAGTGGCCCACGGCGAAGACCTTCGTCGTGTCGAGGTGGTGCGTCGGGGCGAGATCGCGGAGCGCGTCGACGGCGAGGCCCACGTCGGTGAGCGTGCCTGGATAGCCGCCGCCGGCGTGGCCGAGGCGGCGGTATTCGACGTTCCAGGTGGCGAAGCCTGCCTTCGTGAGGGATTCGCTCATCCCGTCCATGAGGTCCTTGCCGTATCCGCTCGACCAGCAGCCGCCGTGGAGGATCACCATCACGGGGTGCGGGCCTTCGCCTTGCGGGAGGCGGAGATCGCCGATCTGCGAGGGATCGGGGCCGTAGGCGAGGTGCAGGGGCCCGGCCGGCGGCCCGCCGGCGCTGGACGAGGAGGCCGCGGGCTCCGGGGGTTTGCTGGCCTCGGGGCCGGCGCATCCGGCGGAGAGGACGAGGGACACGACGAGGCCGACGCGGCGACGGGCGTCACGAAGACAGGAGCGCGGCGGGCGCATGGAGGCCTTGTACCAGAACGGGCCCGGGCCGCGCAGCTCAGGGAAGGGGACAGAGCGTCGTTTCCTCGTCGGGCCGCGCGTCCCGGACCACACTTCCCGCGCCGTCGAGGATCCGCAGCGGGCCCTCGGGGCCGCGCTCCGCGAGCAGGTGATTCTGCGCGTCGTACACGAGCGTGTGTCGGCCGCGGATCTCCTTGAGATTGCCGTTGGTGCAATAGAAAAACTCTTTCGCGCCGAGGCCCTGCTCGTCGTGGACCAGCGCGGAGCGGGCGGCGCCTTTGCCGTCGATGCGGCGCACCCATCGCCCGACGCGCCGGCCGCGCTCGTAACGGCCGGAGAGCTCGATCCACCGGTCGCCGTCGCGCTCCCAGGTGACCGCGGGGCCGTCGAGGTGCAGGTGATCGATGCGGAAGCTGTCGCAATGCGTGGCGTCGGCGCAAACCTGGAAAACGCCGCTCGCCCAGCCGCCCTCGTAGTGCCCGGACCAGCGCAAGGCCCCCGTCGCCGCGTCCTTCACCGTCCAGTCGCCTACCATTGCCCCGTCCGTGCAGGCGCCGGAGACGTGGGCGCCTTCGGCGAGGCGCTCGCAATGGCCGTCGGAGACGTTTTGGCAGAGGTTTTCCTGGGCGAGCACGTGCGCGGGCACGAGCGTGGTCTCCACCGCGGGCGGCGACGGCGTCACGGCCGCACATGCACGGGGAAACACGCGGGTGAGGGGACCGAGGAGCGCGCGCCCCTCGAAGACGAAGAGGGCGACGAGCATGGAGGCCGTGAGGACACGCAAGGTGATGCGGAGGCGTTTGCCTTTGTCTTTCATCGGGTGAGCGCGTCCCTGCAAAGCCGGTCGACGCGGGCGAGCAACGTCGGGAGCCGGTGGGGGCCGTGCATCGAGCGGATCCACGCCGCCGCCTCGTCCGGCGTCGCGCCCGCGGCCGTGACGTGGAGCGGTTTTTCGCTCTTTCCGCGCTTCACCGCGACGGACGGCGCGTCGCCGTGGAAGGCGGTCTTCGCCACGCCGACGACCACGACCCGGCCGCCGAGCGCCTCGAAGAGCCGCGCCCCGAGCCCCGGCCGCCCGTCCGCCGAGAGCCACACGTACCCGTCCACGACCACGACCTCGGGCAGCGGGTCGATCGCGCGGAGCAAGCCGAGGAGCGGGGGCAGCTCGCGCCGATAAAACGCGCCGGGCTCGTAAGGGGCGACTTCGTCGATGCGGGCCGTCCGCTCGTCCGCGGCGGCCGCGTCGTCCCAGCGGCGGAAGAGCAGGCCGGCGGCGACGGCGAAGCTGTCGTCGGGAGCGTAGGCGACGTCGACGCAGGCGAACATGCGGCGAAGGGTAGCCGGTTTTCAGCGCGGGGGACGAGCGCCTTCGTGCCACGCGGCGGGGGTGGGTTTGCGTTGTGGTACCGCGTCGAAGTTGGCATCATCCTGCGATGGGGACCTTGCCGCCTGGGCCGCGCACCAGCATCCCGAGCCTCGTGCGCTACATGCGTGATCCGATCGGCTGCATGCAGCCGCTCACGCAAAAGTACGGCGATCCGTTCTGCTTCCCGGGCAAACCCCCGCTCGTCATGACCGGCGATCCGGCCGGGATCAAGGCCATCTACACGGCCGATCCGGATACGTTCGAGCCCCTCAATCAGGACCTCGGCGTCTTCATCGGGCCCCGCTCGCTCATCCTCGCGAGCGGCGCCCCGCACAAGCGGGCGCGCAAGCTCATGATGCCCCCGTTCCAAGGCGCCCGCATGCGCGCCTACGGCGAGCAGATGGTGCGCCTCGCCGAGGAGCGCGCCGCCACCTTCCAGGTCGGGCAAACCGTCACGATGTCCGATGTCCTGCAGGAGCTCTCGCTCGCCGTGATCTTGCAGGTCGTCTTTGGCGTGACCGAGCGCGCCGGCATGGACGCGCTGGCCAAGCTCTTGCTCGAGTTCACGAATGGCATCTCGCCGCTGCTCGCGCTTTTCCCCGCGCTGCGCCGCGAATTCGGGGGCATCGGCCCCTACGCGCGGTTCCTCGGGCGCCGCCGCCGCCTCCACGCCGCGCTCGACGAGCTCATCAAAAAAGGCCGCGCCACAGGGCCACGCGAGGACATCCTGAGCCTCTTGCTCGCCGCGCGCACCGAGGACGGCGAGCCGATGGACGACGACGAGATCCGCGATCAACTCATCCTCCTCGTCGTCGCCGGGCACGAGACCACCGCGATCGCCATCGCCTGGGCCCTCTACGCGCTGCACCGGCCCGAAAACGCCGCCACGCTCGGGCGCCTGCGCGAAGAACTCGCATCCCTCGGGCCCGATCCCGAGCCGGAGAAGCTCGGAAAACTCCCGTACCTCGAAGCCGTGTGCAACGAGACGCTCCGCCGCTTCCCACTCGCGCCCGCGCCCGCCCCGCGCAAGCTGCTCCGGCCCCTCGATGTGATGGGCTACAACCTGCCAGCCGGCACAGGCGTGGTCGCAGCGATCTCGGTCGCCCATTTCCGCGAGGACGTCTACCCGGAGCCGATGCGGTTTTCCCCCGAGCGTTTCCTCGACCGCTCGTATTCGCCGTTCGAGTTCCTCCCCTACGGCGGCGGCGCGCGGCGGTGCCTCGGCGCGGCAATGGCAAGCTACGAGATGAAACTCGTGCTCGGGACATGGCTCCGGCGCCATCGATTGCGGCTCGCGTCCTCGAAGCCCGACAACGGCGCCGTGCGCGCGGCCAATGCAGGGCCAGCGAGCGGGGTGAAGATGATCGTCGAGGGGCCGCTCGGCTGAAGGAAGCGCCGCGCGCCGGGGCGCCGCCCCGGACCCCGCGGGGGGCTGTCCGCCCCCTCGACCCCGGACCAGCGAGGCGCTGGACCCAGGGTTGAAAAACTGCGCTCCGCGCAGTTTTTCAAACAGGCCGACGAAGAACCCAGGTCGCCAGCCGAACCAACAGCGCGGCTGTCTTGGTGGGCAACGCCGTTGCTGGTCTTCACCGGGCCTGTTCGATGAACTGCGCATCGCGCAGTTCATCGAGCTTGGGTCCAGCCCCTGGCTGGTCCGGGTCCAGGGGCGGACAGCCCCTGGTGGGGCCTGGGGCAACGCCCCAGCTCTGCGGCTTCACTCCGTCGGCGTGTTTGGCCGTGGCGGCTTGGGCCCACGCGGGGGGCGGGTCCGCCGCGGGAGCTTTCGCTCTTCCGGTGCGAGGTTCGCGTCGCGGACGCGCTGCATCAGGGTGCGAAAGACACGCGAGAGGCCTGCCTCGATCTCTGGGTTCTCCCCGCAGAGCGTGAGGGCGGCTGCGACGGATTCGAGCGTCGAGACGTACTCGCGCCGGGGCTCGGCGCGCAGCCGGCCGTAGATGGAGGGTTTTGTCGGCCGCAGGTTCATGCGGTTCAGCTTGTTCAGCCAGGGATTGCGCCACCACAGGGTCTTCGCCTTCGACCAGGTCCCGTCGAGCACGAGGATTCCTTCGAGATCGTGGGGATCGAGGGGGGCGCCGCGCCTCGTGGTGACGTCGCTTTGCGCCTCGTTGTCGGGGAAGAGGACGGCCCACTTGTGTGGGTCGACGTCCTCCTCGCCGAGCGCGTGGCCGAGGTTGCGCCAGCTCAAGCCCACGACGAGCTGCGCCCGCGGCAGGCTCGCGAGCACGATCTGCGCCGAGCCGAGCAGCGCGTCCTGCTCTTGCGGGTGCTGGAGGATCAATACGCGGCGGTCTGTCGGGTACGAGACGATACGGTCGCACACGCAGGCGACGGTCGGGCGGCGGCAGGTGTCACAGGCGGGGAGCACGGCGTGACGTTACCACGCCGTGGGGGCAGGGGGCCGTGATCTGCGATCAGCGCGTCGTGGCTTCGCAGACGGTCACCTCGGGGACGAACACCGAGAGCACCTCGCCGCAGCGACAAGGCGAGTAGACGCTCCCGACGAACGTGCTCAGGTTGCGCCGGGATTCGAGCTCCTCGCCGTCGGGGAGGTTCACGACGAGCGCGCGTTTCTTGAAGGTGACGGCGAGCCCGTCGGCCTCGTGCTTGCCGGCGAAGGAGCCGTGGTCGAAGGCGCCGAGCAACGTGAAGAGCCCGTCCTCGCGCAGCTTGGTTCGCGTGGGCGAGCGGAAGCCGCGCGAGACCTGGAGGACCGGATCGAGCTGCGGCACGTCGCCTTCGAGCGGGAGGGTTTCGATCCGGGTCAGCTCTTGGTTGCCGAACCAGTGAATACCCCGGCGCCCGTAGAGCTGGAAGAAGTAGGGAATGTCGCCGCGGGCGAGCTGCTCCTTCTCGGCGTCGAGCAGCGGCGGCCAGAGCGAGGCGGGGCGGGCGCGCACGTACTCTTCGGTCCCGCGTAGGCACACCCGGATGGGCATCTCCCCGAGCTCCGGGAGGCCCGCGAATACGCCGGCGATCGCGCGCGCATGCCGTTCGAGAAAGACGAGCGTGCTCTGGTAGGCGCTCGCCATCGCGACCAGATCCGCCGGGTCGACTGGCTTGCCGAGGTAGGGCAGGGCGCGACGAACGCCGGCGGCGTGGCGACAGATCGCGGCGACCTCGGGATCGGCGTCCGGCAGGAGCTTCGTTTCGGTCGGGAGCGACAGGTCCGCGAGGATCATCTCCACGTCGAGCGGCGTGAACACCACGCGGCCGCGCCCATCGACGCCGAGCACGAGGTTCTCCCAGTGCAGATCGGCGACCCCGAGGAAGCTCCACAACGCGAGCGAGCGGCCCACGATCCGCGCGAGCTCACGCTTCTGGGCGGCGCTCGACGGCGCGGGCAGCGGCGAAAGCGTGACGGCCTCCACCTCGCCGCCGTCCCGCGCGCGGGGGGAGGAGAACGTCAGATCGGGGAGAAAGCCGAACACGTCAGCGCCGAGCCCCTCCCGCTCGACGGTCTCGGTGAGGAAGCGCCGGAGCGGGCTCTCTGCCGCGAGCAGGAGCCACTCCCAGAAGACCGTGCGGGGCTTGAGGATGCGGCCGTCGCGCCGCGTGACGCGGCGCCCGAAGTTGTGGGCGTCGCCGAGGTGGGTGCGTGCGTCAGCCATCGGGGGCGATTTTACACGGAAGTTGTTTGTCGGCACGGCACCGGGCGCGAAATCATCCTGGGTGGGGCACGACGAGCACGCACGTGATGTTGTCGGCTGCGTCGTGATGGTTTGCCCGGCCGAGGAGGCTCTGCACGGCGACGTCGAGGTCGCGATGCGCGCGAATCATCGCGACATCCATGGCGCGGGTGTCCCGCCCTGTGCCGCGGCGATACGGTTCCCCGTCCGCGTGTCGCGGACCGCCCACACCGGTCCGGGTTTGGCGGCGCGTCCCCTCGATTCCTCCTCATCACGAACGTGCCACGGGCGCCACACCACGCGCGCACGGCCGTGTCGCGCCCGACATCACGCGCGGTAGCTCGTTCGCACCCGCCTCATGGCGCGCCACGCATGCTTCGCAGGCCGAGCGGGCACGTGAATTGCCAGGGCAATACGAACGAGGAGCTTGCCATGAAAACGCGATTGTCGAAGACGTGCTTGGGGATCAGCGCTGCATTCCTGCTCTGTGCCGCGCCGGCTGCCGCGCAGGATGCCGTGGACGTGGACGCCGCGAAGGCGGGCATCGTGCCGTCCCGCGACGTCGCGGTGGGCGCCTACACGGGCCTTTTTGACGGCTACAATCGCGGCGGCCTGCTCGGCATCCAGGCGCGGTATCGGCTGGGGTTGTTCGAGGCCGGTGGGTTTGCCGAAGTCGGCACCGAGGCCTTCACGCATTATGCCGGTTTCGGGGCGACGGCGGGGCTCGCGTGGCGCACGTCCTTCGGCCTGCGCCTCGCCGCGAGCGGCGCGCTCGGGCTCCACGCCTATGAAAACGTGGGGGCCCGCTTCTTGAGCGCTGATCCGGGGGCCGACGGAACCACGCCTTTCGCGGGCGCGCGTGTCGGCGCGAGCTACATCTTCGGCCGCCGCCAGAATCACGTCGAGCTCGGGCTGATGGGGGTGTACGAGGGGGACCTCACGCGCTCGACGGTCACGACGTATTATACGCAAGAGGACTGGTTCGACGACACGCCTCGGGCCATGACGTCCACCCACACCCTCGGGACCCACCGGTTCGGCGCGCTCGTCACGGTCGGCTGGACGCGCGACTTGTTTTGACCTCGGCGGGGCACTTTGCTGCGAGCGCGCGCGCGGCGTCGCTGCGATCGACCTCGGCCACGCGGGAAAGCGTATGGTCGGGCTCGCGCCAGTACAGGCGCTCGGGCCAATCGGTGGGCGGCGCGAGTTGCGCCACGTCGAAGCAATGGACGTGCACGCCGCCGTCGCCCACGCTCGCGAGGCCGGCGTTCACGACGACGCGGCCCTCGTCGAGCGTGGGCGGGTAGGGGACGAGCACCACGCCCGGCGGGTCGCGGACCGTCATCACGAGGGTATCGCCGACCGCGAAGAAACGTGCTTCGCGGTCGGCGCGGACCGAGGCGTAGCCGACCATCGACGACGTCGTCGGGCTGCAGGCGCTGATTCCGAGGACGGCGAGGACGAGCGACGAGCGGAGGGCGCGGGTCATCCCGGGAGCCTTACCTGGGATGGGCCCCGGACGCGAGGGGTTTGCGACGTCCGGCGCCACGCAGGAACGCCGGCGGGGAGGGGACGAAGGGCTCCGCGGAGCGAGCTACTTGGCCTGATGGAGCCCGAGGAGCTGCCACTCCCAGGCGGTCACGACGCCGGTCGCGCCGCCATGTTGTCCCAGCAGATCGGCCATGCCCGCCACCGTCTTCTCGCGCGCCCAGTCGCGCTGCCATTCCCCGCCCACGGCCATCCACGTGATCGGCACGGCCCCCGCCTGGACCATACGCCGCACGGCCATATCGTGCGCCTCGGCCGTCACGCCGCCCGACGCATCGGTCACGATGTAGACGTCGTAGCCCTCGCCGAGCGCGTGGATGACCGGCATGGCGAGACAAATCTCGGTCCAGAGGGCAGCGATGATGAGCTTCTTTCGGCCCGTCTTCTCCACGGCCTCGACGACGCGGCGGTCTTCCCAGGTGTTGATGAACGTCCGGTTGATCGGCTTTTGCTCCGGGAACACGTCCTGCAGCCCCTTGATCAGGTAGCCGCCCCGCTCTTCGAGCACCGTCGTCAGGAGGGTCGGCACGCCGAACGCCTTGGCGAGCTTGGCCAGGCCGATGACGTTGTTCACGATCATCGTCGGCTCGTGGCTGTGAAGATTGGCGAATTGATACGGCTGATGGTCAATCAGGAGGAGCACGGAGCTCTCCGGCGTCAGCAGCGCATCGAGCCCGACCTTGGCGTTCCTTGAACCGCTCATGAAATCTCCTTTTTGGCGCTCGTCGGGCCCCGCGCACGCACGCGGGATGCACGTCACGAGCGCCTCGTCGTCGAAGACGCGTGCGGACCATGCCGGTGTTCATGCCCTTGCACTAGGGGGGGATTCCGGGTAGGACCGTTCCACCTCCGGAACGACATGGACCTGAACCAGATCCTCGTCTTCGTGCGCGTCGTGCAGGCCGGCAGCTTCAGCGCAGCGGCGCGGCACCTGGGCCTCCCGAAGTCGACGGTGAGCCGAAAGGTCTCCGAGCTGGAGGAACGGATGGGCGCGCGGCTCTTGCAACGCACGACCCGCAAGCTCAGCCTCACGGATGCAGGACGTATCTATTACGAGCGCACCGCGTCCCTCCTCGGCGAAATCGAGGAGGCCGAGCAGGCCGTCGGTCGCCTGCAAGCAGCCCCCCGTGGCCTCTTGCGCATGACGGTCCCGCTCGGGTTCGACATGCTGGGGCCCATCGTCGCCGAATACCTGGAGCGACATCCGGACGTGCAAATCGAAATGGTCTGCACCGACCGTCGGGTCGACCTCGTCGAAGAGCGCTTCGACATGGCGATCCGGGCCGGACCGCTCCAGGACTCGATGCTGGTCGCGCGCCACCTCGGCACGGCGAAGACCGCCCTCGTGGCGGCGTCGAGTTATTGCAAACGACACGGCACTCCGCAGACCCCGGCCGATCTTCAGAAGCACACCTGCGTCGCCTTTGGTGTCAACGCGACGCCGAACGTCTGGGTCTTCGAATCCGGCGGCGAGCGGAGCGAGGTTCGTATCACGCCGCGGCTGACCGCGAACGACCAGGAGCTCATTCGCGAGGCCGTCCTCGCGGGTGTCGGCATCGCCTGGCTCCCCGAGCACCTCTATACGGACGGCCTTCGCAAAGGACATTTGCGCCGCCTGCTCCCCGAATGGGGCACACCCGCCCCCGTGCCCGTGCACGCGCTCTACCCGACGACACGCCAGCTCTCGCCGAAGGTGGTCGCCTTCATCGATCTCGTCGCCAAGCGAATCCGAATTCACGGCTGATGGCCACGCTTCTGGAAGGCGCAGAGCTGGGGCGTTGCCCCAGACCCCACCGGGGCTGTCCGCCCCTGGACCCGGACCAGCGAGGCGCTGGACCCAGGGTCGATGAACTGCGCGATGCGCAGTTCATCGAACAGGCCCGGTCAAGACTGGCAACGGCGTTGCCCACCAAGACAGCCGCGCTGCGAGTTCGGCTGGCCCCCCGGCTTCTTCGTCGGCCTGTTTGAAAACCTGCGCACCGCGCAGGTTTTCAACCCTGGGTCCAGCGCCTCGCTGGTCCGGGGTCGAGGGGGCGGACAGCCCCCCGCGGGGTCCGGGGCAGCGCCCCGGGCGCGGCGGCCCCAAGCACAGACCCCTCCTCCCCCTCCGCTCCCTCGACCCTCCTTCGAGTCTCCTCGGCGTATGCACGCGCCTCCTCTAGGCTGCGCCGCATGAATGCCTGGAAAAACGTGTCCGACGTCGGCATCGACGCGATCGCTTTGAGCGTGCCCCGCGGGTATGTCGACCTCGCCGAGCTCGCCGAAGCGCGCGGGGTCCCGCCGTCGAAGTATCTCCATGGGCTTGGCACGCGCCAGATGGCGATCGCCGCGCCCGACGAGGACCCCGTCACCCTCGCCGTCAACGCGGCCCGCCGCCTCTTCGAGCGATCCGGCGCGAGCCCTGCGGAGATTGGCCTCTGCATCGTCGGCACCGAGACGGCCGTCGACCACTCGAAGCCCGTCGCCGCGTTCGTCCACGGCCTGCTCGGGCTGCCGAGCGCGTGCCGGATGTTCGAGGCCAAGCATGCTTGTTTTGGCGGCACCGCCGGCCTCCTCAGCGCCGTCGATTGGATCGCCTCCGGCTCGGCCCGCGGGCGCGCCGCCCTCGTCGTCTGCACGGACATTGCACGATATCCCCTTCGATCGGCCGGCGAGCCGACGCAGGGGGCGGGCGCCGTCGCCCTGCTCGTCCGGGAAAAACCCCGGCTGCTCTCGCTCGAAGTGGGCCAGACCGGCACCTTTGCGCGCGACGTGCACGATTTCTGGCGCCCGCTCCACCACAAGGAGGCCCTCGTCGACGGGCATTATTCGGTGCAATGTTATCTCGACGCCCTGGAAGGCGCTTACGATGCGTGGCGCCGCCTCGACGGCGCCACGGACGAGCCACTCGTGCGGACCTGTTATCACGTCCCTTATGGGAAAATGGCCCGCAAGGCCCACCGGCACCGCCGCATGCTGGATGGCGCGACCGAGCAGGCCGCCGACGCGTCCTTCGGGGTGGAGGTAGAGCCCTCCCTCGACCTGCCGTCCCGGATCGGCAATGTCTATACGGGCTCGCTCTACCTCGCGCTCGCGTCCCTCTTGAACACACAAGCGCGGGAGCTCGCCGGGCGACGCATTGGGCTCTTCAGTTATGGATCCGGCTGCTGCGCGGAGTTTTTCGCGGGCCGGACGGCGCCGGAGGCCGCCGCGCTCGTGGATCGATTGGACATCGACGGGCCGCTCCGCGACAGCCGGCAGATGACGGTCGCCGACTACGAGCGCCTGCGCGCGGAGGACGCCGCCGCCGACCGCCGCACGGCGCCGGAGAGCGCGCGGCCACGAGGCAAGGCGAATGAATGCGATCGCGCGGTGTATCTCGGGGTCGATGCGAACGAGCGGCGGGTGTACACGTACGCGTGACGAGGCTCCGGGCTCGGAAGCCTCCCGTCGTGCACCTCGCCTGGCGAGGATTGCCCCTGGAACGTTTCCCTCGTCCTTCTCGCTTCCTCTGGAGAGGCTAGGGGACGGCCCCGCTGCTCTCCTCGCCTGGCCATCACGCAGTTCGGAACCTTCCCCCCTCCTCCCAGCTCGCCTGGAACCCCGCCGGGAGCGCCAGGACCCCCCTCCCAGCTCGCCCAGGACCCCGCCGGCAACGCCAGGACCCTCCTCCTCGCCACGCTAGGACGTCGGGGGAACGTTCCCCCCTCGCTCCTAGCTTCGCCCGGACGCACCCCGGAGCACGCCCCGGCTCCTCCCAGCGCGACGAGGACGCCGCCAGGAACGTTTCCCCCTCGTGCGCGTCGCATCCATGCGCTTCTTGCCTTCGAAAGGGAAGGCCTGCTACGTTCGCCGGCAGACTCGGGGGGGAAACACGAGGACCCATGGGCGCCAGCTTGGAGCAGATCCCGCGCGCGGAGAAGCGCGACATCGTCAGGAAGATCAAGGAAAACCTCGAGGTGCGCGCCGCCAACGGCCCGCCGGAGCCGGGGCTCGACATCTACATCGGCGAATGCGCGGACGTCACCCACGCGCTCGACGCGCACGTGACGGGGAACGTGCTCGCCCACGCCGAGCGCGCCGCTCGGCTCGCGCAGCTCGAAGCCGCCGACGACGAGGTCGATACTGGCTATCGCCACATCGAGGGGTACATCGGCGTCGAGTCGCGGCGCCGCGTGAGCCCGAACCTCCTCGGCGCCCTCGCCCTGCACCAGGCCGCCTTTCCCAATGGCCTCGCGCACGTCGACGACCCGATCGCCGACGAGAACCGTGTCTGCCGCGAGGCCCTGCTCGTGCTCCGCGCGCCCGAGCACGCGGCCACGCTGGCGGCCATCGAGCTGCCGATCATTTGGCTGGATCGGTGGGAGGCGGCCATTGCCAAGAGTGATGCCTTGCTCGCCGAGGTCGAGCGGGCGCGCACGGAGAAGCGCGCGCACATCGAAGCAGGCCGGGATGCCGAGACGGAGTGGGTGGAGCTGATGGTGCGGCTGCGGCGCTACGTGTCGAGCCGGGCCAAGCGATCCGATGCGGCGCGAATCCAGGAAGGGAAGATGCTGCTCGCCCCGCTGCTCGATGCGATGGCGAAGCTGCGCGCAGGGGCAGCCGCGCGCGCGACGCGGAAGGAGAACGGCAAGCAGGAGACGCCGGCGGCGGGGGATACGACGGGCTGAGGAAGGCCGCGTCGGCTTCCGCGTCCGCTCCCGCGCCCGCCTTCGCGCCTCTGCCCCCGCTTTTGCGCTTCATCCTCCCGAAGAATCGCTTTACAGGACTCGCGCGAGGGGTCTAGCTTGCTCGATCATGAGACAGTTCCGCGAATTGCAAGCATACGACGGATTGTGGATCCGTCGCTTCTTCGCCGCCGCGGGGATCACCCTTGCCGCGTCGTGCGGAGCTGACACCTCTCCCCAGAGCCCGCCGGAGCCCTCGCAGCCGAAAGCGTCTTCGCCCTCTGCGTCGACCGTGATGCCGAAGGATCTCCGCGCGGCGTACATCGCCGCCGTGCAGGCGGGGGCCTCGGAGGCATTTGCCGCGCGGAGGACCGAGCAGGGTCGCTTCGTGGTCGACAACGAGGCCGCGCACTTCGTGACGACGCTCGACCGCGCGGGGGTGATCGTCTCCTCGGAGGAAGCGCCGTGGTCGTTCTCGATGCGCACGGCGGCCATGGGCTGCGAGGGGGCCATGACGCGTGTCTCCGAGGTCGAGCCGGAGGCCGAGGGAAATCGCGTCTCCTATCGCCACGAAGGGCTCTCGGCGTGGTACCTCAATGGCCCGCTCGGACTCGAGCAGGGGTTTGTCATTGCCGAGGCCCCCGCGTGCACCGGGTCGAAGGTCGTGACGATCGAGCTCCTCGGGGATCTTCGGGCAGAGCTCGACGACGCAGACGGCGACGGGCTCGGGCAGGTGATTCGCCTCGTGGATCCCGAGGGCCACGTCGCGCTCTCGTATGCCGATCTCTTCGTGAAGGACGCGCGAGGCGAGGCGCTCCCGGCGTGGCTCTCCGTGGAGGCGGGGGAGATCTCGATTCATGTCGACGACGCCGGGGCGATCTATCCGATCGAGATCGATCCGCTCCTCGGCACGCAGCAGGCGAAGCTCCTGGCCGATGACGGGCAGGTGGGCGACGGTCTCGGCTCTGCGGTCTCGGTCTCGGGCAACACGGCGATCGTGGGGGCGTACGAGGACGACGACAAAGGCGCCTCCTCCGGCTCGGCGTACGTCTTCGTGCGGAGCGGCGGCGTGTGGACCCAGCAGGCGAAGCTTCTGGCGAGCGACGGCGTGGCCAGCGATCGTTTTGGCTGCGCCGTCGCGTTGTCCGGGAATACGGCGCTCGTGGGTGCGCGGAGCGAGAATGCCAAGGGTACGGAGTCTGGCTCGGCTTATGTGTTCGTGCGGAGCGGCGCCGTCTGGACCCAGCAGGCGAAGATCTTCGCGAACGACGGCGCCGCGAACGATTATTTCGGCGCGACCGTCGCGCTCGAGGGGGACAGGGCGCTCATCGGGGTGTATGGCGACGACGATCTCGGCCCGGAGTCCGGATCGGCCTATGTGTTCGAGCGCAGCGGCACGGTCTGGACCCAGCAGGCAAAGCTCCTGTCGAGCGACATCTCGACAGGCGAGCAGTTCGGCTTTTCGGTCGCGCTGTCAGGCGACACGGCGCTCGTCGGGGCGCGCGTGGAGAGCGGCAAGGGCGCCGCGTTCACGTTCGTGCGCAGCGGGACGGTCTGGAGCCAGCAAGCGAAGCTCGTGGCGAGCGACGGACTTTCGGACGACGAGTTCGGTTTTACGTCTTCGATCGCGGGGGATACGGCGCTGGTGGGCGCGCCCAACCGGTCCGACAAGGGCTACGCGTCCGGCGCGGCGTACGTCTTCTTTCGCAGCGGATCCACATGGACCCAGCAAGCGAAGTTTTTGCCGAGCGACCTGGCGACATGGGACAGGTTCGGCGCCGCGGTCGCGGTGGTGGGGAACGTGGCGCTCGTGGGGGCGTACAACAACAACACCCCAAGCGGGGAGACCGGCGCCGTCTACGTGTACGAGCGCAGCGGCACCGTCTGGACGCAGCAGCCGAAGCTCGTGGCGACCGACGCGGCGGAGGGCGATCTGTTCGGCCTCGGGGTCGCGTTCTCGGGGAGCGTGGCGATCCTCGGCGCCCCGGGGGACGACGACAAGGGCCACATCGCCGGCGCGGCCTATGCGTTCGTGCTTCCGCAGAGCAACGGCTCGGCGTGTACGATCACCGCCGAATGCACGAGCGGCTTCTGTGTCGATGGTGTGTGCTGCAACAGCGCTTGCGGCGGAGGGGGCGCCGCCGATTGCCAGGCGTGTAGCACGGCGGCGGGGGCCGCCGTGGATGGGGTCTGCGCCGTCGCGGCGCCGAACGCGGTGTGCCGAGCGGCCGCGGGGAGCTGCGATGTCGCCGAGGTATGCGATGGCATGAGCGGCGCGTGTCCGAGCGACGTGGTGCTCGCGGCGAATACGGAGTGCCGCGCGGCCGGGGGGAGCTGCGACGTCGCCGAGGTGTGTGATGGGTCGAGCGGGGTCTGCCCCGCGGACGTCAAGATCACGGCCGGCACCGAATGCCGCGCCTCCGCGGGGGTGTGCGACGCGGCGGAGGTTTGCGATGGGTCGAACGCGGCGTGCCCAGCCGACGCGAAGATGCCTGGCAGCGTGTGCCGCCCGTCCGCGGGCGGGTGCGACCCGCTGGAGCTCTGCGACGGGACGAGCAATACGTGTCCCCCGGATCTGAAACATCCGGCGAACACCATCTGCCGCGGGACCTTTGGCGTCTGCGATCCGGCGGAGGTCTGCGACGGGACGAGCGACGCGTGCCCGCCGGACGCAAAAGCCCCGGCGGGGGCGCAATGCCGCTTTGCCGTAGGCGTCTGCGACGTCGCGGAGCAATGCGACGGGACGAACAATGGCTGCCCCGCGGACACCAAGGTCCCGGCGGGCACGTTATGCCGCGCGGCGGTAGGGACCTGTGACGTCGCCGAGACCTGCAACGGGTCGAGCAACAACTGCCCCACGGATGCCAAGGCCGCGGCGGGCACGTTATGCCGCGCGTCCGCAGGCGCCTGCGACGTCGCCGAGACCTGCAACGGGTCGAGCAACAACTGCCCCACGGATGCCAAGGCCGCGGCGGGCACGTTATGCCGCGCGTCCGCAGGCGCCTGCGACGTCGCCGAGACCTGCAACGGGTCGAGCGGGGCCTGCCCCGCCGATGCCAAGGTCGCCGCGGGCACGCAATGCCGCACGGCCGGAGGCGTCTGCGATGTCGCCGAGACCTGCAACGGATCGAGCAACACGTGCCCCGCGGATGTCAAGGTCGCCGCGGGCACGCAATGTCGGGCGGCGGCGGGTCCGTGTGACGTGGTGGAAGCGTGCAATGGGTCGAGCAATGCCTGCCCCACGGACGTCAAGGCCGCGGCGGGCACGGAATGCCGGGCGGCGGCAGGCGACTGCGACGTGGCCGAGGTGTGCAACGGGTCGAGCACGACGTGTCCCACGGATGTCAAGGTCGCGGCGGGCACGGAATGCCGCGGCTCGACGGGCGTCTGCGACAAGGCCGAGGCGTGCAATGGGTCGAGCGCCGCGTGCCCCGTGGATGCCAAGGTCGCGGCGGGCACGTTATGCCGCGGCTCGACGGGCGTCTGCGACAGCGCCGAAGCCTGCGACGGTAGCACGAGCGATTGCCCCGCCGACGCCAAGGTCGCGGCGGGCACGTTATGCCGCGGCTCGGCGGGCGTCTGCGACAACGCCGAGGCCTGCGACGGCAGCACGAGCGATTGCCCCGCCGACGCCAAGGTCGACGCGGGGACGCCATGCCGCGCCTCCGCAGGCGCCTGTGACGTCGCCGAAGCCTGCGACGGCAACACGAACGCTTGTCCGGCGGATGCCAAGGTCGCCGCGGGCACGCAATGTCGCGCCTCGGCAGGCGCCTGTGATGTCGCTGAGGCCTGCGACGGCAGCACGAGCGCTTGCCCCACGGACGCCAAGGTCGCCGCGGGTACGTTATGCCGCGCCTCGGCAGGCGCCTGTGATGTCGCTGAGGCCTGCGATGGCAGCACGAGCGATTGCGCCCCGGATGCCAAGGTCGCCGCGGGTACGTTATGCCGCGCCTCCGCGGGCGCCTGTGACGTCGCTGAAGCCTGCGACGGCAGCACGAGCGATTGCGCCCCGGATGCCAAGGTCGCCGCGGGTACGTTATGCCGCGCCTCCGCGGGCGCCTGTGACGTCGCTGAAGCCTGCGACGGCAGCACGAGTGATTGCCCCACCGACGCCAAGGTCGGCGCGGGGACGCAATGCCGCGCCTCGGCGGGCGCGTGTGACGTCGCTGAAGCCTGCGACGGCAGCACGAGCGCTTGCCCCGCGGATGCCAAGGTCGCCGCGGGGACGCAATGCCGCGCCTCCGCGGGCGAATGTGACGTCGCCGAGGCCTGCGACGGCAGCACGAGCGCTTGCCCCGCGGACGCCAAGGTCGCCGCGGGCACGCAATGCCGCGCCTCCGCGGGCGCCTGTGACGTCGCTGAAGCCTGCGATGGCAGCACGAGCGATTGCGCCCCGGATGCCAAGGTCGCCGCGGGCACGTTATGCCGCGCGGCGAGCGGCGTCTGTGACGTCGCCGAAGCCTGCGACGGCAGCACGAGCGCTTGCCCCCCGGATGCCGTCGCCGATGTGACGACGAATTGCCGACCTGCCGCGGGCCCTTGTGATGTCCCGGAGAAGTGCGACGGTGCAAACAAGGGTTGCTCGCCCGATGTGCTGGCGCCCGTGGGGGCCGTTTGCCGTGCCCCCATCGGCGAATGCGATGTCGCCGAGACGTGTGGCGGCATTTCGGTGAATTGCCCTGCGGACAACAACGCCCCCGATGGTACGATGTGCACGAGCGGCGTGTGCGTCGGCGGCGCGTGCATGAACGGTTCGGGCGGCTCCGGCGGTTCGGGCGGCTCCGGCGGTTCGGGCGGCTCCGGCGGTTCGGGCGGCTCCGGCGGTGCCGGCGGCGGCAGCGGCGGCTCCGGCGGCAGCGGCGGCTCCG
>NZ_SSMQ01000008.1 GCF_005144585.1 Polyangium fumosum | reverse complement strand
AAGTCCAAATATGGGGGCGGTAGCCTGCAAGACTCAGCAGCGGAAGAGCCGGATGGTGGAAA
This sequence comes from Polyangium fumosum, assembly GCF_005144585.1. Classification (GTDB taxonomy): domain Bacteria; phylum Myxococcota_A; class Polyangia; order Polyangiales; family Polyangiaceae; genus Polyangium; species Polyangium fumosum. The sequence continues at coordinate 233,215 of NZ_SSMQ01000008.1, read as the reverse complement.
TCTCCTTGTCCGGATCTGGTGAGGGCCCCGGGGCAGTCGACCGGGGCTACTCGACACTTCCGTTCATGCCCCTTCGTGAAGTGCCGCATCACCCGGAACGGCCCGACCACCTCCGCCTTGGCGAGCGCCTGCGTCAGCTCCTCTCCAAACTCCTCCGCCAGGTACTTCGCCGCGTCCTCCGACAGCTCACTCACGTCCTTGAGGACGACCTTCTCGCCGCGTGCCAAGGCCTCCGACGTCGCCTTCATGAATTTGTTGCCGAGCGCCATCGCCACCGGCGAGAACATCACCGCCGCGGCCGCCGCCTGGAGCCGCGGGTCGTTCGGCCCGTCGGCATTCATCCCGCCGACGATCCCGTATTCTTTCCCGTCAGGCCGATGCAGGTCCTCGTTCATTTGCAGGTTGAAGATCGCCCCCGCGATCACCACCTGCTCCAGGATCGCCCCGGCGCGCGTCTTCTTCGGCCGCGCCGGGCAGCCCTCCTTCGTCTGCTCGCACGACGTGACGTTCAATGGCTTCCGGTCTTCCGTGTCCACGAGCTGCGGGAGCACGCCGCCTCGATCCACGAGCCCGTGCTCCTTGTCCGCCCACTTCTCTTCCCGACGCGGCAGGATCGGCTCGCTCGATAAGACGCCTTCCCGCGGCAAGACCGGATCCTGCCGTTTGGCAGGTGCCGAAGCACGTGGAGGCGGCGGGCCCTCCTTTGGCTGCGGAACGCGATGCTCCTCGACGCGCTTCTCGACGCTGTCCTCGTCCCCGCCGCGCTTGCCAGTCGTTTGGCTCGCGCTCCCGTCCTCCGCTTTTTTCTCCTCCTTCGGCGGCTCCTTCGCCGGCGCCGGCTTCGGTCGCGGCGGCGGCGGGCATTTCAGCAGGTTGTACGGGATCGGTAGGACACGGACGCTCTCTGGCGGGGCATAGGGGTCAAAGATAAAGGTGGCGCGCCCCTCGACCTTCCGCGCGAACTCCACCCGGCTGCGCGTGGTCCATACCGTCGCCGACCCCTGCTCATAGGCCCACTGGGTCATGCCGGGCGGGACGTCCGGCGGCTTGACACAGACACGGAACTCCAGCGCGCGCGCGGGCGAAACGCTGAAGAGAAGGGTCACTGTCAGCAGGGACGAGGTGAAGACACCACGGCGCATGGGAGCTCCCGCGCCGAGGGTACCGCCGCTTCGAACGCAACTGGAAGCCCCCTTGCCCCTTTTCTTCGCGCCATGATACCGTCTACACCACGCCATGGCCTTCAAAAATCTCCAGACCGAAGAGATGCTCCAGGTCTCCGCCACCTGGACCGACCTTCAATCCCCCGCCCGCGCCGCCCTTCTCGGAAACCCCGATCTCTCCGCCAAGCTCGCCCGTATCGACGAGATCCATTCCATTCTCGCCGCCGCTGCCCAGCCCGCGAACCATCCGCGGCTCGACGAGATCAGCAGCGAGGAAGGAAAGATCGACCTCCGGCACGACGCCATCATTCGAGGCGTGTACGGGTTTTTCACGTCCACCGCCGAGCTGCTCGGCGGGGAGGCCGGGGCGGACTTGATCCAGCTCCGCGATTTCCTCATTCCCGAGGGGCTTCCCAGCATGCAGAAGACGTATCGCGCGCAGGCCGGTCAGGCGCAGCAGCTCGCCTCTCGCCTCACGCCCGCGATCCAGATGCGCACGAGTGGCATTCTCATCGGCCAGGTGCCCGCGCAGAAATCCATGACGGAGTACCTCCAGGAGTGGATTGCGCTCGGCAAGCAGCTCGGCGAGCTCGAAGACGAAAAGGGCCGCCTCCTCGCCGAGCAATCCGAGCTTTCCTCCGGCGCGGCGCTCGTGAAGGCCCGCAATCGGTGGATTCGTGTCGCCAATTCGCTCGTCGCCGACGGCGAGCTCGCCGAGCTCGCGCCCGCGACGGAGGCGTTGATCTTCGGGCCGCTCCGGGACGCCGAGAAAAAAGCGGACGCACGGGCGCGGAGCGCGACCGCCGCCAAGCAAACCACGAGCGGGCCGGCGCCGACCCCCGAGGCACCCTGACGAAGCACGCGGCCCCCCGGTCCGGACCGCCCCCCGCATGCTCCCGTGAGCCGACAAGCCGGTCCGGACCGCCCTGCCGCGTGGTTCGAACCACGCGGCAGCCGGTTCGATCCCCCTTCCGCGTGGTTCTGTCACCTTATCCCCCACCATGACCGCCTACCGCGGCCGCTTCGCTCCCTCGCCCACCGGCGCCCTCCACCTCGGCAGCGCCGCGGCCGCCCTGTTCTGCGCCGCCGCCACCCTGCAAGCGCGCGGCACCCTCGTCCTTCGCATGGAAGACATCGACCGCCCGCGTGTCGTCCCCGGCGCGGCCGAGGCGATCCTCGACGACCTCGCGTGGCTCGGCCTTCGCTGGGACGAGTCTCCCGCGCAGGGCGGCCCCTTCGCGCCGTACGTGCAATCCGAGCGCTTCGCCCTCTACGAAGCCGCCCTCGAAGCGCTCGCCGCGCGTGGCCTCGTCTACGCCTGCGACTGCTCCCGCGCCGAGATCGCCCGCGTCGCCAGCGCGCCACACGCCGGCGAGGAAGGCCCTCGGTATCCCGGCACGTGCAGGCCCTTCGGCATGCAGAAGCGCGACTTCAAGCGCCCGCCCGCCGTGCGCCTCGCCGTGCCCGACGACGAGCGCGCGCGGGTCACCGTCCACGACCGCGTGCTCGGCACGTACACCGAGCACGTCGGCCACGGGACCGGCGACTTCGTCCTCCGCCGCGGCGACGGCGTCTTCGCGTACCAGCTCGTCGTCGTCGTCGACGACCTCCACATGCAGATCACCGACGTCGTGCGCGGCGGCGACCTCGCGAGCTCCTCCGCGCGGCAGACCCTCCTCGCGCGGCTGCTCGGCGGAACACCTCCCACGTTCGCGCACGTCCCCTTGCTCGTCGCCGACGACGGCAGCCGCCTCGCGAAGCGGGACAAGCTCATGCCGCTTCGTGATCATCGCGACGCGGGCCGCGACCCACGCGCGCTCGTGCGCGCCATCGCCCGCGCGTACGGACACGACCTCGGCGACGCCGATGCGCCGCTCGAAGCGCTCGCCGCGTCCCTCGACTGGTCCCGCTTGCCGCGCGAATCCGTGCGTGTGTCGGCGATCGTCGCGCGGTAAGATTGCCCGCCGATGCACCGCGAGAGCTCCGCCACGTCCGATGCGCTCATCGGAGCTGTCATCGACAAGCGCTTCCGCGTCATCCAGTACCTCGGCAGCGGAGGCGTGGGTCACGTCTACGTCGCCGAAGGCCTGCGCGGCGGGCGCAAGGGTCCTCGCGTGACCGTGAAGGTGCTGCGCGCCGAGCACCAGGCGAACGAGATGCTGCGCGCGCGCTTCCATCGCGAGATCGCCGCCGCGAGCCGCGTCACCGATCCGCGCGTCCTCCAGGTTCACGACGCCGGCACCTTGCCGAACGGCCTGCCGTACTTCGTGGCCGAGCACCTCGTCGGGCTCGACCTCGCCGACACGCTCTCCTACGCGCGCACGCTCACGCCCGTCCGCGCCACGCGTATCGCCGTCGACACGGCCTTCGCCCTCGCCGCCGCGCACGCCTCCGGTGTCGTGCATCGCGACGTCAAGCCGGAGAACATCTTCCTCGTGCACGCGCCGGACGGGCGCGAGCTCGTGAAGCTGCTCGACTTCGGCTCCGCCTGGATCGACGGGGATCCGGGCGGCACGGGGGTTGGGGCGCAGGGCGCCGGAGGCGACCCGAAGCCCCAAGCGTTGAAGGACTCGTTTCGTCTCACGTCGCGACGCTCGGCCGTCGGCACGCCCGAGTACATGCCGCCGGAGCAGGCCGCGGGCGAGCTCGCAGAGCCGACCGCCGACATCTACGCGCTCGGCGTCGTGCTCTTCGAGATGCTCGCCGGCGCTCCGCCCTTCGTCGGCACGCCCGCGGTGGTCGCCGAGCGGCACGCCGTCGAGCGCCCGCCGCCGCTCCGCGCGGGAAACGCCGCGCTCGCAGCCTCGACCGCGCTCGAAATCGTGGTCGTTCGTGCGCTCGAAAAGGACCCGGACCGGCGCTACGGCTCGGCCGCCGCCATGGCCGAGGCCCTGCGCGACACCCCCGAGGGACGTTGTTTGCGGTGAGACTACGCACGATTCTGCGGTGGACATTTGCCCCCGGGGCCGTCCCCTGCTAGACGCCCTCAATCCTCTCGAAGGGCGGCCCAGGCCGTGCAAAGCGCTCGGACGAGCCGAGCAACACACCCACGAGCCGCATGGAAGCCATGGGGCGAACGACCCCCTCTCCTCTGAATCCCCTGCCTGATTACGCCGAGGCCGACCTCGAGCCGAGCTACACCGTCGGCCCGGCGCCGCTCCCGCTGTGCGAGCCTGCGCGTCGATACGACGTCTCCTTCGACGAGGCGCGCATCGACCCGGACGTGCAGAAGGTGATCCGGCGCCTGACGCGTCACGGTCACGAGGCGTACCTCGTCGGTGGCTGCGTCCGTGACCTCCTGCTCGATCGGAGCCCCAAGGACTTCGACGTCGCGACGAGCGCGCGGCCCGAGGAGGTGCGCGAGCTTTTCCGCAACTCCCGCATCATCGGCCGTCGCTTCCGCCTCGTGCACGTCCTCTTCCAGGGCGGCAAGGTCATCGAGGTCGCCACGTTCCGGCGCAACCCGAAGGACGACGGCGACGAGTCCGCCGAGCTGCTCATCCGCAGCGACAACGTCTTCGGCGTCGCGAGCGAGGACGCCATGCGGCGCGACTTCACGATGAACGCGCTGTTCTACGACATCGAGGCGCGCCAGATCCTCGACTGGGTCGGCGGCATGGCCGACGTCGAGCGCCGCGTGGTGCACACGATCGGCGATCCCGAGACGCGCTTCCGCGAAGACCCGGTGCGCATCCTGCGCGCGCTCAAGTTCGCAGGCAGGCTCGGCTTCGCGATCACGCCCGACGTCTACGACGCCATCGTCTTCTGCCGCGAGGCGCTCGCGCTCGCGGCGCGCCCGCGCCTGTCGGAGGAGATCCTGCGTCTCTTGCGCGGCGGTCAGGCGCGCCGGACGATCTACCTCGCGTGGGAGACGGGCGTGCTCGACGTGCTCTTGCCCGAGCTGTCGTCGCTGCTCTACGACGAGGAGCGCGAGGACGGCCCGGGCATCCGGCAGTGGCGCTTGCTCGAGTACATCGATCAGCGCAGCGCGGAGGTGGGCGGGCTCGACGACACCGTCCTCTGGACGTTGCTCTTGCTCGAACCGCTCAAGGAGGCGTGCGACGGCGCGCGCGACCGGGGCGCCGCGGTGGCGGATTTCCTCGAACCGCTGATCGAGCGGCTCGCGCTCTCGCGCAGGTACGCCGACGGCATCCGCCGCATCATCGGCGTGATGCCGCGCCTCGCGACGGGCCGCGCGGGTCGTTTCGCCCGCACCGAGTTCTTCCAGGCGGCCCTGGAGGTCGCCTTCGCCGACCTCACGGCCCGCGGCGAGCCCACGACCGCGCTCGAACGGTTCCGCAGCTCCGCGCCTTCGACGTCGTCGATGCCGCACCATCACCATCGCGAGCGGCCGCATCCGTCCCACCGCGGACGGCGGTAGGCCCTGACGCGATCGCCCGCGTGGAACTTCCGCGCCCTTCGTGGTTCACTAGCGGAACGTCATGCGCGTGGCTCCTCCTTCGCTCCTCGCCCGCTCGCGACTTGGTCCCAAGGGGTACGCTTCGCGTCCCCCTCTCGGCCAGGCAAAGCCCGGCCGATTCACCCCGCGCGCCCTCGCGCGCCTTCCCTTCGTGCCCTTCGTCCTCGCCGCGTCGATCGCCCTCTCGGGCACGGTCGACGCGCAGCAGAGCTCGATCCTGCACGAGTTTCTCCCGCCCGATCCGCAGGAGAACCTCTCGTGGAGCACGACGACCATCGACGGCGACCTGCCCGCCGCGGTGCAGACGCCGAGCGGCATCGCCACCGCGCCCGATCCGCGTCGTCCGCCCGACGCGCGCAACCTCTACGGCGGCTCGACGACGGACGACACGCCCGAGTCCACCTACGAGCCCGACCGGGACACGCGCCGCCCCAACGTCGAGAACTACGAAGACCCCTTCACGCCCTCGACCGCGCCCTTCAAGCGCCTGCGCGCCTTCGACGCCGTCCTCGACGACTACACCCTCGCCGTTCGCGACAAGACCCTGCGCCCCGTTCCCATCGGCGGCACGCTCGCGCCCGGCGAGGAGACCTTTTACGGCGACTTCTCCGTCGGCCTCGTCCCCGATCAGCCCGTGCGCATCCCGAACGTCGGGCCCGGCTCGCGGCTGCTCCGGCTGAGCTCGAACCCCGAGACACGCATCGAGGTTCTTCGCGACGGCGCCGACAACTGGTTCGTCCGCGGACACGATCGCAAAGAGGTGCGCCTCGTGGTCCAGCTCGGCATCCCGCGCGCCGCGTTCGGCAGCGCGTTCGCGGACGTAGGCTGGACCGAGCTCGATCGCCTCGTGCCGCCGCAGCCCACCACGCACCGCACAGCCTTCGCCCAGGTCGCCGACGCGATCGGCATCTCGCGCGCGATGCGTCCGCGCGACGTGCTCGAAAAGATGGTCGGCTACTTCCGCTCGTTCGAGCCCTCCGACGATCCGCCGCGCGGCCGCGAGGACATCTACCTCGACCTCGCGCTCACGCGGAAAGGCGTCTGCCGACATCGCTCGTTCGCGTTCCTCGTCACCGCCCTCAACATCGGCCTGCCCGCGCGCATGGTCGTCAACGAGGCGCACGCGTGGGTCGAGGCGTTCGACGGCAACCTCTGGCATCGCATCGACCTCGGCGGCGCGGCGCTGAACATGGAGTCGCAGCAGGACGATCGGCCCGCGCACCAGCCGCCGCCCGATCCCTACGCTTGGCCGGAGAGCCAGGACTCCGGACAGGAGATGGCCGACCGCGCGCGGAACGACGCCGGCGGCCAGAGCGGGAACGCGCAGAATGGCGGGACGAACGGCGCTGCGCCTTCGCCGAGCGCGACGACGTCGTCCAGCGCGGCCCCGCCGGAGCCCGCGCCGAGCGCGACGGAGCCCGCGGATCCGAACGCGCCGCCCGCGGAGATCACGGTGGGCGAGGTCGGCCGGGACGTGCGGCGTGGCTTGCCGGTGATCCTGCGCGGCGAGGTGAAGAGCGGCGGCAGCGCCTGCCCGAACGTGCGCGTCGACGTGGTCCTGCGCAGCACGAACGCGCCCGAGGGCATCGTCGTCGGCTCGCTCTCCACCGACGAGCGCGGCGCGTACAACGGGCCCGTCGTCATCCCGCGCGAGCTCTCGCTCGGCGAGTACGAGCTCGGCCTGCGCACCCCGGGCGGCGCGCGTTGCGGGGCGGGGGGGACCAAGTGACCGAGCGGGGCGAGCCGTAGGTGTTCGTCGAAGGCGCGCCTCGCCTGGCCGTCGGCGCGGCCGTGATCGATCGCGGGGAGAGCGAGCCGCGTGTCTTGCTCGTCCGCCGCGCGCACCCTCCGATGGCCGGGACGTGGTCGCTACCGGGGGGACGTGTCGAGCCGGGCGAGCGGCTGGAAGTCGCGGTCGCTCGGGAGGTGCTCGAGGAGTCGGGGCTCGTCGTAAGAGTCGGTCCGCTCGTCGAGGTCGTCGAGGTCGTGGATCCTCCCTACCATTACGTGATCCTCGATTACGCGTGTCTCCGGACGGGCGGCGACCTAAGGGCGGGGGACGACGCGAGTGAGGTGATCCTCGCGCGTGTGGACGATCTCGGCCGTCTCGGGGTGACGGAGGCCGTTCGGCGGGTGGTGACCCGGGCGCTCGTCTTGCAATGAGGTCGGATGGCGGGATCGTCCGCGCGCCATGCCAGAGGCCTGCGCAATGCCCGTGCAAGGGCCGCGCATCGGGAACCGGGCCCTTTGTTTGGGACGGATGAATCGCATGTGAGGGACGTGGGAATCCGCGCGCCACGCCGAGGCAACGTGGCCCATCGATTGCACCCCCGACCTTCGTGCGCATCCTCGAAGTCGACCCCGGTCGCTGGCGCGTCGAATTCGACAGCGGCCTGGGCCTCGAAGTGGTCCTCTTGTTCAGCCGCACCGTGGCCTTCTGGCGATGGGGCGGGGAGCTCTTCGCGGAGGTAAATATCGGGGAGTCATGAAGGCGATTGGAAATGAAGAGGAGGCTTCGGAAGAGCCTGCCCGATGTGGCAGGCTCTTCCTCTTTTCAGCGCGGAAGCTTGTCGTGGTACCCTCCTCGCCGCGAAGCCGATGACGAGAGCACGACGAACGATTTTACGAGTCACGGGTGCGGCCACGTTTGCCTTGCTCTCCGCGGCTTGTGGGGCGGGGAAGGACGTGGGTCCCGGCCCCGCGGTGCCGGGCCCGCTGAAGATCACCGCGGGGTATCGGGAGCCGCCGCGTGTCCTGTCGGGCCACCGCTGCTTGCGCCTCGCGGACGGGCGGGTGGCGGTGGTGTCGGTCGGGCGCGGGTCGGGCCAGTTGATCCTGCAGGCGAGCTGGACGTCCTCGGAGCCCGTGCTCGATTCTCTGTGTCGCCGCGAGGACGTCGTGCTCCTCCTCCGGGACGGCCGCGTGGTGCTTCGGAGCTTCGACGCGCGCGGCACGGGCCTCGAGAGGCCTTACAACGACTTCACCGAGGGGGGCGTCGGGTTCGAGGCGAAAGGTGGGTCGCGCCTCGCCGAGGTCGTCGGTCGAGAGTATGCCATCGTTTGCGTGATGGGCGGCGGCGAGGTGCGTTGTCCGCGGGACATGAAGGCGATTTACGGGGAACTCGAGGCGTACGGCCCCCTTCGGAACCTGTACGCGCAGGGCCGGGCCGCGCTGCTCGAGGACGGCCGATTCGTCCTCGGAGGCCCCGGACGCCGGAGCAACCAGATCCTGCTCGATCGGGTGGTCCGGGTATCGGTCGCGGACTTTGGATTCAACAATATCGTCGGGTGCCTGGTGCGCGACGACGCCAGCGTGTGGTGCTGGGGTCGGAACGATTTCGGCCAGCTCGGCGACGGCACGCGCGAGCGCCACGACAACCCCGTGCGGGTGGTCGGATTGCCGCGCGTGGTCGACGTCTCCACGTCGGGAGAGCACGCCTGTGCGATCGACGAGGAGGGCGACGTGTGGTGCTGGGGCCGCTCGAAAGACGGAGAGACGGGCGAGGCGGGCAAGGAGGCGACGGAGAAGCGCGAGGTTTGCCCGATTGACGAGGCCGCCACCGAACAAGCGCGAGAGGAGGCGGCGGCGAATCCCCCGTGCGAAAGCCCAGCGAAACCGGGCCCCCTCGTGGAAGAAGCGAACCGGGTTCGCCGCGTGGACGACCCGTGCGGGCGGCTCGGCTGGACGCCGGAGCGGGCCCGACAGAACGTGACGCCCATAAGGAAGCGTGTCCCGGGTTGCGTGATGCCGGAGGATCTGCACGAGGGGCATCCGGTGCCGGTGAAGATCGACGAAATCAAGGACGCGGTCGCCATCGAGGCAATGCCCGAGCGGACGTGGGCGGTGCGCCGGGACGGGGTGATCGTGATGTGGGGAGCCGATGCGAAGGACGGCGCGCCGCGCATGCAGGCGTTTCCCGTGGTGAACGGGGCGGCCGCTTCTCCTAGTTCGCGCTGACGACCTCTTTCCGCGCTGCCACCACCCAATCCCGCGCTTCCCATCCCCGCTCCTTCGCCATCCCCACGGGCACCGGCCGGTAGAGCGCCGTCGCCGTCACCGTCGCGCCCGGACAACCTGCCGGCAGCACGAACGAATGCTGGCTCGTGACCTTCGTGAACGGCGGCAGCCTGCTGTCGCTCGCCATGTCCACCGCGCGATAATGCGGGACGAACCGCTTTCCCTCCGCGTCCACGAGCACCCGCGCGAACGCCTGCCCCGGCGCACCCGCGAGCGCCGCCGAGCCCGATCCGTCCATCACCTCCGCCGCGAGTCCATCCCCGAGGAACACCCGATCTCCCGGCATGACCTCCGCCATGCCCGCCGTCACGATTTGCCCGTTCGCCGCCGATACGACCTTCACCTCCGCGACCGGCACGCGAATCGGGATGCCTTTGTTCGCCGGGGAAAGCGCCGGATCCGCGAAGACGCCAATGCCTGGGTAGTCCAGCCAATCCCCTGTCTCCCGCACCACCCGCAAGACCTGCCCCGGCTTCGCGTGGGCCGCGCCCTCCGGCCAGGACCAGGACGTCCCGACGACCGCCACGCCTTGCCCGATCACCCCCTCCGCCCACGCGCCTCCCACGTCCGGCACCGTCGGCCCCGCGCTCGCCACGAGCACCTCGCCGCAGGCCTCGGCGCGAAGCACCAGCACGAGCGATCGCATGGGCTCGCCCGTCGGCAAGGCATGTCCACATCCCTGGTTCGAGAGCGTCACCGAAACGTCGACCCCGCCTCCCGCCGCCTTCGCCGTCATCCACATTCCGAGCGCCAGATCCAAAAGCCGCGGCGTCCCCGCGAGCGGCCCCCGAAATGCGTGCGACCGAATCTGCTCCGGCGGCCGCACGAAGCCGAACGTGATGCCTCCGTTTTTCGGGGTCGTCTTGTCCAGGGTGTTCCAGAGCCCCTCGTTCGGCGGCATGTGGCAATGCTGGCAAGGCGCGCCCGCCTCCGCCCACGGGCTCGAAGACCATTCCGCGAACGTCGAATGCACGGGCAGGCCGTCGGGGAACCGCGCCGGATCGACCATCTGGCCCGGGAGCAACGCCGGCTGCGCCTGCTCGTGGCAGCCCGCGCAGAACGTCGCCTCGGAGAATTTGGGTTGATAACTCCCGCCCATGAACTCGTTCGGCACGTCCGGCAGCGGGCCGAACATCACCTGGCGGAGCTTCGCCAGCGGATCGTTCGAGACGGTTTCGCTCGGTCGCTGCAAAAGGAGCCGGCCCGCGGTGCCCGGCGGCTTCGTCAGGTCGATGTCCCGCACCTTGTGGCACGTGTCGCAATGGTTCCCGTTGTCGAACGCGATCCCCGTCGCCTCCAGCAGATCACGGCCGCCCGCCTTTCCGTCGAGCCCCGCCGCGTGGCAATCGGCGCACGCGCCGAACGCTGTGGGCTTCTCGGCCGCGGGCAAGGCCGGATCGTCGCAGGCGAGCGCGCCTTTCGCGCCGCAACCATTGAGGTCCGGCAAGACCCCGCCGCCGAGATAACAACGCGGCGCCGTTCCCATCATCGAGCCCGGCACCCGCCCCGTCCGCCATTCCCCGCCCGCCGCCGCGCACGACGCCGCGTCCCCGTGCGCGCGCGACGTGCCCGCATAAAGGTCCTGCACGAGCGGATCCCGCGTCGCTTTCGCGTGCGCCGATTGCTGGAACTGCGCGACGAGCGTCGTGTGGCAATGCCCGCAGAGGGCCGTCGTCGCGTCGAGGGTTTCATCGCCGACGCCCGGCGGGCCGAATTTGTAGCCGTCGGCATTGTCCGGCGGCGCCGCTTCGTGCAGGACGAGCTCGATCGGCCCCTCGGGCAACGCGTCGAATTCGATCCCGGCGCTCCGGTAGCCGACCTTCGCCGCGACCACCGTGGGCGCGCCCGAGATCGACGTGGAGAGCTCGATCGAAAACGCACCGTCGGGCCCCGTCACGAGCGCGGGCGCGCCGCCGCCTTGCATCACGATCGCGCCGGGCAGCGGCGACGTGCCGTCCGTCACCACGCCCGTCACGGGGAACACCTCGGGCAACGCGCCTCCCGCGCCCGTCGTTGGACCCACCACCGCCGAAGACGACGACGACGACACGGACCCCGCCGCGCCTTGCCCGCCCGCGCCGCCTACGCCCGCGGGTTCGTCTTCGCCGCAGCCGGAGAGCATCCTGACGGCGGCCGTGACCACGATCGAGGCCGAGGCGAGACGCGCGTGTTTCCCGGGATGCCACATGCATCTGACGCTACCACCGCACTTGCACGTTTGCGCTGGACGCTTCCTCGGGGGACGCTCGGGGCATGAACGAGCCCGCGCTCCTCTCCCGCATCGCTCGAGCTGCGTCGCTGCTCGTCGCCACTGACTTCGATGGGACGATCTCGGACATCACGACGGATCCCGACAGCGCGCACGCCAGGGACGACGCGTTCGCCGCGCTCGGAAGGCTCACGCGCGCGCCCGGCGTGCACGTCGCCGTCGTCTCGGGACGCACGATGGAAAGCCTGCTGGAACGAACGAGCGCCCTCGCGCCGGTCTACCGCGTCGCCGAGCACGGCGCGTTCATCGAGGGGCCCGACGGTGGCACGATCGGCGGCACGCACCCCGAGCGCGCGGCCGGCCTCTCCGCGCTTTCGGGCTTCGTCGAGGCGAACCACGCCCGTATCCCCGGCATGCGCTTCGAGCGCAAGTCGGTCGGCGTCGCCGTGCACGTGCGCGAGGTCGAGCCTGCGATGCGCGAGGCCGCAGCGGAAGTGCTCGACGCGTTCCGCAAGGCCGCCGTCGCTGCGGGATTCGAGATCATGGAGGGGCGACAAGTCGTCGAGGCGCGTGACCCGGGGGTCACGAAGCAGACGGCGCTCGCGCTCTTGCTCGCGCGCTTGCCGCCGCACACGCTCGTCGTGTACGCCGGAGACGACACGACCGACGAGGGCGCGATCGCCCTCGCACGGCAGCGGGATGGGGTGGGGATTTACGTGGCCTCGGCGGAGCGGCCGACGCCGAACGTCGAGGCGGACCTGGTGCTGCCCGGCCCACGCGCGTGGGCCGAGCTGCTTTCGCAGATTGCGGCCGTGCGCTCCGTTTGAAGGCGGCTGATGCGGGGAGCTTTTCGGGGCGTCCCGGGGACGAAGCGCAGGGGCCTACGGCTGTCCGGGCTGCTCGGACGCCGGCTTGCTACAATTGGCGTCCCATAACTTGTCGCACTCCGATATGCATGCATTTTGACTCAAACCGGTGCATTTGCAGACGCCGGTCCAGCAGTTCATGACGGCCTTGGGTTCTTTCGCCGTCTCCAAACCTGGACCCTCCGAGAGGAGGACGTCATAGTCGCGATCCTCTTCGGTTTCCGCCATACACCCACACAGCATTGCCAGAACGATAGCTGAAAAGACCTTCACGACTTCACCTCATCAATGGGGCGATCGAGAGAACGCGCGACGCGTATTCAGCGTATCCGGCACCAGCATATTGGAAAAGTTTTCGATCGGACGGAAGTGGCGGACGGACGGCAGGACGATGATCGGCAGAAGCCCATCGCGGCGTGGACGCGCGTGCTCGTGGTTCGTCTCATGCGAGGCGATCCCGCGGGAGACGACACCCGAGAACGGGGCGCTCGATCGTTCGTGATCACAAGAAACGTCGTGCCCCGGGCGTCCGCGGCAGGAGACCGCCGACAACCGCGTCGAGGAAGCCAAGCTCCTGGGGCGGAGCGCGGGCGAGGTGTTCCCCCCGCTGCCTGCTTCCCTGCCGAAACGGGCCGGGAAACATGCGGGCGGGGGGCACTTCACGGAATCTTCGGGGGTGGACTCCGGGGGCCGAGGCAGGGCCACGCGAGCGGCCCGACCGGAGCCCCGCAGGGAACGATCACTGCCCGATGAGGGCCTTGATCTCCTCGGCGATCTTGTCCTCTTCGCCCTCGCCGTAGCCGGCGTGGATGTGGCGGATCGTGCCCGTCTTGTCGACGACGAACGCGGTCGGCATCTTGGGCGGGCTGTAGGCCTTCGCGGCGCTCTTGTCCTTGTCCCACACGACCGAGAACTTCACGCCCGTCGCCTTCACGAACTCCTCGAGCTTGGCCTTGTCCGTGTCCTCCTCGTCGACGCTCACCGCGATGACGCTGAGGTCGCCGCCGAACTGATCGACGAGCTCCTGGTACTTCGGGAACGACTTCTTGCAGGGGCCGCAGTACGTCGCCCAGAAGTCGATGATGGTGACCTTGCCGGAGGCTTCCTTCACGCTCTTCGGGCCCTCGCCGGTGACCGCTTCTGCGGTGAACTCGGGCGCCGGCTTCCCGACGAGGCCGCCCTCGGCGCCTCCGGTCTCTGCACCGCCGCCCGACGCGGCGCCGCCGCCGCACGCCGCGACGGTGAGCGAGAGGGCCGCGCCCATGACGAGCGCGCTGAGGGTGCGGACAATCGACGATCTCGAGCTCATTCAGGTCTCCTGGTTTTGCTAAGACGGCGCTCTTTGCGCTCGGAAACTGCGGCTTCGGGCCTCGATCGCGAGAGCACGACCGATCCTTTGAACCGCGCGCACGGCGCGAGCTTACCTCAGCCCCAACCCACCCAGTCGACTTTGTGACGAACCGAGGGCACCATGCGGGGCCATGACCGCGAGAACCTCGCCCAGGGCCCGGTCGCGCCGCACCTTCCGCGCCGTCCTCGCCCTGATCCCCGCCCTCGCGCTTGGCGCGTTTGCCGGCTGTCAGATCGGCGTGGGTGACCAGGCGTGCACCGAGCAGTCGATCGTCAACGACAAGGACGACGCCTGTCCCTACGGCCCGCCCGGAGGTCCCAAGGTCCGCGAGACTGGCTGCCCCGAGCTCACGATCCTCGACCCCTCGGCGTGCACCACGGCCCCGACCTGGGCTGAGGTCTACTCGATCCTCACGGGCCCTTCGGCGGGCTGCACGATCGGCGGTTGTCACGGCGCGGCCCCGGGCGCGCGCGGCATCTTCCTCTCGGCCGACAGCTCCGACGCGTTTTACGACGAGCTCAAAGGGTACTCGGGCGCGCAGGGGTACCCGTACATCAACGAAGAAGACCCCTCGCGCTCCTGGATCCTCTGCAACCTCCAGGGCACGCCGGGCGGCGGCGCGCCGATGCCGCCCCCGAGCGGCCTGTCCGACGCCGACTACGCCCTCATCGAGCAGTGGGCGCTCTGCGGCCTGCGGCGGACGGGCGGCGGCGGGGACGCGGGGCCGTGAGCCGCGCGTGGCTCTGGAAGAATCTTGACGCGGGGCGAGAGAAACCCCGTTATACAAGAGAAAACCGGAGCTTCCCGCGATGCTGAACGAAGACACCTCTGCCTCGCTCGTCGTGCGCGCCGGTCGCGCGCTCCTCGTGGTCCTCGTGCTCGGCGGAGGCTTGCTCGCGAGCACCGGCTGCGCGCCCGTCGCGCCGTACGAGCGCGGCAAGCTCGCGCATCCGACGATGACGGCCGCCGACATGGCCGGCTTCGGCGAGTCGCACCTGCGCGCCATCACCGAGGGCGCGGTCGGGGGCAGCGGCGGCACCGGCAGCGGTTGCGGCTGCAACTGATCTCCTCCTCCGAGCCGAAGGTCGCCATCTTGTCGGATCCTTTTTTTCGGGGACGGGTTTATCTTGGCCGTCGCGTGATCCGCCGCCTCGCACAAGCCCTCCTCGCCCCGCTCGTCGCCGCTGCGCTCACGCTCGCCCCCGCGCCCGCGAGCGCCGCGCCCAACGACGAGGAGGTCGAGGTCCTCGTCCAGACGGTGCTCGAAGCGAGCTACAAGGAAGGCAAGTACCAGGAGGCGCTCGACACGCTGAACCTGGCGAAACAAGCGTGCGCCAAGAAGAGCGCGTGCAGCTCGAAGGTCCGCGCGAAGCTCTACGTCGCGCTCGGCACCGTGCTCGCCGGCGGCATGAAGAAGTCGAGCGAGGCGAAGGCCGCGTTCGCCACGGCGATCAAGGAAGATCCGACCGTCGCGCTCTTCCCCGACTTCACCTCGCGTGAGATCGAGAAGGCGTGGAGCGACGCGCGCAGCGCCGGTTCGCCGAGCGGCGGCAACCCGGAGACGAAAGAGGCGAAGGCCGCGTCGGGCGGCTCGAAGAAGCTCAAGGCCACGTACGAGGGCCAGCCTCCGGCGCGCGGCTGGCGCACGGGCGAGGGCTCGTTCTACCACGAGCTCGCGACCAAGGCCGAGAAGGAGCGCGAGTGGCTCGACTGCATCGCGTATGGGCGGGCGTCGTACGAGGCCGAGGATCGCACCTCGACGCGTTTCCTCGTCGCCGCGTGCGAGGCGCGCGCCGGCCTCTGGGTCGAGGCCGTCTCCGACTACGAGGCGACCGCCGAGGCCGCGTCGCGCAAGAACATCCGCCAGATGGCCGCGCAGGCGCGCAGCCGCGCCGATGAGCTGCGCGCCAAGATCCCGAAGATCATCGTCCAGAAGCCGGCGAACGCGACCGACCTCAAGGTCCGCGTGAACGGCGTCGAGCTCGCGGAGGATCAGCTCGGCGCCGAGATCCCCGTGAACCCCGGCGAGCGCACGATCATCGCGACGGGCAAGGTGAACGGCGCCGAGCAGTCCTTCGAGCAGAGCGTGAACGTCGGCGAGGGCGAGACGGCGACGGTCGAGATCAAGCTCGTGCCGAAGGGCAAGGCGATCGACCGCGCGCTCGTCCAGTGCATGCAGAACGCGCAGACGCAGGACCAGTTCGACGAGTGCATCGCGAAGAACCGCAAGCTGCCGTTGAACCTCAAGTTCGGCCTGGAGTTCTCGGCGTACCACGACTCCGACAAGGTCGACGTCGTCAGCCCGACGTTCTTCTTCAACGTCGAGAACCCCACGAGCGGCTGGGGTTTTGGCGGCTCGTTCCTCGTCGACGTCGTCACGGCCGCGTCGACCGACATCGTGGCCACGGCCTCGCCGCGCTGGACCGAGCAGCGGTACGTGCCCGCGCTCGGCGGACACAAGAAGTTCGGCGACGTCGACGTGAACCTGCACGCCGCGATGTCGATCGAGCCCGACTACCTGGCGTCGAGCGTCGGCACCACGGTCGCGATCGACCTGCGCCAGAAGACGGTCACGCCGAGCCTGAGCTACGACTTCTCGTACGACATCGCGGGCCGATCGGGCACGAGCTACGAGGTCTTCTCGCGGCGCATCCAGCGCCACGCGCTCGACCTCGCCTCGTCGTTCGTGCTCGACAAGAACTCCGTCCTGACCACGAACTTCAGCGCGGTGATCGAGTCGGGCGACAGCTCCAAGCCCTACCGCTACATCCCGACGTTCGCGCCGGACATCGCCCCGCGCGTCTTGCCGGGACAGTCGCTCGCGACGGTGAACTTTTACCGGAACCCCGAGCGCATCCTCGAACAGCTCCCGCTCGACCGCCAGCGCTTCGCGTTCGCCGCCCGCTACGCGCGCCGCTTCTCCGCGAGCACGCTGCGCGCCGAGGAGCGGCTCTACGCGGATAGCTGGGGCCTCAAGGCCACGACGACGGACTTCCGGTACCTCTACGACATCAGCGAGCGCGTGCGCATCTGGCCGCATTTCCGGTTCCACGCGCAGACGGGCGCGGCCTTCTGGCAACTCGCGTACGTGGCCGAACGGACGCCCACGGGCCTGCAAGTGCCTGCGCTGCGCACGGGCGACCGCGAGCTCGGCCCGCTGGTCGGCGTGACCGGCGGGCTCGGCACGCGCATCGCGTTCGGCGAGGCCAAGAACTGGGGCCTCATCGCGAGCGGCGACGTGATCTATACGCGTTTCTTGAACACGCTCTTCATCCTGCAGCGCTTCGGCTACTTCGGCGCGCTCACGCTGGAGGTCGACGTCGAATGATGACGACCAAAACCGCCCTCGCCTCGTCGCTCGTTGCGCTCGGCATGTTCGTCGGCTGCGGCAACCGCGCCGTCGACGAGCGTATCGCCGCGCTCGGCGAAGAGGACCCGAACGTCCCCGTGGGCGAGTTTCATCGCCCTGGACAGCCCTGCGTGCTCTGCCACGGCGAGTACCTGCGGGAGAGCCCGGTCATGAGCGTCGGCGGGACGATTTACGCGTACCCGACGCAGACGGCCGAGCAGAAGCCGCTGCCCGTCAAGGGCGTGAAGGTCAAGCTGACCGACTCGTTCGGCGAGCAATACGAGGTCGGCACGAACTGCGCGGGCAACTTCTTCATCGAAGCGGACAAGTGGGACCCGGCCTTTCCGCTGCGCGCCGAGATCGAGTACCCCGTGCCCGGGGCGCTGGAGAGCACGAAGCGCGTGGTCATGTCGACGCGCATCAGCCGCGACGGATCCTGCGCGGGGTGCCACGTGGGCAACCCGAACCAGGGTTCGCCTGGGTGGGTCACGTGCGCCGCCGCGGAGACGAATCCTCCGTTCCCGCCGCAAGACCCCGCCTGCCCGGGAGCTGCGAAATGAACACACGACGCAAGGCGAGCCTCTTTGGCTTCGGCGTGGCGCCGCTCTTCGCCCTCGTGGGTTGCGGCGTCCTTCTCGTCGCCGCTGGTTGCGGCGACCTGGGCCCTGCCGTGAACGAAATCGCGGCCCCGCCTTTCGACCCGACCTCGTTCCGCGCGGTCTCTGCGGTCCTCGAGCGCCGCTGCGGCACGCTTGATTGCCACGGCCACGCGGCGCGACCGCTGCGGCTGTATGGCCAGTACGGGTTGCGCCGGTACGAGGAGCGAACCTCGCCGAACGTCGAGAACTACGACGAATACTATTCCGGCGGGAAAGAGCCCACGACGATCGCCGAGCTGGAGGACAACTACCGCTCGATTTTGGCGCTCGAACCGGAGCTCGCAGCCAAGGTCTTCACGAAGGCCGCCGACCCCGAGGTGCTGACGATCGTGCGAAAGGCACGATTGCGCGAGAAACACAAGGGCGGGCTCTTGTGGAACAAGGGCGACCCCGGGGACGTGTGCATGGTGAATTGGTTGACGGGGAATACCGATACGACCCAGTGCGAGGTCGAGCTCGGGCATCCGTAGCGCAGGCGCAGCCATCACGCGGCGCAGGCCCCCGACGACCCTGTGCGTGTTGCGCGAAGGGCGCATATTTGCGCAAAAGGCGCGGGTGCGATGCACCAATTGCGCATCCGAGGCCACGGCAGGCTCCACGCCGAGAGCCGGTTCAGAGGCTTCCGTTGTTGGCACGATAACTGCTGTGCGCCCGCGTCCCGCGATGGCGTCGTCGCCACCTCGCGGAGGTATCGAGGAGGTTCAGCATGTTTCGTCGATTTGGAACGTTGATCAAGCCGCTCGCCGCGCTCGTGCTCTTCTGCGCTGCCCCGACCGCATGTCTCATGGGGAGCCCCGACCCGCAGGAGAATGTCGAGGCGGACACCGACGAGGCGAGCAGCGCGCTGCTGGGACCGGGCAGCCCGTGTTCGTCACACTGTCTCTGCGAGCTGGGAACGGCATGCAAGGCGAATGACTCCGGTCAAAAGGTATGCACGACGCTCGTTGATTTCAGCCCGCCCCAGCCGGGCCCCCTTTGCGCAGCCTCATGCCAGTGTCCAAATCCCACGAGCTGTGTCTTCAGCGGATCCTATGGGACCTGTCAGCCGCCGACGACGCCTTGCACGAGCCATTGTGATTGCGGCGTCCGCAAGATTTGTTCCAGCGGTTCCTGCGTCGCTGACTTCGGTCCGTATCCGGAGTGCCGTTGCAACAAGCACTGTCCCTCCGGGAAGTCCTGCAACAGCGGCGTCTGCATGTAGCTGCGCCCGCGCGGCTCCCACCACGAGACCTCGGGCGGCGATCTCGCCGCTCGTTTCCTTCCCGCCTCGATCCCCGTATTTTCGCGAATGCGCGTGATGCGGCTCCTCGGACCCAGCCTCACACCCTCGCGTGATCTCGTAGGGACGGCTGACGACCCTGCGCGCCTGCATTACGTTCCTCCTCAAAGGACACCTCGCACGGGGAGGGGCTCATGAAGCGTACTTCATTGACGGGGATTCTCGCGTTTGCAGGCGTGCTCGCGGTCGTCGGGGCTTTCTCGCCGTCGGCGCGGGCCGAATCTCGGCAGCAGGCCCAGGCGCACCGCGCGCAGCAGGCCCAGGCGCAACGCGTGCCGCGGGCCCAGACGCAGCACGCGCATCAGGCCAAGGCGCAGCGCGCGCCGCGGGCCAGGGTGACGTTCCAGGCGAACATCGCCGCGCTCACGAGTCAGAACCAAGCCTTTCGTCGCGTGCTCTTCACGGCGAAGCGGATGCAGATCGTGGCCATGAGCATCCCGCCGGGGGGCGATATCGGGAGGGAGCAGCACAAGCGGGTCGAGCAGGTCTTTTTCCTGGTCGAGGGCGAAGGAAATGTCGTCCTCAATGGCGTCGCGTCGCCGTTCCGACCCGGTGACGTGGTGTTCGTGACGGCCGGCGTCCGCCACAACTTCATCAATACCGGCAAGACGCCGCTCAAGCTGTATACGCTCTACGCACCGCCGAACCACATCCGAGGGCGGGTCCAGCAGACGAAGGCCCAAGCCCAGGCGGATCGACAGGACGAGGCGTTCGGGGAGCAGGTGCGGTAGGAGGCCACGAACACCGCGCATCCCGTCGAACCGACCCTCGAGGTCACCTTCGAGGCCCGCGCAGGCGCGGAAGAGGAGCAAGGCGAGGCGCCGCCGATGCGAACGGCGGCGCCTCACGAATGCGTGGCCGGCTACCAGGCGCCGGTGCTCGGCGCCTTCCCAACATTCCAGAGCCAGATGCTCAGCGCGCCCATGCCAGCACTGTAGGCGCGGAAGGCCCAGGGATCGAACCCCTGCGGCGCGAACCAGCCATACGGGTCGATCGTGAGCCTTTGGCCATCATTGCCACTGGCATTGATGGTGTGCGTCGCGTGCCAGTCATTGGCCGTGTTCGTCATGCGGAAGACGGCGAAGTGCAGGTGGGGAGCGCTGCTGTCCCCGTAGTTGCCCGAGTCGCCGATCACCTGCCCCTTCGTGACGGTATCGCCGTCGGCCACATAGAGCGTCTGCAAGTGGAAATACGACGATCGGAACGTCTCGTTGTAGGTCGATGGGCTGCGTGAAATCGTATGATCGATATAAATCTCGCCTTGGAAGGGACCGTCGCTGTTCGTCGCGCCCGTGTACCAGAATCGGGCCTTGACGACCGTACCATCTGCCACGGCGAGAAGGGGTGTCCCCCTCGGCATCAACCAGTCGTAGCCATCATGGTTGTTTCCAAAGGTCTTCTCCTCACCATCATGGTTGACAATCGTCGCCGTGGTCGAGCCGACCTGGCCGAACTGCGTGACATCCAGCGAGGGAATCGATTGGCGCGCGAAGTCGACCCCGTTCGAAGGCGTGTAGGTGGTGGTGGTCGTGTTGAAGGGCGCGTCGAAGAGCCGAAGGACCTTCGGGGCGACGGTGAAGAAACAACCATTGCGGTTCCCAGCGTCGGTGAAGGCTGCCGCGAGCGGCGCACCGCCGGTGCCAACGCGCTGGGTGACGAAACCGCCATCGCAGCGCACCACGACGTTGTTGGTGTCGTTCGTCGCGTACACGCCGGCGCGCGCGATGGAGCCACCCGTCGCCGTCAAGTTCAAGAGCGTGCAGGGGTCACTCGTGGCGCTGTCAAACCAGTTGAACGCCCACCCGCCAGAGGGCCAGCGGGCGCTGCAGTAATGGCCAAGCCCCGCGACGGTGATGGGCTGCTGGACGGCCCCAACGGGCCCGTCGACCTCGGCGCCTGCACCCTCGACGTCGTCTGTTTCACTCCTGTCGTCCCCCACGATGCAGCTCGGCACCGCAACGAGCGTCGAAGCAAGGATCAACCAACTGAATCTCGATGATATCATGTTCCTGACCTTCCTATGGGCCGGCACTAACGACGCCCTGAGCGACCTCGAGAGCTTGATCAACGACTTCAAAACCTGCTACGTCGTCGCCCTCCAAATAACCAGGCGGTGAAGCTCGATGATTTCTCGTATGGAAGCCGCGCGCGCCCTCGGCCTCGCCGTGCTGACGCTCGCGCCAAGCCTCGTCGCGTGCCGCTCGGGGAGCGGGAGCTCGCAAGTCGCGGCCACCACCGCCTCGCTCGCCGCGCCGACCCCCGCGCCTGCGTCCGCGTCCGGCTCGCCGTCGCCCTCGCCGACATCGTCCGCCGCGCCCGCCGCGGGCGGCACGGCCACCGGCTCGCTCGCGCTCGTCGCCTGGCTCGAAGGGAGCTGGCAGGGCAAGCAGATGGACGACGCGATCGTCGACGAGACCTGGAAGGTGACCGGGCCCATGACGATGACCGGCGGAGGCAAGACGACGAAGGGCGGCGACGTCCTCGTCGAGCACCTACGCATCGAGGTGCGCGGTGAAGACGTGATCTACGTCGCGACGCCGGGCGGCGGGAGCACGACCGAATTCCGCCGCGATCCGCGCATCTCCGGGGCCACGTTCGCCACGTTCGTGAACGAGGCGCACGACTGGCCGACGCACATTCGCTACGAGCGCGTCGGCGAGGCCCTGAAGGTGCGCGTGCACGGCCGACCGGATCAGTTCGAAACGAGCTTCACGCTCACGCGCCGCTGACCGCGTGCACCGCAGCAGCTACGAAAGCCCACGCAAGAACGACAGGACCACCTCTCCCAGGCGCTCGGGTTGTTCAAACGGAAGGCCGTGGCCGGCGTCCTGTACCTGTTCGATTCGTACACGTGGGTTCAGGCTCCGCAGCTCCGTCGCCATTTCGAGCGTGACGACGGGGCTCTTGTCACCCATGACGAGCAGGCTCGGGACGTCCATCGCGCTCACCACGTCGCGATACGCGGGGTTGGGCGGCGTGAGCACGTCGAATGCGCTCATGCGGGTCTTCCGTCTCGCCTCGGCTTGAAGCTCGACGATCTCGGGCGAGCGATGCGGGTGTCGGGCTCGGGCCTGCGCGACGAGGTCAGACGTCTGGGAGCCGAGGGCCTGGCGGTGTTGATCGGCGACGTCGCTATCGCGCACCTCGCGTTGGCGCTCGGGGCTCAAGAACGTCGGGTCGACCAGGATGAGGCCGCGGAGGACCCCCGCCCCTCGACTCGCCACCACCGCGGCGGTCATGCCGCCCATCGAGTGGCCGAGCAGAACCGGACGAGAGAGCCCGAGGCCGCGGATGAGGCCGACGACGTCGCTCGCGTGATCGTCGTACCGGTATCCGTGGTGCGGCGCGCTCGAACCGCCGTGCCCTCGGGCGCCGCCCGCGGCTCGAAGGTGACCTCGGGGGGTCCGGTGCATGCGGCCAGGTCGGCCGAAACTGCAAATAGAACTGCAACGAATGACCGCAGGCAGGCTCCGGGGTTCGTCCGAGGGCCCCCCCTGGTTCGTCGTGGGCCGAACCCGTGCGCCATCCCCTTGTGTTTCCGGACGTTCCCTGGTAGCATCAAGGTTCGTCCACGGATTCGATGCGCTCCTCCGGTGCAAAGCTGTTCACGGCCTCGGTCGTCGCGCTTGCGACGCCTGCGATGGCCGACGATACGTTGGTGGACCCGCGGCTCGCGTTTCGCCTGGCGTATGTCGTTCCTGCGGACGTTCGATGTCCCACGGAGGCGGCCCTTGCCGAGCTGACGAGCGCCAAGTTCCGCTACGACGTCTTCCCGGAATCGGCGCGTGCGTCCCTCTCCGTCACGGTGCGGCGGGCCGGGGGGCAACTGGAGGCCGTGCTCACCGCGCGAGACGAGCAGGGGACGCTGCAATGGGAGGAGACGGCGACGCCCCGACGGACGTGCAATGACCTCGTCGAGGACGTCGCGCTCATGGTGGCGGCGCGGTTCGTGACCGTGAAGGGGGAGACGCCGGAGGCGTGGACCCTCCTTGCCCCGCCGGCGCCCACCTCTCCGGCCCCAGTGCCTGTGCCAGAGCGGCAGCCGCCTGACTCCCCGCTCGTGCCCACGCCACCTCCTCAGCCCGCTCCTTCGGCCGGTGCAGCCGCCGCAACCTCGTTCCACCCAGAGCTGTCCGCAGCCGCCGTGTTCGGGCCTCTCGACACCCCGAACGTGGCTTTGGGTGGAGCCCTCCAGATCGCGTTGCGTTGGCCGGGGGCTAGCCTCGGCGCCGAGCTGCGCGGTGTGGTCGATTATCGGGGGGAGGTGGCCGAGGTCCCGGTCCGCACGTGGTTTGCAACGGGCGTCGTGCTCCCGTGCCTCGTCATTCACAATCATGGCCGTGCCTGCATTCCGATATCCGCCGGGATCTATCAAATTAGCGTCGGAGCTGCGGCAAAGATGGGCAGTAGCTTCGCCGTGCCATTCGGCGGTGCCGGCCTGCGGGGTTCGTACGATGTCGCGCTCTCCGCGCAAGTGCGACTCCGCGGATACGCAGAGGTACTGATTGCGGTTACCAGGGCCGATCTCGTCTACGTCCCTCCGGGTCAACGAGAGGCGGAGAGGATTTGGGCTATGCCTGCGATGTTATCGTCTATCGGAGTTGGTGCGATATGGGAACCATAGCGGTCTTGCGGTTGGCGTTTGGGTGTACATTCATTGCGCTGTGTTCGGCCTGTTATGTGGGGGCGCTTGAAGTTATTGGAATAGGCGACGCCGGACCGGACGCCGAGGATGCCGGGACGAACGATGGCGGCGTCGAGGACGGCGGCGACGGCGGCGTCGAGGCCAAATCATGCGAGGCACGCGGGGGGCAGTGCGTCCCTTTGCGGCCCATCGGATGGAGCGACCCCATCCTCGTCGCGATGTCGTCGGGTCATCTCCTCAAATGCCCCCCGGAGGCGCCCGTCCACCATTTCACCAAGTACACGGAGCTGATCGCGGGGCCGCTCAACTGCGCCTGTGGCTGCAAGCCGTCCACCGGGACGTGCAAGCTTCCCACGACGATGACCGCGCAAAACGCCGCCTGCGACGCGCCGGAGACCGCGGTCACATCGTTCGATCCTCCGACCGCGTGGGATGGAGCCTGCTCGAACACGAACCCTATCGCCGCCGGCAAACAATGCGACGGGAAGGCGTGCGTCGAGTCTCTCACGATTGGCCCGATGCAAGCCGTGGACGAAGGCTGCGAGGTGGAGGAGGAGCCCATCCTCACGGGAACCTCCGACGTGCCGAGATGGGGGGTCACGGTTCTCGGCTGCGAAGGGTTTCCGGAAGGCGGGGAGGTGGGGTGCGGCTCCGCGGCGAAGTGCACTCCGAATCCCGCGCCCCCTCCCGCGTTCCTCGTCTGCGTGTATCAGGAAGGGGACCTCCCCTGCGAAGGCGAGAGTTATACCGATCGCTTCGTCATTTATAGCGGCTACGACGACAAGCGGACCTGCACGGATTGCACGTGCGCGCCCGAGGTCGACGGCAGCCTGTGCACAGCGACCGCCTCGATCTACGCGGACAGCCTGTGTCAGACGCCGCTGATTTCGGGATACCCGATCTCGTCGCTGGACGAGGTGTGTTTGCCCTTGACGCCACCCGGACCGGCGCTCGGGAGCAAAACCCTGTCGGACGTCAAGTACCACCCGGGCACGTGTCAGCCGAGCGGCGGTGAGCCCACCGGCGAGGTGGAGCGCCTCCGCCCCTCGACGATTTGCTGCCGCCCGTAGGATTTTGGTGTCCCTCTCGGGGGCTCGACCCAATCCCCGAAGATGTGACCCAGGAACGAACCTCGAACACGTCGACCCGTGACCAACTCGCGCAATTCGCGCGCCGCGTACCGATCTGGCTGGCCCGTCTCGCGCCCCCTTGGGGGCCAATCGCCGACGAGCACATCCCAGACCTCACGCAGGAGGTGCTGCTCGCGGCCGTCGCAGGGTTGTCGCGGTACGATCCGGCCAAAGGCTCGCTGGGCGTCTGGCTCTACGTGATCACGAGGCGGATGGCGCGTGATCATCGCCAGCGCGAGGGCTATCGGAGCGATTTCACCGACGATGCAGACGTGACCCTCCTGCCGGTGGGCACGAGAAACCCCGAGGAGGCCATGGCGACAGCGCAGCATGAGCGGCTCGTTCATGAGACCATCGGGGAAATGGACGAGGATCTCCGCGAGGTGCTGACGGCCGTGGAGCTCGCGGAGCTGAGCTACGAGGAGACGGCGCAGCTCATCGGGGACTCGAAACGAACGGTCAAGGATCGGCTGGAACGGGCGCGGCAGGACTTTTCCCGGCGGATCAAGAGGAAGATGCGCGACCGCGGGCTCGTGGTCCTGCCCTTCGTGGTGGACGGGCTGTTCGCGTTCATTCGCGCCCGCACGGAGCAGGTGCCGGAGGACCAGCTCGCGCAGCTCCGCGCCATCGTCGAGCAAAGCCCTGCGTCGGGGGCCCGGCCCGCGGTTCCGGATGCTGTGCCGAATGCCGACGCGGCCACGTCTGCCGCTTCGCACGTCGGCACGTTCGTCGGCGGAAACTTCACGGGCGGGATCGTGGGTGGCGTCCTCGTTTATCTCCTCATGCAGATGCAGATCATGCCGGCCCCGATGCCGGTGGCCGTACGGGCCTACATGGACGAGCGCGTCCCGCACGTCCCTGCCGTGGACGCGACGTCGACGCAGGCAAGCACGCCGCCAGCAGCGCCACCGCAGAAACTCCTTGCGGGGCATTCACCGGCGGATCCCCTGCTCGAGGCGCGTGCCTTGCTGGATCGGGCCCGAGGCGCCTTGGAGCGTGGGGATCTGGCGGATGCCCGCGTGGCGCTTGCTCGCTACGATGGTCGTTTCCCTGCGAACCCTTTCCCCAAGGTGAGGGCAGCGCTCCTCGGGAAGATCGTGAAAGCCGCGCGCTGAGTGAACTTTTTGGTGTCCCTTCGCCGCGGCCGAACCAATCCCCCTAAGTAGGTCCGTCACGACGACGGCCGAAGGAAACGTCCCCGCAAAGGGGGCGAACGAGGCCGCACGCCCTCGGCGCGTGGTCTCCATCGTCCTCTTTGACGTTCGTTCAGGAGATAAAGCCATGCCCAGAAAGCCCAGCAAGAGAATGAGCCCCGCCGCTCCCGAGTCGTCCGAACCCGAGAAGCTGTCCACGGAGTTTG
Organism: Polyangium fumosum; assembly: GCF_005144585.1. Taxonomy (GTDB): domain Bacteria; phylum Myxococcota_A; class Polyangia; order Polyangiales; family Polyangiaceae; genus Polyangium; species Polyangium fumosum. The sequence goes on along the minus strand of NZ_SSMQ01000008.1, from coordinate 206,767 downwards.
CGCTCGCCAGCGACGGCAAGCTTTATTTCCAGTTCGAGGACGGGCTGCCTCCGGGGCGTCCGTTGTTCGTTGGGTACGCATTGCATGCGGAAGAAGTCGTGAGGTTCAGCGCGGCGGACTTGCTCGCGTGGGCGATGCTCCACAAGCTCGCGCTCGGGAGTGATGGCTGCATTTATGTGGAGGAAGGGGCCATCGATGCGGAAGGCCGGGACGTGTTCCGCGGCTTTGCGGCGACGGCGGAGGAAGCAACACGCGCGGCGGAGGTATTGCATCGCGCTGCGTTCAACATCACGGTGGAGGTGTTCCCGCGGAAGCGCGCGGCATAGTCCGGCGCGCAGCTCCGCCGCCGCTAGGCGGGGTGCCGCTCGAGCAGGATGTCGCGCACCGCCAGCAGCCGCCCGTCGGCCTCGCGGTCCAGCCTGACAATCCCGTCGCCCCCGCGATTCTCCATCCGCCGGCGATAGGCAGCATCGACCAGCGCATCGTCGTCGAAAACGATGTCGTCGATCCAGTAGGGCCGCCGCCCGGGCTCGAGCACGGTCAGATGGACATGCGCGGGCAGGCTTCGGTCGGGATAGGGCGCGGGCTTGATCGTCTCGAAGCGGTAGCGCCCATCGGCTCCGGTCTTCGCCCAGCCGCGCAGCCGGCCGTGGCGGCGGCTCCACTCGGTCTCGGGCGTGCCGTTGGCATAAAAGCCCGCCGAATTGGTGTGATAGGCGTAGATCGTCACGCCGGCCGCAGGCCTGCCGTCGAGCGCGATCACCGTTCCTGCCAGCACCAGCGGTTCGCCCGGCTCACCCGGCGGCGCGATCCGCGCGCTCGAAGCGGTCGGCTGCCGCTCGAACACGCCCTCGCAGCCCTCGCACTGGTAGAGATCGGCGCGCGCCGCCGATGGCCGCGACTTGCCGTCCGCCGACCGGCACGCGCCGAGCGCCACCACGCCGCCCATTCCCAAGATCAGTTGCCGACGGTCCATCGCGCTCTCCTTCGCGAGCGCGCAGCCTATCCATCCTCCGGCGTCTCGGCCATCGGTGCCGACACTTCGCCGCCGCGCGCCAGAAGCCTCGCCGCGGTTCGAGGGGCAACGGTCGCTCGCACGAAGGACAACGAGGCTCGCGCGAAGGACAACGAGGGCGAGTTCGCTCCCCTGCTTGAGAGCATTCGCGTCGACAAGGTGACGTCGGCCAGGCTCGGCGATACGGGGCAGAAGCTCGGGGGGAAGGTTTTAGGGTTTGCTTGCCGCTCGGGAACGGGGCGGAGCCCTCCTCTCTGTTCCGAGGGAGGCAGAACAGGAGAACGGGAACCGGAAATCGACGCGAAGGCGTTCGAGGGTCTCAGGATGAACATGCTTTGTGAGGCATCCTTTGTTACACGGTGCCCCGCCAAGCGGTTCGACGTCGGAACCTCGACACCAGGTGCCGTGCGTCACGGCCTGTCTCTTGCGTCGCCCTCGTGTAGGACCGTTAATGTCCGAAGTGCGGGCTGGCCTCGTACTTCTATCCTTGACCGTCAGCATGTTGGTCGGACAACCTGCCGCCTATCCAGGCTCTCCGACCTTTCGGGGAGCCGTATGTAGGGGTCAGGGCAATGAATATCCTCCTTTCGATCGAGGGGGCCGGTGAGCTATTGCGTGGCGTTCGGCTCACTGGCTCCGAGGGCGTGTCCGAGCTTTTTCGGTTCGAGGTTGATGTCGTTCGCGGCTTTTCGATGCAGGGCATCGTCGGAAAGTTGATTGGCAATTCGGGGGTCGACGTGCTTCCGTTCAATCCGGTAGGCATCGCGCAGACGGTCCAGGCGGCCATGGCCGATCATGCCGGCCAGAGCGCTACGCTCACGTTCGACACGGGCGAGAGCACGCGGACGGTTCGCGGCATGATCGCGGAGTTCGTGCAGCTCGACGACGGGAAGACGGGGACCGCGTACCGGGCCGTGCTCGTCCCCGAGGTCGCGCGATTGTTCCATCGCAGGGACAATCGCATCTTCCAGGAGAAGTCCGCGCCGGAGATCATCGCCGCGGTGCTCGATTCCGCTGGGATTCGTGGCGGCCGCTATCGCTTTGCGCTGGGGAAGGAGCGGCCGCGGCGCGATTATTGTATTCAGTATCGGGAGACCGATTGGGCCTTCGTCTCGCGGCTCCTCGAAGAGGAGGGCATCCATTACTTTTTTGACGAGGACAGCGTCCTCGTGATGGCTGACGGCCCCACGGCACACGCGCCAATCTCCGGCGGAACGCTTGCCTTCCGTGCACCGCTCGGCGCCATGGCGCATGGGGAGCATGTGTCCAGGTTCGCGTGGGCGGAGCGCGTTTGCTCCGGGAAAGTTACGCTGCGGGATTACGAGTTCAGGAAGCCCGCTCTTTCGCTCGAAACCGTGAAGAAGGCCGATGATGATGACGCGGACCTGGAGGTCTACGACTACCCGGGGCGTTACGAAACGCCGGAGCGCGGCGCGGAACTCGCGACCATGCAGATCGAGGAGCTGCGGACCCGCGCGCGGAGCGGGGCCGCGGAGAGCGATTCTTGCCGCATCGTTCCCGGCAAGACGTTCCTCCTCATGGACCACCCCGACGATCGCATGAGTGGGGCGTATCTGGTCATGCGGGTCGAGCATCAGGGCACCGCGCCGATTCCGGATGCCACCCTTACCGATGGCGAGTCCTCCTACGAGAACCGCTTCGAGGTCGTGGGCGCGGACGTGAGGGTTCGTCCGTCGCGCGCGACACCACGGCCCGTGATCTCGGGGCCGCAGACGGCGATCGTCGTGGGCCCCGGAAAGGAGGAGCTGCATACGGATGCCTATGGCCGTGTGAAGGTGCAGTTCCATTGGGATCGGCAGGGGAAGAAGGATGAGCGCAGTTCGTGCTGGCTCCGCGTCATGCAATCCTCGGCTGGCGCGGGCTGGGGCGCGCAGTTCTTGCCGCGCGTGGGGCACGAGGTCGTCGTGGCGTTCCTGGAGGGGGATCCCGATCGGCCCTTCGTCATCGGGAGCCTGTATCATGCGGCGAACGTGCCGCCCTATGCGCTGCCGCAGCAAAAGACGCGGAGCGGGATCCGCACGAAGACGCTCGGCGGAAATGGACATAACGAGATTCGCTTCGATGACGCGACCGGCGCGGAGGAGCTTTATGTACACGCGCAGCGCGATTACAACGAGGTCGTAGAGCACGACCGTGCCACGGTGGTCCACGGCAAGCGGACGCAAACCGTGGATGGTGACGATGCCGAGCACGTGCGTGGAAATCACGCCCTCACGGTGGATGGCAGCCAGCACGTGCACGTTCGCGGCAATCATCGGACGATCATCGACGGCGATGAGCCGAAGCCCGGGAACGTCCGCGGGGGCGCCGTCACCGTGCGAGGAAATTACGCGCTCGACACGTCGGATACGGTGCGCATCCAGGCTCCCACGTCGATCCGGCTGGAATGTGGCGGGAGCTTCGTGCTGATCGAGCCTGGCAAGATCACGATCACAGCGGGCGGCGGCGCGACGCTCGTGCTCGATCCAAATGCGCTTCTGCAATCGGTCGCGGGCTCCCGTATCTTCCTCGATGGCAACGCGCTCACCAAAGCGACGGGCGGCGCGGAAGTGCTGCTCGATGCAAATGCCTGCACGAAATCGGCTGCGGGCAGCCAGGTCCTGCTCGATGGCAATGCTTGCATGTCGTCGACCGGCGGCAGCACCATCCTTCTCGATGGAAACGCAACCGTGAGCAGTCCTGCCGAGGCAACGATGTGCGGCAGCACCGCGACCGTCTCGGGCAGCGCGGCGGCGATCCTCTCCGGACCGGGCGGCGTCGTCGCAGCGGACGGCGGCGGGGTCGCGTCATCCGGGGGCAAGGTAGACGTGAGCGGCGGCGCGTTCAACGTGGCCGCGGGCATTGCCAGCGTGAATTGAGGGGGCGCCATGTTCAAGAGCATCACCGATCCCCTCGTCCGCGTGGCCGAGGCAATCCAGACGTTCATCGCCGAGCCAGAGCTGCGGATGATACATGTCACGACGTCGGATCCCCTCCGGATCTCGGCGCTCGAACACATCGCCGCGGCGGAGCATCACCAGGAAAACCTTTGCCCGTTCGTCTTCCTCGAAGCACCGACCGAGACGACGGATGATGGTTGGGAAATTCGCAGCGAGGAGCTGCGGGCCGACATGGAAGAGATCGCGGAGCTGCACGAGAAGGCCGGCGAAGGCGTCACGGTCCGCGCTATGCCGGGCGAAGCGCGCGCGCCGTCCGCGTTGGGGCGCTTCGGATTGGAGCTGCGCGCGGCCCTCGGCTGTCTCGGCGCCCCGCTTGCGGGGCTCGTGGTCGTGCTCTCGCCCGTTTGGGTGCTCAATGCGAAGCAGTGGATGGAGGACGTCGCCGCGCTCGTCGAGCGCCCGGACCTCGCGCGCGTTCGGTGGGTTATCGTCGACTTGGACGAACCCATTTGCGCACCGATCGCTGAGAAGCTCAGCAAGGCAGCGCTCGTCGTGGATGCGCGGCTCGACACGGGCAAGGTGCAGCGCGACGTCGAGGCCATGTTTTCGGCTGCGGCATCGGCTCCCCCCGGGGCCGATGGGATGCGGATCGCGGGCATGGCTGGCCCGGATGAGGCTCCGCCTCCGCACAAGGTCCGGACTCCGCCGCTTACACCGCAGCAAGCCCGGGTGATTGCGGAGGCTCGGGAGAAGGTCCGCGCCGAGGCCATCGAGAAAGGAACTCCCGAGGCGCTTCTGCGGCCCGAACCCATGCGCGAGCTTCGCGGGTTCGTCATGGGTGCGGCGGGGGCGATGATCAAGGGGGAGGCGTCGCGGGCGGTGGCCTTCATGCGCGAGGCGAAGGCGCTCTGCCGCACGGCGGGGCTCGGGAAACTCGCCGTGATGATGGGGCTCGTCATGGGCGGCTTTGCAATGCAGGCGCATGCGCCGGATACCGCGGCGGCCATCTTTCGCGAGGCTCGCATAGAGGCCGACGCGGCGGAGCTGCCGGCGCTCTCCGCGCAGGCGCAGCTCGCCGTCGGCTCCGGCCTGCTCGCGGCGGGAAAGGCCGGAGAGGCGGCGCTCGCGTTCGCGGAGGCCGGGCAGCTCGCCGCGGCACAGGGTGAGCGGATGTTCGCGATCGAGGCGTATCGTATGGCCGGGCAGGTGCTCGTTTCGCAGCGCGATTTCGAGCACGCGGCGGGGGCATTCTGGCGGGCGGTGCAGATTGCGAGCGATGGCGAGCCGGAGGAGTGGCGCCTGTCGAGTGGGCCAGAAGCGGCGCGAGCGCTCGGCCGAATCTTCCGCGAGCACGGGAGCGGGGACCGAGCGGAATGGCTGGAGCGCGTGGCGGTCGAGATGGAGACGATGGGCGAGAGTGAGGCGGATACGCCGTCGATGGAGACGAACGATGCTTGTCGCGACGCAATTTGATCCCGTCCTTGGGCTCGATTTTCACATGGTCGGCGTGCCTGCGCCGCCGGCCCCCGCTCCGGTCCCGACGCTCGTGCCGATGCCGTACGTCGGCATGGTGTTTGATCCGGTCGGGGTCGCGGTCTCGGCGGCGATCGGAATGGCCGCGGGGGCGGGGCCGGGGCTCGTGTTCGTCAATGGCATGCCGGTAGCGAATACGGGCACGCTCGGGACCAACTTGCTCACGATGCCCCACGTGTCCGCGCCGGGCGTGACGTTCTTGCCGCCCACGGGGCCCGGGAATGACGCGGAGCTGATGTTCGGATCGCTCGGCGTCACGTTTGGCGGGAGCCTCGCCGTGCGCCTCGGGGATCTCGCGCTTTCGTGCAGCGATCCCGTGCGGATGCCGACGAGCGTCGTGCTTGCCGTGCCAAAGGGCGCGCCGGTGCTCGTGAATCGGCCGATGGTGCCGGACATGAAGGCGATTGCGTTTGCAGTCGGGATCAAGGCCACGCTCCGTGCGCTCGGGGCCGTGGTTCGTGCAGGTGGAAAGCTGTTTCGGAAGCTGCGGGCCGCGCAGCGGCGCAGCGGGAAATGGGGGCGGATCAGCCAGGGGCTGCGTCGGGCCGTCGATCACATCGCGCCTCGACGTTATCGGGACCGTATTCACACGGCGATCTGCTTCGCCACGGGGCACCCCGTGGATGTCGCGACGGGGCGCATGTTCACGGAGAAGCGTGACCTGGAGCTGCCGGGGCCGTTGCCGCTCGTGATCGAGCGAATCTACGCTTCGTCGCGGTCGTGGCGGGATGGGCCGCTCGGTTACGGGTGGTCGCATAGCCTGGATCAAGCGGTATGGTGCGAGCGGGGCAAGGTCGTCTATCTGGCGGAGGATGGGCGCGAAATCGAGTTTCTTCTCGGCCATCTCCCCGATCGCATGATCCGGCCGGGTCAGAGCGTGTACGAGCCGACGAACCGGCTGACGCTCAAAGCGCGTCGCGGGCATCGGTTCGAGATCGAGACGCGCGACGGGCTCGTGCTGCACTTCGCGCGGGTGAAGGGCGCGGCGGAGCCCACGCGCGCCCGGCTCCAACGGATCGGGACGAAGGATGGCATCTCGATTGAGTGCGAGTACGACGAACGGGGCAGGCTTTCGCGCGTGACAGATAGCGGAGGCCGGAAGCTCCGGCTGGGGTACGACGGAAACAACCGGCTTCGCGAGATCAAGGTGCCGCATCCGCGCGAAGGCTGGATGCGTCACGTAAAGTATGAGTTCGACGAACGAGGCCACCTGGCGCGCGTGGTCGATGCGCTCGGGAACGCGGAGACGTACACGTACAAGGGGCATCTGCTGGTGAAGGAGACCGATCGCACGGGGCTCTCGTTCTATTTCCAGTATGACGGGCTGAACGAATACGCGAAGTGCGTACGGACCTGGGGTGACGGGGGCATTTACGACCACGTGATCCGGTACGACGAACGCAACCGCAAGACGTTCGTGGACGACAGCCTTTCGAACCTGCGCGTCTTCCAGCGGGACGAGCTGGGGAACGTCGTGGAAGTGACGAACCAGCAGGGGAAGGTGACGCGATATCGCTACGATCCAGAGAGTGGGCAGGAGTCAGGCGAGGTGGATCCGCTCGGGCGGGAGATACGGCGCGAGTTCGATGCGCGCGGGAACTGCGCGGCAATCGTGCGTCCCGATGGGGCGACGGAGCGCATGGAGTACGATCGGGATCGCCTGGTTCGGTACGTGAACCCATGCGGCGCGGAGTGGCGCTGGCGATACGATGGCGCCGGGCGCTTGCGGGCGGCGATCAATCCGCTCGTCGAGGAGACGCGATACCGCTGGAAGCGGGGGCTGCTTCGCGAGGTCGTGGATCCGATGGGTGGACGGGTCGCCATCGAGTATGACGACGCGAAAAACGTGCGGAGCATCCGCTACCCCAACGGGGGCGAGGAGAAGCTCGTCCACGACATCCTCGGCCGTGTGGTCGAGCATCATGACGCGCGCGGAGGGGTGACGAGGTACAGGCACGACGCGCTCCGGCTGGTCGAGGTCGAGGAGCCCGACGGGAACCACCGGCGGCTCAAGTACGATCCCGAGGGGAACCCGATCGAGGCGAAGGATCACGCGCGCCACGTGCGGTTCGGCTACACGGGGTTCCATCACCTCGCGCTGCGCGAAGAAGCGGGAGAGGCGGTTCGTCTGCGGTACGATACCGAGGGGCAACGGATGTCGATCGAGAACGAGGCCGGCGAGATCCATACGCTCACGCGCGACGCGTGCGGTCGTGTGATCCAGGAGATCGGCTTCGACGGGAGCTGTCAGCGCTACGTGTACGACGCGGGCGGCGTGCTCGTGAAGAGCATGCAGGCGAGTGGGCGCGCGGTCGTGTTCGAGCGTGATGTGCTCGGGCGCGTGACGTGCGTTCGTTACCCCGACGGCACGGCGGAGCGGTTCGCGTACCGCGCGGATGGGGCACTCATCGAGGCTGAGAACGACGCCGCACGCGTGACGTTCGAGCGTGACGCGCTCGGGCGGGTCGTGCGCGAACTGCAAGGGCCGCATGTCGTCGAGAAGCGCTACGACGCGCGGGGCCTCGTCGCCGAGGTGTCGTCGTCGCTCGGGTTCGATGGGGCGTTCATGCGTGACGCCGTCGGTGAGTTCGACGCGATCTCGATCGGCACGGGCGTCGATCGGTGGCGTACGTCGATCACGCGTGACGCGGCGGGCCTCGAAGCCGAACGGCGGCTGCCTGGTGGGATCGCGGTGCGCACGCGACGCGACCGGATCGGGCGCGTCGCCGAGACGTCGATGCTCGACGGCGGCGAGGAGCTGCGGCGCGTCGCGTACACGTGGGAGCCGGGCTCGCTCTTGAAAGAGCGCGACGACTCGCGACGCGGGCTCACGCGGTACTTTCATGACAGGCGCGCCAGGCTCACGGCAGCGACGGAGCCCGAGGGGCGCGTGCGCTGGCGGCGCCCCACGGCGACGGGGAACATCCAGCAGGCCATGGAGGGGGAGCCCCAGACGTACAAGAAGGGCGGCGCGCTCGTCGCGGCGGATGGCGTCACGTACGAGTATGACCGCGACGGGAACCGGACCGCGAAGGTGTGGCCCGACGGGAGGCGGGAGAAGTACGCGTGGAACGCCGCGGGGCGGCTCGTCGCGGTGACGAAGCCGGATGGCTCGGTCGTGAAGTTCCATTACGACGCACTCGGGCGCCGGGTGAAGAAGACCTCGGATTCGGAGGAGCGGACGTGGATCTGGGACGGGGACGTCCCGCTGCACGAGCTCTCCACGAGGGAAGGGCCGATCGCGTGGGTGTTCGAGCCGGGGACGTTTACGCTGGCGGCGAAGGTGCAGGGGTTGCGGCGGTGGGCGATCGTCACGGATCAGGTGGGCGCGCCGTGTGCGGTGTTCGATGAGTGGGGCGGGGTCGCGTGGCAGGGGGAGGTTGACGTCTATGGGAAGGCGGCGGCCGAGGGGGAGAAGACCGCGGTTCCGTGGCGGTTTCCGGGGCAGTATGAGGATGTCGAGACGGGGCTCTACTACAATCGGTTCAGGTATTACGACCCGGAGATGGGGGCGTATATCAGTAAGGATCCGATTGGGCTGCTGGGTGGATTGAGCCCTTACTCATACGTGCAGGATCCATGGGCACAGAGCGACCCGCTTGGCCTCTCATGCAGAATCAAGAAGGGAAAGCCTGAGAACTTCAAAGCCCATTACATCGATCACAAGCACCTACTGGAACGTGCACTCGGCATGAAGTTTCCGAAGTACAGCAAGTCGCCTGACGGCAAGGAGTTCCTGGAAGCGCTCGACAACGCCATTCAGGACGGAACTCTGAGGCACCGCGGACTCGGAACTCTGAACAAGACGGCGCCCCCGACGCATTTCTATGAGGGCAAGGGCCTGGTAGCGATATTCCACACGGAAGGCACATGGCTGAGCTTGATGGACGCCGGGACAGGTCGCGCTACACAGGGCACGCTTCGATTCGTCACTCCGCAGCAACTGATGCTTCCCGGCTTTACACCGTGGTGAATTCCGCGAGACGAGACTCATGAACCATTCAGCCATCAACCAGCTACTCGCAGCACTGGCCGAGAATCCGGTCACCGAAATATACATCGGCGGAACTCTGGAGATGGGCCTCGGCATCCCGACGGCGTTTGCGCCGCCGAACCCAGACTGGCGGCAACTCGCCCTCAGAAGGCGCTGCGTGTTCATCGAAGTTGGTGGCATCAGCCTCTTCTCGGTGGATGTTGTCGTTCATCCATGGGAAATTGATCTATCAAAGGTCGATCGGATCGAGCCAAGGTTCGATCTCGAGGATGATCAATTCGGGTTCATTGGCACCCTCGACATGGTCCTCCAGGTTGGTGAACCCCCGTGTCATGTCGACGGACTCGAATTCTTCACCTTCTCTGACGATGCGGGACAACTGCGCTTGGCGTCGATTGGACTCGTTTGCTCGACGGACTACGTGTTCATTCAAGGTTGGCGCATCAACGGGTTACGGGTCGGCTGTTCCGTAGCAAGGGACGCATGGATGGCGGAGGCTGGCGAGCGCATCACTTCGAGCATCATGCGGGTCCAGCGCGCGAAGCCGCAACTGACCCCGTCACCGCCATCCGGAGCCGAGACAGAGGAAGGAGGTTTTCCCCAAGGTTCCCATCTGGACGTCGAGAAGAAATCTAAGTAATGGGCGCGTTCCGACAACATCTTGGTTGGAACGCGACCAATTGCAGCACCACGCACTCACTCGTAGAGACTCCGCGTGATGAGCATCGAAGAGGCGTTCTCCCCAGGGACTCCACATCTCACGAGTGAAGTCGTGCGGCGGATCCGCTACCCGGTACGTCTATGAGGAGCATGCGGCCGCGCGGGCGTATCATCTTGTTCGAGCGGGACGCGCTCGGGCGCGTGGTGCGCGAGCTGCAAGGGTCGCACGTCGTCGAGCGGCGCTACGACGCGCGGGGCTTGGTGGCCGAGGTGTCGTCCTCGCTCGGCTTTGATGGCGCGTTCCTGCGTGATGACATGGGCGAGCTCGATGCGATCTCGCTCGGCACGGGCGTCGATCGGTGGCGTACGTCGATCACGCGTGACGTGGCGGGCCTCGAAGCCGAGCGGCGGTTGCCCGGCGGGATCGCGGTGCGCACGCGACGGGATCGGATCGGGCGCGTCGCGGAGACGTCGATGCTCGATGGCACCGACGAGCTGCGGCGTGTCGCGTACACGTGGGAGCCGGGCTCGCTGTTGAAGGAGCGCGACGATTCGCGGCGCGGTCTCACGCGGTACTTTCACGACCAGCGTGCGCGGCTGACAGCGGCGGCGGAGCCGAGTGGGCGCGTGCGTTGGCGGCGGCCCACGGCGACGGGGAACATCCAGCCCGCGATCGAGGGCGAGCCGCGGACGTACAAGAAGGGCGGCGCGCTCATCGCGGCGGATGGCGTGAAGTTCGAGTACGACCGCGACGGGAACCGGGCAGCGAAGGTGTGGCCGGACGGGCGGCGCGAGAAGTACACGTGGAATGCATCGGGGCGGCTCGTGGGCATTACGAAGCCGGATGGAAAGGTGGTCCGGTTCGAGTACGACGCGCTCGGGCGCCGGGTGAAGAAGATATCGGACGCGGAGGAGCGCGTGTGGGTATGGGATGGGGATGTCCCGCTGCACGAGCTTTCCACGAGCGAGGGGCCGATCGCGTGGGTGTTCGAGCCGGGGACGTTTACGCTGGCGGCGAAGGTGCAGGGGTTGCGGCGGTGGGCGATCGTCACGGATCAGGTGGGCGCGCCGTGTGCGGTGTTCGATGAGTGGGGCGGGGTCGCGTGGCAGGGGGAGGTTGACGTCTATGGGAAGGCGGCGGCCGAGGGGGAGAAGACCGCGGTTCCGTGGCGGTTTCCGGGGCAGTATGAGGATGTCGAGACGGGGCTCTACTACAATCGGTTCAGGTATTACGACCCGGAGATGGGGGCGTATGTCTCGAAGGATCCGATTGGGTTGCTTGGGGGTCTGGGCGCCTATGTGTACGTCGAGGATCCGCTTGCTTGGCTGGATCCGCTCGGCCTGTATCCAATTGACAAGATCACACGCCAAACGCGTGCTCTCTCCGAACAGGAAATCTACGATCACTTCTGGGACCGGCACGCAAGTGAGCTACTCGGACGCCGGGCAATGAAAGGGCACGACCTGGATCGTGTCCGCGCGATCGTCGACCATCTTCGGCAGAGCAATCAGACATTCTACCACCAACTTGGAAGAAGCCCAGTGATCGGCCACTTCGCCACATTCCAAGGCAGAAAAGCTGCGGTCTTTTTCTTCCGAGACGGAGACTATGTGGGACAAGTGGCATCCGCGTTCTTCCTCAAGAAGCACCAGATAGCAAACATCGTACGCAAGATGAGCAGGTGTGGGCCCTGAGGTTGGAGACCTATCGATGAACGAAGAAGCTGTTCTCAGCATGTGGTGCCCGGACTGGATCGACGCATCGGGCGTCGGCGCAGTGAGTTCGTGGCTGGAGACCGTGGACGTGCCGTGGCGCCGCACCAATGCCCTCGGTGTCGACGACGACGAATTCGACGCTGTGTTCGATGTTGTAACCGGTACCGGTCAGGCGCGACCAATGGATCTCGCGGCTGCGCGTGAGGGTATGTTTCCCGTGCAGATCGAGCTAGCTCGATTCCGGCATGGTCGCACAGGTACACTTGAGCAGAGAATTGTCGAGTATGCGCCAAGCGCCCTGCCATGCGAGCTAGGGTTGCACTCGGTTGACATCCGAAGGACGGTGCCTACTGCCGCATTCGCGAAAACGAACAGACACCGACCACACACGGCGATTCAGGAGTTGCTCGACGAACTCAGGTCCATCCGTACAAAATTTCCACTCTCGTGGGCCTTCTGTTTTGGATTCGGGCGCGGCCCATCTGTCGCAGAGATATGTCAGCAGGCTCCTCCTCGTGCGGTGATCGGCATGGCATACTTGCGCAAGACTGAACCCACCCCCGATATGGCATGGGCACAGTCACCAGGCGTCAAACTTCAAGATGTTGGAGCTGGATGGGAGATCGCGCTCACGTCGCCATTCGGCGGCCATGAACCACCACTCACACGCGCAGAGACCGATGGACTGGTACGCGCACTTAGAACCGTCGCTATGAGGGAAGCTCCCTGGGAGATTATCGGCAAGTACTGCCGATCATGAGCCATGGCCTGGGGCCTTCGAGCTAGCAATCGCGTGCCCCACCGGAAACACGGCCTCGGCCGCGCGCGGGGCGGAGTCACGAGGTACAGGTACGACGCGCTCCGGCTGATCGACGATCGATGGCGAGCGTCGATCACGCGTGACGTGGCGGGCCTCGAAGCCGAGCGGCGGTTGCCCGGCGGGATCGCGGTGCGCACGCGACGGGATCGGATCGGGCGCGTCGCGGAGACGTCGATGCTCGATGGCACCGACGAGCTGCGGCGTGTCGCGTACACGTGGGAGCCGGGCTCGCTGTTGAAGGAGCGCGACGATTCGCGGCGCGGTCTCACGCGGTACTTCCACGACCAGCGTGCGCGGCTGACAGCGGCGGCGGAGCCGAGTGGGCGCGTGCGTTGGCGGCGGCCCACGGCGACGGGGGACATCCAGCCCGCGATCGAGGGCGAGCCGCGGACGTACAAGAAGGGCGGCGCGCTCGTCGCGGCGGATGGCGTGAAGTTCGAGTACGACCGCGACGGGAACCGGGCAGCGAAGGTGTGGCCGGACGGGCGACGCGAGAAGTACACGTGGAATGCAGCGGGGCGGCTCGTGGGCATCACGAAGCCGGATGGAAAGGTGGTCCGGTTCGAGTACGACGCGCTCGGGCGCCGGGTGAAGAAGATATCGGACGCGGAGGAGCGCGTGTGGGTATGGGATGGGGATGTCCCGCTGCATGAGCTTTCCACGAAGGAAGGGCCCATCGCGTGGGTGTTCGAGCCGGGGACGTTCACGCTGGCGGCGAAGGTGCAGGGGCTCAGGCGGTGGGCGATCGTCGCGGATCAGGTCGGGGCGCCGTGTGCGGTGTTCGATGAATGGGGCGGGGTCGCGTGGCAGGGGGAGGTCGACGTCTATGGGAAGGCGGCGGCCGAGGTGGAGAAGACGGCGCTGCCGTGGCGGTTTCCGGGGCAGTATGAGGATGGCGAGACGGGGCTTTTCTACAATCGGTTCAGGTATCACGACCCGGAGATGGGGGCGTATGTCTCGAAGGATCCGATTGGGTTGCTCGGGGGGTTGCGGGCGTATGGGTATGTCGCGGACCCGTTGACGTGGAGCGATGCGCTGGGGCTTTCGGGGTGCACACGGGTCTATAGAGGTACCAACTTCGGAGAAGAGCTGTACATTCACGAACAAACTGGTCTATTGATGAGCGATGCGGCTCGGGATGCTTACCGCTTTGCATCGGACGCAGGAGCTACCACGGACCAGGCCATCGCTGCTGCATTGCGCGCTTCCAAGGCGGCACATGCACAAAACGTCGCACACTGGGGATCATTGGACAATTACGTGCAGGCACACGGGCTATGGGGCATTGACCTCGGGAAGATGACGCCGCGACGGTCAATGATATCGCTGACAACGGACCCAGACGTTGCTGGAAGATTTGGAAGCCGCAGTTTTTCCGGATCGGTCCCGACGAAGTTGCTTATTCCACAGTCGATCGACGGTGCAACCGAAGCTGAGGTGCTCATACTCCACATGATCGCGTTGAGGTGAACCATGAAGATGAGGTTAATCGGACCCGAGGGACTCGATCCATTTGTGTATTGCAGCCATGGCACACCAGTCCCATCCGAGGGCGATGTTGTGATGGGTTACGAGATACGCTACGGAGCCCAGGAATACATCAGGAGGAAGCTCAACCATCTCCTAAACATCAGGTTGATCCTGGTCCCGTGGGGGCGTAATAGCACGGTCGCCCTCATCTACTTGCTTCACTGGGAGACCGAGGCGGAGACGATTGGGCTCGACGAAAAGGTATTCTCGGATCGATACACAGACAGCGACTTCGAGGGGTCGGTTCGGACGGTGTATTCGAATACCATCTGCTTTTCCTGCAAGAGGCAATGGCATACGCTTATTATGCCCCCCGGGGATTACTACCCTGGTAGAGGTTCCGACATGTTCTACGAGAAGGTAGCGAAGCGAGAAATCCTTCGTTGTCCGGGTTGCGGTTCCAGTCTGCGCCAGCTCGTCGTAAAGATCATCGAAGAGGCATTCCCCGAGGCTGCATCAGGCCACCCTTGAACCTTCGATTTCGTACCGCGGATCCGCTACCCGAACGGGGGCGAGGAGAAGCTCGTCCACGACGTTCTGGGCCGTGTCATCGAGCATCGGGACGCGCGGGGCGGAGTCACGAGGTACAGGTACGACGCGCTCCGGCTGATCGAGGTCGAGGAGCCCGACGGGAATCATCTGCGGATCAAGTACGATCCGGAGGGAAACCCCATCGAGGCGAAGGACCATGCACGCCACGTGCGGTTTGGCTATACGGGGTTCCATCACCTCGCGCTGCGTGAGGAGGCAGGCGAGACGGTTCGTCTGCGGTATGATACCGAAGGGCAACGGATGGCGATCGAGAACGAGGCTGGCGAGATCCATACCCTCACGCGCGACGCGTGCGGGCGCGTGAGCGCGGAGATCGGCTTCGACGGGAGCTGTCAGCGCTACGTGTACGACGCGGGCGGGGGGCTCGTGAAGTACATGCAGGCGAGCGGGCGCGCGGTCACGTTCGAGCGTGATGCGCTGGGGCGGGTGACGTGTGTTCGTTATCCCGACGGCACGAAGGAGCGGTTCGCTTATCGCGCGGATGGTGCGCTCGTCGAGGCCGAGAACGACGCCGCGTGTGTGAAGTTCGAGCGGGACGCGCTCGGGCGCGTGGTGCGCGAGGTGCAAGGGCCGCACGTCGTCGAGCGACGTTATGATGCGCGGGGCCTGGTGGCGGAGGTGTCGTCGTCGCTCGGTTTTGATGGCGCGTTTCTGCGGGACGCGATGGGTGAGCTCGATGCGATCTCGCTCGGCACGGGGATCGATCGATGGTCGTCGTCCGTGCCCTCCGCCCCCCCCAGACGATGAGGAAGATACCTCACGACGACTGCCGCATTTTTATTCTTGACATGCCCGGCACAGACCGCGTCGTCGCGGGCGCGGCGTGAACAACACGCCCGATAAAGAAGAATGGAAACTCACGCGGCTCACGGCGGGGACCGCCCTCGGGGCAGAGGCCCATCCGTCGAGCGCAGTGAAGAACTGCGAGGGGGCCGCGTCGGGGGGCAGGGGCACGATTTCCGCAATAGCCGCGGGCGTCGGCGCGGCGGAGACAGGGCCCGAGGTCGGGATGGTGCCCAGAATCAGCGTGGGAATCGAAGAGGCTGCGGGCATCGCGTGCTTCCACCGCGGAACAGCGAGCGCAGCGGCCGAAACCGTCGGGACGGGCTCACGCGGCACGGGCTCCCGCACGATGCCCGACCTGGCCGCGGAGCTTCGCCACGGCCGCGCCGCCAAGGGAAGCCGCCGCGCGACGATCGGGCGCGTGGCCACGGGGCGCAGCTCCGCGACGGGGAGCCCCGGGTCAGGCCACTCAGAACCGTTCCGAGGTCGGGTCCGAGCGCCACGCGAAACTCGAAGGTGACCTCGGAGGTCGGATCGAGGTGTCGCGCGGCGCGCGAAGGTCGCCTCCGAGGTCGAAGCGCAGCCCGTCGCGGCGCTCGAAGCCAACCTCCCAGGTCGACTCGGACGGCAACGAGCGCTCGAAGGTGACCCCGGAGGTTCCCTTCGAGCTCCGCGCCGAGCCCTGAACCCACGTCCGAGGTCACCTTCGACCTCCGCGCGGCGTTCGAAGCCAACCTCCGAGGTTCCTCCCGTATCCATCCCACCCCTGCCATCCCACCCTTGCCAACCGTTCCGTGCATGTCGTACATTCCCACACCATGACAGCTTCCGTCCGTGACCTACAAATCGGGGAGATGATCAGTGTCTCTGCGCACTGGCTTGATCCCCAACACAAACCCACCCTCCTCGCCATTCCGGAGATCGCGCCGCTCATCGGGCGCATCGAGGCCGTGCACGTGAATCTCGTCGCGGCGCGGGACGGCGACACCTCGGCGTCCGCGCTCCGCGCCCTCGGTGAGGAGGCCGAGGACCTCGACGCTCGGCACGACCACCTCTCGCGCGCGCTTTTTTATTCCATGCTCGCGGCCCAGCATTACGAGCTTGGGAAGCCCGTGCCCAATGAAGCGGCCGCGGAGGCCATCGAGAGCGGACGGGATGCGCTGTTCCCCCAGCGTCTCAACATCGTCTCTGCCTCGTACCAGGCGGAAGCTGGCAATGCCGCGCAGATCGCGAAGCTCGCCGAGGGCGAGCTCGCCCCCCTGCTCGAGGTCATTCACGTCGACAAGGGGACGTCGGCCAAGGACCTCGCATTGCAGCTCGGTGAGACGGGGCAAAAGCTCGGGGCCGTCGAGAACCAGAAGCCGCAGGCCGCCGCCGAGGCGCAGAAAGTCGCCATTGCCCCGGCCGAGGTCCGAAAGCGCATGCGGGCGTGGGCCACGGTCGCCGAGACGCTCCTCGCGAACCTGGAGCAATCGACCGCGCCCGCTGCGGTGGTGGACGCCGTCCGCGCCCCCTTGCTCGCGGCGGCGGAGAAGGCGACCGCGCGGAGGCGCGCGAAGCGGGCCGCAAAGGCAAAGCAAGGGGCCGGGACGCCGGAGGATTGATAGGCCGGGGAGCGGGGACCGGCCCAAAGCGGGGATGATTGTTATCGTGACTGCCTCGACGAGCTACGCGTCGCTGGGCCGAGGGAGTCCCGACAGCCCGGCCACGGAAGGAGCGCCGCATCGCCGGAAGGGACGAGCGTCACGCCGAAGCGACGCGAGCTTGTCAAGAACCAACCGAGAGCGCTCCGCCTACACCCCGCCCGTCCGGGCGCTCTCCGCGGGCGCCTCGGGTGCGGCCGGCGGCGAAACCGCTTCGGTTCGAGATTTCCACAGATGATGGATCACGCAGATCGCGCAAAGCGTCCAGGCGATCTGCGTGGCTCGATGGTCCAGCAGCCGGTCGAGGAGGACCTGCCGCGCGTAGTCCCATACCCGCGGCCCGCGGGGCGTCTCGCCGGGGATCAGGCATAACACCCCTGCGATGAACGTGCACCAGGCCAGGGTCTTCCGTTCCGTAGCGTCTAGCATGCGATAGCCCCGCGCTGGATACCCACGCGCGCGCCGAGCCTAACGCAAACGGCCATGTCCGGGAAGGGGAGGGGAAGGGAAGAGGTGCGGCGGCTCGAAATTCGCGCTAATGGGGGAGCGCCCCATGAGCTCCGCCACCGGCCAGCCGCCCATCGACGCAAGCACGGCCTCCGAGGCCCTCGACGAAGCGCCGGAAGAGCCTTCCGAAGCCGCACCCGCGAAGCCGACCGGGCTCGGGTGGCTCGCGTGGCACCTCCAGGGCTACTGGACGATCCTCCGCGACGTCTACCTCACCATCGACCGGCGGACCCTCGGCTTCGCCCGGATCATGCTCGGCTTCCTCCTCGTCACGGACCTCGTCCGGCGCACGCCGGACTGGCTCCACATGTACTCCGACAAGGGGGTCTTGCCGACGCACCTGAACCTCTTCCGCCCGCAGGCCTGGGGCGCGTTCACCCTCTTCAATGCCTTCTCCACCGCCCCCGAGTTATGGGCCCTCTGGGCGGTCCTCCTCGTCACGTTCACCTGCGTCCTCGTCGGCTACAAGACGCGTATCGCCCACGTGCTCGCCGCGATCTTCGTGGCCAGCATGAATGGCCGCATCCTCCTCATCGAGAATGGCGGATACGTCGTTTTCAACCTCCTCGTGATGTGGACCGCGTTCCTCCCGATGGGGGACCGCTTCTCCGTCGACGCCCTGCTCGACTCGATGCGCCGTCGCAAAGAGGCGAACGCGGACGAGCTCAACGACCGCACGGACGTCATCGATCCGCGGCGCCTCGCGCCCCACGTCTCGCTCGTGGC
Organism: Polyangium fumosum; assembly: GCF_005144585.1. Taxonomy (GTDB): domain Bacteria; phylum Myxococcota_A; class Polyangia; order Polyangiales; family Polyangiaceae; genus Polyangium; species Polyangium fumosum. The sequence continues at coordinate 188,388 of NZ_SSMQ01000008.1, read as the reverse complement.
CGGCGTGATCCTCCTCCAGATCATCGCCATTTATTACTTCAACGTCATTCACAAGACCGGGGCGGCCTGGAAAAACGGCACCGCCGTCCATTACGTGCTCTGGGTCGACCGCATGGTCACCCCGATCGTGGCGGCCGTGCGGGGCCTCGTCCCGCCGGCGCTCATCATCGTCGGCACGAAGTTCGTCTTGATGGCCGAGGCCACGATCCCGATCTGCCTCGCCTCGCCGCTCGGCCGCACCTGGGCCCGAAGGCTCGCCGTCGCGCTCATGTGCATCCTCCACATCGGCTTCGGCGCGACCTTCGTCCTCGGCCCCTTCGCCTGGGCCATGTGCGTCTTCTCCACGCTGCTCTTCACCTCCGACGACTGGGACCTCGCCGCCCGCACGATGCGCCGCGGCCACCGCGCGCGTGTCGTCCTCTTCGACGCCTCGTCCGGCGCCTCGCTCTGGCTCTGCCGCGTGCTCAAGCGCCTCGACCTCTACGAGCTGCTCACGTTCCGCGCCGAGGAGGGTCTCACGCGGGGCGTCGCCGTCGAGCACCCCAAGGACCCCGCGCGCCTCGAACGGAGCGCCGCGCTCGCCGACATCATCGCCGCGTTGCCGCTCGGTCCTGCGATCGCCTGGCTCCTTCGCGTGCCTGGCCTCTCGCACCTCGTCGACGCGATCTGGAACGCCGTCACGGCGCGCGACGTGTCGCGGATCTTCGGCCTGCGTGTCCCGCGCGCGCCGGGGGCGGTGAGCGTCGCGGAGCCCTCGCCGCTTCGCCGGAAGGCGGGGCGTTTCGTCGTGACGCTGCGCGAGCTCGCGGTCGTCGCGATGCTCGCGGGCGCGGTGAACCAGGCGATGGTCGAGCTCTGGGTCATCAACCGCCGCGTGAAGGTCCCGCATCCCGAGCCGTTGCGCGTGCTCGCGCAGAAGATGCGGTACTTGCAGGGCTGGTTCATGTTCTCGCCGAACCCCGTGATGGACGACGGCACGATCGTGGTCGACGCGAAGACCATCGACGGCCGCTCGATCGACCCGTTCACCGGCAAGCCGCCGGAGTTCGACCTCACGAAGGCGCAGAGCCTCCGGTACAACCAGATCTGGAGCGACTACTTCAACCGCATGCACCTGCCGGCGAACTCGGCGTACCGGGACGCGATGCGGGACTTCATCTACCGCTACCCGGAGCGCACGGGGCGCCCCGAGGACACGATCGTCTCGGGCGAGGTGTACTGGGTGCAGGACATGAACCCGCCCTTCGGCAAGACCGCGTCGTACAAGCTGGAGAAGAACAAGCTGTTCTCCTTCGAAAACCCCGCCGCCCGCGCCCAACCGAGGCCGGGGGGTTGACCGAGCGGCCGAAACGTAAACTTTCGTCTTGACTCGTGAAGCTCTATCAGTAGAGTCCCGCGAGTCGCTGACGGGCCTGTAGCTCAGTTGGGAGAGCGCTAGAATCGCACTCTAGAGGTCGCAGGTTCGATCCCTGTCAGGTCCACCAAGAACCCGCAGCGAAAGAAACGCCGTGTTCCAATCTGGAACACGGCGTTTTTCGTTTTCCATTCCCCCTCGCTTCCCCAGGAGAGGGCCGGGGGGAGGCCGGCGCCTTCGAAAACGCGGGAAAGGAAGCGCGCCGTGAGCGCCGTCCGAGGCTTGCGGCTGCCTGCTCGCCTCCATAGGTTCGGAAGCGGACGGCACGGCGGGGGGCGGTCTGGGCGGACCCCTGCGCTCTCGTCGTGCCCATGCACCGCCGCGGGTCGTCACCCGCGAGCGATCGAACAAGGGGGGTATCAGAATGAAGAAGCTGCTCGTTGCGCTCGTCGCGGCCGGTTCGGCAGTCCTCGGCGTCTCTTCGCAGGCCGATGCACAGCCCTACGACCTCGTCGACGCACCCGAGGGCGTCCAGATCCGCGGGCTCGTGTACAACGGGACGGGTTGCCCGCAGGCCTCGGTCGCCGGCACCCTTTCCGAGGATCGAAAGGCCCTGGAGCTCATCTTCGGGGCGTTCACCGCCGAGGCGAGCCAGGTCGGGCTGCCGAGCGAGGCGCGCAAGTTCTGTCAGATCACCGTCGATCTGGCGTTCCCGCAAGGCTACAGCTTCTCGCTCGTCTCGGGCGACTACCGCGGCTACGCCGACCTCGAGCCGGCCGTCGTCGGGACGCAGACGTCGAGTTACTACTTCACCGGCGGCTTTGGTTACACCTTCCGCACGAAGCTCGTCGGGCCCTTCTCGGAGAACTACTTCCGCCGCGACAACCTCGCGCTCGAGGCCGCGGTGTGGTCGCCGTGCGGCGCGACCCGTCCGCTCAACATCAACACGCAGGCGGCGGTCTCGACGCTCGCGAACCGCACGGGCAGCGGTCTCATGACCCTCGACACGCTCAGCCTCGTCGTGCGTCAGACGTACGGTCTCGCGTGGCGCAAGTGCTGACGCGCGTCTCGTGAACGAGCCACGGCCATGGGCCTCCGGACGAGCGTTCGTCCGGGGGCCCATTTCGTTTTCAGGTCAAACCGTCGAGGTGGCTGCGGTCGTTGATGCAGACGATGCGCACGGTGTCGTCGTGGCGCTCGACGCGCTGGACCGAGCAGTTGTCCACGCGGAAGACGACGGGCGGCGGCGCTTCGACCGGCACGCCGAGCAGGTGATAGAGGAGCTGGTTGATCGCGACGCCGTGGCTCACGAGCACGATCCGACCCTCGGCGCCGCGGGCGAAGAGGCCCTCGACGAAGCCCGCGATCCGGGCTCGGCAGTCGGCGTTCGACTCGCCGCCGGGCGGGCGGAAGAGCGGGTCGCGCGTGAGCAGCGCCCGCCACACGTCGGGGTGGCGCGCTTCGATGTCGGCGAAGGAGGTGCCCGTCAGATCGCCAAAATTTCTCTCGCGCAGGGCCGGGTCTGCGACGAGCTCTAGGCCTGTCTTCTCGACGATGGGCGCTGCTGTCTCCAGGGCGCGCGGCAGGTCACTGGCGTAGATCGCCGAGACCGACTTCTCGGCGATGCGCCGCGCGACAGCGTCAGCTTCACGACGCCCGCGCTCGGTGAGCGGGGAGGGTCCGTGCCCCGTGAAGACACGATCTCGGTTTCCCTCGGACTGGCCGTGGCGAACGATGATGAGTTCGATGTGCATGGTAGGAGAACGTTGCCCTGTGGCGCGCGGCGAGCATAACGCCTCCGCGCGGGGTGAGGACAACGAGCCGCACAGGATCGATGCCTACAGGCATCGATATGAATCTTTCTTCATCGGGCAAGAGCGCGCGGTTCTTGGGGATGACGCGCGCATCCACTGCTGGTACGGAACTTGATCATAACCAACGTGACCATCCAATTGCTTGGAGAGGATGAATGAGAAGAAGAACGGCCCTCAGCGGTATCGTCGCCGCTCTCGCCTGCGTGACGGCGGGTACGGCGAGCGCAGCACCGTTGCAGCGCGTGCAGGTCACCCAGCGGGGTGACTTCGTCTTGATCGGCAACACGCTCGCGCAGGACTGCGGCGCCGGTGTCCCTACGCCCGACGTCGGGAACATCGGGATGTGTGGTACCAACACGACCGACAACGCTCCTGATGTCTTCTGGCGCGCGAACCCGTTGCTGGCGCCTGCCTCCGCCAGCGCGGACATCGCCGTGACCTCGGGTCTGGCGCGAACGACCGCGCACCTCACCATCCCGGCCGGCGCCACCGTCACGCACGCCTATCTCTACTGGGCGGCTCGGAGCACCAACGGAAATGCCGACACCACGATCACGCTCGATCGTGAGATGGGCCCCGATGGCATGTTCTCGGCGAACGTCACTGCCACCGACTTCAAGGTGGGTGAATCGCTCTCGAACATCCAAGGCTACTACCAGTCGGTCGCGGACGTCACCGCGCTCGTGCAGGCGAACGGCTCGGGGGCCTATCGCGTGAGCGGCGTGGACTCGGTCGAGCTGCTCAACCTCAGCAACAACTCGGTGTTCGCCGGCTGGTGGATGGTCGTCATCTACGAGCTCCAGAGCGAGCCGCCGCGCAACATCGCGCTCTTCGACGGCTTCGACGAGGTCAGCAGCGAGAACACCGAAGGCGTCACCGCGACGATCTCCGGCTTCAACGTGCCGCTCGCAGGCTTCAACGCGAAGCTCGGGGTCGTCGCGTACGAGGGCGACGATCAGCAGCAAGGCGACAGCCTGCTCTGGAACAGCATCACGCTCACGAACCCCGTCAATCCGGGGAACAACTTCTTCAACAGCACGCGCTCCTCCCTCGGCGCAGCCGTTTCGAACCTCGGCGATCTGCCGCAGCTCACGGGCGGGGCCCGGAGCATGAGCGGCATCGACCTCGACATCGTCGACATCACCAACGACGTGGTCCCCGGCTCGACGTCGGCCGATCTCGTCGCGAAGACGTCCTCCGACGGCTACATCCTCGGCGGCTTCATCACCTCGATCTCCACGCTCAAGCCCGACTTCACCACGTCCGCGAAGAGCGTGTCCGATCTCAACGGCGGCGTGGTCGATCCCGGTGACGAGCTCGAGTACACGCTCGTCGTCACCAACACGGGCGACGACACCTCGAAGGACACGATCCTCACGGACAAACTTCCCGCCGAGGTCACCTACGTCCCCGGCTCGCTCGAGATCGTCTCGGGCCCGAACATGGGCGCGAAGACGGACGCGACGGCCGACGATCAAGGCGACTTCGACGCGGGTTCGGGCACGGTCACCGTCCGCCTCGGCACGGGCGCGAACGCTACCCTCGGCGGCAGCCTCAACGTCGGTCAGTCGACCTCGGTCCGCTTCCGCGTCACCGTGAACCCCGGCGTCGGCGGCAGCATCCTGAACCAGGGCGTGATCAACGCGAGCGGCACGCAAGGCGCGCCCGCCGAGGACACGCCCACCGACGGCAACGGCGGCGACCCCGGCGCGCCTCCCACCGTGATCATCATCGACTCGGACGGCGACGGCCTCTCGAACGACGACGAGAACGCGGCCGGCACGAACCCGAACGACGCCGACTCGGACGACGACGGCGTGCCCGACGGCGACGAGCCGCAGTGGAACATCGACACGGACGGCGACGGCCTCATCAACGCGCTCGACCCCGACAGCGACAACGACGGCCTGCTCGACGGCACCGAGCTCGGACTCGATTGCTCGAACCCGGCGACCGACGCCTCGAAGGGCACCTGCGTGCCCGACGCCGACATGGGCGCGACGAAGACCGATCCGCTCGACGCCGACACCGACAACGGCGGCGTGGGCGACGGCTCCGAGGACGCGAACCTCAACGGCCAGATCGATCCGGGCGAGGGCGATCCGAACGATCCCTCCGACGACAACACGGTCACCGACACGGACGGCGACGGCCTCTCGGACAAACTCGAGGAGCAGATCGGCTCGGATCCGAACGACGCCGACAGCGACGACGATGGCGTGCTCGACGGCCAGGAGCCGAACCCCGCGGTCGACACCGACGGCGACGGCGTGCCCAACGTGCTCGACGCCGACAGCGACAACGACGGCCTCTTCGACGGCACCGAGCTCGGGCTCGACTGTTCGAACGCCGCGACCGACACGAGCGCCGGCACCTGCCGGGCGGACGCGGACATGGGCGCGACGAAGACGAGCCCGATCGACGCGGACACGGACGACGGCGGCGTCTCCGACGGCTCGGAAGACACGAACCTCAACGGCCAGATCGATCCGGGCGAGACGGACCCGAACGTCGCCGCTGACGACAGCACGAACACCGACACGGACGGCGACGGGCTCTCGGACAAACTCGAAGAGACGCTCGGCACGAATCCGAACGACGCGGACTCGGACGACGACGGCGTGCCCGATGGGCAAGAGCCGAACCCGGCCGAGGACTCGGACGGCGACGGCCTCATCAACGCGCTCGATCCCGACAGCGACAACGACGGTCTGCTCGACGGCACCGAGCTCGGCTACGACTGCAACGGGCCCGGGACGAACAAGGCCGTCTGCGTGCCCGACGCGGACATGGGCGCGACGAAGACGAGCCCGATCAACCCCGACACCGACGGCGGTGGCATCAAGGACGGCTCGGAGGACTCGAACCTCAACGGCCAGATCGATCCGGGCGAGAAGGATCCGAACGATCCGAGCGACGACAGCACCGTCGTCGACACGGACGGCGATGGCCTCTCCGACGACCTCGAAGAGTTCCTCGGCTCGGATCCGAACGACGCGGACTCGGACGACGACGGCGTGCCCGACGGGCAGGAGCCGAACCCGAGCGCCGATACGGACGGCGACGGCCTCATCAACGTGCTCGACGCCGACAGCGACAACGACGGTCTGTTCGACGGCACGGAGCTCGGCCTCGGCTGCGACAACGACGCGACCGACGCGAGCGCCGGCCGCTGCGTGCCCGACGGCGACATGGGCGCGACGAAGACGAACCCGCTCGACGCGGACACGGACGACGGCGGCCTCTCCGACGGCTCCGAGGACTGGAACCTCAACGGCGTCGTCGATCCGGGCGAGGGCGATCCGAACACCCCCGGCGACGACAACACGATCCTCGACACGGACGGCGACGGGCTCAGCGACGAGCTCGAAAACTTCCTCGGCTCGGATCCGATGGACGCGGATACGGACGACGACGGCGTGATCGACGGCAAGGAGCCGAACCCGGCCGAGGACACGGACGGCGACGGCATCAAGAACGTCGTCGACCCGGACAGCGACAACGACGGCTTGCCCGACGGCCTGGAGCTTGGTCTCGACTGCTCGAACCCGGCGACGGATCCGGCGGCGAACATCTGCAAGCCCGACGCGGACATGGGCGCGACGACGACGAGCCCGATCAACGCGGACACCGACCACGGCGGCATCGCCGACGGCGTCGAGGACGCGAACGGCGACGGCGCGGTCGACGGCGGCGAGACCGATCCGAACGACCCGAGCGACGACATGGCCTGCGCGACGGACGCCGATTGCGGCAGCGAGACGAGCGGCCTGGTGTGCAACCCGAACAAGGCTTGCGTCGAGGGTTGCCGCGGCGTGGGCGGCAACGGTTGCCCGACGGGGCTCGAGTGCACCTCGATGGACAGCACCATCGGGCAGTGCGTGGAACCGACCGGCGTGGGCGGCGCAGGCGGCGCCGGTGGCGCGGGTGGCGCCGGTGGCGCCGGTGGTGGTGGCACGGGCGGCGCCGAGCCGGACGACGGCATCGCGCTCTCCGGTGGCTGCTCGGGTTGCGCGGTCGCGTCCGACGACGACGCTTCGCGTGGCCTGCTCGCGGCGCTCGGCGCTGCGCTCCTCGCCTTCGGCCGCCGCCGTCGGCGCGCCTGAGACAAGGCAAAAGGGGCTCGGCCTTCCGCGCCGAGCCCCTCCTTCCCCCCGTTCATCCCTCCAAATCAGGGCTCACTTGCAGCAGAAGGTGACCGCGCCTTCCGGGCTGAGCTCTCCGGTCGGCTGGCCGCCCGTGGCGGTGCAGCCGCCGCTCGGCGTGGCCAGGACTTGCTGGATCGACCACGTGCTCGAGTCGAGCGACGCGCCCACGTTCCTGCACGTGTTGCTGTCGACGGCGATGGGATTGTCGCCGCCCTCCGTGCACATGTCGTAGTCGAAGAAGCGATACTGCCCGCCCGTGCACGTCGTCGGGGGCGCACACGAGCACGCGCTGCAGGCGCGCGTGTCCGTGGCGCTCTTGTAGCTCACCGTCTGTGTGAAGCCGTCGGGGCAGGCGTGATCGCCCTCCTGCCGGATGCACAGGCTCTCCGTGTCCATGGCGGGCTTCGGCGCGCAGGCCGCGCCGGCGCCGCATCCGCCGTTCGAGGTCTTCGCGGCGCACGCGAGGATCCGCCCGGCGAAGGGCTCCTTGTTCTGGAAATCGCTCACGGAGGGCGGACAGCTCCCGGGCGAGGTCACCATCGCGCTCCCGTTCAGGCGGCAGGAGAGCAGGGCTGCGAAGCCGAGCAGGTCCGTCGGTTTCACGCAGGTGGCGCCGCTCTGGAACGCGCTCGTCCAGCTCTCGCCGCCGCCGAAACAGTTGCCCGAGTTCGGATGACATTGCAGCCCCGGCATCGAGCACGCCCCGCCTTGCAGATCCCCGCAGGTACACGCCGAGCACGCGGCCGCGCCCGCGGGATCCGTGAAGAGCTCCTCGGGCGCAGGGCCGTTCCCGCAGGACGGGGGCGGCGCGTCGCCTTCCGCGGTCCACGCGTACGACCACCCCGCGGGCGCCTCGTCCACGCAGGTAAAGCCTGCCGTGCAATCGGCGTCCTCGCAGTCGACGTCGCCGTCGCCGTCGTTGTCCTTGCCGTCGAGGCAGTCCTCGGACCCGCTCATCCCGGCGCCCGCGCCGCCTTGCCCGCCGCCGTCTCCGCCTTGCCCGCCCCCTGCGCCGGCTTGCCCTCCGGCCCCGGCCGAGCCGCCCGTGTTCGTGCTGTTTCCTGCGCCGGCGCTCCCGCCGGTCTGGAACACGTCCGACGTCTCGGCGCCGCATCCGAAGAGCGACGCGCCGAGGAGAGTGAGCGCACCACCGGCAAGGGCGGTGGACGTGATGACAGAGAGACGCAATGTGCGACGAGGCCGAACGCGGGTGAACATGGCAAGCTCCCGGGTTTTTTGAAGGATTCGAACAGCCCCGAGAGATATCGTGAAACGTGGGATTCGAGAAGGATCGTCTTGAACGTTACTCCGTCCATTGCGCGAGAAGGCGACTGCCCTTAGCATCGCGCCTCTCCGGACCCCCACCGCGCTCTTTGCGATGACGATGTCCCTCTCTGCGGTCTCGCGTGCTTCCCAGGTCCAGCTCGTGCCGCCGCGCGCCGCGCATGCGCCGCTTTGGTTCGGCTGGCGGAGCGAGGCGCACGCCCAGCGTCACATGCCGATCGAGCCCTGGTCGGTGGATGCGCTGCGCCGCCGCCTCGTCGCGTCGACGCCGGACCTCGCGGACCCCGAGAAGCAGGAGCATCGCTGGATCGTGCAGTGGCAGGAGGAGTGCGTGGGGATCGTCTCGATCCTGCGGCCGAGCCTTCGCCTCGGCCACGCCGAGCTCTCCTACCACGTCGCGCAGGCCCACCATCGCCGCGGCATCGCCACGGAGGCGGTGGCGGCGCTCGTGGATCGGGTCTTCGAGCAGACGGACCTCGCGCGGCTCTTCGCGTACATCAGCGAGCCGAACCGCGCCTCGCGCAGGCTCGCGGAGAAGCTCGGCTTCGTGCACGAGGGCACGCTGCGCGAGCATTTCATGATCCACGGCCGCCGCATCGATCAGTGCGTCTACGGCCTGCTCCGCCGCGAGTGGAGCTCGCCCCGCAAGCGCTGAAGGATCAGCCGAGGACGGGGTACTTGCGTTCGTCGTAGAGCTCGCCGAGGCGCTTGCGCATGCGGCCGACGACGAGGTCGAAGCCGGCCTGCACGATCTCCGGATCGGAGGCGTCATCGGGGTTCAGGTCACGGCCGAGCGCCTCGGAGAGGTGGATCGGGGGCAGCACCTCGGTCGTGATCTTCGCAGGCAGCGGGATATGCGGCAGGAACGGCAGCGCCCACACGCCCCACGGCAGCCCTGCGAGCAGGGGCCAGACATCGGCGGAGCGGACGATTTTCGGGATGCCGAGCATCTTCGCGAAATCGTGGCCCCCCGATAGAACGACGACGGTCTCGTGCGAGCCGGCGGAGACCACGGGCGTGATGGGCAGCCCCCAGCGGATCGCCTGCGCGATGAAGCCCTTGCGGCCGCCGAGGTCGATGTTCTTGCGGTGCCAGAACGGGCGGAACGACTCGCGCGCGGCGCCGGGGAAGATCAGGACGGATTGCCCGCGCTCGAGCACGGCGTCCATGGCCTTGCGGTCGGCGCGGAGCAGGCCCGAATCCGCGAGCAGGCGGGAGAACGGATCCCACAAGCTGTGCAGGAGATCGTGCGTGAGGACGTAGAGCGGACGATCGAAGCCGAAATGGTCGTACCAGTGGACGCCGAGGCAGATGCCATTGATGGGCAGCACGCCGCCGTCGTGATGGGCGACGAGGATCGTCTGTGACGAAGGGAGCCTTTCGGCGCCGCGTATCTCGCTGCGAAAGTACGATTTCACGATCCGCGAGAGGATGCGGTGCGAGCGACGGACGACGTCGCTGCGAATCTCGGGAACGATGTGCCCGTGTCTCCGGGTGCTTCGTGACGCGCTCGAATGCTGCGCGACTGCGGATTTCATGCGGGGGCCGTCCTGGTCACCTCGGGCACGATCACAGAGCCGAAAAAGCCCTCGATCGTCCGGACGACCTCGTCCGGGCATTCGATCATGGGCAAGTGGCCGCACCCAGGAATGACTCTCATTATAACCCTCGGTAGCTTGGCTGCCACCTCCGCCGCGCTCTCCTGTGGAATCAGCCGGTCTCGTTCTCCCCAGACGACCAGGACTGGCATGCGGAAGAGGTGCGCATTCTCCAGGATCGTCGGGGACACCAGATCCTTTGCCAGGTCGTGAAACACCTTCGCCATTTCATCCATGGTCGGGCGAACCGGTCTGTCGAGGGAGTCTTTCACGAATTTCTCGGTATACGCGTTTCGCGCGACGAACACGTGATCGAGCATCGGCATCGCGAGCCGATCGAGCGTGCGCGACAAGAGCCAGGGCTGAAGGAGCGTCTCGGCGAGCCACGGCGTTCCAGGCGGGTACCGGCGCATCCCCGCCGAACCGATCAGCACGAGCCGCTCGACTCGATCCGGCGCTTGGAGCGCTGCCCGCGCCACGACCTGCCCCCCGGCCGAGTGCCCGATGAGCGTCACCCGGTGCATCCCGCGCGCATCCATCCATTCCAGGAGCGTATCGGCGTACCCCGCGATCGTGTTTCGCGTCGTCGGTTTGTACGAGAGCCCGCAGCCCGGAAGATCGAGCCCTGCCAGGCGAAATCGCCCGGCGAGGGGCTTCATGAGATGCTCGAAGTGCGTGAAATCACCCACGAGTCCGTGGACGAACACCACGCCTTCACCCTCTCCGGCGTCGAAGTAAGCGACGTTCCCACGGCGGAGCGCGGCGAAGCGCGTAGGGAACGGAAACGACTGCGAACGCCCCTGGCCCTGACCACCGGATACGACCACGGGCCCGAGGGTAGTGACGAGGCGAGCGACGTCGAGCGAAACCATTCGGCGTGACGCACCTCCGGGTCGGGGCGCGCGTCGCGCCGAACCCGTGAAATATTGCCCACATCACGACACGACACGAAGGAAAGCTTTTTCGTAGGGTGCCTCGTGGGGGCTCGACGGCGCGCCCACACCGAAGTACATACGCCGCTCGCTCGGCCTCGATCCGGGGCTGGAACGGGCAAAATGACACCTCCTCGAAATCGGCGAAGGTCGGCCTCTCCTCGGGTGGAATCGGAAAACCACGGCGAGCCGGGCTTCGTGCACGCAAGCCGCGATGCGCAGGTCGATTGGGTCTTCGAGATCCTGTTCGGCAAGGGCGCGCTCGACAGGGACGACGCTGTCGGGCAAGCGCTCGACGCGCTCGTCCTGCTCGGTCTCGCCGACGAGGAGGACGAAGCCAAGAAGGCCAAAGCGCGCGTCGCCGTCGAGCGAGCGATCGACAACGGCCTGCGCGTGGGGCGCTTCGATCGGCCGAAGCGTGGCCAGATCCGGGCCATTCGTACCGACGCGAAGGATTATTCGTCCGAGGATTGGACGCTCTGCCTGATGAACGCGCTCGACCGCGAGCCGACCGATCGCGACGCGGCCTTGCGCTTCGCGGCCTACTGGGCCGCGTCGAACACGGGTCTGGCGTTTGCGCGTTTGCAGCGCGGCGGGTCGATCCTGACGGGCCTCGACGGGGCGCTCGAGTCGGCCCTGCGGCGGGGCCGCTTCCTCGACGTGGGCGGCGGCTGCGTCCGCAAGGTCTGACAACCGATCGCTTCGTGATACGTTCCGCGCCATGTTCGGCCGGATCGGCGTCATCGCCCTGAACACGTACCGCGAGTCGGTGCGCGCGCGCATCTTGCTCGGGCTCGCGGTCATGGCCTTCTTCGTGTCGCTCTACGCGCTCGTGGTCGGCGCCTTCACGCTGAAGAACGCGCCGCGCGTCGTGAGCGACCTCGGCGCGGCCTCGATCTCGCTCTTCAGCTTGCTCGTGGCGATCGTCATCGGCGCGACCTCGCTCTACCGCGAGCTCGAACAGAAGACGCTTTTTCCCATCCTCGCGAGGCCGATTCGCCGCGGCGAGTACCTCGTCGGCAAGTACCTCGGCACGCTCCTCACGATCGGGGTCTTCGTCATGGCCGACGCGGGCCTCGTGCTCCTGCTCAGCGCGGGCCTCGGCGCGGGCGACGAGGTCGCGCATCTCTATCGTATCGGGGGCGCCGCGCTCGGCTGGCTTTTGCTCATGGGCCTCGTCGGCTGGAAAATCCCGGCGATGCGCACCTATGGCGTGATCCCGTGGGCCGCGGGCATGCTCGTGCTCGGCGTCGTGCTCTCCGGCGTCGCGCCCGACGAGCGGCGCGTGGTGCTCGCGTCGGGCGCGCTCACGATCCTCGAGATCGCCATCGTCGCCGCGGCGGCCACGCTTTTCTCCTCGTTCTCCACGCCCTTCCTTTCGGCGCTTTTGACGCTGGGCGTGTGGATCGTGGGCCGGCAGGCGGACAGCTTGGCGCGGCTGCCCGTGAAGCAATTCGGACAGACGATTCACGACATGGGTGTCGGGCTTTCGAAGATCGTCCCGAACCTGCAAATTTTCGTGCCGCCGCGTCCGCTGCTCGTCGGCGAGGCGATCGACGTGAAGCTCTCTTCGTACCTCGGCATGGCTTCGCTCACGTCGCTCGGCTGGTCGATCGGCCTCCTGGCCGTGGCTGCGCTCGTCTTCAACGAGCGTGATTTTCTGTGAGCCACGCGGCCCCTTCGCCCCCGATTTCGCCGGCGCGCGCGCGCTTCGTCACGCGGGTCGTACGCGCGCTCGGGGCCGCGGCGATCGTCGGGCTTTTGCTCGGCGCGGTGACGGCGCGTGTCGTGTGGTCGGGCGAATCGGAGATCGCCGAGAGCACGGCGGCCTTGCGGCGCGGCGATGCGTACGAGGCGACGGTGCGGGCGCGGAGGGCGGCGGGCTGGTATGCGCCGGGCGCGCCGCACGTGCGGGTCGCCTACGAGCGGCTCGCGTCGATTGCTACGACGGCGGAAGGTCTCGGCGATCGGGATCTCGCGCTCCTCGCCTGGCGCGGCGTCCGGACGGCGGCGATCGAGACGCGCTGGCTGCTCGTGCCGCACCAGGAGGACCTCGACCGCGCGAACGTGGCCATCGCGCGGATCGAGGCCGCGGCGCCGCGCCCGCCGGGCACGCGGACCGAGCCGCCGCAGCGCATCGAGGAGAAGCAGCTCGCGGCGTTGCTTCGGGACGAGGCGCCGCGCACGCCGTGGGTCGTGCTCCTGCTCGTCTCGTTCGTCGCGTGGGCGGGCGGCGCGGCGTGGGCCGTGCGCCGTTCGAGCGCGTCGCCGGGCGACTTCGATCTCGCGCGGGCGCGGGCGGGCGTCTTCGTCGCGCTCGTGGGTGTTTTCTTGTGGGTGCTCGCGCTCTGGCGCGCGTGATTCAGGGTTTGGCGAGGCCCATTTCCGAGGCCACGCCCGTCCCGGGCGAGGACGCGACGACGGGCGGGGGCAGGAGCTTCGGCCTCGGCTGCATGCCGTGCGTGGCCTCGGCGAAGGCGACGAGCGCGTTCGTCTGGACGTGCACGCGCTTGGCGAGCGAGCGCGCCCCGTCCGCCGCGATCTTCCCTTGCTCGTCGCGGTGCGAGCGCGCCGCGCCGATCATCTGCTCCTTCTTCGACACCTGGAGCGGCTCGGTCACCGAAAACAGGATCGTCCCCGTGCGTACGTCGAGGAAATCGGCCTGGGCGATCCCCTGGCTCTCGACCGTCACGCCGGGCGCGAGGAACATGCCGATCACGGTTGGATAGAGCCACGCCCAGCCGTTCAGGTGCGTGCTGTCCTCGAAGCGCTCCGAATAAAGGACGAGATACCGGAGCCGGTAGCGGGCGGCGATCACGCGCAGCCCCTCGATTCCGCCCACGTTCGGGAGATCGGTCGAGATGTCGGTGACCTGCGAGAAATGGGGGTTTCCCGCGAGGGCCTTGGCGAAATGGTGCGACGCGGTGTTGCGGAGGCCGAGGGAGGGCGCGCCCTTCGGGTCAAACGGTTCGGCCAGGGGAATCACGCCGATGCGGGCGGGGAGCTGCAGATCGATCGGGGCTTCGAGCACGGTTTGCAGGTCCTGCTCGGTGAGCGCGCCGGTGACGTCTTTCGTGAAGTACGAGCGCTGGAGCGGGGGCGCGGCGGGCGCGACCATTTCGGGCCGCGCGGCGGCGTAGGCCTGGGGGTCGGCCATCGGCGAAGGTGCGCCGCCGCAGCCGGCGAGGAGGGCGATCGAGGCGAGGACGGGGGCGATTGTCGAGGCGAGGCGGGTGCGGGCGATCATGGCGGGTTCCGTTCTCCGTGGCGTGTGCAGGAGAACGAGGCCCGAGGCTTCGCCTTACACGGCGATCTTCAGGTCCGCGCGAGGGGGGCGAAGAGCAGCGATCGATAATGGGCGAGCTCCTCGATCGATTCGCGGATGTCGTCGAGCGCGCGGTGCGTCTCCTTCTTCTTCGGCGCCTGCCGCTCGGGACACCACCGCTTCACGAGCTCCTTCAGCGTGGACACGTCGATCATGCGGTAATGCAGGTGCGCCACGAACGCGGGCATGTAGCGGTCGAGGAACTCGCGGTCCTTCCAGACGGAGTTTCCACACAGAGGCGCCGTCCCTTTCGTCACGTGCTTCTGCACGAAGGCGAGCGTCTGCGCGGCGGCGTCGTCGAGGGTGACGTTCGAGGCCGGGATCCGTTCGAGCAGCCCCGAACGCGCATGCAGGTCGCGGACGAAGTCGTTCATGGTGGCGAGCACCTCGGGCGGCTGGTGGATGACGAGGTTCGGGCCCTCCTCCACGACGCGGAGGTTACAGTCCGTGATGATCGTCGCGATCTCGACGATCGCGCAGCGTTGTGGATCGAGCCCGGTCATCTCGAGATCCACCCACACGAGGCGGTCCGACGGTTCGGCCATGGGGCGGAGCATAGTCAACGAAGCCCGTCCCCCGCCAAGTTTTGACCCGCTCGGCCCGCCCGAGCGCAGGGCCCAGGGCCCGAGCGCGTCGATCGGTGTCTTCGCCCGCGCGTGGATGGACTACCCTCCCGGCCATGGCCCGTGCGGCGCATCCCGACGACCACGCGCATCACGACCACGCGCATCCCGACGGTCATGAGCACGATCACGATCACGACCACGCGCACGACGATCACGACCACGCGCACGACAAACGCACGAAGGGCCACGCGCACGACGACCACGACCACGGCCACGCGCATGGCCTGAGTGAGCTACGGCGCACGCCGATCCGACGGCTCGTCGTGGCGTTCACGATCACCGCGGGCTTCATGGTCGTCGAGGCGATCGTCGGCTTCCTGTCGGGCAGCCTCGCGCTCCTCGCGGATGCGGGCCACATGCTCGCGGACGCGGCAGCGCTCGCGCTGGCCATGATCGCGCAGCGCATCGCGTCGCAGCAGCGCACGCGCGCCCGCACGTACGGCTATCGCCGCGCGGAGGTGCTCGCGGCCTTCGCGAACGGCGTCGCGCTCGCGCTCACGGCCGTGTGGATCTTCGGCGAGGCCGTGCAGCGCTTCCAGGAGCCGCGCTCGATCGACGGCACGGCCATGACGGCGACCGCGGTGGGCGGCCTCGTGGTCAACCTCCTCGCCGCGGCGGTGCTCTCGCTGGGGGACAAGGGGCACAACATCAACACCCGCGCCGCGCTCGCGCACGTCCTCTCCGACGCGCTCGGCTCCGTCGGCGCGATCGTGGGCGGCGTGCTCGTCCTCTCGCTCGGCTGGACCCGGGCCGACCCGGTCATCAGCGGCGTCATCGCGCTCTTGATCTGCTGGGGCGGCTTCAAGCTCGTGCGCGACACCTCGCACGTGCTCATGGAGGGCAGCCCCATCGAGGTCGACATCGCGCACGTGGAGGAGACGCTCCTGCAGGTGCCTGGCGTCGTGGGCTTCCACGACCTGCACGTCTGGTCGATCTCCGAGGGCTTCGACGTGCTCACGGTGCACATCGTCATCGCGCGCGGCTTTCACGGCACCGACGTCGTCCAGGCCGTCGCCGCGCGCATGCGCGAGGCCCACGGCCTCGAGCACTGCACCATCCAACCCGAGCCCTCGTCCGAGCCCCAGCTCGTCCCCCTCCGCCGCAAATCCCAGCCGGAAAACCCTTCGACCTCCAACGAAGGGAAGAACTGAGCGTCACGACCCCGAGAACAGCTCCGTCACCCAGTACGACCCATCCGTCCCGCGCGACACGGCCACCCCCACGCGCGAAAATCGCTCCAGCAGCAGGTTGCCTCGGTGCGACGGGCTCGCCCAGAGCGCCCGGTGCGCGTTCGGCAAGGAGCTCGCGCTCGCCACGTTTTCCCCGGCGATCGTCGCCTGGATCCCCGCGGCCTCGATGCGCTTGCGTGGATCGCCGCCGCCCACGTCGTGGCCGACGAGCCGCGCCTTCATCATCTCCTCCGAGTGCGCCTGCGCCACCTTGTCGAGCGCCGCGTCCCGCACGAGCGGCTTGCGACCTTCGGCGATCCGCGCCGCGTTGATCATGCGCAGCATCGCGTCCGCGTCGTCCTTCGCGCCCGCCGCGGCCTCCTCGCCCGGCACCGCGGCTCGAACAAACTCGCTCGGCGGCTTTTGCCCGGCGTAGATCGTCGTTTCCAGCACGGGCCGCGGTCCCGTCGACACCGTCGCGAGCACCTGCACGAGCCACGCGCCGGGCTGGTCCACGGCGAACGTCGAGCGAATCTTCCCGCCCGACAGCGAGCTCGGCACCGTGCGCGGCGCCGCGCGTGGCCCGAGCAGCACGACCTGCACGCCCGAGGCCGGCACGAGCATCGTCCCTTCCAGCGTGATCCATTGCCCCACGCGCGCCGCCGTCGTCACGGGCGCCATGTCCGCGAGCGCGTCGAACGTGATCACCGTCGCGACCGACGCGCCTCCCTCGCCGTCGAGCTTCGCGACCCCACACCGCCGCGCGCCGAGCGCCCGAAGCCCGTTGATCCATCCCTTGAAGCGCGTCTCCGTGTCCGCGTCGTCGAGGTTCACCCCGGACAAGGACCACGCCTTCGGCCACACGTGCGGGTCTCCCGCGGCGCGCAGCGCGAAGGCGAGCTCGTCGGCCGTCAGCGCGCTCGCCCCGTCGAGCTGGCGCCGCGCCACGAGGCCCGCGACCTCCATGAGCGCGCTGTCGGCGGGCCCGCAGAGGCCGAGCAGCGCGGCTTCGCGGGGCCCGGCCTTCGCGGCGGGGTGTGGGGACGAAACGGCTGGCTTCCAGGTGACGCGCAGCGCGCCGGCTTCGGCGGAGGCGACGAGCGGCAGCACGAGGGCGGCCAGGGCGGGCAGCGAGCAAACGAGCGCGTGGAGGAGGGACGGACCTCGGTGCAATCGGCGCGCATGAGCGTTCATCGACGATCTCCGGGTGGTGTCAACGCGCCGCCGTGTACACCCCTTGCGCGGGGTCGGCGACGAGCGGCGCGCCGAGCATCGTGCGTTCGACGTAGCGCACCATGGCCTGATGCACCTCGCGTGGCGCTCCCCGCGCCCGCTCGGGACGGTGCCGGCCCAGGATCTCGGTCATGACGTATCCGCCGAGCCCCTCCTCGTGGGCGACCTCGAGCAGCGCCTCCATCGCCGGATCCGCGGGCGCGCCCTCCTTCGACATCCGCGCGGCGATGTACGTCCCGATCGCGGACTCCAGGCAGATCAGCTCTTCCATCATCGTGAGGTGGTAGGGCACGTCCTCGGGCTGCTCGAAGATC
This sequence comes from Polyangium fumosum, assembly GCF_005144585.1. Lineage (GTDB taxonomy): Bacteria > Myxococcota_A > Polyangia > Polyangiales > Polyangiaceae > Polyangium > Polyangium fumosum. The sequence continues at coordinate 170,591 of NZ_SSMQ01000008.1, read as the reverse complement.
CGCGCGCGGACCTCGGGCTCGTAGCGCATCACGGCGCGGCAGCCAGCGTAGATCCGCGCGGGATCGCCGCCCGAGGAGCCGACGTGGATCGCGCCTGCACTGTCGACGTCGAGGAAGACGTGGAACAAGGGCAGGCGCGTGTGACGCGACGAGGCAAGGCCGTTCGAGAGCCGGTCGGCCAGGGCCATCGCGCGGCGCGAGGCGGGCCAGAACGCGATGGCCTCGGCGAGCCTGCGGCGCGCCTCCTCGCGCTCCCCTCGCTTTTCGGCGAGCTCGGCGAGCCGGAGGTGCGCCGTCGCGAGCGTGGGGTCGATGCGGATCGCGTCTTCGAAGGCCTCGCGTGCTTCCTGCGGATGCTTTTGCGCGACGAGCATCTCCCCGAGCTCGAGCGCGATCCCCGCGGCCCGCGTGAACCCGCGCGCCGCGCGAAACGCCTCGACGGCGGCCTTCGTCTCGCCCGCGTCGCGCTTCGATCGCGCTGTCGCGAGCGACGCCTTCGCCTCGTCCGAGAGCTTCACCGGAACCAGCGAGAGCGCGCGGTCCTTGCGGACCACCTCCACCGTTTGCCACGGATCCGGCTCTGCGGCCGGGGGCGGGCCGTACTGCGCGACCAGGTTCGCGAGCTCAGGGGCCGCTTTGTCGAGCGCGTAGAGCCGCGGTGACTTCTCGATCACCGTGATGATCAACGTCGAGAACCGGAGCGTCCTCTTGATGTCGTCGAGGCGCGCGGGGCCTGCGTACTCGAACCGATGCAGGTCCGGATACACGCGCGGCGCGGGCACCTGAATCGGCGTGTCGACGGGGGCGAGCAACTCCCGCTGCGCGTCGGTGTACGCGGGGAGCCACGCCGGCGCGTCCCCTCTGGCTTGCGATTCTGTGGCCGGCGCCCCAGGGGCGGGCGTCATCGGCGCGGCGCCGGCGCAGCCCATCCCGCTGAGCGCGAACGTCACGAGCGCTGCCCGAGCTCCGCCACGCATGCCCCAGGTGGTAGCAAATTTCGGCGCGCCTGTCGCTCCCTGGTGATCGTCGCAGTGACCACGCGAAACGCGCGCGTCTCTTCGGCATTTCCGTGGTACGCTCGGTTTGCTTGGGCATCGAGGTCAATAAAGGCGCCAAGGTCGGCTTGATGACCGTCGCGCTCGCGGCTGCGGCGTGGGGCGCGTATCGCTTCATCTCGCCGGATGCGGGCACCGAGAACGGTTATCGCGTCTGGGCATACTTGCCCGACGTGACCGGCGTCGCGCCTCACTCGCGCGTGATGATCCAGGGCATCCAGGTCGGCACGGTCGACCGCATCTGGCTCGACGGCGGCAAAGCGCGTGTCGACATCAAGATGTTCCCGACGGCCCCGCTTTACGACGATGCCGCCATTGGCAAGCGCGCGACGAGCCTGATCGGCGAATACTACATCGTGCTGGCGCCCGGGACGGAAGGCACGCCGCGCATCCCGGATCGCGGGCAGATCACGCACTACATCGAAGAGCCCTCGATCCAGTCCTTGCAGGGGCAGGTTTCGGAGATCCTGAAGGACGTCAAAACGGTGACCGAGTCCTTGAAGGGCACCGTCGGCAGCGACACGGGCAAGGATCAGCTCGAAAAGATCCTGAAAAACCTCGCCGAGGTGACCGAGGCGCTGAACGAGACCGTCAAAGAGAACCGCACGGCGGTCCGCGACACGATCAACAACATCAACACGATCACGCAGAACTCGCAGCCGAACATCAACGCGATCCTCGACAACCTGCGGCAGGTGACGGGCGACATCCGCAAGATGACGAGCGCGCCCGGCGAGAACGGCAAAGGGGGCGAGCTCCGGAACGCGGCGACGCGCATCGACAAGGCGACGAGCTCGCTCGAGAGCGCGCTCGCCCATGCGGACAACGTCGCGGCGCGGATCGATCGGGGCGAGGGCACGCTCGGCAAGCTCTCGAAGGACGAGACGCTCATCAACGAGGTCGAGAGCGCCGTCGGCGACGTCGGCGACCTTGTCGGCGGCATGGGCCGGTTGCAGACCATTGTCGGCCTGCGGACCGATTACAACTTCCTCGCGAACACCATCAAGAGCTACGTCGAGCTGCGCCTCCAGCCGTCCGAGGACAAGTATTACCTCATCGAGCTCGTCAACGACCCGCGCGGCCTCACCACGTTCGAGCAGATCGACGTGGACACGACAAACCCGAACGACCCGCCGCATTACCGCGAGGTCCGCACGGTCACGACGAACGCCTTCCGCTTCTCGTTCCAGTTCGCCAAGCGATTCGGCCCCTTCACGGGCCGCTTTGGCATCAAGGAGTCGACCGGCGGCATCGGCCTCGACTTGCACCTGCTCGACGATCGATTCGAGCTCCGCCAGGACCTCTTCGGCTTCGGCGAGCAGGTCTCGCCGCGCTGGAGGGTCGCGCTCGCGTACGAGTTCATCCGCAAGCTGTGGCTCCTTGGCGGCGTGGACGACATCCTGAACGCCGACCGGCGTGATTACTTCATCGGCCTTCAGCTCCGCTTCAACGACAAGGACCTGAAGACGATCCTCCCCTTCGCGCCGCCCGTGTTCTGACGTCCCGCGCGTGGTGCGGAGCCCGCGCCGCACCGAACTCTCCGCACGTCGCCCCCGCGGCGACTCCTCCGCAGCCGATTTCCCGCGAAAATCGCGGATACGTCGCGCGAACGGGCTCGGCACGGCGCGTGCAATTCCTCCTCGCGAGCGCCGAGACAAGGCGCTGTCCCAAGGAGCCAGCCATGACGTACGTCCCCTCGTTCTTCCGCCCCCTCGCCGTCGCTCTTTGCCTCGCTTTCGCCGCCGCGCCCACGGTCGCTTTCGCGGGTGAGGGCAGCGCCCCGGCCGGCGCCAAGGCCAAGGACGAGGCCGGCAAGAAGCCACGCATCGCCTTCCCGATCCCGGCCGAGCAGTTCACGAAGCACGTGGAGAAGCGCATCGAGAAGGCCCGCGGACGCATGGAGAGCCACATGAAGGAGAAGAACCTCCCCGAGGCCGACCGCGCCGCGCGCCGCAAGGCCTTCGACGCGAGCGCGACCGAGGTCCGCGCCGCCGTCAAGCGCGCCGCGCAGGACGGCACGGTCACGAAGGACGAGGCCCAGGAGGTTCGCAAGCTCGCGAAGGGCCTCAAGCAGGGCGGCCACGACAAGAAGAAGGGCCGTCACCACGACAAGAAGCCCGGAAAAGCGGCCTGATCCGTCGCCCGCCCGCCTCGACCGGAGGCTCCCGCTGTACTACTGAACAACCGAACCCTGTTCACTCCGGTCGAGGCGCCCCGACGCACGTATTCCATCCAACGAAACGCCTGTTCGTCCCCTTGGAACCACAGGCCTTTTTCCGCAGTGGATCCTGTGCCGAACCTGGATCGCGAGCCTGTTGACATGGACTGAAACTTCGTTCAGTATCCGGCCCAGGTCGCGCCTCGCCCGGACGTGCTGCTCGGGCCTGCACGCGCGCCAGGGAAGTCGTCATGGCTCCGCCCAGCGCCAGTCATCGTGTCGTTTGCCTCGGGGTGCCCGGCGTGTCGCAGCTCGGGTGCGAAGAGACCAATGCCCGCGACGTGTTTCACCTGTTCACGGGGGCGCTCGGCCCCACGGGCACCGTCGCGACGTGCCTCGTGGGCGAGGACGCCACGAAAAAGGCCGTCAATAGCGCATTCGACGCGGCGTCCCGCGAGAGCACACCGTTCTTCGTGGTGTATTTCTCGGGCCGGGCCACGGACAAGGGGCTTCACGTCGCGGATGGATGGATTGGCGCCGAGGCGCTCGCTCGCCATTTCGAGCGCGTGCCCGCGCCGTCCGTGCTTTTCGTCCTCGATCTCGTGGTGGGCGCCGTTTCCGACGACGACGTCGTGCCGAAATGGGTCGAGGCGGTGGCGCAGGCGCGCAAAGGCCTGCGGGTGGCGGCGGCGCGGGCGACGCGGATCGGCGTCGGGACCGAGGGGGAAGGACGCGCGCGTTTCACCGGGGCCCTGCTCGAAGCGTTGCAGACGTCCGACGGGGATCTGGAGTTTCAGGGCGCGCAGTACATTTCGGATATGCGGGCGCTCGACCAGTCGCAGGCGATTTTGCAGCGACGGTGGCATGCGACCCACGTCCCCGTCCGCATGGGTCCATTCGGGGATTTTCCACTCGCGCGGTGCCAGGGCGCCGCGGGCGTCGGCAAAGGAAGCATCCTCGGCGTCGCGGCGGGGACGCGCCTCTCTGCGACCGTGCGTTATTCGATCGAAGGGCGCGCCCACGTGCCGACGACCCTGCATTACGCGCTCGAGGATACGAGCCACGAGGTGCTCGGGGAGGGCGACGTCGTCGTGATTCCCGACGGCGACGTCCACGTGGGCCGCCAACGTATTCGCTTGCCCTCGCGCGTGCTCGCCCACCACACCGTGTGGGGGCCGACGCTCGACCTCGGCGAACGCGTGCACGTCCGCTGGCGCGTTTCGATGCGAGATGCTCGGGGCCGCACGCTCGATCGGAAGGTCTTCGGCCACGAATACGCGGCCCTGCCGAAGTCGTCCCGGCGCTCGCGGGGCTGAGGGGCGCGGCGGCCGGCCGGCGACGAAGCGTCGCGCGCTGTGCTACAAGCCGTCCGATGCCTCGCGCGCTTCCCAGCACGGCTCTCATCGTGTCCCTTGTCCTCGGAGCCACCGTGGCCGCGTGTCAGGGGTGCCGGACGCCTCCCGCCGTCACGGCCGAGGAGGACGCGGTTGCCGCGCAGCCGACGGTACGCCTGTACCTCCTGAGCACGGTCGCCGGCGCGATCGAGCCGTGTGGTTGCACGAAGGATCAGCTCGGAGGCGTCGATCACCTGGCGGCGTTCCTCCGCGCGGAGTCGGCCGCCGTGCCTGCGAGCCTGGTGCTCGGCGCGGGCCCGATGCTCTTCGGCGAGCCGACGCTCCGGCCCGAGGAGGTGACGCAGCAGTCGTGGAAGGCGGAGACGCTCGCGGCGGCGGCGAAAGAACTTGGGCTCGTGGCGTGGGCGCCGGGCTTGAACGACTGGGCGGCGGGCGGCGAGGCGCTCACGAAGTACGTGTCGGCCGCGGGATCGGCGCTGCTCGCGGGGAACGTGGACGGCGTGCCCGGCGTGACGGGCGTCGTGGTGCGCGAGGTGTCGGGCGTGAAGGTGGGGATCATCGGCGTGGCCGAGCCGCGGGATCGCGCGGGGAAGCTCCCCGACGGAATCCGCACGAAGCCCGCGGTCGACGCGATGAAGGCGGGGGTCGCGGAGGCGAAAAAGCAGGGCGCGCGCGTGCTCGTGGGGCTCGCGGCGATCCCGCGCGGCGAGGCGCTGCGGCTCGCGGACGCGATTCCCGAACTCGCGGTGCTGGTGCTCGGCAAACCGCAGGAGACCGACCACAACAACGACGCGCCGAAGCCGCCGATGCGCGTGGGCTCGACGCTCGTCGTGGAGACCTCGAACCACCTGCAAACGGTGGGCGTCGTGGATCTTTACGTGCGGGCGCGGGATTCGGAGGTCCTCGCGTTCGCGGATGCGAGCGGCATCGAGCGGGCCGAGGAGCTCGTCTCGCTCGCGGGCCGCATTCGTGACCTCGAGACGCGCATTCAATCGTGGGAAAAGGGCGGCAAGGTGAAGGCCGAGGATCTCGCCGCGCGCAAATCCGACCTCGAAAAGCTGCGCGCCGAGCGGGCGAAGCTCGAAGAGCCGATGCCTTCGCCGAAGGGCAGCTTTTTCCGGTACAAGCTCGTCGAGGTGCGCGAAAAGCTCGGCGCCGACCCGACGATGGCGACGAAGCTCGTCGATTACTACAAGCGCGTGAACGAGCACAACCGCACGGCGTTCGCCGACCGCAAGCCCGTGGCCGCGGCGGCGGGGAAGGCGACCTTCATCGGCATCGAGGCGTGCACGGTTTGCCACGACGAGGAGCGCAAGGTCTACGACGGCACGGCGCACGCGAAGGCGTACGCGACGCTGCAGAAGGATTTCAAGGAGTTCAACCTCGACTGCGTGAGCTGCCACGTCACGGGCTACGACAAACCCGGCGGCTCGACAGTCACGTTCGTGGACAAACTCAAGGACGTGCAATGCGAGGAGTGCCACGGGCCGGGGTCGCTCCACGCGAGGAAGCCGGATGCGGAGGGGCTCATCATCCTGAAGCCCGATCCGCAATCGTGCGTCTCGCAATGCCATCACCCGCCGCACGTCGAGAACTTCGACCCGGTGGCGAAGATGGAGCTCGTGCTCGGACCGGGGCACGGCAAGTAGCATTCCGGCGCGCGGCCTGCGCGGCTGCGAGGGACCGCTCACCGCGACCGTGCTCGAGACCCAGGTCACCTCGCGCCACCGCGAGCTCGATCGGACGCCTCGCCGCCTGGGTCGGCGACGCTGTTCTCGACCTCTCCCCACAGGATCTCGCCGCCTGGATTGCCGCGACGAACGGCCATTGACGGCCGGACGCCCTTCGCACCCCCCTTCTCCTTTCCATCGCGGCCGCGGCATTCCCAGCATCTCCGCGGCGCGGGTCTGGTGCCCTCCTTAGGGACCGAGCGCCGCGTCGATCCGACGACGCTCGATCGCCAGGTTTGCCCCTGTATTCAGCCGCGCGCGGACAACCCGGCGTTCATCATGACCCGCGTCGCATTGCCGTCCCCCTCGTCGATGCCCGGCTGGGCGCGGAGCACGACGCGGTCGCGGAAGCGGTACGTGCACTCGATCGACGAGAGGCCTGCTACGTCGAGGCGTTCTTCCAGCTCGGGGAGCTGAAGCCTGCGCACGGGCCCGTCGAGCCCGCCGTGAGCCCAGGGCGCGCCGAGCGTCTCGACGAGGAACAAGGTCCCGTTCGGCGCGAGCATGGCCGCGAGCTCTTCGAGCGCACGATCGAGCCACGCGAGCCCGTCGCGGAGTGTCCCGCCGCGCAGCTCCATGATGGGCATGAGCACGCTGCCCACCGTGACGACCGTGGCGAGCGGCGTGATGGCGAGCCCCCCTTCGCCGAGCCCCTGCGCGATCGACTTGATGCGTGTCGAGGAGCGCGTCAGGGCTTCCGCGAGCGACCGCTCGGCGCGGATGATCTTCTGGATGTTCGGCTCGACCAGCGTGATGCGGCCGAGCTCGGGGTACGCCGCGGCGATGAGGCGCGTCAGCTTGCCCGTACCGGCGCCGACGTCGACGAGGTGGTCGTCGGCGTCGAGCGGCGGGAGCGAAAGCACGAGCTCGCGGTGGTGCTCGGGCTCCCGCTCGGGCCCGGCCGTGAAGGTGGTGTCGTGCAGGTCGTACCAGTCGGGGTGCTCCCACGGGGGCAACATGCCCCGAGCTTATCGCGGCGCCGCCGTCCGCGCCACGCGCCGCCCGGCCGGCCCCGGGGGGCTGCGCGTCCGCTTCGGGCGGGTTCGGCCGGACGTACCCAGAGTTTGCCCTGGGACGCACCCGTTGAAAAAAACCGACCCGGGACAAACGTCGAGGTTGTCAAACGTGGTCGCAGAGCCTATAGTTTGCCTCGGAACAATGTTCGTCTGGACAATCGATGGCGAGACACACTGCGCGGGATTCGACGAGACCGGCGCGCTCTTCGGAGGCGCCGGTGCGCTCGTGTTCGGGGGGCTTCTCGCGGTGCTCCTCTCCCTGCCTTCGGCCTGGGTCCTCGGGGGGCTCGGGATCGTCGTCACGTTGTGCGTGGGCTGCCGGTATTCGATCCGGATCGGGCCGGACGGCATTCGCTTGACGCTCTACCGCTTCTGGCTCGTCCCCGTCCACCGGCGACATTCCTTGCTCGACGCGAACATCGACCTTCATCAGGACCTCGACGTGGCGGAGCTCCGGGGGCTCGTCATTCGCGAGCTGTACGCCGATCCCGGCTTCGACAACGAGTCTGACGTGTTCGGGCCTCGGTTCGGCCAGACGCGCCTCGTTCGTCTGCACGCGAGGCTCGTGGACGCGCTCGAAGCCATGCGCGCGGCCGCGGCGAACGCGCCCGTGCCGCCCGAGCTCCGCAATTTCGGGCTCGGCCCGCAGATGGGCGCGTTCGACCTCGTCCGAGCGATTCGCGACGACCGCGGCCGCCTTCGACGGGTCCGATCCGTCTCACCCGTCTACGTCGGCGAGGTCGAGGTCCCGCCGGGGTCGATGTTCCATTTCAATGAAGACCGCTTCCTCGATCCACGCCGCGAAGACCGGCTGCACGAGGTGGTGCTCGGCGGGCCGATTCCGCTGCTCGGAAAGACGATCCGCCCGGGGGCGAGCCTCGTCTTCACGCCCTCGGGGCGTTTGTCGAGCTTGCGCGGCGCCTTCGAATCGGAGGTGGAGATCGACGGGACCTGGGTGAACGGGCGCGACGTGCTGTCGTTCAATGAAGAGGGCGAGCTCATGGGCTTCACGCTGGCGAAGGACGGGCGCGCCGCCGGCCGTCGTTTTCCCGTGGGTAGCCGGTTTCAATGCTGGCCCGGCGACGATCTCTTGCCCACGCGCTGGACCGTACGCCTCGGAGGTCCCCTCGAATTGCCCGACATCACGCTGCGCGCCGGGGAGTGGATCGAGCTCTCGGACGACATCTCCCGGATCACGGCCATCTGGCCGCGTTCCGACGTGAAGGCCTACAGGCTCGTGGTGCGGGCCGGCATCGTGCCGATTCCGCTCCGCAAGGACGGGCGTATCGATCTGGCTGGCTGCTTGAAGAGCGGAATCTTGCGGCCCCGCGGGGAGGCCGAGGCGCAACGAGGCTGCTGACCTCAGGCCTTCGGCATCGGCGGCGTCGGCACGAAGAAGCCTTCGAATTCGTCCCAGCCTTCACGCGGACCGGGGAACCCGAGCACGGCGAGCGTCCGCCGCGCCGGCTCGACGACCCCGGGCGGCAATTGCTCCTCGATGGGAGCACCCCCCGGCAGCGCGTCGCAGATCTCCTCGACGAGCGTCGCCGCCTCGATCACGCGGCCGACGTCGCCTGAGAGCGAGCCGTTCCGAGACCGGATCCCTTCTGCCGTGCGCACGAACGCGCGGAGCGTCTCCGTCGCCGAGGCGAGCGCTTCGGGGCTGGCCGATCGGACGGAGGCGAACACGCGGGGCGCCGCGAACATGAAGAGGAGGTTCATGCACTGGGACATCGCATGCGCGACCTCGGCCGCGCGCGTGGCGCTCGCATTCATGGGGGGACATGGTACCACGGACTTTCGGCGTCGGAAAAGCCCTTCGCCGCCTACAGCACGGCCACGACGAGGCGCTCCCGCCGCTCCGTCCACAATGGAGAATGACCGTACGATCACTCCGCCGACGAGGAAAAAAACGCGTTTGGCGGGGTCAATCGTGACGTTGTGGAGCCTGCTTTTCGGCGGGATGACGGCGCGCGACGCCCAGGCGGGCGCCCAGAAAGCCGAAGAGCGCGCCCAGCCCGCCGAGCACGACGAGCAGCGCGGCCCAGATCGGGGCGCCGGGGCCCGGCGTGGGCGCCGCCGCCGCGAGCGCCCACGCGAGGGCGGCCGCGACGAATCCGCCCACCGCGCCCTCCTTCGGCCCCGCCTTGCCGCCGAACCGACCCACGAGAAATCCACCTGCGAGCGTGGCGATCAAAAACCCCACGAGCTGCAGGCCGATGAACGCGAGCTGCGCCGAGAGCGGCACCGCGAGTTTTGCGTCCGCCGGCGCGGGGACGCCGAGCTCGGCCCGATCGACGAGCCGCGCGCCGAGCTTCGCCGCGATCGCCGCGAGCGGCAGCCAGACCAGGAACGTCGCGACCGCGCCGATCCCGGACCAGTGCCACGGCGGCCGATCCTCGGCGTCCGGCTCGTCCGGCGGCGGGCCCGCCTGCACGAGCGGCAGGCGTCGTTTCTTGTCTTCCGCGCTCACCCTAGCTCGGCTTGCGCCAGCGCGCGCGGGCCTCGTCCTGTATGCGGAGCAGCCGGCGCTGCTCCTGGATGAAGCTGCCGTAGGCGCGCGGGACACGCGAGTCCTTGGCGAGCGCGTAGAGCACGCGCAGCGCGGCCTCGGCGTCGTCGGTGGCACGGTGCGCGTTGACGAGCTCGATGCCGAGCAGCGCGGCCATGTCACCGAGCGCGCGGCTGCCCTCGTGCTTGTAGAGCTCACGCGCGAACGTGAGCGGATCGATCCAGTCGACCTCGCGGCGCATCGCGGGCGGAGGGTTCTCCGGGCGAACCGAGGCGCGCTCGAGCTCGGCGAGCATGAAGCCGCGGTCGAAGACGGCGTTGTACGCGGCGGGGATCGCGCCCGCGAGCGTCGCGAGGATCTCGTTTGCGACCTCGGCGAACGCGGGCTTTCCGGCGACGTCCTCGTCGCGGATGCCGTGCACCGCGGTGGACTCGGCGGGGATCGGGCGGCCGGGGTTCACGAGCCAGCTATGGCGCGCGACCACGTCGCCGCGCAGGCCGATGACGACGGCGACCTCGACGAGCCGATCCTGCGCGGCGTTGCGTCCCGTGGTCTCGACGTCGAGGAATGCGATCGGGAGATCGATCCACGGCGCGCTCGCGTCGAGCTCGGAGGCGACGCCGACGGCGCGCACCTTGAGCAGATGCGCGATGCCGGGGTAGTGCCTCCCGGTCGGGAAACAGCCGCAGGGATCGGCGACCTTCATTTCTTCGCGGGACCCGTCGCGGGCACCGCCGAGCTAGCCGCAGGGATCGCGGAGCCGGCGGCAGGCACCGCCGAACCTGCTGCGGGCGCGGCCGAACCAGCTACGGGGATCGCCGAACCTCCGGGCTTCGCGGGCGCCGGGGCCGGCTTGATGCCCGCGAGCTCGAGGTCGAGCTTGATCCACTCCTCGAGGTCTCCGTAGAGGTCCGTGAGTTTGCCGAGCTCGACCTCACGGCCGTTGATGAAGACCGTGGGCGTGCCCTGGAGACCCACGCCGTCGGCTTGCTTCTTGTCCTTCTCGATGCGGCCGCTCGTGTCGTCCGAGTTCATCTCCACGCGGAACTTCGCGACGTCGAGCTCGAGCTTCTTCGCGTACCGTTCGAGGTCCGACTGCTCCAGCCGATCCTGGTTGTCGAAGAGGAGATGGTGCATCTCCCAGAACTTGCCCTGCTTGAACGCCGCGTTCGCCGCGCGCGCGGAAATCTCTCCGTGGGGATGGCTGCCCAGCGGGTAGAACTTGTAGACGGCGCGGACCTGGCCCGGGAACCGCTTCACGAGGTCGTCGACCACCGGGTAAAACGCGCGGCACGCGGGGCACTCGAAGTCCGCCCACTCCACGATCGTCACGGGCGCGTCGGGAGGACCAAGCTCGGGGGAGCCGTCGGTCACCAGCGTGCGGACCTTCTTCGGATCAAAACGAGCCGTGTACGCTTCCTCGCGCTCTTGCTTGCTGCGCCCGGCTTGCACCTGTTTCAGGAGAAACTGCGCCGCGGGAAAACACGCCTTGCAGGGCCGGTTCTCCTGGATGCACTGGCTGATCGGGACCGGCGTCTCCGCGCAAGGGGCGAGCAGCGTCGAGACCTGCGCCGTCCAATCGCGCCGCTCCCGCGGCGTGAGCTGGCCGAGCTCGATCCCCGCGACGCTCGGATCCGGCGTCGCGGAGGGGGCGGGTTTCGGTTCACTCCGGTCGGACGAACCATGACAGGCGCCGCCGCTCCCGAGGAGAGCCAAGAGGAGAGGCGACCATCGCAGTAGGGCCATCGCGGCGCGAGCTTAGTCGGACCGTTCGTCAGGCGCTAGCCCCGTAGCCCCTTGGGCGAACTGGGTGTAGCGTGTGCGCGTGCGGAGCATCTGCTATCGGTTTCCCGACCCTCGGCAGTTCGAGCAGATGATCGGTTCGGCCGGGGATTCCGAGCTCGAGCTCGGGCTTCCTTCCGGCGAATCGGTGGAAGACGGCGAGTGGGTGCTCGCCATCTTCGACGTCGGTCCGGATCGACGGGCCACGTCCGCGGCGGCGCGCGCCACGATCGGCCTCGAGGGTCCTCTCCTCGCGTTCGAACCTCGCGATTGGCGCAGGCTCGCGGACTTCGCGGCGATCGAGGCGTTCCATCGCCCCTCGTCGCGGCCGCCGGCGCGCGCCTCGCAGCCCGACATCGAGCTGCCGCCGAGCCTGCCGCGCTCGTGGCCGCCGCGCGCCGGCGAAGGCGCGCAGATCCTCGTCGTCGACGACGACCCCGACATTCGCGACGTCGTGAGCGCGATGCTCGAAGCCGTGGGCCTCGTCGTCACGACCCGCACGAGCGCGGAGGAAGCGCTCGAGACCGTGCAGCGCGAGAACTTCGATCTGCTCGTGCTCGACTGGAACCTGCCGAAGATGACGGGCATCGAGCTCTGCCGGATGATCCGGCGCGACCTCAACGTCACGCTGCCGGTCCTGTTCTTGACGGCGAACGCGTCGAGCCAGGACATGGTCGAGGCGTTCGCGAGCGGCGCCGACGACTACGTCGTCAAGCCCTTCCGCGCCCCCGAGCTTGGCGCGCGCATCTTCAGCTTGCTGCGCCGGACTGTAGTTCGAGGAGCGTGATCTCCGCGGGCGCGCCCACGCGCATCGGCGGGCCCCAGTAGCCCGTCCCGCGGCTCACGTAGATCTGCGTCTCGCCGAGGCGATCGAGCCCCGCGACGAAGGGCTGCTGAAGCCGCACGAACATCGTCGCGGGGAAGATCTGCCCGCCGTGCGTGTGGCCGCTGATCTGCAGGCCCACGCCGTGCGCGGCGGCCTCGAAGATCTGGCGCGGCTGGTGCGCGAGCAGCACGAGCTCGCGGTTCGGATCACGGCCCGCCACGGCCTTCGCCATGTCGGGGCCGTGCCCCTTCACGTACGAGCCGCCCGTCCAGTCGTCGACGCCCGCGAGGTCGAAGCTCGCCGCGCCCTCGCCGATCGACACGTGCTCGTTGCGCAGCACGCGCACGCCGATGCGGCCGAGCTCCTCCATCCATGCCTCCACGCCCGAGTAGTACTCGTGGTTGCCCGTGACGAAGTAGACGCCGTGCTTCGCGCGCAGATCCCCGAGCGGCGCGACGTGCTCGCGCAGCGCCTCGACCGAGCCGTCCACGAGGTCGCCCGTGATGACGACGACGTGCGGGTCGAGCGCGTTCACGCGGCCGACGATCTCCGCGAGCCACGCGCGCCCGATCGTAGGGCCCACGTGTACGTCCGTGAGCTGCACGATGCGCAGGCCCGAAAGCTCCTTCGGCAACCTGCGCAGCGCGACGTTCACCTTGCGCACCGCGACCTCGCCGAGCGCCTCCGCCGCGCCCGAGCCCGCGAGGCCGAACGTGATCACGCCGGCCGAACCGGCGATCGTGCGCGAGAGGAACTTGCGCCGCGCCTCGTCGAGCGGGCGCGAGGCGAGCTTCGAGAGCGCGTGCACCGCGGCGCGCATCGGCTCGCTGACGAGCAACGTCGAGACGAGCAGCGCGGCCACGCCCATCCACGTGTACACGACGAACGAGACGAGCGCGCCCGCCGAGCGCGGCAAGAGCCGCACGAGGAACATCGACACGGGCAGCGCGACGCCGAGCGCGACGAGCAAGCGCTTCCCCCAGGTCTGCACGCGCTGGTGCAGCGCCGGCGCGCGCAGCAGGCGGTGCCAGAGGTAGTAGTGGATCGCGCCCACGAGCAGGGCGAAGACGACGAGGAAGATCGCGTACTGGAGGAGGGAGCGCTGCACGCGCGGCAGGATGCCACGCGTCTTTGCGCGGCGCTCCGTCCGGCCCGCTCGATCACACTACTTCACACAGACGCCGATCCCGTCGGGGTAGCTGTTCGCGCCGCCCTGGCAGAACATGCCCTCGGGGCAGTCGTTGCCGCCCGTGTGGCAGAGCGCGAGGCACTTCTTGAAGGCGGCCACGCAGAGGTAGCCCGCGGCGCACGGGCAGGCGCCGTCGAGCCCGCTCGCGCCCGGCGCCACGCAGCTCGTCGTGCCGTCCTCGCGCACGATCGTGCACGTCAGGCCCTCGGGGCACGACGTGTCGTCGAGCAGCGTGCACTCCGTCGCGGGGATGCACACGGGGATGGAGAGCGGCGCGGCGTTCATCGTGTCGTCCGCCATCGGCGCGGGCGCGCAGTACGTGTCCTCGGGACACGCCTCGACCGCGCCGCAGCAGTAGGGCCTGCACGAGCCCACGCTCGACCCGGTGCGCGCGCAGCCGAGCCCCGGCGCGCAGTCGCTCCCCTTCGTGCACGGGTCGCCGGCCTGGAAGGTGCCCGGCGTCAAACACTGGGCTGACGCGCCGTTCGGGGTCGGCACGATTTGACACGCCACCTGCGGCGTGCCGTCGGGGTTCATCGCGACGCCGCAGCCGAGCGCGCTCTCGCTCGACATGCACCCCGCGCCGCAGAGATGCGTGTACGACGTGTTGCCGTCGGGCGGCGGGTTCGGCGGGGGAAAGTCGATGCCGCCGCCCGAGGTGGCCCCGCCCGTCCCGCCGCCGTCGGTCGTGGTCGGCCCTGTGGCTTCGCTCTCGCCTGAGGACCCGGAGTCGTAGTCCACCACGTTCGAACGCTCATAACTGGCGTCGACCTGGAAGCTACACGCGACGCCGAGGACAGACGTGGCCGCGAGGAAAGAGAGGAGGTGAAGGGAGTGGGGGGAGCGCTTCGTAGAGGCCATGGCAAGGAGGGGTGCGAGCGCGGGAAGGAATGCCCGAGGTTATCACCACCCCTCATTCACGTCCCGTGCCGCGGCCTGCGCACGCACGGGATCGACGCGTCAGGATCCCGCCTCCCGCCCGCGGATGCAGCACGAACGCCCCGCGGGGCACAGAGGAGGTGGGAGGCTTCGGCGTCGAGATATGACGCCCGTGTCGTGGCGCGAGGTCGAGGCACAGCACCCGGCTCTTCCCGCTCCGTCGACAGGCGCGGGAAGAGCGTCAGGGCATCGTCGGGTTACTTCGCTTCGACGTCGCGCGTGACCAGGTTGCCGGCGCTGTCGTAGGCGCGGACGGCCACGATGTGCGCCCCGGGCGGCACGATCGACGCGATGTCGACCTCGAAGGCCTCGGCGGGCTCGTCGAGGACGCCGTCGCTCGGGAAGAGCGGGCGCCACTCGTCGGAGCCGGCGATCGAGACCTCGATGCGGGCGATGGGGCCGAGGCCGTCGACGACCTCGCCCTTCAGCTTGCGGCCTTGGATGGCGAGCGCCTTGTAGACGGGCGGCGTGTTGTCGACGAGGACCGTGGCCGATTCGAGCGCGTGCTTCTGCACGCGGTCGGGCGGGTTCGAAAGCTCGTCCGTCGCCTCGACGAGGATGCGGTAGGGGCCCTCGGGCAGGCCCGTCGTGTCCCAGTCGAGCTCGGGCCGCGTGAGCTTCTCGCCCGGCTTCTGCACGCTGCGCCACGTGTTCTGGCCTTCGAGGCGGTACGAAACGCGGTAGCGCAGGTCGTCTTGATCGGGGTTGTCGACGCGCCACGAGAGCTTGACCGAGCTCGACGGCCGCGGCGACTCGCCGCCCGAGGCGACGATGCCCATCTTGGCGCTCTTGCTGCCGCTGTTCTTCGCCGTCGCGTCGATCGAGGTGATCACCGCGCGCGCGTTGTCCGTGACGAAGTAGAGCGTGACCTCGCGCAGCACCGCCTTCGGGTCGCGGCCCCACCGCGCGCGGATCTGCACGTAGCGGCCCGGCGGGCTCTGCACGTCGCCGGGCGCGCCGAGGCCTGAAGACCACGCGCTCCACGTCGCGTCGGGCGTCTCGGTGTTGCCGCTGCGCGTGGAGAGCTCGAGCTGACCTTCCGAGCGCCACGCGAGGCGACCAAACGTCGCGCGCAGGCCTGCGTCGAGCACCTTGCTCGTCCACACCGCGTCGGCGCCGCCCGTTCCCTTGATCTCGCGGAACACCACGGGGTCGGTCGTCGCGAGGAAGCGCTGCTTGCCGCTCACCACGACGGCGCCGATCTGGCGCTCGTCCGTGTCGGCGACGAGGCTCGCGACGTGCGCGTCGTCGACCGTGTAGAGCCGCCCCTCGGCGCCCGTGCCCACGTACGGCGCGCCGCTCTCGTCGATCGCGAGCGAGACGTAGTGCGTGTCGTTGTCGGTGAGGAGCTGCTCGGCGATGCCGTCCTTGCCGAAGCGGTAGAGCATGCCCTTGCCGGGCTTCGCGGGCCGCGTCGACTGCGGGCCGGCCGAGCTCGTGCGGTTGCGCTTCGGCGGCGCGAAGCTCTCGTTCATCTTGTTCGCCACCACGAACATCGCGCCGTTCTTGCCGAACGCGATCGCCTTCACCTCGTCGGCGTCGAAGTCGTACGCGACCGTCGCGCGACCCGGGCCCGTGATCTTGTAGAGCAGGCCCTTGCCATTCGAGCCCGCGTAGACCGTGCCGTCGTCGGCGACCGCGAGCGAGACGATGTGCGCCTCGTCGCTGTCGAAATGCACCTGCGCCTTGCCGGCTTGATCGACGCGGAAGACCTTCCCCTCGGGCCCCGTCGCCGCGTAGAGCGACTTCGACTTCGCGTCGAACGCGAGGGCCCACACGTCCTCTGCGCCCGGCAGATCGCCGAACGCCGCTGCGGGGCCGCCGTTGCCGCCGCCCGCGGGCAATCGATAGAGCTTGCCCTCGGGGAACGTCCCCGCGATGACGTCGCCGTTCCACGCGAGGACGAGCGCGCTCACGGCCATCGCGCCCGTCGTCGCGACGAGCGTGGCCTTGCCGCCGGAGACCTTGAAGATCTTGCCGTCGCTGCCGGTGCCGAGCAGCACCGAGCCGTCGGGCAGCACGACCGAGCTCCACACGCTGCTCGCGTCCTGCACGGGGATCGAGCCGAGCGTGAGGCCCGCGCGCACGTTGCCGTTCGAGTCGACGCTCACGCCCGTCAGATCGCCGCCCTTCAGCTCGTCGATCGTGTCGAGCTGGAAGGTGCGGGTGCCGACGGCGGAGGCCGTCTTCGCGGGAACGACGGCGGCGGCGAGGACGAGCGCGCCGATGCCGAGGCGCGCGAGCTTTCCAGGAGAGAGGGATGTCATGCGTGGGGCTTTCTTCAGGCGGCGAGAAACAAGAGGCTGAGGGTGAGGGGAGTGCGGGGGGGCTCAGCGCAGGACGTTGCGCACCTTCACGCGCACGACGTCGCGACCGATCAGGAACTGCTTCAGCGGCACGGCGGTCTGCACCTGCGCGACGAACACCTCGGCCGAGTCGGAGTCGACGCTCGATCGGAGCGTGTCGAGCGCGCCGGCGGGCAGGCGCGAGGCGAGCTTGCCCTTGTAGGCAGCGCCGTTCTCGCGCAGCCGGAACGAGGCCACGATGCTCTCCGGATCGAAGGTCTGGTTCGGCAGGTTCGCCACGAGCTGCGCGACGTTCTCGGGCGAGGGCAGCGGGCGCTCCACCTCGTAGCCGGGGGCGAGCTCGATCTCGACCTCGCGGCCCGCGAGCTCCGTGGGCACGTCGACCTCGATGATCTTCGTCTCGGTCTTGCCCTGGTAGCGCTGCAATTCGAGCTGGATGTGCACCTTCGCGCCCGCGTCGATCTCCGGTTCGAGGATCTTCGCGCCGCGCAAGGTCACGACATCCCGTTCGTAGGAGACCTTGACCTCGGTCTCGATGCCTTCGATCGACACCGGCTCCCAGGGGTTGTTCATGAGCGAGCCGACCGCGCGCACGAGGCGGCCGCGCACGAAGTCCTCGGCGCCGGGCGGATTGCCGCTGCCGGCGCCGAAGTCCGTGAGCGTGATGGTTCCCCAGCGACCGATCTTCAGCTTGCTCGTGGCGCGGTAGGTGAGGTCGTTGCGCTCGGAGGCCGAGGTCTCGAACGCATTGCCGATCGCCATCGCGACGAACGTGGGCGAGAGGAATTGATCCTGCGCGACCTCCAGGTTCCACGTCGGGTGCGGGACGCCGCCGGGCGCGGTGATCGTGACCTTCATCGGGAAGACGGGCGCCTTCACGGACGCGTCGACGACGATCGCGGCCTGTCGATCGTTCACGAGCGCGCCGACGGAGCGCACGGACTCGCCAATTTTGAAGCTCCGGTTCTGGCTCGCCATGATCCAGTGCACGCGCGCGACGGCCGTGGGCAATGCCTCGATGCCGCCGCCGAGCATGGGATGACCAAAGGCGACGAGCTTGTCGCCGCTCACGCGCGTGACCGTGCCGAGGCCCATCGCGGAGATGTCGCCGCGGATCAACTCGACGCCGATCGCGCCGCCGTCGACGAACTTCGTGGGCGCGTCGGCCGGGGGTTTCGTCGACGTGCCGCCGCCCGCCTGGAGCGGCTCCATCCCCATCGGCCCGAGCAGGTTCTGCGCGATCTTGAGCGACGACCCCGCGAGCCCGCCGAGCATGATGGGCGTCGAGGCGCGGGCGAGCGCGCTGCCCTCGGGCGGCGCGAGCAGGCTCGCCGCGCGGGACGCGAGCTGCGTCGCGTGTCCTTGGAGGTCATAACTTTCCGGCGCGCCGTGGAACGCGCGGGCGTGTTTGTCGCGCTTGACGCGGCCGTCGTCGTCGACCGAAGGCAGGGGGCCCTTGCCGGGGATGGGCATGATTGCCTTCGGCATCGGGCGGGCGAGCTCTTCGAGCATCGACTTGATGGGCGTGACGCCGGCGATGGGCTCGACGCCGAAGAGCCATCCGTAGGCGTAGGCGCCGATCATCTTGCCATTGAGGTAGATGGGGCTCCCGCTCATGCCGCCGACGGTGCGGGCGACGTCGAGGCGCGGGTGGTTCGGCGTCTTGATCAGGATGAGATCCTGGTTGGGCCGGAAATTCCTGAGCGTGGAGATGACCTCCACGTCGAAGCGCTCGGGGTTCGTCCCGGAGAACACGGTGAGCCCGTAGCCCTTCATGCCGGGCTTGACCTCGGAGAGCGGCAACGTGTCGGGCGGGTCCGTGACGGCCTCGGCGACGCCCACACCCACGAGGGCGCTCGTGATCACGCCGAGGGCGAGGCCTGCGGGCACGACGCGGGAGCCGGGGAGTCTGTCGAGGAGGGAAGATCGAGGAGAGGCGGGGCGAACTGCGTCGCGGACGGGGAGGAGGCTTCTCGGCACGGGCAGAGCTTAGCGTGAAAATGGAGCGGGGACAGAGCCGCGAAGGTGGATCGATCGTGGGGATCACGGCGGGTTCGTGGGAAAGGACGCGGGGAGACTGCGAAGTCGAGGCGAGTCGGCTCCGCCCGCGCTAGGCTCGGGCGCGTGTCCGGCAAGGACGTTGCCGTCGTCGTCCTCCTGATCGTGGGGTTCGCCTCGTTCGTGACCACGCATGTGTGGCTCGCGGGCAGGCTGATTCTCCACGGATCGTCCCGCCTGCGCGGGCTGCTCGCGCTCGTCGTGCCGCCGCTCGCGCCGATCTGGGGATATCGGCAAGGCTTCCGAAAAGGCGCCGTGTTGTGGGTGGCCACGCTCGTCACGTACGTGGCGGCGCGGGTCGTCGCGCATCTCGCGTGAGCCGAAGCGGTCCTAGAACATCGATCGGTTCAAGAACCGCTCGATGTTCTAGGTGGCTGGTGTTTTTCGAGCCGCGACCACCACAGCTAGCGCATGTTCACGCAGCGGCCGCGCTGCAGGTAGCGTGTCCGCTGCGAAAAACACCAGCCACCTAGGCTTCTTTCGTCCCGAGGGGGACGCCTCGCGTCCCCCTCTCGCCCGGGCAAAGCCCGGTCGATTCACCCCCCGAGGCGAGCTCGCTTCGCGATCTCGCAGAGCATCGAACCGTTCGATGCTCTAGAACTCGGGCGCTTGCTTCACCTTCCGCGCCCAGGCGAGTTTCGGGGCGGCTTCGGTGATCCAGCGGCTGCGGACCTTGGCGGCGAGCTCCGGGTGTTCGGAGGCGACGACGGCGAAGCCATGGACGAGGCAGGTGCCCGGGAAGGATTGGTAGGCGGCGAGGGCGCCGAGGTAATCGTCGCGGTGGAGGAGGTTGTCGATACGTCCTTCGAGGAGTTCGATGACCATGGGCCGGACCTCGGCGCCGACGGACTGGTTCATGCGGATACGCTGCCGGCCGCCGATCCGTACGCCGTTCGCCTCGGCCAAGGGCATGGCTTCATCGATCGTCTTGGCGAGGCAGGCTTCGGGGTCGTTCGGACCTTCGATCGGCGTGTAGAGGAGGGTGGCGGCGGCGTAGTACGCATCGCCGTAACGAAACGACCTCCGTGTCGGCTTGCCGAAAATCTTGAGGCCGCGCCAGTTTTTCTTGTCGGCGAGGGGGACGAGGATCGTCTGCGCGTTGTCCGATCCGTTGACCCAGGGTTCGGTGGCGAGGCGCATGAGCGCAGCGAACGTGGGATCGTCGGCGTCGCCCCCGGGGGTTTTGGGGGTGACGGATTCGGGGCTCGGTGGGCGGGGGGGTGCGCTGGGCGCGCTGGGGGCATCGGGTGCGCTGGGTGCGTCCTGGGTCTGCGCGACGGTCTGCATGGCGCAACCCTCGGCGGCGGCGAGGAGAAGGGCGAAAAGAGGAAGCAAACGCGGCAGCGACATGGCGAGCCCCTTGGGGTGAGCGAGCCTCAAGACGAGAAGGTAGACGGAGTTCACGTGCGGAGCACGCAGGGGCGCGGGCAGGATCGTGGGGCCCGGGTGGAGGTCTGGGGACCTCCCGGACGAAGTCGGCGACCTCCCGGACGAAGTCAGCGACCTCCCGGACGAAGTCGGCGACCTCCCGGACGAAGTCAGCGACCTCCCGGACGAAGTCAGCGACCTCCTGGACGAAGTCAGCGACCTCCCGGACGAAGTCAGCGACCTCATGGACGAAGTCAGCGACCTCCTGGACGAAGTCAGCGACCTCCTGGACGAAGTCAGCGACCTCCCGGACGAAGTCAGCGACCTCCCGGACGAAGTCAGCGACCTCCTGGACGAAGTCGGCGACCTCCCGGACGAAGTCGGCGACCTCGCGCGTGTGGTCAGGCGGGTTCGCCGATGGCGTCCACGAAGGCGCTCGCGCTCGTCGCGGTGGCGGCGAGGATGAGCCAGCGATCGAGCGTCTCGATGTCGGTGCACGTCGCAATGCGCGCGCGCGTCAGAGGCGGAACGACCAGGCCGCGAGCGAGGAGGACCCGTTCGATCGACGTGACACGACCACGTGCTTCCCCACGCGTCTCGCCGCGTGCTTCGCCACGCTTTTCCACCCACTCGTCCGTGTAACGCGCCACCTCGCGTTGATCGAAGAACGCGGTCACGGGCAGCGTCGTGAGCCCGTACTTGTCGAGCGCGGGGATCATCGGGACCTCCGCGCCGGGGCGGTAGACGACGGACGCGACGCCGCGGCGCAGGACCTCGACCTCGTGCCGCTCGGCGTGGACGATCCACACCTCGGGCCAGTCGTGCTCCAGGTAGAGCTTCACCTTCTCTTCGAGGTACTTCTTCGACTGCGTGCCGCGGATCTCGACCGCGAGCACCGGCGTGCCGCGATAGGCATCGTTTCGCGGGGCGGCGAGGTCGCTGACGACGACGACGTCGGGCGCGCGGAGCGAGGGGCCCTGCTCGTCGGTCAGGTCGCAGTAGATGTCGGCGAGGACCGTGTGTCCCTCCCGGGCATGCACGCGGAACAAGGCCGCGAGCAGGGCCATGACAATGGAGTCGGTGGCCTCGCCTCTCATTTGTTCCACCAGCCCGCCTCGGTGAAGCTCCCAGGGGCTAGCGTCGTAGCAGTCGTCCGGGGTGCCGAGCCGAAGGCCGTTCGGTCCGAAGTCGCGGAGCTCGATCGGGCCGGTCCTGCGGGGAGGGCGGGTCGGTCGTGCGTCCATGGGGGGGACGTAGCACGAGCGGCCGGATCGCGACGGACGAGGGGACCCGACGTATCCGTCGGCCAGGGCGGAGGGCCGGCGCCGCGAAGGAGCGCTACCGCTCGCCGCGGCGGAGGCGATCGAGCTCCGCCTGGAGCGCTGCCGCTCGTTGTTCGGCCTCATCGGCCCGCTTGCGCTCTTCCTCGGCCCGCATTCGCAGCTCATCGGCCCGCATTCGCAGCTCATCGGCCCGCATTCGCAGCTCGTCGGCCCGCATTCGCAGCTCGTCGGCCCGCATTCGCTCTTCGTCGACCAGCCGCCTCGCCTCTGCCAAAGCGCGCTCGGCCTTCTCGCGATCCTGGGGCCGCGCGGCCGGCAGCATGTCCACGACGCGCCGCCGCTCCTCGGCAGACAGGGCATTCCAGACCTCCTCGGGAGGGGCGCGCGGGTCCTCGGGATCGACGGCGAACGCTCGCGGCGGCGTCATGGGGGAAACGTAGCATGGCGGGTCTCGCCATCGCCGCTGCGCGCCGCGGGTGCGTCGCCGAAGGTCGGTGTGTTAGCGTCGCAAGAACGAGTTTTTCCGCCCGCATGAGCACCGATAGCGCCCCAAAGAGCCCCGCCGGTGCCTCGCCCGAGCCGAAGGCGCCCGAGCTGGGGGACGTCGTCGCGGGCAAGTACCGCGTCGAGCGCGTGATCGGAAAAGGCGGCATGGGGCTCGTGGTCGAGGCCCAGCACACGACGCTGCCTCAGCGCGTCGCCATCAAGATCCTCCTGCCCGAAGCGGCCAAGCAGGACGACGCCGTGGAGCGATTTCTGCGCGAGGCCCGCGCCGCCGTGTCGATCCAGAGCGAGCACGTCGCGCGCGTGATGGACCTCGGCACACTCGCGTCCGGCTTGCCGTACATGGTGATGGAGCTGCTCACGGGGGCCGATCTGCAAGAGATCGTGCGGCAGCGCGGACCCTTGCCCATCGCGCAGGCCGTCGACGCGCTGCTGCAAGCCTCCGAGGCCATCGCCGAGGCGCACGTGCTCGGCATCATCCATCGCGACCTCAAGCCCGCGAACATCTTCGTCACCACGCGCCCCGATGGATCACCGCTCGTGAAGGTGCTCGATTTCGGCCTCGCCAAGGCGACGAGGGGCGGCGCGCTCTACACGAGCCTCACCGCGGCGAACGTGATCATCGGCTCGCCGTTCTACATGTCGCCCGAGCAGATCCGCGGGCTCAAAGGGCTCGACGCGCGCACCGACATCTGGGCCCTCGGCGTCATCCTGTATCAGATCCTCACCGGCAAGCGGCCCTTCGAGGCGGACGCGACGCACGCGCTTTTCCTCATGATCGGCGGCGATCCGCCCGCCCCGCCGCGCTGGCAGAGGCCCGAGATCCCCGCGGGGCTCGAGGCCGTCGTGCTGCAATGCCTCGAAAAAAAGCCGAGCGATCGCCCGCCGTCGGTCGCCGATCTCGCGCGGCTCTTGCTCCCGTTCGCCTCCGAGGAGGGGCGCATCTCGGTGGAGCGCATTCATCGCCTGCAAGGCGTCGCGCCGCCCGAGCGTCCGCCCTCGATCCTCGACGGGACCGAGAAAGGCGCGGCGCTCGAGCAGGCCGTGCGGCAAGCGTTCGGCGAGGTCTCGCTGTCGGACAACGCGACGACGCTGAAGCGCCCGGTCAAGGCGCCTCCACCCGAAGTGCCCGCCGCGGCTCTCGCGGCTCCCGCGGAGGAACTGAATGCGCGCAATGGCGCCACGGTGGTGATCCCGAAGCCCGCGCCGATGGCCTCGGCGCCGGTCCTCGAGCCGCCGAAGCCAAACGCGCGTGGGCTCGTCGGGGTCGTCGCGGCCGTGATCGTGGTCCTCGTCGTGATCGCCGCGGTGCTCGCCTTGCGCGCGTGGTGATAGCGTCGGCGGGCCATGGACGTCGTCGCTCAAGGTCCGCTGCCCGTCGCCTCGCTCCTCTGGCAATCGCGCCCCGGCACGTGGGCGCTCACGGTGATCTGCAAGGCGACGTTCTTGCTCGTGCCGACCGAGGCGCAGCTCGCGCCCGAGCAGGATCCGATCGTCGAGCAGGACGAGCACTGGGACGACGACGAGACACGTAGCCTGCGCGCCGCGAGCGACATCGCCCCGCTCAAGCAACGCGCCGACGTCGTGCTCGTGGGCATGGCCTTCGCGCCCGAGGCGCGCCCCGTGCGCTCGTTCGTGGCGCGGATGATCGTGGGCGACATCGATAAATCGGTCGAGGTGTTCTGCGACCGGGCCTTCACGCTCGACGGCGCGCTGCAAGAAGGGCCGCGCATCACGCGGATGTCCTTGCGTTACGAGCGCGCGGGCGGCGGGCCGGATACGTGGAACCCCGCGGGCATGCGGCCCGACACGCGGGATCGGCAGGGCCGCATCGCCGTCCCCAATTTGCAGCCGCTCGACAAGGTGGTGAGCGGCCCTGGAGATTTGCTGACGCCGATCGGATTGGGTCCGATCGCGGCGCGCTGGCCCTCGCGGCAGCAGAAGCTCGGTCGTCACGCAGGTCGTTGGAGCCCCGCGGATCTCACGCGCGCGCCCGCGCCGGAGGACGTCGAGATCGCGTACTACCAGGTCGCGCCGCCCGATCAGCAGGTCGACGTGCTGCGCAGCAACGAGCGCATCGTGCTCGACAACCTGCACCCGACACACGCGCACCTCGTGACGAGCCTGCCGGGGCTCGAGCCGAAGGCCGTGCTCGCGGGGCGCGAAGGGGGGCCACGCGTGATCCCGATGCGGGCCGATACGCTGGTGATCGATACGGAGCGCGCGGCCCTCGTGGTGACGTGGCGCGCGCAGATTCCGCTGCGAAGCGCGCAGGAAGAGGGACACGTGACCGTCAGCCTGGAGCACGCGGAGAAGGAGCCGGCGCCACGCGAGGAGATGGGCAAGACGACGGCGTTCGTCGGCGACGAGGAAGGGCCGGCCACGTTGCCCTTCAAGGCGACCTCGCCGGACGCGGTCATCACCTTCGCGCCGGCGCCGCCACGATCTCCGCTCGCTCGGCCACCTTCGGAGGGGACGGTGGCGCTCGAGCGGGTCGATCTTCCTTCGCCCGCCGCGGCGTTGCCCTTCGCCGCGACGTCGCCGGACGCGAACGAGAACGCTGCTGCTCCGGCGATGAAGCCGCCTGCGTTGATCTTCGAGACGCCCGCGCTTTCTCCCGCGCCCGCGCCGAGCCCGTGGGCGAGCGGCGTGCCGCAGACGCCCGCGCCAGACGCGCCGGGGACCGCGCCGCACGCGCGGGCGCCGGAGCCGATCGTTGCTGCTCGAAAGACCATCGGCGAGGTCGTGGTCGAGGGTGCGTTGCCGACGTCGCCCGCGCCGTCGGCCGCCGCGGCGCCGGGCTTCGCGGTCGCGCCGTCGGCGAACGGGGGCATGTCGCCGAGTGATGCGCTGCTGCTCGTGTGGCTCGATCGCAAGACCATGCCGCGCGTCGTGCGCAAGCGCGCGTGGCAGGAGATCCTCGACGCGCGCGAGGAGGAGCCGATCGATCCGGAGTTCGACGATCCGGCCCTCTTCAAGGACCCGGCCGAGATGGAGGACCGCGCAGAGGCGCACGCGATCCTCGGTCGTGCTGCGGCCGTGAGCTTCGAGGGGTTGCTCGACGCGGCGATGCGGGCGGCGAAAAAGGCCCATGCGATTCCGCCCCTCGAGGTCTGCGAGGGCGAGCTCTCGCTGCCGTTTGATCCCATCGAGGCCTTGAAGACGACGGCGGCGACGGCGAGGCCGTTCGCGGCGGGAAAGGAGGCGCTCTCCGCAGCCATCGAGGAAGCCGAAGGGTTCATCGGCTCGCCGGGTTATCAGAATGCGCCGGGCCTCGCGGAGCGCTTCACCCGGAGCATCCGCGAGGCGTATGCGTTGAGCGCGCACGGGCTCGGCGGGGACGACCTCGACGTGCTCGTCGCGCGCGCGCTTTGCGAGGGCCGGCATTACCAGCGGCGCCGGGTCCTCGGCGGAAACCACCTGCGCGCGCTCCTGCGTGCGCCGGGCGAGCGGCACCCGCTGGTGGTCTACTTGCCGGGCGCCATCGCGGACGATCTGCCGCTCTTCGGGCAATTTCCCGCGCGGCTCCTCGGCGAGGTGCATTTCGCGGTCGACCCCGAGGAGAAGCTGCCGATCGCGCTGCGGGCCGTGGCGCTCGGGCGGGTCGTGCGGCTGCCGCAGGCCTGACGCGCATCGCGGGATTGCCGGCTCAGAACTCCGTCACCCACTGGGTGCAGTGTGCGCAGCGCGCCTTGTATTTGAAATCGAAATCCGTGGCGTAGGTCTTGATCTGCTCCAGGCGCACTCCGCGCAGCAAGAGCTGAACGGCCGCGTCGACCTCTGCGCAGACGTAGACTTCCCAGGCCTCGACGCACTGGATCTTATTGAGCTCCGCGCGCAGCGGTTCGAGCACCTTGGCATAAACCTCCGCGGCTTTCGTGCAGCGGATCATCCCGTCCTGGTCCCGATAGAAGGCCTGAAAGGGCCGGTGGTTTCCCACGGAGCTGATCCCGAACGCCATCGTCGTTTGCGTGCCTTCCTCGACGACCGCCGTGCAGAGCGTGGGGTTGTCGCTGACGATGGCCGTCAGCGCCTTGGGATCGTTGAAATGTTCCTTGTGAGCCCTCGCGAGCGCCGCCACTTCTTGCTGGTGCTGCTTCTCGCGCAGCTTCTTTTGCACCTGCTCGGCCGCGATCAACGTCTGCTTGTCCTCGTTGCCCTGCGTCCTCCTCTGCTCGTTTCGCTGGATCAGCTCCTTCTGCTTCTTCTCCTCGTCGCGCCGCTTCTTCTCCTGGTCGACGAATTTCTTGAGAGGGACGAGCGTGGTCCCCCAAAACTTGTGAAACGCGGTCCACTTCGACAAAACGTTCGTGTCGCCCGCCCGCTTTACCCTGTACAGATCTTGATAAAGCTCCCCGATGGTCTCGGGCGCCACGATTTGTTGCTGGAGGCTGACGGCCTCCTCCACGAGGTCCTCGACCTTGCCTGCGAACTCCCTGATCTCCTCGGGGGTCCTTTCCTTCTTCGCGGGTGCGCTCGACGACGGCTCGGCGACCTTGCCCGCGGCACATGCGACGCTCGCGCTGGGCGGCGTCGAGGGGAGCGCGACAGAGGCAGCGTTGATCATGCTCGTCGCTGCCGTCGAGGTCGTCGACGTGGTGGTCGTGGTGGTCGTGGTGGTCGACGTGGTGGTCGTGGTGGTCCGGGGATCGGGGGACATCATCGCGTCATCACCTCCGGGTCCGAAGCCTCGCGCCATTCCTCTTCGGTGAGCCTGTCGCGGAGCGCGGCGATTCGCTCGTCGGGCGGGATCGCCTCGTCCGTCAGAATGGCGCGCACGGCCGGGTGTTCGTGAAACCTCGGCCCCACGACGATCGAGAGCCCCACGAACGCGCCGAGCGACGATTGCCACGTGAGCCCGAACGACCGCCCCTGCGCCACGCCCGCGCGGATGGCCGCGCGGAGGTGCGCGTCGTCGAGGCGATGAACCTCGGGTTCGGGACGCTGGCGGAGGAAGACGAAAATGCGCTCGACGAGCGCGTCCTCCACCAGCGGTTCGAAGGCCTTTTGCTGCCCCCGGCGCAATGTCAGCATCGCCTCATCCCTCCCGGGCGAATCGCAGCACCTCGCCCGTGGTGCCCTCGACGAGAAACGATTCGATCTCCGTGCCGGCTATCTCGCTTTTTTGCCGCGGCGTACATGCCGGCCAGAACAGCCGCAGGACGCGCGGGTCATACAAACGGAAATACATCCGCTTCCCCGTCTCCTCGTCCTGCACCATGAGCGACCGGCGCAGCCTTTGGCGGACCTCCTTGAAGGGTCGCGCGCTCGTCAGATACACGCCCCAGCTCGCGCCCCACGCGTCCTCCACGAGCACGGGGAGCAGCGGCGAGCCCGGCTGGAGGTGCACGAGGTACGGCGCCACCTCGGCGAGGGCCTCGCCTTTTGGGCCTTCGTAGAGCGAGCGAAATTCCTCGTCGCATGCGGCGAGCAAGGCGCGGACGCGCCGATCCCGGGCTGCGTCCAGAATCGCGAAGAGATGCTTCTCCCGCGACAGCACCACGAGCGCCTCCCGGCGCGCCGAAAGCATCTCCGGCGAAGGCGGCGGCGCGGGCGGCGCCGGCGGCAGCTCCGACCGGAGATCCTCGCTGCGGATGCGGAACAGAAACCGCGTCCCGCCCGCGCCGATCCACGCGCCGTTCTTCAGCTCGGCCTCGTCCACGTGCTTGCCGTCGAGCTCCGTCCCTTGCCGGCTCCGGTCGCGCAGGCGGCACGTGGCGCCGTCCCATGCGAGCTCGAAATGCACGAGGGCCATCTTCTCGTCGTGCGCCAGGATCAGATCCGCCCGCCCGCCGCGCCCCACGCAAAAGGGCTGTCCCAAAGGGAGCCGCACCCGTTGCCCTGCCGATCGCCCCGTCACAATGGAAAGAACGGCCTTCATGGCTCCCCGCTCGGCCCGGCGAGCGAGCTCGGCTCGCATTCCTCGCAAAAGGGCAAACCCAGCGCCGCGGCCAGGAGCAGCACCTGGATCTGCGGCGTCGTGCCGATGTTCACCGTGGCAAATCCGGTGCTGATCACCGCGCCGTCCACGGCCACATCGTCGACGCGCGCGGCCGGCATTCCGCCGATGAACACCGTCTCGCAACCCTTGGCGATCTCGCTCGGCACCTCCTGGCAAAGGATCTCGTCCTCGACGCGCGCGGCCGGCTGGAAGCCGATGATCACCGTCGGGCACCCTTCGGTGATGATGCCCGCGCCGTGGACCTCGCACGTCAGCTCGTCGTCGATGCGCGCAGCGAGGGGCATGGCCTAGCTCCCACCTTGGCCGGACGTGCCGCCGGTGCCCGTGCTCGAATTCCCCGCCGGCGCGCCGGGCGGCCTGTCGCGCGGCTCGGCCTCCGTCGCGTCCTCGGGCGCGTCGGGGGAGGCGCCCTTGCCGAAGGCCGGAAACCCGCCGCTGTTGATGTTGACGAGGAGCCCCACGATATCGATGCCCATCGGGTGGAAATCGATGAAGCCGGCCGGTCCCTTGATGGTCAGCCGCAGCCCGGCTTCGAGCACGAGCGTCATCCCCGCCTTGAGGTGGATCTCCTGCCCGGCGTCGAGCGCGTAATCGGCCCCCACCTTCTCCTGCTTGCCCATCTTCACGGTGAGCGAGACGCCGCCGTCGACCTGGCTGCGCTGGTCGAGCAACACGTGCAAATGGTCCTCCGATTCGATGAGCTGCTTGCGCGCGCCCTTCACCACGAGGTCGGACGTGCCGTCCACCGTCTCCATCTTGTTGTGCTGCGTGCGGAGCACCTCGTCGTTCTTGACGAGCTTGTGCAAGTCCCGCTCGGCCTGCACGTAGACGCGCTCCGATCCGGCCTTGTCGTCGAATTTGATCTCGTTGTAGCCGCCCGTGGCGGGGGAGGATTGGCTCTTCCACGTGCTCACGGTCATGTCGTCCGGCAGCTTGTACGGCACCTGCTCGATCGCATTGTAGACGCGGCCCGTCACGATCGGCCGATCCGGGTCGCCGTCGAGGAACGTGACGAGCACCTCCTGGCCGACGCGCGGAATCGTGATCATCCCGTACGCCGTGCCGGCCCAGCCCTGGCTGACGCGCATCCAGCACGAGGAGCGGTCGTCGCTCTGGCCCTCGCGATCCCAGGGGAACTGCACGCGGACGCGGCCGAATTCGTCGGTATGGATCTCCTTGCCCGGCGGGCCCACCACGGTCGCGCTCTGCACACCGAAGACCCGCGGGCGCGGCGTCTTGACCGGCGGGCGATACGGGGCGGCGGGGTCGGAGAAGACCGCGGCGCCGCGCATGGTCCATGCGTCGCCCGGCGTGCCTTCCACGGAGAACGACGAGACGAGCAGCCGCTGGCTCGGCGCGAGCGAGGGGTGCAAGTGGTCCTCGATCGTGAAGACCGCGCCGGGGAAGAGGTCGAGGGTGTTCGTGTCGAACGTGACCCGACGTTTGTCGGCGCGCAGCGATTGCAGGCGGCGCGTCGCGAGGTCTGTCCCGTATTTGGGGTCGTGCCGGGCGATGCCCTGATCGTCCGCCACCGGCGTGCCGCCGCCGCCCATCGTGCCCTCCACGAGGAACGCGCCCGGGCCGTAGGTGTATTGCTCGTATTTGCCCTCGGGGCCCGTCGCGGCAGGGGTGGCCTCGCCGAGGAGCTCGAAGGAGGGTTTGCGGAAATCGTGGTCGCGCATCACGTGCGCGCCCGGCCGGACCTCGTGGCCGAGGCGTACGAGCGAGAGGAACTCGCGCTGCGCGGCCTGGTTCGGGTTGTCGACGAAAGGAATGGGCGGGCGCGGCGCCGCCGCGTGCAGCTTGTCGCCGAACGTGAGCACGGAGCCCGCGCCGTCCTGGTCCGAGAACCAGAACGTGATGCCGGCCTCTTCGAGCAGGCGAGACAGGAACGTGAAATCGCTCTCGCCGTATTGCACCTTGAATTCGAGCTTCGGATAGAGCCCACGATCGATCTGCCAGGTGGGCTTGACGCCCCATTCGCCGAGGAGCACGTCGGTGATGTCGGGGATGGAGAGGTGCTGGAAGATGCGGTGGTTCGTGCGCTGCGTGAGCAGCCAGAGGTCGGGGACGATGGACAGGTGATAGGTCGATAGCCCCGTCTCTTCGGTCTGGGCCTGGTATTGCTCGATGTAGCTGCAGACGCCTTTCCAGGTGCGCGTGCCCTGGTCCTGCACGTAGGTCCATCCGGCCACGATGTGGAGCGAGGCGGGTTTGCCGACGATCGCCTCGAGGTCGAGGTCCGGCCGCTGCGCCCGCGCCACGATGGAGACGTGGAAGAGCTCGGAGAGGGCTTCTTGCACGGAGAAGTTGTGCACGGAGAGCTTCGCTCCGCCTGATAACGTGAGTTCGAGGATCGGCATACAGGTCCCCCTTCGATGGCCCGCTCAAGGGGAGAGCGGCTTGGGTTCGTCGTTGTGGGAGATCACGGCGCGATCGGGGTAGACCCGCGAGACGCGCAAAAGACCGAGCAGCCCGTGAGCTCGGCGGTGAAAGAGACGGGCGGATTGACGTTCGCGCCCGCGTCGTCGTGGACCTCGGCGTCGGGGATGTGCATCGTGGGCCGCGTGCGGGCGAATTTGAGGGGCCCGTGTTCGAGAAACTTCTGTGTGCCGGTGGCGCTGGCCATGGGACGCTCGCTCCGGAGGAGAAGCAAAACGGATCTCGTCGGCGCTGGCAAGCAAGTTCGTGGGCGTTGTAAGATCCGCGTATGAACGTTCCGCTCCATCGCACGGCGATGATGGGTATCACGGCCGTGCTCCTATCGAGCTGCGTCCTCGGCGAGGAGTACGACGAGTATGCCCCCAAGCCCCCGCCAAACCTCGCGTGTGCCGTGATCCCCTGCGGGGGCAGCGGCGATACGTGCGCGCCGTTCGTGATCGAGCCGAACGTCGTCATGGGGGCGCTGAGCTCGGACGCCGCGTCGATCGTCGTCCGGCAATACGAGACGCCCGGCTCGGTTCGGCGCTTGCCGAAGCCGGGCTGTTCGGCGCCCCTGCTGGACGTCGGGGGCCTACGGGTCGAATGGGCCGTGGTCTCGCACGATTTCCTCGCCTGGACCCAGCGCGGCAATGAGACCACGTGCCTCGGGTCGAATCTCTCCTGGTGCGACCCGAGGGACTGCAATCCCGACGTGATCCCCGTGCTCGGCGAGCAACCCGAGTTCGAGAAGCTCGCCGGGATCACGCTCGGAGGCGATTTCCTCTATTACATGCTCACGGACGGGCTCGTGGGGCGGGTGAAGAAGGGCTCGACGAAATACGAGGCGCTCTGGATCGACCCGGAATACAAGCAGGACAAGGCGGCCGCGCTGCTCTACGACATCCGCTACAGCGAGAGCGACGGCCGGCTCTATTTCACGCGCTTCGCGCTGGGGGACGACGTGCCGAACTCGTGCGACGACGGCGAGAAGCCTTTGACCGGCGCGGTGTACACGATCGATCCGTCGGTGGGCGTGGGCGTGGAGGAGAAGGCGCTCGCGGCGGGCCTCAATGACCCGTCGAGCCTCGACGTCTCCGAGGAGTACGTGTTCTTCTTCGCGCAGAACAACGCGCTCCTGAACCGCGTATCGAAGTCCGGTGGGAAGGTGGAGTCGTACGTGCCGAGCAGCGGCGAGCTCATCTTCTCCAATGCGGCGACGGACTTCACGCTCGCGGTCTTGCCGCCGGTCGAGGTGAATGGGGACTGGGTCTATTTCGGCGCGTCGACGTACGACGGCGGCAAGGCGATCGCGCGGCTGCCCGTGGGCGGCAAGAATTGGGGGAGCCAGGTGGCCGAGATCGTCGTGCGGCCGAGCGGGCCGTTCCATTTCACGGTCGACGACGAGGCGCTCTACTGGATCGAATGCGAGACGAACGCGGCGTGCGCGAACGGGCGGCTCAAGGCGCTCGCCCTGTCGCCGCCGCCGTGAGCGTTCGGACGGAGCCCGTCAGAGCGTGACTTCGCGCAAGGAGATGCGGTTCTTGTCGTAGACGCCGAGCCCGAGCTCGCTCGCGATGCGGATGTACGTGGGTTCGCGGCCGGCGTCCTTGAGCGTCGGCAGGCCGTTCTCCTTGCGCCATTGCTCGAGGATGCCCCAGCCGAGCGTGTCCATCGCGACGGGGTCCGTCGTCGCGTAGACGGCCTCGTGGAGCACGCGGCGCTTCTTGTTCTTGTCGAGCGGGCCCTCGTCGTAGATGAGCTTGAAGCCGTCGATGATGTGCAAGCGGACGCGGCTCTTGACGACGTCCTGCGCGTAAAGCTCGGCGATCTGCGGGCTCGCGTTGTGCTGGTGGAAGGCGTGCGGGTTGATCGTCGCGCCGTGCGTGATGTTCTTGAGGCAACCCGTGAAGCCGCAGATCGAGTGATCCTTGATCAAGCCGAGGTTGATCACGGCCGTCGCCTCGGTGAAGGGACGGACGAACTTCGTCGGGATGCCCATCACGCTCCGCTCGGGCATCGTCGCGTCTTCGTTCTCGTGCACGGCCGTCGCGATGCCCGCGGGCAGCGCGGGGTCGGGGCCCTTGTGGCGATCCCAGATGCGCGTGCCCTCCAAGAACTTCGGGTACTGCTCGAAGATCATGATCTGGCTCGCGGGCACGCCGGCCGCCATGACGCCGCGGACGACCTCGAGGATGAGCTCGCGGTTCGTGGCCATCGTCGCGCCCTTTTGGCCCGCGATGCCGTTCGGCTTGATGGCGACCTTGTCGTCCTTGTGGACGAACTTGGCGAAGGCTTCGCCGAGGTCACTTTTGCCCGTGAGCTCGGCCATGACGCGTTCGAGCATGACCTTGGCCGCGCCCTCGGTGGGCCACAGGCCGTTCGGCTGCATCACGTTCGACTTCGCGACCTTCGCGACCTTCCCGGGGATCGAGAGGGGCACGAAGCCCGCGGGAGGTTTCGCGGCGAGGCCGGAGCCCGCGGCGAGCGCGTGATCAGCGCCGAGCAGCGCCGCGCCGGTCAGGGCTGCGCCGAGGAAGGTGCGACGCGAGAAGGCCTCGGGGTACGGGGAAAAACGCGGGTCGGACATGGTCACCTGCTCCCGCGCCATCGTAGCGCAGGTCGAGCGCAAGGTCCCGGTGGCGTCGCCACCCCGCCGCCATGGCGGCGCCACCCCCGCGCAGACCCTTTGCACCCCAAAGGACGCGCTTTCCCGCGTCCCGTCCGTCGGCACGAAGATCGCCAAGGAGCCCGCCGAGGAGGTGTTCGGTGGAACGTTCAGCAGACGACAAGCAGGTCGGGGCGCGGGCGCGGGCGTTGTTCGGGTCGATCGGGGCGCGGCTCTGCGGGTCGGCATGGACGCCGCTCGCAGGGAAAGCCGCGCTCGGGGCGCTCGGGTTTTTGGCGCTCGCGTTCGTAGGGTCAGGCGCGGCGGCGGAGTGGATGCCGCGTCGCGTCGGGGCTTACCTCGGTCCGCCGGCGACGAGCGCGAGCGCGGCGGCGCCGGTGCCGGCGGCGGTCGCGGATGCGGGGGCGGCAGCGGATGCGGGAGCGGCAGCGGATGCGGGCGCGCATGCGGAAGCGGAAGCGGCAGCGGGCGCGGATGCGGGCGCGGTCGCGGACGCGGGCGCGCCGATCGCCGCGGTGACGGCCGATGGAAGGGTGATCCTGAACCTCGCGACGGAGGAGGATCTACGGAAGCTGCCGGGCATCGGGGCCACGAAGGCCAAGGCGATCCTCGCGCTGCGGGCGAAGCTCGGGCGGTTCAAGCGGCCGGAGGATCTCCTCCGGGTGAAGGGCCTCGGGCGAAAGTCGCTCGCGCGGCTCCGGCCGAAGCTCCTGATCGACCCGCCGTAGCGGACGAGCAAGGCCGTGCCAGACTGCGCGCCCATGCGAACGCGCCCCTTCGCCGTCCTCGTCTCGATCGCCGTCGCCGCGTGTTCCCAGGAGCCAGCCGGGGACGCGGCCGCGCCCGCGCAAACCGGGACGCCCGCGCCCCCGTCCGCCGCGCCGCCGCCGGTCCCCGAGGCGGTCGCGGCGCCGGACGATCTCGACGTCGCCGCGCTGAAGAAGGCGCTCACGTGCGCGGCCGACGCGAAGAAGGGGCCGTGCGCCGTGCTCGCCGCGTTCGGGACGTGCAAGCCGTGGAACCCGGTCGTGCCCTCCGGCGACGGTCGATGGATCGGCCGGGGCCACCGCGTCGAGGGCGGCAAGACGAGCGACGAGTTCACCGTCGTCCGTTCGCGCCGCGTGCCCTCGAACGAGGTCGGCCCGGGGCAGCTCCCCGCGAAGGTCGGCATCAGCGATGTCGCCAAGCAGGAGGGTTCGGCGTTCTCCCAGGCGGACCGGCTGATCCGCACGCTCGAACGGTCGGACATCCCGCCGCGGAGCAACATGGCGCTCGACTATCTGAAGAAGCGCGCGTCGTGGCCGGAGGGGTTCTCGATGAAGACCGTCGGGGGCCAGGTGTACGTCGCGTCCGAGGGAGGCGCGTTCGCCTGCCAGGGACCCAAGCAGGAGCTTTATCTGGTGCAGCGCGCCGCGACGCGCGGCGGGCCGGGCGACGGGCTCTACGCCACGGTCTACCCCGTGAGCTGGTAAAACCAGGCACCGGGCGCGCAGGCGGGACGAGGAGAGCGAGGGCCGGGCGTGAGGAGGCCCTACGCGGCGTTGCGCCTGTGCTAAGGACGCGGCGTGTCCCGTCCCGATGGCCGTAGCCCCGCCGAACCTCGCTCCGTCGAGATCGTCCCGCACTTCCACCGCAACGCGGAGGGCTCCGTGCTCTACCGCGCCGGCGGCACGGTCGTGCTCTGCACCGCGTCGATCGACGCCGTCGTGCCCGCATGGATGGCGGGCAAAGGCAAAGGCTGGTTGACGGCCGAGTACCAGATGCATCCGCGGGCGAGCCGCGCGCGAAGGGAAGCGCGTGAAGGGCGCGGCAAGGGGCCGAGCGGGCGGACGCAGGAGATCCAGCGGCTCATCGGGCGCGCGCTGCGCAGCGCGATCGACCTCGACGCGATCGGCGAGCGCACGATCGTGATCGACTGCGACGTGCTGGAGGCGGACGGCGGGACGCGGACGGCGTCGGTGACCGGAGGTTTCGTGGCCATGGCGCTCGCGCTCGCGAAGCTGCGCACGTCGAGCGCGGTCGCGCCGGTGCTGCGTGATCAGGTGGCCGCGATCAGCGTGGGCCACGTCGGCGGCGAGGCGATGCTCGATCTCGTCTACGAAGAGGACAGCCAGGCGCGCGTGGATCTGAACGTGGTGGCCACGGCGCGCGGGGCGATCGTTGAAGTGCAAGCGACGGCCGAGGGCGAGGCGCTCGAACGGCGCGCGCTCGACGGCATGATCGACGTCGGGCTCGCGGGCGTCGCAGCGCTCGTGGCGATGCAACGAAGCGCGCTCAGCGCCGCGGGCGTCGAGCTCGCTTCGCTCTTCCAGGCGGGGAGGTTCGCATGAGCGAGCCGAACCTGCCGCTCTCGATCCTCGTCGCCACGACGAACCGCGGGAAGCTCGCGGAGCTTTTGGCGATCTTCGCCGACCTGCCCATCCAGCTCCTGCCGCTCTCGCAGGTGCTGCCCGACCTGCCGCCGATCATCGAGGACGGCGCGACGTTCGTGGACAACGCCTTGATCAAGGCGCGCACGGCGTCCGAGGCCGCGATGATGGTGACGCTCGCAGAGGACGCGGGGCTCGAGGTCGACGCGCTCGCGGGGCGGCCCGGCGTGCGCTCGGCGCGCTTCGCGAAGGAAGGCGCGACCGATTCGGAGAACAACGCGGCGCTGCTCGCGGCGCTCGAAGAGATCGACGACGAGCACCGCACGGCGCGCTTTCGCTGCACGATGGTGCTGCTCGATCCGTGGAACGAGGTGCAGCCCGAGGTGATCTGCGAGGGCCGCTGCGAGGGGACGATCGCGCAGCAGGCGCGCGGCGCTGGCGGCTTCGGCTACGACCCGCTCTTCATCGTCAAGGGCGACGGCCGCACGATGGCCGAGCTCGGCGACGACGAGAAGAACCGCATCAGCCACCGCGCCGAGGCGGCGCGCGCGATGCGGCCGGTGCTGGAGGCGTTGATCGAGAATCGGCGCGCGACGGTGACGCGCGTGGTAGGCGAGCGGTGAACGGCAAGGAGCGCAAGCGCCCGCCGAAGGTGGAGGAGTGGCGCGGCGTCGGGAGCCTCGGGACCATCGGGCTCGAGGTCGTCCTGTCGATCGCGTTCGGCTACTTCGGCGGCCGCTGGCTCGACGGCAAGTTCGGCACCGAGCCGTACCTCGCGATCCTCGGCTTCTGCTTCGGCATCGGCGCGGCCGTGAGGGCCTTTCAGCGCGCGCTGCGCGAGATGAAGGCGCAGGCCGAGCGCGAGGAGCGCGAGCAAGGCAATCCGCTTCCGCGCTACGACGCGCCCGACGAGCGCAAGGACGAGCCTCCGATCACGAAGGCGGACGACGAGGGCACGAACAACGACGACGGGAAGGGGGGCGCATGAGCGAAACGGAAAAGCCTTCCAAGCTCGACGCGCCGATGCGCGGGGCGCTCGTCGGGGTGATCGGGTCGGCGGTCGTCTTGACGATCGGCTCGTTTGCGCTCGGCGGGCCGCGGTTCGGGATCGGCGTGGCCATCGGCGGGGCGCTGGCGCCCTTGAACCTGTGGGTGTTCGCGCAGGTGGGCGAGGCGTTTTTGTCCCGGCGGGGAAACACCGCGCCTTGGGCGGTCATCGCCACGTTGAAGCTCGCGCTTTTGCTGGGCGGGGTTTGGCTCATTCTGCGCAGCGGGATTGCGTCGGGCCTCTCCCTCATCGTGGGGTATGGGGCGCTGCCCATCGGGATCACGGTGGGGACGCTGTTTGGCCCGAAGCCCCCGGACGACTTCGCGGACGGTGATCCAAAGCGCAGATCTTTCGGGGACGCGCCGCGCAAAGATGTGCTAAAGGCGAGGCCCGCCGACGAGGGGGACCCCTCGAACGAGCCCTGAGATCGAGCAGCGAGTACGAGTTCGAGATTGGAGCGCTCCGGTGATGGAGCGACGACGGTCATGCCCGAGCATACTGGTTTTCTGACCTTCCTCCTGGCCCACCTCCCTGGTCTCCGCGAGAACGCGAAGAACCTCGGCTACAGCTTCATCGGTCACGAGCCGATGAGCTACCACTCGGTCGAGCCGATCTTCGCGAGCCTGCTCATCGTCATCGTGTTCATCGCGATGGCGATGTCGGTGCGCTCGAAGTTCCGGCGGCTCGACGAGTCGGTGGTCCCGGACGACCGCCTCAGCCTGCGCACGTTCTTCGAGGCGTTCTTTGGCTACTTCTACAACATGGCCAAGGACGTGATGGGGGCGGAGAACGCCAAGCGGTACTTCCCGCTGATCGGCGGCGCCGCGGGCTTCATCTTCTTCTCGAACGTCTCGGGCCTGATCCCCGGCTTCTCGCCGCCCACGTCCAGCCTGAACGTCACGCTCGGCTGCGCGCTGCTCGTCTTCCTCTCCTTCAACATCTGGGGCATCAAGGAGAACGGCTGGAGCTACATCGCGCACCTCGCGGGGCCGAAGTGGTACCTGGCGCCGCTGATCTTCCCGATCGAGGTGATCTCGACCTGCGTCCGTCCGATCACGCTCAGCGTGCGTCTGATGGTCAACATCGCGGTCGACCACCTCATCGCCTCGGTCTTCTTCGGTCTCGTGGCGATCTTCCTGCCGCTGCCCGTGATGATGCTCGGGCTCATCGTGATCGTCGTGCAGACGCTGGTGTTCTGTCTGCTCAGCAGCATCTACATCGGCCTCGCCACGGAGCACCACCACGCAGACCACCACTGAGGCGCCCCCACCGAAAGATCGCGGTGGAAACCTCAAAAAGTCCCTAGCCAAACCGTCAGATTCGGATTAGAGCGGGGCCGCCCGAAGCGAAGCCCCCGAGCCCTCGGGACGTGAGACCGAAGAGTCGGTCCCCCCGAACCCCGTGGGTCGTCTCGATTGATGCATGCAGCCCCCCATGGGGGCGCGTGGCCTGAAAGGAGCAGAACCGGATGTCTCTCAAGAGCAAGCTCACCCTGTCCACGCTGGTCGCCACCGCGCTGGCCCTCGTTCCCAGCATGGCGTTCGCGCAGGATGCTGCTGCTTCGAACAAGTTCGACACGAGCGGCATGATCGCGCTGGCCGCCGGCCTCGCGATCGGCATCGCCGCCCTCGGCGGTACGCTCGGTCAGGGCCGCGCCGCTGCGGCCGCCCTCGAGGGCATCTCGCGCAACCCGGGCGCCGCGGCTCGTATCCAGACGCCGATGATTCTCGGCCTGGCGCTCATCGAGTCGCTCGTGCTCTTCGCGCTGATCATCGCGTTCTTGCTCCAGGGCAAGATCCCGCAGCTCTGATCGGACAGGCCACGCACGGACTTCACCGGGCCGCAAAGCAGGGCGTCGAGGAGACTCGGCGCCCTGCTGTGCACATGCGGCGGCCTGATGCAGACGGCGGCTAACGTAGGTGGCGGAGCACGTCGAGGACGACGTGCCCGAACATCACGAGCACGCCGAAGACGAGGAGCGTGATGCCGAGCGGGTCCTTGCGATCCGTTTGAAGCAGCCACGTCCCCGCGAAGACGAAGGTCGCCACGACGAGGCCCGCGAAGAGGCGACGTCCGAGGCGATCGACCGTGCGCGGGAGGGTCGGATCGGTGGTGCGTAAGGTCAGCCGCCCGAGGCGTAGGTCGTCGAAGATCTCGCGGAGCTGCTGCGGCATGTCGTAGGCAGCGCCGGAAAGGCGCTCGACGCCGCGCCAGAGCTCCATGCCGATGCGCTCGGGCGAGTAACGTTTGCGCAGGAGATCGAGGAACAACGGACGCGCGACGCCAAAGACGTCGAGGTCCGGGTCGATCTCCTTGCCGACGCCTTCGATCGTCATGATCGCCTTGCCGACGAGCAGGAAGTCCGGCGGGATCTCGATGCCGTACTTGGCCGCGCCGCGCATGAGATCGCTGATCATGGCGGCGACGTCGATTTCCTTGAGCGGCCTGCCGACGTACTTCTCGGCCAAGAGGCTGACCTCGGCGCGGTAGGCGCGCATGTCGATCTTC
Organism: Polyangium fumosum; assembly: GCF_005144585.1. Classification (GTDB taxonomy): domain Bacteria; phylum Myxococcota_A; class Polyangia; order Polyangiales; family Polyangiaceae; genus Polyangium; species Polyangium fumosum. Next base: position 131,576 of record NZ_SSMQ01000008.1, on the reverse strand, counting down.
TTCGTCGGCGTGCCGATCGCGTAGAGCGCATCCGCGACGCCGAGGTGGTCCTGACGAACCGCCGCGATCATCAGGTCGAGCGTCTTGTCGCGCATCTCCGGCGACAAACGGCCGACCATGCCGAGATCGATGAGGCCGATCGTGGGGCTGTCGGGGTCGCCGGAGATCAAGATGTTCCCAGGGTGCGGGTCCGCGTGGAAAAACCCGTCCTCGAAGATCATCTTCACGACGATGCCGACGGCGGCCTGCGCGATCGCCGGGCCTTTGTGCCCATGGTGGCGGATCTCGTCGTAGACCTTGCCGCCGGGGAGGAGCTCCAGCGTGAGCACGGTCTTCGACGAGGCTTCGCGGTAGACGCGCGGGAAACGCGCGTGCGGGTGGCCTGCGAAGTTGCGCGCGAACTTCTCGGCGTGTTCGGCTTCGAGCGCGAAGTCGAGCTCGCTCGTGATCGCACGGTCGAACTGATCGACGAGCGCCGAGGGTTGGTACAAGGCCGATTCGGGGATCGTGCGCTCGATGAGCTTCGCGAGCGCATGCAAGAGCTCGAGGTCCCGCGCGACGGTCGTGCGCACGCCGGGCCGCTGCACCTTCACGACGACCTCTTGCGGGCCGTCCGCGTGCTTGAGCACGGCGCGGTGGACCTGGCCGATCGAGGCCGCAGCGAGAGGTTTTTCCTCGAAGCCTTCGTAGACGTCCTCGATCGGCGCGCCGAGCGAGGCCTCGACCGCGCCCTTGATGTCGCTCCAAGGCAGCGGGTTGACCTCGTCCTGGAGCTTCTTCAGTTCGAGGATCCAGTCGTTCGGCAGGACGTCGGGGCGCGTGGAGGCGATCTGGCCGAGCTTCACGAACGAGGGGCCGAGATCCATGCACACGAGCCGCACGCGCTCGGGCAGCGAGATGCGCCGTCGTTCTTCCTCGCCACGCTTCGTGTCGTCCTCGGGCGCCTCGACGAGCGCGTCGCTCGCCTCGTTGCCTGCGGGGAGCTCGGGCAAGGCTTGCGCGCGTCCACGACCGCCGAGCCCGAGCCGCTGCGCGAGCTCGCCGAAGCCATGACGAACGAGCACGACGTAGATCTGGCGCAGTCGGCCGAGATCACGAACAGCGTTGACGATCGAGACCATGCAGGGCGCTCTCTAGCGTACACGCACGACGGTGCCCACGTCGTGCGTGCTCGGCAAGGCGGCCGTCCATCCGGCGGGCACGCGCGGCGTGGTCCAGAAGAAGAGCCGCTGCGCGTCGAGCGGCGCGAGGTTCACGCAGCCGTGGCTGCGCACGTGGCCGAACGAGCGATGCCAGAACGCGCCGTGCAGGCCGACGCCCTTCGCGAAGAACTGCACCCACGGCACGTCTTCCATCCGGTAGTACCGCGTCGCGCCCTCGTCCTCGAGGTTGTCCATGTTCGACGTGAAGAGCTTCGCCCAGATCCGCGACGTGCCGCGCGGCGTGGCCGTGGCCGATCCTTCGCGGCCCTTGCCGGTCGAGACGAGCGTCGCGAACACGGGGCGTTTGCCCTCGTAGGCGACGAGCGTCTGGCTCTCGAGCTCGACGTCGATCCACTTCTCGCCCGCAGCGACGTCGACCTCGGGCGGCGGCGGGGCGATCGTCGCATGGCGGAGCTCCGACGAGCGAACCCATGCGCCCTCGCCGATGCGCGAGAAGCGCGCGCCGCCGACGTTTTTCTCCTCGAAGAAGGGCACACGCTCGAAGCGCGCGCGGCTCGACTCCACCTTGCCGAGGGCGCCCGGCGTCGAGAAGACCTTCGCCTTGTCGACGAGGATCCACGCGAAGGGCAAGACGTCCGCGGGCGCGTCGGGTTTGATCTCCTCACCGCGGAACGCGATCGGTCGCGCAGGGCCGAGGTCGCGCATCGGGATCCAGAGCTCGTTGTGGCTGCGGCCGTAGCGCGCGCCCTCGACCACGCGCTCTTCCACGATCGCCACGGCAAACCCCGGTTCGAGCTGCATGTCGGGCGCGCCGACGTCGACCGCGTGAAGCTTTTTGTACGCAAACGATCCGTCGGGGCCGACGAAGTAGTACCGGAAGGGCAAACCATCCGCGGTCTCGCGGATCGCGCGGTAGGCGGCGTCCACGAAGGGCGTCTCCGCGAGCTCGACGGCGTCCTCGCAGACCCACGCGATCGGGCCGATCGAGAGGAACCGGCCCTTGCAGCCAGGGCCGCGGCGCGCGGCGAAGATCGGAAGGTGCACGTCGAGCGCAGCCGATCCGCGGCGCGGCGCGCCTTCCCACGGAGAAGCGAGGATCGGCTGGTCGGCCTTGAGGATGCGCGCGCTGACGATGCCCTGGGGCAGCGGCTCGGTCTCGGGCGCGACCCAGGGAGGCTCGTTCGAGGCGCGGGCGTGGCCCGTGACGAGGAGCGCGGCGAGCGTGAAGGAGAGGAGGGGCGGGGCGTGACGGGTGGCTCGCACGGTTTGTCCACGCGAGCCACCCATGACCACCCCCATCAGCCCATCAGCGGTAGGAGAACCGGACCTCGTGATCGCAGATCCGATACGAGTCGCCTTCGCCGATCGCCTTGCGCGTGATGCGCTGGCCGTTGAACTCGACGCCGTTCGTCGAGCCCATGTCGACCATGTAGTACTGGCCGTTCAGGTACTCGACCATCGCGTGCTGGCGCGAGACGTTCGGGTCCTTGATCGTCAGGTCGCTCGACTGCTTGCCGCGGCCGATGATGAAGCGGTCCTTGTTCACGATGCTCCGCTCGCCGCCGTAATAGGCGAAGAGCGGGATCGCGCCCGGGATGCCGCCGGCCGCGGAAGGCGCAGGCGCAGGCGGGGCCGGCGGCGGGCCGGGAGGCGCCATGTTGCCGTACTGCGGCGGCGGAGGCGGCGGCGGAGCCCCGAAGCCGATCGCCGAGGGAGGTCCCGGCGGCGGGGGCGGCGGCGCGCCCATCATCGGGCCCGGCGGCGGGGGCGGCGGAGCGCCCATCATCGGACCGGGCGGAGGCGGAGGCGGCGCGCCCATCATCGAACCGGGCGGAGGCGGAGGCGGCGCGCCCAGCGACGGCGGGGCCGGAGGAGCGCCGGTCGCCATCGGGGGCACCGGCGTGGCGGCCGGGGGCGGCACCGAACGCGTGAGCGGAGGCGGAGCACCCGGGCCCATCGTCTGCCGGTTCGGCGGCGGGGGCGGAGGCGGACCCCCGGGACGCGCGACGCCCGTGGGCGGCGGCGGCGGCACGTTCGGGCGCGACTGCATGCCCGGGCCCGGCGGCGGCGCGGGGACGCTCGGCGGCCGGTTCCCCGGCTTCGGGGGCGGCGGCGGCGCGCCGGTCATCGAGACAGACGGCGGACGCGTCGTCCCCGGCGGAGGCGGCGGCGGCGTCGCGGTCGCGGGGCCGGGCGGAGGCGGCGGCGGCGCGCCGAGGCCGGGGGGAGCGCCCATCGGAGGAGGAGCGCCCATCGGAGGAGGAGCGCCCATCGGGGGAGCGCCCATCGGAGCCCCTCCCATCATGGGCGGAGGCCCAGGCGGAGCGCCTGGACCTGCGGTCCCCGTGAGGCTCGGCGGCGCACCCCCGTAAGGCGAGGGCGGCGGAGGCGGAGCGCCGTAGGGCGAAGGCGGCGGAGGCGGCGGCGCGCCGAGGCCCGGACCACCCATCATGGGCGGAGGCGCGGGCGGCGCGCCGGGGCCTCCCATCATGGGCGGAGGCGCGGGCGGTGCGCCGGGGCCTCCCATCATGGGCGGAGGCCCGGGGGGCGCGCCCGGACCTGCGGTCCCCGTGAGGCTCGGGGGCGCACCGTAGGGCGGGGGCGGCCCCGGCGGCGTGCCGAGCATGGGCGGCGGCGGCTGCGGCGCCGGGGCGCCGACCATGGGCGGCGGCGCGGGCGGCATCGCGGACATCGGGGCCGAGCTGTAGGCCGCGGGCATGGCGGGCGCGGCTGCGGCGGGGGCCGGCGGGTAGCCCGGCGGCGGTGACGGCGGCGGCGCGGGGATTCCCGGCGTCGACATCGGGTTGCCGCTTCCGGGGGCCGACTCGTTGCGGACCGCGCCGGGGAACGGTGTACGCGGGCTGTAGCTGCGCTGCCGCGCGTACTGCTTCATCGACTCGTTGATGAGGTAGTCGATCGAGCACTCCAGCTCGCGTGCCATCTGTTCGAACGTCTCCCAGAGGACGTCGCGGCACTGGAATGTCCTTGCGCTCTTCTTGTTCGGATCCGCGCTCATTTTTCCCTAATCGTCGTCGATGGTTCCGAGCCGTGCTGAGGATCCGGCACTCCCGATCCTCCGAGACCTGGGCGGCACGCTCGGCGATCACTCGCCGGGGCGTGCTCTGCCGCTCATTTCTTTTGCTCCTTGGCAGCTTCGGGTTTGCGCTCCTTCATGGCCGGCACGACGCAGTGGCGGACGAACTCGCCGATCGTCTTGATCTCTTTCTGCTCGCGCTCCTGGCTGCCCTCTTTCGGGACATCGCAGACCCATTTGCAGTCGGGGTCGCTGTCGCACTTCGGGGCCCTGCCCTCGTCGGACTCCAGCGACGACAGGGCGGAGACGTCCGCCGACGTTCCGTACGTGAAATAATACGCGATCGCGCTCGTCCGCGCTGCGGGTGATCCAGGGCCGAAGTATTTCTTCAGCGCATCGAGGGGCGTGCCCTCCTTCAGCTCACCCATATATGCGCCATACGTGAGCGCCTCGCCGAGGGCGAAGTTTTTGTCATCGGGGAGCTTGCCGAGGAACTCGCCCACGTCCTTGACCGTCGACATTTTGAGCACCGTCGTCGCGGCGGCGCGGCGCACCTTCCATTTGTCGGTCTTGAACAGGGCGTAGAGCTTCTCGACGACGGCCTCGCGGGGCAGCTCGCCGATGCGGCGGAAGGCTTGATCCAGCACCACGTCGGGCGCGTCGCTGCCCGCGATCTCGAGGATCCGCTTGACGTCGTCGGCGTTGTCCTTCTTGAGGTGCCCTTCGAGCGCGGCGAGCGCGGTTTGCCTTCGTTTCTCGCTTTGATCCTTGCGCGCCGCGAAGCCGAGCAGGTGATCGACCACGGGCCGGCCGCCGACCTTGCGCATCGAGGCGAAGACCTTGATCAGCTCGTCGTCCTGGAGCGCCTCGATCTGCTTCTTGAACTGCTCCTCGGTCGGCGTGAGCTTTTGCGCCGCGTTCGAGTCCTTGAGCTCGGGCGTGCGCACCTTCGTCCAGTCGTCCGAGAGGATCCACTTCGCGACCTCGACGAGCGCCGCCGACGCGGCTTCTTTCGTCTTCGCGTCGCCGAGCTCCGCCACGAGCGAGGCCATGGCGTCGAGCTTGCGCGTCTCCTTCGTCATGAGCTTCGGCAGCCCCACGACCGCTTCCACCCCGATCACGCGCAGGAGCTGCTCCATCCCGTAGGCCTGCCCGCGTGATTCGAGGCGGCGTTCGAAGTCGGCCATCGCCCACTCGACGAGCGCGCCGCGCAGCGTCTGCTTGAGGCCTTCGTCCGTGACGAGCGGCGGCTTGTCCGCCACGAGCATCGCGTAGGCCGCGTCTTTGTACGGAAACGATCCGTCCGCGGGCGCAGGCTGCCCGGGCTGCGCGACGGGCGGCGGGCGCTTCAGCTCCACGATGATCGAGGAGACGAGCTGCGACACGATCGGCCCTTGCACCTCGGCGCGCAGGCCCGAAAGCACGTCGACGAGGCTGCCTTTGCAGGCCTCGTTCTCCGGCGGATCCTCGCTGTCGATCTGCGTGAAGGCGAGTCGCCTGCCGGATCGCGGCTTCATGCGGATCAGCGCCAGCGCGCTCTCGACGCGGAGCGAGGTGTCGTACTTGTCGTACAGCAGCACGGCGCAGAGCTTTTTCGGGCCGTGGGCCGTGTTCTCCCAGCGGTGGATGTCGTTGTCGTCGACGCGGCAACCGCTCGACACGAGCCCCATGCCCAAGGCCACGAGGCACGTCGCGAGAACGCTCGCGGTCTTGGGGCGCGGCCCTGCTCCATCAACGCTTCGCATGCTGTCCTTGAGAATGGCGGCGATGGTACCGCTCGGGGCGTCCCAGGCTCAAAGAATTTCGGGTCCTTAACAAAGGCGCACCCGCGCCGCGCCGCGCCGAAGAGGAGGATCCTCTGTGCCCTCGACCACGAACCCGGCACGTCCCGCCAGCTTCGCCACCAGGGACTTGCATAGAAGGAAGAGTGGGAATATGTAGGCAAGGTAGGTTCAGGTAGGCCATGACCGTTCCCCTCTTCGCTCCGCGTCGTGTGCAGACCGCCCCAGGTCCCGGTGAAACTGTTTCGTCGCCCACGAAAAAGACGCGTGGCGGCGGAGGCCGGGGGGGCGAGGGCGAGAGCGCGTCCGCGGCGACGGCCGCGCCGGCGCGCCATACGTATGCGCGGGAGGCGGCGGCGCTCGTGCTGCTCGCGTCCGCACTTTACACGTCGCTCGCATTGGCGTCGTTCCGTGGAGACCCGCTGCGACCGGAGGTCGTGGGGCCGGACTGGGTCGGGCCCGTGGGCGCAGCGTTCGCCGGGTTCGCGGCGAGCACGGTGGGCGTCGTCGCGTGGGCGCTTCCGATCGAGCTCGTGGCGCTGTCGGCGCCGCTGCTCGGGGGCAAGCCGTCGCGCGCGAGCGTGTCGCGCTTCGGCGGGGACACGGTGGTCGTGGTGATCCTGGCGGCGCTCGCGCACGTGGCGTTCCCGGTGGCGACGTCGTTCGGCGCGATGCCGCTCGGCGGCGCGGTGGGCGAGCTGTTCGGCGAGGTGATGCGCTCGCTGTTCTCGGCGATCGGCTCGTACATCATCGGGTTGACGGTCGTCTCGTTGATCCTGGTCCAGCGCGCGACGTTCTCGTTCATCGAGCTCGTGCAGCGGATGCGGCGATCGCTGGAGAACGCCGGCGAAAAGGGTGCCTTCGGCCTGCGCGCGCTCGCGTCGGCGTGGCAGAAGGCGCGCGAGATCGAGCGCGCGAGCACGAAGGACGAGAAGGCCGAGCGCGCGGCAGACGCGAAGATCGTGGCGACGCCCGCGGCGGACGCGATCATCGCGGCGCTGACGGCCGGTGACGAGGGCGACGAGATCAAGAAGGACGCGACGCCCGACGCGATGAACGTGGTGATCGCGAAGGGCGCATCCGAGCCGGCGCTGCCGGTCGCTGCGTGGAACGACGGCGGCGCGATCGCGAGTGCGCTCGTCGAGGCGGATGCGCCGAAGCCGCAACAACGCAAGCGGCGCGTGCAGCCGGCGAAGCCCGCGGCTGCGTCCGAGGAGACGGAGACGAAGGAGAATGCGGCGCCGGCTGCGGTGATCGTGTCGAACACGTCGGCGGCGCCGATCGAGGCCGCGCGATCGATCACGCCTGCGGCGTCGGCTGCGCCTGCACCTGCTGCGCTCACGCCCGCTGCTCCGGCTGCGCGCGCTGCGATCGCGCCTGCCCCGATCGCGCCTGCCGCACCTGCGCCTGCTCCGATCGCGCCTGCTGCACCCGCGCCCGCGGCTGCGTCGAGCACGTCGAGCGTCAAGGCGTCGACGGGCCCCGCGATCTTCGCGCCGCCCGCAGATCCCGCGGCGATCGTGGCCGTCTCCGACATGGCCGCGGGAGACTCGTTCTTCGAGGCCGCCGCCACGCCGACGCCGCCCGTCGCGCCGCCGAAGCCGCAAGCGCCCAAGGCGATCACGAAGGCGCGCCCGATCGAGCCGCCGAAGACGCCGGCCGCGCGGCCGCCTCCGCCGCCCACGCCCACGCCCGCGCCCGCGGTCGTGAACGAGGAGATCGACGACGAGGAGGACGAAGCGGACGACGAGGACGAGCGCGACTTCGAACACGACCTCGAGCACGAAGCACCGGCGAGCGAGGACGAACCGGACGAGGCGATCGACGAGAGCCCGATCGTGCCCGTGAAGGTCGAGGCCCCGAAGTCCATCGCCAAACCCGTGACGCCTCCGAGCGCCGTCGCGCCGGCCGCGCCGCTTGCGGCACCGCAGGCGATTCCGCGCGCGCCCGAGAAGCCGAGCGCGCCCGAGGTCGTGAAGGTCGTGCCTGCGGTGGGCAGGGGCTTCCGCTTGCCCACGACGGACATGCTCGAACCGCCCTCGCCCGGCGATCGCTTCGCCATCGACGAAGAGCAGCTCCGCGACAACGCCGCGCTCCTCGAAAAGACGCTCGCCGACTACGGCGTGAGCGGCAAGGTCGAGGAGATCCACCCCGGGCCGACCGTGACCACGTTCGAGGTCGCGCCGGCGGCGGGCACGAAGGTCTCGAAGGTCGCGAGCCTCGCCGACGACCTCGCGCTCGGCCTCTCGCGCAAGGTGCGCATCATCGCGCCGATCCCGGGCAAGAACCGCATCGGCTTCGAGCTGCCGAACGAGCGGCGTATGCCCGTCTCGCTCCGCGAGCTCGTCGAGGATCGACGCTTCCAGGAGATGAAGGCGCCGCTGCCTTGTGTCCTCGGCCGCGACATCATCGGCGCGCCGTACTTCGCCGACCTCGCGTCCATGCCGCACGTGATCGTCGCGGGCGCGACGGGCGCGGGCAAGAGCGTCGGGCTCAACGTGATGCTCGTCAGCTTGCTCTTCCGCAAGACGCCCGACGAGCTGCGCATGCTCATGATCGATCCCAAGGTCGTCGAGCTCGCGCCCTTCGATCGCATCCCGCACATGCTGCTTCCGGTCGTGACGGACATGAAGCAGGCGGCGAATGCGCTCAAGTGGGCCGTCGACGAGATGGAGCGGCGCTACCAGCTCTTCGCGAACGCGGGCACGAAGAACATCGGCACGTACAACGCGTGGGTCGAGAAGGTGCAGCGCGGCGAGGCCAAGCCTCCGCGGCCGCCGAAGAAGGTCGCCGCGATCTCGGCCGAGGGGCTCGAGGTCGAGGTCGACGCCGCGAAGGACGGAACCGACGTGGCCATGCCGGAGAAGATCCCGTTCATCGTGATCGTCGTCGACGAGTTCGCCGACCTCATGATGCAGCAGGGCAAGGACGTGGAGGCCAGCGTCGCGCGCCTCGCGCAGAAGGCGCGCGCGGCGGGCATGCACGTCATCCTCGCGACGCAGCGCCCGAGCGTCGACGTGATCACCGGCATGATCAAGGCGAACTTCCCGACGCGCATCGCGTTCCGCGTGGCGCAGAAGGTCGACAGCCGCACGATCCTCGACGAGCAGGGCGCCGAGCACCTGCTCGGCCGCGGCGACATGCTCGTGAAGATGAACGGCGCCACCGACACGCGCCGCGTGCAGTGCCCCTTCGCGAGCGAGGAAGAGGTGCAGCGAATCACCGACTTCCTGCGCCTCCAGGGCGAGCCCGTCTACGACGAGGCGATCCTCAAGCCGCGCGACGAGGAGGGCCAGGAGGCGGACACGAATGATGCCGAGAACGATCCGATGTACGACGCTGCCGTAAGGATCGTGGCCGAGACGCGGCGCTGCTCGACGTCGTGGATCCAGCGCAAGCTCGGTGTCGGATACAACCGTGCCGCAAAAATCGTCGAGGCCATGGAAAAGCGTGGGATTGTCGGTCCTGCGAACGGAGCGAAGGACCGGGAGGTGCTGATCGCGCCCCTCTGATCGCTATTTGTTTTCCGTCCCCGCGTGCTAGAGACACCGTTCGAGATGGCGTGCGAAGAAGAGCGCACACGGCTCATCGCTCAGATCGCGAGCCTCCTTCGGGAAAACGCGTTGCCGCCCGCCGCTCGGGAAGCGGGGCTGACGCTGATCGCGTGGCTTGCGCGGCGCATGCCCGGCGAGTCCGTCTCGCTCGCCGGCAAAGAAGAGATGATGCGTCGCTGCGTGGAGCACGGCTACACGCTGAACGGCGTGCACGGCGCGAACGGCGCGGCCACGAACGGCGCGCACGGTTCGTCGGGTTTGAACGGCGCGAGTCCGGGGCAGATCCGCGGCGGCGAGAAGCGTAGCGGTTCGTCGCGCAGTCGCGGTCGTCGCGCGCGGTGAGGGTCGCGCCGGGGCCGCTCCTCGCGTCCGTGGCCGCCGCGACGATCGTCTCCGCACTCGCCGCCGGACGCGCGCAGCCGACGCGCATGACTGCGCGCGCGACCGAACAAGTGATCCTCGACCCAGCGCTCCGCCTCGCGGAGGCCTTCCCGCCGCCGCCGCCGCCTCCGCCGCCCGAGGTCGTCGTGCGCGGCCCGCCGAGCCGCACCTTCCGCGGCGACGCAAAACGCCGGCATCAAAGCCCCTTCTACGGCCCACGCGCGCTCCCCGCTGCCTCCGTCCTCCACGAGGCCGCCGCACCCATCGCCGCGATGCCTGCCATCCTCGAAGGCGGCGATCTCCTCGTCGCCTCGCTCGGCGGCACGCTCACGCGCCTCTCGCCCACGGGGGATCTCCGCTGGAAGATCCAGCTCGGCGATCGCATCTACGCGAGCCCGCTCGTCACCGGGGATCACGCTGTCCTCGGCTCCGACGCCGATCGTGTCGTCGCCGTTCGCCTCTCGGATGGCCGCATCCGCTGGCAGCTCCTCGTCGACGGAGACGCGGACACCTCGCCGGCGGAGGCGCCCGATGGATCGATCGTGATCGCCGCCGGCACCTCGCTCTACGTGATCCGCCCGAGCGGCGCCTTGCGCACGCGCATCCGCTTGCAGCGCAAGATCTACGGCTCGCCCGCGATCGACGACGACGGCACGATCTACGTCGGCGCGCAGGACGATCACCTCCACGCGTTCACGCTCGCCGGCGCGCGTGTCTTCCGTCGTGATCTTGGCGCCGACGTCGACTGCGCCCCGCTCGTCGGCGACGACGGCGCGATCTTCGTCGGCACCGACGGCGGCCAGGTCTTCGCGTTCGAGAAGAGCGGCGCGCTTCGGTTTCGCGCGGACGTCGGCGGGTTCGTCCGTGGGGGGCTCTCGCTCGGCCGCGATGGAAGCGTGATCGCGGGAGTGTACGGCCCGAGGCCCGGCATTGTCGCCCTGGATCCGACGAGCGGCGTCGAGCGGTTTGCCTTTCGGGTACGTGAGGGCGGCCCCCGGGAGCTCGGCGTCCATGGCGGGCCCCTCGTCGATGCGGAGGGGCGCCTCTACTTCGGCGCGGCCGACGACCACGTCTACGCCGTCGATTCCCGCGGATCGCGCCTCTTCTCGGTGCCGCTCACGGGCGACGTCGACGCGCCGCTCGTCCTCGGCCCGGGCGGGGTCCTGTACGCCGGCGCAGAGGACGGTCGCCTCTACGCGATCCAGGGGGCGGCACTTCCCGCACCGACCAGAAACGGCCTGTGGTAGGGGTTGTCTGGTCATGGCCGAGCTTTCGGTGACGCTTCCCGATCCGCGCCCCGACGACGCGGAGGATGTCGTCTGGGGGTTGTCGACTGCGAAAACGTTGTGGGCGCGTGGTGAGCGGAGAGACGCGGTCGTCTGGCTCCGCCGCGCCGCCGAGGCCGCCGAGTCCTCGGGCAACGTCTTCCGCGCCTCCGAGCTCGGGATGTACGCCCAGGAGCTCGATGACGCGCTCGCCGCCGCGCCGGCCGCCGACGTGCCGCCTCCGCCGCGTGCGCCCTTGCCCTCGTTCGACATCGAGTTCGATCCCAACACCGGCACGCCGCCGCCCGCGCACGTGAGGCCCGCGATCGTGCCGCCGGCGCCGCTCCCGCCGATGGCGCCGCCGCCCGTGCCGCCGCCCCAAGCGACGACACCGCAGCCTCCCTCGGCCGTACCACACACCATGCGGCCGCCCTCGATGGCGCCGCCGCCTCTTCCTCCACAGACCACGCCGATCGCGCCTTCGCCCGGCTCCTTGCGACCGCCGCCTCCACCGTCCGTGCTCCCGCCGGCGGCGTCGTTCGTCGCGTCGCCCCCGCCGAGCGTCGCGCCGCTCCCGCCGCCCGTATCGCCCATCCCGCCGGCGCCGCTCCCCGAGGGAGACCTCCTCGCGCCGCCGTCGCGCCCGCCTTCGGTGCGTCCTCCGCCTCGCTCGGTGACGCCGCCGCCGATGTCTGCGACGACCGCGCGGACGACCTCCACGCCCCCGCCGGGGCCGGGCAAGTCCGTCGCGCCGCCCCGCAAGACCCCGCTTCGCTCGCCGATCCTCGATCCCTGGTCGGAGGGAGATCCGCAGAGCGCGAACCTGCCGCGCGGCGAAGAGCCCGTGCAGCGGCGCAAATCGCCGACCGGCGAGTCGAGCGCTAGCCTCGCGCGGCCGCGTCTCCCGGCCGTGCACGAAGACGACGGCGTCCTCACCTCGGCTGCGCCGCTCGAGCAGACCCTCGGGAAAAAACGCGCCGTCCCGCCGCCGCTCCCCGGCGGCACCGCGCTCGCCGCGTCGCCGGCGTCGGCCGCTGCGCCGCCGGCCAAGCCGCCGCCGCCGCCGCTGCGCGCCTCGTCCCCCGCGAATCCTGCGGTCGCGCCGCCCGTGCCGTCTCCGGCCTCGGTGCGCCCGCCCGTGCCTCCGCAGCCGCCGTCCGTGCGGCCGCCGCCGCTTCCGCCGCCCGTCGCCGAAGCGCCGAACGAAGCTGCCGCCCCGCTTCCCCCGCCGGTCCCTGCGGCCCCCGAGCCGCCGGCTCCCGCGGCTGCGGCTGCGCCGGCTCCTGCGGCCGAAGCGAGCGGATCAAACGAGCCCGCGGCCGCGCCGCAGCCGGGACAGCTCGCCACCCAGGCCGCCGCCGTCCCGCAAAAGCAAGGCCCGCGCACGCCGAGCGTGCCTCCGAAGGCACCCACGCCGGCCATCGTGCAGAAGTCCGCGGGGCCCGCGACGACGCCCTCCCCGCCCGTCCTCGAGCCGCGCACCGAGGCGAAAACGCAGCCGCCCGTCCTCAAGGCGGATGCGCCGCCGCCCGAAGCTCCGAAGGCTCCTACGCCGACCAAGCCCGCGATCGGCGGCATCAACCCCGCCGCGCGTCGCGCCCTCGCCGACACGCTCCAGAGCCCCATCCCGGCGAGCGCGCTCCGGGTTCCGAAGCCTCCGACCGTCGCCACGCAACCGGCGCCGGACAAGGAGCCCGGCTGGGCCGTGCCTCCGCCGGCGAAGACGGCGCCCGCCGTGCCCGACGCCATGAAGCGGTCCGGCACCACGATGCCGCCCCCCGCGCCGCCGCGGCCTGCGGCCTCGCCTGCCGGTCGCGCCGCGCTCACCGCGCTCAAGCCCGACGCGGCGCAGCCTGTCGCCGAGGCGCCGAAGGCCGAAGCGCCGAAGGCCGAAGCACCGAAGGCCGAAGCACCCAAGCCCGCGCCGCCGGCCGCGGCCGAGCAAGCGCCGCTCTCCTCGGGACCGCCGCGCATCGGCGACGTGATGCTCGAAGCGATCGAGCCGCTCACGGACCTGCCCGAGGACGTGCAGCGCGCCCTCTCGCGCGCTGCGAAGCTCGAGGAGCTCGGCCCCGGCCAGACGCGCGCGCTCGGCGTCATGCTGGTGATCGCGGGCGACGTCTCCGTCTACGCGACCGACGCGACCGTGCCGGGCCACGTCGCGGGCCCGCGCTCGTTCTTGACGTCGCGTGGCTCGTTCGAAGGTGGCTTCTCCATGCGATTCGTCACCGGCGCGAGCGGCGCGAAGATCGCGTCGTGGGACGAGGCCACCTTCGACCACGCGCTGCGCTCGTGCCCCTGGGTGCTCGACGACTGCAAGGCGAGCGCGGATCGCTTGCAGGCGCGCGCCGGCCTCGCGCTCGGCGCGCTCGGCGGGCTCGACGCCAAGACCCGCGACGCCCTCGTCACGCGCCTCGACATGCGCGTGCGCGAATCGGGCGAGATGATCACGCAGGAGAACGAGCCGATGCCTGGGCTCGTCTTCGTCGTCGGAGGCGGCGTCGAGATCCTGGAAGGTGATCCGCCGGCCGTCGTCGGCGAGGCGCGCGCCGGCGAGCTCCTCTTCGCCGACGCGTTATGGGCCGGCGTCCCTGCGCCGCTCTCGTCGCGCGCGATGGCCTCCGGCGTGATCCTCCTCGTCGGCGATCGCAAGCTCGCGCTCGAACTCGCGGCGGACGTCCCGCTCATCGCCGAGCTCCTCGCGCGCTGAGCCGTCTTCTCCCCTCTCCCGCGAGGGAGAGGGGTCGGGGGTGAGGGCGCTCAGCGAACCGCCGTCGTCGTGCCGCGTGGATCCGCGGCCGGCGCGTTCGGGCTTGCCGGATCCGCGGAGCTCGTCCCTTCGACGGGCCCCGTCTCTTCGATCATCCAGATGAGCTCGCTGTTGCCTTGGGCGCCGGCGAAGCGGACCCCGAACCATTTGGCTTGGGGCGAGATCGTCGGCCTCCCGTCCCCCGTCGAGCGCGGGAAGCGGATCCGGAACGCTTGCCTGTGCACCGTGCTGTACGGGAAGTACGTCCGTTCGAGCGCGTTTGGCTTCGTGATCGCGATGATCTCTTCCGGCGCCGTCTCGTTGCCCGTGTCGTCGATCAGCCGCACGATCCACGCGCTGTCGGCCTTCGTCAGATCGTTGAACCGACGCTCCCCGCCGTAGAGCGCCACGAAGAACTGGTGCCGCTGCCGCGTCTCGTCGAGCGTGCGTTCGAGCAGCTTCTTCCGTTGATCGATCGTGAGCCGGTAGTCCTGCACGTAACGCACGACGTAGGCCCATCGAAAATCCCACGACTCGAACGTCGCCGTCGCGGTCAGGTAATTTTCGAGTTCGCTCACCGCGAACAGGTCTTCGGTGCGCGTCCACTTCCGCAGCACGCTCTCGTAGTCCGTCGCGACGTACTCGCGTGGACCTTCGGCGAGGCTCACGCGTGGGGTCACGCATCCTGTGGCGCCGAGGAAGAGCGTGGCCGCGAGCGTGGCGCCGAGGAGCGTGCGTTCCATCGTGATCACTTCGAGAGCATGTGCGGCACGTCTTTGAAGACCGTGATGTACAGCGCGAGTCCGAGCAGCGTCAGGATGCCGAAGCCGTTCGTGTAGACCTCGACCATCGCGTTCGGCTTGCGCCGCGTCACCGCCTCGTACGCGAGGAACACGAGCCGCCCGCCATCGAGCGCCGGGAACGGCAGCAGGTTGAAGATCCCGATGTAGGCCGACAGCACGCCGAGCAGCCACAGGTACGCGGCGAGCCCTTGCTTCGCGGCGTCCTCGGTCTCCTTCATCATCCGCAGCGGGCCGCCGAGGTCCTCCGTGTTGCCGCGGAAGAGCTGCGACAGACCTGCGCCGATGCTCTTCACCACCTTCGGCGGCTCGGTCAGCGCGAAGATCGCCGCCTCCTTGAGCGGCACGGGCAGCTTGTGCGGCGCGACGCCGATCTTGCCCTTGCCGTCCTCGTTCGAGGGCGTGATGTCGAGCGACTTGCGCTCCTCGTGGTTCTCGTCGACCTTCCGCTCGACCACCACCTTGATCGGCTCGCCCGGGCGCTTCGAGATCTGCTCCGCCATCTCGTTCCACGTCCCGACGGGCGTGCCGGCGACCTCGACGATCTTGTCGCCGGGCTGCACGCCTGCGTTATGCGCCGGCCGGCCGGGCAATGCGTCGACGTACGTGAGGAGCTGCCGCTCGTTGTTGATGACGACCTCGGCTGCTTTGCCGCCGTAGAGCGTCGCGCCGAAGAAGAACACCGAGGCGAAGAGGTAGTTCGCGAGCGGGCCGCTGAAGATCGTCACGATGCGGCCCCACAGGCTCCCGTTCGAGAAGTTGCCCTTGTCCTTCGGGTCGACCTCTTCGAGCGGGTTCATCCCGTCGATCTGCACGTACGCCAGGAAGGGGATCATCGCGACCTGGTAGACCGTCGGCCCTTGCTTCTCGGCGTCGTGCTTCCAGAGCCTGAGCTTCACCTTCTCGGCGGCCGAGGTGAACCAGTAGTAGCCGTCCTTCGGGGAGATCTTGAAGAACGTCGGTCCGAAGCCGATCGAGAACTTCAGCACGCGCATCCCGAACGTACGCGCCGCGAGGAAGTGCCCCCCTTCGTGGACCACCATCAACAAGGCGAGGGCCAGGATCCCGAACATCGTCGCCAGTCTACCTGCCCGGCAGACGATCCGCACGCGTGAGATGCGCTCGGATCACCAGCTTTACCGTGCTTTTTGACTCGAATGAGGGGGGCCGCTCGGGGGGGCCCGGAGCCGTTTGCGGGCGGGCCCGTCCCCCCGGGGGCGGGAAGGCGGGCCCGGGGGGCTCGGTCAGCTCCCGACGAAGAAGGACACGCCGACGCTGAACATCGGGTACCCGAGGCGGAAGGTCAGGGCGATGTCGTTGTTGAAGTGGATACGCGTGCCGAACCAGATGGCCGGGTCGATGTCGACGTAGCGGAAGGCGCCCTCGCTGCGGAGGATGCCGCCGAACTCGGCGAATGCGCTCCAGCTCCGCGTGAGGAAGAAGTTCCACTGGAGCGCCACGGGCGACCAGATCGCATAGTTGTCGCGGTAGTAACGACAGTAGCGACACTGGGTGAAATCGAGGCCGAACGAGATGCCGATCGTGTTGTTGATCTTCTTGATGAACATCGGATCGGCGAGCTCGATCGTGGCGCGGAAGCCACCGCCGAGCTCGGCCCCCGAGCCGTACCGACCGATGCCGTAGCCACGTCGGAACAGGATGAAGTTGGCGTGCGGCTCGAGCTCGGCCCGGTACGCCGGGTGTTGCGAGGGGTTCTTGATCACCCAGTCGACGGCGTGCGCGTCCGGCGAGTACGCCACGAAGGCCCCGGCGGCAGCGAGACCTGCAGCAAGCAAGCGGTGTGTCGTGCGCGTCTTCATGGGACCTTCGTAGCAGTAGAATTTCCGGGAAGGAAGGAACCAGCATCAACTCGTTCGCCCGGTGGTCACGCGAGATCCCAGGCCGCGAGCCGCTCTCCGCGTCTTTTTGCGTCGAGGGCGGCCCCGACACCGCAAACGCTCGCCTCGCGGCGGGGATCGATCTACCTACGGCGGGGTTCGTCCCCGTGGGCTCACGGGTGACCACGTCCCCGGATCCGCATGTCTCCTCGCACGAGCGCACGTTGTCTCGGCGCGACCGCGCTCGTCGCGGCGCTCGTGATCCCCGCGCGCGGCCATGCCGATGCGGACGCCGACGAACCCACGAAGCCCGCGCTCGACGTCACCGTCCGCGGCTCCACCACGCCTGCGTTCGTCTCGCGCGCCTCGATCGACGATCGCGCCCGCGAGCCTGTGGATGCCGCTTCGCTCCTCGCCGAGCTGCCGAGCGTGCACGTACGTCGCCTCGGCGCGGACGGCGCGCAGGCCACGCTCTCCATCCGTGGCTCCGCGTCCACGCAGGTCGGCGTCTTGCTCGCCGGCATCCCGCTCACGAGCGGCGCGGATCCTTCGTTCGACGTCGGCGCGCTCCCGCTCTGGCCCGGCGCGAGCTTCCGCGTCTACCGCGGCTTCGCGCCGGCCTCGCTCGGCGCCACCGGCTATCTCGGCGGCGTCCTCGTCATCGATCCGCCGACGCCGCTCGCGGGCGCGCGCACGGAGTGGCAAGCGCTCGCCGGCTCCTTCGGCGCGCTCAAGGTCCGCGCGGGTGACGCGCGCAAGATCGGCGACGTCACGCTCGGCCTCGGCGTCTTCGGCGCACGCTCCGACGGGGACTTCTCGTACGAGGTCACCGACCCATTCACGGGAAAACGCGCCGCGCGCACGCGCACGAACGCGGGCGCCGTCTCTGCGGGCGCGGTCGGCCGCGTCGCGCTCGAACGATCGTGGGGCTCGGTCGGCGCGACCTTCCTCGCCGACGCGCGCCGCGTCGGGCTGCCCGGCTCTGCCACGTACACCACGCTCTTCCCGCGCCTCGAAACGGATCGCCTCGTCCTCGGCGTCGACGCCACCGTGCGTGACGTCGCGCGTGGCTCGCTCCGCCTGCAAGCGTGGGGACGACGCGAGGGAGCGACCTACGCGGACCCGTACGGCGAGATCGATCCCACGCGCGTCGGCGTCGACGCGCGCCAGACGATCCTCGCGGCGGGCGGCTCCGTCGGTTACCGCGTCGTGCTCCCGCGCGCCTTGCGCTCGAACCTCGGCGTCTTCCTCGACCTCCGCGGCGAGTCGCTCACGCCTCCGGAGACGAGCGCCGTCCTCGCGGGCACCACGGCTTCACGCCTCGCGGGCGGCGCCGGCGTCGAGTTCGAAGTGCGCCCGTTCGAACCGCTTCGCCTCTTCGCGACCGCGCGCCTCGACGCGCGCCGCGACCGCGCGACCGACGTCCCTCCCTCGCTCTCCCCGACGGGCGACACGAGCCCCACGGCGGCGGACCTCGTCCCGAGTGGCCACCTCGGCGCCTCGTACCGCTTCTCCGACGCGGCGATCCTCTCGGCGCACGGCGGCTTCCTTCGCCGCTTCCCGAGCTTCGTCGAGCTCTACGGCGATCGCGGCAGCTTGCTCGGCGACCCGCGCTTGCGTGTCGAGGGCGCGCTCGCGGCGGACGTCGGCTTGCACGGCGACGTCGCGGCGGGCCGCGCGACCTTCCGCTACGAGCTCGTCGGGTTCGTCACGGCGCCACGTGACCTCATCGTCTTCCTCCCGCTCGGGCGCAGCACGTTCCGCGCGAGCAACGTCGACGCGGCGCGCATCGTGGGCGCGGAGGTCTCGGCCTCGCTCGTCGCCGCGAACCTCGCGACCACGTTGAGCTACACGCTCATGCACACGGAAAACCTCGGCGCGGATCCGCTCTCCTACGGCCGCCCGCTGCCGGGCCGCCCGCTGCACGACCTCTCGTACGACGCGGCGTATCGCTTTGGCCCGGTGCGGCTGCGGTATGGCATCGACGCAGTCGCGGGCACGACGGTGGACACGGCGGGCACGCTCCTCGTCCCGCCGCGCTTCTTCCACAGCGCGGGCGCCTCGCTCGACGTGCCGCGCGTGCGCGTGTTGCGGATCGGCATCGAGGTGCAGAACCTCTTCGACGTGCGCACGTTCGGGGTGCCGTCGGAGCTGCTCGGGACGAGCGTGGCGATGCCGGTGAGCGACTTTTTGGGGTTTCCGCTCCCGGGGCGGACGGTGTGGGTGACGGCGCGGTATCGGGGGACTTGAAGGCTCAAGCGGGACGGGTGTTCGGGGCGATGCCCCAGGCGACCAGCTTTTCGCAGAGCTCGCCGACGGGCCCCTTCTTTTCGATGCCCAGCAGCTTGGCCATACGCTTGCGGTCTTTGTTTTCCATCCACGCGACTGCCAGCTCGAGCGCCTTTTTTCCGAGTGCATCCTTCAGATTGGCGTGATCGTGGAAGGCAGACGTCCCTCCTTGCCTCTCGGTTTGCTTCAGCTCAGCAAGCGCCGTGAGCTCCGACTTCTTCCCAGCAAATGCCTCTTCGTAGACCGGCGGGCTGATCAAATTTTCCGCATAACGCACATGTAATACGTGAACGTGCTGCAAGGGGGTGTGGCCGATTTTCTGCACATTCTCCGCCGTCTGCCCCAGCGGGGCCCCGGCATGACTCCGGTCGCTGTCCACGATGGCGAGGACGATCTTCCCCTCCGCGCAGAGCTTCGCGAACGTTGGCGCTGTGGTGCTTCCGCCTCCGCCGCGCTCGTCGAAGGAGAGCTGCGTCCGCCACCCGCAATGCGCGACGAATGCCTCGCCCAGAATTCGATAAAGCACAGCGTCCTTCGGGTTTTCGCCGAGCAGGATGGTTCCGTTCGTCGACCGCGTCAGATCGTCGAAGTGATGCAGCGATACGCGGATGATCTCTTTTCCGCCTTGCATCGCGCTTCCGTCGAACGTCGCGCCCAGCCCCACCTGGATGAGCCATTTCATCCGGTTCCGGAGCCCGAGGATCTCCGAGCTGCTCGCTTCGATGTTCCGTAGTGCACCCTTCTCGCGTGGCCCGAGCGCATCGTGGACTGCCGATAGTCGCGCGGTTTGTGCCTTGTCGATCCACACGACGTGTTTCCCGGCGCGATGGGCGAGCAGGAGGTTTTCGATGCACTCGCGGGATTTCTCCGCCGAGTTGCCCTTCCCGATCGCGTCGTCGATCGCCGACGAGTCTATCTCGATCAGCACCGCTCAACCATCCGCGACGGGGGCGAAGAACCCGAAAGGCCAAGCGTCGTTCAGTGCGCCGTCGGGCGTGTATCCCGCGATGCGGACGTCGGTCTGGCGCGTCTCGGGATCCTGGTCGAAGATGACGATCTGCACGTCCTCGGCGCCGATCACGCCCTTCTGGATGAGAGCGCCGAGCCCGTTGACGATCCCCTCGCTGTGCGTCTCGACCATGATCTTCACCTCTCGCCCGGCGTCGCGGCTCGTTCGCCAGGCGCTCGCGATGGCTCCGGCGAGCTTCACTTGATGCGCGGGGTGCAGGTGGAGTTCGGGTTGCTCGATCGCGAGCAACGATGTCGGCGGGTCGTCCGCCCCCCGCTCGCGGCAACAGGTCGACCAGAGGATCGCCATGAGGGGCAGGACCTCCGTGTATCCGAAGCCGATATCGACGAGGTTGATGTGGCGGCTCCCGCCTGGCTCCCGGACGAGGATCTCGGCATTGAGCCCGGAGATGTCTATCTTGGATTCGAACTCGAGGTGCTCTTCGGTGAACGCCGCGAAGCTCGCCCGCTCCGCCTCTGATAAAGAGTACATGAACATGGCGAGGTTTTGCCCGTCGGGGTCGACGTCGTCGACGGAGATGTCTTGCAGACGATAGGACCGATCGGCCGTCGCGCGAAGCGGGGCGAGGTAGGCGACGCGGCTCATGAAATCTGCGATTTGCATGTCCGCTGCGTCGAGGACCCACGGGACCAGGCGAGCGAACGTGCGATAGAAGATCTCCTGGAACACGTGCCCAAAGTGGCCGTCTTTCCTGGCGTCCTTCTTGACGCTGAGCCCGCTGTCCCTCTCCAGGTGTTGCCACATCGCGTCGTGCCCGCCGAGCGATACATGATCCGCGATCTCCACGAGGGTCTTGTCGTGCGTCTTGCCGTGATAGAGCGGACGCAACGAGCGCGCGAGCTCGTTCAAGAGTGCCTCGTCGTAGTCCGTGTCTCTCCATTTGGGTGGGTCGAGGTGTAGCGGCGGGACGACGGGTTGATACTTCACCTTGCCGTGGCTCCCTGGGCGAATGTTGGGCAGGAGGTAGGCGATACCGCTCAGCGCCATATCGAGGTCTTGTGGCATCATGTCCGCACCGTCGACCGTGAAGCTCAGGAGACGGCCGGTGGGCGAGAATCGCAGCGACGCCGTGACCGCGAAGTCCGGCTGTGTGATGTCATATCCCTGCACGAAGGAGCCGTGCGGCGGTTGCCCCTCGGCGAGGGTCATCGAGACATGAAACCGTGGCGGCGTGTCCCGGAGCGTGACTTCGGTGCTCAGAGGCAAGAGGACCGTGAACTCGAACGTCACCGTCCGCTCGGTCGCGCGGTCGTTGATGGCGTTGTTCAGCGTGCCGAAATCGATACGCCGTTGGAGATACCAGAGGATCGGGCTCTCGGTCGGCCTCTCCACGCTCTGCTTCAGCAGCGGGAACGTGCGAAGGAACGTGCTCTTCCCGGAGCTGTTCCGGCCGACCAGGACCGTGATGGGGCGGATGGGGATCTGGGGCGTGTCGCTCAGGGAGCGGAGGTTCTTGACGCGTAGCGCTTCGAGGCCCATCGCGGGCCAGCCTACCGCGTTTCGAGACCAGGGGCGAAGAATTCCGGTGGGGAGGGGGAGGCGAATCAGCCGGCCGTCTCGGGGTCGGGCACGGCGGCCTTCTTCCCCCGCCGCGTCGCGCGGCTCGCCGCGACGGCCTTCGCATGGGCGATCGCGTCATTCAGGGGAGCGAGCAGGCCCCGATTCTCACGGGCGACCTCGACGTTCCCCGCCGGCACGCGGCTCTCCAGGTATTTGCGCAGCCGCCCGACCACGTCGACCCACGCGGCCTCCGCCTCCTTCCCCAGGCTGACATGGTCGCCGACCGCGCCGCGCGCCGTGGCTCTCTCCGCGAGCGCGAGGTCACTCTCTCCGACCGCGAACTCGAGCCGCTCGATCCATTCCATGGGAAACGAAATGCCCGCGAGCGTCGCGGCGTGCTCCGGCGCGCGCAGGACGGCGAGGATTCGCCGGACCTCCCGGTTCTCGTCGGGCACGTGATCGTCGAGGAATGCGCGTCCGCGCGGGAACGCGGCGGTATGGAGGGCGCGCGCCGAGACGACGTAGGGACCTGCCCGGCGGCTGCCCTCGACGTCGATGAACCCCTCGATGTGCCGGCCGATGGTATCGACCTCGATATCGGCCTTCTCGCTGCGGTCGGCATGCGCGGCGCGCGCGGCGCTCGTCTCGTCTTTGCCGGCGACGTGCGCTTCCAGGCGCGTCGTCGTGGCGTCGAGCTGGGGGATGAAGGCGTCGAGCGCGGGCTCGGGCGGGCCTTTCTGGGCGCGGAGGAGGAGGTTGTCGTGGACCTGGCGGCCGATGGTGGCTTTTTCGGCGCGGGAGAGCTTGGCGGGAGAATGATTCGTCGGCACGGGAAATACCTCGTTGAACCGAGCGCGGCGGAATGCCGCGCGGCGGGCTTCGAGGGATCGCTATGGCAAGTCGGATGCCAGCGTGAAATGGGGCGGAAAAGAGGGGGGCGCGGGTCGGGCGCGGGGGGCGGGTGATCCGAAACGGAGCGGTGAGCGCTCCAAAATGGAGCGGGGCGCTCCAGAACGGAGCGGCGAAGCGCCAGGCGGAGGTCTGGAGGGGAGGGGAGGGGCTCGGCGAGGCGCCAGGCGGCGGTCGGGGAGGTCCGGGAGGGGCTGGGCGAGGCGCCGGGCGGAGGTCGGGGCGGTCGGGGGGCGGCTTGGCGAGGCGCCGGGGGGAGGTCGGGAGGGAAGGGGAGGGGCTTGGCGAGGCGCCGGGGGGAGGTCAGGAGGGGAGGGGTGGGGCGGGCGAGGCGCCGGGCGGAGGTCGGGGCAGCAGGAGGGAGGCCAGGCTGCGCGCCGCGGAGAGGTCCGGGGGATCCGGGTGGAACGTGGCGAGGCGCCGGGTGCGGAGGAGCGAGCGGTCCGGGGTGTTTGGCGCGGCGCCGCGGCGGATCTGCCGGTCGGGGCATGGTAGGGTGCGGGGCATGTCGGCGAGGCAGGACTGGGAGGAGGTCTACAAGCTGTTCGATCCCGAGCAGCCCGCGTACGACAGCCGGATTCGCGTGGATCGGACCGACGGCCCCGTCACGCAGATCGTGAAGGCGCTCGGGCGGACGTTCGGCACGCCGCGCGTGCTCTTCACCGGGACGACGGGGACGGGCAAGACGACCGAGCTTTTGCGGCTCGCCGAGCAGCGCCGCGGGATCGAGCTCGTCGTGTTCCTCGACCTCGAACGGCATTTTTCGGACGTCGTCCAGGACCCGAGCGCGCTCCAGAAAGTGAGCCCGTGGGAGGTTTGTTTCCTCGCGGGCCTGCACCTCATCGCGGAGTTTCGCGGGCAATGCGGGATGGAGCTGCCGGAGCTGCTCGTCCGGGATTTCGCCGAGGCCTGGTCCCGGGCGGCGCGGCGGACCGAGACGCCGAGGGCCGCCGAGGTCGACGTGGGCGTCTTGACGAAAGCGCTGCTCACGGTGGCCTCGGGCGGCGTGGCGATGGCGACGGGCGCGCCGGCCGCGGCGGTGCCCGTGATGGGCAAGCTCGTCGCGGAGGCGTTCGGCGCGCTCAAATTGAGCTTGCCCGTGGGCCGCAGCGCGCGCGAATTGCCGGATCAGGACCCCGACATGCAGACGCTGCTCGGGTGCGTGAACAACCTCGTCACCGAAGCGCGCCGCAAGAGCCGCCCGGTGCTCTTCGTCATCGACGGCCTCGATCGGATTCGTGACATCGAGCGGGCCAAGGCGCTCTTCGTCGATTCGCAGATCATCTCGAAGCTCGAATGTCCGAGCATCGTCTGCGGCCCCTTTGCGCTGCGGCATCACCCGTCCACGGCGGCGGTTCGGGGCTGGAGTGCGGTCTGCGTCCTCGTGAACGAGCCGGTCCTTCTCCAAGCGGATCCCCGAAAGCCGGGCCCGGGGGTCGCGTTCTTCTGCAAGCTCTTCGACCGCCGGGTCGAGCACATCCAGCAAAGGAACAAGCAGAGGCTCATCCCCGACGACCTTCTTCAGCGGCTCGCCTATCGTTCGGGCGGACGGGCTCGGGATTTCATCCGTTTCGTGCAGGCGGTGGCAGAGCAAGCCTGGGACGCCGATGAGCCGGTCGCGTCCGAGAAGACCGTGAAGGGCGTGCTGGACACGATGCGGCGGCAGCGCGAGATGGGCCTGCACATGGGGCACATCCACATGCTGGAGCAGGTCGCCGCCGAGCCCGAGCACCGTTTGCCGGAGCATCCGCTCGCGCAGGAGCTCCTGACCTATGGCACGCTTCTCCCGTACCCCAACGAGTCGGAATGGTTCTACCCGCACCCCCTCCTGACGATGCACCTCGTGAAGGAGCCTGGCTCGACGCCATCCTCCGCGAGCTGAAGCTTGCGGGCGAGGGCCGGGGCCTGCTCGTCCTCGTGGACCACGCGCGCCCGGAGCGGCTGCGCGACCTCGTCCTCGCGCTCCTGCCGACGTATCCGGACGTCGAGGTCTATACGGACGTGCGGGCCGTGTACGAGGTGCCAGAGGGCGCGGTAATGGTCCTGGCGCCGCGGGCGGAGGATGCGGACTGGCTGAATCAGCAGAGGCCGGTGTTCGCGCGGCGGAAGCTCAGGGTGATCCTGTGGTGTGAGGCGGAGACGTCGGTCGCGCTTGCGCAGAAGGCGGTCGATTTTTTCGATTGGATATCGCATCGGCACGAGTGTCCACCGGGGGTGCCGATGCATGCGGTGTATGGGATCCGGGCGGCGCTTTGTGCGCGGGCGCCGGGCATTCTGTGGAGGGGTGAGAACCTCGAAGCGTGTTTTCGGGTGGCATTGCCGGGGAGGCGGCTCGTTCATGTGAGCGCGCAGCTTTCGCACGAGGAGCTTGTGCAGGCGATCCGCGACGCGGGACGCGCGTGGCTTGTCGTGCACGATGCTGCCGATCAGGCCGACGCATCGAAGGTCGAGGCCGCGCTCAAGGAACTCGGGATCAGGACGCGCGTCATTTGGGTTGATGTCCTCCTGGGGCTTGGCAGCGTGGACATTTTTTGGACCTTCAAAGCGCATTGCCTTGGCCTCGTCGAGGCGCGCGCGGCCCTGGCGGCCCTGGGAGCGCGCGCCCCCGGACGAATCGCTGCGCTCGCCGCGCTCGAGCCAGAAGCCGTCCAAGTGATCGAGTTCGGTTTGCGGCGTGGCGTTCCGGAGACGGACTTCGAGCGGTTGATGCGAAACGCCGAGGATCCCGGAGCCGCTGCGGTGAGCCTGGTCGAAGACGACATTCCGTGGTTATGGGTCATGTTTTGGCGCTCGCTGTTGTGGCGCGGCACGGGACGACTGTGGCCTTCGTGGCTCCGCGCGCCGCACGAGGACACGCCGCTTTCCTGGGTGGCGTTTTTCGCCACCAAGGACGCACTTCAGCGCGGAACTGTCCGCGAGGCGACCCGATGGGCTCGCTCCTCATACATCATCTCTGCGGCAGGGATCCACGAGCGGGTCAGCGTAGAGTTTACCAATGCGCTTCGCGCGCTCGCACTGGTGTATTCCCGCAAGGAAAAGTTCAGCGACGCCGTGTCCCATCTTCATGAGGCAATCCGCGTGGCCCAAATCCGCCTCGGCCCCGACGACCCCTTCCTCGGCGGCCTCTACGGCGACCTCGCGGACGTCCTCGCCCAGAAGGGCGACTTTGACGAAGCCAAACGCCTCGCCGAGCGCGCCTTCCAGATCGAAAAAGGCATCCCCTCCCTTTCGAGCCCCTACATGAGCCGCGCCTACAAGCGCTTCGCGTACATTCAATCCCTGCGGGACGCTGCGGCCGCTCAGGCCGAAGGCAGGAGTCAGGGCAGCGGATGAGAAGGAATGGTTCTGCCTGGGCGCACGGCACGTTGCACCGACGATGACGCGGTAGTAGTCCTGACGGACAACCACCATGCCCCCCCTCTCCACCCCCCGCTACGACCACATCGGCCAAGGCTACGCCCATACCCGCAAGGAAGACCCGCGCCTGCGGGATCGCATCCTCGCGGCGCTCGGTCCGGCGCGCACCGTCGTCAATGTCGGCGCGGGGGCCGGGTCCTATGAGCCGCGCGACCGCCACGTGGTGGCCATCGAGCCGAGTGATGTCATGGCCGGACAGCGCCCGCGCGAGCTCGCCCCCGCGATTCGGGCGACGGCCGATTCGCTCCCGCTGCGTGATGGCAGCGTCGATGCGGCCATGACCGTCTTGTCCCTCCACCACTGGGACGAAGGGCAGGAGCGGGGCGTGCGCGAGCTGCGACGGGTCGCGACAGGGCCCGTCGTCATCGTCACCTGTGATCCGGAGGTGAGCGGCGCGATGTGGCTGATGGCCGATTATCTGCCCGAGGTCGCGGCGCTCGACCATCGGACGTTCCCCCGCCCCGCGCAGCTCGCCGCCTGGCTCGGCGGCCGCACCGAGATCGTGGTGGTGCCCATTCCGCGCGACACCTCCGACTGGACGCTGATGTCGTTCTGGGCGCATCCCGAGCGGGTGCTCGAGGAGGACGCGCGCAACGCCACCTCGGGTTTTGCCCGGATGGAACCCGCGGTCGTCCATCGCGTGGTGACCGCGGTGCGCCGCGACCTCGCAGACGGCACGTGGGACGCGCGCCATGGCCACTTGCGGAGGCTCGACGAATACGACGCCGGTCTGCGGCTCGTCCTCAACCTGCCTTCTTGACCGCGCGAATCCTGGAGGGCGGTCGGATCGGGTACAGCCACGCGTGCGCCCATCCGTCCTCTCCATGGATTGCATCCGCGCGGCCGACGAGAATGGAGGGCATCATCGTGCCCTGGGGGAGGAAATCATGAAGGCACAGAGCGCGTGGTTCGTCCTGGCACGTTTTGCGCGGCGCCGAGGCGGACCTGCCGGTCGGCGCATGATAGGGTGCGGGCGACGTCATGGGACTCTACGATACGGTGCGCGTGAAGGGGCTCCAGGGCTGGACATGCTCCGAAGGACACGACCTCATGCAGGCCGCGTGGCAGACGCAAGATCTCGGCTGCACCATGGGCTCCTGGACCTTGGCTGCGAGGCTCGACGGAACACCCGGCTTGGAGGGAGAACGAATCGAGCTGCCATTGACCGGCCGAATCGCCATCTACACGCATTGCATCCAGTGCCCGGCTCTCTTCGACGAGCTCGACGTCGGGGGCAACGTCATTCTTCCGTTCGTCGAATTCGAGGTCGACCTGGTGGAGAGTGTCGTTCGAAGCGCTGAACGGGTAAGCGAATCGACGCCGGAGCATCTGGCCCGGTGGATCGAGCGATACGGCTGTGAAGGTCCGATGACGTATGCGGAAGCGGTCGCGACGCAAATCACGCACGTGCCGGATCGGGCTCGGTCGCTACGGCGTTTCTTGACCAAGCTCGTCAGGAGGGCCTTTCGCGCTGAGCCGAGCGACGTCGAGATTCTCGCCCGATTGATTCGAGAAGAACCGACGCTGGTGCACGCTCGTGACGCCATCGGACGAACGCCTCTTCATCACCTGATCGAGCAGATCCGTGCCGATCCCCCCTCCCGTCCGGAGAACGTGACCCTCGAAGCGCTGGCGGAGCTTGTTCTGTTGAAAGGCGGCGATCCCAATGCGAGGGACGAAAAAGGGCTCACGGCGCTCTTCCTCGCATCGACGCCTCGAGCTGCCGCGCTGCTCGTTCGGCATGGGGCGCGTGTGAACGAGGCCAATCACCAGGGAAACACGGCGCTCATGCATGCGGTTCACGATCCGAAGCTCTTTGATGCCCTGCTGAATCTCGGAGCAGATCCCCATCAGGTAAACTCCAGTGGACATAGTGCTCACACGTGGAAGATGCTTGACGAGGGACGGAAAACTTGATCGCATTCTGATACCGCATGGAATCCCCGCGGGACGCGGCGGCCGCTCAGGCCCACCCGGACCGCCCATCACACCACCGCTCCCCTCCTCGTTCCACCCATGACCCTCACCCTCGCCATTCACCTCCGATCCTTGAGCGAACCCCTCGTGCAGGCCTGGCGAGAGGAGTTCGCCGGCGTGCCGGGCGTCACCGTCTCGTACGGGGATATTTTCTTCGATCGACCCGGCCCGGTCACGGCGAAGGATCCCATCGACGTACACGCGGACGCCGTGGTGAGCCCCGCCAATAGCTTTGGCTTCATGGATGGCGGCATCGACGCGGTGTACACGCACCACCTCGGTCCCGAGCTCGAAGCTCGATTGCGGGCGACGCTCGCGACGCGGTTCGGCGGTGAGCTTCCCGTGGGCCAGGCTATCCTCGTTCCGACGGGACACGCCGCCATTCCCTGGTGCATCAGCGCGCCCACCATGCGCGTCCCCGCGGACGTGAGCGACACGGTCCATGCGTATCTCGCGATGCGCGCCGCGCTGCTCTTGGTGCTCTCGCACAACGAGAGCGCGGCCGAGCCCATTCGGTCGGTCCTCTGTCCGGGGCTCGCGACAGGCGTCGGGCGTATGCCGCCCGCGCGCTGCGCGCGGCAGATGCGGGAGGCGTGGAACCAGGTCATCGGCCGACGGCCCACGCTTCCCTATTCGCTTTACGAGGCCATGGAGGAGGACAGCCGGCTGCGCGCGTGAACGCGCTTCGCGCCGCTGCCGAGGGGCTTCCCGGCCCAGGGCATGGTGCTACTTCCCGGTCAGCGTCGCGTACAGGATGTTCGTGCACATCTCGTCATTCGTCCCTTCGCCCCACGTCGTCGGCGTCGTGCGCCCCCGCGTGTCGAAGTCGCACGAGATCCCGAAGGTGTTCCCAGGGGCCACGTCGATCGGGGTCTCGTACCACCACAGGTCTTGCCAGTGGAAATTCCAGCGGTCGACCTCGGTGAGGCACTCTTCACCGCTCTCTCGTTTCAGGGAGGTGCGCTGCTCCCGGCCAATCACGTGCATGTGCGGCATCGCGCCGTAGACGCGAATGCCGCCGGAGGCATCCACGCCGCCGTACCACCCGAGTTGCTCCAGCGGCAGATCGACGCTGACATTGGCTTTTGCGGCCTTGGGGGGCAGCGAGAACTGAAAGCTCCCGACCGGTAGCAAGTACGCCCGCGTCAGGGAGGGATCCTTTTCGAGCTGGTACGTCACCTTCGAGCGGTCGGAGAAGGGTCCTCCCGTCAGTGGTACGTTGTAATGCACCTGAAGGGCGATCTTGCGGCCCGCGCCGTGGAAGATCCCCGTGCCCGCGGGAAGGATCGTCGCCCCGCTGCCCGGGACCCATACGCCGTAAAGGACGGAGTTCTGCACCCCGGCGGCGCCGAAGCATCGATACCCCGGCCCGGGATCCGCGGCGTCCAGGGCCTCCGCGTCGGCGTCGGCCTGGTCGTCGGCCAGGTAAAAGAGCGATACGTGGTGCACGACGCGCGCGTCCCCGGGCTGGATGTCATACCCCGTGATGAACGTGTCCTCGGTGATGCCCGGATCGACGACGAAGCAACGGTATTCGTCGAGCTCGCCCGGAAGAGGCTCGGGCGTGTAATCGAGGCCGATGTCGAAGCTCGCCAGCTCGCCCGCGAGCTTCGGTGTGTCGAAGGTGGGCGGCGGGGGCGCGTCCTTCGGATCCCCGAGCGGCGCGCCGGCTTCGGACCAGCGCTGGAAGAGCGCGATCTGCTCGTCGCTCAGCCACCGAGCATTCTTGTAGGTATGGCACGAGCCGTCGTTGTTGACCGGCATCGGCGGCATCGTGCGGGACCCGGTCGCGGCCGCCATGGCCCCCGCCATCGTCGCCGCGGTCTCGGCGTCGGTCAGGGAAAACGGCGCGATTCCGCCGGCCACGTGGCAGCTCGTGCATGCTTCGTTCACGAGCGGCGCGATGTCCTTGTAATACGTGGGACCGGTCGAGCCGCCGGGATTCTCGGCGGCGCCGCATCCGGCGACGCAGCCAAGAGCCAGGAACGAGGACACGACGATGGAACGTCTCATGGTTCCTCCATGCGCAGAGGGCGACAAGCAAAGACGAACGGCCTGCCCGCTCGCACGCATGGACAGTATCAGGCTAGATATATCTGTCAAGATTCATCTAGGGGGTAGATGTATCTGCACAGATTCATCTACCCCCGGCGCGGCGGTTTCTTCTCGGGCGCCTCGGGGCCATCCTCGTCCTGCTCGCCTGCGCGCAGGACGAGGTCGTGGACCAGCTCCAGCGCCGCGAGCACGCGGGCTCGCTCGCGCGCGGTGGCGTGGGTTAGGAGGGGTTCGATCGCCTCCTCGACGCTGCGTGTCATGCGTTGTTCGACGGTCTCCTTGTAATGCACGGTGGCCTCGATGCGCTGCTTGCGTCGGTCGTCCGCGTCCGGGAAGCGGCGGACGAATCCCTTGCGCTCGAGCTCGGCGATCACCTGAGAGATGCGGCTTTGCGCGATCGAGAGCTGCGTGACGAGGTCGCTCGCGGTGAGTCCCGGGCGCTCGATCACGGCGCGCAGCACGAGCCGCTCGGCCACGGCACGCAGCACGAGGTGCTCGACCGAGGGCTCGTCAGGCACCCCCTCCGGAGCGGCCATCGCGCGCTCGGCGAGCGTGGCTAGTTTCCGGCCGACGAGATAGAGGGAGGCAGCATCCATCCGCCCTTGCTCACGAAGATCGCGCGTGCTGTCAAGACGAAACGTGCCCACACCCTGCGAGGCGCACACGGCATGAAATCCAGCCCCCTGCGCTTCTTCCTCCTCGTCTTGCTCTCCCACGGATGCGCCCCGCAGCCCGCGCGCGTGCACACGGCGGCCGCTCAAGCCCACCCGAACCGCCGATAAAACCACCGCTTCACGACCTCCACCGTCCCCAGATACGCCGCCACGAGCGGGACCAGCATCAAGAAAAACGCCGGCGGCAGCGGCGCGAAGCCCACCTTCGCCCCGAGCGATGTGAAGGGAAGGAACACCGCCAGCGCCACCACGAAAAGGCTCGTCCCGAAGAGCGCCCGGCTCGGCCTTCCCCGCAGCGCGCTCCCTTGCGTCCGGATCACGAAAATCACGAGCACCTGCGTCGCCAGCGATTCGACGAACCAGCCCGTCTGGAACAACCGCTCGTCTCCTTGGAAGAGGTGGAGCAGCAGCGCGAAGGCGGCAAAATCGAAGAGCGAGCTCACGGGCCCGATCACCAGCATGAAGCGGCGAATGAACGGCATGTCCCACCGGTGCGGTCGGGCCACGAAGTCCGGGTCCACCCGGTCCGTCGGGATCGGCAGCTCCGAGAGGTCGTAGAGAAAATTGTTCAAGAGGATCTGCGCCGGCAGCATCGGCAGGAACGGCAGGAAGAGCGAGGCGCCGGCCATGCTGAACATGTTGCCGAAGTTCGAGCTCGTCCCCATCAGGATGTATTTGAGGATGTTGCCGAGCGTCCGGCGCCCCTCGACGATCCCCTCCGCCACCACCGAGAGGTCCCGTTCGAGCAGGAGGATGTCCGCCGCCTCCTTCGCCACGTCCACCGCGCTGTCCACCGAAATCCCCACGTCCGCCGAATGCAAGGACGGCGCGTCGTTGATCCCGTCGCCGAGATACCCGACCACCCGCCCTCGTTTCTTCAAGGCGAGGATCACCCGGTTCTTTTGCGTCGGGTTCAGCCGGCAAAACAGGTTCACGCTCTCCACGCGCGCCCCGAGCGCGTGCACGTCGAGCTTGTCGAGCTCCGCCCCCGTCAAGCATCCACGCACCGGAATGCCGAGCTTTTGGCAGACGTGCGTGGCCACGTGCTCGTTGTCCCCCGTCACGATCACGACCGACACGCCCGCGCCCGCGAGCGCGTGGAGCGCCGCGCCCGCGCTCTCCTTCGGCGGATCCTCGAAGGCCGCGAACCCCGCGAAGACGAGCTCCATCTCGTCGCCTTTCACCACGTGCTGGCACGCGGGCGCCTCGGCTTTCCAGGCGATCCCGAGCACGCGGTATCCCTCCCGCCCGAGGGCCTCGAATCGCTCGGAAAAGGCGCGCCGCGCCGCCGCGTCGAGGGGACGGACGTCCTCGGGCCCCTTCCCCTCATAGTGCGTCGAGACCCGCAGGACCTCCTCGAACGCGCCTTTCACGACGAGCCGCGTGTCTCCGTTTCGACGGACCAGCACCGAGATACGCCGGCGCTCGAAATCGAAGGGCACCTCGTCGAGCTTCTCCCAGCCGCCGACGTCCACCGTCTCGTGCCGCAGGATCGCCTCGTCGAGCGGGCTCCGCAGGCCCGACTCGAAATGGCTGTTGAGGTACGCGAGCTCGAGCGTCCGCGGGCTGTCCCGGCCCTGCGGGTCGAGGTGCTTTTCCAGGCGAATGCGCGCTTCGGTCAGCGTGCCCGTCTTGTCCGTGCAGAGCACGTCCATGCTGCCGAGGTCGTGAATGGCCGAGAGCCGCTTCACGAGCACCTTCTTTTTCGACATCCGCAGCGCGCCGCGCGCCAGGGTCACCGAGACGACCATG
The DNA here is from genome assembly GCF_005144585.1 of Polyangium fumosum. GTDB lineage: Bacteria > Myxococcota_A > Polyangia > Polyangiales > Polyangiaceae > Polyangium > Polyangium fumosum. Next base: position 99,408 of record NZ_SSMQ01000008.1, on the reverse strand, counting down.
GGGAGCAGCTCCGGCGTGAGGCCCACCGCGAGCGCGAGCGCGAACAGGAACGACGTGAGCCACGTGCGCTCGCGGACGAGGTTCACGAGCAGCACGAAGAGCACCATCCACATCGCCAAGCGCAGGATGAGCAGCCCGAAACTCCGCGTGCCGAGCTCGAATGCGGTGGGCGGCGGCTTTCCCGCGAGCGCGACGCCGATCTTGCCGACCGCCGTCTTCGTCCCCGTCTGTGTGATCACGGCCTTGCCGCTGCCGCTGAGCACGGACGTGCCCATGAAGACCTCGTCCGTCTTCGGCCCGGGATGTTTTTCCACGGGATAAGGCTCGCCCGTCAAGAGCGCCTGGTTGACGAAGAGGTCGCGCGCTTCGAGCAGCGTTCCATCGGCGGGGATGAGGTCCCCGGCCGCGAGGAGCACGACGTCGCCAGGCACGACCTCCTCGATGGGCACCTCGCGCGGCGCGCCGTCCCGCACGACGGTCGCGTGGACCCGCGTCGCTTTGCGCAGCGCCTCGACCGCGCGGCCGGCGCGGTGCTCCTGCAAGAAATCGAGCACCACGCTGAGCACGACCATGATCATGATGATCGTCGAGCTCCCGAGGTCCCCCGTCACCGCCGAGACGACACACGCCGCGAGCAAAAGGAGAAGGAGGGGGTTCTTGAAGCGAGCCAAGAACTCCACGATCGCCGCGCGGCGGCGCCCGCCGAGGAGCTCGTTGCGCCCGTGCGACGCGAGGCGCTTCGACGCTTCGGCCTGCGAGAGGCCCTCGTCCGTGCTCAAGGCGCCTCCCCGAGGCCGAGCTCCTCCGCGAGCGCGAGGAGCCTCCGATACGCCGGCACGTCTTCGAGGGAGTTCCGTCGAAATGCAGGACCTTCGATGCGCGCCGCCGTCGTATCTCCCGTCGACCGCTCGGCCGCGCGGGCGTGGTAATGGCAGGCGCGTTCGAGGTCGCCGCCGCGCTCGAAATGCTCGGCCAGCACCGTCGGGTCCTGCTCGCCGTGCCGTTCGAGCCATTCTCCGGCGAGGAGGTGGCCGAGCGCCCGATCCTCGCCGAGGAGCATCGAAGACGCGCCTTCGCGGAGCAGGGCGTGACGAAAGCGGAATTCCTCCTCGCCGGGGAATCGGCTCTCGTGCGCCTTTGCGATGAGCTCGCCCTCCATGAGCCGCGCAAGCGCGTCCTGCATTTCGGATGCGTGGAGGCTCGCGCCGAGCAAGGCCGCGACGCCCCCGGGCCAGAACGTCTCCCCGAAGATGCTCGCCGCCCGCAGGATGCGGCGCGCCGGCCCGTCGAGCTGCGCGAGCCGCGATTGCACCATCGACACCACGGTCGCCGGGAGCGTGGTTTGTTTCTCCTCTGCCGCGCGGATGAGCTCCTCCAGGTAAAACGCATTGCCGTCGGAGAGGGCGCAGATGCGCGTGACGGTCTCCTCGGACGCCGCGTCGCCGAGCACGTGCCGGACGAGCTCCTCGCTCGCCTTCGGGCCGAGCTTGCGGAGCCGAAGCTCGTACAAACGCCGCTTCGACCAGAGGTTCGGAAAGGCGTCGTGGACCTCCGGCCTCGCCAGCGCGAGCACGAAGAGCGGAGCGCTCCCGCATTCCCGCAGCGCGGCGTCCACGATCTGCACCGTCGGCCGATCGCTCCATTGCAAGTCGTCGAGCACGAGCAGCACCGGTGCCGCGCTGCATTCGGCCTGCACGAAGGAGAGCCAGGCGTCCTGGATGCGCTCGGCGAGGAGCTGGGCGTTCTTGCGCGCCTCGCGGAGCTGTGCGCTCTCCGCGTTCGGAAAGGGCGCGGAGGTGATCTCGCCGAGCATCTCGGCCACGGGCCGCCCGGCGGGGCCCATGCGCTCGGTGATACGCGCGAGCAGCGCCTCCCTCCGCGCTTCGAGCGGCAGACCTTCGCGAAGCCCGCACGCGCTCCGGAGGGCCTGCCCGAGCAGGCCGAGCGCCGAGCTTTGCCGGAGCAGATCGGCGCGCGCGTGCCAGATCGAAAGGAACCCGCTTCGCGCGCGCAGCTCCCGCACGAACTCGTGGGCCAGGCGCGATTTGCCCATGCCCGGCGGCGCCACGACGAGCACGCCCTGCGCGACCCCGTCCTCCACGCATTCGTCGAAGAGCTGCAAGGCCAGCGCGAGGTCGCGCTCCCGGCCCACGTACGGCGTCGGCTTTCCGAGGAGCAAACGCGGGCCCTCCGCGATCTGTCGCCGCACGACCGTGCGCCGCTCGCTCCCGGTGAGCGCGCTCCGGGGGCGCTCCTTTGCCGGGGCGTCGTCGACGAGCCACGACGTCGAGAGGGCCGCGGCGACGGCCCGCCCATCGGCCGGCCGGCCCTCCGGGTGTTTCGAAAGCATTCGCGCGAGGAGCATTTCGAGCCCCTCCGGCGCCCGAGGGACGAGTGCCCGCAGCCGCGGGGGTTCGTCGAAGAGCGTCTTGCTCAGGACGGCCAGGAACGTCGCCCCCGGAAATGCGCGCTGCCCGGTCAGGCATTCGAAGAGGACCGCGCCGAGCGAAAAGACGTCGGCCCGGGCGTCGACCCCTTCACGATCCCTCGCTTGCTCGGGGGCCATGTACCCGGGCGTGCCGAGGATCAACCCCGTGTCCGTCAGCCGCGAGGCGCCGGGGAGCTGCGCAATGCCGAAATCGAGGACCTTCAATCCCTCGATGCGCCCGCCGACGAGGAACAGGTTGCCCGGCTTGACGTCCCGATGCACGACGCCCCGCGCGTGCATGGCGCCGAGCGCCTCGGCCGCGGCGCGGAGCAATCGAACGCCCTCGGCGACGCCGAGCGGACCCCGCCGGAGGCGGCTCGCGAGGTCCTCCCCCTCGAGCCACTCCATCACGAGCCAAGGCTCTCCGGACGGCAGCACGCCGCGCGCCACGTACCGCACGATATGCGGGTGCGAGGACGTGGACAGGATCGCCGTCTCCCGCTCGAAGCGCGCGGCAGCGTCGTCCGGGCCGGCCCGGAGCACCTTCACGGCGAGCCGCTTGCCCGTCGAGCACTCCCGCGCTTCGTAGATCTCCCCCATTCCGCCGGTCCCCGCGAGCCGCACGAGCTCGTACCGCCCCCCCAGGGTCTCCCCGATCCCGAGCATAGGTTTCCCCCCCCCTCCGACGCGGACGGGCCACGCTACCATTGCCTCCGGCCCGCCGCGAGGTTATGCGCGAACGACGGCCATGACCACTCCCGCCGAGCCTGCCGAGACCGAGACCGAGATCCCGCCGGAGCTCGTCCCCAAGAAGCGCCGCTTCTGGCCCGTCGTCGCCGTGTTCGGCGCGCTCGCGGGCGCAGCCGGCTTCTTCGGCTTGCGCTCGCTCGCCGAGCCCGAGCCGCTGCGGGTCATCGTCGCCGTGGATCTCGACGGGCACTTCTGGGACGGCTCGCGCGCCTCGGCGCGGCTCGTGAACGAGCTTTGCCAGCGCCTCGACGCGATCGGCTTCGAGCCCGTGCGCGCCGGCGACCCCGAGGTCCTCGACGTCCTGCGCGAGGCCGAGAGCCCCGAGGCGGCCGCGAAGAAGCTCCGCGCCGCGTTCATCGTCAAGGCGAAGCTCACGCCCGAGACGATCGAGCATCCGGTCTCCGGCGGGTACTTCGAGGTCCGCGCCGACGCTTCGTTCGAGGTTCGCCACGTCCGCGACGAGGTCGCGCAGAGCGGCCGCCTCGTCGGCTGGGCGGGGGGCAAGCAGAAGGTCGACGCCTTGCGCCGCCTCGCCGACACGCTCGCGCTCCAGGCCTTCGATCAGGTCGTCCCGCACCTGGTCAAGCACCCGGCGCTCCAGAGCATTTTCCAGGGCAACGACATCAAGCTCGCCGATCACGTCGCCAAGGCGAAAAAATACGTCGAGGTCCGCGGCGGTCGCCTCGGCGACGCGCAGCGCACGTACGAGGACCTGGAGAAGCGCCGCAAGGAGTTCGACAGGGGCCCCGCGAAGGTCACCTACCACAGCGTGCTCGGGGCGGACGACGCGCTCGGCGGTTCGGCCGCGCCCGGGTTTCTCGTGAAGACGGCCGACATCACGCCCTTCGTTGCGCCGCGCACGATGAACCTCTCGTGGATCACGGGGCTCGAAACGCTCGAATGGCGAAAGCCCGGCGGCGAACGGAAGCTGCTCTGGAGCGGGTATCACCTCTTCAGTTATCCGGCGGCCGCGCCGGACGGCGGGCGCGTGGTGTTCGCGGAAGATTTGTTCGGCTGGGCGAAGACGCTCACCGTGGTCGAGCCCGACGGCAAGGCGCGGCGCCTGCGGATCGACGAGGATCACCGATTCTCGTCGCCCGAGGTCGCGCCGGGCGGCAAGGCGACCGCGCTTTATGATCGTCCCTGCCGCGATTGCCCGGGCAACCTGCTCGTCGTCTCGCTCGACGATGGCAAGACGCTCTACGAGCGCGCGCCCGAGGGCGGCTTTTTCTCGGGTTTCGCCTGGCTCGACCCGAACCGGCTCGCGTTCCTGCACATGCCGGGGTTGCAGGAGAATGCGCCCGCGCCGAGCGAGGAGGCGTCGGGCGAGGCCGCGTTCAAGCCTCTGCACCAGACGTTGTACGTCGCCGACCTCGGGGCCTCGCCGCCGGCCGTGACGCGGCTCTACGAGGTGGACCCCCACGACCGCTTTTCGGCGCTCGAAGCGAGCCGCGACGGCAAAAAGCTCGTCATGGAGACCCTGGGCCTTTCGATGTTCGACATGGAGGCGGGCAAGCTCCTGCGCTTCGACATCGGGTCGGTGGAGAACCCGAGTTTTTCGCCCGACGGCAAGCTCGTGACGTTCACCCGGCACGGGGACGTGTTCCTGTTCGACGTGGAGCAAAAACACGTCCGTCGGTTCACGCAGAACCCCTGGAAGGAGCGATATCCGCTTTTCTCCGAGGACGGATCGCGCATCTACTTCGAGTCCACGAGCGACGACCCGAACTACGAGCGCCGCACGATGTCGCTCATCGGTTCCGTCGCGGTCAAGGACGCCGGGCCGCCGGAGCCCGCGAACGCGCCTTGACGGTCTGATTCCCCCTCCTTACCCCCTTCTTCCTTTTTGCTCCCGCGTGCGGGAGAGGTAAACGGCATCATGTCCCAGCAGCGGATCGTCCTCGTCACCGGCGCGACCGACGGAATCGGGCGCCAGACCGCGCTCGAGCTCCTTCGGCGCGGCGCCCGCGTCCTCGTGCACGGGCGGACCACGGCCAAGACGAACGCGGTCTGCGAAGCGCTCGCGCGGGAGAGCCATTCGAACGACCTCGTGCCCGTCGCCGCGGATCTCTCGTCGATGTCCTCCGTCCGCGCGCTCGCCGCAGAGGTCGCGGGCCGCGTGGAGCGGCTCGACGTGCTGCTGAACAATGCCGGCGTCTTCATGCACGAGCGGAAGCTCACGGAGGACGGATTCGAGATGACGTTCGCCGTCAATCACCTCGCGCCGTTCCTGCTCACGCACCTCTTGCTCCCCAAGCTCCGCGCGAGCGACGGCGGCCGCATCGTCACCGTGAGCTCGATCGCCCACAACCGCGGGCAGATCGAATTCGGCGATCTCACGTCCGAGCGATATTTTCACGGGTATACGGCGTATGCCACGTCGAAGCTCGCGAACGTGCTTTTCGCGTATGAAATGGGAAGGCGGCTCGCCGGGACGCGCATCACCTCGAACGCGCTGCATCCGGGGGTGATCGGCACGAAGCTCTTGCGCAGCGGCTTCGGCATGGGCGGGGGCACGGTCGCGCAGGGGGCCGCGACGTCCGTGCGGCTCGCGATCGACCCTGCGCTCGCCGAGGTCACCTGCAAATACTTCTCCGACGAGCACGAGGAGGCCTCGTCGAAAGCGTCGCACGATCGCGTGCTCCAGCGCCGGCTCTACGAAGTCAGCACGAAGCTCGTGGGCGTCGAGGGTCTGCCGGACGTCACGTAGGGTCACGTTCGCCCCTTGTGGCGTTCGCCCTTGTGTGTACACTCCGCGCCAAACCAAACAGGGAGACGATCCACATGGCGACGATCACGCTGAAGGGCAATCCGATTCACACGTCCGGCGAGCTGCCGAAGCAGGGCAGCGCGGCGCCCGATTTCCAGCTCCTCCGGGGCGACCTCGCCCGGGCCTCGCTCGCGACGTTCTCGGGCAAGAAGATCCTCAATATCTTCCCGAGCATCGACACGCCCGTTTGCGCCATCTCGGTCCGCAAGTTCAACGAGCTCGCGTCCAAGAAGGGCGTGACCGTGCTGAACATCTCCGAGGACCTGCCCTTCGCGCAGAAGCGCTTCTGCGGCGCCGAGGGCCTCGCCAACGTCGAGACGCTCTCCGCGTTCCGCTCCTCGTTCGGCAAGGATTACGGCCTGGAGATCACCGACGGCCCCCTCGCCGGCCTCGCGGCGCGCGCCGTGCTCGTCCTCGACGGCGACAACAAGGTCCTGCACGCCGAGCTCGTCCCCGAGATCGCGCAGGAGCCGAACTACGACGCCGCGCTCGCCGCCATCGGCTGATCTCCGCCGCCTCGCCCCCCTTTCGCCTTCCCTGCGAAAAAGATTACACATTTCCAGAAGTTGACGCCGCTTCCAGGCGCCTCGACAATCTGGCGCATTGCGTCGTGCTCACGCCTGCTTGGAAGGCGCCGGCCCGGCGCTCCACGGGAGATGGCGTATGAGGAAGCTTGCGCTTGCGGTGGTTCTCGGTTCGGGTCTCGCTTCCGTGGGGGGATGCACGGTGTCGCAGTACGAGCCTCCGCCTCCGCCGGGGCTGGGCGATGGCTGCACGGCGGAGGTGGCCTGCAAGGGGACGCCGGTCGCGGTCGAGCACGGGGTCGTCACCGCGAAGGACGATGCCTTCCATGCTGTCGCGGCCTCGAACGACGGCGTGGTATTCATGGGCGGCTTCGGGTCGGGGACGACGGAGGCCGACGGCGTGCCGAAAGAGGGCAACGTCCTGCTCACCCGGCGCGGCCCTGATGGGGCGATCTCGGATTGGTCCGGCAAGTTCGTGCCGGGGAAGGAAGGCACGCTCGTCACTGTCGCGAGCCTCGCGGTCGCGCCGGCCGGGGAGGTCGCGGTGGCCGGGTATTTCAATGGCACGCTCCAGATCGGGATCGAGTCGTACGCCTCGCAGGCGAACTCGCGGGACGCGTTTCTGGCCGTGTTCGATGCGCAGGGCGCGCTCGTGTACCTCAAGGCCTTCGGGGACCAGGCCTACCAGGTGGCGCACGCCGTCGCGTTCGATCCGGCGGGCAACGTGTACCTCGGCGGCTCGTTCGCAGGGACGGTGGATTTCGGCGACAAGGCAGCCCTCGAGGCGTCAGGGACGGGCGACGGGTTTTTGGTGTCCTACGATCGCACCGGCAAGCTCCGCTGGAGGGTGCCGGTGCGCGGCGCCGGATTCCAGGCGGTCTACGCGCTCGCCATCACGGACGACGGCGATGTCGTCGCGGCGGGTCTCATGGATGGGGAGAGCTCCCTCGGGCCGCTCGAAGGAGAGCTCACCGAGTGGAAAGACATGTTTCTCGCGCGCTTCGACGCGGCGTCGGGAGATGTGACGTGGGCGCAGAGGATGGGCGGGTCGGGCGACCAGATCGTCGACGCGATCGACATCTCCCCGAAGACCGGTGAAATCGCGCTCGTCGGCAATTTCCGCGGCGGGAAGATGGACCTCCTCGGCAAGCAATACACGAACGACGACATGCACGTATGGGACATGTTCGCCGCGTTTTATTCGCCGACGGACGGCGCGCTCCTCCGGAGCGCGGCGTTTCAAGGACCCGGGATCCAAGCCGGCACCGGCGTCGCGTTCGATCCGGCCGGGGATGTCGTGATCGGCTGCCTGTTCTCGCAGCAGCTCCAGCTTGGCATCAAGCTCCTCGCAACGGAGAGCGGGCTCGACGCGGACGCCTGCGCCTTCAAGCTGCGGGGCGGGACCCTCGACGTGGTCTGGGGCCACGACTTTGGCGACGCCTGGGCGCAGGGGATCACCGCCGTCGACGTCTCCCCCAAGACGGGCCGTCCGCTCCTCGTCGGCGGCTTCCAGAGCAAGCTCGTGGGTATCCTGGACGAGCCTGAGAGCGCCGGCGGGTTCGACGCGTTTTTCCTCGAACTTTCGCCCTGACCGGGCCGCGATCGCCTCGTCCCGAAAAAAAGTTGGTCACATCGAGGCCCGACCTCGCCACATGGCGAGCGCGCTAAGCTTGCGCTCGGAGGGAGGAACCGATGGTGAATGTGTGGAAGGTCTCGACGCTCGTGCTCGCGGGAGCGCTCGTGGTCGTCGTCGGCAGGGGCGCGGTGCAGGAGTCGGCCGCGTGTGACGCGGAGCTCCCCTCGGCCGAGCAGGTGACGCGGCTCAAGCTCGCGCGGGGCCTCGCGTTCCTCGATCGCGCCGAGCAAGAGGTCGAGCAAGCGACAGCGGCCCGGCCGCGGGAGCGCGCGAATGCGCTCGCGCAGATCGCCAAGGCCAAGGCGTCGATCGAGCTTGCCCTCAGTCCGGCCGTCGAGCCCCAGCCCCTCCCCAAGCCCCAGCCCCAGCCTCTCCCCAAGCCCAAGGTGCGCATCCCGCGCAAGCCGGTGAGCGAGACGCCGGCCACGCAGGCGGCGACCACGACGGTGCAGCCGCGCGGCAATCCGTTCCTGGTTTCCACGCGCAAGGACCCGCTCGGCGGCCGCGACTGAGCGCGCGGCCGCGAATCTTCACCCCTCCCGCAAAACCGATCGGCGGAAAACCCGTAGCCCTTCAGCCCACGCGCGCCGTCACCGCCCGCAGGATCTGCTTCTGCACCGCCGCGAAGAGCGCGAGCACGGGCAAGCTCAAAATCACGTTCCCCGCCATCACGATATGCCAGCGCACGCCCGTGCCTTGCTCGCGGAGCAAGGCCACCGCGAGGGGCAAGGTGCGCACGTCGTCGTCGGTGGTCATGACGAGCGGCCAGAAATAATCGTTGTAATGGAACACGAAGCTGAAGAGGAAGAGCGACGCGAGCGTCGGCCGTAACATCGGGGCAAGCAGGCCGTAGACGATCCGAAGCTCGCTCGCGCCGTCGAGCCGCGCCGCCTCGATCATCTCGTCGGGCACGGAGAGCAGCGCTTGCCGCACGAGGAACGTCCCGAGCGCGCTCACGCCGAACGGCAAGACGAGCGCCGCGAACGTGTTCACGAGGCCGAGCGGGCCGAGCATCGAGAAGACCGGGACGAATGTCACCTGCGCTGGAATGAGCAGGCACGCGAGCACGAGGGCAAACGCCACCTTCTTGCCGACGAAATGCAACTTGGCGAGCGCGTATCCCGCGGGCAAGGCGAGCAGGATCTGGAGGAGCGCGATGGCCACGGCCATGACTGTCGTGTTGAGGAAATACCGACCGACGGGGATCGCCGTGAGGACCTCGCGGTAGGCGTCGAACTGGATCGATTTCGGGAGGGGCCACGCGGGCGCCGCCACGATTTCCGGCAAGGTCCGGAGCGAGGTCAGCACCATCCACGCATACGGCCCGACCCAGAGCAGGGCCACGACGACGAGCAGGATGCGCGAAAAGGCGAGCTTCATGCGCGCCTCGCGCCGGTGCGGCCGAGCCGCCAGGAGCCGAGCTGCAAGGCCGTGAGCCCGAGCAGGAGCACGAAAAACGCGACGGTCATCGCGCTCGCCCGCCCGACGCGCAGGTTCACGAAGACGTGCTCGTAAATCGCGTAGACGAAGACCGTCGTCGATTTCACGGGTCCGCCCTGCGTCATCACGCGGACCACGTCGAAGGCCTGGAACGAGAGGATCAAGCTGGTCGTCCCGACGAACGAGGCGCTCGGGCGCAACATGGGCCAGGTGACGTGAAGGAACCGCGAAATGGGCCCGGCCCCGTCGAGCGCCGCGGCTTCGTGCAAGGAGCGCGGGATGTCCTGCAGGCCCGCCAGGAAAATCACCATCGAATACCCCGTGATTTTCCAGACGCTCACGGCCGCGAGCGTGTAGAGCGCGACCGCGGGATCCCCGAGCCAGTTCTTGGGGACGATGCCGATGGAGCGGCAAAGCGTGGAGAGCAGCCCGCCGTCCGCGTCGAGGATCCACATCCACAAGAGGGCCACGGCGACCCACGAGACAACGTACGCGCTGAAGACCGCGCCCCGCACGAAGGCATACAGCTTTCCGGGGCGATCGAGCGCGAGCGCGAGGCCGAGGCCGAGGCCGAGCGAGGTCACCACGACCACGACGCTGTAGGAGAGCGTCCGCCCGATCGTGCCCCAAAGCTCGCCGCTCGCGAGGAGCTGTCCGTAGTTCGCCGTGCCCACCCATTCGGGAGGCGTGAGCATGTCCCAGCGATAAAAGCTGTTCTTGAAGACGAGCGCGAGCGGCCAGAAAAAGAAGAGGCCGAGCACGAGCGCCGTCGGGGCGAGGAAGAGATAAGGATCGAGCGGGCGCTTCGGCTTCATGGCTCCCCCGCCGCGCGGCGCGCCTCGTCGAGCGTCGCCCGCGCGTCCCTCCTGACGAGGACGGCCTCTTCGAGCCGCGGCTGCACCGCCTCGCGCTGGATGCGGAACAAGGACGGCGCCCACGGCCACGCGAACGCGTCCTTCAATTGATCGAGCGCGACCCGGTCGTTCGGGTGCTCGCGGTAATACCCGCTCGCTTCGAGTTCGGCGAGCCCCTTTTGCGAGACGGGCAAATACCCCGTCCGCGTGGCCCATTCGTTCGCTTGCCGCGGCTCCATCATCCATTGCAGGAAGGCGCGGGCCGCGGGGCGCTCGTGCTCCGAGGAGGCGGTCGGCACGACGAACATCGTGCCGCCCGTGGGCACGCTCCGGCGTACGTCCCCCGGCAGCGGCGCGGCGCCGACCGGGAATTTGGCGTTCGTTTCGAGGTACTTGAGGAACGCGGTCGAGGTCCAGATCATCGCCACGCGGCCCGCGAGGAAATCGGTGTTCGTGGCTTGCCAGGCATTGTAATCGCGTCCGGGCGGCGGCTTCATCGTGCGCTCCTCGTGCACGAGCCGCTGCCAGAATTCGAGCGCGCGCACCCCGGCCTCGCCGCCGAGCGAGGGCGTCCCGTCGTCCTCCACGACAGTCCCGCCCGCTTGGCCCACGAGCGCGACCCAGAACCACCAATCGATGGGGCAAGTGAATCCATGGCGGGTCACGGTCCCGTCCTTGGCACGGACGGTCGCCGCGCGGGCCACGGATTCGAGCTCTTTCCAGGTGGTCGGCGGGCGCAGGCCGAGCGCGTCGAAGATCGCGCGGTTGTAATACGCAATCGGCGTCGATCGATTGAAAGGCGCGCAGACGATCGGCCGCTCGCCGCCCCGCACGAAACACCCGGTTTGCCCGAGGGCGGCGACGACGTCCCCGGTCACCGGGTGGGTCTCGTCGATCGGCAGGAGCGCACCAGCCTGCGCGAGGTACGGCACGACTTCGCCGACCACGTGCGTGAGCGCCGGCGCCGCGCGCGCCGCGATTGCCGTCCGGAGCTTCGCCAGGGCCTCGAAATAGTCACCCTGGTAAATGGCCTTGATGCGATACGTGGATTGCTCGGCGTTAAACCGATTCACCAGCGAGAGCAGCACCTCGCGGTTGGTCCCGCCGTACGCGAACCACAACGACGCCTCGCCGTCCTTGCCGCCGCGCGCGCAGCCGGCCCCCGCGAGGGCGGCGAACGACGAGGCGAGCGTGATCAGCGCGTCCCTGCGCCCGAGGCGCGCGCTCATCCTCGCGCCTCCGCGAGCCTTCGGCCCGTCTTGGCATCAAAAAACAGGCAATGGCGCAGCTCGACCGCGGCCACGAGCGCGTCGCCCGGCGCGAAGGACCCCCAGCCCGGCATGCGCGCCGCGATCCTCGTCCCCGCCGCGTCGAGGTACAGATACGTCTCGGCGCCGAGGGGCTCGGCGTGCACGACCTTCGCGGTGATCGAAATGTCGTCGGGGCGTGGTTTGTCACGCTCGATCGATACGTGCTCCGGCCGGATCCCCACGACGACGCGGTTTGGCAGCCCGAGCGTGACCGGCACCGAAAAAAGGAGGCTCGGCGCCTCGATCGTCCCGGCGTGGTACGTCGCCTCGATGCGATTGATGGCCGGCGTCCCGAGGAACGAGGCCACGAAGACATTGGCCGGCGCCTCGTAAATCTCCTTGGGCGTCCCCACCTGCTGGAGCACGCCGCTCTTCATCACGGCGATACGATCGCCGATCGTCATCGCCTCGACCTGATCGTGGGTGACGTAAATGCTCGTGACGCCGAGCCTGCGCACGAGCGAAGCGAGCTCGACGCGCAACTCCGCCCGGAGCGCGGCGTCGAGGTTCGAGAGCGGCTCGTCGAACAAAAAGACCCGCGGCGAACGCACGATCGCCCGCCCCATCGCGACCCGTTGCCGCTCTCCGCCCGAGAGCTCGCCGGGCCGCCGATCGAGCAGCTTCGACAAACCGAGTATCTCCGCCGCCTCCCCGACCTTTTTGTCCTGCTCGGCACGCGGCATGCCGCGCATTTTGAGGGGGAATGCCAAGATCTCGCGCACCTTCATGTGCGGATACAGGGCATACCCCTGAAACACCATGGCGACGTCCCGATCCTGCGGCGCGACATGCGTGACGTCGCGCCCGTCGATCCGGATTGTCCCGGCGTCGGGCGTGTCGAGCCCCGAGACGAGGCGCAGTGTCGTCGATTTGCCGCACCCCGAGGGGCCGACGAGGACGAGCATTTCGCCGTCACGCACGTCGAGGTCGAGTTTGTCGAGGGCGGGGATTTCGGTGCCGGGGTGCTTTCGGACGAGTCCGCGGAGCTCGATCGTCGCCATGGGCTCAGGTCCCAACGACGACGAGGCTCGGCATCTCGGCCGCGCGCGCGAGCAATCCCGCCTTCGGCCGCACCCCGACCGGCACGTGCGACGAAGCGAGCATGGGCACGTCGTAATTCGAATCCCCGAACGCGCCGAGCAGCGTCGCGCCCGGGCACGCCTCGCGTAGCGCGAGGGGCTTGTGGTCCCCATAGACAGGCCGCCCGGCGAGCTCGGCCGCAATGCGCCCGTCCTGGATACGAGGCGTCATCGCGACGACACGATTCGCCGGGATTCCGAGGAGCGCGACGCCAACCTCGACGATCCAGCGCGGCGAAGCCGAGACCACCCACACGGGCACCTTTTCCGCCTCGGCCCAGGCGAGGACGGGCGAAAGAAATCGGTGCAGCCGCGCTTCGAGCCCGCGCGACGCGACGACACGCGCGGCAAACTCCGCCACCTCACCCAGGGAAAACCCCGCGAAGACCCAGGCCATCATGGCGAAGGCGCGCACTTCTTCATACGTGCCTTCCGCGAGCGCTTGGTAGAGGCCTTGCGCGATGTCGAGCGTGCGGCTGTCAGCCTTCACGCCGGCCGCGCGGGCTTCGACGATGAGCGCCTCGCGCGCCTCTTCGCGCACCGCCGACTCGGCGATCAGCGTCTCGAAGAGGTCGTTGCCGACGTCGCCGCTCCAGAGCGTCCCGTCGGCGTCGAACGCGAGGACCAGGTCCTCCTCGCGCGGGAGCGCCGCGCGCGCGGCCACGAGGCGCCGAACGACGCCCTCGGGGGTCTCTTGCATCGGGGTTCGACCTTCCTGCACGGTCTCCCCCTACCACATCCGCGGCGCGGCGGGCCATCCAGCCAGCAGGCAAACACGTCCGTCGCAGGCCTTGCGCCGCCACGCACGCCTTGCGTTTCGTGACGACGCGATCTGTCGCGTTTCGCGTTCTCCGGAGCGATTTTCTGTGGATCTGGCCCGCGGCACGTCCGTTGCGATGGCAGCTTTGCCATGACCACCCGACATGCCGTCGTTTGGCTCGATCACAATGAGGCCCACATTTTCCACCTCACGCCCGAGAGTTATGCCGGGGAGGTGATCAGGTCACCCCACGCGCATTCGAAGCTGCACCGCAAGGCGGGCCCGAAGGCCTCGTCGGGGCACGCGAACGAGGACCCGCATTATTATCACGATGTCGCGATGCTCCTCGCCGGCACCGAGGAGATCCTCGTGGTCGGGCCCGCGAACGCGAAAGACGCGTTCGTCCGGCACCTGGAGAACCACCACCACGACCTGAAATCGAGGATCGTCGCGGTGGAGACCCTCGATCACCCGACCGACAAGCAGATCGTCGCCCACGCGCGCGCGTACTTCAAGCGCGAGGGGACGCTGTAGGGTGGCTCAGCCCTCGAGCATGCGCGCGAGGCCGCGGAGCGGGATGGTGAGCCAATCGGGACGATTGTCGAGCTCGTAACCGATCTCGTAAATGCATTTTTCGAGCACGTAGAAATCGAGGAGCAGGTCGATGTCGGGGTCGTGTTTCGGGAGAAACTCGCTCCCCGCGGCCGCGCCGAGGTAACCGGCGAGGTAGACGGCCTCGGCCCAGGCGACCCAGGCATAGGTCCAGGGTTCGAGCACGGGCACGTCCTCGGGACGCGCGCGGCCGGAGGCGAGGGCGGAGGCCGCCGCATAATCGAAGGAGCGGAGCATGCCGGCCACGTCCCGGAGCGGGGTGCGGCGGTAGCGGCGCGTCGCGAGCGGGCGCATGGGTTCGCCCTCGAAATCGATGAAGACGAAATCGTCGCCGGTGAAGAGGACCTGGCCGAGGTGGAAGTCGCCGTGGCAACGGATCCGCGTGGCGTCGACCTTGCGCGCGCCGATCGCCTTGAACCGCCGGTCGACCTCGTCCTCGCGTCGCACGATCTCTCGCGCGAGCTCTGCCGCGCCCTCGGGCAAGGCGCGCGCCCGCCGGCGAAGCGCGTCGAAGGTGCGCGCGAGCATCGTGTGCGCGCCCTGATAAAGGGATTGCTGGTGCAAGGTGGAATAGGGCTCGCGGCCGAACGTGCCATCGGTCGTGTCGGCCGCGAGCGCCGCGTGGAGCTCGGCCGTCCTCTGGCCGAGTTTGGTCAGCCAAACCACCTGCGCGCCGAGCAGGTCGTGCGCGAGGGGCGGCGTCGCGCCGCGCGCGCGCTCGGTGAACGTGCCCCGCGGCAGGGGCGGCACGGCGCCCGAGCGCGCGGCTTCATCGGCGAGGACCCTCTCGAAGAAGAGGTCGATGGATTCGAGCGCGAGCTGGAACGCATTCCCCCGGCTCGGCACCCATTGCTGGACCATCCCGAGCACCGTGCGATCACGCCCGGTCACCTGGTATTCGATGGCGCCCCCGAGCCGCGGGACGTTGGGGTAGCCTTGCGCGTCGAGGAACGCCTGGACCTCGAACTCGGGATTGATTCCCTCCTCGACCTGGCGGAAGAGCTTGAGCATCACGGATTCGCCATACACGAGGATGCTGTTCGATTGCTCGGCCGAGAGGAGCCGGCCGCGCTCGGTGGCCTCCTCGGGCACGTTTTGCAGGGAGGGATGCGGGACGAACCGGATCTCGCCGCGCGCCCCGGAAAACCTCGCGCCCTGGCGCACGAACCGAAGGAGCGCATTCGCGAGATCGGGGTCGACGAGCGCGTCGACGAGCGTGCCTTCGATGACCTCGGTGTGCCCATTGCTCACGTGCAACCGAACGGCCGCGATGACGGCGTGGGCCGCGCTGGTTTCGAGCTCTCGCGCGCGCTCGCCCGTCACGAAGGCGATGGGCAGGACGTAGGTCTCCGGAGGCCCGGAGGCGAAATCGACGCGGACGAAGAGGAGCCACGCGAGCGGGGCGCTGGGATCGCCGAGAGGAATGGCGTCCAGGATCGTGGCGCTCGAACGCGCGCGGCCTTTGCTGCGGAAATACCGCCGCGTCGCGAGGTCATTGCAGAGGACACGTTCGAGCGCGCGCCGCCCCTCGGGCCGCTTCACGAGGCTCTCGATGGATTGCTCGGCGAGCAGGACCGGGAGCCTTTCGCGCGCTGCGATCGTGAGAGGCGCGGTGCGCTCGAGGCCGAACCAGAAGAAATCGTGTGGCCCGAGCGAGAGCGGGTATTTGCCTTCGACCTCGGGGAAGCGGGTCCGGCCGAAGAGCTCCGTGGGCACCATGCCGCGGAAGCGCGAGAGGTCGAGCTCGACGAACTGGCCATACCGCGAGAGGTTCGCGACGACGAGCACGTGCTCGTCCCGGTGGGAGCGGATGAACGCGAGGACGCGGTGGTTGTCGGGCTGGAGGAACTCGATCGTGCCGCGGCCGAAGACCTCGTATTGCTTGCGCAGGCCGATGAGGCGCTTCATCCACCAGAGCAAGGACTGCGGGTTCGCCTGCTGGGCCTCGACGTTGACGGCCTCGTAATGGAACTCGGGGTCGACGATGACGGGCAGGTAGAGCCGCTGCGGGTTGCAGCGGGAAAACCCCGCATTGCGGTCGGAGCTCCATTGCATGGGCGTGCGGACGCCGTCGCGGTCACCGAGGAAGATGTTGTCGCCCATGCCGATCTCGTCGCCGTAATAGAGGACGGGCGTGCCCGGCAGCGAGAAGAGGAGCGCGTTCATGAGCTCGATGCGGCGGCGCGTGCGCATGAGCGGGGCGAGGCGGCGGCGGATGCCGAGGTTGATGCGCGCGTTGCGCTCCTCGGCGTAGACCTTGACCATGTAATCACGGTCCTCGTCGGTGACCATTTCGAGCGTGAGCTCGTCGTGGTTCCGGAGGAACGTCGCCCACTGGCAGGACTCGGGGATCGACGGGGTCTGGCGGAGGATGTTGACGATGGGAAAGCTGTCTTCGAGCTCGACCGCCATGAACATGCGCGGCATGAGCGGGAAATGGAAGTTCATGTGGCACTCGTCGCCGGCGCCGAAATACGCGGCGGCGTCGGTGGGCCACTGGTTCGCCTCGGCGAGGAGCATGCGGCCCTCGTGGCGAGAATCGACGTGGGCGCGGAGTTTTCTCAGGAACGCGTGTGTCTCGGCGAGGTTCTCGCAGTTCGTCCCCTCGCGCTCGTAGAGGTACGGCACCGCGTCGAGGCGCATGCCGTCGACGCCCATGTCGAACCAGTGATCGACGACCTTGAGCAGCGCCTCGTGGACGGCGGGGTTGTCGAAGTTGAGGTCGGGCTGGTGGGCATAAAATCGGTGCCAGTAATAGGCCCGCGCGACCGGATCCCAGGCCCAGTTCGAGCTCTCGAAATCCTGGAAGATGATGCGCGCCTCCTCGAAGCGGTTCGGCGCGTCGCTCCACACGTAGAAATCACGGTACGGGTCGCCGGGCGGGGCGCGGCGCGCGCGCTGGAACCAGGCGTGCTCGCTCGACGTGTGATTGAGGACGAGCTCGGTGATGACGTGGATGTCCCGGTCGTGGGCCTCGCGGAGCAGGCGGGCGAAGTCCTCGCGCGTGCCGTAGCTCTCGCTGACGCCCGTGTAATCGGCGATGTCGTAGCCGCCGTCCCGGAGCGGCGAGGGATAGAACGGCAGGAGCCAGATGGCCGTGACGCCGAGGTCCTGGAGATAATCGAGCTTGTACGTGAGCCCCGGGAGATCCCCGATCCCGTCGCCGTTCTGATCGTTGAACGCGCGGACGTGCAGCTCGTAGACGACGGCGTCCTTGTACCAGAGGGGATCGCGTTTCATAGGAAATACTCGTAATCGGTCTCCCTGCGGGCGAGCCTCCGCGCATGGAAGACACAGGCGGGCGAGGTCCGCGGATCGAGCTCGACCCAGTTTCGCTTTCCTCGGAACGTATAACGCGCGCCGCTCAGGAGGTCATGGACCTCGAAGCCCCGGCCCGCGTCCGTGAGGCCCGGCAGATCGAGCTCGACCCACGCGCCGTGCTGGTGATACGAATCGAGGTTGACGACGACGATCAGCGTATCGTCCCCGTGCGTCTTGCCATAGGCGAGGACGAGGTCGCTGTCCGTCTGGAAAAATTGGAGATTGTCGTTGCGCGCCAGCGCAGGGTGCTCCATCCGGATGCGGTTGATGCGCGTGATCATGGGGCGCAGGCTGTCCGGGCGGCGGAGGTCCCAGCGGCGGAGTTCGTATTTCTCGCTGTTCGCATATTCCTCGGCGCCCTCGCGCGGGGGATTGTGCTCCATGAGCTCGAACGCCGGGCCATACATGCCGTACGAGCTCGACAGCGTGGCGGCGAGGACGAGGCGGATGAGGAATGCCGCGGGCTCGCCGTTCTGGAGGTGCTCGGGCAGGATGTCGGGCGTGTTCGGCCAGAAGTTCGGGCGGTAAAACTCGGCGACCTCGGTCTTCGTGAGGTCGTGCATGTAGGACGTGATCTCGTCCTTGGAGACACGCCAGGTGAAATAGGTGTACGACTGGGTGAAGCCGCGTTTGGCGAGGCCATGCATGAGCGCGGGGCGCGTGAATGCCTCGGAGAGGAAAATGACCTCGGGGTGGTCGCGCTTGATCGAGCGGATGACCCACTCCCAGAACGGCAGGGGCTTCGTGTGCGGGTTGTCGACGCGGAAGAAGCGGACGCCGCGGGCGATCCAGAACCGGAAAATGCCTTCGAGCGATCGCCAGAGTTCGGGCCACTCTTCGGCCTCGAAATCGAAGGGGTGGATGTCCTGGTACTTCTTGGGAGGATTCTCGGCATGCCGGGCGGTGCCGTCGGCGCGGCGCGGGAACCACCCCGGATGCTCCTGGACCCAGGGGTGATCCGGCGAGGCCTGCAAGGCGATGTCGAGCGCGACGTCGATGCCGAGGCGCGCTGCGGCCTGGAAAAAGCGATCAAAATCGTCGAGGGTACCGAGCGAGGGGTGCACCGCGGTATGGCCGCCCTCGGGCGCGCCGATGGCCCAGGGGCTGCCGACGTCGCCCCGCTGCGCGACGAGGGTGTTGTTTTTTCCTTTGCGGTTCGTCTGGCCAATCGGATGGATCGGCGGGAGGTACAGGACGTCGAAGCCCATTTCGGCGACGTACGGCAGGCGCGCCTCGGCGTCGGCGAAGGTGCCGTGGCGACCCTCGGGGCCGAAGGAGCGGGGAAAAAGCTCGTACCAGGTGGAGAAGCGGGCCTTTTCGGGGTCGACGACGACTTCGAGGATGCCCGGGTATCGCGTGGCGAGGCGGCGGTCGGGGTGCCGCGCGGCGGCCACGCACAGGCCGCTGTCGAGCACGAGCGTGATTCGTTCGGTGAGCGGAATCGTGTCGTCGCGCAGGCGCGCAGCCACGGCCGCGAAGGAGAGGGCGTCGTCGCCGGTCGCATCCTTGGCGGCCTGTTCGAGCAGAGTCGCGCCGTCGAGGATGTCGACGGAGACGTCCTGCGCCGCCTCGACGCGTTTCTTGAGGTCGCGGCGGAACGTGCCGAACCGATCGATCAAGGCCTCGATGGTGTATTGCCAGAGGCCGATCGTGTCGGGCGAAAACGATGCGACGAATCGATCGGGCTCCGCGGTGGCTTCGAGCTTGGCCGAGAGCCAGGGCGGATCGGGATCCCCGATGGACGGCGCGGGGCGATAGAGGAGCGAGCAGGCGAGCAGGTCGTGCCCGTCGGCGTACACGAGGGCCGAGACGTCGATGCGATCGCCGAGGATTCGCTTGATCGGGAAGCGCCCGCCGTCGATCTCGGGACGGACGCGCTCGATCTGCACACGCCGGCGGCCTTCTTCAGGGAGCTTGTCGAGATCCACCGAGGCGCTTCGATGCGCCGCAGGCGAGGGGAGTTGTCCGAGCGGGCGGGCCCGGGAAGAGAAAGGTTGTCGTCCGGCCGAGGTCCAGGGTAAGAGCGGACGTCGTGATCAAAGCCTCCCTGGATCCCCATTTGCGCGCCCGCATCCTCACGTCCCGGCCCCTGCCCGGGGTGCGAGCGGGATCGGCGCTGGTTTGGCACGACCAACGATTGCTCGTGATCCAGGACGACGCCTTCTCCGTGGTGTGGGTCGATCCGGCGTCGGGGGTGATGTCGCGCGTGAGGCTCGAAGGGAGCGGGGACGAGCTGCCGAAATCCAAAAAACCGGATTTCGAGGCTGCGTTCGTGGGGCCGGGGCGGGTCGTGACCGTGCTCGGGTCGGGCTCCGCGGCTGTGCGTCGGCACAAGGCGTCGGTGGATCTCGATTCGGGCCGCGTGCAGGTCACGGACCTCGGGCCGCTCTTCGACGCCGTCGAGGCGCGGATCGGCGTCCGGCCGAACATCGAGGGCGCGTTGCTGGCGGGCGAGGTCTTGCGCCTCTTTCATCGCGGCGCGGGGCCCGGGGCGAGCGCGACCGTGGATGTGGCCGGGAGCGTGCTCCAAGGCCACGCGGTGGAGATTTTCGGGCACACGTCGTACGACCTCGGATTCGCGGAGGGCGTGCCGCTGCATTTCACGGACGCGTCGGCGTTCGGCGGGCGGACGCTTTACCTCGCCGTCGCCGAGGGGACGCCGAACGCAATCGACGACGGACCGGTCGTGGGCGCCGCCGTTGGGTTTGTCACGGGCGAGCAGGCGCGTTATGCCATGCTCGAAGAACCCTCGGGGGAGGGCTCGTGCCGCAAGGTCGAGGGGATCACGTTCGATCCGGAGCGAAAGACGATCTGGGCCGTCACCGATCCCGACGATCCCGAGCGGCCTGCGGAGCTTTGCGCGATCGCGCTGGAAGGGTTTTTCTGAGGCGAGGCCGCGGCTTCACCACGACGACGGCCGCCTCCGCGAGGAGACGACCGGGACGAGCTCGTTCGGCGTGAAGAGATCCTTGGTGCGCCAACCTTGGAGGTCGTACTCGTCGAGGCAGCGGCCCGCGAAGGCCTTGCAGCGCTCGGCGAGGCCACTCGTGGTGGCCGCGGAGAGCACGTCGATGCGCATGTCGTCGGCGCTCTCCAGGCGGTCGCCCGAGGCGAAATGGCTGTCGATCTGGCCGCCGAGCGCGTCCCAGAGCAGCTTCGTGAGCTTGACCCGATCGAGCGCGGTGTAGCCATTCTCGCCACGCACGAAGCGCTCGAGGTACGCCCGCGTCTCGGGGTTCATGAAGTCGCTCGCGTTCGCGGAGAGGAAGACCTGGCCGGTGCCCACCGCCCGCTCGATGACGTCGCGCAGCCGCGGATAAGCGAGGGTCGAAAAGATGCGGAAGGACAAACCATGTTCGGGGTTCGGGAGCAAGGCGCCGTTCGCCCAGGGCGCCGGGACCCGCGCCTGCGCCTCGGTCAGGCCCCAGAACAGATTGCGGTAGGAGAGGACTTCGCCGAGCGCGGCGCGTACCTCCGGCGAGCCGCCCGTGCCCGCCGCCTCGACGGAGCGCAAAAGCAGGCCCGCGAGGAATTCGAGCTTGATGCTGAGGCGCGTGCACTCCTGGAAGCTCGCGCGCGCGGCGAAGGAGGCGCGCTGGATGGCCGCGGCTCGGCCGCCTTCGTCGCGATACAGAAATACGTTTTCCCAGGGGACGAGGACCTCGTCGAACGAAAGGACGGCGTCGTCCTCTTCGAGGCGGCTCGTCAGCGGGTGGTCGAAGGGGCTGCCGTGGAGCTTCGTGTTCGTGGTGGCGCTCGCGCGGCATTGCAGCTTCACGCCGCGGCTGCCCATGGGCACGACGAACGAGAGGGGGATCTCCTCGTCGCCCACGATCCCCGGATGCACGACGAAGCTCCCATGGGAGAGCGCCGCGACCGAAGGGACGGGCGTCGCGCCATTGAGGACGATCCCCGCGTCGGTCTCGCGCTCGACGTAGAGAGGCGCCGGGGCCGCGGCATTCGGCGGGTGCGTGCGTCGTTCGAGCATCGCGTGATGGAAAAAGAGGGCCTGCGTGCTCGCATTGCGATACCAGGTCCGCGCGTTGTCGGCGAAGCGGCCATAGACCTCGGGCGCGGCGCCGAGCGTCGCGACGAGGCTCGCGCCTTCCTCCGGGCTTTGCCCCATCCAGCCGTACGTGATGCGCGCCCATTCTGCGATGGCGTCGCGCGTCGCCACGAGATCGTCGATGCTCCGCGGGACGCAGAAGAAGCGGTGCGTCCGGGCGCCCGAGCCGAGGGCCGTCTCGGCCGTGAGCGCGCTTTGCCGCGCGGGATCGTGCAGGGCGTCGTAGAGGCGCGCGAGCATCCGCGTGGCGTTGCGGAAGACCGGGTGGTTTGGCAGGTCGGTGACGCGCTCGCCGCGGATCCAGACGTCACGCCCGTCGCGCAGGCTCTCGAGGTACTCCGCGCCGGTGAGCGGGCGCATGCGAGGGGCCGCGGTGCCATTCGTGCGAGGGGCGCTCATGACGTCGTCTCCTGGGCAGCCCGGTAGTCTAGCCCGGTCTGCCCGTTCTACCGCAGATTTCGCCGAGAATATCCCGCAGCGTCGCGAAAGGACCGCGCTTTTTTTGGCGCCCCCGGCTGTCCGGTGCAACATCGCGGGCGCCCCATGCGGAGCTCGCTCGTCCGAACGGTCGCCCTCGCCTGCGCGCTCGCCCTCGGCGCAGGCTGCTCGCGCGAGGTCGCGGAGCTCGACGCGTCCTTCCTTCTGCCGCCCCTCTCCACGGCCGAACCACGCGCCGCGCTCGCCCTCGACTGCGACGATCTGCCCAACCTGTCGCCCGAAGAAGCCGCCCGTCCGCCGTTATCGCCGCCGCGCCTCGAAAAGTCGACACCACGGGGAAAACCGCCGGCCTGGAATGCCGTCGCGGACGTGACGCTGCCGGATCCGGTCGCGGACAAGGTCGACGCGATCGACGAGGCGTACTTCCGGCGGACGGGAAAACACGTCACGGTCACGAGCGGGACGCGGGACGCGGCGCGGCAGGCCAAGGCCATGTACAAGATGCTGCGCGTCGGCGGGGATCCGCTCCGGCTCTACCGGAACAAGGAGGCCGCGCGCGAGATCACGCAGGCCTACGAGAAAGCACGCGCGGCGCGGAAGGAGCCGGACGACGTCGTGGCCGCGATGTACGAGGTGCTCAAATCGCAGATCGCCCGCGGCGTGTACATTTCGGCGCACCTCCGCGCGGGGGCCGTGGACGTGCGAAGCCGCGACATGTCGTCGTCCGACAAGAAGGCATTCGTCGCGGCCGTGAACGACGCGAAAGGCGTGACCCTGCTCGAAGAGTCGGCGCCGCCGCACTGGCATTTGCAGGTCGATTGAAGGCGCGTCAGGCGAGCGCGGCCGCCCATTGCGCGATTTCGCGCCAGACGGGAAGCGAGCGCGCGTCGGTCACGAGCCCCATGTGATCCGGCGCGCGGCCTTCGTGCTCGGCGTGCGTCACGACGCGCAGCCTCTTCTCCGCGCTGCCGATGCGGGAGAAGAAACGCGTGACGGAGGCGGGGTGCGCGAGGAGTTTGTCGCCCTCGCTCGCCACGGCGAGGACCGGGCAGGCGACGCGGGTGAGCGCCTCCGCATAATCGTACCGATCGTCGATGCTGCCGTAGCGATCGGAGGACCACACCTTCCAGAACTGGCGGATGTACGGCAAGGCGACGGCGTCCGTGCCGATGCGTAATGGTTTGGGGTCAAAATAGCCGACGGCCTCCGCCGCGGCGAGCCAGGTCCGGAGCGTGGCCGCCTTCGCGGCGCGCCGCGCGGCGCTCGGTTCGTCCGAAGGGAACCAGAAGTTCCCGGCGATCGAGGCGATCGCGTCGGGGGCCTTGTCCGGAAAAACGCCGGCCGACACGAGCGCTGCGTGTGCGCCGAGGCTGTGGCCGACGACGATCACGCGCTTGTCCGGGAACAGGGAGCGGGTGAGGCCGACGAGCGCGGGGACGTCGAAGAGGACGCAATCGTCGTACGTGTACCGCGCGCCTTCCCGCGCGGAGGGGCCGCTCTCGCCGTGGCCGCGCAGGTCCATGGAGACGACCGAGAGCCCGGCCGCGGCGAGGGTCGCGGCGAGGCCCGCGCCGCGTGGTTTGTCCATGCTCCTGCGGCTCGCCATCATCGCGTGCAGGAGCAGCGCCACCGCGGGCCGCGCGCCTTCGGCGAGGACCTCGCCGCGCAGGTGCCAGCCGTCGTCGGTCCGGGCGGAGACAGGCCCGATTGCGATCATGGAGACGAGGCTACCACGCGCCGCATCCTTCGCTACAGTGCGCGCCATGCTGGACGAACTGCCGATCCCCCTGTTCGCCGCGCAGCCCGGCGTGACGCCGGGATGGGTGATCCGCAACCTCCCCACCTGGGCGTACACGAAGTCGGTGTACGGCGTGGCCATGTGGCAGTGGGTCGCGCTGCCGCTCGCGTTCGTGCTCTCGATGCTCATCGGCGCCCTCGTGTCCGCGCTGTTCGTGCGCCTCACGATGCCGATCGCCCGGCGCACGGCGACGAAGTGGGACGACGAGCTGCTCGTCGCGCTCCGCGGGCCCGCGACGCTCTTCTTCGGGACGACAGCGTTCTGGTCCGTGGAGCCGGCGATCGCGCTGCGCCGCGCGGCGAGCGACGTGGTGGGCCGCGGCGTCGACGCGTTGCTCGTCGCGAGCCTGCTCTGGGGCCTTTTCGGCCTGCTCGACGTGCTCGCCCACCGCGTGGGGGCGCGGATCGCGAAGGCGGGCGACACGAAGGATCGCGGCGGCGCGCTCTCGCTCGTGGCGATCTCGACGAAGGCCGCGAAGGTCCTGCTCGTGGTTTTCGGGTTCATCGTGGTGCTCGGGCAGCTCGGGCTCCAGGTGACGGGGATCATCGCGGGCCTCGGGATCGGCGGCATCGCCGTCGCGCTCGCGAGCCAGAAGACGCTGGAGAACCTGTTCGGCTCGTTCACGATCGGCGTGGACCGGCCGCTGCACATCGGCGATTACGTGAAGGTCGACGATCTCGTGGGGACCGTGGAGCAGATTGGCCTGCGCTCGACGCGGATCCGGACGCTCGACCGGACGCTCGTGACGATGCCGAACGGGCGGCTGTCGGACATGCGGATCGAGAACTACAGCGCCCGCGACCGGCTGCGTCTGCACGTGAAGATGGGCCTCGTGTATTCGACGCGCCCCGCCGTCGTGCGGCGGATCGTGGAGGAGATGCGCGGTTATCTCGCCGAGCGGCCGGGCATCTACCCCGACGCGATCAACGTGAACCTGATCGGCTTGGGCGAGTCGGCGCTGACGATCGAGGTGATGGTCTGGTTCGACTCCTCCGAGTGGACGGAGTTTCTTACGTGGCGGGAGGAGATCCTGCTCGGGTTGATGGAAATCGTCGAGAAAAACGGCTCGGCGTTTGCGTTTCCGACGCAGACGGTCCACGTGGCGTCGTATCCGTCCCCTCCGCAGCCGCGCCCGGCCGAAAAGGAGGCCCAAGCGGTGAGGCTTTACAGCGCGACCGATCTGAAGGATACGTGACAAAAGTCCGAGACGAGGAGGCCCCGTGGCAAGCTGGCGAGACGAGCTCATCGAGGCAGCGAAGACCAAAGCGGAGCGCGACGCCGAGGAGCAGGAACGGCATCGAAAGCGCGTCCAAGAGGCGCTCCACACGGCCGAGGCCGCGCTCTCGCTGGGCGCCGAGGCGCTGCGCTTCACCCGCGACCGGCTGCGCGACAAGGGGCAAGTGCCCACGTTCGGCGAGCAGGCGGACGACTACAAGCTGAAGCTCGGCGATTTCAGCCTGCGCGTGGAGCTCGCCCGGGACGCGGCCGTCGTGCGCGTGACGTTCGGCGACGGCAAGCCGCGCGAGTTCGACTTCGCCAAGGATCGGCACATCGCGCCCGCCGACGTCGAGGAGTACATCGGCCGCCGCGCCGTCGAGCTCGTACGCACGGCCCAGAAGTCATCCCCCTGGTGATCACCTGGGGGCATAGCTCGGACAAGCCGAGTTATGCCCCCGCACCCCCGTTCGTGGTAGAGGCGTTGGCGTGAAGCCGACCCTCCTGCCGCGCCTGCGTGGGCGCCTCGCGATCCACGCGTCCCTCCTCGCCCTGCTCGCCGCCTGTGGCCCCGCGGCCGAGCCCGTCACCCCGCCGCCGCCCGTGCCGCTGGAGCTGGCCCAAGCGGCGGCGCCGAAGGCGGAAAACCCCATCGAAAAAGGGGATCCGCAGCGGATCGACGCGGACGTGAAGCAACTCGCGTCGGACGCGTTCGCCGGTCGCGGCACGGGCGATCCGGGCGCGCAGCAAGCCGCCGAGCACGTGGAGAAGCGCTTCCGCGAGCTCGGGCTCGAGGCGTTCGGAGATGCGGACGGGAGCGGGAAGAGCTTCAAGCAGAAGTTCTCCGCGCGCGTCGGCGCGAAGGTCGAAGCGCCGACGGTCTCGCTCGCGAAGAAGGGGCAGAAGGCGGCGAAGACGCCCGCAGCGGCCGACGTGATCACGGCGGAAGGCGCGCAGACGGGCGACGCGAAGGGCGAGGTCGTGTTCGTCGGACACGGCGTGACGGCGCCCGCGGCGTCGTGGGACGACTACGCAGGCAAGGAGATCGCCGGGAAGGTGGCGCTGATCGTGGACGGCGCGCCGAAGCCCGAGTCCGGCGGCAAGAACGCCGAGGCGCTGCGCGACTTCAAGAGCGTGCGGTACAAGCTGCGCACGGCCCGCGAGCACAAGGCCGTCGCGGCGATCGTGGTGGCCGCAGGCGAGGAGCTGCCCGCCGCGCCGGAGAACGCGAGCGGGATGGGCATCCCCGCCGTGGTGATCAAGCGGAGCGCGGCGAAGGCGTTGTTCCCGGAGATCAAGTGGGACGACGCTGCGGTGAGCGCGCCGAAGGCCGCCGTGAAGCCGAAGGCGCTCGCGGGCACGGAGCTCTCCGTGGCGACGCGGATCGAGCCGACGTTCGCGGACGCGTGGAACGTGGTCGCGCGGCTTCCTGCCCGCGCGGGGACGAAGACGGCCGAGGAGTACGTCGTCGTCGGCGCGCACTACGATCACCTCGGCAAGGGCGGCACGTCGCACTCGCGCGCGCCGGGCTCGCGCGAGATTCACCACGGCGCGGACGACAATGCCTCGGGGACGGCGCTCCTGCTCGACGTGGCGCGGCGTTTCTCGAAGCTCGCCGAGAAGCCCGCGCGGAACATCGTGTTCATCGCGTTCGGCGCGGAGGAGCTCGGCACGCTGGGTTCGCGGCACTGGGTGGAACACCCGCCCGTGCCGATCGGCTCGGTGACGGCGATGATCAACGCGGACATGGTCGGGCGGATGCGTGACCGGACGCTGGTCGTCGACGGCACGGGGACGGCGGCAGCGTGGCCGGAGCTCGTGAACGCGGCGAACACGGGTCTCTCGCTCACGCTGAAGCTCGGCGCCGAGGGCTTCGGCGCGAGTGATCACGCCTCGTTCACGGCAGCGCGTGTGCCCGTCGCGTTCCTGTTCACGGGCGTGCACGACGACTACCACAAGCCGAGCGACACGGCCGACAAGGTCGATGTGGGCGGTATCGACCTCGCCGCGACGCTCGCCGCGCGCCTCACGCAAGCGGTCGCGGAGCGCCCGGAGCGGCTCGCGTTCGTGGAGGCGCCGGCGGCGCACGATCCGCACAAGGGTGGCGGCGGGGGCGGCGGGCGAGCCTTCCGCGTCTCGCTCGGCTCGATCCCGGACTACGCGTGGCAGGGCAAGGGCGTGAAGCTCACGGGCGTGCGTCCGGACGCACCCGCGGCGCGCGCGGGCCTGCAGGCGGGGGACATCATCGTGAAGCTCGACAAACACGAGATCACGAACGTGCACGACTATACCTTCGCGCTCGGCGATCTGGAGCCGGGTCGCGAGATCACGGTCGAGGTCGAGCGCGACGGCAAGCGCGTGGCGCTGAAGATCATCCCCGCCCCGGGCCGATGAGCGAACGGTACACGACGTCGTCGAGGCTGGGCCTCGGCTTCCTTTTCTGCGTCGCGCTCGCCACCTCGGCGACGGCCCCTGCGTGCTCGGGCGGCTCCACGCCGGCCGCGCCCGACGCGTCTGCGGACGCCGCGATCGAAGCCGCGGAGGCGGCTGCCGAGTTCGATGCCGCGCTCGCGGATGCAGCGCTGGATGCGGATGCAGACGCGGACGCGGACGCCGATGCGTTTGCGGATGCGAATGCGGATGCGTCTGCGTCGCTGCCTGGGACGAGCGAGGGTTGTCCGGGCGACATGGTGCTCGTGGCTGGCGCGTATTGCCCGCTCGTGCAGCAGAGGTGCACGGAGCACCACGACGAATTCGAGAAGGACGAGGCAAAGAAGAAAAAAGCTTCCGAGCAGGGCGAGGGCTCCGGGGCGAGCACGGTGAGCGAGCGTTGCATGCGGTACGAGGAGCCGTCGGTGTGCCTCTCGAAGAAGCGCACGCCGATGCGGTTCTGCATGGACCGTTATGAATGGCCAAACCAGAAAGGCGAGCTGCCGGCGCTCCTGGTCTCGTGGGGCGACGCGCAGAAGCTCTGCGAGGCGAAAGGAAAGCGGCTCTGCGCGGAGGCCGAGTTCAACTTCGCCTGCGAGGGCGAGGCGATGCTGCCGTACACGTACGGCTACGAGCGCGACCCCACGGCGTGCAACATCGACAAACCCTATCGAAAACGCGAAAAGAAGCTGTTCAAGTACGAACGGTGCATGAAGCGCCCGGAGTGCAAGGCGGAGCTGGAGAAGCTCGACCAGCGCTTGCCGACGGGCTCGATGCCGCGCTGCGTGTCGCCGTTCGGGGTGTACGACCTGAACGGCAACATCAACGAATGGGTGGTGCGGCCGAAGCAGAAATACCCGAACCGGAGCGGCCTGAAAGGCGGCTGGTGGGGCCCGGTGCGCGGCCGCTGCCGGCCGACGGTGGGGTTCCACAAGGAAGACGATTACGGCTACGAGGAGGGGTTCCGCTGCTGCAAGGAGGCGGAGGGGACGTGAAGGAGCGGACGGGCGTCAGTGCCCGTTCGTCGTTGCGAGCCAGGTGGCGAGGTCCTCGGGCGATAGATCGAGGACGACATCGCCCAGCCGCTCGGCGCCTTGTTGAAGGAGCCGCTCGGCCAACGTCGCACGTTCGGTCGGTGTGAGCGGGCGGCGGAGGCGGCGCTCGAACTGATGCGCGAGCGGGGCGAGGCCCGTCTGGAGGCCCTCCTCACGACCCTTCTGCCGACCGTCCTCCAACCCTTCCTTGTAAATCCAGTTCTGCATCACCAGCTCCCTGGGTAACATCGTTCTTACCACACTTCGGAGATCACGGCCTCGCTGATCCGCTTCCGCGAGGACCGCCATCGCCACCCCGAGCTCCTCGAATGCCTCGGGCGATACCTGCGCCCGGAGATCCTCCATGACCCGCCGAATGCAGGGCTCGTCCGCATCCCCCGCGAGGGGCGCAAAAATGAGCCAGAAGGGGCCGCGCGCCGCGAGCTCGGCGACGGTCCGCTGATACACGGGCTCGATACGAAAATGCACCCCCGAGAACGGCGCATCTGGGGGCGAGAGGCGGTACGAACCATGCGGTGGCCAGGGCTCCGCTCGGCCTCCCAGGAGCACGACCACGCTCTCGATCGGCGGCACGAGCTGCGAGCCCGCGCGGCTCTCGGCCGCCACGGCGAACGCCATCAACGACTGGTACTCGTAGCTCCGGAACGGCATATTTGCAGGCATGTCGCCCTGCCATTCGAGGTGGAGCAGCCTCCGCTCGCCCTTCACCTCGACATCGAGCGTGCGGTCGAGCTCGCGATGGCGCGAGGCAACCTGCGTTTCGAGCACGGAGGCCGAGAGCGGGCCCTTCACGCCAAGCAAGCCCCGCGCGAGGTCCTCGGGAAAACGGTGCGAGACGTGGCGGAGGATCAGGTCGACGCTGTCGTTCTCTTCCACGGAATCGTTCATCGAACCTCCTTCCTGGACGGCTGCGCAACGCTTACGTTTGTCCGATGGATCCGTCAAGAAAAACGTTTGTCGAGAAATGTGATGCCTGCGCAGTCGATTCGTGAAATGAAAACGCGCGTCGACACACCCCACGCCGAGGGCCTTTCTCCGTCCCCAGCACAGCCCGGCGGCCACGATCCACGCATCTTGACCCACCGCGTCGAGCACGCCCCCGCCTCTCATTCGGGTTTTCCACCCGCCCTCGTCTCCGCTAGGCTTCGGGCATGGGGCTAGGACATCGTGGGCAGCACGGCTTTCGCGGCGGGCTCGGGCTCGCGGCGGTGCTCTTCTTCGCGGCGTGCGGCGGTAGCCAGGCCGACGGCTCGCCCCCGACGGTCGAGGGCGGCAACGCGTACGCGCCCATGCCCGGGCAAGGGACCGTCGCCGGACAGCAGGTCTCGTACGGGCCGTCGACGCTTTATGGCACCACGCCCCAAGGTCAGGTCGCGGGATACGGGCAGCCACAAGCAGCGCCGACAGGCACCACGCCCCCGCCGAGCGCGCTCTCCCCCTTGTGCTCCGAGGCCACCGCGATCGTGTGCGGCGGTCATCGTTGCAATACGCAGGTCGGACGCTGCGCGATGCCCTGTGGCTCGGCGCAGGATTGCAATCCGGGATTTTCGTGTCTGGGGGCGGGCGGGCCGACGGCGATCTGCGTGCCCGGCAGCCCGTGAAGGCAGGTCAGGCCGCGCCGGGCTGAATGCCCTGCACGGCGAGCATCTTCTCACGCTCTTTTTGCTTGTCGAGGTCCTGGTACTTCGCCTCGAGCTTGTCGACGTCGAGCTTCACGATCCGGCCCCAGAGCATGAACGTCGGGCCGAGCACCGAGCCGTAACATTCGGCCTTCACCCGCTCGTCGTAATAGGGATACGCGGCGTGGTGGAAGCTCTTCAGGTTGTAGAACGGGATCCCCGGGTACTTGTGGTGCTCGTTGTGATACGTGACGTTGTTCCACAAGAAATTGAGGAAATCGCTCTTCGTCCCGTAGGTGCGTGAGCTGTACGCGTCGTCGTCTGTCGCCGGCATCTCGAAATGCTCGATCATCGACGTCACGCTGGCGAGGATCGCACCGAAAATGAAGGGCAGGGCGAAGCAGAAGAACCATACCTGAAACGGCATGTACCAGGCTGCCAGGCCCACGAGCGAGAAGTAGCCGAGCGTTTCGAGATGCGTTCGTACCTGGAGCGCCGGCGTGAGGCGCTTCATGTAGAACTTCAGCATCTGCCCGAGGAAATAGAACGGGTACGCGAACGTGTAGACGACGAAGAGGAAGATCTTCGCCAGCGTGGGATGTTTCGTGTAATCGGTGACCACGACGTTGTCGACGTCGGGGTACGTGTTCGTGATCTTGTGATGGTGCAGGTGATAGTTCGCGTAAAGCGTCACCGGAAACCCCGAGGGCGACCAGCACAAGAGCGCGAGCAGGTACGAGATCGTCTTCGATCGCGAGAGGTTTCCGTGCACGGCGTCGTGCCCCGCCGCCCCGAGCCCGCGGATCAGGTTCGCGATCGTAAACGCGACCACGATGCCAATCAGGATCGCGAAGCGGTGATGCTGCGTCGCGTAGAGGACCCACGCGAGGCCCGCCCAGAGACCATAATGCAGCGGGATCTTGAGCAGGTAGATCGGCTTGCGCTCGTAGGCCGCGCGCAAGATCTCCCGGGGTACCGCGTCCATGCCCTGTCCAGCCATCACTCACTCCACGTAAGAATCGTCGGGGGCGGAAGGTGGCAAAGATCGGGACAGATGACAAGCGCGGACGCTGCTAAGCCAGCGGCATGACGACGCGCATCGAGACCGACACGTTCGGACCCATCGAGGTCGAGGCCTCCCGCTACTGGGGCGCGCAGACAGAGCGCTCGCTGCACCACTTCGCGATCGGCGCCGAGCGCTTCCCGAGGCCCTTCCTCCGCGCTCTCGGCCTCGTGAAGAAGGCCGCCGCGCTCACGAACGCCGAGCTCGGGCTGCTCGGGCCGCAGGAATCGCGCTGGATCGTGGCCGCCGCCGACGAGGTGATCGCAGGCCAGCACGACGCGCATTTTCCGCTCTCGATCTGGCAGACCGGCAGCGGGACGCAGACGAACATGAACACGAACGAGGTCATCGCGAACCGCGCCATCGAGACGAGCGGCGGCGTGCTCGGCTCGAAGAAGCCGATCCACCCGAACGATCACGTGAACCTCGGGCAAAGCTCGAACGACGTGTTTCCGACCGCGATGCACGTCGCGATCGCGTCCGAGATCACCGCCGCCCTCCTGCCGAAGCTCGCCACGCTGCGCGCGACGCTCGCCCGGAAAGCCGAGGCGTGCGCGGAGGTCGTGAAGATCGGAAGGACGCACCTGCAAGACGCGACGCCGCTCACGCTCGGGCAGGAGATCTCGGGCTGGGTCGCGCAGCTCGATCAAGCCAAGGGGATGATCGAGCGGGCGCTTTCGCCGCTCTACGAGCTCGCGCTCGGCGGGACCGCGGTCGGGACGGGGCTCAACACGCATCCGGAGTTCGCCACGCGCGCGGTCGCGAAGATCGCCGCGCTTGCGGGCTTACCGTTCGTGCCCGCGCCGAACAAGTTCCAGGCGCTCGCCGGGCACGAGGCGATCGTGTTCGCCCACGGCGCGCTGAAGACGCTCGCCGCGAGCCTGACGAAGATCGCGAACGACGTGCGGTGGTTGTCGAGCGGGCCGCGCGCAGGGCTCGGCGAGATCACGATCCCCGAGAACGAGCCCGGCAGCTCGATCATGCCGGGCAAGGTGAACCCGACGCAAAGCGAGGCCGTGATCATGGTCGCGGCCATGGTGCAAGGGAACGACGTCGCCGTGGGGATCGCCGGCGCGGGCGGAACCTTCGAGCTCAACGTGATGAAGCCCCTCCTCCTGCACGCGACGCTCCAGTCGATCCGGCTGCTCGGCGACGCGATGGCCTCGTTCGAGGAGCACTGCGCGCGCGGAATCGAGCCGAACCGCGCCCGGATCACCGAGAACCTCCAGAAGAGCTTGATGCTCGTGACCGCGCTCGCGCCGCGGCTCGGCTACGACGCGGCGGCGCGTATCGCGAAAAAAGCGCACGCCGAGGGGACGACGCTGCGCGAGGCGGCGCTCGCGCTCGGGCTGCTCACGGGTGCGGATTTCGACGCGATCGTGCGGCCAGAGCTCATGATCGGCCCGAACAAATCGATCTAGCCACGCCGAGCGGCCTCTGGGACGATGAGGGCATGCGTACGTTGGTCCTCGACATCGGCGGCACGGGTCTCAAGGGAAGGGTCCTCGACGGCGAGGGAAACGCGCTCACCGAGCGGGTCCGCGTCCGCACGCCCGCGCCCGCCGATCCCGAGGCGGTGCTCACCGCGATCGCCGAGCTGATCCGCGGGCTCGGCGACTTCGATCGCGTGTCGGTGGGATTCCCCGGCGTGGTGACGGAGGGGACGACGCGCACCGCGCCGCACCTCGACGCGGCCTGGGCCGGTTTTCCGCTCGCGAAGGAGATCGAGCGGCGCACGGGGAAGCCGGCCCGGGTGATCAACGACGCGGGGCTGCACGGGTTCGGGGTCATCGAGGGGCGCGGGACCGAGATCCTGATCACGCTCGGCACGGGGATGGGCTTCGCGCTCTACGTGGACGGGCATTACGTGCCGAACATCGAGCTCGGGCATCACCCGTTCCGCAAGCGCCAGAAGTACGAGGATCGGATCAGCAACGAGGTGCGGAAGAAGGTCGGCAAGCGCCGGTGGAACACGCGCGTCCGGGGGGTGATCGCCCAGATCGCCCCCATTTTCAATCACCGCAAGCTCTACCTCGGCGGCGGCAACGCGCGGCACGTGGAGGCCGAGGGGCTGCCGAGGGATGTCGTGCTCATCGACAACGTGATGGGCCTGCGCGGCGGCGTGCGGCTCTGGTCGGTCTGAAAGAAAGACCGGGCGCGCGTGGCCAGGGGGATCACCACGCGCGTCCGGCGACCAGAAGCCTTTGGGATCCCTACGGAATCATCCAGGGCAGTTCGAGCTGAAAGCCCACGAGCACGCCCTGCATGCCGCGTGCCTCGGCCACCACCGTCGTGGCGGTCTCGATGGGCATGAGCTGGGCCCGCGCAGGTCCCACGTAAAGCGTGGGCTGCTCGGGGCTCTGCGGGATGAACGTCCGCATATCCGCGCCCCACAATTGCGAGGGGACGCTCACCTGTACGGCCGGCGTGAGGGCGGGCGGCGCGCCATAACGCGTGAGATCCGCGAACGCCTCGAATGCCTCGAACGTATCGAGCAAGACGCGGCGGTAGCCATCCCCGAACGGGGCGGCCGGTGTGATTTCCGGGGCGGGCTGCCAGGGCTGGCTCCCTGCCGAGAGCGGCGCCAGCGGCGCCTGTGCCCAAGCCAAAGCAGGCGTGCCGAGCGCGATCCCGATCGCGACGACCGCTCCCAGCACCTTCGTGCAAGCTCCCATCGCACGCTCCTCCATGGACGCACGCCGCGCGCGCGCCGGTGACCGTGGGAGGCGGCGAACCGTCCCCGAATCCAATGGCAAACACGAATATAGCGAGTGCCAGCGACAGTGAAAAGAGGGTCTCCTCACGCGGGCGGCATTTTCCAGCGCGCGGTCGCATCCCGACCCGCTCGCCCGAGGAGGGGCCCGACGTGCCTACGGCCCTTCCTCAGGTGGCTGCTTGCCCCGCCCGGACGTGACACAAGGCGGCAGAAATGAGGGGTACGTTGGGGGGGGCATGCCGCGTGGCGGCGTCACTCCCAGGTGACGTCGACCGGCGTCATCGCGCCCGCGGGGTCGAAGCGTAGCGCATACACGCCCGTCACCGTCGAGAGGAGCAGGATCGCGAATCCCTCGCGGGAGAAGAGCCGCAGGTCGAAGAGCGTCGAGAGCTTCTGGACCTGGCCGTCCTTGTAGAGGTCGTCATAGAGGATCGCGTCGTCCGCGCGCTCGATGTCTTCGGCCTTGGCATAACGCATGCGCACGCCGCCACGCTCGCCGGCCGCCCACACGACGAGCAGCTTTCCGTCGACGTCGACCGCGTCGACTTTCCGCTCGCGCGGGCCAAACTCATATTGGCCCTTCAGGATCTTGTCGAACGTGATGTCGTGCACGCGGCAGCCGGCGGTCGTGCACTGGCTCTGCGCGATTTTCGTGGCCCAGCCTTTGTCCGGGCCGCCCGGGTAGAGCCGCGTGACCACGGCCTCGGTGCCGTGGCAGGAGAGCACGCCGTCGCTGACCGTGGGCGACATCGGCGGGCTCCACTTGCCGCCGACGAGGAAGCTCATGAAATCGTTGTCGTAGCCCTTCACGCGGACGACCATGGCCTGGGACGACCGGCAGCCGCCGATGTGCGGGGGTTCGTCCGCGCCGCCCTCGACGAGGCCCGGCTCGGGCAGTTCCCCGACGTCGGCGAACGAAGGCTCGGCCTGGCCCGCGAGGCCATACGGCGAGACGAAGAGGCGGCGCTCGTTCTGCTTGGTCACGCCGCGCAGGATGAGGTGGTCCCAGAGGATCTGCGTCGAGTAATAATAGTTGCCGATCCGGAAATCGGGCTCGAGCTTGGTGCGTCCGGGCGCGCCGCCGGCGGGCCTGCGCGTCAGCAGGAGGTCCTTCGTCTTCTCTTCGAACCCGAGCGCCGCGGCCGCGCCGTCCTTCTTGGCATAGCCGCCATAGCTGTACATGGCGTCGATCTTGTCGCCGCTGTCCGCGCGGAAAATGCCGGCCTGGCCACGCTCGCCCGCGAAGACGAGCGGCGCGGAGTCGTCGTCGGCCGTGCCCCAGAGGCGCAGGCCGTGGCCCTTCGGCATCGAGCCCGGCAGCGATTTGCACGTGGCCTTCGCGTCCTTCGCGGCGAACGTGCAGAGGAACGGCGCCTTGTCCACGCCCTTCTCCTCGATGAGCAGTCGCATCACGCCGGCCGGGTGCGCGTCCGTGTAGGCCGCCTTGAACGTGAACGCGGTGCGCGAGAGCGGCTCGCTGAGCTCGTCGAGGCGCGTCGCGTCGAGCGGACGCACGGGCTCGGGCGCGCGCGGGCCCTTCTCGACCACGACGCGCTGCACGCCGGCTTTCTTGGCCTGCGTGAAGGCCTCGTCGATCGCCTCGGAGAGGTCGCCCATGCGCGCCGTCGGCTCGCCGAGGGATTTCGCCAGGCCTTCGGCCGCGGCGCCGAGGTCCTTGCCGCCTGCCTCGGTGCGCCCCGCGCTCTTCCACACCTCGGCGACGGCGTGGCCGAGCGGCGCGCACGCGGCCGGCCAGGGTTTGTCCACGCCCGGCGTCATCCGCTCGGCGTCCGTCATCGTCATCGCTTCGAGCTGCACGCGCCGGAAGCGCTGGCTCGCGGGCTCCTTCTCGTCGAGCTCGGCGCCGATCGTGCACGTTGCGAACGCGCTCCATGCCTCGGCGATCGCCTTCGTGTTCTGCGCGTCCTGATACCGGAGCAGCCCGAAGATCCCGCCGCCTCCGAGGACGACGGCGAGCGCCCCGAACGTGAGGAGCCGGCGCGAGCGCTTCTTGCGGTCTTCCACGAGCTCGTCGATGGGCTCGGGCGGCGGCGGCTCGTGATCGGCCGCGTGCGAGGAAATGGGTTCGTTCATGATGGAGTGTTCTCCCTCCCAGGGCGGCCCGAGACATACCACGCGTTCTGATGATTCCGGAAGATTCCCCCGATGGACAGGCGTGGGTCCGTCTGGCAAGCTCGCGCGCCCATGGCCGGATCCCTCCCCATTCGCAGACCCATCTACCCCGAAATCGAGCCCTTCCGTACCGGGCGCCTGCGCGTCTCCGACGTGCACGAGCTCTATTTCGAGGAGTCCGGCAATCCCACCGGAAAACCCGTCGTCTTCCTGCACGGCGGGCCCGGCGGCGGCAGCGACGCGAAGCAGCGGCGGTTCTTCGATCCGGCCCATTACCGCATCGTCCTCTTCGACCAGCGCGGCTGCGGCAAGAGCACGCCCCACGCGTCGCTCGACGACAATACGACCTGGCACCTGGTCTCGGACATCGAGCGGCTGCGCGAGCACCTCGGGATCGAGCGCTGGCAGGTCTTCGGCGGCTCGTGGGGCTCGACGCTCGCCCTCGCCTACGCGGAGAAGCACCCCGAGCGCGTCACGGAGCTCGTGCTCCGGGGGATCTTCCTTTTGCGCAAGTGGGAGATCGACTGGTTTTACCAGGACACCGGCGCGGGCGCGTTTTTCCCCGACGCCTGGGACGCGTACCTCGCCGCGATCCCCGAGGCGGAGCGGGGGGATCTCGTGGCCGCATATCATCGGCGCCTCACGAGCGACGACCCGGCCGTGCGGCAAGCCGCGGCGCGCGCGTGGAGCGTGTGGGAGGGCAGCACGAGCTTCCTCTTCCAGAACCACGATTACATCGCGCGCTGCGCGGGCGCCACGTTCGCCGACGCATTCGCCCGTATCGAGTGCCATTACTTCGTGAACCGCGGGTTCTTCGAGCACGACGGGCAGCTCCTCACGGACGTGGGCCGCATTCGCCACATCCCCACCGTCATCGTGCAGGGGCGCTACGACGTGGTTTGTCCCGCGAAGAGCGCGTGGGATCTGCACCGCGCCTTTCCCGAGGCAAACCTTCGTCTCGTGCCCGACGCGGGGCACTCGGCGTTCGAGCCTGGAATCATCCACGAGCTCGTCACGGCGACGGACGCTTTTCGCAGCAAGAAGTGAGCGTGCCCGGCGATTGACGGAAAGCCGCGAGCCTGGTTGGATGGAAAGGCCATGAAGCGAAAGGCCCCCCGGAGAGCGCTGGCCATGACGGTCGAGACGCTGTTCGAAGCGGCCGCGTCTTCCGGTGCCCCGGGCGAGGCGACGAACGAGGACGTGCTGCTCGTGTCGGGCCACGTGTACGGCGTGTTCGACGGGGGGCGGAGCGGGGCGATCGCGAGCGAGGTGTTCGGCGAGCGGACACGCGCGCCGCTCGCGGAGCTGTGTCAGGAGGCGAATCGGCGCATCGGCGCGGCGCGGGCCCAGGGCGGGGCGCAAACGGGCAGCGCGGCGGCCGTGGTGCGGATGGCGAAGGACACGTTCGAGTGGGTGATGGTCGGCCGGAGCCAGGTCGTCGTGGTCCGGGCGGATGGCTCGTTCGAGCGCCTCGCGCCCGAGGACGCGCACGTGCTCTCCGGCGAGCCTTCGGCCGAGGCGTTCATGCGCGCGGGGGAGCGCAAGCTCGCGGGCGTGCGGCATCTGCTTCTGTTCACGGATGGGTTGCTCGCGTCCGGCGCGGACGAGGCCATGGAGGACCTCGTGCGCCGTTTCCTCGACGGAGGCCTCGGGGCGGTGCGGCAGGCGGCGAACGAGGCGGACGTCGCCGCGGTGGCGATTTCGTTGTTGCCGCCGAACCCGGTGGCGCGAAAGCGTATCTCGATGTACCCGCGCCGGATCCTCACGGGAGGCGCGAAGCGGAGCTCGGGCGTGCCTTCGCGGAGGCGGCGGAGCCGGTTTCCCTGAGTTTTGCTAGGGCTTCTTGGCCAGATGGTCGGCGAGGTTCTGCGTGAGCGCGACCATCGTCAGGGTCGGGTTCCACGACCCGCTGACCGGCCAGAGGCTACCGCCCGTCACGTACACATTTTCGACGCCGTTGAGCTTGTAGTTCAGGTCCACCACGCCCTCCTTGCCTTTGTCGATCCACAGGGTGGAGCCCTCGTGGACGAGGCCGGGCACGCGGCGCTCGGTGATGCTGGGCCGCTCCTTCGTCCATTCGCCCTTGTTGGGATCGCCGTGCCAGTATTCGATCCCCTTGTTCTTCGCGTCCGGGGGAAACAGCGCGCCTTCGAGGAGCTGGAACGTCCCCTCATCCATCGTGTCCCACGTCGCCCGGTCCGTGTCGCTGGCCAGCACCTGCAAGGTCACGTTCGTGGTGGGATCCGACCCGCCATTGGGACGGAAGAAGTTCTGCGGGTTGTTGCAGTCGATCTCGCCCAGCACGGCGCACACGAAGACCAGGTGGTCCTGCGATGTCGCGAGCTGCGCCTGCGACGCCGTCGCCACGACGTCCGGCATGTAGCGCGCTGCCTTTTCGGCGTATTGCTCCGGGTTCTTGTCGGAGAGCACCGAGAGCTGAATATGGTACTGCATTTTGCTCTTCGGGTTCTCTCCCGCGACGTAGATCGCCGCGAGTTCGAGCTCCTCGAGCTTGTCGCCGAAGGGGTAGGCGTTCCGGGGGATACGCGCGATCACCGAGGTGATGAAGTGCGAGGTGAAGCGCGTGCCTGCCTTCTCGACCTGCGGGAACGAATTGAGCACCAGCGTGGTCGCCGGCAGCGTCCCCATGGCCAGGATCACCTTCGCGTTGCCCACGTTCACGACCCCGCGGGAGGTCTCGAGCGCGGTGGCGTGGTGCTCCGTTTGTCCATTTTTGATGAGATTCTGCTGGAGAATTCGGGTGACCACGCAGTCGGTCGCGATGTGCAGCGGGCTGCCTTCGCCCTTCGCGGCGAGCCTCGCCTGACGGTCGATCAGGTTGAGCAGCGGCGCAGGCGTCGAGAACTTCGCGAAGTCGAGGCCCTCTTGCACGCCGGCCCCGACCGCCAACGGCGCCGCCATGAAGCGCGTCAACGAAGAGACCTTGCGCCGGTTCTCTTGCAGCATCTTCTGCAGCTCTTGTTGCAACTTGGCGTAGACCGGGCGGGTCTGGGCAACCTTCCGCTTGAGCTTGGGTTCGTCGAGATTCTTGTCGATCTCGTCGGCGGGGACGACGTTCAGCAGCTTCTCGGCCTCTCCGAAGTATTCGTTCGCCGCGCGAATGACCTCCTCCGGCCAGCCCGCCATTTCCTCGTGCGTGGGGCGGGGGCACCACGCGCTCCACAGGGTGCTGCGACCGCCGAAGAAGGGCACCATTCCGTGCTGGAACTGGATGTTGCCCGGGGGCTGGGCCACTGTATTGGCCGACAGGGTCCAGGGGAAGGTCTCGGAGAGGCCGCCCAGGGTGCGCTGGTAGGAGATGGGCAGGTTCTGGAAGTGCTGCGGGAGGAAAAACGAGCCGCGCTCGACGATCAGGATCTTCGCGTGGGGGTTCTTGCTGAGCGTGCGCTCGGCGAACGCCAGCGCGCAGAAGCCGCTGCCGATGACGATGTAATCGAACGTCTCCTCCTCGCGCGCCCGCTTCCAGCCTGTCTCGGAGAGGAAAAAAACGTGATTCATCACCTGCTGCCCGCTGGGAGTCTGCGGGCCCGGCGTCGGGTATCCATAATTGAAATTGGGAGATGACGAAGCAGCGCTCATGGCTTCTCCACCTTTCGTTCGAAAATAGGAAGGTCGCCCCCTGGAGCTCGGTCATCCGAGCCCACGCTCGGCCCCGCGACTTCGCCGACGCAAGAATCGTCCGCCGGGTGCCCGGGGTGCGAGCGTACGAACCATGCAACGCAAGGCGCCTTCCTTCGTCAAGACTTTTGATCGCGCTCGCTTCGCGAAATCAGCGCGATCTCCACAGCGTGTGTCGTGGACGTTTCTCGCGCGGCTCGGCAAGCGCACGCAATCTCGCGCGCTGCGATCCGGGAGCAAGGGAGATGGGAGGAAGGGGTGAGGGGCCCTGGGAAGGGCCCCCGAGGGCGATTACTTCATCAAGCTGACGAGCGTCGCGGCCATGTCGGCCGGGGTCGGGGCGACCTTCACGCCGGCGTCTTCGAGCGCAGCGATCTTCTCGTCCGCCGTGCCCTTGCCGCCCGAGATGATGGCGCCCGCGTGGCCCATGCGCTTGCCGGGAGGCGCGGCGCGCCCCGCGATCAGCGCCGCCACGGGCTTCTTCATGTTCGCCTTGATCCACGCCGCGGCCTTCTGCTCCGCGCCGCCGCCGATCTCGCCGATCATGATCACGCCGTGCGTGTCCGGGTCCTCATTGAAGAGCTCGAGCACGTCGATGAAGTCCATGCCCGCGACCGGGTCGCCGCCGATACCCACGCACGACGACTGGCCAATGCCCAGCGCCGTGAGCTGACCGACCGCCTCGTACGTGAGCGTGCCCGACTTCGACAGAACGCCGATATGGCCCTTCTTGTGGATATGCCCCGGCATGATGCCGATCTTGCATTCCTCGGGCGTGATGATGCCGGGGCAGTTCGGCCCGATGAGGCGCGTCGGCTTGCCTTCGAGGTACCGGCGCACCTTCACCATGTCGAGCACCGGAATGCCCTCCGTGATGCAGATGACGAGCCGACAGCCGGCGTCCGCGGCCTCGACGATCGCGTCGGCCGCGCCCACGGGCGGGACGAAGATGCAGGAGACGTCGGCGCCCTCTTTCTTCACGGCTTCTTCCACCGTGTCGAACATCGGGACCTTGTCCTCGAATCGCTGGCCGCCGCGGCCGGGCGTGACGCCGGCGACGATCTTCGTGCCGTAGGCGAGGCAGGCGCGGGCGTGCTGCGAGCCGTACTCCCCGGTGATGCCTTGGATGACGACCCGCGTGTCCTTGTTGACGAGAATGCTCATCGCAACTGGTTCCTTTTCGTGACGAAAATCATCCCCGGCATCAGGCCGCGGCGCCCGGTTTCACCGCGGCGACGATCTTTTGCGCGCCGTCGCCCATGGAAGAAGCGCTCTCGATTTTCAGGCCGCTCTCGTCGAGGATCTTGCGACCCGCCTCGACGTTCGTGCCTTCGAGCCGCACCACGAGCGGCACCGACAAACCGAGCTCCTTCGTCGCCGCGACGATACCCGCCGCGACCACGTCGCAGCGCATGATGCCGCCGAAGATGTTGACGAAGATGCCCTTCACCTTGTCGGAGCGAAGGATCATCTGGAACGCCTTCTTCACCTGCTCCTGCGTGGCGCCGCCGCCGACGTCGAGGAAGTTCGCGGGCTTGCCGCCGTAGTGCAGGATGATGTCCATCGTGCCCATCGCGA
This sequence comes from Polyangium fumosum, assembly GCF_005144585.1. Taxonomy (GTDB): domain Bacteria; phylum Myxococcota_A; class Polyangia; order Polyangiales; family Polyangiaceae; genus Polyangium; species Polyangium fumosum. The sequence goes on along the minus strand of NZ_SSMQ01000008.1, from coordinate 58,174 downwards.
GGCCCGCGCCGTTCACGAGACAGCCGATGTCGCCGTCGAGCGAGACGTACGAGATGCCCACCTGCTTCGCCTCGAGCTCGACCGGATCCTCCTCGTCCGCGTCGCGCAGATTCGCCCACTCGGGGTGGCGGATCTCGGCGTTGTCGTCGAACGTCATCTTGCCGTCGAGCGCGACGATGTCGCCCTTCTTCGTCACGACGAGCGGGTTCACCTCGACGAGCGAGCAGTCCTCGGCGAGGAAGCACTTGTAGAGGCCGTCGAGCAGCTTCGTGAACTGCCGCATCTGCTCCTTCGCCCCGAGCCCGAGCGCGAACGCGAGCTTGCGGGCCTGGTAGGGGGCGAGGCCGATCACGGGGTCGACGTGCAGCGTGTGGATCTTCTCGGGCGTGTCGTGGGCGACCTGCTCGATGTCCATGCCGCCCTCCCGCGAGGCCATCACGGCGATGCGGCGGCGGTCGCGGTCGAGCGTGAGCGCGAGGTAGATCTCGCGGTCGATGTCGAGGCCCTGCTCGATGTAGAGCCGGCGGACCTTCTGCCCGGCGGGGCCCGTCTGCACCGTGATGAGCTGCATGCCGAGGATTTTCTCGGCGAGCGCGCGTGCTTCGGCGACGCCGCCCTTTGCGACCTTCACGCCGCCGCCTTTGCCGCGGCCGCCTGCGTGGATCTGGGCTTTCACGACGACCACCGGGATCCCGGTCGCCTCGATCAGGCGTTGCGCCGCGGCCTCCGCCTCCGCCACGGAGAAGGCAGGCTCACCCTTCGGCACGGGGATCCCGTAGCGTGCGAAGATTTGCTTGGCTTGATACTCGTGGATTTTCATGCGAGGGCGGGCAAGGTATCACACGCATGAGTCCAGCATGGGATCGAATTTGAAAAGGTTGACCGTGGTTGTCGTGATGTCCCTCACGGCATCGAGCTGCGGCGGTCCAACGGAGTTCCCAAAAGGAGCGAACGCGACGGGCGTGCCGAGCCCAACGCCGAGCGCGCCCCCGGCGGAGCTCGTTCCCACGGCGAAAACGGCCGCTCCTTCCACGAGCGCGAGCGCGGAGCTGATGTCCGCGGCGCCGGCGAGTGAGGCGAAAGCGAAGTCGCCTTGCCCGGAGGGCATGGCGTTCGTCGACACGACGTATTGCCCTGACGTCGAGCTCGAGTGCTTGAAAAAAGAGCACAACAAGCCGAACAAGATCATCATCTGCCACGAGTTCGCCGAGCAGGCGCAGAAGTGCAAGACGGAGCTCCGGCGCCAGCGATACTGCATCGACAAATACGAGTACCCGAACCAGGCGGGCGCGCACCCGCCCGTCATGGTCGACTGGTACGACTCGCTGCAGATGTGCCAGGAGCAGGGAAAACGACTCTGCTGGGAGAGCGAGTGGGTCGCGGCCTGTGAAGGGCCGAAAAAGACGCCATTCCCTTATGGGTACAAGCGCGACCCCAAAACCTGCAACATCGACAACCCCTGGTACCAACCCGTCCTCAAGAACATTTATTCGCGTGAGGCCTGGCTCCAGGATCAGGAGCTTTTTCGCCTCGACCAGAGCGTGTCGAGCGGCGAGATGCCCGGCTGCACGAGCGGGTTCGACGTCCACGATCAAACCGGAAACGTGGACGAGTGGGTCAACGCGGAGAAGAACTACGAAAAGTCGAAGTGGGCCGGGCTGAAAGGCGGCGCCTGGGGCCACGTGCGGAACGCCTGCCGGCCCATGACCGTCAGCCACGAGCCGGAGTTCACCTATTACTTCGTCTCCTTCCGTTGCTGCGCCGACGCCACGCCCGACCCTGCCGCCGACGCCGATCCGACGCTCTGGCGCCCGCCCCCCCAGCCCACGCCGAAGAAACACGGCGCGTACTCCAAGGGATGGACGCCGAAGACGCGCGCCCCCCACCAGCCCTCGCCGCCGAAGCCGTAACCGGGCCCAAGGTCGACCGGAGCCCCCAACGTCGACCAAGAGGGTTTTCCCCGGCGCGAGCAAGATCCCGGACCCTTCGCCCCTTCCATCCGCGCCCGAACCCGCCGTATCGTGCGGTCGAAACTCCACCTCCGGCGGAGGCTCCCCCCGCATGGTCCCCGAGTTCCCCGGCTGCACCATCATCGCAACCCTCGCTGAGGACGCGCGCTTCGCTCTGCACCGCGGCCAGCTCGAGGACGGCACGCCCGTGCTCGTCGAGACGGCCCGTGCCCGCGCCCGCGGGGAAGAACGCGCGCGCATCCGCCGCGCCCACGCCATCGCCAAGGACCTCGGCGAGACCATCGTCCCGCGCACGCTCGGCCTCGTCGAGCACGGCGACGTGTTCGCGTTGCTCCGCGCCGACCCCGGCGGATGCACGCTCGCCGAGCTGCTCACCTTGCGCCGGCTGCGCATCGAGACCGCGCTGGAGATCTCGATCGCGCTCGGGCGGGCGCTCTCCACGCTCGCGGCGCACGGCATCGTCCACCGCGACATCGCGCCGAAGAACGTCCTCTTCCGCGAGGACGACGGCGCCGTCTGGCTCCTCCACTTCACCTCGGCCGCGCGCGTCGGCGAGGAGTCGCTGCGCACGCCGAACCCGCAAGCGCCCGAGGGCACGCTCGCGTACATGCCGCCCGAGCAGACGGGCCGCACGAACCGCCCGGTCGACCACCGCGCCGACCTCTACGGGCTCGGCGCCGTGCTCTACGAGATGCTCACGGGCTCGCCGCCCTTCACCACGCAGGACCCGGTCACGCTCGTGCACGCGCACCTCGCGCGCACGCCGAAGCCGCCCCACGAGCTCGAACCGAACGTGCCGCCGGCCGTGTCGCGCCTCGTGCTCAAGCTGCTCGCGAAGGGCGCCGACGATCGGTACCAGAGCGCGCGCGGCCTCGTGGCCGACCTCGAGACGTGTCTCACGCGGCTGCGCAAATCGGGCCGCATCGATCCCTTCCCGCTCGGTGGTCAGGACCGGCCGACGATGCTGGCGTCAGCGGTCCGTCTCTACGGCCGCGACGCGGAGCGCGAGGCGTTCGCCTCGGCGATCGAGCGAGCGCGGCGTGGCGGGCGGGAGCTCTTCGCCATCCAGGGCGCCCCCGGGATGGGCAAGACCGCGCTCGTCCTCGACGCGGCCACGCGCATCGGCCCCGACGACGCCTACATCGTCACGGGCAAGTTCGATCCGATCGGGCAAGGCCTGCCGTTCTCGGGCTTTGGCCATGCGCTCGGCGAGCTCGTGCGCGCGGCGCTCGCCGAGAGCGAGTCCGAGCTCGCGCGCATCCGCAGCGAGATCGACGTCGCGCTCGGGCCGAACGCCGAGCTCGTCACGCGTGTGGTCCCCGAGGTCGGCCTGCTCTTCGGGCCTGCGGAGGCCGCGCCGGACCTCGGCCCGATCGAGTCGCAGAACCGCTTCGCGCTCGTCGTGCAGCGCTTCCTGTCGGTGTTCACGCGGCGCCGGCCGGTGCTGCTCTTCCTCGACGATCTCCAGTGGGCCGACCCCGCCTCGCTCAAGCTCCTGCGCGACCTGCTCTCGGATCCGCAGTCGAGTTACCTGCTCGTCGTCGTGGCGTTCCGCGGCCGCGAGGACGGAGACGGGTTCCGGGCCGTCGGGCGCGTGATCGACGAGGTCGAGTGGCAAGGCGTGCCCGTCTCGAAGGTCGAACTCCGGCCGCTGCGCCCGTCGGACGTGCGCGCGCTCGTCGCGGGGCTGCTCGGCTGCGACCTCGCGGACGTGGAGTCGCTCGGCGTGCTCCTCTGGAGCAAGACGAGCGGCAATCCGCTCTTCATCCGGCAGCTCCTCGGCACGCTCGTGCGCGAGGGCCTCGTCGAGGTCGATCCCGCGACGGGCACGGTGATCTCGGACGAGGCGCGGATCGAGGAGACGGTCACCGACGACATCGTGACGCTCCTGCTCGACAAGATCGGCGACCTCTCGCCCGCGGCGCAGCGGACGCTCGAGCTCGCGTCGGTCTTCGGGCACGAGTTCCAGATCGACGCGCTCGTGGCGCTCGCCGACAGGCCGGAGACCGAGGTGCGCGCGGACCTCGCCGCGGCGCTGAGCGAGGGGCTCGTGATCCCCGTGCGCGTGCGGCCTTCGACGTCGCGCGGCTCGGGCAAGTCGACCCCGCCCCGTCCGATCGCGCCGCGCGCGTTCCGGTTCTCGCACGACAAGGTGCAGCAGGCGGCCTACTCGCTCTTGCGCCCGGAGGAGGTGCCCGCGCTGCACCTCGCGATCGGGCGGCGGCTGCGCGACGAGATCGGCATGGAGGGCGAAGGGCTCTTCGAGCTGCTCTTGCACATGAGCCGCGGCATCGCGGTGATGAACGATCCGGCCGAGCGGCTGGAGGTCGCGCGGCTCGCGCTCGACGGCGGGCAACAGGCGAAGGGCGCGGCCGCGTACGAGGCGGCGATCGGCTACCTCGCGACGGGCATGGAGCTGCTCGGCGAGCGCGGCTGGGAGGAGCAAACGTTCCTCACGTTCGCGCTCACGCGGGACCGCGCGGCGTGCGCCTACCTGACGGGCCAGTTCCACGAGGCCGAGCAGCTCTTCGCGCTCCTCCTCTCGCATGCGAACTCGGCCCTCGATCGCGCGGGCGTGCACGACCTCTTGGTGGTGCTCTACGTGACGCAGGGCAGGTTCGTGGACGCGGTGCGCGTGGGCCGCGAGGCCCTCGCGCTGCTCGGCGAGGCGCTGCCGGACGAGGCGGAGCTCGAAGCGGCGCTCGCGAAGGAACAAGCCGAGCTCGTGGTCGAGCTCGAAGCCCGCTCGATCGATTCGATCACCTCGGCCCCGCCGCTCGACGACGCGCGGAAGCGCGCGACCTTGCGCACGTGGATGCACCTCGTGTCGGCGGCGTACGGCTCCTCGCCGTCGCTCATGTTTTTCGTGTGCGCGCGGATGGTGCGCGCGACGCTCGCGTGGGGGCCGACGGAGCTCTCGGCGTACGGCTTCTCCGCGTACGGCATGAGCCTCGTCGCGCAGCGGCGGTACGAAGAGGCGTACCGGATGGGCGAGATCGCGTTGCGCCTGCACGACCGGCTGCCGAGCCCGAACATCGCCTGCAAGGTCTACCTGAACCACGGCGTGACGCTGCACCCGTTCCGCCGCCCGCTCGCGGCGTGCCTGCCCTTCCTCGAACGCGCGCAACGCGAAGGGCTCGCGACGGGCGACTTCTCGTTCCTGTCGTATGCGTGTTTCTCGACGACGATCGTGCGGCTCGGGATCGGCGAGGACCTCGCCGTCGTCGAGCAGGAGGCCGAGGGCTTCCTCACGCTGATGCAGAAGACGCGGGACGCGGCGTCGGAGGCGTACCTGCGGATCACCTACCAGCTCATCCGTTGCCTGCGCGGCCGGACGCGGGGTCGGATCTCGCTCTCGGATCGCGAGTTCGACGAGGTGTCGTTCGTCGCCTCGCTGGTCGAGAAGAAGCTCCAGTTCATCGCGTGCCGCTACCACGCGGCGCGGCTCGAGCTCGGCCTGCTCTTCCACGACCTCGAGCTCGCGGAGAAGGCGGCCGCGGAGGCCGAGGCGCTTTTGCCCACGGTCATCGCGCAGTACTTCGCGACGGAGGTCCACTTCCACGGCGCGCTCGTCGCGGCGGCGCTGCTCCACGCGGGCACGCCTGCGGATCAGGCGCGCCGGAGGGCGGACCTCGATCGGCGCGAGGCCGAGCTCGTCGCCCTCGCCCGGAGCTGCCCCGAGACGTACCAGCACCGGCTCGACCTCGTCCGCGCGGAGCGCGCGCGCGCGGAGGGGCTCGACGCCGAGGCGATCGACCTCTTCGAGACCGCGATCTCGGGCGCGTGCGAGCACGGCTTGATCAAGGACGAGGCGCTCGCGAGCGAGCGCGCGGCCGTGCATCACATCCACCGGGGCCGAAAGCGCCTCGCGCGCGCCTACGTGCTCGACGCGCGCAAGGCCTACCTGCGCTGGGGCGCGCGCGCGAAGGTGGAGAACATCGCGGCGCGGTACGAGGACCTCTGGGAGAACGAGACGCCGCCCTGGGACATGCCGGCGAACTCGAGCCCCGGCGAGCGTTCGTTCGCGACGCTCGACACGGCCACGGTGATCCGCGCGGCGCAGGCGATCGCGGGCGAGATCCTCCTCGAACGTGTGCTCTTGCGCGTCGTGCGCGCGGTGATCGAGAGCGCGGGCGCGGACCGGGGGATGCTGCTCATCGAGCGGGGCGGCCGCCTCTGGGTCGAGGCGACGATGGTCGTGGATCCGGAGCGGCTGACGGCGGGCCCGAGCGTGCTCGCGGAGGAGACGGAGGAGCTGCCGCTCTCGGTGGTGGAGTACGTGCGGCGCACGCGCGAGCCGCTCTTGCTCGGCGACGCGCGCTCGGATCGTCGCTTCGCGAAGGATCGGTACATGGTGGCGCGCGCGCCGCGCTCGATCCTGTGCACGCCGATGCTGCACAAGGGCCGGCTCGTGGGGATCATCTACCTGGAGCACGCGCTCGCGACGGAGGCGTTCGTGCCGGCGCGGCTCGTGCTGGTGGACTTCCTGGCCTCGCAAGCGGCCGCCGCGGTGGAGAGCGCGTTGCTCTACACGGAGGTGCAGCGCGTGACGGAGGAGCTGCTGCGCACGAACGAGGGCCTCGAAGAGGAGGTCGCGCGGCGGACGCGGGAGTCGAACGAGACGGCGGAGCAGCTCCGGGTCGAGCTCGAACAACGCATGCTCGCGGAGCTCGAGCGCGAGTCGCTGCAAGCGCACATCATCGAGGTGCAGCGCGAGCGCCTGGCGGAGCTGTCGACGCCGATCATCCCGATCACGGACGACGTGGTGGTGATGCCGCTCATCGGGGCGATGGACCGGGCGCGCTCGGAAGAGGTGATGGGCGCGGCGCTGCGCGGCGCGTCAGAGCGGAGCGCGCGCGCGGTGATCCTGGACGTGACGGGCGTGAAGGGCGGCGACATCTACATCGCGGAGGCGCTCGTCCGAACGGCGGCGGCGCTGAAGCTGCTCGGGACGCAGGCGATCCTGACGGGCGTGCGCGCGGACGTGGCGCGGTCGCTCGTGGGAAGCTCGGCGGAGCTTCAGGGGATCGTGACGAAGGGGAGCTTGCAGGCGGGGATCGCGTTTGCGATGGGGGCGCGGAAGCGCGGCTAGGTCGCGTCAGAACACCAAAAACCGCGGAAACCAGAGCTTCGTGAACGCGGCCAGCGCCCCGAGGCCGACGATCGTGAGGAACGTACCCGGGACGATCATATCCCGCGCCGTGAACTCGCCCCGCCCGGCAGGGTCCACGCTGAACCCGTACGCCATCGCGTTCGGCGGCGTGCTCACCGGCAGCGGCATCGAGAGCGTGCACGCGAACGCCGCGACGAGCAGCAGGGGCGCGGAGGGCACGCCTTCGAGCCCGACCACCACGGGCGCGAGCAGGTTGACCGCGGCCGTGTTGCTCATGACCGACGAGACCACCACCGCGAAGACCGCCACGACGCCCATCACGACGAAGGGCGGCAGCCCCGTGGTCGGGAGCCTTTGTGTCGCCCACGCGGCGAGCCCCGATTGCTCGACGGCCGCGCCGAGCGCGAGCCCGCCGCCGATCAGGAGGATCACGTCCCACGGCAGGGCGCGCAGGTCCGGCGCGCGCAGGAGGTGCGTGCCGAAGAAGACCACGACCGGCAGGAGCGCGACCGTGCCCGAGCTGATCGAGAGCGCGCCGCCGAAGATCCAGCCCGCCACCGTCAACACGAACACGCCGAGCACGAGCGCCTGCGGACGTCCGAACGGAAGGGGCGGCTCGTCGTCGAGCGTGATCGCCTTCACGCCGCTCGGGTAACGACGCCCGAGGTAAACGAGCAGGACGAGCTGCAGCACCACCTGCAGCGGCACGGCGAGCGCCATCCACACCGCGAAGCTCGGCGCCTCGGCGCCGAGGTACCGGATCACGATCGCGTTGGGCGGTGAGCTGATCGGCGTGGCGAGGCCGCCGAGGTTCGCCGAGAACGCGATGCCGAGCAGGAGCGCCTTGCGGAACCCGTCGCCCGGCGGGACCCGCGCGAGCATCGACGCCGCTGGGCCGAGCATCAGCGCGCACGCGGCCGTGTTGCTCATCCACACGCCGATCACGCTCGTCGCGATCATCATGGCGAGCAGCACGCGTTGCGGGGACGTGCCTGCGCGGCGGAGCAGCGCGCGCGAAATGCGCCGGTCGAGCTGGGTGCGCTCGATGGCGACGCTGAGCACGAAGCCGCCGAGGAAGAGGAGCGTCACGTCCGAGAAAAACGCGTTCAGGAAGAGCGTCGGGCCATGGTGCGCGGGGTCGAGGGCGGGCGAGAGCCAGACGAGCTCGAGCGCGAGGATGACGAGGCTCGTGACGAAGAGCGGCACGGCCTCGGTGAGCCAGAGCGTGGCCGCGACCGTGACGATCCCGAGCGTGATCTCGGCCGGCCGCGTGAGCCCGAGCGACACGCAGAGCCAGCCGCGGTGCGTCACGAAGGCCGCGACGACCGCCAGGGTGACTCCGAGGATCGCGCGCGGATCGAGCCGCAACACGAGGGGCGCGAGGCTCGATTCCTTCGCCGGCTCAGGCGACATGGCCTGCTTATAGCCCGAGGGTCGGCCTCGACGCACGCGCCGTTGCCCTTTGCGCAGCGTGAGAATCAGCGCATTCTCTCGCCCTCGTGACCGACGCCCGCCCCGCCCACGACGCCCGGATCTGGCTCTACGCGTTCGGCTATTTCGCCTGCTATTGGCCCTACAGCGCGCTCACCAAGCTCGCGTCGCAGGGCCGGATCGCCGGCATGACGCGCGCCGTCTCGGGCTTCGAACTCTTGCCCGTCACCACGATCGCCTCGCTCGTGGGCATGCTCGTCTTCCTCTCGTGGCGTGGCCTCTTTCGGTACGCGACGCATCGCACCGTGCTCGGCCGCGTGATCCCCGTCCCCACGCGCTGGACCTTCCTTTCGGGCGTGGCCACGGCGGTCATCATCGCGACGACCACGCTCGCGTACACCTTCGACGGCGTATCGATCGTCCTCATGATGCTCCTCATGCGCGGCGGCGTGCTCGTCCTCGCGCCGTTCGTCGACGCGGGGAGCGGGCGCCGCGTCCGCATGGTCTCGTGGATCGCGCTCGGGCTCAGCCTCGCCTCGCTCGCCGTGACGCTCGCCGATGGGGCGAGGTACGACATGACGTGGGTGGCCTCGGTCGACGTCGCCGCGTACCTCGCCAGTTATTTCGTGCGGCTGCGCTTCATGAGCCATCTGGCGAAATCGGAGGACCCGCGCGACACGTATCGATATTTCGTCGAAGAGCAAATGGTCGCGACGCCGGTGGTGGTGTTTTTGCTGGTGGTGGGCGCGGTGATCGGAAAGGGCGCGGCGCTCGAAGAGCTGCGGGCCGGGTTCCTTTCGCTCGGGGGGACGGGCGCGCTGCTGCCGGCGATCGCCATTGGCTTGCTCTCGCAGGGCACGGGTGTCTTCGGCGCGCTCATTCTGCTCGATGGGCGCGAAAATGCGTTTTGCGTGCCGGTGAACCGCGCGTCGAGCGTGCTCGCCGGGGTGCTCGCCTCGGCCACGCTCGCGCTCCTCGGGCTCGGCCAGGCCACGCCGATGAGCGAGGTCGCGGGGGCTGGGCTCGTGCTTTCGGCGATCGTGGTGCTGGCTTGGCCGACGTTGACCGCGCGGCGGCGTGCAGGGCCCGCGTCCACGGCGCGGCCTGCGGGCTGATGTGGCGCGGTCGCTCGTTCCAGTGCCGCCGACGGTGCGATCCGCGAGATCGCCGATCCCCATCCACGCGGCCGCTCCGCGCAGCGCATCGTACGATCCGAGTGCGTGAATGCCCGCGCTTGAGCGACTCGTGTAGGGGGGACCGACTCCCGCTTCGAGGAGATCGCCGACCTTGTGGAGGAGGTCGCCGACCTCTGGTCGGAGGTCGCCGACCTCTGGTCGGAGGTCGCCAACCTCTGGTCGGAGGTCGCCGACCTTGCGTAGGAGGTCGCCAACCTCTGGTCGGAGGTCGTTGGACCTCTGGTCGGAGGTCGCCAACCTCTGGTCGGAGGTCGTTGGACCTCTGGTCGGAGGTCGCCGACCTTGCGTAGGAGGTCGCCGACCTTGCGTAGGAGGTCGCCAAACTCTGGTCGGAGGTCGCCGACCTTGCGTAGGAGGTCGCCGACCTCTGGTCGGAGGTCCTTGGACCTCTCGTACGAGGTCTACTCCCGCGGAGCCACGAGCGGCTCGCAGCAAAAGACGCTCGCATCCGTGGCGACCGCCTCGCCGATCGCCTCGCCGCGCGCCGCCACCGCCCACTGGGCCGGCCATGCCGTGGCAAACTGCGGTGTCGGCAGGGGATCCTCGACGACCTCGCAGCCCGCCGTGCCCACGGCGCCGACGTGCACCGAGCTGAACGCCCCAGGCCCGAGCGGCGGGCCCGCGAGGCACCCGCCTTCCCACGACGACGGCGGCTCGACCGCGCCGACGACACTCCCGCCACACGCGTCCCCCGCCGTCGCGCGCACCGAAGGCAAGGTGCACGAGGGCTCGGAGCATCGGCACGGCGCGCATGTCGGAGGCGCCGTGAGCCCTGCATACCCGTTGAAGACCGCCTTGGGCGCCTGCTTCGGGCATGCCGGCTCCTTGCCCTCGGGGCCCACCCACAAAGCGACGATCGTCTGCTCGAACGAAAGCGAAATCTCCTCGCAGCCCCCCATGCAAAGGGACTGCGGCTTCCCCTTCTCCTCCAGATGGCACGGGTCGGGTTTTCCCTTGGAATCGAAGTGGCCGATGTCCGGGTTGTCGCAGGAGTAAACGACGTCCTCGGTTTCCTCCTCGCAACCAAGGACGAACGTCGACATCGAGAGCAACACGAGGGCAAACCGTAACGTCTTCATTCCAGGGGTTCCTTCACATCATATTGCATGATGTCGTAAATGATCTGCACCGAGAGGACGCCGAACACAGGAAAAGGCGGGCCCCAGATCTGGTCGAACCTCGCGTCCACGCGGAGCGTGGGTTTGGCGAAGGTGTACCCCCCTTCGGCGAGCACACGAAAAGCGAGCTTGGGCGCGAACCGCCAGAAAAACTCGGCGCCGAGGAGCCCCGCCCCGGTCGCCCCCTTGGACTCCAGGGGGCCACTCGGCGTCTCGTTCCAGCCGTACCAGTCGCCGACCCGCGCGCCGGCAAAGACCCCGAAAAACGCCCAGGGTCGGACGCCGATGTGCGTGAAGATGGAGACGTCGTATCCACGCATCGGCGCGCGGAAGCGTTCCTCGGGGACCACGGCCACGGCGAACGTGGTGCCGACGTCCCACAGCCACAACGGGCTCCGGATGCTCAGGTTCAGCATGCCCCCCGCGTGGTAGAGGCTGGGGACAGGGCCGCCGATCTGCGCGAGCGGGCCAGCGGCGATGGCGAACGACTTGAGGCCCCGCGGGGTGGATGAGGATGAGGAGGGGGCCGGTGGCGAGGTGGGTCGGGGAGGGGCGCTGGGGGTTGTGTTCGCGGCGGAGGAAGCGAGGGCCCCGAGAAAGACGGCTCCTCCTGCGCCCAAGGCCAGACGTCGACAAACCCGCATCCTCCGGCCTTACCGGGGGTTTTTCCGGGGGTCAAGAGATGTTTGTCCCGTTCCTCGGCGCGGCGCTATCGGTCATTCGGACGGCGACGTCGCGTGGTCTCGACCTATCGACGCCCGTATTCATGCAGCGATCGGCGATCGGCGCGATTCGTGGGGAACGGTGGTCGGCGCAATCGTGGCGCGTGTATCGCGCAGAGCCCGGACGTTGCTGGACGTCCGGGCTGTGGCGCCGATGTCCCTTTACCGTCGCCGCGTTTTGTGCCCTACCGCCGCCAGCGTGCCCTTCGTGGTCGTCCCTCGCATCTCCACCCCGAGGTCGACCCGCGTCCGCGTGCGCGTACGCCCGTCCGGCATGGCGCGGCGCGTCCGAGGTGCGTCACCAAAAATTGGGCCCGGCGGCGTCGCTTCCGGTAGGGGGGGCTTCATGATCATCGCGCTCACCGGACAGAAGGGTGGGATCGGCAAGAGCACCACGGCGGTGAGCCTCGCCGTGGCGGCGCTCGCGCGGGGGCAGCGCGTGCTCCTCGTGGACGCCGATCCACAAGGCACAACGCGCACGTGGGGCGAGGTCGCGAGCGAAGCGGGGCACAAGGCGCCGACGATCGTGGCCATGGGCGCGCAGATGCATCGCCCCGGCCAGCTCGACAGCGTCTCGCACGCGTATGACCTGACGATCATCGACTGCCCGCCGCGCCACGGAGAGATCTCCCGATCGGCGCTCATGGTCGCGGACGTCGCCGTCTTCCCCTGCGGCCCGACCGCGGCGGATGCCTGGGCGCTGACGGCCGCGATCGAGGTGTTCCAGGAGGCGCGCGCGCTGCGGGACAAACTCGCCGGCTGCGTGCTGATCACGCGCAAGCAAGGCCGCACGGCGCTCGCCAAGAGCGCGCGCACCGCGCTCGAGACCTCGGGCCTGCCGGTCCTCGGCACCGAGCTCGGGTTTCGTGTGGCGTACCAGGAGGCGATCGCCGTGGGGAAGGGCGTCACCACGTACGCCCCGCGCGACGCCTCCGCGAAAGAGATTCACCAATTGCTCGACGAGCTCACGAGGTTCCACCATGGCCAAGAAGCAAGTCGCGGTTTCGCTCCGCAAGCCGCCGTCGCCTGAATCGATCGACGCATTTGTCAGCGGAGACGAGCCGCCCGCCGCCGCAGCAGCAGCGCCGAAGCGCGCGCGCCGCGCCCCGGCGAAAGCGGAGCGTGGGGGTTTGGGGGCGCAGCTCGGCTCGTCCGAGCGGAGCGAGGCCACGCCCGTCCCGGAGGACGTCACGCCCGTCCCGGAGGGCGTCACGCCCGTCCCGGAGAGCGCCGTCGTCGCCGTCGAGGCCCGTGTCGAAGCGCCGGCCGCGCCCGCGGCTGCGCCTGTCGAGCCCGTCGCCGCGCCCGAGCCTGCTGCGCCTTCGCCGCTGCCCGAGCCGACGGTCGTGGGCGGCGTGCCGCTGCGCCCCGTCACGATTTACCTGACGCCGGAGCTCGCCGAGCGCCTCACGATTCATTGCATTCAGCACGATCGGGACCTCAGCAACGTCATCGGCGAGGCCCTCACGAATCACCTCGCGCCGCGCCTCGGCGCCGGCACGGCCGAAGCCGCCGCCGCGCCCGGGGACGCCCCGCCACCGCGTCCCTCGCCGTTCTGGGGCCAGGCGCCCTTCCCGCACGTGGAATGGCCTCCCCGCCGCTTCGGGCAGATCGTGGAGATCGGCCGTATCCTGCTCGACGTCGTGCGTCGGCGCGGCTACGCCGCGACCGCGTAGTCCCGCGTGCTACGAAATTCCGTCCCTCGCGGGGGCTCCCCGCCAGCCGGGGAAATCTTGCACAGCGGTTGAAAGCGCCCCCCTTTGCGCCGAACATGACCGCTCGGCGGCGGCCCCCGTCGCCGTGACTTCGTTACCGACTCTCAACCCTTGGTGGCTCGACCTCGGACGTGCCGAGCGACGCCCCAAATCCCCTTCCTGAGGAGCTTTTTCCCATGCGAATGAGCCGAGTGGGTCTTCTGTCGTTGTCTCTCGTCACGCTGTTTGCGCTCGGTTGCTCCGGGGATGCCGGTCCGCAGGGGCCCGCGGGACAGCCGGGTGAGGAGGGGCCGAGCGCGGACCCGAGCATCAGCGCGATCACGCCGGGCAAGGCGTTCATCTCGCGCCGCGCGGACGTCACGATCAGCGGCTTCAACACGAGCTGGACCGACGGCGCGTCGATCGACTTCGGGCCGGGCATCACGATCGTCGAAAAGAAGATCGCGAGCCCCACGGCGATCGTCGCGACGATCGAGATCGACGCCTCGGCCGCGGTCGGCCCGCGCGACGTGAACGTCACCGAGGGCGACACGAAGGTCACCTACGCGGGCGCGTTCTCCCTCGATGCGCCGCTCGAAGTGTCGTTCCAAGGCACGCAGGCGCAGGGCTCGATCCTCGTCGGGACCGCCAAGCAGCGGGACCTCTCGACGCCGTTCGACCTGACGTACACCGGCGACGGGTTCTTCACGCCGATCGTCTACACGAACCTCGCGGTCTCCGGCTCGGCCGGCGTCTCCGGCGGCGTCGACGACGCGCAGCTCTACGGCGCCGATCTCACGGTCTTCACCGACGTGACCGCGGCCGCCGGAACGGCGGACATCACGCTCGCCAGCGGCCTGCCCGGCGAGGAGATCCTCTCGCCCGCGAAGGGGAGCTTGCAGATCGAGGCGCGCCAGCCGACCGCGCTCACGCCGGCCATGATCCTCACCAGCACGATCGATCAGCCGTTCGCCACGGTGCTCTACCAGTACACGCCCACGAGCGCAGGGAAGGTCATCACCGTCGAGGCGCTGGCCGACTCGCCCGACGCGTCGCCCCGCTTCGCGGTGCTGCCGGCGAGCGGCAAGTTCGCCGACCTGATCACGTTCGCAGCGGCGCCCACGGTCGAGGCCGGCGCGGATCCGATCTACTTCATCTACTGGGACAACACGGGCACGTCGGGCTACAGCATCAACGTGTCGGTCACGGAGATCGTCCCGGCGGAGACCGAGCCGAACAACACCTGCGGTGAGGCGCAGCAGGTGGCGTCGCTGCCGGCGGAGCTCGAGGCGTTCAAGCTGTCGGACAAGGACGACCAGGACTGGCTCGTCATCGACGCCGTGGAGGCGGACGTGGGCAAGGTCATCCACGTCGTCACGTCGCCGGGCGAGGCGCAGACGGACACGGTCGTCGAGGTCCTGGGCTCGGACTGCACCACGTCGCTCGGCGGCGAGAGCGAGGATTCGGACTACCACGAGGACTTCACGAGCGACCCGATCCCGGCGCCCGGGAAGTACTTCATCAAGGTCACGAACTCGACGTACGGCTACTCCGGCGCGCTCTACAACGTCTCGATCACGATCGAGTGATCCGAGGCTCCGGGGAGCGCGCGGCGCGCCCGCGTGCTCCCCGCCGTCCCGCCCATTTCCCGGAAAAACCTCCTCTGCGAGCCTTCGGCCTTGACGCATGTGCGGGCCTTGGGAAAGCTCTCGCGCGCTCCAAAGGAGGAGGGAACAGATGACCACGCAAGAACCGTCGAAGCCGGCCCCGGCGAACTGGCCCCGCATTTCGTGCTCGCTGTACTACGAGGATTCGAGGGCCGCGATCGACTGGCTCTGCCGCGCCTTCGGCTTCCAGGTGCGGCTGCTCGTCGAGGGGAAAAACGGGTCGGTCGAGCATTCGGAGCTCGTGTACGGCGAGGGGCTCATCATGGTGGGCCATCCCAAACCGGAGAAGTTTCCGTACATGAGGGCCCCGAGCCAGATCGGCGGCGCGAACACGCAGAACATCCTGGTGTACGTCGACGACGTGGAGGCCCACTGCGCGCGGGCCCGGGCCGCGGGCGCGAGGATCGTCAAGGAGCCCGAGACCGTCGATTACGGCGAGGAATACTGGTCGGATCGCGGATACGAGTGTGTGGACCTCGGCGGCCACCACTGGTGGTTTTACCAGCGGCTCCGCGACCCGAAGACGACCTGATCGTCAGGGGTTTTTCAGCTCGATCGCGCTCTCCCCGGCGCCCGCCGGGACCTTGACCCACGCCGAGCGCGTCTCCGCCTCGTAATAATAGCCCGAGGGGGCCGCATCGAACGCGGCCCGCGTGGCGTGTTTCGTCGCCGCGCTGCCGGCGACCGTGACACTCCCCGGCTCCTCTTCCACGCGGACACGGAGGAGCGTCTCCACGAGCGTACGTGAAATCGACACGGACGCGGCATTCGCGGTCGCGGACGCCTTCACGACGGTGACCACGTCATCGGTGTCGTGCAGGGAAAAGCTCGTCGACGTCGCGTCCGGGAACACGAGCACCGTCAGCTTGCCCGCGGACGCGGCATTGCCGAGCCCGGTGACGTCGTCGGCGACGTGCATCGGCACGATCGCGCCGGACCGGAAATAGAGCGGCACCTTCTGCAGATCGGTCGAGAAGTCGACGGGCACCGTCGTCCCGCCTTCGATCGGCGCGGCCGAGGGCGACCAGAAATCATAATAACGTACCCCCGCCGGGAGCACGACGTCCCGCTTGCCCGTGCCGTCGAGCAGCGGCGCGACGAAGAGGGCGTCGCCGATCGCATACCGATAATCCCCGGCCCAGCTCGCCTCTTCGCCCACGGGCCGCACGGGGACCGCGGCCCCGGCATACGCCTCCTCGGAGAGGCTGTACCAGAAGGGGACGAGCTCGTGGTGGAGCTTCGACCAGAATCGATAGATGTCCACGATCTCGGTCCCATTTTGCGGCACGGTCCAGGGCGTGATGTTCGCGCGGCCGTGGAGCTGCATGAACGGCGAGAGCGCGCCGATCGCGGTCCAGCGCGCGAAATTCACGGGGTCGAGCGGGATCTGCTCGCCGAGGAGGTCCTTGTCGTCCCGATCGAGATAGCCGCCGATGTCGGACCCGAGGACGACGTACCCCGCGGCGGCCGAGCGGAACGTGTGATCGAGCGCGTCCTCGAGGCCCACCCAATCGCGGCGGTTGTCGCCCATCCACGCGACGGGCGCGTGCTCCTTGCGGGCGAAGAACCGGCCCTTGAAATCGTACGACTCGTCCCAGGCGCGGACCATCGTGACGAACTCGGGCCCGCGCCGCGAAACGCCGTAGGCCAGGAAATCCTGGTAATAGGCCTCCGAGTATTCCTGGTGCGGGACGGGCCCCGCGGCCGTCGTGACCGTGTCGAGGCGGACGTAGCTGTCGCCGAAATCGATCTTCCAGCCGTCGATGCCCATGTCGAGCACGGCATTCTGCTGCTCGTGCCACCACGCCCGCGCCGACGGGTTCATGAAATCGACCGCCGCGCCCGTGCCTTTCCACCACGCCCATCGCAACGAGTCCTCGACGAAATATCCGCACGTTTCACCTTCCGCGAGGTTCGGCGAGGCGCCCACGTACCCGTCGCCCCCCTCTTCGAGGTCGTACGAGACGGCGTTCACGAGGTTCGTGATCCACAGGACGACGCGCACGCCGTCCGCGTGCATGTCCGCCACCATCTTGCCGAAATCGGGGTACCGCGTGGGATTGGGGATGAACGTGTTGTAATGGGTCTCCCACGGGCTATCGAGGACCACGGCGCCGACGGGGATGTCGCGCTCGCGAAAGCCCGCGACGAAGGCATACGTGTCCGGCCCGTCCGAGATGTCCTTCGAGATCCAGGGCTCGAAGGCCCAGCGCGGCGTGTGGGGCGTGGGCTCGGGCAGATTCTCGGCGGGCCGGAAGCAAGGGTCGACCGGGCCCGTGGGCGGTGGATCCAGATCCTCCGGGCACCCGAGGAGCGCGAGGAGCGACAACGGCAGAACACGGAGCGGGCGCGAAAGCATTCTCATTCTGCGAACCTATCGCGGCTCGTCCGCCCCTGTCACGCTCGTCTCGAAGAGGACGTCCGGCATCCACGGAGCGTATGCGGTTCCCCTCTTCCGCCCCACCTCGACCGCCGGATGCCCTCCACAAGCCAGGAGGTGAGCACATGGGGAAGGGGCGGCTTGCCGGGGCGACGTTGCTCGCTACGTGCATGGCGGTGTCCACGGTGCCGATGGGATGCGGGGCGGGCGACGCGTACGCCGCCGTGCCCAAGGCCCCGACCGGCTCGCGCGTGGTGGATGGAGCGCTCGGACGCAAGGGACCCCCCGGCGTTCGTCCCAGGGACCAGGGGAAAACCTACCGGTTTGGAAATCTGTAACTTTGTGCATTTATCGCTTGACGCGGCGCCTCGGTTTGGCAAGGATATTTGCAGTGGAGGATGTCCCCGCGCTCCGTGCGCAAACGCCTCGCGAGCACCCACCCGGCAGCACCGGGAGACGGGACCGGGGAAAAAAACACAGCCGGACCTCGCGGGGACCTCTCCTCCACGCTTTTTCCTGTGACTCGCTCTCATGGACCCACCTTCCAGGGACGCACCGTCCGTCCGTCGAAATCGTCACATCGAGCGAAGTTTTTACGTCACGAAATCTCGCCTCCGGTGAATACAGGTCATGAGCGCTGGTTCTGCCCCCCGCCATTCTGACCTCTTGGCTCGCGTCGTGGAGCTGCGTCCCGACGTCGAGCGCTTCCTCGCCAGCCGCCGGAAGGGCCGCGAGAACGACGACAGCCTCGAAGACGAGGTGCAGGTCGTGATGACGGAGGCCATCGCGAGCGTGCCGAGTTATCGCGAGGACGAAGGCGATCTGAAGTCATGGGTCCTCGGCATCGCCGCGAACATCGCGAAGCGCGCGGAACGGACGCGGCAGCGGGACGCCGTCCTCACGACGGAGGACGGCGCCGTTTCGGTGCTCTCGCCGCTCGCTTCCCCGGAGCGCCTCGCCCGGATGCATGAGCTGCGACGAAAGGTCGGGCTCGTGCTCCAGGCGATGCCGGAGCCGCTGTTCATCGTGCTCTACCTCGTTTGCATCGATGAAAAGTCACACCAGGAGGCGGCCGAGCTGCTCGAGATCACCGAAGAAGCCTCCCGCAAGCGCCTCCAGGACGCGCGCGCGTACGTCGAGAGGGAGAGCGGGATCAGCCGTGACGAGCTGCGCGTCGTGTTTCCGTTCTGCGTTGCGAGCGAAGAGGACGAGCTACGGGAGGGCGCCGCGGCGCTGGACAAGCTCTTCCCCTTCTTTTGGCGTGGCGGGGAGTTCCTGGTGGTGTGGATCATCGCGGCGCTCTCGTGGCCTTCGCCGTCGTTGCACACCGCGCGGGCGGGGCTCTCCGTGCCCGCGGTCCATGTGGCGACCGCCGCGAGTGCTCCCGCCGTCATCGAGATCGCGCCTGCGCCGCCTGTTGATGTCCCCGCGCACGCGCCCTCCTCCGCAAAGGAGAGCGCAAAGCCGCCCGCGGCTCGCCCGAAGCCCGCGGGGCCGGTCGAGACGGCACGTGGCGCCGCAGCCGCGACGACGGAGAAGCCCTTCCTCGACAAGGTCACGGACCTCGAATTCCGGCGTCGTTAGGGGTTCGTCGCATGGCCGCTCGGCCTCCTCAACGCCGCGCCGGCGGAGTACCCTGGCGCGGGATGCGTCCCCTCGTCGTCGTGGCCATCGCGCTTGTCGGCATCGCATCCCCCGCGGCCGCCGACGAGCCACGCGCCGCGCCTCCCGTTCCGCCGGACGCTCTCGCGGACGCAGCGACCCACGCGACGTTCGCGGCCCACGTCATCGATGGAGACGACGCGCGCGTAGCCGGCCGCAAGACGGCAGCCGCGAGGTCCTACGCCGCGGCGCTCGCGGTCCGTCATGACCCGTTGATCGCAGGCCGGCTCGGCGTGCTGCTCGTCGAGCTGGGTCGCCCCGTCGATGCGGCCGACCTCTTGCTCGACGCGATCCAGCGCGCATCGAGCGCGAGCTCCGACGAGCGACAGGGGTTCTTGAAGGCGTACGACGCGGCGCGCGCCGAGGTCGCGTGGATCGACGTCACGATCTCGCATGTCGGCGCCAAGCTCACGCTCGACAGCGAGCCGCGAAACAAGAGCGGGTTTTCAGCGCTCTCGATGTTCGTCACGCCGGGCGAGCACGAACTCCGCGCGACGCTCGACGGGTACGAGCCTGCGGTGGTGATCTTCACGGCGCGCAAGGGGGAGCAGAGGACGATCACGCTGACGCTGCGCGAGCTTCCGAAGCCGTTGCCGCCGCCGGAGCGGCTCTTGCGTCGGCGAGACGTCGATCGGGCCTACACCGTGGAGGAGCCGCGGGAGGACGAGCCTGCGCGGCGCGAGCCGATCGTCGGCGGCGTGGTCGGGCAGGAGAAGAAGCCCGGCTTGCGAGGGACGATCGGGGCGGGCCCCGTCGTCGTGTTCGGCGTCGCGTCGTGGAGCCCGGCGGTGGGCGGCGTGCTCGCGGGTAGTTTGAGGCCCAATGAGTACGTGTCGATCGGCGTGGAAGGACGCGCCGCGTGGCTGACGTCGGGCGTGCAAGGCGGGCAGATCAACGCGATGACGGCGGGCGGACTGCTCAGCGCGTGTGGACACTACCGCTGGTTCTACGGTTGCGTGCTCGGACATCTCGGCGTGATGAGCATCTCTGCGGAGTCTGCGAGTTACGAGGAGAAGTTGACCTTGTCGCTCCTCCCCGGAGCAGGTGCACGTCTTGGCGCAACGTGGAACGTCGCCGATCGCTTCGTGCTCACGGCAAGCGTCGACGCACTCGGGCTCACGCAAGGAAAGAAGATTGTTGTAGGTCAAACGGTTCTTGTCGATCAGCCGCCGGTGATGCTGGGTGCCCAGGTAGTTGGCGGATGGGAGTTCTGATCATGCGTGTCTTCGTTACAGCAACGGCCGCCCTCACCATCGGAGCGCTTGTTGCCGCATGCGGTAGGCCGGACGATGTGGACGAGTTCGTCTGCAAGGCTGACGCCCTCTGGCCCGATCCATGGTGCATCCCCGACGCCGGCCCCGACGCCGCCGACGCCGGAACCGACGCCGATCAACTCATCGATCCCGGCACCCCAGCGCCGCAATCCTACTGCTCCGGCCGTTGCCTCCCCGAGCCGAGCGACGACTTCGCGGGGAGCTGGCCTCGCACGCCGATGCTCCTGTGGGTCGGCCCTCGCGCCCTCGCGCCGACGAGCTGCGACGAGGCGCGCAAGGCCGCGGGCCTCCCCGAGGACGTCGTCTTCTTCGAGAAGTACCGCCGCTTCGCGGGCCTCATCGCTCCGCCCGCGGCGTGCGAGGCCTGCACGTGCGCCATGTCGGAAGGCACATGCACCGGGCTGCCCGCGGACCTCGAGGTCCGCGCGGGCACGTGCGCCGAGGGCGACGCGTCGTCGCTCCCGTTCGGCGGACCCGACGGCTGGGAGGGCGCGTGCACGAGCGCGAACGCGCTGCCTTCGGGCGCGCAGTGCGGCGGCGAGCCGTGCGCGCAGTCCGTCTACGCCTCGCCGCTCCCCGGGCCGACGAGCGAGGCTTGCCCGATCAGCTCGACGCTGCCCGCGTTCACGAAGACGACGGACTGGGAGACCGCCGGCGTCGCGTGCGAGGCGAAGGAGATCGACGAGCCCTGCGACCCGTCGTTCTACCCATCCACGTACCGCTGCATGCACAACGCGCCGCTGCCGTGGCTCCAGTGCGTCGCCCTTGACGGCAACCACGAGATGTGCCCTGGCAACTACACGTTCGCGCGGTACGAGCTTTACGGCGAGCAGCCGAGCGACACGCGTGGCTGCACGGCCTGCGAGTGCGGCGGGACGCCGGTGGGGAGCGCGTGCTTGGGTACACTGCGTCTGTTCCAGGACGGCGCGTGTGGATCGCAGTTCGCGGAGGTTCCGCTCTCCTCGACGGGCGAGCAGTGCACGAACGTCCTGCCTGCCGGCCGTGCCCTCGGCGGCAAAGCCATCACGGACCTCGCGTACAGTCCCGGCATCTGCGCCTCCACGGGCGGCGATCCGACCGGGTCTGCCGAGCGTGACCCCGCGCAGGCCGTGACCTTCTGCTGCCGGTCGCCGTTCGACGACGAGCCCCCGCCGCCCAAGTAGCCGCGGGCCCGGCCCTCCCTCCCGCCGGGAAAAATCGACCCGACACACCTCACGAAATGGTTCCTCCTGCGAATATAGGGGGAGGACGAACCCATGGTCGCGCTGCCCTTCTCGCGCGTCGGGTCGATCGAGAGGTGATGATGACAAGACGTATTGCCATGCCCGAGCCGAGATTGCCGACGGCGTATGCGCGCCGGAGCGACGGGAGGATCTACGTCAACAGCTTTTACCTTCGCGAGGGGGAGAACGGGGAGGCCGTGGGTTCCTGGTATGCGCTGACCCGTCGAGAATCGGAGCGATTCCTCGGAGACCTCGCAGAGCAGAAGCGGGTCGGTCTTCACCTCGTGGGCAGCGATCATCGTATCTATGTCCCCGAGGACAAGGTGGGCAATCGCCAACGTCGACGCGTCTTCCACGGAGCGCCGGCCGGCGACGAGCTGACAGCGCTGCTCATCGAGGAGATCCACAGGGTGGCCTCCGAGGTGGTCAGCCTCGCGCTGCGAGAAGTGCGGGCGCTCGGGCGCGGCGTGCTCCCTATTCGACTTCTGCCATGAGGAGGGCGACTCTCGCGCGGCACAAGCTGACCGAGATCGGAGGGATCCCCGTTCCCCGGTCACGCGATGTTGTCGGGCTTGAGATCTGGATACTCTTTGTAGAGTGGACACAGAACGTCCGTATAAAGATACCCGAGCGCTCTGCCGAACCCCATGATGTATTCTTTTCTTTCGGGTGCTGAGCTGCTCGCGTGCACGAGGGCGACGGCGTCGTGGAGCTTGAAATAGGCGTCGAGGGTCATCTGGTTCAGCTTTTCAGCCGTGTCTCGGTCCATTGTCTTCTCCCGCTACTGGCGATGGGTTTCGTGGGGGGGCGACCCTCGCCATTGCGTCGCCCTCGACATTACCCTTCCTTCTCCTCGATGTCAGCAGCCAGCACACATGCCATTGCATCCGCGACGTGAACGAGCACTTCGTGGGTCCTGCTACGGTACATCGCAGCCTCTACCTTATCGCAGTTCTCACGCACGATGCCCGCCATCGTCTCGATCTGCTCATAGAGCCGGTTCAGCAGCGCAAGCAGATCGTCCTGGCTCTCCTTCGTGAGTCGGAGTCTCGGCCGCTCGGTGTGCTGCATCGGCTTGAAATCCGGCGGCGCGAGTTCGAGGTGCTCGCTTTGAATCGGCGCAATGACCTCGGTAAAGAGGTAGCCCATGATCTTTCCGCCGTGCCCGCGATATATCTTGAACGTCCCTTCGTCGCAACATTCCATGACTCGCTTGATCGACTCGTTGGTGTCGCGCGAGCAATCCATCGATATTGCAAGCAGCTTCTCGGCGGTCTCCTTGTTCATTGCTCGTTCCTTGTGCGGCGTATTCGTCGCTCGCCCCGCATCCCATCGGTACCCAACACGCTGCCATGCACGTAGCGAACAACGCCGCCCCGGCAAGCCGCCCCTTCCCCATGAGCGCACTCCCTCGCTGGCGAAGCAGCGTATCGGACCGTCCGCGCGGGGTGGAAGCAGAAAGGGGGTTTCGGAGCCCCGGCGCGCCTGTGCATGACCAAGGGAGCGACCCCTATTCGACGTCTGCCATGAGGAGGGTGACCCTCGCGCGGCACAAGCTGACCGAGACCTGATGGATCCCCTGGGCGTACAGGGCGACTTCCAGGGGATCTGGAAGCTGGGACAAGCGGTGTCCGGCTGCTTGTACCTTTTCGTAGGCGGTCTCGAATGCGTCGAGCAGCGCCTGCCGAGCCTTCAGGGGTAGCTTCAAGGGTGTTATTGCCGGCCTTCCCCGTGGCGGTCCCTCGCGATACCAATCTGGCGCGAGGTCTGGGTGCTCGTCGTACATGGGCGCCATCACATTGTCGAACATGTCGGACATCACGTACGCCAGGAGCATGGCGCAAGCGTGGAAGGGCTCCTCTGGGCACGCACCCTTCAGTTCACCAAGGATCTTGTCGACGACGTAAGAGGATTCGTGGAGCGTGGCCAGGATCTCGTTCGCGATGATTTTTTCCATGGGGCGTGGGGCCTCGTCATTCAATGTAGTTTCATTCCCCAGCAATTTCCTGCTTCGAGGCAATCTCTGCGACATTTGAAGAACGGGTCGCCGCTCGGCGAACCTGAGGGTATGGCTTCCCTTGTACATTTCTCGATGCAACCCTCGAGCACCTTCTTGCACCGCTCCTTCTCGGCATCCTCGTCGGCGGCATCCTTCAACGAAACGGCCGCGGCCACGACCAGGACCGCGACGCCCACGACGATCGTCACGCCGGACGCCGAGACGATCAGCGGGGCGAGTCGGATCAACTGGGAGATCACCGACACGTTCGCCAGGAGGCCCCGCGAAGGCAAGAGGCCGCCATGCGAGATCAGCTCGTCGGGGTTTGGCGTGTAGCCCGCGTCCGCCATCGTCCGCAGCACATCGAGCATGCACCCTTCGAGGCCGGCATCGTCGAGCCGCGGCCCCTTGGGCGTCACCTTGGAGACCCGGTTGTCCGTCAGCTCGACTTGAAAGTCGACCTCGTATGCATGGCGCCCGAGCCGCCCCGCGTGTTTCTCCGCGCATGCTTGAAGCGCGTGGACGGTGCTCGCCGGGAGCGCCCCCTCGGTCGGGGGCGCGGGCACGGCGGCGTACTCGTCGCTCGCCCCGCATCCCATCGGCACCCAACACGCTGCCATGCACGTAGCGAACAACGCCGCCCCGGCAAGCCGCCCCTTCCCCATGAGCGCACCCCTCGCTGCCGAAGCAGTGTATCGGACCGTCCGCGCGGGGTGGAAGCAGAATGGGGGTTTCGGAGCCCTCGGGCGCCTGTGTACGACCCTGGGAGGGGGGTTTCGGAGCCTTGGGCGCCTGTGTACGACCCTGGGAGGGGGGGTTTCGGAGCCTCGGCGCGCCTGTGTACGACCCTGGGAGGGGGGTTTCGGAGCCCTCCGGCACCTGTGTACGACCCTGGGAGGGGGTTTCGGAGCCCTCCGGCGCCTGTCCGCGCCCTCCGGGAGGGGTTTTTCAGCCTCCGGTGGATGCTGCCGGGGCGGACTCGGGCTTTTTCTTGCTTCGGCCGCCTGCGCGGGCGCGAACGACGGTGAAGAGCGAGGGGAAGGTCTTTTCCGGCGTGGGCTCGTGACGCAGGAGCCACCGGCCGGCGGCGGCGACTTCCTCGTAGGTATCGAGCAAGAGCGTGAACGCGCGGGCGAGGTGATCGGCGGCCGCGCGCGCCTCCGGGCCGAGCCGCGCGCCCAGCGTGGCGAGGATCTCCTCCGCGACCTTCACGGCGTCGTCGGCGTCGGTCGAACGGAAGTGTTTTGTATCGGCGGAGAGCGCGTCATAATGGTCTCGATAGACGCTGGCATAACCGAGCAGATCCGCGGCGAGGTCGCGGTGGCCCGTGCCCCCGCGCAGCATGGCGAGGTAGGGGCCGACCTCGGGGTGATCGTTCAAATGGTACTCGCAGCAGGCCTGCATGCGCGCCTCGATGGCGATGGCCTTTTGCACGAACTCGACCGGGAGCTTTGCGTCCGTGGACAGGGCGCGCGCCTTTTGATCCTCGGTCGCGGCATACCAGCACGCCCAGGCGGCCGTGGGGAGCAGCTCGACGAGGTTCGCGTCGAATTCGCTCACGGGCAGGCTCTTGAAGCGCGCGAGGAGCTTCGGCTCGTTCGCCCGCGCGGAGAGTCCGAGCGCCGCGACCGCGACGAGGCCCGCGTCGGCATTGACGACGGAGAGGGCCTCCACCGGCATCACCTTGTAGTGAGGGAGGAGCGTGTCGAAGGCTTGTTTCCCCTGGATAGGATCGAATGAAGGGCTGGTCATGCGCGGCATGGGAGCACAGGAGGAGAAGCGGGCGCAAGGGGAGAAGGGTGTGGCCGCACTGTATGGGTAGGAACGACCTGCGTTGACGGAAGCCGGGGTTCTTGGTCGCATGGTCGCCATGAGGGTCCCGCGTGTACGAACCTTCCTGTCCTTTGGGCTCCTCGGCTGCGCGTCATTGGCGCTCTTGCCGCTCGGCTGCGGGGCGAAGATCACGTACCCGGAAGCGAGCGAGGGCCCGCGCGTGCCGGACGCGACGGCGGAGCGGCTGCGAGAATGCGTGGATGCGTTTGTCGGTGACCTTCCCCGAGTGCAATTTACGTTTGACGTCGTGTTGACGGTCGACGAAGACGGACACGTCGAGGGTGTCAAGAGCAAAGGCGTGCCCCATGAAGAGCTCGCGATATGCATGCGGATCGCGCTACGAAACATGACCGTGCCGGAGCAGCTCCTCAGGCTGTCCAAGGTGCGCGTGTCCGCATCGCCCGCGCCAGCGAACGGGCAGGCGGCGGCCGAGCGTGCGCTCGTCGGCAACCCCGGGTTGCTCGTGGCCGTGGCGATCACGCTGGCCGACCTCATCATCGAGGCGGGCCCCGTTGTCATCGTGATCGCCGCGTCGGTGGAGCTTGGCAAGTCGGATATTGCGAAGAGGTATCGGCAGAAGGAGGACGACCCGTGTCAAGAGCCCCTGAACGACTGCCTTGACTCGGCGCGACAAAGCAAACAAGGAAGTTATTGGAGACATTCGATCTGCGTGGCGTGCCACGCAAGATGTAAGAGGAACGGCGAATGGCCCGACAAGATCATGATGTCCAAATGGGAGACGTGTAAATGAGCTATGAGCGGGAATCCGGCGGAGAGATGGAGGGGGAGGAGCTGGCTTTCTGCAACGCCAGCGGCCGCCTCTTGGTCAAGTCTCTGGATAAGGAGCGAAGCTTCGCCGAGGCCGTGGATGATTTCCGTCGGCTCGAGGAGGAGTTCGTGGTGCGCGGATGCGACAGTGACTTTCACGTGCTCGAGACGAGGCGACGCATCGCCGAGCTGATCCTCACGCTCGCGCAATCGAAGCGCCCCCCCCTCGAGGTTTGCCGCGAGGCCTGGGAGGACATCGTTCGCCTCGGCTTCTCGGGCAGGGAACGAGAATATACCATGACCTGGTTTTTCGCGGATTGCTGTCGCTACGACGAGAACCCCGAGGAGGGGCTCGCCGTGCTTTTGCCGCTCGTCGCCGAGCTCGAGCGAGGGCTCGAAGAAGCGAGGGCGACGCAGAGCGACACGGATTTTTACGAATACCACCTCGAACCTCTGCTGAAGCAGCGTGACGAGCTCCTGGCCCAACAAAGGGGCGAACAGATCCCCGGGAAGAGGACACGTCGGATCGACGAGGCGCGCGACAGCGACCCGGATGAAGACGGAACGCCGTGAGCGCCGCTCGACGCATTCTCTGCGTTGACGGAAACCGGTGTTCCTGGTCGCATCTTGGCCATGGCGGTCCCGCGTGTACGAACCTTCCTGTCCCTCGGGCTCCTCGGCTGCGCGTCATTGGCGCTCTTGCCGCTCGGCTGCGGGGCGAAGATCACGTACCCGGAAGCGAGCGAGGGCCCGCGCGTGCCGGACGCGACGGCGGAGCGGCTGCGAGAATGCGTGGATGAGTTTGTCGGTGACCTTCCCCGAGGGCAATTTACGTTTGACGTCGTGTTGACGGTCGACGAAGACGGACACGTCGAGGGTGTCAAGAGCAAAGGCGTGCCCCATGAAGAGCTCGCGATATGCATGCGGATCGCGCTACGAAACATGACGGTGCCGGAGCAGCTCCTCAGGCTGTCCAAGGTGCGCGTGTCCGCATCGCCCGCGCCAGCGAACGGGCAGGCGGCGGCCGAGCGTGCGCTCGTCGGAAACCCCGGCGTGCTCGTGGCTGTGGCGGTCGTGCTTGCCGACCTCATCATCGAGGCGGCCCCCATCGTCATCGTGATCGCCGCGTCGGTGGAGCTTGGCAAGTCGGATATTGCGACGAAGTATCGGCAGGAGGACGATGACGACGACCCGTGTCAAGAGCATCTGAACGCTTGCCTGAACAAGCGCCTGGCGGACAGACCGGGTAGCGTCATTGGAGAAACGAGATGCAAGATGTGCTTCGACAGGTGTCGAGGGGAGAAAGAGTGGCCCAAATTTATTCCGCTGACGCGCGGCAAGGGATCCTGCGAGTATTGGTTGCCCGGATGGCCGCGGTAGGAAGAGCATGACGACAGAAGACGAAAGAATTGAATGTATTTTCCAGGATTTTGCAGAAGTGAGCGGCGCTCTCTTGGTTAAATCTTTGAAGCGAACTCGTAGCTTCGCCGAGGCCGTTGACGATTACTGTCGGCTCGAGGCGGAGTTCGTGGCGCGCATGGGCGACAGTGAGTTCGGCGTGCTCGAAACAAGGCGCCGCATCGCCGAAGATATCATCAGGCTGACAGAATCAAAGCACCCCCCCTTCCAGACCTGTCGGGACGCTTGGAACGCACGCGTTCTCCTCGGTTTCACGGACATTGATATCGAATGCAGGATGACGTGGTTCTTCGCGGAGTGCTGTCGCTACGACGAGAACCCCGAGGAGGGGCTCGCCGTGCTTATGCCGCTCATCGCCGAGCTCGAGCGAGGGCTCGAAGAAGCGAGGGCGACGCAGAGCGACACGGATTTTTACGAATACCACCTCGAACCTCTGCGGAAGCTCCGTGACGTGCTCCTGGCCCAACAAAGGGGCGAACAGATCCCGGGGAAGAGGACGCGTCGGATCGACGAGGAAGATCAAACCCCGTGAGCGCCCCTCCGCGCATCCGCCCCTCCTGAGCGGCGAGCCCGAAATGCGGCCCGTCCGCCCCTGTCGCTCGCTCCGGCGCCCACAGCCTTGTTCCTGCGTGCATGGTATGCTGGGGACCGATGCCTCCCCCCGCGTCGATCGACATCCTCGCCCCCGGATTCAAGGCGAATCCATTTCCGTTCTACGCCCGCCTCCGGGCCGAGGCGCCCGTCTTTCCCACGAAGCTCAAGGACGGCCGCACGGCCTTTCTCGTCACCCGATACGACGACGTCGTGGCCGTCCTCAAGGATCCGCGCTTCGCCAAGGACCGCAGCGCCGTCCTCACCCCGGATCAGCAGGCAAAGCAGCCGTGGGTCCCCGACTTCGTGAAGCCCCTCGAGCGCAACATGCTCGACGTCGACGAGCCCGATCACCGTCGCCTGCGGAACCTCGTCCACCAGGTGTTCACCCCGCGCATGGTCGAGGACATGCGCGAGCGCGTGCAGCGAATCGCCGACGATCTCCTCGCGAAGGTCGCGGCGCGCGGCCGCATGGACCTCGTGCGTGATTACGCGCTCCCGCTGCCGCTCACCGTGATCGCCGAGATGCTCGGCATCCCCTCCGAGGCTCGTTCGAGGTTTCATCGCTTCTCGAAGGCGCTGATGGAGACGACCTCGAACGTGAAGATGCTGCTCGCGCTCCCGCACTTTTACTTCATGGTGCGATACCTCCGCGCGCTCATCGCCGAGAAACGCGCGCGGCCCCGGGACGATCTCCTGAGCGCCCTCGCGCAGGCGGAGGAGGAAGGCAGCCACCTCAGCGAGAACGAGCTGCTCGCGATGATCATCCTTTTGACCGTCGCCGGGCACGAGACCACGGTGAACCTCATCGCGTCCGGCACGCTCGCGCTCTTGCAACACCCGGGCGAGCTCGATCGGCTCCGCCAGAATCCATCGCTGATCAAATCGGCCATCGAGGAGCTGCTCCGGTTCACGAGCCCCGTCGAGATGGCGACCGAGCGATATACCCGCGAGGACGTCGAGTTCGCCGGCGTCAGGCTCCCCCGCGGCTCGCTCGTGCTCGTGGTCCTCGCGTCCGCGAACCGCGACGCCTCGCAGTTCGTGAACCCGGACCAACTCGACCTCACGCGCGACCCGAACCGCCACGTCGCCTTCGGCCAGGGCATCCATTATTGCCTCGGCGCGCCGCTCGCGCGGCTCGAAGGCCAGATCGCGCTCGCCACGCTCTTGCGCACGCTGCCCGATCTCCGCCTCGCCGCGGCTCCGCACACCCTGCGCTGGCGCCCCACGTACATCGTGCGTGGGCTCGAAGCGCTCCCCGTCGCGTTCTGAAACACGAAACCCCCTCCCATCACGCGGATGAGAGGGGGTTTCGAGGTCACGCGCGGGCGCGTTTTACTGCTTGTCGCCCTTGGTGGGTTTGTTGTCCTTCGGCTGCGCCGCCGAGCGGTCCTCGGCTGCGATCGCCTTCGGGTTCATGAGCTCGAAGAAGGCGCGCTTCGCCATCGCGCCCGTATCGCCCTGCTCCTGACGGAGCGCCATCAGGACGCCACGCTCCTTCATGAACTTGAGCGTCTCGATCGCGCCCTTCTTCCGCGCCGCGTCGCCCGCCTTCGCGTCCTGCCAGAGGCGGTAACGCAAGACCACGCGCGTCTCGGAGTGCGGGCCATTGTCGAACTTGAGGTTGTCGAACTGCCCCTGCAGCTTCTGCCGCGACCACTCCTGCGGGACGTCGGCCACCTTGATGCGCGCGATCGCCTCGGCGTTCGCGACCCAGCGGTAGATGTTGCCGCGCTTGAAGTCCTCGTCCGACCAGTAGCCGAACGCCCGCTCGTAGTGGTCCTTCAGGTCGTTCAGCGCGTCCGGACCGAAGTCGCCGTACATCGCGACCGTGCGGGCCGCCGTCTCCGTCGTGCCGCCGAGGATGAGCGCGAGCGCCGCGGCGTTGCGGATCTCCGGGTTCTGCAGCTTCTCGAAGAGCTTCGCCTCGGTCGCCTGATCGAAGCCGCTGACCCCGATCGCGCGGGCGTAGGCCATGCGCAGGCCGATGTCGAGCTCGGGCGTGAGCAGGTCCGCGAGCTCGGGCGTGATCGCCGGCACGGGCTTGAGCGAGAGCGTCGAGGCGTAACAAGCGCCGATGAGCTGCTTGCGCGGCTCCTTCTTCGCCCCGTACTCCTTCGCCTTCTTCGCGACCTCGCTCATCGTCTTGTCGTCGGCGCACCACGCGAGCGCGTCACAGGCTGCCGTGCGCGCCTCCTCGTGCCACGACTCGTCCTCGATGAGCTCCATGAGCGGCTTCGAGGCGCGGTTGTCGCCCCACTGCCCGAGGCCCTGCGCGGCGCCGTAGCCCACCGCGCGGAGCGCCATGCCGAGCATCGCCAGGCCGGCGCCGTTCAGCGCCTCCTGCGTGATGTCCATCTTCTTGTCGGGCTTGCGCTTGAACTGCTCGAGCAGCTTCGGGAACGACGGCTCGTCCTTGATGAAACCGACGTAACGGAGCGCGCTCTGCGCCGTCTCGAATTCCGTGGGGAAGGGAGGCTGCGCGCCCTCCTTCGGCAGCGGAACCTTCGGGAACGCCCAGTCGCGCAGGTCGTTCTTGATCTTCTCGCTCTGCACGGCCGCGAGGAACCGGAAGGCGTTTGCGTGCGGCTGCGGGCGGTTCTTGAGCCAGAAGATCACGCCGTCCTCGGCCCCGGCCTTGAGCTCGTCGCGCTTGTCGGGGTGGATCATCGCGAGGTCCGCGAGCATGCGCGTCGCCACGATGCGCGGGTTGTCCGTGCGCGAGAGGTGGCCGCCCTCGTCGGCCTCCCAGAACCGCTCCTGCGCGTAGAGCTTGTCGGGATCGACGCGCATGCGTTCGCCGAGGAGCTTCGCAGCGCGGACGTCGCCGACCTCGGCGAGCCGCGTGCCGGCCTCGCCTTGCCAGTGCAGCGTGGGCTTCGACGTCTCGACCCACTTCACGAGCGAGTCACCGAGGCGCGGATCGGCGACGTTCTTCATCATCTCGAAGAGCTGCTTCGTCTGGAACCACTCGGTCTCGGGCGGATCCTTCTTCACGCTGGCGAGCGCGAGCACGAGGCCCTCGCCGCCGATGCCGTCGCGCAGCGCCTCCAGGAACTTCTGCCGGTTCTCCGAGTTCGAGCTGCTGAGCGCCGAGAGCAAGGGAGCGCGCGCGGTCTCGTCACCGATCTTGCCGAGGCCCGTGGCGGCCTCGCGGCCGACCTCGGAGTCGGGATCCTTCACGAGCGTGATGAGCGTCTGCGTCCACTTCGCGTTCGCGTCGCGCGAGAGCAGCGTGGCCACGAGCTGGCGCACCGACGGGCTCTGATCGTTCGCGAGCTTGGCGAACTCGTCGAGCGGCACGAGGGCCGCGAGCCGCTCCGGATCAAACGCGGCGCCGCCGCCGAGGCGCTCGACCTTCGACAGGAAGCCCTTCCTGTACTGGTCCATCGCGTCCTTGAAGACCTGCGGCTCCTTCAGCATGACGAGGGCCCACACGATCTGCGGCTTGTCGCTGTCGTCGGCCTCCTGCAGCGCCTTGAGCAGCGCCGCCTTGCCGGCGTCGCCCTTCGGCGATCCGTAGTAGGCGAGCACCTGCGCGGAGACGCCCTTCACGCGGTGATCGGGCTGTTCGAGCGCCTTGATCGCGTTCGTCACGCCCTCGGGATCCTCGGCGTAGGCGAGCTGGATCAGCGCCTCTTGCTGGAGGGACCACTCGTTCGGGTTCGCGGCCCACGTGCGCCAGCGCGGGATCTGGTCCTTCACGGGCAGGACGAAGATGTTCTTCTTCTCCTTGACGACCTGCTCGACCGTCATCTTCTCCTGGCCCTGCTTGATGCCGAAGAAGAGCGCGGCCGCGCCGCCGGCGACGATGAGCAGCGCCACGATGATCGTGACGGGATTGAAGCGGCCCTTCTTGAAGTCGCCGTCGCCGAAGTCGGCACCGCCGCCGCCGCCGCCGGTGGGCGCGGGGGGCACGGCGCCGCCGTCGGGCGTGCCGCCGGGCAGATCGGCGTCGTCCGGCGGCCACTTGGCGAGGTCGAGCCGATCGGGCGTTCGGAGCCTTCGCTTGATGGGTTTCGCTGTGCCCCCGAGGCCCTGGGGAGGAGGCTTTGGTCCGTTGGGAAGAGGAGACGGTTCGGGCTGTGGATTCGGACGATCGAGCATGGTTCCTCCCCGCGTCGCTCTCGTGCGACCGGCGGAGCGGCGGCGCCGCTTTGCGGGGAGCGAACATACCAGGGGACGCCTTTCGGGCGCAGCCGCAAAGAACTTGCTAAGGAGAACGGGTGCCGACGCCCGCCTCCGCCTCTTCCGACGGCAAAGTTCGCTCCTGGGTGTTCGCGGGCCTCCTCGGCCTGGGCGCGCTCGGGGTGCTTTCTCTGCTGCCGCGCGTTGTTGGCGGGGGGAGCCCGTTCGAGGGCAAGCCGGCGCCCGACGCGGTCTTCGCGGTCGCGGCGAACGGCGATCCCGGGGCGCGCATGCAGATCGAGAGCCTCAAGGGCCACCCGGTGGTCCTGGACTTCTGGGCGACCTGGTGTGGCCCGTGCGCCGCGCAGGCCCCGATCCTCGACCGCATCGCGCGGAGGTACGAGAAGCAGGGCCTCATCGTGCTCGGCGTGAACGCGCACGACCCGCCCGCGAAGGCGAAGAGTTATGCGGAGAAGAAGGGACTCTCGTATCCCATCGTGATCGACGCGGGCCAGGAGGCGGCGCAAGCGTACGACGTGCAGAACCTGCCGAGCCTCGTGGTGATCGATCGCGAGGGCCGCGTCGTTCGGTACATGACGGGCCTCGTGGACGAGGCTTCGCTCGACGAGATCGTCGCGGCGACGCTGTAGCTCAAGCGGCCGACGTCGCGTCCGCGGCCTCGCCGAGCACGCCCGCCGGGCGCTTCTCCTCGGCGCCCTCGGCATGCGCGACCTCGCGGCGATGTTGCGCCCACTGGTGCGCGAGGAACCGCTCCACCGCGGCGAGCGCGTGTCCCGTGCGCTCCGAGGGGAACACCTCGAAGGCGTGCTGCGCGCCCGGCAGCTCCGCGTAGAGCACCGGCGCGCGGCTGTGGGCGCGCAAGAGCTCCACGAAGAGCCGCGCCTCCTGCACGGGCACGAGCGAGTCGCGATCGCCGTGCACCACGAAGAAGGGCGGCGCGTCCTCGTGCACCAGGCTCATCGGCGAGGCCGCCTCGAACGCCGCGTGATCGTCGTCGAGCCGCTTCTTCATCACGCTCTTTTCGAGGATCGTCCGCAGCAGCGTGCCCCGCCAGATCCCGCGCCGGTCCGTGAAATCGTAGACGCCGTAGAACGGCACGCAGGCCTGTACGCGCGTGTCCACGTCTTCGAAGCCCGGCTGGTAGCGTGGATCGTTCGGCGTGAGCGTGGCGAGCGCCGCGAGGTGACCCCCCGCCGAGCCGCCCGTGATCACGAGGAAGCTCGGGTCGGCCCCGTACGCCTTGCCGTGCTCGCGGATCCAGCGGATCGCGCTCTTCACGTCGATCAGGTGATCCGGGAACGTGAAGCGCGGCGAGAGCCGGTAGTTCGCCGACACCACGACCCACCCGTGCGCGGCGAGCCGGTACGCGAGGGGTTTGCCCTGGTCGTCCTTGCTGCCGATCACCCACGCCCCGCCGTGCACGAACAGGACCGTCGGGCGTGGCTTCGTGTTGCCGCGCGGCCGGTAGACGTCGAGCCGCAGGTTCACGCCGCCTGCGCGCGAGAAGACGATGTCGCGCACGACCTCCACGCGGCCGTCGAGCACCGGCAGCGGGAAGAGGCGCTGCCGCAGCGAGAAGTGATCGTCGACGTGCGCGCCGATCTCCTCGGGGATCACGCTTCGATACTCCGTGCCGAGCCCCTCGCGCAGCGCCGATTCCGTCACGTCGCGCGCCTTGCGTGCGTCGAACACGATCCGCACGAGCCCGATCCACGACAGCGACACGATGAGCAGCGCGACCCAGCCGGGCCAGCCGTCGAGCCCGCCGGCCCACACGAAGAGCGCCGTCGCGACGACCTGCCAGAACAGGTGGTGCGCCGCGAGCTCGCCGGTCAGCCACGACGCGAAAAAACCTGCGCCGACCAGCGGCCAGAACTTCCGGGCGGGCCGGAGCGCGTTGAGCGTGAACATCGCTCCGACGGCCGCGGCCATCAGGAAGAGCACCGGCGGGGGGAGCAGGAAGGGCAGGGGCACGTCGCGTGGAAAATAACCGAGGCGCGTGGTGTTGTCCCGCGCCGAGACGGAAGGAAATGCGCCGTCGGGCGAGCGAGATGCCGCGTGGTATCCAAGCGCGAGCCCGAGATCGTTCGCTGCATCGAGCAGCTCAAGGCCGCGATCGAGAACAGCGGCGGATCCTCACGCCCACACGTCTTCGGCCACGCTCGCCACGACCGCGTGCTGGAACCGGAACGTCCGCGCCCGGTCGTACGTCCCCGTCAGGTTCAGCGCGATCTCGTCGAACGACGCGCAGCGCGCGCGCCGAAACCCTTCCTCGTAGAGCATCGGCAGCACGTGATCGACGCCGAAGACCACGGGCTCGCCCATCTCCGCGACGTTGTCGCGCGCCGCGATCGCCGACGCGTCGCGCACGTTTCCTTGGCCCATGCGTTTGCCCACGTGGTCGAAGAGGATCACCGAGCTCGGGTGGAGCTTTTCGGCGATGCGCCGCAGCGTCGCTCGGACGGCGGGTTCTTCCAGGTAATAGGTCACGCCTTCCCAGATCAGGAGGGCCGGCTGCTCTGCGAGAAAACCGCTCGAATCAAGCCGCTCCACGAAATCGTTCACCGCGAAATCGCAGGGCACGTACGTCGCATTCTCGAACGGATAGCCGGGCAGCGCGGAGAGACGCGCGAGTTTGTCCGCCTGCGTCGTCGGGTGATCCACCTCGAAGAACCGCACGCCCTTCTGCCCGAGCCGCGCCGCGCGGGTATCGAGCCCGGCGCCGAGCAGCACCACCTGGGTACACCCTCGCGCGAGCCAGCGCCGTGTCTCCTGATCGAACAGCGCCGTGCGCAGCGCCACGAAGAGCTCGATGTGCGGGTAGCCTTGCTCGTAACGCGCCGCGTCCTCGAACCCGCGGGGGCCTGCGAGCGCGCGGGCGAACGGATCGTCGCAGAGCGGCGTTTCTCGCTCCGTTGCTCGTGCTCGGAGGGCCGCCACCATCCTCGCCGTTCGGCTCGGCTGCTGCATCGCCTCAGAATGACAGGGCATGCCGCAGCGCGCAACGTTCACGTTCAACCAGGACGGACCACATACCGCGGAGATCCCTGTCGTGTAGGGATCCGACCGTGACAACCCTGCGCTGCGTCGGTTTTTGGGGACGACGTCCACGCCGAGGACGAACGGCTGGCGCGGGCCCTCGCCGTCCTCGAAGCCCCACGCCCTTCGAGATGCCGTAGGCTCGGACTTCATGCGCGCCGTCGCCTCGCCCCTCCTCCCGCTTTTCGTTCTTCTTTCCGCGTGTGGCGGCGGGCCTTCCGCGCAGCAGGAGCCGGCGAAGGCGCCCGTCGTCGAGGTCGGCGCGGGCCACGAGGCGCCGCCCGTGTCTGCGCAGGGACCCGAGGAGGACGGGGACGCCGAGTCGCGGGCCACGAACGACGTCGAGGCGCTTGATACCTGTATCGAGCACATGCGGGAGGGCCGGGGTTTGCCCGAGCGCGTGAAGGCCTCGCCCGAAGCGTCGCAATATGCCCAGACCCTCGCCGCCGAGCGAGCGGGCAACTTGGACCAGGCGAAGGAAGGGTACCTGAAGATCGTCCAGCAATACCCGGACTCGCCCTACATCCCGCTCGTTTATTTCGCGTTCGGCGAGCTCTTCTTCAAGGACGGCCAGAAGGACCCCATCAAGCTCGATTTCGCGGAGCAGTCGTACGACGAAGTGCTCAAATTCCCCATGCCGAACAACACCGCCTGGATCGCGGCGAACTTGCGGCTCGCCGAGGTCTACCGGCAAAATGGCGACCCTCCGAAGGCGCTCTCCTCGCTGAAGAAGGTCGCCGAGGCCGCGGCGAAAGAGCCGGGCGCGTCCTGTGCAGCCTCGCTCGTCCCTCCTGCCCGCGCGCGCCTCGTCGCCGTGTACGCCGACGTGGGCCGGCCAAGCGCCGCGTTCGATTTTTTCAAGACGGCGAGCGGAAGCAACAAGGGCGACGAACGCACGACGGCCCTCGCCATGGTCGCTTCCCTCGCGGAGCTTTACGTCCAGCAGCAGAAGCACGACGACGCGGCGACGGCGTTGATCTCCGCGCATGCGAGGTTTTACGACACGGCGTATTGCCAGCGGGAGGGCCAGCTCGTCACGAAGCTCGGGCCCTCGCTCACGGCCACGCGCCGGGACCAGCTTGCCAGCGCGCACTCGGTCCATTGTATCGCGCAGTGAGAGGTTTTACCGCGAAAGCTTCACCCACGCCGCCGCCAGCACCTCGGCCGCCCGCGTGATCTCCGCCTCCGTCGTCCCTCGCCCGAGCGTCAATCGCACCGAGCCGATCGCCTCCTCCGGCTTCACGCCCATCGCGAGGATCACGCTCGACGCCGACGCGTGTCCGTCGTGGCAAGCCGAACCCGTCGACGCCGCCACCTCCTCCGCCTGCGCGAGCAGCGCCGTCCCGCTCACCCGTGGGAAACGCACGTTCAACGTGTTCGGCAATCGCTTCTCGGGGTGCCCATTCAGCGCGAGCCCCGGCACCCGTTCGCGCAGCAGGACAAACAGATTGTCCCGTAAAACGCGCACCCGCGCGCCCTCCGCCGCGAGGTCCCGTTTTGCCGCCTTCGCCGCGACCCCGAGCCCCACGATCGATGGCACATTCTCTGTCCCGGGCCGGATCCCCCGCTCGTGCCCTGCGCCGAGCATGAACGGCGCGATCGGCATGTCTTTCCGGATGAAGAGCGCGCCCACGCCCTTCGGCGCATAGAGCTTGTGCCCTGCGATCGACAGGAGATCCGCGCCGAGCTCGCCCACGTCGATCGGCACCTTGCCCACCGATTGCGCCGCGTCCGTGTGCACGACCGCGCCCGCGCGCCAGGCGGCCCGCGTGATCTCTTCGATCGGCTGGAGCACGCCCGTCTCGTTGTTCGCGTGCATCACCGTGATCACGCCCGTCTCGTCCCCGAGCTTTGCGGCGACCTCCTCCGCGCGCACGCGCCCCTCCGCGTCGACGCCCACCACATCGACGCGATGCCCGTGCCGCGCGAGCCACGCGCAGAGCTTCGACGTCGCGGGGTGCTCGATCGACGACGTGATCAGGTGCGTTCGATCGGGCAGCGCGTCGGCCACGCCTCGGATCGCCAGGTTGTTCGCCTCGGTCCCGCCCGAGGTGAAGACGAGCTCTTCCGGCGTGCAACCGATCAGCGCCGCCACCTCTGCGCGCGCCGACTCGATCGCGGCCCGCGCGCGCCGCCCGTACACGTGGCTGCTCG
The DNA here is from genome assembly GCF_005144585.1 of Polyangium fumosum. GTDB lineage: Bacteria > Myxococcota_A > Polyangia > Polyangiales > Polyangiaceae > Polyangium > Polyangium fumosum. The sequence continues at coordinate 20,772 of NZ_SSMQ01000008.1, read as the reverse complement.
AAGGATTGCCGAATCCGCCGCGCAGCCAGGGCAACATGGCGTCGACCACCTCGGGCAGGAGCGGCGTCGATGCGTTGTAGTCGAGGTAGATCGGATCTTCGGCGTGCACGATATCTGGCGGTACTCAGCCCCTGCCTTCGCGTCAAGCGCGCCTTTCGCCGTGGAGCCCGTGCGACCGCCTTGACGTGTCGCTCGTGCTCGTGCCTCCTGTCGTTATGGCCGCCGCGACCCGGCGCCTGCTTGATGGGGAGACACACGATGAAATCTCTTGGCATCCTTGGAATTCTGATCCTATCGGCGACCTCCTTCTTCGCGTGTAGCAGCGGCGAAGGATCGAGCGGGAGCGAAAATACGCCTCCGGCCTCCTCGCTCGACGTCACACCCTCGATCAGCGCGTGTGGCGGCTTCCTCGGCGCATCGGAGGGCGCGAAGATTCCGCCCTCCCCCGACCCGGCCACGTATTGCGAGGCCGAGCGCCTCCTCTGGAATTACGACGCCGCCACGCGCACGCTCGGCCTGCTCGACGCGCGCATCCAGCTCAATTGCTGCGGCCGGCACTCCATCGACGTCGCCGTCGAGGACGGCGTCCACGTCGTCACGCAGACCGACGCCCCGGAAAAACTCGAGAACGGCGACGAGGCGCGTTGTGGCTGCATGTGTGTCTTCGATTATGCGGCTGACGTCGCGCCCGTCGAGAGCTCCACGATATCGATGCGCATCCTGCGCAACGTGACGGACCAGAAGCCGCCCGTCACGCTCGTATGGGAGGGCACCGTCGACCTCACGGCCGGCGCGGGCGAGGTCGTCCTCTCCACGGCGAGCGCCGAGCCTTGGTGCAGCAACAAGGAACCTTGATCCTCGGGGCTTCCCCGCGCGCGCGGCCTCGGTTATCCTCCGGCGCGAAAAGCGGTCCGGAGGGCAGATCATGGCGGAAAAGTACCGGCTGGTGACGCGGAGCGACTTCGACGGCCTCGTGTGCGCCGTCCTCTTGAAGAAGCTCGGCATCCTCGACGAAATCAAGTTCGTCCACCCGAAGGACATGCAGGACGGCAAGGTCCCCGTCACCGAGCGGGACATCACGACGAACCTCCCGTACGTCGAGGGGGTGCACCTCGCGTTTGATCACCACGCGAGCGAGACGCAGCGGGTTGGCAAGCGCGACAACCACATCATCGACCCCCACGCCCCCTCCGCCGCGCGTGTCGTCTGGCGCCATTATGGCGGCAAGGAGAAGTTCGCCGACATCCCCGACGAGATGATGGAGGCCGTCGACAAGGCCGACGCCGCGCAGTTCTCCCGCGACGAGATCCTCTCGCCGAAGGGCTGGGTCCTCCTCAACTACCTGATGGATGCGCGCACCGGCCTCGGTCGATTCCGGCAGTTCCGCATCTCGAACTACGACCTCATGATGCGCCTCATCGACGCGTGTCTGGAGTTATCCGTTGACGAGATCCTCCAGATGCCCGACGTGAAGGAGCGCGTCGACATGTATTTCGAGCACGAAGAGCGCTTCAAGGAGCAGATCCAACGCTGCTCCACGGTGCACAAGAACCTCGTCGTGCTCGACCTCCGGAACGAGGAGACGATCTGGGCGGGCAACCGTTTCATGATCTACGCGCTCCACCCCGAGACCAACATCTCGATCCACGTCATGTGGGGCCTCAAGAAGCAGAACACCGTCTTCGCCACCGGCAAATCGATCCTCGACCGGAGCAGCAAGACGAACGTCGGCGCGTTCATGCTCGAATACGGCGGCGGCGGCCACGAGGCGGCCGGCACCTGCCAGATCGACAACGACAAGGCCGACGAGGTGCTGAAGACCCTCATCGCCCGCATCAACGCCGACGGCTGATCGCCCCGCGGGTGATCGTCGTTCACAACCCTCCGGCGCCGTCGTCCATCCCTCGCTATGATCAAACGTCGCTCATTCCTCGTCGGGTCGCTCGCCGCGGCCGCGTCCACGACCTTCGGCTGCGCGTCCCAGCCGCCCCCGCCTCCCGCCGATCCCGCGGGGGCTGCGGGCGCGGGCGCGGCGCCTCCGCCCCCGACGAACCAGAAAAAGAGCCTGCTGATCCTCGGCGGCACGGGGTTCGTCGGTCCCGCCGTCGTCGATGCGGCGCGGGCGCGCGGGTTTTCGATCACCCTCTTCAATCGCGGCAAGACCCGCCCCGAGCTTTTCCCCGACATCGAAAAGCTCCGCGGCAACCGCGACCCGAACAAGGACGAGGGCCTCAAGGCCCTCGAAGGCCGGAGCTTCGACGCGGTCATCGACACCTCGGGCTACGTCCCGCGTATCGTCCGCGCCTCGGCCGAGCTGCTCTCCAAGAACGTCAAGCAATACATCTTCATCTCCAGCATCTCGGTCTACAAGGACACCTCGACGCCGAACATGGACGAGACCGCGGCGGTCGGGACCATGGCCGATCCCACCGTCGAGACCATGGGCAAGGAGTTCGAGAATTACGGCCCCTTGAAGGCCCTCTGCGAGCAGGCCGCCGAAAAGGCCATGCCGGGTCGCGTCGCCAATGTGCGGCCCGGGTACATCGTCGGGCCGGGCGACGGAACGGATCGATTCACGTACTGGCCGCTCCGCGTCGCGAAGGGCGGCGAAATGCTCGTCCCCGGCTCGGCGAACGATCCCATTCAGGTGATCGACGTCCGCGACCTCGCCGAGTGGCTCGTGAAGCTCGTCGCGGACGGCACGAACGGCGTCTTCAATGCCACGGGCCCCGGCACGCCCCACACGATGGGGAGCGTGATCGAGGCGAGCAAAACGGCCTCGCCGAAGAGCGACGTCAAGCTCACCTGGGTCCCGGCCTCGTGGCTGAAGACGAAAGAATCGGGCGGCGGCGAGCCGATCGATCTGCCGATCTGGGCGCCGGCCGAGGGCGAAACGGCGGGCTTCCACCGCGTGAGCGTCGCTCGTGCGCAGAAAGCAGGCCTCACGTTCCGCCCGCTCGACACGACCCTGACGGACCTCCTCGCCTGGTTCAATGCCTTGCCCGCGGAGCGCCAGGCCAAACGCCGCGCGGGCCTCTCGCCCGAGCGCGAGGCCGAGCTGCTCCGCGCATTCCACGAAGAATCGAAGAAGAAATAGGCCGCCTCAGCGCGGATCGAGCGCCTCGCAGACGGGGGGCTTCACGTCCGTGTTCCAGCGGAACGATTGAAGCCACTCGTCGAGCGTCCGCTGCGCCATCGGCTCCTTGAACGATTGCAAGAACACGAGCGACCCCGTCCCGCCGCAGATCGGGACCATCACGGCGCGCACGGAGACCGACGTATCGCCGATCGTCCACCATCGCTCCAGGCCGGCCCCGAGCGGCGTCGCCACGGGCCCGGTCCTCGCGGGCACCACGGGTTTTCCCTCCGCGCCTTTGGCGAGCCCGCCCGCGACGTCGGCGAAGAGTTTTTCCTGGAATCGCGGCGTCGTCACGAGGTCCGAGACGAACAGGGCCCCGCTGACGAGCACGTCGGGGCGGCTGATCCGGAGCTCGATCCCCTCGTATCCGAGGACGGCATTCACCCCGAACGGGATACGCCCCGCGACGCCGAGCCACCGGCTGAAATAATCGTGCCCGACGAGCCACCCGCGCTCGCGCTGCGGCAAGGGCGCGCGCGGCGAGAGCTGGTAGGGGTGCACCACCGGCGGGCCCGCGGGCGCAGCGACCGGCGCATCGAGGATCTGCTTCGCGGCCGCCTCGGCGAGCGTCCCTGACAACCCACGGACCACGGCCACGCGGGTTTTCTCGGCGCGCACCACGATCCCGCCCTCGATCGACGTGGCCCCGAGCGACAGCGCGCGCAGGCAGCCGGGCTGCGATTCCATGGCCGCGACGAACTCCGCCGCGTCGCTCTCCGAATCCCACGCCGTGCTCCAGAGCAGCCCCACGCCGCCGTTCGGCGCCGCGACCAGCGTGTATCGATCGCCGCCCCAGCCCGCGGCCGCCGCCGCGGACAAGGGCGAACATCGATCGAGCACGACCCGCGTCTTCAGCTCGCCGAGCGTCCCTTCATCGAGCGTCCGGTATCCCTCGGGCGCCCGCGGCGCGGCCAGCACGACCGGCCGCTCCCCGGCGAGGTATTTTTCGGGATGGATCACCTGCTCGGTCGAAACGGGCGGCGACACGAACATGCGATTGACGAGATCGAGCCCACCTGCGCGATAAAGCTCCGCGACCATGGCCGTGCCGGCGTGATACCGGAACAAGAGGCGCTCGCGCACGATGGGCAACGCGCGAAACAGCGCCGCGTCCCCGTCGCCCGCGACAAACCGCTCGGCCGGCACGTCGTGCATCACGTCGGCGGCCCTCCGCACCATGCGCTGGAACGGCACGCCACGCTCCGACGCGAGATACGCGAACATCGTGAGCATCGCGTCGCCTTCGAGCAACGACCCGTACGCGAGGACCTCGTCCGCGCCCATCGTCGCCTGCTTTTGCACATCCGGCCGACCGAAACTCTGGTCCTGCAAGGCGTGCTCGATCTCGTGCGCGAGGATCGCCCGCTCCTTTTCGGCCTCGGCCTCGGTGCGCGGCCGCGACGCGCGCACCACGATGATCCGCTGTTCGTGATCGTAAAACCCGCGCACCTGCTCTTCGAGCACCTCGCGCGTGCTGCTCGGCGGCGCGTCGCCCGGCTTTCCGTTGGGCAGGAGATCAAATGCAAGGTGAAATGCCGTGCGCGCCTCGTTCTCGGCCGCCGCCGCCTTCCGCTCGGCCCGCGCGCGCAGCGCCGCGAGGAACGCCGGCTCGTCGAGCAAATACACCGGCACGGGCGCGCGCTGGGGCAATCCACGCAGATGCGCGACCTCGGCGACGAGCGCCTGGATACGCTCCTGTGTGAGCGGCGCCGGAGGAGTGGGCGCAGCGGGGTTTGCCGGCGCAGGCGGCGGCGACCCTGCGCACCCGGCGAGGGCGAGGAGAAGGCCTACCGCCGCGGTTCTTTGACCTGCTCGATTACCCATCGCGCGATCTCCTTCGCCCCTGGGCCCCCGAAATGCATTCCATCCGGCCGGATCGGCTCGCCTTCACTCATGAGCGTGCATTGCCCGCCGGGGCAGAGGTGCGCCGCGAGGTCCAGCAGGTGGATCCGCGGCTCCCCTTGCACTGCCTTTTCGATCAGCGTGTTGTAGCAATCGACCTGCGCGTTCAGCGTCGGCTTTTGCCATCCGCCCACCGGATAAGGCACGCGCGCCACGTAGACCCGGCCGCCCTTGTCCGCGAGCATCGCGAGCTTGCCCCCGAGCTCCTTCGCATACGCCGCGTCCCAGCCCGGCTCGCAGATGTGCTGCCAGCGCCCCTCGACCTCCACCCGCGCGAAATACCCGCCGCCGAGCACGACCAGCGTCACGTCCGGGTGCATCTCGTCCACGTCGCTCCCCCAGCGCGCGTCGCAATCGCCGCCGTCGTGTGGCACGTTCGTCAACGAGCGCGTCGGCAGCGTCCCCTCCATGATGCTGCAATCGGGCGTCCCCCGCTCGATCACGAAAGCCCCCGTGCCGCTCTGCACCGCTTTCATTCGCTCGCCGAGCGCCTGCGCCACGGAGTCGCCCACGATCAGGATCTTCACCGTGCCCGGCGGCACGGTCTCCGGCCACGGCAAGAGCTGCAGCCCGATCTGCATCACCCTCCGGCTCTGCGTGCCGACGAGCAGAGCGCCGATGCAGAGCGCCACCGACGACGAGAGCATCACCGCCGGTCGCCTGAATGGCGCGCCGCGCTTGCGGATCGGCTGCTCCAGGAAATGGTAGGAGATCAACGCCACCGCGAACGTCGCCGTATACCGCAGCGCCGAGAGCCCGATCCCGGACAAACCAATCCGCTCCGGCCGCAGCACCACGTAGATCGGCCAGTGCCAGAGGTAGAGCCCGTAGCTCACGAGCCCCACCCACGCGAACGGGCGGAACGCGAGCGCCCGCGCCACGAGGCTCTGCTCGCCGTGCGCCGCGCAGGCGATGAGCACGAGCACGCAAAGCTCCGTCCCGAAAAATCCTCCGCGGTAGAGCAGCGGATTCTGCCCGTCGAGCTTCACCCAGGCGAGCGCGAGCCCGATCGCCGCGAGCACGCCGAGCCCATCGAGCGCCCGCACCACCTGCTTGTCCTTCGACGTCCCGCGCTCGGCCATCAGGCACGCGAGCGAGGCGCCGAGCAGGATGGCCACGCCGCGTGTATCCGTGCCCATGTAGGCCCGTGACGTGTCCGTCCGGTTGCCCAGCCAAACCATCGCCGCGCCCGAGACCACCGCGAGCCCGAGCGACACGGCGAGCATCACGCGCCGCGAGCCCCGCGACAGGTAGAGCACGCCGAACGCGAGCAGCGGCCAGACGACGTAAAACTGTTCCTCGATCGCGAGGCTCCAGGTGTGTTCGAGCGGCGAGGGCACCTGGAACATGTCCCAGTAGCTCCGCCCCGAGAAAATCGCGCGCCAGTTCGCCACGTAGGCCAGCGTGGCGAGCCCGTCCTTGCGGATCCGATCGAGCTCTTCGGGCTTCGCGAGCTTTTGCGCGTACGCCGCGACCACGGGCAGGAGCGCGAGGAGCGCCGGGAAGAGGCGGCGCGCGCGGCGAACCCAGAAAGCCTTGAGATCGATCGTCCCGGCCTTGGCCCACTCTGCGAGCAGCAGCGAGTGGATGAGGTATCCGGACAGGACGAAGAACAGGTCGACGCCGAGATACCCGCCGTCGAGCCTGCCATCGTGGAACAGGAGCACGCCGAGCACGGCGAGGCCTCGCAGGCCGTCGAGCGCGGGCAAATGCGGGATGGTGGCGCGGCGGAGCGGATTCGAGGTTTGTTCGAGGGCAGGCGGGCTCACGGGCAGCCCGGGAGATAGCGCATTCCGGGCGCCCCGGACATGAAGAATGTGCGGGTGAGGTCAGTGGACGACGGCGGCGCCGTCGGGCATGCCCGCTTCCTCGGCTTCGGGCTGAGCATCGGGCCTGCGGACGAGTCGGCCCGTGGGCACGAGCGTCGACGTGGAGCTGCGCAGCTCGCGGAAGTAATACTTTCGGAAAAACAGCGTCGGCGCGTCGGTCGCGACGGACGGCTCCTCGCCCGGCGGCGGCACCTCGGGCGGGTTCGAGGTCTCCAGCACTTCGCGATCCTCACCGAGGATGTTGTTGAACTTCGTGGCGAACCACGTGATGAACTCCGCGCCGAAGAACGTCCGCGCCGAGATGAGCATCATCTTCGTGTGCGCCTCGTCGACCGGAATGCAATACACCTGGATGCACATCCGGCGCTTGGGCTCGTTCATGATCTGGAGCTCCATCGCGTTCGGCTTGCGCCACTTCAAAATCTGCTTCTCCTCCGCCTCGTAATCCCATTTTGCGTAAACGAGGCCGCCGAAGGGAGCAGGCTCGATGCGCATCTCGAGGGTCGTGTCCGGTCGGAGCTTTTTCCTGACGTCCTTGCCGATGCTCTTGCCGTGGATGTAAGGCAAATGCGGCGTGTCGAGCATGTTCTCCATGGCCCGCGTCCAGTGCGTCTTCCAGATCTCCTGGGTGTACCCGACGTGCCACCCCGGCTCGACCAGCGCGGGCGGCGGCTCGGGCTCCGTGCCGGCGGGATCCGGGCCCGTGAAGATCCAGACGAGCCCGCCGATTTCCCGCACGGGGACGGCCGTCGCGCCATAACGCGCGCGTTTCTCCGGGGCGACGGTGTTCAGGGGGATCTTCGCGCAGGCGCCGTCTTTCTGAAAGGACCAGCCGTGAAAAGGACATGCGAGACAGCCGTCCGCATCGACCTGACCCAGCGAGAGCGCGACGCCGCGATGCGGACATCGATCGAGGAGCGCGCCCACGCCGCCCTTTCCATCCCGGAAGAGGGCGATCGTCTCGCCGGCCACCTTCACCGAAAGCGGCTTCTTCCTGAGCTCTTTGGCCGTGATGACCGGAGTCCACACGTTGGCGAAGCTCTCGAACACGTTTGCCTCCTGTTTTGTTACACCAAATGTTCTAGAAAACAGGAGGCGGTTGTCAAGCCCTCGCTCGGCGAGATCGCGGGGGCCACGGCCGCGGAGGCACGCTCGCGGGCGAGATCCGTCGCCGCAAGATACTCGGTGATCCAGGTGGGAACGTCGCCCTCGCCCGGCGCGTGTGTAGTGCAGAAAAGGACACGCGTCGTCCCTTCGGTCTCGGGGAAACAGTAGAGCAGCGTGCGCTTTTCGGGCGTGCGCGGCGGGAGAAACAACTCGACGCAGCCGGGCGCGCGAAACACGAGCGCGGGCTCTTCGGGCGTGTCGCCGAGGGCCCATGTGAAGGGCAAGTTCGCCGGATCGAGCAAGGCCTCGATCACGCGCGTGAACGGCGCGGACCAGGTCTCGGCGTGGACCACGAGAGGCCGCACCGGATCGAGCGAAGGCAACGCCGGACCCTCGGCCGGGGCCTCGTGGCCCGTGAAGATCCAGACGAGCCCGAGGGCCTCGCGCGCGGGCAGACGAGCTTGTAGCGTGATCACCTCGGGCAGCGCCGAGGACGCGTGATCGACACACGCCCCGGGCTCCCCGCGCTCATCGCGGAAGAGCAAGATCGGCTCCCCGGCGACCCGTACGCGTCTGGCTTCCTCCCGCAGATCCAGCGCAGGCAAGACCGGCGTCCAGACGTTCGCGAAGCCCTCGAACATGGAAGCCTCCATTTTATAGAACGGTGAGTCTAGGAAAATTCCCCCGTTCGTCAAGGCGGCCAGGCCGGGCTCGTGCCTGCGGCTGCGCCCGAGTCTTGAACTGCAAGATGGATGTTCTAGAGTTCCGGACGACGAGATGGGCAGGCCCGCAGGATCACGCAACCCGGACTTCGAGGCGACGCGCGCGTCGCTCGTCGCGTCCGTGCAGAAGCGGCTCTCGGAGCCCGACGGCCCGCGGGCGAGCTTCCGCGAAATGGCGGCGGCCGCGGGGGTGAGCGTGGCGACGCTCCGGCACTATTTCGGCTCGCGCGAGGGCGTGGTGTCGGCGGTGCTCTCGCATTGGCACGAGCGCGGCCAGAGGTACATGCTGGAGGTCGCGACGGGCCCGCTCTTGCCCGTGCGCGCATCGCTCCGAGGGTTTTTGTTTTATCTGGAGCTCGGCTTCCGGGCCGGCGTCGGGGAGGTGCACGCGATCGGCATCGCCTGCGGCCTGCGCGAGCCCACGCTCGGCCCGAAATACCTCTGCGAAGTGCTCGATCCGACGCTCGAATCCGTGGAGGCGCGGCTCGCCCGGCACGTGGCGCGGGGCGAACTTCGCGCGGGCGACGTGCGGCTCATGGCGCTCGCGCTGGTCTCGCCGCCGCTGCTCGTCCTTTTGCATCAACACCCGCTCGGCGGGACGACGGCGCGCCCGCTCGATTGGGACAAATTCGCTGACGAGCACCTCGACGCCTTCCTGCGCGCCTACGGTACGGGCCACGAGGCGCCGGCCGAGCCGGGCGCCGAGGCGTCCTTCGGCGGCGGCGGCGGGCCCCCGCCCCGAAAGCGCCCGCGCGGGCAACACGACGCCTGAGAAATCAGCGTTTGTCCGAGTGAATGCCGAGCGACGTGACCGTCTCCGGCGTCGCGGCCTCGACGAAGGCGCGCAGGCTCGCCGCTTCCATGGGGAGATCGTCCATCCAGCGCCGCACGGTTCGGTCTTTTCCGGCCGTCACGAGGGAGCGGCCTCCTTCGGCGAACCGGACGGCGAGGACGTTGCCCTCGTGGCCTTCGAGCAGCCGGCTCTCGCCCGCTTCGAGGTCCCATAACCGCACGATGCCGTCCGCGCCCGCCGTCGCGAGTCGGCTGCCCTCGGGCGAGACGTCGAGCCCTTCGACGACGCCTCGATAGCCGCGCAAGACGTCGAGCAGCCGGCCATCCACCGCGCTCCAGAGTTTTACGTTGGCCTCGCCGCCGAGCGTCGCGAATCGTTTGCCGTCCGGGAAAAACACGAGCCGCGTGAGCCCTGTCCCCGCGGCGTCGATCACGTGGCGCAGGGCGCCCTGGGGCACGTCCCAAAGCCGCACGGAATGGTCCATTCCGCCGGACACGAGCAGGCCGCCGTCCGGGGAAAACACGAGCACGTGGACCGCGTCGTGGTGGCCGGCGAGGACCGTCTCCCGGCCCGTCGTCACCTCGTGCAAGACGACCCGGCCATCGGCGAAGGAATACGCGATTCGCGCGCCGTCCGGGGAAAACGCGAGCGCGGTGGCCTTGGTCGAATGCCGCGCGAGGACCTTTCCCTCGCCGCCCTTCACGGGAAAACTCCGAAGGACCCCGTCCGCGCCGGCCGAGACGACGCGCGCGCCGTCGGGCGAAAACAGCACGCGATTTGCTGCGCCCTCGTGGGCGTCGAACGAGATCGCCGCGCCCTGCGTGCTGAAGATACGCACGCGGCCGTCCGCGCCGGCCGAGGCGATGGCCGTGCCGTCGGGGGAAAACGCGACATCATGCACGTCGCCCGCGTGCTGGCCGAGCGTCCGCGGGGTGCCGTCCGCGAGGTTTGTCCAAACGACCGTCCCGTCGGCGCCGCCCGAGGCGATACATGCTCCGTCGGGGGAGATGGCGATCACGCGCGCCGCGCGCTCGTGCACGGCCATGACGCGGTCGCGCAAGGCTTCGAGCGAATAGACGCGCAGGCTGTTGTCGTAACTCGCGACGAGCGCACGTTTGCCGTCGCGGGAAAACTCGACATCCGAGATCGAGTCGTTCGGGCCCCGCAAGGTGCGCGACATGCCGGAGGCCACGTCCCACACCCGCGCCGTCTGGTCGGCGGCGCCCGTCATCAAGGTCTTTCCATCCGGAGACACGGCCACGGTATAGACCGATCCTTCGTGTCCCCTGAGCACGCGCGCCTCGCCCGTGTGGACGTCCCAGATTCGCACGGTGCGGTCGAGTCCCGACGACACGAGGCGGGAAGAATCCGGGAGAAATACGACGGCTCGCACCTTCCCGGTATGACCTTCGAGGCGCCTCGACACACCCGTCGCAATGTCCCACAACCGAACGATGCCTTTTTGATCACCCGTGGCCACGAGGGCACCGTCGGGGGAGAACGTGAGCACCTCCGGCTCGTGCGCCTCGCCCTCGAAGTGGCGCTCGGTCCCGGCGTCGACATCCAAAAGAACGAGCGAGCCTGCCGAGACGAAGGCGAGGGTGCGTTCGTCCGGGGAGATGGCGAGCTTTCGCTCCGCGCCGCCCGCAGGCCACACGGGTTTGCATTTCCCCGAGGCGATGTCCCACAAGCAGACCGAGCCGTCGCGGCCCCGGGAGGCCATGCGCTGCCCGTCCCGGAAATAATGAATCGCGCCGAGCGGCGCCGCGTGTCCCGCGAGGACCTTAATTTCGCTCGTCTTCACGCTCCAGAGCCGCACCGTGGTGTCTTTGCTCCGGCTCGCGAGCCATGCGCCGTCCGGCGAGAATGCCGCTTCCCAGACCTCGTCGGTATGCCCTTCGAGCACGCGCGCTTGGGTCGTGGTCAGGTCCCAGAGGCGGACGGTTCGGTCGTCGCTCGACGAGGCCACGAACCGGCCCTCCGGCGAAAACGACGCGCGGTTGATGCCCGCCGCGTGCCCACGCAGCAGCATCGGGACGCCCTTCGCAATGGCGTCCGCAGCCACGAGCCGCTTGCGCCGGTGCCCCCGGAACGAAGACGACAATGTCTTGAGCCAGGCCAGCGCTTCGAGGGGATCCCGCGAAGCCGCCGCGCGCGCCTCGACGAGCGTGAGCGTATCGGCGCGCTCCGATTCTCGCCGCTCGGCCTCCGCGGCCCTATCGCGCTCGCGCCGCGCCTCGTCACGCGCGTCGAGGACCCTCCCGACGGCGAGCGCGCCCGTGACCGCGAGCGCGGCGAGCGCGGCGAACGCCATGAGAAGCGTCGCGCGATGGCGACGGGCGAACCGGAGGAGCCGCTCGCGGGCCGAATAATGGTGCGCCTGGACAATCTGCCCCGTCTGGAACCGGCGCAGATCCGCGGCGAGTTCCCCGGCCGTCCGATATCGCTCGGCCTTCGCGCGTGCCATGGCCTTTTGCACGATCGTCACGAGATCGCGCGGCACGCCCGGCTGGAGTTTTTCGATGGGCACCGGCGGCTCGCGCAGCACGCACCGGACAATCTCCATCGGGTATTGGCCCTCGTAGGAAGCTTTTCCCGCGAGCAGATGATAGAGAATGGCGCCGATCGCATACACGTCGGCACGCTCGTCCACGCTGCGCCCCGCCGCCTGCTCGGGCGGCATGTACGCGGGCGTGCCCATGACCACGCCGAGCACGGTGAGCGCCATCGATCCCGGCGAGGACGGCGACGACGATCGCTGCGGCGGCAGCGACGAGGTACGTGACGGCTCGGGGGATTCCTCGTCGAGGTCCTTCGCGAGCCCCCAATCGATGACCACGGTCTCGCCAAACGGACCGAGCAAGATGTTTTGCGGCTTGAGGTCGCGGTGAATGATGCGCTCGTTATGCGCATACGCCATCGCCTCGGCGACCGCGAGCACGTGGGGGAGCAGGACGAGGCGCTGATCGAGCGTGCTCGCCTCCTCGATGAAATGGTCGAGCGAGCGCCCGGAGACGAGCTTCATCGCGAAAAACGGCTCGCCCGAGGGCCAGACGCCCGCCTCGTAGAGCGGCACGATCGAGGGGTGTTGCAGCCGCGCCGTGATCCGCGCCTCGCGAATGAAGCGCTCCTCGGTCTGAGGATCCCGCGTGATGAGCTCCTTCAGCGCGACGGGGCGGTCGAGGTGCGTGTCGTACGCCCGCAGAATCCGGCCAATGCCGCCTTTTGCGACCTCCGATTCCACCGCGTACGTCTCTGGATCGACGACGCGCATGCGCCGCGCGGCGGCGCTCTCCGGGGCTTCCTCGTCGTCGGCCTCGTCCCTCCCGGTGCGCGCGATGAGCGTCTCCATCGGGGGCGTGGGCAGCGTCTCGCCGAGCGTGCCGGGCCGGACACGTCTCCCCTCCGCGGGATCGAGCGTCGCGGCTTCGAGCGGGGAGGGGAGCGTGCGTCCGGCGGTCACGGCCAATCGAAGAGCGCGCGGCTCGCAAATCCCAGGGTGACGCTCGCCATGTTCGCGGCGAACGCCCACCCGAGCGTCTTTTTCTTACCAATGAACCGGAAATATCCGGCCTCCGCGGTCACGGCGAACGTCTCGGCGATGACCACCATGATCCAGTACCGCGGCGTCTGCGAGATCCATAACGAGGGATGGGGCGCGAACACGGCGAGGTAGAAGCGCTCCCACAGGCTCGGAATGACGAACCAGACGATCGGGTGCGTCAGCGCGCTCGCGCCGAACGCCTCGTACACGCGGACGCGGAGCCCGTAGACGTAAATGGGGATCTCGACGACCTGCGTGAAGACGAATGCCCAGAACCAGGCCACCCCTCACCCCGCCGGACGCGCGCGGCGTTTTGCCCGACAGAACGCGAGCGCGGCCAGGGCGACGGTGATCCCGAGCGGAGCCCCTTCGTTTGAGCTTCCCACCGCCGCCACGGAGCAGCCCTTTTTCTCGGCCACGGTCACGGTCGCGGCGGACGGCTGCGGGCCCGCGGTCTTTGTTTCCGGCGCCGGCGGGGTCGGCGTCTTTGCTTCGGTCGTTTGCGGGGCTGGAGCTTTTGCGCCCACCACGCAGCGGAGCAGCTCTCGACCTCGGAGGTCCTTCACGCCGGTGCACGTGCCGGCGGCGCCTGCGGGATCGGCGCACGCATCCCCGGCGGCCTTGTTGTAACAGCTCTCTTCCAGCGGCCCGACCTCGTCGGCGGCCGCGGAGGCGGGCCCGACGAGCGCGGCGACCGCGAGGAGAACGCCGGAAAGACGGCGCGGGAGGGAAGGTTTGTCCTGGGAAATGGGGGCGCGCATCAGGAACACCTCGCTCCTCCGCCTGGCGAAGTCAAGGGCGACGGGGCGCGCGCGGCGAAGCGGTGGAGGGCCGCGCACCCAAGGCCGGATCGAGCGCGCGATTCTTCCCCTCGACATCCGGCGCGATCGGGCGGCAGAATGGCGCCCATGTCTCGATGGGTCGCTTGCGCCGCGATCGTTCTCGGCCTCGTCTCGGGTCCGCTCGCGCATGCGGGCGAGCAGGAGAACGTCTCGAAGGCGCGCGAGATCGCGCTCTCGGCCGCCGACGATCTCGACGCGAAGCGGTTCGCCGAGGCGCTCGAGAAGGTCACGCAGGCCGAGGCGCTCTACCACGCGCCGACGCACTTGCTCATGCGCGCCGAGGCGCTCGAAGGCCTCGGCCGGCTCGCCGAGGCGCTCGAGACCTACGAGCGTCTCGCCGCCGAGCCGCTCGGCCCGACGTCGCCGCCTGCGTTTCGCAAGGCGCGCGAGGAGGGCAGCAAACGAGAACGAGCGCTGCTCGCGCGCGTGCCGTCGCTGCTCGTCGTGGTCACGGGCGCCGCGACGGAAGACGTGAAGGCGACGGTTGACGACAAACCCCTCGCGCTTGGGACCGGCATGGCGACGCGGTTCGATCCGGGCAAACACGTGCTGCGCGTCGAGGCGAGCGGGTTTTCCCCGGTGGAGCGGACGATCGAGCTCGATGAGCGCGGAGGCGTAATCAAGGTCCCCGTGCACCTCGAAGTCGCGAGCGCGTGGCCCGTGCGCGACGAGAAGGTGGACGTGATCGCGCCGAAGCCCGCGCCTTCGGGTCGGACGCTCTTTGTGCCGGCGATGGCGGCCTTTGGCGTGGGCGCGGCCTCGCTCGTGGCGGGCGCGGTGACGGGCGTGATGTCGCTCGGGCGCGTGGGCGAGCTCGAAGAGCTCTGCACGTCGGAAGGCCGGTGCCCGCCGTCGGCGCAAGGCCACATCGACGAGGCGGGTACGCTTGGCAATGTCTCCACGGCGATGTTCGTCGTGGGGGGCGCGGCGGCCGCGGCCGGCGTGGTGTTGCTCGTCATGGGCAAACCAAAGGGCCCACCGGCCGTGGGGCACGTCGAGGTCGTGCCCTGGGCCGGGCCTCTTTCCGCGGGGATCCGGGGGACGTTCTGATGGGACGAACCTTTCGTGTGGGGCTTTTCGGGACGCTGGCCCTGGCCGCCTTTGCCGGGCTTGCCTCACCGGCTTGCAATGCGATCACCGGGCTCGATCGATTCGAGGTGGATCCGGTCCTCGGGAGCGGGGCCGCGGGCGGGGTCGGGCAGACGTGCTCGACCGAGCTCGATTGTCCGGGTGAGACGAACGAATGCCAGACACGCGCCTGCGTCGCGGGCCGTTGCGAGCTCTCGATGCTTCCGGAGGGCGCCCCCGCGCAGGGGCAAACCCCGGGCGATTGCATGCGGAACGAGTGCGACGCGGAGGGGCAGACGCGCACGGTCGTGGATACGAACGACGTCCCCGGCAACGGGTTCGAATGCACCGTGGGGGAATGCAGCCCCGAGGGCGAGCCGTCGATCTCGCCGCGGAAGCAGGGCTCCGCGTGCACGCAGGGCGGCGGCGCCGTATGTGACGGCAGCGGCAAGTGCGTCGAGTGCAACTTCAGCTCGGATTGCAGCGGCGGCGGCCCCTGCTCGGCCGGCCTCTGCGTGCCGCCCGAGTGCACCGACGGCTCGAAGAACGGCGACGAGAGCGACATCGATTGCGGCGGCCCGGTATGTCCGCCCTGCGGCACGGGCAAGGGGTGTACGGCGATCGCCGATTGCGAGAGCAAGGTTTGCATCGCCGGCGTGTGCCAGTCGCCGACGTGCAGCGACGGCGTGCACAACGCGACGGAGACGGACGCCGATTGCGGCGGCGGCGACTGCCCTGATTGCCAGGACGGCAAGAGCTGCCTCATCGCATCCGATTGCGTGAGCGGCGTCTGCACGGCCGGCGTGTGCCAGGCGCCGACGTGCAGCGACGCCGTGAAGAACGGTGCGGAGACGGACGTCGATTGTGGCGGCGTGGGCTGCGCCCCGTGCGCGAGCGGCAAGACCTGCGCCGTGCACGTCGATTGCACGAGCGAGGCTTGTCTCGGTGGGACGTGCGCCTCGATCGTGCAGATTTCCGCGGGAAGCACGAATGCATGTGTGCTCCTCGGCGACGGGACGGTCCGTTGCTGGGGCGCGAACACGCAGGGGCAGATCGGGGACGGCACGGTCGTGGAGAAGCTCTTCCCGACCCCCGTGTCCGGGCTCTCCGGCGTCACGCAGATCTCGGTCGGCTCGAATCGGGTCGACACGCAGGGCACGCACGCCTGCGCCCGGACGGGCGACGGCAAGGTCTCGTGCTGGGGCCGCAACGCGACGGGGCAGATCGGGAATGGCTCGACGGCCGCCGCGACGACGCCGAAGGCCGTCAATTTGACGAACGTGGTCCAGGTGGCGGCGGGCGGCCGTCATACCTGCGCGCGCCTCATGACTGGCACGGTGCGGTGCTGGGGGGCGGGCACGGCGGGGCAACTCGGCAATAACGTCGCAGAAAACCGGACCACGCCCACGGGCGATCTGGCGAACGTGACGGCGACCGCGCTCGCCGCGGGGGACATGCACAATTGCGCGGTCCTTCAATCGGGTGAGGTGCGGTGCTGGGGCGACGGCAGCGACGGGCAGCTCGGCTCGGGCGTCGCGGACCGGTTGGTCCCGACGCTCGTGCCGAATTTGACCGGCATCAGCCAGGTGTCCGCGGGCAATCGGTTCACGTGTGTCGTGTCGGCCGGCGGCACGGCGCTCCGTTGCATGGGCGAGAATGCCGGAGGTCAGCTCGGGATCGGCAATACCACGCAACAAAACGCGCCGGCGCTCGTCCCGGGGCTCATGGACATCACGGGGCTCTCGCTCGGCACGGACGCCACGCTGGGCGGCCATTCCTGCGTGGTGCTCGCGGGCGGCGGGCTGCGCTGCTTCGGCGCGAACACGCGCGGCGAGCTCGGCACGGGGGACAAGACGAACCAATCGGCGCCGCAGATGATCAACGTCCCGCCCGTCGCCGAGGTCGCGCTCGGCTTGCAGTTCACCTGCGTGCGCCTCGTGAGCGGGCCCGTGCGTTGCTGGGGTCGCAATGACCTCGGCCAGCTCGGGACCGGCGCAAAAGGCGCCGATCAGACGGCCCCCGTGCCCGTGGTTTTCCCGTGAAGATGTGGTCGCCGCCCACGCAGGTCGCAAAGCCCGCCCCCGGTCTGGTGATCGCCGGAAAGGTTCGTCTCGACAAGCTCCTCGGGAAGGGGGGCATGGGCTCGGTCTGGGTGGGCACGCACCTCGACCTCGACATCCCGGTCGCCGTGAAATTCATGACGGGCTCGGCCGATGCGGCGCTCTCGCGATTCCAGCGGGAGGCCCGCGCGGCCGCGCAGATCCGCTCCTCGAACGTGGTGAAGATCCACGATTACGGGATCGACCAGGGGTTGCCGTACATCGTGATGGAGCTGCTCGAAGGGGAAGACCTCGCGGCGCGGATTCGTCGCGCGGGGCGGCTCTCGCTCGTGGACGCGGAGAAGATCCTGATTCCGGTCGCCCGCGGGCTCGAGCGCGCGCACGAGGCGAAGCTCGTGCACCGCGACCTCAAGCCGGAGAACGTGTTCCTCGTGCGCGAGGGCGACGAGGAGATCCCCAAGATCCTCGATTTCGGCATCGCGAAGACGCTCGCCGTAGCCGAGGAGGCGAAGGACGTCACGGAGGAGGGCGCGGTCCTCGGCACGCCCTACTATTTGAGCCCCGAGCAGGCGCGAGGGAAGACCGATATCGACCACCGCGCGGATCTCTGGTCGCTCGGGGTGATCCTGTTCCGCATGGTGACGGGCCGGCGGCCCTTCGAGGCGAATGCACTCGGTGATCTGATCGTGCGGATCTGCATGGATCCCGTCCCGCGCGTCGTCATGATCGATCCGACCTTGCCTCCCGAGCTCGACGCCTTCTTCGAGCGCGCGCTCGCCAAGGATCCGGCCATGCGATTCTCCTCGGCCCGCGAATTCGCGCGCGCGTTCTCCGACGTGGTGCGCCTCGCCGCGCCGGGGGCCGCGTTCGGGCCGAATTCCGTGCCGCCGCCTCGTTCGTTTGACGGCGCATTCGATGCGTCCGGCGGCTTCTTGGCCTCGCATACGGGCCGGACGGGCCCGCTGGGCGCGACGGGTCCGAGTACGCTCGGCCCCGCGGCGAACATTTCGATCGTCCAGGCGCCGGCCCCGAGCAGCGGGCGCGGCCTTCTCATCGGCGCCATGGCCGTCGTCGTGTTGCTTCTCTTCGGCGTGGGCGCGGCGTTCATGATGTTCGGGGGCAAATCGGCGCCGACCGCGGCGACGGGTTCGTCGAACACGACCATGGCCCCCGCAGCGGCGCCGCCGCCTGCGATTTCCACGGGCGCCCCGCGCGAGCCTGCGGCCGAGCCTGCGAAGGAGGTCGTGCTCGACGAGGAGGGCGCCGCGCCCGCCGTCTCGGCTTCGGCCGCGCCGGGGCCCCTGCCCGCGAGCGACGCAAAGACCACCAAACCACTGCCTTCCGCGACGACGAAAAAGACGCGCGACCTCGGGTATTGAGAGACCATGGCGAGCACGAAAGCCGGCACGACGAAATCGACGAAGACCACCAAGAAGACGGCCACGAAGAAGGCCAAGGCCCCCGCGAAGAAGGCAACTCCCCCGGCGAAAAAGGCGGCCGGACGAGCGAGCAAAATGGAGGGGCCCGGCGGGGCACTCGAGCGGTTCCGCGCCATTTGCATGGGGTTTCCCGAGGCGACCGAGGTCGAGGCCTGGGGGCACCCGACGTTCCGCGTCCGGGACAAGATCTTCGCCGCAATGGGCGGGGAAAACGGCGTGGGGTCGTTCGGCGTGAAGACCACGTTCGAGATGCAGGCCGGGCTCGTGGCGACCGACCCGCGGTTCACCATTGCGAAATACGTCGGCAAACACGGGTGGATCAACGTGCGGCTCGACGAGCCGAACGACGGCCCGATCGACTGGAACGAGGTGCGGGCCCTCGTCACGGGCAGCTACAAGATGATCGCCCCGAAGGCCCTTGCCGCGCGCGTGGACGACTGAACCGCGCCGCGTCCTTACGTCACGTCACGCGGTCGACCTATCCTTGATTATTCTTTTCGGGGTGTAATCAATTTTGCATATTTCCTGCTCGACGATGCTACGAGCGGCGTGATAGTCCCTTCGTTCGACCCCGTAGGTTCGTGGAGACTGTAATGGATTCGGCTTGGTTCCAGCATTGCCCGGGCATCCTCGTGGTCACGAGCCAGGAGGGCGCGATTTCCGGCTTCAATCCCGAGGCCGAGCGTGTCCTCGGAGCCGAGCGCGTGCGAGGCGGTTCCTTGTTCGAGTCCGTTCACCCCGATCACAGGGACGCGGTCGCGTCGTCGTGGGCGACGATGAACGAGGGCGATGCCTGGAGCGCCCTCTGTCAGATGCGTGACGTTGAGGGGATCTATCGCTCGTTCTCTTTGCATGCGCGGCGCGCGCCAGGGCGGGCCGAAGTGTATGTGACGATTGTCCCGACGCCGCGCGTCTCCTCGGGGCGGCTCGCCGTGCCCCCCGCCGAGGACCTCACTTTGCTGCCCGCGGCGTCACCCGAGCGTGTTCTCCGGGGGATCCTCGATAACGTGGATATCTCCGTGTACGTGATCGACCAGCAGGGTGATTACGTCGTGCACGACGGCAAAGGGTGCAGAGCTGGCGGCTTCGAGCCCGGGACGCTCATCGGGCAAAACCTCTTCGAGATTTTCGGCGGCGATGTGGGTTCCATGACGGATATCCGTCGCGCGTTCGCGGGCGAGGTCGTCCACGCGACGAGCGAGGCTCTCGATGTCCTGTGGGAGAGCTGGTTTTTGCCGATACGCAACGAGGCCGGCGACGTTACGCACATGCTTGGCTTGACGCTCGCCAAGAGCGACGTGAAGAAGGCCATGGTCGACCTCCGGACGAAGATGGATCTCATCGAGCGGCAAGAGGAGGTCATTCGGAACCTGGAGACGCCGGTGATCCAGGTATGGGAGAAGGTGCTCACGCTCCCGATGATGGGCGTGGTCGACAGCAAGCGCGTGGCGCGCGTGATGGACGACCTGCTCTCGGCCGTGGTGCGCACGTCGGCGCGGTTCGCGATCCTCGACATGACAGGCGTCGATATGGTCGACACGGCCACGGCGAGCCACCTCTTCAGTCTGATTCGCGCGATCCGGCTCCTCGGCGCGGAGGGCATCGTCACGGGGATCCGGCCGACGGTGGCGCAGACGGCGGTGACGCTCGGGCTCGATCTGTCGAGCGTGACGACGTGCGCGAACCTGCGCGAGGGGCTCCGGCTCTGCATTCGCCGGATGTCGGAGGAGAACCGCGTTCGTCGGAGCGAAATGGGTCAATAACCGACCATGTCCTCCTGCCGCGGCAGGTTCTCCACCTCGCGCGGGCCCTCCGCGAGCGAGGCGCGCCCGCGGCCGAGCGCGAGGTGGCAATCTCGCACCGTGGTGCAGTCGCGGATCCAACCGACGATTTTCGAGCGTCGCGCCACGACCTCGACGTCGAAGGCCCAGACCATGGCCATGAGCGGCCAGACGAAGAACCGGCCCGGGCTCACCCGGCTGCGCAGGGCCGGCGGGACGCTCTCACCGCCGAAATGGCCCTCGGCCGCCGAGAGGATGAATCCGGTGAGCGCCGAGCGGAACGTCTGGTTTGCATAGACGTGTTCGATGCGCATTCCGCTCCACATGGGCACCCGTTCCGCTGGCACCTGGGCACCCGTTCCGGCGCACGTGGGCACCCTCGGAGCGAAGCGACGTTCCCCTGGCCGTGCCCTCGGCGCATGGTGCTCGGGAGCACGATCGGAGCGGAGCGACGACTCCACCGCCGGCAGCCATCACCTCCTGGACCACCGACCCGACCAAGCCGGCTTCACGCCCATCGGAGCGAAGCGACGACACCTGGGTTCA
>NZ_SSMQ01000090.1 GCF_005144585.1 Polyangium fumosum | reverse complement strand
GGCCCCGGAGGAGGAGGCGGCGGCGGCCCCGGAGGAGGAGGCGGCGGTGGCCCCGGAGGAGGCGGCGGCGGCCCCGGAGGAGGCGGTGGCGGCGGCCCCGGAGGAGGAGGTCCCGGAGGAGGAGGAGGTCCCCCCCGCGCCCTTCGGAGATCCCGCGCCACGCCGACGCCGCCGAACGCGGTCGTACCCCAGACGTACGCCGGGTGATCGGTAACGCGCGTGATCACGTCCGCGACCTCTTGGTACCCGAGCCCCTGAGCAATCGCTGCCGTGTACCCGGCCGCCTTGTCGGCGAACGTGAGCCCGCGCGAGACGCGATCGTACAGCCTCCACCATTTCGAGGGGTCCGCCGCGCCCGTCGGCGCGAGGATCGTGACCCAATCGACGACCTCGCGGCCAACGTAGAACCACTCCGGCAGCTCGCCCGAAAACCGCTTGGCCAAGACCCGCGCGGACGGGCCGCCATAAAACACCGTCTCGCAGCCCGTCTTCAGCTTGCCGTCACAGACGGTCTCCTCCTTCACCCGCGCCGCGAGCTCCTGGTTGATGGAGATCGTCGCGCACCCGGTGGCGATCTGGAGGTCGTGACAACGCACCTTGTCGCGCGCACGCGCTGCGTTTCTTCCTGGCTCCCCGACGAATACGTTCGGGGACCCCTCCGCCACGTCCCCCGCTTCGTGCTTCAGGTTCTTGAACGCCTTCTCACCAGCGTTCGAGAAGTAGACGGCGACCCCCGCGGCGGCGAGCCACCCGAGCGGGCCCGTACCAAACACGAGCAGGCCAAGCGCGAGCCCGCCGAGGGCGCCCAGGACCGCGCCGAGGAACGCGAGCGAATGTTCGACCGCGTCGTCGATCCGAACCGCTTGCTCGAGCGGCGTCGCTTCGCTCATGCCCCTACCCCTCCCTTCAGGCCCCGCTCGGCCGCGCCCGCAACGAGAGCGTGGACGCCGCGCGCTCGAAAATGGCGTCCGCCTCCGCCTGCTGCGAAAGCGTCGCCGTGACGCCCAGCGAGACGAATCGCCCCCCGATCACGAACCCCAGCGTCCGCTGGTATATCTTCTGCTTGGAATCCTCGTAGGTCACCTTCACGTCGATCGCCGGAAGGCCCGCGCAAAGGCGCTCCGACCGCCCGAGGAGCTCGAAGAACGGGAGCTTGCGCCGCTGCTCCACGTGCCGCTCCTCCACGCACGCGGCGAGGTCCTTCCCGCCGCGCTCGCTGCGCGACACGCCCACCCGGATCGTGCCCTCGGGGCGCGCATACTCGAGGAGGTTGACGGTCCCATCGACCCAGTTCGCGGGCAACTCGAAGCCCGCCTCGTGCGTGATGTAAAGGCTCAAAGAAAGCTCCTCCTCGCCCTATCGCTTCTTCAATCGCAAGCTCGTGAGCAGCCGCTCGACGACGGCGTCGCACTGCGTGCTCTGCGCCCGCGCCGAGGTCGCGATCACCGAGATGAAGGTGCCATAATGGCCGACGAAATAATACCGCTGGTAGACCGGGTGTCCCTGCTGCGTCGCGTGCGCCCGCGCCTCCCGGCCCGGGAGCGCGCCGAGGGGCCGATCGCGCTGCGCGATGATCTTGAGGCCGGGGACCTTGGTCGAGAATACCTTCAGGAGCTTCGCCGCCTGCTGCACGACCGTCTCCTCCGTGCGCGGCTCCCGCGTGATCACGAGGTTTTGCGTTCTCACCCGCGTCATGGCCTCCCGCGGGAAGAACAGGTTCATGCTGCGATCGACGTACCCGTCGGGCACCTCGAACGAAAACTCGTCCACCTCGTAGATCGCCATGCCCTCACCCGAGCCGGATCACTTGATCCGCCTGCACGCTCGACACGAGCGCCGCCGATTGCGTCGCCACGATGAGCTGGTTGTTCGTGCCGAGCGTCGCGAGCGTCTTCACGAAGTCGCGCGCCTCCGCGTCGCCGAGGTGCTTCTCCGGCGTATCGATGAGCACGATCGATTGCCCGACGCCCGCCCGCACGAACGTCGTCGCGAAGAGCAGCGCGTCGAGCTCGCTGTCCGAGAGCTGCGCCAGGCTGTAGGCCCTGCGCTGGCCGTCGAGGAAGACCGGCAGCATCGCGTCGTTCGCACGATAAAGCCCCCCGAGCTGCTTCGTCGGGCAGAGCGCCTCGAAGGCCTTCTTGATGCGCCCCGGGGGCTTCGGTTTGCCCTCGGCGTCGACGTCGAGCCCGAGCCCCGCCTCCACGATGAAGCGCACGAGCCCGCTGTACTTCATGTCGTCGCGGCCGAGCCGCACCATCCGATCGAGGCTGTCGCCGGCCGACCGCGAGAGATCGATCGCCGACGCGAACGGGAGCCGTCGCGAGGCGTGGAAATACTCGACCTTGCCGAACGCCGGATCCGGGATGTACTCCGCGAGCAGCGCCGCGAGCGCCGGATCCGGCTCCGGCGGCTCGAGCACGAGGTCGCCGAAGATCGACTCGCTCACGAGGGCGCGCGCGCCGGTGCCATACCGATCCCGCTCCCCGTTCGAGAGCTCCCATTCGACGCGCACCTTCGCCGTGGTGACGCCGGGCCGCAGGAAGCTCGACGACGGCGCGGCGGGGCCATAGGGCCCGACTTGCTCCTTCGCCGCGAGGATCGCCTCGAGGAAGCTCGTCTTGCCGCTCGCGCGTGTGCCCGTGACGACCACGAGCTCGTGGGCGCCGTCCGTGCGCGCGTTGATCAGGGAAAACTCCTGATCAGGCAAACCCCGGAATCCGTCGACCCGTACCTTGCGAACTCTCATGGCGCTCCGATGTATCCCGTGACGGCCGTCGCGTCCTCGATCGCCGCGGGCTGCGGCGGATTCGGGACCCGGAGCATGCCCGGGTTGATCTGCACGATCGGCGATTGAATCGTGATCCCGCTTTGCGAGATCACGATGAACGAGTCCGGCGAGGTGGAGAGGATGATCATCTCGCTGAAGAGCCGGATGGCCTGCTTCGACAGGTGCGTCGACACGCCGTTCACCGACTGCACGAGGATGTTCTCGCCGACCTGGTGCTGCTGGTCGAGCTTGACGCGCACGGTGCGTTTCTTCGCGACCTTCACGGTCTGCTCGCCGACGACCGACTCCGCGTCGTTGTTGCCGACGTTGTGCGTGCGGTCGTTCTGGATGTTCATCCGGAGGTCGTGCTTCACGAGGCCCGTGAAGTCTTTCTCGGCCTGGAGCCGCATGAGCTCGCGGCCCGCGGCGTCCTCGAACATCAGCTCGTTGTAGCCGCCCGTCGCGGGCGAGGAGGCCGAGCGGAGCCCGCTCTGCGTCTTGTTCGCCGGCAGCGGGTACGGCACCTTTTGCAGGTTCGTGAAGACACGCCCCACGATGATGGGCCGATCCGGATCCCCGCCGAGGAAATCGACGATCACCTCCTGGCCGATGCGCGGGAGCTGCACGCCGCCGTAGCCCGCGCCGCCCCACGATTGGCTCACGTGGATCCAGCACGAGCTGTCCTGGTTCATCTGGCTCTCGCGATCCCAGTGGAAATGGACGCGCACGCGGCCGAACTCGTCGGTATGGATCTCCTCGCCCGCGGGGCCGACGACGGTCGCGCTCTCGACGCCGCTCACCTTCGGCTTCGGCGTGACGAGCGGCGGACGGTACGGGATCTCGGCGCTGCGCGTCTCCAGCCTGTGGACCCACTCGCCATACGACGTGCCCTCGTAGGTCGAATGCACCACGAGCAGCCGGTTCGAAAGCTCGCGCCGCGGATGATCAACGACGCGCATGACGGTCCCGGGCCGCAGCTCGACGAGGTTCGTGCGGAACGTGGCCTTGCGGGCCTCGGCGCGCTTCGCCTCCAGGCGGATCTTCGCGATTCGCTTGGCCTCGCCCTCGTCGTGCCGCGCCGCGCCCTTGTCGTCGGCGCTCGGCGTGGGCTCGCGCCCGTCGGTGCGGAAGAGGGAGGCGCCGGGCACGTAATGGAAGCGCTCCATCTGCTGCTCGAACGCCTCGCCCTCGGCGTGCGTGCCCATCAGCTTGTAGTTCGCGGGGCGCCGGTAGTCGTGGTCGAAGATCGTGTACTTGCCGGGCCGCGTGCGCTGTCCGACGCGCACCTCGGTGACGAACTCGAGATCCTTGTCCACCATCGGTTTGTCGACGAACCGGACGGAGGGCTCGCGGGTCGGATTGTCCTGCGGGGCGTCGTGGAGGACGAGCACGGTGGTCTCGCCTTGCTGGTCGAAGTAAAACGTGATGCCTGCGTCTTCGAGCAGACGGCAGAGGAACGCGTAATCGCTCTCGCCGTACTGCACGCGATATTTGCGTTTCTTGTAGGTGGCCGCGTCGACCTTCTGCACGGGCTCGATGCCCCACTCGCGGAGGAGCTGGAGCACGACGTCGAGGTCCGAGAGCTGCTGGAACATGCGGTGGTTGCGGCGCTGCGTCAAAAACCAGAGCTTCGGCACGATCACGAGCTCGTACGTGGAGAGCCCCGCCTCCTCCGTCTCGACCTGCTGGATGTGATGGCAGATCCCGCCCCACGTGCGGTACGCGGTGGCGAGGAGCTGGTTGCGGGAGAGCGTGAACGTCGCCTCCCGGCCGAGCACCGCGTCAAAGTCGATCTCGGGGTTCGGCGAGAGCGCCACGAGGCGGACCTCGAAGAGATCCGACACGCGCTCCGTGACCTGGAACTTGCGCACGTCGAGCGTGTCCCCGGACGCGACCTCGAGCTGCAAGTTGGGGCGCGAGGCCTCGGCGGGCGCGAACATCACCATGGTTGTCTCTCTCCTCGGGCGACTCTACGCGCGGATGATAAGGGAAGATCCTACGAGACGGAAATGTCCTCCTTGCCCCAACTTGCTCCCATGCGGCCGGCTTCGTGGTATGGTCCGCGCCCCCATGAGGAAGACCACCCTCGACACCGTACTTCGCGTCAAATGCAAACACCGCGTGGGCCAACTTGCACGCCTCGCGACGGCGATCGCCGAGCAAGGTGGTTTGCTGGGTGACCTCACCACCTTGCGCAGCATGGAGGGCGATACCCTGCGTGAGGTCACGGTCGAGACGCTGGACGAGGAGCAACGCGACCGCGTCATCGAGGCCGTGCGCGCCGTCGACGGCGTCGAGATTCTCGACACGATCGACCGCGTCTTCGACCTGCACAAGGGCGGCAAGCTCCACATGACGAGCCGGATCGAGCTCCGGCATCAGCGCGATTTGCGTTACATCTACACGCCCGGCGTGGCGCGCGTCGCGCGTGCGATCGAGCGGGAGCCCGAGCGCGCGAGGCACCTCACGGGGATCGGCAACTCGGTCGGTATCTTCACGAACGGCACGCGTGTGCTCGGCCTCGGCCACGTCGGGCCGCTCGCCTCGCTGCCGGTCATGGAAGGAAAGGCCGTCCTCTACGACAAGTTCGTCGGGATCAGCGCCTCGCCGATCCTCGTCGACACCCTCGATCCGCGGGAGTTCGTGGACACGGTCATGCGCCTCTCGCTCACGTTCGGAGGCATTCACCTCGAAGACATCCGCATCCCGGATTGTTACAAGATCGAGGAGGAGCTGATTGAGCGCCTCGACAAACCCGTCATGCACGACGACCAGCACGGCACGGCGACGGTCGCGCTCGCCGCGGTGCTCAATGCCTGCAAGATGACGGGGGTGGCGCTGGAGAAGGCGCGCGTCGGGCAGATCGGGCTCGGCGCGGCGGGCAGCGCGATCGCGCGGCTCATGATGGCGCACGGGGCGCGCGACGTGCTCGTGACGGACCGGTCCGAGGAGGCCATGAACTGGCTGAAAGGCATGGGCGCGCACCCGGTCGATCTGCCCACGCTCATGCGCGAGGCCGATATCGTGATCGCGGCGACGGGCAGGCCCGGCCTCATCGATCCGAAATGGATCCGGCCGGGGCAGGTGATTTTCCCGCTCTCGAACCCGGACCCGGAGATCGAGCCGACGGACGCGATCGCGGCGGGCGCGGCGTTTTGCAGCGACGGGCGCAGCATCAACAATGCGCTCGCGTTCCCGGGCCTGTTCCGCGGCGCGCTCGCCGTGGAGAGCCGCGCCATCACGCCGGAGATGCGTATCGCCGCGGCGCGCGCGATCGCGTCGTGCGCCGAAAAGGGCGAGGTCGTGCCCTCGCCGCTCTTGCCGCACGTGCACGAGGCCGTGTGTGAGGCCGTCGTCGAGGCCGCGCGCGCGCAGGGGCTCGAAGGCACTGCGCGCCTGACACCTCGCAAGCGTTCCTGAATCAGCCCGCCTCGCTGGTGATCGCCACGACGGTCACCAGCATCCCCTGCACCTTGTAAAGCAATCGCCGCGCGCCCATGCGGCTTTGCAGGTGTCCGTCTTTCCGACCGTGGAACGCCATCACCCCGCGCGGCACCGGATCAAAGGCGAGCGCGTCGATCTCCAGCGAAATGTCCTCCCGCTCGGCCGGCGCGAGCGCTTCGAGGTCGCGCACCGCGCGCGTGAGCAGCTCGATGTCGCGCACGTCCCTCCCCCGCCCGCGCCGGCTCGAGCGCGCCGCGCTTCCTCGCCACGACACCGGCTCCTCGTGCCCTTGCTCGGCCCAGGCCGCGCCAATCGCCTCGTCGTCGATGCGGAGCGCGAGCTCCTCGGCGAGCTTGGCCACGAACTCCGCGGGGAGCAGCGTGTCCCCCTTCGAAAGCCGCCCCGCGAGCGCCGAAAGCACCTGCGCTTGGGCGGCCCGTACATCTTCGTCACCGCGCATCTCATCCATGGGGAGCACAATACACGAACGTGCCCGGCACGCGCGAGCCGTGGTAGGGTCGGCCCATGCGCCCGGCGGCCTTCGCGTTCGTCTTCGCCCTCCTCGCGGCGGGCCCACGTCCGGCGTCGGCCGAGGCCCCGGCGGCGGAGGTCGACACGCGCCGCTGGTGCGCGGCCGAACTCAAGGCGCTGGCGAACGAGGTGTGCGTGTTCGTCCCCGAGAAGCCCGCGCCCGGGCCTCGGACGCTCATCATCCACCTCCACGGCGTCATCCAGCCCGATACGCACGATCAATGGAACTCGCAGCGCAACGCGGCGCGGGTGGGCGCGACGTACGGGCATACCGTGATCATGCCGCGGGGCCGGCGCGGGATCGGGCCGAAGACGATGGAGAGCTGGTGGGCGTGGCCGACGGGCATGGACGCGCGCCGGATCCACGAGGACGCGCTCATCGCCGAATGGACGGCCGCGCGCAATGCGCTGGAGCAAGCCGCGGGCACACCGTTCGAGCGCGTTTATGTGTTTGGGTTCTCGAACGGCGCGTATTATGCGACCTCGCTCGCGATGCGCGGCCGGCTCGACGTCGCGGGGTATGCGCTCTTCGCGGGCGGCTCGGGCGCGCCGTACCACGAGATGGAGGCCAAGGGGACGAAGAAACGCGCGCCGATCGTGGTCGCGTGGGGCGCGGGCGATCCCACGCACGACAAGCAGCAGGCGCTCGCGAAGATGCTGAAGCGGATGCGCTGGCCGCACCTGGAGATCGGGCGTCCGCGCGCAGGCCACGCGATGACGGACGAGCAGGTCGAAAAAGCGCTCGCCTTCCTCGGCAAGCCCTGATTTCTCCTTTTACGAAGCGCGCCCGGCCGGTGTCTCTGGCGGCATGCGCACATCCATCCTCGCGATTCCTCTTTCCATGGGTCTCTTCGCCGTCCTCGCGGCCGCGTGCGGCGGCGGCGACGGGAGCACCGGCAGCTCGGGGACGACGCCTCCTCCGGACACCCCCGTGACCGTCCTCGACCCCACGTGCGGCGTCGAGGCCACCGTCCCGAAGACGCCCACGTATGCCGAGGATGTCGCGCCGATCCTGATGAAGAACTGCGCGACGTGCCACACGAACGGCGGCATCGCGCCCTTCCCGCTCCTCGATTACGAGCAGACGAAGCCGCTCGCGGGCCTCCTCGCGGAGCGCACGACGGCGCGCGAGATGCCGCCCTTCAATCCGAACAACTGCGGCCATTGCAACACGTTCCAGGACGCCCGGTGGCTCACGTCCGAGGAGATCGCCACGATCTCCGCGTGGGCCGAGGCCGGCGCGCCCGCGGGCGACCTCACGAAGGCCCCCGCAAAACCCGAGCCGCCCGCGGGCCTCGCGGATGCGAACCTCACGATCGACATGGGCGTCGCCTACACGCCCGATGGATCGAAGGTCGACGATTACCGCTGCTTCATCGTCGATCCGGGCATCACGGCCGACAAGTTCCTCACCGCGTACGAGGTCGTCCCGGGGGATCCGCGCGTCGTCCACCACGTGATCGCATTCGCGCTCGACACGGCGGCGGCCGAGGCCGAGGCCGAATCCCTCGACGCTGCCGAGGCGGGCCCGGGATACACGTGTTTCGGCGGTCCGGGCGTCGGGGCCTCGCGGTTCGTCGTGGGCTGGGCCCCGGGCGGCGGGCCCACGCGTTTCCCCGCGGGCACGGGCCTAAGGCTCGAAGGTGGGCGCAAGATGGTCGTGCAGGTCCATTACAACCTCGCGGGCGGCGCGTTCCCCGATCAGACCCGCATCGCGGCCGTCGTGCAGGACTCGGTCGAAAAAGAGGCGACCATTTCGCGGATCGCGGCGCAGGGGATCAACCTGCCGCCGCAGCAGCCGATGACGACCGTGACGAACGACGAGCCCGTCCCGGCGGGAGCGGGCGCCGTGACCTTGTGGGGCGTGGCGCCGCACATGCACGGGACGGGGAAGACGCTGCACGTGGAGGCCGAGCACGAGGGGCAGAAGCAATGCTTGCTCGACGTGGGGAACTGGGATTTCCACTGGCAATCGTTCTCGATGTACGAGACGCCCCCGAAGGTGCAGGGCGGCGATACGATCCGGATCACCTGCGGCTACGACACGACGGGCCGGGACACCGTGACGCAGCAGGGCGAAGGGACCGAAGACGAGATGTGCATCGCGTTTTTCTATGTGACGCGTTGAGGGGCACCACGAATCTTTCCCGCCGCGACGAGCCTCGGCATGGGCGCGCCCGTGACCCGCCCCGTCACGCGCCGAGGTGCAAGCGCGCCGGGGAATGTGCTAGCCTCCGCGCGTGGTGAAGGAACGGGGGCGCGAGCTAGGGGCGGGCGCGATCGCGCTCCTCGCGCACGTGCTTTTCCTGTCCGTCGCCCCGCGCGCACCGGCGCCGGGTGCCGAGCCGTTGCCGCCGCGGGTCGAGCCTTCCGCGGATACGACGGTCGATATCGAGGAGGAAAACCCGCCCGGCGTGGTGACCCGCGCGCCGGCGCCCGAACAAGCGCCCACGCCCGAAGCGGCCCGCGTGGCCGTGCGTGCACCTGCGCCCGTGCCGGCGCCCGCGCCCGAATCCGCTCCCGCGCCCGCGCCCGAATCCGCGCCCGCTCCCGCTCCCGCTCCCGAATCCGCTCCCGCTCCCGCTCCCGAACCCGCTCCCGCGCCCACGCCCGCCGCGCCGAGCCCTCCCGTCGACGAATACGGCGGCGCGCCCGCGCCGGCCCCCGTCGTCGGCGCGCTTCCCGGTCTCGGTTCGCCCGTATGGGCCGTCCCGGGCGTCGTGCCCGGCGCGCCGGCAGCGCGGCCCGCGCCCACGACCATCGAGGCGCCGCGCCCCGTCGATTCCGACATCGCGAGCCGCGTCATTGCGGGCACCCTTCACAACAAGGACAAATCCACCGGCATCGACGTCCCCGCGGCCGGCGTCGTCGCCTCCACCATTGCCTCCGCCGTGCGCGGCTCGGCGGTCAAGGACGCCCGCGCCACGTTCGAGGTCAAGCTCGACGCGCAAGGCAAGGTCGAGGGCGTCCGCCTCGTCAGCACCACGGACGCGAATGCGAACCACTGGACCGGCGTCGTGGAGGCCGTGAAGAGCGGGCTCTCTGCGCGGTCCTTGCAAATGGGCCCGGACAAACAAGGCGTCACGGTCGTCGTCAAGATCGAGTCGAAGGTCCAGTATCCGGCCGGAAGCGTGGTGAAGGGCGAGATCAGGCCCCTCTGCGCGAACGAGGTCATCGAGCAGATCGCGCAGGCGGTCCAGGACGGGATGTCGGCGGGCGGCGGTGGCTACACGCGCGGCGTCCGCGACGATACGGGCCGGTTCATTCCGTACAGCGACCTCGACGAGGAGCGCAAGCGCCGCTTCTGCATTCCGATCGGCATCGTCGGCGGGGGCGACCTCTCGAATTTCGGCGGCGCCCACATGTACAACGTCGTGAGCTCGTCGTTTACGATCAAGCGCGCCGGAGAGCAAGCGTTGCCCGCGGATACGCCCCTGCCCGTGGATCGGAGCGCTCCGTGGACCCCCGCCGCGCCGGGCAAGACGCGGCCGCCGCCGCCGCCGAAAAAAAAGAAGAAAAAGAAGCGGACGTGAGGGCGGGCGGGGGCATGCAGGCGATGCCGTCGTGGCAGCGCCGCATGGGGCCTGTACTCAGGGCGCGGCCGGCGGCGCGGCGCGTTTCTTCGATGCGATCGCTTTTTGCGTTTCGAGCGCCTGGATCTGCACATCGAGCGTTTGCTTCTGCCTGCGCAGCCGCTCGAGCCGCACGAGGGTGTCGACCGTGGAGAGCGTTTCCTCTGTCGCAGCGCTGTCCACGATACTGGCGAACCCGAGCGCGCCGCTCGCGCTGGCGAGGCCGTCCGCGACCGCGCCGGTCGCGCTGGGGAAGGTCGAGGCGCTGCTCTGCTCCAGCCGGACGAGGCGACCTTTCGTGTCGAACCCGAGCGCGAGCCTGCGCTTGGCGAACGCGGCCGGATCAAAGGAGATCGTCGCCGCCGGCTCGCGGGGATCCATCACGTCGATGATCCTGGCGTCGACGATTCGAATCCCCTCATACGACTCCCCGATGCGCGCTTCCTCCGGATCCGCGACTTTCCCTTGCGAGAGCAGCCGCAGCGTGGCCGCGCGCGACGGACGATAAAACACGCGCCCTTCCGCCTCTTCCTCGGCCGGCGCCGCGCCCTTCGGGTTTTTCGGCGGCGCGCCGCGATCGGGGGTCAATGCGATCGCGATCCGGGTCGCGTTCCAGAGCTCCCGCATGGCCGGGTGCTGCGCGAGCTTCGCCGGCACGTCGGCCGATTTCGTGCCCTCGGGCAGCGTGGCCTCCTCGGGGATCTCCGCGACGTCGAAGACGCGCACGACGTCCCGCGTGATCGACGCCGGCGCGAACCGTTGCTCCTCGGCGAAGGCCTGGAGCCGGGCCTCGAACGCGGCGCGCACCTCCTTGTGCTCGTCGAGGGCCGCGCGGAGCGAGGCGTCGAGCATGGCGCGCTTCGATTCGAGCGCGGCGAGCTCTTTCGCGTCCGCGGCGCCGATCCGATCCTCGACCTCCTTCTTCGTTTTCCTGCGCTCGCTCGCGACCGCGTCGAGCTCGTGGCCGCGCAAGAAGAGCTTGCGCCCCTCCGCGCTCGCCGCGAGGAAATACAAGGTCTGCATCGGCAACCCTTCGAGGTCCTCGCAGGGGAATTTCGCCGCGGAGGGATCGGCGCGGAGTTTTCCGCAGACGCTCGTCCGCGCGGCCTCGGTCCCGCGGTCCGCGAGCCCCACGAGAAATCCCGCGATCGTGGCCGCCGCTTCGAGCGTATCGGTGACGACCTGCCCTTCACGCCCCGCGCTCTCCATGTTGATGGACTTGAGCAAGCCATTGCCATACGTCTCGACGGCCAGCGAATCGTCGGACGTGCGGCCCGGTTCGAGGTGGAGCGCATAAAACGCACGCGTGTCCGGCACGTGCAAGACCGTGACCGTCGCCGCGCTCTCTTCGACGTCGAAGGGCAGGCTCTTCACCTTGAACTCGTAGAGCCCCGCGTCGTTTTTCTCGTACGAGACGCTCCGCCGCGACGTGAGCGTGGTCCGGACGCTGACCTCGATCAGCGTCTTCGGCAGGTGATACCGGATGCCCTCGGGCGCGGCGTCCCCGTACGCGTGCGGGCCGCTCCCGATCATCCGCGTGCCCCCGCAGCCGGACAGCGGCAGCACGAGCGCCGCCGCGGCGAGGAACCATCGTGCAGCGTGTTTGATTCGCATCAGAGAATCACCATCGTCCCGAGCGTCTGCCGCATGTCCCGGAGGTCCTGCGCGTACCCCGGCGGCGCCGTCACGAGCCACGCCTCGACGAGGCCGAGCCAGCGCACGCGAATCTCGTCCACCGCCTTCGGATCGAGCGTGTCAATCACCGCGCGCACGGTCTCGGCGTCGAACTCGCGCCACCGCTGCCGGCCCTCCGGCGAATGCCAGCGCGGTTTGCCCTCGAACCCGACGACGAGGCGCGCGCCGAGCCCCGCGAGCCGCGCGAGGAGCGGGCCCGCGCCCGTGTCGCAGCACATGAAATGCAACGCGCGGTTCTCCGCCCAGAGCCGCAGCTCGTCCTCGGGAAAGTCGTCGGCGAGGAGCAGGCCCTTGGGCGAATTCGTGTCGAGGACGCGGCTCGGCTCGCCGTGCGAGGTCACGAGGATCGCCGCATAAGGTCGCGCCTCCTCCGCGGCGACGCGGAGGGCCGCGAGGACAGTGCTGCGCTCGGTGAGCGTGCGCCCGAAGCGCACGACGCGGCCGCCGAGGCCCGCATACAGCGAATCCCGCATCCGCTGGACCTCGACGGTGTCCTCGTCGTACGCGCTGTCGATCGAGAGGACGCGGCGCTCGATCCGCGAGCCGATCTCGACGGGCAACGTCATGCCATGCCCTTCGCTTCGAGCCATTGACGCGCGAGGCCGTCGATCTCGGCCTCGAGCGGATGAAAATCGCGCCGGAGATACGACTTGATGCCCCGCACGAAGACCCGCTGGCCAATCGGATGCTCGCGGAGCTTTCGAAGCTCGGCCCGGAGGTCGACATCCCCGCGGCGGCGGTCCTGATCGAGGAGCACGAGCGTCCCGGCGATCCAGAACGCCGCGAGCGTGGAGGCAGCGAGGGCCATGCCGGCGACGCGCAGGGCATAACTCGGCGCGACCTTCCCGAGCACGTCGAAGGCGACGGCGCGGTGCTCGATCTCCTCGGCGGCGTGCCAGAACAAGAGGTCGCGCAGCGCCGGGTGGGCTCGATCGAGGAACCGCTCGCGGAGCGCATTCTCGGCCATGATGGCAGTGAAATGCTCGGCCGCGGCGGTGACGGAGAGGCGGAAGGCCGGGGGGAACGCAGGTTCGAGGACGCCGTACGCGATCTTCTCGTAGACGCGGAGGAAGGGCTGGATCTCGTAGCCTTGCTCCTCCAGGCGCTCGAAGAAGCGCTCGTGCGTCCGGGCGTGGCGGCCCTCCTGGGCGAAGAAGCCCTTCACCTGGGCGCGGAGCTCGGGGTCGTCGAGTTTGTCGAGGTAATGGTGGACGCTGCGCACGAAGAAACGCTCGCCCGCCGGGAACAGCAGATTGACACCGTTCGCGATGTGCGTGGCGAGCGCGTTGCCCCCGAACCAGTGGCGCGGGACGGTCTCGTCGAAGTCGAGGCCGGGATCACGAGGCTTGAGGGCGGGGCGTTCGTGGGAGGTCTGCATGGCCGACTCCAGGGACGATTCGAGGGTACCCTCACGCCCTTGCCCGGTCAACGCGATGCTCCGGACAATCACGGCAAGCCGGATGCTCCGAGGAAGAGGCTTCCGCCGAGCGTGATCCAGCCATTTTCATCTCCCGCGACTTGCGCCAAACTCGCGCCCCGCGATGTCTGCCCGAAGCGCCCTCCTCCTCGCCACGCTCTCGCTCACGGCCTGCTCGGCCGCGGAAATCCCGACACCCGAGCGCGCCGCTCCACCCGCTGCCGTTCCCGCGCCAGCGACCACGACCGCCTCCGCCGCCGCGCCTGCGACCGCCTCCGCCTCTGCGTCCGCCGCCGCCCCCGCGGTCGTTCCCCGTGATCCGAACGTCGACAAACTCCAGAGCGCCGCGCAGACCGACTCGCGCGCGTACGACATGGTTCGTTCGCTCGTCGACGAGGTCGGGCCGAGGCTCGCGGGGTCGCTCGGGGACAAGGCCGCCGTCGCCTGGGCCCTCCGGACCCTGAAGGACAAGGGGCTCGAGAATGTGCGCGCCGAAAAGGTCATGGTCCCGCATTGGGAGCGTGGCCAGGAGAGCGGCCGGCTCGTCGCGCCGTACGCGCACACGCTCGCGATCACCGCGCTCGGTGGGAGCGTCGGGACGCCGCCGAAAGGGCTCGAAGGCGAGATCGTCATGGTCGAGTCGCTCGACGCGATGGCGGCGATGGACGAGGCCAAGGTCAAAGGCAAGATCGTCTTTTTCTCCGCCCCCATGACCCGCACGAGCGACGGCTCGGGCTACGGCAAGGTCGCCGGCATCCGTCACCGCGGCGCCGTCGCCGCCGCCAAAAAAGGCGCGATCGGCGTGCTCCTCCGCTCGATCGGCACCGATCACGATCGGCTCCCCCACACGGGCGCCATGGGCTACGAGAAAGACGTCCCCAAGATCCCGGCCGCTGCACTCGCCGTACCCGATGCGGAGCTGCTTGCACGGCTGGTCGGTCAGGGCAAACCCGTGCGCGTGAGCTTCTCGCTCGGGGCGAAGCTCCTGCCCGACGCCGAGAGCGCGAACGTGATCGGCGAGGTGAAGGGGCGCGAGAAGCCCGACGAGATCGTCCTCCTCGGCGCGCACCTCGACGCGTGGGACCTCGGGCAAGGCGCGATCGACGACGGCGCCGGGTGCGCGGCGGTCGTCGAGGCCGCGCGGCTCGTGCTCGGCCTCGGCACGCGGCCGCGACGCACGATCCGCGTGGTGCTCTTCGCCAACGAGGAGAACGGCCTGCGCGGCGCGGTCGCGTACGCGAAGGACCACGCGGCCGAGCTCGACAAGCACCAGCTCGCCCTGGAGATCGATCTCGGCTCCGGCCGCGTGCACACGACGCGCTTCCTCGTCGCCGACGCCTCGCGGCCCGTGGCCGAGCGGATCGCGAGCCTGGTTTCGCCGCTCGGGATCCAGTACGACAAGGCCCCGGCGCGCGGCGGCGCCGACCTCATCCCGCTGCACGCCGCGGCCGTGCCGATCGTGGATCTGCACCAGGACGCGACGAACTACTTCGACGTCCACCACACGGCGAACGACACGCTCGACAAGGTCACGAAGGAGGACCTCGATCAGGTCGTCGGGGCTGTGGCCACGGTCGCATGGGCGGCTGCCGAAGCCCCCGAGACGTTTGCCCGCGTGCCAGAAGAGCTCCGGAAGCGCTGAGCAACACGCTTTTCCGGGAAGCCCGCGCCGGCCTATAGTCGCTCGATGCGGATCGGAATTGTCTGGACAATCCTCGTCTTCGGGACCTCGCTGGGGCTTTTCGCGTGCGGCGCGGAGGAGCCCCCTCCCTCTTCGACGACGACGAGCGGCTCGGGCGGCAGCGGCGGCGGCGAGCCGAAGTTGCCCCCGGCGAGGTGCGGCGAGCTTTGCGACCACGTCTCGCAGATCAAATGCTTCGTGTGGCCGAGCTGCGCGAAAGATTGCGCGGACTACCTCCGCGCGGACGAGGCGTGCGAAAGCGCGTTCGAAACGCTGCTCGGCTGCTGGGCCGATCAGAAAGCCGATTTCACGTGTCTGCCGACGCAGGTCGTGCCGCCGGCCGGCTGCAAGGCCGAGGAGGACGCGTTCCGGGCCTGCGCGCAGGGACAAACGCGGAGTGATACGGCCGCGTGCACGGGGCAAAGTGGCACGAACGCGTCCGACGCGTGTACGAGCTCGACGTTCTGCGCAGGGGTCGGCGAGCTGCGCACGTCGTGCACGCGCCTCGGCGACGGGACGTGGCAGTGCACCTGCCGCTCGGATGTGTCGCTGCTCGGGACGTGCACGGAGCCGACGGGCAAATGCGACAATCTCGAGGGATGCTGCTCGGCATTTTTCTTCTGACGGTCGGGACCACGCCCGGGAAAACCTCCTCGGCGCGGCGCGCGTTTCGGGGCCATCGATGGCGGGTACGTCATGGCCGCCCTCGGAGCAACGCGTCCCCCGCGCCCCGCAGCGAGGCCTCGGGGATTTCCGTAGACGCGCGGGACACGCGTGACAGCGCCCGCTGAACGGAGGGCACGGGGGACGAAAAACCCGTCATCGACCCTCGACGCGGGCCCGCCTCCGCGTTAGAGGGGCGAGCCATGAAAACCACGGTATCGTTTGTCGGGATGCTCTCCCTCGTCGTGAGCGCTTTCGCGTGCGGCGGCGCGGAGACCGAGGTGAAGGAACCGTCGCAGGAC
Source organism: Polyangium fumosum (assembly GCF_005144585.1). Lineage (GTDB taxonomy): Bacteria > Myxococcota_A > Polyangia > Polyangiales > Polyangiaceae > Polyangium > Polyangium fumosum. Next base: position 28,445 of record NZ_SSMQ01000090.1, on the reverse strand, counting down.
GAGGCGAAGCCGGCGGAGACGACGGCCACGAAGACGCCCGAGCCCGCGGCCACGACGGCCGCGACGACGACGGCCACGACCACGACGACCGAGGCGAAGCCCGCGCCGCCGCCGCCCGTCGTCGAGGACATGAAGCCGAGCGAGGACCCGAACCCGCTGCCGAGCGTGAAGATCACGGCGCCGAAGAACGACGCGTCGGTCGGGGACCTGGCCAAGGCGAAGGACTTCGAGATCAAGCTCGACGTGAAGGACTGGGCCACGGTCGAGAAGGGGCCGCACGTCCACCTGATCCTCGACGACCTCCCGTACAAGGCGATTTACGACACGAAGAAGCCCGTGAAGGTCTCCGAGCTGCTGCCCGCGGGCACCGAGCTCAAGGAGGGCGAGCACACGCTCGTCGCGTTCGCGAGCCGCGCGACGCACGAGTCGGTCAAGGGCAAGGGCGCGCAGCAGCTCGTGACGTTCTGGGTCGGCAAGAAGGGCAAGAGCACGTTCGACCCGAAGAAGCCCCACGTCGTCTACAGCCGACCCAAGGGCGAAAACAAGGGCGCGATGGGCAAGGAGCTGCTCCTCGATTTCTATCTCTTCGGCACGGCGCTCGACAAAGGCGAGAAGGTCAAATACACGATCGCCGGTGCAGGCCTCGCCACGCCGCTCACGGGCGAGTTCACCACGTGGGCCCCGAAGGTCGCGAAGAACCTGCCGAAGGGCGACTACGAGGTGACGGTCGAGCTCGTCGACAAGGACGGCAAGCCCCTCGAAGGCCCGCTGACGAAGACGACCCGCAAGGGCATCTCGGTCGATCCCGAGGCCGCCGCGAGCGACCCGCACGCCGGCCACGGCGCCGAGCCCGCTGCGCCCGCCGCCGCGCCCGCGCCCGCCCCCGCGCCCGCCAAGAAGTAACGCGCCCAGCGATTCGTTGGACGACCAACCGTTCGTGAAGAAGCGCGGGGGGCCGTCGCTCAAGGATCAAGCGCGAGCCGACCCATCCACAAAGCACCGTCGTTGCGAGGAAGGAGCCCGTCCTTCCCCTCGGAATACCCGAGGACCGCACTCACGAGCGACACCTCGCCCGCCCCCACATCGAGGGCGGCGAACCGCCCCCCGTTGCACGAGAGCACCCGATGGCCAAGCGGCGCGCCCGCGGGGTCGAGGACCAACGCAAACAGCGCGCTCCCGAGGCCCCCACCAAACGTCGAGGTGCCGCCCGGGAGCGGCTGCCCGCCGACGCTGAAGCTCGACGTCGCGCGGCCCGCGAGCACGACACGCCCGTCCTCGGCGACAGCCACGTCGGCGAGCGTGAACGCCTCCACGACCGAGTTCGGCGGGTGATCGAAGTGCTGCCCCCAGATCGGGCTGCCGGTCGCGTCGAGCGCCACGACGAACCCATCGTTGCCCGGGCCCGTGCTCACGAGCGGCTCCATTCCGACGTCGATCACGCCGGTAAAAGCCCCCGCCACCACGACCCCGCCCCCGGGCCGCACGGCGAGCCGCACCTGGTCGTCCGTACGGAGCAGGACCTGCCCGAGGTCCCGCGCGAGGATCGGCGTGCCTTGGGGATCAAACGCCGCGACGAAGAGCCTTGTCTCCGGCGGCGAGACGATCCACGGCCCCACGATCGGCGGCAGGCCATGGCCAAAATCGAGCACGCCCACGGAGCCCCCCACGAGCCAGGTGGTGCCCTCGTCGTCGACCGCGACGTCGAGGGCTTGTTGCGCGTACCCGTCGCCGAAGCGGCTCGCATAGAGCAGCGCGCCCTCGGCATCGTACGCACCGACGAGCAGGTCCGGGCCGCAGTCGCCCACGGGCGGCGTCACCTCGATCGGGCCGCTGGCGAACGAGATCGTTCCGTGGAGGCTCTTCACGAAGCTCACGCCGCCGTCCGGGCGGGCCGCGATGCGCGGGTAGGGCAAGGTGCAAATGGCGAGCGGAGGAGCCACGTCCTCGATGAACCCGGTGCTCCACACGGTCGTGCCCGCCTCCGACATGCGCGCGACGAACGAGCCGTATCCGCTGGTCGGGTTCTGGAGCACGCCGGCCCCGAGATCGATCGTGTAGTCGTAATGCCCTCCCACGAAGAGATCCGCACCGTCGCGCTGCGAAAGGGAGGAGATCCCTTCCATGCCAATGTTGCTGAACTTGTGATCCCACAGGACGTTTCCCTGCGCGTCGAAACGGACGAGCACGGCGTCGCCCGCGCCGTCTGCGGAGATCTGCCGATCCCCGAGGTTCAGGCTCGAGAAGAGCGAGCCGCCGAGGACGAACCCGCCCCACGCGTGCTCGACGTCGAGCTCGGTGAGGTCGCCCAAGCCCTGCGGGAAGCTCGACGCGAAGCGCGGCGGGAGCGGCCGGGAGGCGGAGTCCTTGCGAGAGAACATGATCTCGTGCATCGGCCCCTGGAGCTGCGACGCCGCGTCGTAAAACGACTGGAAGGCGCCGGTCTCGGCGTCGTACACGGTGCCCTGGAGCTCCATGGGCCGGCCGATCGAGCAGAGCCATGCGAGTTCGTCGCCCGGCATCTCCAGGCTCGTGCCCGTGAAGGGGACGCGGACTGTGCTGTAGCTGTACTCCCCGACCGCGAGCGGGAACAAAGACGCGCCCTCGGGCACGCGGATCTCTCCCACGACCGGCGCGTGCGTCGCGTCCGGCGTCGTCACGTCGAGTTTGTCGAGCCAGATCTCGGCCTCGGTCTCGTCGCTCCACGTGGAGAGGGTGGCCGTGAAGTCGAACGCGCCGTCGAGGTGAACACGGCCGTCCACACCCGTGGAAAGCTCGACTTCGGGGTGCAGGAAGTCGACGTGCACGCTGTCTCCGTCGCCGCGGCAAGCGATGAGCACGAGCGCGGAAAGGGACGCGGCGAGGAGGGGCGCGGCGGACGAGCGGGGGGCCATGGCAGTCAGTAGCGTACCGTGAACTGCGCCGAGGTCGGCCCCACGCGCAAAGAAGCGGCGGTGGGGCTCGACGCGTCACGCCCGCCGTAAATCCAGAAGCCGAGCCCCGCAGCGGTGCTCGCGAGCGCGAACGCGAGGGCCCGGGGGATGAACGGGGCCGCGAGGCCGTCGACATTCTCGTTATGGGCCGTGGCGGCCGCGAGGCTCACGCCGGCGAGGCCCGCGCCGAGGGCCGTCGCGAAGATGCCGAGCTCCGTGAAATGGTCGCTCCGGCGGGGGACGGGCTTTCGGTCGGACGCGAGCCCCACCGCTGCCGCCGTGCCGGCGGCGAGGCTCATGCCGATGCCGCCGGCGAGCACGAGCTGGCCGACGAACTCGAGCTTCGGATCGAGCACGCCATAACAACCCGCGACCCCGCAGCGCTCGACGTGCGTGTCGGCGACCCCCATGAGGACGCCGCCGGTCACGACGAGCGCCGCGCCGAGGCCGAGCAGGCCGAGGCTATACGGCACCGTGGGCGTGCGCGCCGGTGGCAGCTCCTTCGGCGCGGGCGCGGGCGTAGGCGGCGTCGGCCGCAGGGCCGGGCGCGGCGGCGCGGAGGGTTTGTCCTCAATGCTGATTGTCGTGTCCTCGCGCGCGGGCGTGGACGACGGCGCGGGCGGCGCGGGTTCGTCCGGGCGCGCCGCGGCCGGCGTGGTCAGGACCAAGAGCGCGCCCGCGAGCGCGGTGGAGAGGAGACGGTGGCCGGTCCGCAGCACGGGAGCCTCAGGAGGACGCCGCGGCTGCGCAGCCCACGGACGCGTGCTCCGCGCAGCGGAAGCCGGTGATGTGACGGACCCTCTCCATACCTTCGTGCTCCCCTTTCGGACGCGCGGATGGCGTGTTCGTTCGCGCCCTTGGCGCGCATCCACGTTCTCAAAGTTTCGCGCCGCGGACAAGCCGGCGACACGTTCGCCTCGGGCTGGATCGCGTACGAAGCCACACGAAAAAGACAACCACCTCGAACAGCCTTCGATCGCCGCAATGTTCTTGATCCGCTGCAGGATCGCCCTGTAACATCCCACACGATGCGGTGTGTATTGTGGTTTCTCGCGGGCCTCGCGGTGTTTCACGCCGGAACCGAACGAGCGTGGGCGCAGGATGCGAGCGGGGATGCGCCTGCACAGGCGAAAAACGCGCTCGACAAGGCGCAGGAAGATCTCGACGCGGGTCGTTACGCCGAGGCGTGCAAAGCGCTCAGGCAGATGTACCGCGAGGATCCGCGCCCCGCGACCCTCTACCGCATCGCGCAGTGTTACGACAAGTGGGGGCGCATCGCCACGGCGGCGGTGCACTACGACGACTACCTCGCCACGTTCGGCCAGCTCTCCGACACCGAGCAGAAGGCAGAACGCGACAACGAGGAGGCGGCCTCGGCGCGCCGCGAGGCGCTCGAAAAACGTATCCCCAAGGTCGTGCTCCGGGTCCCGCGCGAGGCGCCCGGCACGACACGCGTCCTGCGCAAACCCCTCGACGAGGGTCCGCTCGTGCAGGTCGCGATCGGCGTGCCGCTGCTCATCGATCCGGGCGAGCACGTGCTCATGACCGAGGTCCCCGGCCGCGCCACGACGTTCACCAAGTTCACGCTGCGGGAGGGGGAAAACCGCATCGTCGACGTGACGATTCCCACCGAGGGGACCACGACGGGCTCGCCCACGAAGACGGCCAAACCCCTCCAGCCCGTGCCTTCCCTCATGCCCGCGCTCGATCCCGGGATCTCGGGGCGGCGGGTCGCGGCCTACACGCTCGGCGGCATCGGCGCCGTGGCGATCCTCGGCGGCGCGGTGACGGGCGCCATCACCTGGGCGCAAATGGAGCCCGCCGAGACGAATTGCCGCGAAACGACAGACGGCACCGTCTGCAACACGACGGGCCGGGGAGCGAAGGACACCGGCGCCGCCACGGGGCTCATCAGCACCGTGCTTTTCCCGGTCGGTTTCGCGGCGCTCGGAGCGGGCGCCCTCCTTTATTTCACCGAGCCCCCGCCATCCAAGTTCGAGAGCGGGGCGCCGAAGGTTCGTGTCGGAGCGACCATGGGCCCGAACGCGGGTGCCGTGGAGGTTGATGTAAAATGGTGAGCACCAAGCACTTCGCTTCCTGGCTCGTGCTGCTTTTTGGCCTCGGCGTGGTCACGAGCTGTACGAACCTCCTCAACTTCGATACCGACTACGTCTCGAACCCGTGCGACGAGGAGAACCTCCCGCCGCTGAGCTGCGGCGACGGCGCCTGCCGGGTCTCCGTGCCCGCCTGCGTGAACGGGCTGCCGAACCAATGCGTGCCCAAGCAGACGCAGGCCGAGGAGATCTGCGACGGCATCGACAACAACTGCGACGGCCAGATCGACGAGGGCTGTCAGTGCAGCGGGATGCAGTCGTGTTACAGCGGCGATCCGCTGACGCGCAACGTCGGTCTCTGCACGGACGGCCTCCAGAGCTGTGAAAACGGCATCTGGTCCGATTGCTTGGGCGACGTCATGCCCGAGATCGAGATCTGCGACCAGCGCGACAACGATTGCGACGGCCAGGTCGACGAGGGCTGCGAGTGCAGCGGCACCCAGGAGCAGGAGTGTTACAGCGGCTCCAAGGACTCGTTCCTGACGGGCACCTGCAAGCCCGGCAAGCAGAAGTGCGAGAATGGCACGTGGGGCGACTGCAAAGGCGACGTGCTCCCGACGTTCGAGGATTGCGACGGCTTCGACGACAACTGCAACGGCGTCATCGACGACGCGAACCCCGTCTGTAGCTGCATCGGCAACGAAGAAGAGGCGTGCTACTCGGGCGACCCGACCGACATCGGCAAGGGCGCGTGCAAGGCCGGCAAGCGGCAATGCATGAACGGCATGTGGGGCCCGTGCGTCGGTGAGGTGACGAAGCAGCCCGAGATCTGCAACACGATCGACGACGATTGCAACAACTCCGTCGACGATGGCGTGCAGGGGCTCGGCCTGCCTTGCGTGAACGGCATGCAATCGGGCCCGTGCGCCGAGGGCACGACGATCTGCACGTCCGAGGGCCTCTTCTGCAAGCCGAACGTCTCGTCCTCGCCGGAGGTCTGCGACGGGATCGACAACAACTGCGACAGCACGATCGACAACGGCGATTTCTGCTGCCCCGATGGCTTGAAGAGCGGCTCGGAGCCGGACGTCGACTGCGGCGCGGCCTGCCCGCTCAAGTGCCCGGTCAACAAGAAGTGCTCCACGAGCGGCGACTGCGAGACGGGCGTCTGCCAGGGCGGCGTCTGCCAGGGCGCGAACTGCGCGGACAACGTGCAGAACGGCTCGGAGAGCGACGTCGACTGCGGCGGCACGAGCTGCCCGCCCTGCGTCACGGGCTTCACCTGCAAGCAGCCGAACGACTGCGAGAGCTCGATCTGCATCGCGACCAAGTGCGGCGCGGGCACCTGCAATGACGGCGTGAAGAACGGGCTCGAGACGGACACGGATTGCGGCGGCCCGGCCTGCGCGGATTGCCCGATCGGCAAGGGCTGCACCGTCGGCGCCGACTGCCTGAGCGGCGTCTGCGTGAGCACGACGTGCGCCACGCCGGAGTGCAACGACAACGTCAAGAACGGGACCGAGACGGACACGGACTGCGGCGGCCCGAGCTGCCCCGACTGCTCGGACCTCAAGAAGTGCCTGACGGACGGCGATTGCACGAGCAGCGTCTGCACGGGCAGCTTCTGCCAGACGCCGACGTGCGGCGACAGCAAGCAGAACGCCTCCGAGACCGACGTCGATTGCGGCGGCCCTGCCTGCTCGAAGTGCGGGACGGCCAAGAAGTGCGCTGCAAGCACGGATTGCTCGAGCGGCGTCTGCACGGGCGGCTTCTGCCAGGCGTCGACGTGCAGCGACAGCGTCAAGAACAGCTCGGAGTCCGACGTCGACTGCGGCGGCGGCACGTGCCCCAAGTGCCCGCTCGGCAAGCTCTGCAAGCTCGACGCCGACTGCCAGGCGAACTTCTGCAAGGACGGCTCCTGCCAGGCAGCGCAGTGCAACGACGGCATCAAGAACGGCTCGGAGACGGACGTCGACTGCGGCGGCCCGGCCTGCGCCGGCTGCGGGGCCGGCAAGGGGTGCACGGGCACCACGGATTGCCAGAGCAGCGTCTGCACGGGCAACCTCTGCCAGGCGCCGAAGTGCGGCGACGGCGTCAAGAACGGCAACGAGTCGGACATCGACTGCGGCGGGACGTGCAACGACTGCTCGGTCGGCAAGATCTGCACGACGGACGGTGATTGCCAGAGCGGCGTGTGCAGCCTCGGCACCTGTCAGGCGCCGAAGTGCAACGACAGCGTGCAGAACGGCAGCGAGACCGACATCGATTGCGGCGGCGCCGTGTGCCCCAAGTGCCCGAACGGCGACACCTGCGCCCAGCAGTCGGATTGCCAGAGCAACGTCTGCGCCGGCACACTCTGCCAGTCCGCGACGTGCAACGACGGCGTCAAGAACGGCACCGAGACCGACGTCGATTGTGGTGGAGCGGGCTGCGCCAAGTGCCCGCCCTCGAAGGCGTGCGGCATCGCCGGGGACTGCACGAGCGGCGTGTGCCAGGCGAGCGTCTGCGCGAGCCCTGTCTGCAACGACGGCGTCAAGAACGGCAGCGAGACGGACGTCGACTGCGGCGGCCCGACCTGCGTCGATTGCCAGAACGGCAAGTCGTGCGGCGCCGGCTCGGATTGCCTGAGCGGCGTGTGCATCGGCCTCGTCTGCCAGGCCGGCGCGTGCAACGACACGGTCAAGAACGGCAGCGAGACCGACGTCGATTGCGGCGGCCCGGACTGCGCCGACTGCGCGACGGGCAAGGCTTGCGTGGCGGACGGCGACTGCCTGAGCAGCGTCTGCAACGGGAGCGTCTGCCAGGCGCCGACCTGCGGTGACAACCGCAAGAACGGCAGCGAAACCGACGTCGACTGCGGCGGGCCCGCGTGCGCCGATTGCGCCGTCAGCAAGCTGTGCAGCTCCGGGAGCGATTGCATCACGGGCGTGTGCCAGAACGGCTCCTGCCAGGCCGCGCTCTGCAACGACGGCGTCAAGAACGGCAACGAGACCGACGTCGACTGCGGCGGTTCGACCTGCGTCGACTGCGGCGTCGGCAAGAGCTGCGCGACGGGGAGCGATTGCACGACCAACTCGTGCGTGGGCAACGTGTGCCAGTCGCCGACGTGCACCGACAACGTCAAGAACGGCACCGAGACCGACGTCGACTGCGGCGGCTCCTGCGCGAACAAGTGCGCCAATGGCAAGCTCTGCACGATGGGCGGGGACTGCCAGAGCAACGCATGCGCCGGCGGCACCTGCCAGGCGCCGCTCTGCAACGATGGCATCAAGAACGGCACCGAGACCGACGTCGACTGCGGCGGCCTCGCTTGCCCCGACTGCACCGCGGGCAAGACGTGCGGGATCGACGGCGACTGCATCAGCCTCGTCTGCATCATGGCGAAGTGCATGTCGCCGACGTGCACCGACCAGGTCAAGAACGGCACCGAGACCGACGTCGACTGCGGCGGCCCCTCGTGCAGCAAGTGCGCGGTCCTGAAGGTCTGCTCGTCCGGCACGGATTGCGTGACGAACGTCTGCACGGGTGGCCACTGCCAGAACGCGGCGTGCAACGACCTGAACAAAAACGGCAACGAGACCGACGTCGATTGCGGCGGCGGGATCTGCACGGGTTGCTCCCCGGGCAAGTCCTGCAACCTGCCGAGTGATTGCTTGAGCACCGTGTGCACGAGCAACGTTTGTCAGGCTCCGACGTGCATGGACGGCGTGCACAACGGCAGCGAGACGGACGTCGACTGCGGCGGCCCGACCTGCGTCGACTGCGCGAACGGCCTGAAGTGCGGGGCGCCCAGCGACTGCCTGAGCAACGTTTGCACCGGCGGCATCTGCCAGACGCCCACCTGCAACGACGTCGTCAAGAACGGCAGCGAGACCGACGTCGATTGCGGCGGCCCCGTTTGCCCCGACTGCGCATCGGGCAAGATCTGCGGCGGGGCTGGTGACTGCTTGAGCGGCGTGTGCACCGGCAACACCTGCCAGGCGCCCACCTGCCTCGACACGGTCAAGAACGGCAGCGAGACCGACGTCGATTGCGGCGGCCCCGTTTGCCCCGACTGCGTGGCCGGCAAGGCGTGCAGCGGCCCCGGCGACTGCGTGAGCGTCGTCTGCACCGGCAACATCTGCCAGACGGCGACCTGCAGCGACGTCGTCAAGAACGGCAGCGAGACCGACGTCGATTGCGGCGGTCCCGTTTGCCCCGACTGCGTGGCCGGCAAGGCGTGCACCGGCGCCGGCGACTGCGTGAGCGCCGTCTGCACCGGCAACGTCTGCCAGGGCGCGACGTGCGCCGACCTGGTGAAGAACGGCAACGAGACCGACGTCGACTGCGGCGGTCCGACCTGCCTCGATTGCGCGAACGGCAAGATCTGCTCGATTCCCGGGGATTGCCTGAGCAGCGTCTGCACCGCGAACCTCTGCCAGGTGCCGCTCTGCAACGACGGCGTCAAGAACGGCACCGAGACCGACGTCGACTGCGGCGGCCCGACCTGCGTCGATTGCGCGAACGGCAAGGCATGCTCGGTCCCTGGTGATTGCGTGAGCAGCGTCTGCACCGGAAGCCTCTGCCAGGTGCCGACCTGCAACGACGGCGCGCAAAACGGGACCGAGACCGACGTCGATTGCGGCGGCACCTGCCCCCTCGATTGCGCGAACGGCAAGGTATGCACCGGGCCTGCTGACTGCCAGAGCGGCGTCTGCATGGGCAACGTTTGCCTCACGCCGACGTGCGCCGACCTGGTGAAGAACGGCGGCGAAACGGACGTCGACTGCGGCGGCCCGACCTGCACCGACTGCATCGATGGCAAGGCGTGCAGCGTGGCCGGCGACTGCCTGAGCGGCGTTTGCACCGGCAACCTCTGCATGGCGCCGGCGTGCAACGACCTGGTGAAGAACGGCGATGAGACCGACACCGACTGCGGCGGCACCTGCCCGAACGATTGCGCGAACGGCAAGGTGTGCAGCGTTCCCGGCGACTGCCAGAGCAGCGTGTGCACGACCAACATCTGCCAGGTGCCCACGTGCTCCGACGGCGTGAAGAACGGCACCGAGACCGACATGGATTGCGGCGGCACGTGCGTCGCCGATTGCGCGAACGGCAAGGCGTGCAGCGTTCCCGGTGATTGCGTGAGCGGCGTGTGCACGGGCAACATTTGCCAGGTGCCCACGTGCTCCGACGGCGTGAAGAACGGCGCGGAGACCGACGCCGACTGCGGCGGTTTGTCCTGCGTGGGGCAAGGCAAGACGTGCGCGGACACGAAGGGCTGCGGCGACGGCGACGACTGCACGAGCCGCGTGTGCGGCGGGAGCAGCACGTGCTCGGCGCCCACTTGTTACGACGGCGTGCAGAACGACCGCGCGCCGCAGAACGAGACCGCGCTCGACTGCGGCGGGGCGTGCGGCCCCTGCCGGTTGTTGTTCGCGGCGAGCAACGCGACGGACATGCTCCTCGCCGAGTTCAACGCGGACAGCGCGACGCCGACCTGGACGACGACGACGAAGGCCGGCTCGTTCACGGCCGTCCCGCCCGACATCGCGCTCACGACGACGGGGGTCGGCCTGGCCGCGATCCGCGACGACGGCGTGGGGTACAAGCCGCGCGCCGTGCGCTGGACCCAGGCCGGTGGCTGGGCGAGCTTCGCGGACATCAACGCCGTGGCCATCGAGTCGACGCCGATGCTCGTCCCCGTCGGCACGACGGCCACGATCCTCGCGACCTGGCGGAGAGGCGCGGTCGCGCCGGGCGTCGTCGAGTTTGCCCAGTACGATGCGGCGACGAGCGCGTGGAACCCGACCAACGAATCGGTCTTCACGCTGCTGACGACGACCCCGACGACGGTGGCGCCGGACATCACGTACGTCGCCACGAATACGCCCCTCGTCGCTTACATGGACCGCCCCGGCGGAGGGAGCGGACAGCACAACATCTACTTCCGGACGAAGTCGGGCGGGAACTGGAACACCACCAACACCATCGACAGCAACGTCAACACGGCAGAACCCGTGCTCGCCCGCCTCAAGGACGGCACGGCGCTCCTGGTGTTCAAGGACAGCGACAATACCTGGAGGTCGCGCCTCCGGGGTGCCGGTGGCTCTGGAACGTGGGGAGCTGTCTCGTCGACCGACCTCGGTAGCTGGACGAAACGGCCCTCCTTGACGGCGCTTGCGGATGGCAAGGCCATGCTGGCCTACATCGACGGCAACGACGACGTGCAAGCGAGGATCTTCGATCCGGCGGGCCCCTCGTGGACGAACGCCACGAACGTCTCCGGCGCGGCGAACAACGTGCTCGGCAACATCTCCGTGACCCGCGGCCTCAACACGGCCACCGCCGAGATCCTCTACATCCTCGACAACACGGACGATGACGTGATGCACGCGCGGCTCGTCGGGGGCTCCTGGACCTCGACGGCGGTCCCGACCGTCACGAACCGCCCGCACCTCGCGATCACATCCCCGCCCCTGCCCTGACGCCCGCCTCCTGCCCCTCCCCCTCTCCCGCCCCGGGAGAGGGGGGCCGTGGGGTGAGGTAAAACCTCCCCTACCGCTTCCCCGCCGCCGCAGCCGCCGCCTTCTTCTTCGCCAGCTCGGCCTCTTCCACGAGGCAACGATGCGGCTTCGTCCCGGCGCTCCCTTCCCCGCAGATCAAACAAAAGAACGCCGTCACCGGCTCCGGCGGTGGCGCCTGCTTCCCCGGCCGACGCGACGGCGCCGCGGAAAGCGGCTTCCCCTCGGCCGCCGCCGCCGCAGCCGCAGCCTGCTCCGCCGCCTTCTTCCGCCGCTCCAGCTCATCCCGCAGCGCCCGCACCTCCACCGCGAACGCGTCCTTCTGCACCGACAGCGACTCCGCGTCCTGCTCGGCTTGCCTCAGGGCGCGGGACAGCTCCTCGATGCGCCGCGCCGCCGCGGAAAGGTCCCCCGCCCGGCCGTCGCCCTTGTCCCGGACCGCGGCAAGCTCGCGTTCCCTCGTCGCGAGCGCTTCCTCGGCCGCGGAGAGGGCCCGCTCGCGCGCTTCGAGCGCCTCCCGAAGCTCGGAAAGCTCCCGGTCACGTTTTGAAAGCGTTTCTCGAAGTTGGAAGACCTCCCGCTCGCGTTTCGGAAGCTCCTCCCGAAGTTCGGAACGCTCGCGTTCGCCTTCCGCCAGCGTTCCCTGAAGCTGGAACCGCTCCTGCTCGCGTTTTCCAAGCTCTTCCCGAACCTCGGAAAGCTCCCGGTCGCGTTTTGCGAGCGTTTCTCGAAGCTGGAACAGCTCACGCTCGCGGCTCGCAAGCTCTTCCCGAAACGCGGAAAGCTCTCGGTCGCGTTTCTCCAGGTCTTCCCGCGCCGCGGAGAGCTCTCGCGACCGCTTTTCCGCCGCCGCGCGCGCCTCCGCAGCCGCCTCCGCTGCCGCGCGCGCCTCCGCAGCCGCTTCCGCAACCGCTTCCGCTGCCGCTTCCGCCGCCGCTTCCGCTTCCGCTTCCGCCGCCGCTTCCGCCTCCGCCGCCGGCAGCGCCTTCTTCGCTTCCTCGGCCGCCTTCGACAGCGCCCGCGCTTCCTCCCGCGCGGCCTGAAGCTCCCGCGCGAGCGCCCCGCGCGACCGCAAGAGCACCCCGATCACCAGCGCGAGCGCGGAGACCACGGCGACCAGAATCAACGACAGCCCATCCATACGCGCGACCGGCGAGCGCGCAGCATGCGGCCTCTCGGCCCTTCAAGGCAAACACTTGCGCCCGCTCCCCGATCCCGCCAAGGTGGCCCGCCCTTCCGGAGGACGCGCGTGGCCGTCGCGAACGAGGATTATTTCTACGAGGCCCTGCCCTTCGCCGAGACACACCCCGATCACCTCGGCGCGATCGGCGTCCTCTTTGGCCTCCGGCCCGCCCCGCCCGCTCGCTGCCGCGTCCTCGAGATCGGCACCGCCACCGGCGGCAACGTCCTGCCCATGGCCGCCGCCTTCCCCGAGAGCCGCTTCGTCGCCCTCGACCGCGCCGAAGACTCCCTCGCCGTCGCCCGAAAACACGCCGAAGGCGCCCGCCTCCGCAACGTCGCCCTCCACCTCGCCGACATCCGCGAATTCGAGGACGAACCCGCATCCTTCGATTACATCGTCTGCCACGGCGTCTACTCGTGGGTCCCCGACGACGCACGTGAGGCCATTCGACGCGTCGTCCGGCGCCACCTCGCGCCCCACGGCCTCGCGTACATCAGCTTCAATACCCTCCCCGGCTGGCACCTGCGCGGCGCGATCCGCGACATGCTCCGCCGCGAGGTCCCCGCCGAGGGCTCGGCCGCCGAGCGCGTGGAAACAGCGCGCGCTTTTTTGCGCTTCCTCGGCACGGAGACGCTCCGCTCCGATCCCACGCGCGCCTGGCTCGCGAGCGAGCTCGAGACGATCGCCGAGCTTTCGGATCATTACCTGCTCGGCGAGCACCTCGTCGCGTGCAACCACGCCGAGTACTTCGCCGACTTCGCCCGCGACATGAAAGACGCCGGGCTCGCCTTCGTCACCGACGCCCAGGTGCCGCTCGTCTTCCCCGAGCGCCTCGGGCCCGCCGCCGCCGAGGCCGTCCGCGCGCGGGCAGGAAACGATCTCGTCGCCGTCCAGCAGCAGCTCGACCTCCTCGAACTCCGGTGTTTTCGACGCGCCATCCTCTGCCGCGACGACGCGCCGCTCTCGCCGCGCGTCGCGGCCGATCGCCTCGCGTCGCTCGTGCTCGCCTCGCCACTCTCGCCGGGGGCCATGGCGCCGGACCTCGCCGAGGGCGTCGAGGAGACGTTCGTCGGGCCAGGCGGCGCGATCGGCACGGACCAGGCGACGCTCAAGGCCGCGCTCGTCACGCTCGCCGCGTACGCGCCGGGCGGGCTCTCGTTCGACGCGCTCGCCTGGGAGACCGGCGAGAAGCTCGGGCTCGCCGCATTCGAGGGCGAGGCGCGGGCGCGGCTCGCGCGAAACCTCCTCGGCCTCTACACGAAGGGCGCGATCCGGCTCTGGGCCTCGGCAAAGCCCGCGGCGCGGGCGCCCGACGAAAGGCCACGCGCCTTCCCGTTTGCACGTTATCAGGCGAGCATCGGCAGCCCGTTTTGCACCACGCTCCTGCACGAGGGCGTGCAGGTCGATTCGTTTGATCGGGTGGTCCTCGCGCGCATGAACGGCACGCGCGACGCCGCCGCGCTCACGGAGGCGGCGCTCGACGAAGCGCGGCGAGGCGTGGTGTCGGTGGAGATGAACGGCGCGCCTTGCGTGGACGGAGAGGTCTTCGCCGAGATCACGGAACAGAAGCTCCTGCGCTTCGCGCGCATGGGTTTTTTGATGGAGTGATCGAGCGGGGCGGCGTGTATCATCCTGGGTCCGGTGGCATCATGAGCGGCACCCACGTTTTCCCCCATTTCTCCGAGCTCACGTTCGCCGTCGAGGGGGGCAACACCAAAAAAGTCCTGGAGGTGCACTGGCCCGATTCGGCGGCGTCCGGCGTGACGATCGGGGCGGGCTACGACATGGGCAACCGCAGCAAGGCCGAGGTGAAGGCCGACCTCGTGGCCGCGGGCGTGCCTTTGGCGGACGCGGAGAAGCTCAGCGCCGGCGCGGGGAAGAAGGGGGACACGGCCAAGAAGTGGGTCGCCGACAATGTCGCGACCCTCCCGACGATCTCGAAAGAGGTCGCCAAGACGCTGTACCAGAAGATTTACCCCGACTACGTCGAGCGCGCGCGGACGCAGGTCGGCAAGCACGACGGGGACTGGGAGGCGTACCCCACGCCGATGAAGGAGGTCCTCGTCGACCTCGCGTATCGTGGGGACCTCACCACGAAGCACCCGCGGCTCATCGCGTGCATCAAGAGCAACGATTACTCGGGGTTCTGCACGCTCATCCACGACCTCGAGTACTGGCAGAGCAACACCAACCTCCAGAAGCAGAAGCCGAAGAACAGCGACGGCTCGTTCGCGAAGGAGCAGCGCGGCGGGTACAACTGGCGCATCCTCGACCGCTCGGACTTCCTGACGAAGGCCGGCGACGCGGCGGACGACGACGGCGACGACGAGCCGCAGCCGACGGTGGTGTATCGCGAGCCGACGATCCAGTTCGATCTCGCCAGCATGTCGGAGGAGGCGCTCTACGACCACCTGCGCGACGCATGGGAGCGGGCGCAGAAGCGCTTCGGCAACGCGGGCAAGGCCGAGTACGAGTTCCAGGACGAAAATGGCCGCGTGAACCTCCTCGGGGCGCGCGGCTTCGACGCCGAGAAGCGGGTGCCGGTCCCGAGCACGAACACGAAGTACGACGATTGCATGTTCGTCGTCTACAAGACGAAGGAGGGCGCGAAGAAGGTCGAGCTCTTCCATTGCTCGACGGAGTGGACGCGTTTCCCGAGCAAGAAGAACCCGGACAAAGCGGACGCGGTGATCCTGCTCGGGCAACACAAGTACCAGCTCGCCAATCACGGCACGTCGCGGTACGCGACCCACGTCAGCCTGAAGGACATCCACGCGGGAGGCGACTTCAGCAAGAAGAACTATCGCGCGCTGCGGCCGGATCCGACGGTGAAGATCACGCGGCAGGGCAACGCCGAGAAGGTCGGCGCCGTGGGCGATACCGCGAGCTACACCGAGGACAACGGCACGATCAACATCCATTACGGCGGCGAGCACATCGTGGTCCCGAACGGCGGGACGGGCGGCTGGTCCGACGGATGCCAGGTCCTCGCGAAGTACGACCGATTCAAGAAGTTCATCGAGCTCATCGAGAGCGACCCTTCGATCAAGGGCACGATCCACAACGAGCTCGCTTCGAAGCCCACGAAGGACGGCACGCGCTCCTTGATCTACACCCTCGTGGAGGGGGATTTCCTGTCGCCGACGAGCGGAGGCGCGAACATCTGCTTCCCGATCGTCGGCAAGGACGCCGCGGCCCATTATTCGCTGAACGAGGGGGGCGAAGGCGGGTTCTTCCCCATCGGCGCGAACAATTTCTGGCACGGGGGCGTGCACCTCGACGCGGGGACGGACGCGGTCCAGGCCATCGCCGACGGCGACATCGTGGCGTACCGCGTGAACAAGAAGGCGCTCGAGGTGAAGCTCGGCGACGAGGCGATGAAGTACTCGAATGGCTTCGTCCTCGTCCGGCACGAGCGGTACACGCCGAAGGGCGCGAAGCTCGAGCTCTTCTCGCTCGCAGTGCACCTCCTGCCCTTCGACGAATACACGGACGCGCAGAAGAAGAACCCGCCCGTGATGTTCAAGAAGCACAAGTTCACGATCGCCACGACCGAGGACGCGGGCGGGCTCAACGTGCGCGAGACGGGCAAGGGCAGCAAGGTCCTGCGCGTGGCCAAGCTCGGCGAGGAGGTGACGTTCAAGAACCCGAACGCCGTCGCGCCCGGGGGCAAGGTCGGGACTGGCTGGCACGAGCTCGCGACCGGCGGCTGGGTCTACGTGGGGGGCGAGGGCGACCCCAACGTGAAGTACGAGTTCCAGCTCGAGCCCGCGAAGCTCGATCAGGTGGTCTCTTGCAAGATCCCGGTCGGCGCGGGGGCGATCCTCGGCTACCCCGGCGTGTTCTTCACGCGGCCTTCGACGGTGCATTTCGAGGTCCTGACCGGCGACGTGGAGTTCATGAAGAACCCCAAGGGCGACACGGGCGGCCAGGGGCTCTTGCACGTCCCCGCGGGGACCAAGCTCAAGAAACGCAAGACCGTCACGCCGCCCGAGGTGAAGGTGGACATGCCCGCGGGCGCGCGCCTCACCTTGATCGAGCAGCCGCCCGGCGATCTGCGCAAGGTGGCGTGCGCCGAGGTGATCGGCTGGACGAAACGCAGCGCCCTCGGGCCTTATGACAAGGCCACCGGGACGTACGCCCTCGAAGCCCCACTCGCGACGCTCACGGCGCAGGCCGGCGGCGGCGCGGCGATCCCGATCGACGCGAAGAAGGGCGACAAGGTCCATTACGTCGCGGAGAAGGGCGACACGGATCGGCAGGTGCGGTTCGTGCTGCCGGCGGCGGAAGTGGCGAAACGCACGGGCTGGGCGAAGCGCGACGCGCTCGGGGACTGGAATGCGACCTCGAAGCGCTACACGTTGAAGGCGCCGCTCGTGGTCCTGTACAAGGACAAACCCGACGACGCGGTGACGTTCGAGGAGGGCGCGGGCACGACGGCGGAGGACGTCTTCACCGACGTCTTGCCGGCCTCGGACGCGCGGGTCTACAAGGACCAACAGGGCAAGACCTGGCAAGAGGTCGATGGCGGCGGGAGCAAGGGCTGGGCCGAGCTTGAGAAAGACGGAAAGGTCCTCTGCCCGTACGACTGGCCGCGCTGGCAGCGTATCGAGGAGAGCTCGAAGTTCAGCCAGGATGGGCTCTGCGACGCGCCGGGCCTCCTCGCGCTCGTCGACGAGAACAAGGACGGGAACGTGACGGCGGCGGAGATCAAGGCCGCGCTCGGAGATCCCGTCCTCGCGCAGAAGCTCCGGCGCGTGGCGTGCCTGCATCCGACGGAGTGGGCCGGCGAGGTCCCGGGGCTCGATCGTTTGTTGGGGCCGCCCTGGAACCTCGACGCCGCCTCGCTCGCGGCCACGCGTGATTACATCAAGAAGCTCGGCTTCTGGGGGGACGCGTCGAGCGCGGGCCTGCCCTCGAAGGACAAGGTCTGGCACCTGCACCCGATCGGCCTCATCGAGCACTGGCGCACGCTCACGCTCCTGCAAGCGGCGCCCGCGGAGACCAAGGCGACGACGGGGCAAACCTCGTCGGGGCAGACGACGTCAGGGCAAACCTCGTCGGGGCAAACGACGACGGGGCCGAAGCCGACGGAGACGGGCAGCGAGCTCGTCGTGTTCTGCGAGCACGAGCTCGGCAGCCGGCAGGGCCGCGTGAAGAACGTGGACCGCTACGAGGTGGTCCAGGACGTGAAGGCCGGCAAGGACCAGGTGACGCTGCTCCACAAGGACAGCGCCAAACCCTCGCCGGCAGCGCTCACGGTGACGTGCCGCGGCGAGAAGACCCAGGTGAAGGGCGAGGCGCAGGCCCAGGGCTACACGCAATACGACATCGACGCGCCCTTCAAGGGCGCCCAGATCAAGAACATCCTGGAAGGCACGTTCTGGAGGAATTTCACCCAGGCGACCGAGTACAAGGTCGAGGGCCTCGCCAAGCCGGTCACCATCGCGAGCTACCGGCCGAACACGTGGAAGCTCTCGATCAAGCTGCCCCCGATGCGCGGCTACAAGGTGGGCGCGAAGCTCGAGAAGGAGACCCAGGTCGTCGTCGGCCCCAAGGGCGTCGCCGCCGCGCAACGAAAGACCGCGACGATCGAAAAGGAGGTCACCGGCTGGAAGAACACCACGACCAAGACGACCACGGTGACGCAGACGACCGCGGTGGCGATGAACGCCACGCAGCTCATCGCCGCGCAAAAGACCGAGGCCGAGACGAGCCCCCTCGAGGTGAAGGCCACGAAGCGCGTGCAGCCCATCGAGCTCACGTGCGACGGCAAGCTCGTCCCCGACGAGCTCGCGACGTTCAATACGCTGCTCGGCATCGTGGGGATCGCGAACCAGGTGCTCGGGATCCTCATCGCCATTCAGGACGTGGTGCCCAAGGTCGGATGGTACGCCGAGGCGAGCGTCCAGATCCTGCAGGGCTCGTTCAACCTCGAATGGGGGATGAAGGAGTACAAGGATCACCGCACCTACTTCGGGCTCAAGGCGAGCATCGACCTCGTGCTCTTCGCGATCTCCCTCGAGGTCGGCGTGGGGGTAGAGTGCGGCTTCAAGGCGCAGGTCTTCGCCAAGATCGACGGCAGCCTGACGCTCAGCCTGAGCGCCGAGCGCGTCAACCCGGGGGCGGGTTTGGCGCTGCAGGTGCCGCTCGCGCTCACCATCACCGGCTCGGTGGGGGCGCGCTTCGAGGCGGGCAACTGGGTCAAGCTCGAAGGCTCGTTCGAGACGGCGCTCGAGCTCTCCGGCACGTTCGAGCTGCATGTGGAGAAGGGCGCGTCGGTCTCCGGGTCCTTGAAATGGACGGGGCTCAAAGGGAAGGTCACCGCCTCGGTGGGCAAGGGCGGCTCGCTCGGCTCGTACGCGAAGCAGCAGAACTTCGTCGACGCGGAGGACCTCGGCAGCTTCAAGTGGCCCGACAAACCCTACGTGGCGCCCCACATCACGAAGAGCCAGATCGAGGGGATCGTGCTCGGCAAGATCACCGAGGGGCTCAACGTGCGGGTCTTCACGGAGTCCGGGAGCGCGTTCACCCCGGACACGCAATGGTCCTCGCAGAAGATCGCGGCGACGATCGCGGCGAAGATCGACAGCCGCGCGGACATCCGCCGCGACTCGAAATCGATGGAGGGGCTCGCGCACGACATCCGGCAGCGGCTCGACGTGATCGGCACGAGGGACTGGGCGCGCGACTGGATCGACGACAAGACCTTCCTGAATTTCGTGAACAAGGAGCTCGATAAGATCATGACCACGAGCTACGTCGATCCGTGCAAGGAGCTCCTCGCCAGGTGCAAGTGAGATCATGCAGGCCAAACCCATCCATCACCTGAACCTCTCGCTGCGCGCCTGCCTCGCGCGGATCACGCTGAACGGCTTCCAGCTCGACGCGGTGGACGCGCGGGCGCCGATCAGCCTGGCGCCGCCGATCAATCAGCTCCTCGTCGGCAAGGGGAACGTGCTCGGGATCCAGGCATTGCCGACGATCACGCGCGAGGGGATGAGCTCGCCGCTCGACATCGATATCACGGGCTCGGTGTCGGCCTATCAGGAGGGCGACTTCGTGGCGCCGGACGCGCCCGGGGACGTCGTGCTCACGATCGACGTGAAGAGCGCCCTGGCCGGCCAGGTCCCGGCGATCCCGCTGCAGCTCTCCTTCGAATTCGATAACGACGGGCCGGCGTTCCCGGCACTCTTCCGGGAGGCAGCGCCGATCGAGGAGCCGGAGCCGCTGCTCGCGTACGCCGCGCACCTCCGGGATCTGTTCGCGGCGAAGGATGTGGCCGGCATCGTGAAGGAGTTCTCGCCGAAGCTCCGCGATTACGGGATCGCGTATGACGAGACGGAGGCGCGCATGCGCGACGAATTCGTGGAATTCGTGCAGAGCCGGCTCTTCCCGGGGCCGATGGATCTGAAGTTCGAGGCGTCGCACATCCTGCCCGTATCCATGTGTGAAGGGAGAATCTGGGAGCTCCAGCGAAAGCCGCTCCGCCCGCTGCTCCAGACGCTGCCGGACAAGGACGGCGGGCAATTCCAGATCCCCGTGTACGTGGCGCGGGTGGACGGCGCGCTCCGCGTCGTGCGCTGACGCCGAACCGCGATTCAGAGCGAGAAGATCCAGCGCTTCGGCGGATCCTTCGGCGCCTCGGGCGTGGCCTCGGGCGTGGCCTCGGGCGTGGCCTCGTCCTTCACCTCGTCGCTCTTCACCGGCCCGGCCCCGACGGGATTGTCGAAGCGGCGCTTCGTGTCGACGCGCGTGAGGGGCCACATCAAATCGATGAGGCCCTTGGCGGCGGGATGCGGCCCGGCGGCGATCTCGGCCGCGGCCGCGACGTACGCATCCTTGACCTGCGGTTCGGGGACAATGACGCTGCCCTGGGGATGAAGCTGAAGCGTCAGGTCGAGATCGACCTTCGTGTTCGCCGTCTTCACGCCGCGCGCCTCGTCGGCCGCAAGGAGCACGAGCTCCTTCGCGAGCGTCGAGGGGCGTTTTTGCAGGCCAAACGAGCCGAAGAGCAGATCGGTGAGCTTCGCGATGAGCTTCAGCGTGGAGTCGATCACCTGATCGGACTCGACACGCGCGAGCACCGGATACTCGGGCGGGACCTCGGGCGCGGGGCGCAGATCACCGGCCTCGTTTTTCGGACCCGTGAGGGGCGTCGCGTCCGCGCCCTCCACCATGAAGCCTTCGAGCTCGACGTCGTGCGGGCGCACGAGCACGAGCGAGAGCGAGCCGCGCAGGTATCGCTCCGCGAGCTGCTCGATCACGACCTCGTCGCGGAGGTGATGAATCGAGGAGCGATGCAGCTCCTCGGCGAGCATACGTCGGAGCTCCAGCATGCCGCGACGATCGAGCGCGACGTTCCGCAAGAACGCGAGGATGCCGTGCCGATCGAGGCGCCGCGGGCGGCCCAGCAAGACGTTCCCGAAGCCTGTCGTCTCGGCGCTCATTCGACAGGACTCGCGTTACGCGGACGCACGAAGGGAGTTGGGCGGAAGAGGTCGGCGAAGCTCTTGCCGAGCGAGTCGACAGCGCCCTTCGTCGTCTGCGCGGTGCCGCTCGCGACGTTGACGAAGGCGTCCGGCACCGCGGGCGCGGGGCGGCTCGACGTCGGGGGCGACGCCGGGCCGAGCGAGGCGGAGAGCTTATCGATCGCGAAGCGCGCGCTCTCGCCGGTGCTCTTCGCGGCGCTCTTGTATTCGACCGGCACCGAGGGCTTCGGCCGACCGAGGCCACCGCCGGGCCACCGCGCCGTGTCGAGCGCGATATCGACCGTGCTGCGCGCGCCCTGGATCCGCGTGCCCTCCTCGCCCGCGACGAGCACGTACGTGCGTGCGATCGTCGATTCGCGTTTCTCCCGGGCGAACCTGCCGAAGAGCAGCGCCGCGAGATCCGCGACGAGCTTCGCCGTGGATTCGATGACCTGATCGCTCTCGACGCGCGCGAGCACCGGATACTCGGGCGGGACCTCGGGCGCGGGGCGCAGATCACCGGCCTTGTTTTCCGGGCCCATCACGGCGCCCGTCGCGTCGCCCTCGACGAAGAAGCCCGGCGCGCGGGTGTCGCGCGGGCGCAAGAGCACGAACGTGATGCGCCCGGTCGTGATGCGCTCGGTGAGCGAAACCAAGACCTCGTCGTCGGGCATCGCCTCGACGAGGGTCTTGGGGACGTCGTCGGCGAGCACGCCTCGCAGATACCGCGCGCCGCCCGGCTTTTCGGCGATTTGCGCGAGGGTCTCTGCGGCCTCGTCGCGGCTCGGGAGCCTGGGGCGGCCGAGCTGGAAGAGCCCCATGCCCGTTCGGAAGAACGTCATCGGCTGGTCTCTCCCCAGAAGCGCACCACGGTCGGGTGATCTTCGATGAGCGCGCGCCGGAGATCAAGCCTCTTGCCGAAAGCCCGAGAAGCCCGGTACGCTCTTTCCGAGATCCATGCCTTATCCGCAGGGCAGCCTCGGCATCGCCATCTCGACGCCTTTCGGCGCGGACGCGGTTCTGCTCGTCGATCTGCACGGTGAAGAGCGGATCTCGGGGCTCTTCCGCTTCGAGCTCGAGCTCGTGTCGCCAGAAAAAGCGCTCGACTTCAAGGCCATCGTCGGCAAGGGCGTGACCTTGACGATCCGGGGCATGGCGAAGGAGAAGCCGCGCTTCATCCACGGGATCTGCACGCGGTTCGTCCAGGCAGGTCGTGTCGGCAAGCAGACGCGTTACCGCGCGGAGCTGCACCCGTGGTTGTGGCTCCTCGGCAAGACCAGCGATTGCCGCATCTTCCAGGAGAAGAGCGTCCCCGACATCCTGAAGGCGCTCTTCCAGGAGCTCGGCTTCTCGTCGGGCGAGCACTTCAAGGATTCGCTGAAGGGCTCGTACTCGCCGCGCCCCTACTGCGTGCAGTACCAGGAGACCGCGCTCGATTTCGTGTCGCGTCTCATGGAGGACGAGGGGATCCACTATTATTTCACGCACGAGGACGGCAAGCACGTGATGGTGCTCTCGGACGACAGCGCGTCGGCCGTGCCGTGTCCGAACCTCGACAAGGCGCGGTTCGTCGAGCAGTTCTCGTCGTCGACGGACGAGGACGCGGTCGTCGAGTGCACGCTCGAAGAGGAGATCGTCGCGGGGAAGTACGCGTCGACGGATTACAACTTCGAGATGCCGAGCACGTCGCTGCTCGCGGAGGTCTCGGGCGAATCGGGCAAACTCGAGCTCTTCGAGTACCCGGGCGGGCACATCGAGAAGAGCCCGGGCGACGCGCGCGCGAAGCTCCGCATCGAGGCGGAGGAGGCGCGGGCCGTGCGTTTGTCCGGCTCGTCCAATTGTCGCGCCTTCACCGCGGGCCACGCGTTCAAGCTCGACGAGCACGATCGGGACGACGCGAACACCGACTGGGTCCTCGGCGGCGTCGTGCATCGGGCGAGCCAAGAGGGGTACACGAATACCTTCGAGGGCTTCCCGAAGAAGACGCCGTACCGCCCGCCGCGCATCACGCCGAAGCCCGCGATCCCCGGCACGCAGACGGCTGTCGTCGTGGGCAAGAGCGGCGAGGAGCAGTGGACGGACGAATACGGGCGCATCAAGGTCCAGTTCCACTGGGATCGCAAGGGCGCGAAGGACGACAAGAGCTCGTGTTTCGTGCGCGTCGCGCAGCCCTGGGCGGGCAAGAGCTGGGGCGCGTGGTTCTTGCCGCGCATGGGGCAAGAGGTCGTCGTGAGCTTCATCGACGGCGATCCGGATCGGCCGCTCGTGACGGGCTCGGTGTACAACGCGGAGCAGACGGTGCCTTATGGGCTGCCGGGCGCGCAGACGAAGAGCACGATCCTGAGCCGCTCGACGAAGGAGGGCGACGCGGGGAACGAATTGCGCTTCGAGGACAAGAAGGACAGCGAGGAGTTCTACGCGCACGCCCAGAAGGACATGCTCTTCGAGGTGGAGAACGACTGGACGGTCAAGGTCCTCCACGATTACACGAAGAACGTCAAGAACGAGCGGAAGGTGACGATCGAAGAGGGCAACGAGTCGCTCACGGTCACCAAGGGCAACCGCACGATCAAGGTCGACAAGGGCGACGAGACGCACAGCGTGAAGGGCAAACGCACGCTGGAGATCACCAAGGACGAGGCGCACACGAACAAGGCGAACCTCGATTACAAGGTGACGAAGAACTACACGATCAAGGTCGACGGCGACCTCGTGATCGAGGCGAAGAGCGTCACGATCAAGGCCAAGCAGGCGTTCACGATGAAGGCGGGCACGGACTTCAAGGCCGAGTCCGGGACGGGGATGACGCTGAAGGCCGGCACCGATTTCAAGGCCAAGGGCGGGACGAACATGACGCTCGAGGGCGCGATCGCGCTGAAGGCGAAGGGCGGCGCGCAGGCGGCGGTGGAGGGCGGCGGCATGCTGACGTTGAAGGGCGGCATGGTGAAGATCAACTGAGCGAGGGCCCGATGCCGACCGACCACGAAGAGCGCGACGAAAGCGGCAAGCTGATCTCCCGGTTCCAGATGGAAGAGGGCGTGCTGCACGGCGAGTTCGTCCAGTACGGGGAGACCGAAAAGCAGATCGCGCACCGGGCGAATTACGCGAACGGCAAGCTGCACGGGCTCTCGATCTCGTACGACCCGGAGGGGCGCGAGGTCGAGCGTTCGTCCTTCGAGAACGGCGTGCTGCACGGCGAGACGAAGCTCTTCGACGAGCACGGCAAGATCTCGCAGATCGTCACGTTCGTGAAGGGCGAGCAGCACGGGCCGACGCGTCTTTACGACGAGGGCCGGCTGCGGACGCTCATGCATTTCGAGAAGGGCAAGCAGAACGGCCCGTTCCTGTCGTTCGACGAGCAGGGCAACGAGGTCGTGCGCTCGTTCTACAAGAACGGCAAGCTCGAAGGCGAGTCCTTGTTCTTCGACAGCAAGGGCAACACGCTGCGAAAAGCGAACTACAAGGCGGACAAACTGCACGGGGAAGTGATCGAGTACTTCCCGAACGGCGAGGTCCGCGAGCGCGCCACGTACGACAACGGCAAGAAGCAGGGCGAGTCGTTCAGCTACGACGTGCAAGGCAAGTTGAAGGCGAAGGCGACGTACAAGGACGGCGAGAAGCGCGGCGAAACCGAGTACGACGACAAGGGCATTCCGAAGTCGAAGGAGGAGAAGGAGACGTCCTTCTTCGACAAGATCGTGAACAAGCTCGCGGGAGGCTGACGATGGGCCAGCACGTATGCATGGGCGGGATGATGCAATGTAGCTTCGGCGTGGCGCCGAGCACGCTCACGGTGCTGCCCGCGAACCGCACGCTGAACAGCGCGGGACCGCTGGCAAACATCATGGATGGCAAGCCGATGCTGAACGTGCTGCCGTTCGGGATGTGTCAAAGCCTGGCGAACCCGATGGTGGCCGCGGCGACGGCGGCGGCGATGGGCGTGCTCACGCCGATGCCGTGCATTCCGAACACGCCGGCGCCGTGGATCGTTGGTGCCCCCACGGTGCTCCTGGCGAACATGCCCGCGCTGAACAACAGCTCGAAGCTGATGTGCATGTGGGGCGGCGTGATTCAGATCTCGTTCCCCGGGCAGGTTACGGTTCAGGTTCCGTGATCGCGGCATCCGGCGTCGCGGCGAGACGTGGTCGGACTAGAAGTGGTCTCATAAACCGTTGGGAGCGCCCCGAAGCTAGGGAGGGCGAAGCGAGGAATCCTACGCGGATTTCGAGCGAGGCCGACCGACGATTCGGGGCGCGAGTAGGTTTATGAGACCACTTCTACATATCCTGGACGACCGCGGCCGTCTGCTTCAGCGCGCGGGTGTCGCGTAGCGGCGCGTCGCCGAACATGCGCGAATACTCGCGGCTGAACTGCGAGGCGCTCGTGTAGCCGACGCGGAACGCCGAGACCTCGGCGCCCGCGCCCTCTTCGACCATCAGGCGGCGCGCCTCCAGCAGGCGCAGGCGCTTCTGGTACTGCAGCGGGCTCATCGCGGTGGCCTCCTTGAACCGCTTGAAGAACACCGCCCGGCTCATCCCTGCGGTGCGCGCGAGCGAGGCGATATCGACGTCCTCGGCGAGCGATGCCTGCAGGTGATGGACCGCCTCGGCGATGCGGTGCGCCTGGCTGCCCGCGCGCACGAGCTGACGAATCGCCGGGCCGTCGGGGCCTTTCAGCAGGTGAAAGATCAGCTCCTTCCTCACGAGCGGCGCGAGCACGGTCGCATCGTCGGGCGTCGCGAACAGCGCGCCCAGCCGGCTCGCGGCGTCGAGCATGCGGTCGCTCGCCTTGCCGATGAAGATCGCGCGCCCCGTGTGCTCGACGTCGTCCGGCCGCGCGCGGTCGAGCTGCGCCGCGACCTCGCGCAGCGCGACCGCATCGAAGTCCATCTTCAGGCCCAAGAGCGGCCGCGCCGACGACACACCCGCGACCCGGCTCGTCACGGGCAGGTCGATCGGGCTGACGATGTAGTGCGGTTCGCGCTCGCGATAGACCTGCCCCTCGAGCAGGATCTCCTTCGTGCCCTGCACGGCGATGCAGAACGACGCGCGCCAGTGCCGCTTCGCGCGTTGCTGCGGGCGCGAGACTTTGATGCAAGAAATTCCGGGCACGGGCGAGGCGTGCACGCCGTCGCTGGGGCACCACCAAGTGATGAGGTCCTTCAACGTGTCGCGCCCGGGGATCACGGTGGAAGCCTAGCCCCCGCGTAGACGATCGGGCAAGAACGGGAGACGGCCGTGTATTTCGCGAGCGCCGCGGCGGTGCCATCGTGGATCGCGAACCAAGGAGGTTCCCTATGCGTATCTTCCTCACGGGAGCCAGCGGCTTCATCGGCTCCGCCATCGTCCCCGAGCTCGTCCGCGCCGGCCACCGCGTGCTCGGTCTCGCGCGCTCGGATGCGTCCGCCGAGAGGCTCGTCGCCGCGGGCGTCGACGTGCACCGCGGCTCGCTCACGGATCTCGATGGCCTGCGCCGCGGCGCCGCCGCCTGCGACGGGGTGATCCACTGCGCGTTCTCTCATGACGACTTCAACGACTACGCCGGAAACTGCGAGAAGGACCGCGGCGCGATCGAGGCGCTCGGCAGCGCGCTCGTCGGTTCCGATCGCCCGCTCGTCATTGCCTCCGGCCTCGCGCGCTTCACGCGGGGCCACGTCGCCACCGACGACGAGACGCCCGACACGTCGACCGGCGGCCTGCGGACCGCCTCCGAGCGGCTCGCCTTCTCGTTCGCGAGCCGCGGCGTGCGCGTCTCCTCGCTGCGGCTGCCGCCGTCGGTTCACGGGGATGGCGACCACGGGTTCGTCCCGATGCTGATCGAGATCGCGCGCAAGACCGGGCGCTCGGGGTACGTCGGAGAGGGCGAAAACAGGTGGCCCGCGGTGCATCGGATCGACGCCGCGCGGCTGTTCGTCCTCGCGCTCGAGAAGGCGCCGGCCGGCGCGCGGCTCCACGCGGTCGGCGACGAGGGTATCCCGACCCGCGACATCGCCGACGTGATCGGTCGCAAGCTCGGCCTGCCTGTCGAGTCGGTCCCCGCCCCCCACTTCGGCTGGCTCGGCGCGTTCTTCGCGCTCGACACCCCTGCGTCGAGCGCGCTCACGCAGGAGCGGTTCGGCTGGAAGCCCGAGCAGGCGGGCCTGCTCGCCGACCTCGAGCACGGCACGTACTTCGCGCGCGCATAGCTACCGTTTTTACCCGGACGCGCGGAGCTAGGACGGTTCGACGCTCTCAGGCATTCGGTTTGCCGCTGCCGGGCCATTTGGTGCCGGGCGCGGCGGGCGTGGCGGGCTTGGCGCCGGGAGATACGGGCGCGCCGGGAGATGCGGGCGCGGACGGAGGCACGGGGGCGCCGGGCGTGGGTTTGGCGCCGGCAGGGACCACGGGGGCGCCGGGTGCAGCAGGCGCGGGTTTGGCGCCGACGGGGATCCCGGGCGCCGCGGGCTTGGCAGCAGGGGCCGCGGGGACGCCGGGCGCAGCAGGCGCGGCGGGTGCAGCGGCTCCCGCGGGCACGACGGGTTTGTCGCCGGCCTTCGGCGCTGCGGGGGCACCGGGGATGGCGGGTGCAGCAGGCGCGGCAGGAGGCGCGGCGCCCGCGGGCACGGCGGGTTTGTCGCCGACCTTCGGGGCCGCGGGCACGGCCGCGCCGCCCGGGATGGCAGGCTTTTCACCGGGCTTCGGCGCTGCGGCGGCGGCCGCCTCCGCGCCTGGAACCGCCGCAGGGGCGCCTGGAACTCCCGCAGGGGCGCCTGGAACCGCCGCAGGGGCGCCTGGAACTCCCGCAGGGGCGCCTGGAACTCCCGCAGGGGCGCCTGGAACCGCCGCAGGGGCGCCCGGAACCGCCGCAGGGGCGCCTGGAACTCCCGCAGGGGCGCCTGGAACCGCCGCAGGGGCGCCCGGAACCGCCGCAGGGGCGCCTGGAACCGCCGCAGGGGCGCCTGGAACTCCCGCAGGGGCGCCCGGAACTCCCGCAGGGGCGCCCGGAACCGCCGCAGGGGCGCCTGGAACCGCCGCAGGGGCGCCTGGAACCGCCGCAGGGGCGCCTGGAACCGCCGCAGGGGCGCCCGGAACTCCCGCAGGGGCGCCTGGAACCGCCGCAGGGGCGCCCGGAACCGCCGCAGGGGCGCCCGGAACTCCCGCAGGGGCGCCCGGAACTCCCGCAGGGGCGCCCGGAATCGCTGCCTTCGCGTCCGGAGCCGCCGCAGGGGCGCCCGGAATCGCTGCCTTCGCGTCCGGAGCCGCTGCCTTCGCATCCGGAGCCGCTGCCTTCGCGTCCGGAACCGCCGCAGGGGCGCCCGGAATCGC
>NZ_SSMQ01000089.1 GCF_005144585.1 Polyangium fumosum | reverse complement strand
GGAATCCGCTGGAGGTTCAGTGTCCAGCACGCTCGCAAGAAGATGGGGCACGCATACCCACAGCCAGCGCATCCCGCGCTGCCCGTCGCAGCGTGAAACAGTCAAGACCCCTGTGTCGAGGAACTAGCTCGACCGATGCGATCCGTGGTCATGTTCGTCGAGGCGGTGCCACATGAGGTGTCCTGAGGAGCGAAGGCTCAGCGCCCGTCTGCCGCCGGATGCGAGCGTCACCGCGGACTTCGCTCGTCACGAGCGGACAGGACGCTTGTCGCAGGCTGCTTCGCCGTCCCCCATGTCCGGCGTGCGAGGCGCGCTCCCCGAGGCCTCCCTTCCGCTCGACGGCTTTCTCAAGCACTACGAGATCATCCGCAAGCTCGGCGAAGGCGGCATGGGGGTCGTGTTGCTCGCGCGGGACATCAAGCTCGCGCGCCTCGTCGCCATCAAGCTCCTCCAGGACAGCGGGCAGGCGCCCTCACGCTTGCTCGCCGAGGCGCGCGCGACGGCGCGTTGCAGGCACGAGAACATCGTGGTCATCCACGACGTGGACGAGACCGACGGGCATCCCTACATGGTCCTCGAATACCTCGAGGGCCGCACGCTGCGGGATCTCCTGTCCTCGGGCGCCGGAGGACCGAGCCGCGTGCTCCCGCGGGGCCTCGCGCTCGACATCGTGATGTCGGTCCTTCGTGCGCTCGTCGCCGCGCACGCGTGCGACGTCGTGCATCGCGACCTCAAGCCCGAGAACATCATGATCCTCGACGCTGGGGGGATCAAAGTGCTGGATTTCGGGCTGGCGAGGCCAAGCGATGGCCTGTACCCGGGTGACGGCGGCACGCTCGCGTACATGGCGCCAGAGCAATGGCTCGGCGAGAAGGTCGACGCGCGCGCCGATCTCTGGGCCGTCGGCATGATTCTGTACGAGCTGCTCGCAGGCGCGCATCCGCTCGCGCCGATCACGATGGAGCGGCTCGAGAGCGTCGCCGACCTCTCCGCGCCCATGCCCAGGCTCCGGGACGTCCTGCCCGATCTCGCCGCGCTTTCGGACGTCGTGGAGCGAAGCCTGCGCAAGCAAAAGGCGGAGCGGTTCGCCTCGGCCGACGAAATGCTCGCCGCGCTCACGCCCTTGCGTGAAGGGGGAAAACCTATCGCGTTCGCCGAGGGCGAGCTGCCGTTCGCGGGGCTCTCGGCATACCAGGAGGCGGACGCGGGCCGCTTTTTCGGCCGCGAGCGGGAGGTCGTGGCCGTCGTGGGGCAGCTCCGTCGGCAGCGGCTCGTCACCGTCGTGGGCCCGTCCGGCGCTGGCAAATCGTCGTTTCTCCGCGCGGGCGTGATTCCGGCCTTGAAGCACTCCGGCGAGGACTGGGACGTCCTCGTCCTGCGCCCGGGCCGCGCCCCGATGGCAGCGCTCGGCGAGGCGCTCGCAGAGGTGCTCGCCAAGAGCACGTCGGACGAGCCCCCCGCGGCCCTCGGCGATCTTCGCGCCGCGCCCGGGCTGTTCGGCGCTCGCCTGCGCGTCCATTGCCGCGCGCGGGGCCCAGAGAGCCGCGCGCTCGTCTTCGTCGATCAATTCGAGGAGCTTTATACCCTGGTCTCCGATCCGGGGGAGCGATCCGCGTTCCTTCAATGCCTCCTCGGCTCGGCGGACGACGCCTCGTCGCCGTTGCGGGTCATCGTGGCCATTCGCTCGGATTTCCTCGACCGCGTCGCCGAGGAGCCCACTTTCCTGGCCGAGGTCACCCAGGGGCTCTTTCTCCTGCCGCCCATGAGGCGCGAAGCCTTGCGGGAGGTCTTGCTCCGTCCTGTGGAGGCGTCCGGGCATCGTTTCGAGGACGAGGCGATGAGCGCCGACATGCTGGACGAGCTGTCGCGCACCAAGACCCCGCTCCCGCTCCTGCAATTCGCAGCCGCGGAGTTATGGGAGGCGCGTGATCGGGAGGCGAAGGCCTTGACGCGAGCGAGCTACGAGCGGCTCGGCGGGGTGGTCGGATCGCTCTCCACGCACGCCGATGCGGTCTTCGGGGCGCTCGCATTGCCGAGCCAGCGCCTCTGCCAGGCCGTCTTCTTGCGCCTGGTCACGCCCGAGCGGACGCGCGCGATCGTGAGCATGCCCGAGCTCGCCTCCCTCGCCGAAGAGCCCGCCGCCGTGGAGGCGCTCGTCCAGCATCTCTGCGGCGCGCGGCTCTTGCTCCTCGAAGTCGGCGGACTTCCGGGCGCGGTGACGGTGGAGCTCGTCCACGAGTCGCTCATCGAGCGCTGGCCGAGGCTCGCGGGGTGGCTCGACGAGAGCACGGCGGACGCCCAGTTCATGGCCCGCCTGCGCGCCGCCGCCTCGCAATGGCAGGCCGGCGGAGAGGCGTCCGGCTTGTTGTGGCGGGACCGCGCCGCCGAGGACGCGCGGACGTGGTACGAGCGAAGGCGCGCGAACCCCGAGGCGGAGCGCGGTTTGCCGCTCGGCCGCGCGGAAGAGCGGTACCTCCTCGCCGTGATCGACCTCCAGGAGCGGGCGCGGCAGAGGCGACAGCGCTCGATCGCCGGGGCGTTCGTGGTTCTCGGCACCGTGTCGGTCCTCGTGTTTTTCCTGGCCATGCGCGCCCAGGCCCAGGCCCGGCGCGCGGACGCCGAGGCCGCGCGTGTCACGGAGCAGAACGGCGAGCTCGCGCTCCAGGCGCTGCGGGGCCGCAATGCCACACGGATGCTCGCCGCGCGCAGGCGGATCGACGATCCCACGCTGGTCCTCGCGCTCGCGCGGGAGGTCGAGCCCGAGGATATCCCCAAGGAGTGGGCCGAGATCGTGAGCGACGCGCTCTGCTCCGGCGTCGCGCGGGACGAGGTCTCGGGCCTCCACGGGGGCTTGCCGGTCTATGCGGCGGCCATCAGCCCGGATGGCGCGCGCATCGTCACGGCGTCCCAGGACCAGACCGCGAGCATCCTGGCCGTGGGCGATTTCCAGAGGATCGCCACGCTGCGCGGCCACGAGGCGCACGTCTGGTTCGCCGCGTGGAGCCCGGATGGAGAGCGCATCCTCACGGCACCCGGGGACAAGACGGCCCGGATCTGGAGCGCGGATGGCGCCGGGGAGCCGCTCGTGCTGCGCGGTCACGAGGACGAGGTCAATTCGGCGCTGATGAGCCCGGATGGGCAGCGCGTCGTCACGGCATCCATGGACAGGACCGCGAGGGTGTTCCGCGCGACGGACGGGAGCCCGATCGCCCTGCTCGAGCACCAGGCGAGCGTCACGAGCGCCCGGTTCAGCCCGGATGGAAAGCGCATCGTGACGACCTCGGTGGATGGGCTCGCGCGTGTGTGGAGCGCGGACGGCAAGGGCGCGCCGCTGGTCCTCCGCGGGCATACGGACGAGGTTGTCGCGGCAACCTGGAGCCCGGATGGAAAGCGCATCGCCACCGCGAGCAAGGACGCCACGGTGCGCGTGTGGGACGCCTTCGAGGGCGCCGAGCGCCTCGCGCTGCGCGGCCACGAGGACAAGGTCATGAGCGTCGCGTGGAGCCGCGACGGCAAACGCATTGCTTCGGCCTCGAAGGACAAGACCGCGCGCATCTGGAATGCTGACGGCGCGGGGCAACCGCTCGTCTTGCGTGGCCACAAGCACTGGATCTACACGGCGGATTTCAGCCCGGATGGCCGCTCCCTCCTCACGGCGTCGCTCGACAGGACGCTTCGCTTCTGGGATCTCGACGAGGTCGTCGCGCCGAGGGTGCTCGAGGGGCACACGGAGGTCATCAACGTGCTCGCGTGGAGCCCCGATGGCGCGCGCCTCGTCACGGCTTCGGGGGACGGGACCGCGCGGGTGTGGCGTGCGGAGGGGGAGGGGAGCCCGCTCGTCTTGCGCGGCCATGCCGCGGACATCGTCGGCGCGAGGTGGAGTCCCGACGGCGCGCGGCTCGTCACGGGTTCGCGGGACGGGACCGCGCGGGTATGGCGCCTCGACGACCCCTCTTTGCCCATCGTCCTCGGCGGCCATCGGACGGGGGTCTGGGGGGTCGATTGGAGCGCCTCGGGGGACCGGATCCTCACCGCGTCCATGGACGGAGCCCTTCGCGTGTGGTCGAGCGACGGCTACACGCTCCAGGCGGAGACAAGGGTTCCGATGGAATCCGAGTGCGTGGTGCAAGTGTGGTTCGAGCCCACGGGCGCGCGGATTCTCGCGTCGTACGAGACCGGGGACATCTATCTCTGGAACGCGGGCGAGGCGGGCGAGCTCGTCGCGCTCGCCGGGCCCCCTGCGAGGTTCGTGCCCACCCACTTCACGGGCGCGCGATGGAGCCCGGACGGCTCGCGCGTGCTCTCCCCGTTCGCGGACGGCGCCGCGCGAATCTGGGACGTACGCGACGCTGCGGGTTCCCTCCTGCTGCAGGGGCACGAATCGAATGTCACCTTCGCTGCGTGGTCGCCCGACGGCGCGCGGATCCTCACGACGTCCCTCGACAGGACCGCGCGCGTATGGAGCGCAGACGGCTCCGGGCAGCCCGTGGTCCTTCACGGTCACAGGGAACGGGTCACATGGGCGTCGATGAGCCCCGACGGCACACGCATCGCCACTGCGTCCGTGGACACGACGGCGCGCATTTTTCATGCGGATGGATCCGGGCAGCCTTTCGTGCTCGGCGGCTCTCCATTCATCTCCGGGTATGCCGAATGGAGCCCCGACGGCAGGTACATCGCGCAAGGCTCCGAGGAGAAGGTCGCCCGCATATGGCCCGACGTGGAGCCTTTTACCGGCCCTGCGGACGCCCGGCTCTGGAGGGCGACCTCATATTGTATTCCCGCGCCGATTCGAAGAGAACTGCTCCAGGTCACCGAAGCCGAGGCCCAGAGGGACCAGGAAGCGTGTGAGCGTCGCGTCGCGGAGGCGCGCGCCGCCGAGGGACACCCAGGTCACGCTTCGGCTCGTGATAGGGTGGTGCGGCCATGACGAGGAAGTTGATCTCGCTCGGTACGACCCAGAACGCCGTGCGCGAGGAGCGGAGGGAGCAAGCCCTCGCGCGTCCTTTCCTCTTCGTCGTGCTCCATTGCGACCAGCCGGCGCTCGGCGGCGCGCGGTATTGCCTCTCGGAGCTCGACGTCGTCGACATCGGCCGCGGCCCCGAGCGTGTCGCCTCGCGCGTCCGCGAGGGGGGCGCTCGGCGGCTCGATCTGCGCTTGCCCGACGGGGCCATCTCGAAGGCCCACGCGCGCCTCGTCCGGAGCGGCGAGGGGTGGGTGTTCGAGGACATGGGCTCGCGGAACGGCTCGCATGTGAATGACAAGCGCGTCACGAAGGCGGCGCTGCGGGACGGTGATTTCATCGAGCTCGGCCACGTCATCCTGCGGTACCGCGCGGGCTTGTTGTCGTCGCCTGCCGCCGGCGCGGATCTCGATCTCCCGCCCTCGGAGGTCGGGGATCTCTCCACGCTCGTCCCCTCGCTCGCGGAAAACCTCTACGCGCTGACGCGTATCGCGCGGGCGCACATCCCGGTGCTCCTCCTCGGCGAGTCGGGCACGGGCAAGGAGGTGCTCGCGAGAAACGTCCACGCCCACTCGGGGCGGGCAGGGCCTCTCGTCGCCGTGAATTGCGGGGCGCTCACGGCGTCGCTGCTCGAGAGCCAGCTCTTCGGGCATGTCAAGGGCGCGTTCACGGGGGCCGTCCG
Organism: Polyangium fumosum; assembly: GCF_005144585.1. Taxonomy (GTDB): domain Bacteria; phylum Myxococcota_A; class Polyangia; order Polyangiales; family Polyangiaceae; genus Polyangium; species Polyangium fumosum. Next base: position 40,442 of record NZ_SSMQ01000089.1, on the reverse strand, counting down.
GGACGAGCCGGGCTACGTGCGCCGGGCGGATGGTGGCACGCTCTTCCTCGACGAGGTCGGTGATCTCCCGCTCCCCGCGCAGGCCGCGCTCTTGCGCGTGCTCGAAGAGAACGAGGTCGCGCCCGTGGGCGGGACGAACCCCATCAAGGTGGACCTGCGCGTCGTCGCGGCGACGCACAAGCCGCTCGACAAGATGGCCCTCCGGGGCGAGCTCCGGGTCGACTTGCTCGCGCGGCTCTCCGGGCATCGGCACACGCTCACGCCGCTGCGGGAGCGGCTCGAGGACATGGGGATCTTGGTCCGCGATCTTCTGCGGCGCTCCAAGGTGCCGGGCGCGAGCGAGCTTGGTTTCACCATCCAGGCGGGCAAGTGGCTCTTGTCGCAGCCATGGTCGCTCAACATCCGGGAGCTCTCGCAGGTCCTCGGGGTCGCGGCTGTGCTCGCGGACGGGCCGCTCATCGAGCGCGCGCACCTGGTCGAGCGGAGCCTCGGGCCCTTGGCGCCGCCCAGCGAGGAGAGCGTCGTGGCGCCGGAGCCCGAGGAGGAGAGGGAAACGGCGCCGGACGCGCTGCGCGGGCGTATCGTGGCGCTGCTCGAGAAGCACAGGGGCAACGTGAGCGGGGTCGCGCGCGACATGGGCAAGTCGCGGGTCCAGATCCACCGCTGGATCCAGAGGTTCTCGATCGACGCCGACGCGTATCGCTTATGATCGTGGCCGGCTCACGGCATCGGGCACGTGTCGGTCATCGACGGCTCGCATGCCGCGTCCTTCTTCACCTCGAGGAGCTGCATCATGCCTTCATCCTCGTGCTCCAGGATGTGGCAGTGCAGCACGTATTTGCCCTCGAAATGGAGGAAGCGCGACAGGAACGTGACGGTGCCGTCGACGCCCATCATGTCGCCCGTGGGGATGAGAAACGTATCGCGCCAGATGGCCTGTGCCGGCTTCTTCCCGTTGATGGACGTCACGAGGAACGAGTTGACGTGGATGTGGAAGGGATGGATCGACGCTCCTGCCGACGGGGTCACCTTGTTGTTGAGCGTCCATTCTTCCACGGCGCCCAAAGCCATGCATTGATCGATACGGGTCTCGCAGAACGTCCTGTCGTCGATGGTGAAATGTGTTCCTTGCGCATCGATGGACACGGCGAAATCGAGCTGGCGGTTATTGTCGATCTGGTTGCCAGGCTTCGCCATGTCGTCGAAGGACGGGTAAAGCGCCGGAGGCGTGAGCGTTTGCGGGATCTCGAGGCTCGTGTCCGGCGTCCCCGATACGATCACGGTGGCGAGGACCTGCGGCGCCCAGCAGACGAAGTCCAGGTAGCCGAGCGCCACCATCTGGTAGGTGCCCGGTTCGAATTGGACGAGCAGGTCCGCGCGGCCTCCCGGCGGGATGACGTACTCGACCTCCGAAACGGGGTTGGCCATCGGCATCTTCAGGGGCGCAGCGTAGGTGATCCCGTCCGTCGCGACTTGGTAGTACGTGACCGACTTCGCCCGCAACGCGTCCCGGTTGAGCACGGGCGGCCCCCCGTTGCTCGCGCAAGAATAGCCGAACGGATCATAATCGGGCTTCGGCAATGACGTCGCGGCGTCCACCTGGTCGTCCGGTACGCGGAGGAAGGCGACATCCAGCGGAGCACGGAAGCCCGTGTGAAGGACCCGGAAGCGCTGCACCTCACTCGGGTGCAAGCGAAGGATCGGGTTGATCTGGCCGTTGACGTGGAAGAAATCCACGATGTTCTCAGGCAAGGGGCCGGAATGGCCCATTTCACCGTACGTCGCGAGGCGGATCTTGCCATTGCAAGGATCCTTGGTCTGGAGCATGAGCTCGCCGACGACCAGGAGCTGCTCCTTGCCCTGCCCCTGCTCGGGCTTGGGAGAGAACAGCTTGTCGAGGTCGTCTTTCGTTTCGTCGCGAATGATGAGGGCCCCAGCCATGCCGCCTCCCACCTGGATGGCCGTCGCTCCGTGGAAGTGCGGGTGATACCAGTAGGTCCCGGCCGGATGATCGGCCATCGTCCCATCCGGCATGACCTCGTCCTTGGGGATGTCGATGACGAAATCGTAGCTTTCGCCGGGACCAATCTCCAAGAAGACGTCATCTCCGGGCGGCCCGGGGTCGACGTGCAGGCCGTGCGTGTGGAAGTTGGTCGTGTTGTTCTGCATGCCCGGGCCGTGCCCGCCATGCCCACCGCTGGTGGTCATGCCGCAATCGGGGGGGTCCACGGCGCTGTCGTCGTCCGGAAGGCCGTTGATGAGCTTGAGCTTGAGCTGATCACCCGGGCGAAGCTCGATGCTCGGGCCTGGGATCGTGCCCGTATATGTTCCCTCGAAGCTCGCCTCTCCTGCATTGACTTTGAGGCCCGTGTACGCGCGGGTCATGAACGTATACGTACCCACCGTCACCTCGGTCTCGGTGATGGTCATCTCGATATCGAGAAGGCCGTCCTTGGCTCGGACCGTGGCAGGGTTGAAGAGCTCTCTGCTCGGAGTCGGCTGCGGCGTCGGCGGCTTGTCGTCGGAGCTGCACCCGGTGGTATCGGGCAGCAAGAGGCCAGCGCTGATCGCGGCGCCCAGACTCAAAAAAGCGCGCCGATCGAACGTGAGCGTGGCGCGGGGACGATTTTTATCGGATGAAGATTTGTAATGGGACGTCACGAATTCACCCTGTGGGTTCGCCGGTTGCGCTCCGAATGGTCGACAATGCCCCGAGGAAGCTCCGGGGGACCATGGGCATCACGCGCGGCACCTATCGGAGATGGCGAGCCGCGGGATACGCAGAGAATCCGTCGTGGCTGCTCCGAGCGTGCGCTCTGCAACGAACAGGCCATCCGTGCGTCGCACGGGAGGTGCGTTGCGCGCCCGGCGAGCGTCGCCGAGCGTTGCCGAGCGTCCTGTACCTGTAACAGGATCTGTAACAGGACCATGTTACAGGTCCTGTTACAGCGGTCGGGCCAGCGTGGGTCGCATCTCCAAGAACGATGAGGCGCCCAGGCTCGGAAGACGAACCATGGGCTGGCACCTCGCTTGCTATGCCGCGGGCGTAACGTCTACCCACAGAGAACCTGGATAGCAAAAGGCGACCCCGAGCGCGCGAGAAGGCGAGACGTTCGCCGTCAGCGGCAGTGCCACCGCCCTGTTGGGCGACGCTGGCCGGCGATCGATTCCCATGAGCGCATCTCGAGGCGACCTTTCGACAGCGAGAGGACCCACGATGAGTGTCTTCGACGACGCAGATACCACCTTCGAGGTGGTCGTGAACCACGAGGAGCAGTACTCCATCTGGCCCGCCGGCCGGGAGATCCCTGCGGGCTGGCGCCTGGCGGGGAAGCGTGGGAACCGCGCCGAATGCCTCCAGTATATCGAGGAGGTTTGGACCGACATGCGGCCGCTCAGCCTGCGCAAGCAGATGGACGCGGCTGCGGCTGCGGCCAAGCCATCGGCCTGAGTCGCCGACGATGGAGCCGATCCCGGGTGCGTGGTTCTGGAGGCAAAAGCCCGTGGCGTTGCCGCGGGCGCGGCTATTTTGCTTCCCCTACGCAGGAGCGAATGCGATGGTCTTCCGGACCTGGGTCGCTCACCTGCCGCCCGACGTGGAGCTCGTCGCCGCGCAGCTCCCAGGCCGAGGGCCGCGAATTCGAGAGGCGCCCATGACGACGCTCAAGCCCCTGGTGGAGGCGCTCGGGCAGGCCCTCGCCCCGAGCCGCATCCCGTTCGTGATGTTCGGGCACAGCATGGGCGGGCTCGTCGCGTTTGCGCTTTGCCATTGGCTGCGCGCACGTGGCCTCCGAGCGCCGATGCACCTCTTCATCTCCGGCCGCCGCGCGGCGCAGTTCCCGGACTCGTACCCACCCACCGGCGAGCTGACCGACGCGTACATCCTCTCCTGCATCCGACGTTATGGCGGAACGCCCGCGAGCGTCCTGGCCGAGCCGGGGCTCATGGACCTGATCCTGCCCGCTTTCCGGGCGGACTTCGAGCTCCTCCGGTCCTACCGCCACGTACCCACAGAGCCTCTCGATGTTCCGCTGACCGCACTCGGGGGCGCGAAGGACGACACGGTGCAGCCGGCACAGCTCGAAGGGTGGCGCGAATCCACGAATGGTCCGTTTGCGCTCCGCATCTTCGAGGGAGACCACTTCTTTCTGCATTCCGCCGAGGCGGCTGTGCTGCGCGTGGTCAAGCAGGCTTTCGCGGGCATTGCATAGAGAGCGTGATCATGGCAGGCGAGGCTACGAAGGTCGATCGAACCGAGACGTCCACCAAGCACGAGGTCAGGGCGGACGGCGCCGAGGTGAAGTCGGATCTCGAGTCGAACGACGTGCGACCGCGCGCCAGCCGCGCGGAGGCGATCATTCGGCGGAATGTCCTCTGGACGCTCGTGGCCGGCGTCCTCCCCGTGCCCGCCGTCGACCTGATTGCCATCAAGGGGACTCAGCTCAAGATGCTGAAGGAGCTCGCCGACCTTTATGAGGTGAAGTTCACCCGTGACGTCGCGAAGACGCTCCTTGGCTCCCTCATCACGAGCACGTGGAGCGTGGGTATGGGGACCACCCTCGGATACGGGCTCGCCAAATTCGTGCCCGTGGTCGGCTCGGCTCTCGGGATCATCTCCACGCCGCTCGTCGCGGGTGCGGCCACGTATGCGCTTGGCAAGGTATTCATGATGCATTTCGAAACCGGCGGTACGTTCCTCAATTTCGATCCGAATGCCATGCGGTCACATTTCAGATCGGAGCTCGAGAAGGCCAAGGAGACCGTCGCCAAGATGCAGCAGGAGCCGTAGGCCTGCTGGTCGGTCCTCGGGCTCGCATCGATACCACGAGACTCAATCACGACATACGATGAGCATGCACGACGAGAGCGTAGACATTCGGAGCCAGGACGCAGGCCGCCGCGGCGACCTCGGGGCGCGCTGGAACGAGGGGCACGTCGATCCGGCGCGCCCGATGGGGCGCCTGCCCTTGCTCACCTCCGACGAGCTGCGCCTGCTGGCGGCGTGGAACGACACGGAGGTGGCGTATCCCGCGTGCAAGTGCATTCATGTTCTGTTCGCGGAGCAGGCGGCGCGGACGCCCGACGCGGTGGCCTTGGTGTTCGCCGAGGAGGAGCTGACCTATCGGGAGCTCGACGAGCGCTCGAATCAGTTGGCGCACCACCTGCGCGTGCTGGGCGTGGGCCCGGAGGTGCGTGTCGGGCTGTGCGTCGAGCGTTCGTTGGAGATGGTGGTGGGGCTGCTCGGCATTTTGAAGGCGGGCGGCGCGTACGTGCCGCTCGACCCCGGCTATCCGCGGGACCGGCTCGCCTTTATGCTGGCGGACGCGCGTCCGGCGGTGCTGCTGACGCAGGAGCGCCTGGAGGGCAGGCTTCCCGCGCATGAGGTTGTCACGGTCTACCTCGATGCGGGCGCGGCCCCTTGGCAGGCGCAACCGCTCACGTCCCCCGACGTGCAGGTAGGTCCGGACCATGCAATGTACGTGATTTACACGTCGGGCTCGACGGGTCGGCCGAAGGGAGTGCTCAACACGCATCGCGGGGTGGACAACCGCCTGCGATGGATGCAGCGCGCTTACGGGCTGAAGGCGAGCGACGCGGTGTTGCAGAAGACGCCGCTGTCATTCGACGTGTCGGGCTGGGAGCTGTGGTGGCCTCTCTTGGAGGGCGCCCGGATGGTGATCGCGGCGCCCGAGGGTCACAAGGATCCGCGTTATCTCGCTGCGCTGATGGGGGAGCGCGGGGTCACGGTGACGCATTTCGTGCCGTCGATGTTCGGGGTGTTCCTTGCGGCGACGGAGCCCCGGGAGCGCGCATCGCTGCGATTGGTGTTCGCGAGCGGCGAGGCGCTGCCGGCGCACCTGCGTGCGTCCTGGTATGCGGGGAGCAAAGGCGAGCTTCACAATCTGTATGGTCCGACCGAGGCGGCCATTGATGTGACGAGCCACGCGTGCAGGCCGGAGGAGGAGGGGCCGGTGCCGATCGGGCGTCCGATCGACAACACGCGTACCTACGTGCTCGATGACGAATTGCGCGCGGTGCCCGTGGGCGTCGCGGGGGAGCTTTACCTGTCGGGGGTGCAGCTCGCGCGAGGCTATCTGAATCGCCCCGAGCTGACGGCGGAGCGATTCGTACCTGACCCGTTCTCGCCCGAGGCAGGGGCGCGGATGTATCGCACGGGCGACCTTGCGCGCTGGAGGGAGGACGGCGCGCTGGAGTTCCTGGGCCGCATCGACCACCAGGTGAAGGTCCGCGGATTCCGGATCGAACTCGGTGAAATCGAGGCTGCGCTCGTGACGCACGCGTCGGTGCGCGATTGCGTGGTGGTGGCCCGGGACGAAGCGTCGGGCGACAAGCGGTTGGTAGCGTACGTGGTGGCTGCCGAGGAGACGTGGGCGCCAGTAGCATTGCGGGAGCACCTGGGGACGACGCTGCCGGAGTACATGGTCCCGTCTGCATTCGTGCGGCTGACGGAGCTGCCGCTGAATCCAAGCGGCAAAGTGGATCGCAAGGCGCTGCCGGCACCCGAGACGACGCGCGACGCGGCGGAGACATCGTACGTGGCGCCGCGGACCGAGACGGAGCGCGCGCTCGTGGCCATCTGGGAAGAGTTGCTCCAGGTGCGGCCGATCGGCGTCAGAGACTCATTTTTCCAGCTCGGCGGCCATTCGCTTCTTGTCTTTCGCCTCGTGTCGGCCGTCGAGGCGCGGCTCGGGGGCGCGCTGGGCGTAGCGACGGTATTCCGCCATCCGACGATCGAAGCGCTTTCGACACTCTGGGACACCAGGGCGGAGCGACCGGCGCTTGCGCCGCAAATCCGCCTCTCGCCGCGCGCGGAGGGTGAGCCTCCTCATGAGGGCCTGTCGGGCACGGAGCGGCGCATCTGGTTTTTAGAGAAATTGTCGCCCGAGGCGAGATCGTACCAGATCCCGCATGTATTCGAGGTGGCGTCCGCGTTCTCGGCGTCGGCGCTCCACGAGAGTGTCCGCGTGCTGGCATTGCGCCACGAAATCCTTCGCACGACGTATCCGGATGTGGACGGCACGCCGAGGCGGCGGGTGTCGGACGATGTGGCCATTCCGATCCGCGTGGAAGACGTCTCGTTCCTGCCCGAAGCGGAGCGAGATTCCGCGCTGCAGGCGTTGCTCGCCGCAGAGGTCGCGACCTATTTCGACCTGGAGTGTGGCCCGCTGACGCGGGTCCTGGCCGTGCAGACCGCCGCGGACCGGCATGTCGTCGTCGTGCACCAGCATCACATCATCACGGATGAGTGGTCCTGGGGGCTCTTGCTCGCGGAGCTCTCGTCCCTGTACGAGGCATCGCGCCGCGGGGGGACGGCCGCGCTACCTCCCCTTGTCTCCCATTACTCGGATTACGCACGCGCAGAGCGGTCGGCGCTCGCCGGCGACGGGCTCGCGGCGTCGCGGGCATACTGGAAGGACGCCCTCTCCGGCGTACCGAGGCTCGACCTGTCGATTGTTTCTCCTCCCTCGGGCGTAGGCTCGGGGCCGGAAGGGTGCGTCTCGCTCCATTTATCGCCGGAGACGAGCCGCCGGATGCAGGCGCTCTCGCGCGAGAGCGGCGCGACCCCCTTCATGGCCTGGTATGGGGCTCTTGCGGCTGTGCTGGCTCGGTACAGCCGGCAGACGGATTTCGGCCTCGGTGCGGTCCTCGCGAATCGCCAGGTCGCTGGGACCGAGGCGATGCTCGGGTTTTTCACGAATACGGTCGTGCTGCGGACCGACCTCTCGGGAGACCCTACGTTTGCCGAACTGCTCTCGCGTGCGCGGCGGACCTCGCTCGACGCGTACGAGCACCAGGCGCTGCCGTTCGACGTCGTGGTGCAGGATCAGGGGCTCTCACGGCAGGCCGGCGAGAATCCGCTGTTCGACGTCACCTTCTTCGAGGTGACGCCTCCGACCGCCGGAGATGCGGCCGGCTGGTCACCGCTGCTCGGTGCGGTGCCGGAAGGCGTGACGACGGCGAAGAATGCGCTCGCGGTGACCGTACGCCACGGCGCCGAGGGGGCCGTTGTGGAGGTCCTGTACGACACGAGGCGTGTTTCGCGCACGGCAGCGGAGCGATTGTGCGGCCATTTGCGGGCGCTCGCGACGGATGCTGCGGCGCACCCGGACAAACATTTGTCGGATCTTAACCTCTTGACCGAAGAGGAAACGGAGAAGCTCGCTGCGTGGAACGACACGCCCAAGGTGGACCCGGCCGCCCGGTGCATTCACGAGCTCATTGCGGAGCAGGCGGCGAAGGCGCCGGGGGCGGTGGCGCTCGAACAGGACGGCCGACAGCTCAGCTATGGTGAATTCGAGGCGCAGGCCAATCGGCTGGCGCACTACCTTCGCTCCCTCGGCGTCGGGCCCGAGGTGCGCGTGGCGCTGTGCGTGGAGCGGTCGTTCGACATGGTGGTGGGTCTCGTCGGGATCCTGAAGGCCGGCGGCGCGTTCGTGCCTCTGGATCCAGCGTATCCGGCGGAGAGGCTCTCGCTCCTGCTGTCCGAAGCGCAGGCGCCGGTGCTGCTGACGCACGCGCACATCGAGGACCGGTTCACGGCATCCGGCGTGACGGTGGTGCGGCTCGACGTGGACGCGGGGCAATGGGCGTCGCAGCCAGCCACGCTGCCCGAGAGCGGCGTCCGGCCCGAGCACGCGAATTACGTGGTGTTCACTTCCGGCTCCACGGGCAAACCCAAGCCTGTGGTCAACGAGCACCGGGGGCTTGCGGCGCGTGTGGCATTCCAGCGCGAGCATTTCGTGATCCACCCGAGCGATCGCGTGCTGCAGAGCGCAGCGGTGGCGTTCGACGGGGCCATCATCGATTGGATGATATCGCTGTGCAACGGAGCCGCGTGCGTGTTGCCGAGCAATGCTCACGGCGCGATCGACGGCATAGCGGAGTGCTTGGAGAATCGTGGAATCACGGTATCATTCATTCCGCCGGCGATGCTGCGGGTGTTGAACTGCCGCGCGCCCGCTCTGCGCCATATCACCTTGGCGGGCGACACGACGTCGCCCACGCTCGTGGCGCAGTGGGCGAAGGGCCGTAGGATGCTGAACTCCTATGGCCCTACCGAGTTCAGCATCTTCGGGGCGCAAGCGTATTTCGATGCAGAGCGTCCGGAGAATTTTTCGATCGGTCGACCGGTTCACGGGGTGCAGATTCACGTGCTCGATGGCGCGAAGCGGCCGGTGCCCGTCGGAATGGCCGGGGAGATCCACCTCGCGGGGGTGGGCCTCGCGCGTGGGTATCTGAATCGTCCCGGCATGACGGCGGAGCGGTTTGTCCCGGAGCCATTTTCGAAGGAACCAGGGGCCCGGATGTATTGTACCGGGGACCTCGCGCGCTGGAACGAGGACGGGGAGCTTGAGTTCTTGGGTCGCGCCGACCATCAGGTGAAGATTCGAGGGTTCCGGGTCGAGACCGGCGAAGTCGAGGCGGCGCTCTCGTCGCACGCCGCGGTGGGGTCGTGTGTCGTCGTGGCGCGTGAAGATACGCCGGGGGACAAGCGCCTCGTCGTTTACGTGGTGGGGAAGGACGGCGCGCCGGAGGCGGGTGCGCTGCGCGAGCATCTGCGGAGCAGGCTGCCCGAGTACATGATTCCGTCGGCTTTCGTCTTCCTCGACGCGCTGCCGCTCTCGCCGAACGGCAAGGTGGACCGCAAAGCGCTGCCTGCGCCGGAAGACACGCGGCAGGTCGCGGAGGCCGCCTACACCGCGCCGCGCACGGCGGCGGAGCGAGCGCTCGCGGAGATCTGGTCGGAGGTGCTGCGCGCCGCGTCCGTGGGAATCCACGACAATTTTTTCGCGCTCGGAGGCGATTCGATCCTCGCGATCCAGGTAGTGGGGCGAGCCAAGCGTGCCGGCTTGCACTTGACGGTGCGCGACATGTTCATGCACCAGACGGTCGCGGAGCTTTCGCAGGCCGCGCGCAGTTCCAGCGCAGCCCTGGTGGAGCAGGGCGCGGTGACCGGCAGGGTCTCGCTGACGCCGAGCCAGCATTGGTTCCTGCGCAAGGACCCCGAAGAGATACACCATTTCAATCAGGCAATGACGTGGACGCCGTCGTCCACGCTGTCGCCCGAGATCGTGGCGGAGGCATTGCAGGTCGTGTTGAGGCAACACGACGCGTTGCGATTGCGGTATCACCGCGCGGAGTCGGGGTGGGTGCAACGCCACGCGGAGGAAGTGGCGCTGCCGCTCGAGCGGGTGGACCTCTCGGCGGTGCCGTCCTCGGCACGCAAAGCTGCCGTGCAGAACGTGGCCGACGCTTTGCAAGGGGGGCTGTCGCTGTTCACGGGCCCGGTCGCCCGCGCGACGTGGCTGGATCTCGGCGAGGAAGGGACGCGACTTCTGCTCGTCGTGCACCACCTCGTCGTGGACGGCGTGTCGTGGCGCATTCTGCACGAAGATCTGGAGCGCGCCTGCGAGGACCGGCTGGCCGGACAAACGCCGCAGCTCGCCGCGAAGACGACGTCGTTCCGGCAGTGGTCGGAGCGGCTGCATGCATTCATTGCAGGCGGTGGTTTGTCGGAGGAGCTTGGCTACTGGCAGGCGCAATGCGCGCGCGGCGTGACGCCGCTTTCGCTCGATCGCGACGTGGCGCCGGGCACGGTCGGCGAGAGCCGCACGGTGGACGTGGAGCTCTCGGTGGAGGAGACCCGTGCGCTCTTGCAGGACGTGAGCTCGGCCTACCGCACCGAGATCAATGACGTCCTGCTTTCGGCGCTCGCGTCCGCGCTGAGCGCATTTTGCCATACGGATACGGTTTGCATCGACCTGGAGGGGCACGGGCGCGAAGCGCTGGTCGAGGACGTGGACGTGTCCCGCACCGTTGGATGGTTCACGGCCCTGTTCCCGGTCTGGCTGACGGTGCCGGGGAACGAGGATCCTGCGGCGCTCCTGAAGGGGATCAAGGAGCAGCTCCGGTCGGTGCCGAGCCGAGGCGTGGGGTATGGCTGGCTTCGGTATGCGCACCCGGACGCGGCGGTGCGCGCCTCGCTGTCGGTCGATTCGTCCGTGGTGTTCAATTACCTCGGGCAGCTCGATATGGCGGCGCAGGGCCGAGGGTTGCTTGGGCCGGCGGACGAGCCGGCGGGGAGGGCCACGAGCCCACGGATGAGGCTGTGGCATACGCTGGCGGTGAACGGCGGGGTTTGGCAGGGACGCCTGCGGTTCGAATGGACCTACAGCCCCGTGGTCCACGACGCGTCCACGGTGGAGCAGCTCGCGGCGCGGTTCGTCGCCTCCCTCCGCCGGCTCATCGCACATTGCACGTCGAGCGAAGCGTTTGGATACACGCCTTCGGACTTTCCGCTCGCGCGGCTCGGGCAAGGAGTGTTGGATCGCCTCGTCGGGGGCATGCGCGACGTGGAGAGCGTCTATCCGCTCTCGCCGCTCCAGGCGGGGCTCCTGTTCCACGCCCTGAATGAGCCGGAGTCGCCGACCTACACGGTCCAGCTCGCGCTCGAGCTGGGCGGCGAGGTGAACGCCGCAGCCCTGGAAGGCGCGTGGAGGACCGTGATCGCACGGTACGCGGTCTACCGGACGTCGTTCGTATGGCAGGGGGTTCCGGAGCCGCTGCAGGTCGTGCATCGCCACGTCTCTTTCTCAATGCCGACGTACGACTGGTCCTCGCTGGACGCGGCCGAAGCCGAGGCGCGGTGGGAAACTCTGCAGCGCGAGGAACGCGCGGCCGGATTCGATTTCACGCACGCTCCCCTGTCGCGGGTCGTGCTCGTACGCATGCCCGGAGGCAGGACGTGGATGCTGAACAGCACGCATCACATCCTGTCTGACGGCTGGTCGATGCCGGTTGTGCTCGGTGAACTGCAGGCCGCTTATGCCGCGCTTCGGGGAGGGAGCAGGCTCGTATTGCCGGCGCCGGCGCCGTACGAACGCTACATCGCATGGCTCGCAACGAAGGACGAACAGGCCTCGGCAGCCTTCTTCGCCACGTACCTGGCCAGCGTCGACGAGCCGACGCGGCTGCCGTTCCTGCCGCCCGCGGCGATGCCCGCCGAGGCGACGCGGGAGCACGCGAATCGTAATGACTCGTTGACGGCTGCCGAGACCACGGAGCTCACGGCATTCGCGCGGCGGCATGGCCTGACCGTGAACACGGTGGTGCAAGGCGCGCTCGCGCAGATCCTCGGCCGCTATACGGGACGACCGGATGTCGTCTTCGGCATGACGACCTCCGGTCGCAGCGCGCCCATCCCCGGCATTGAGCGGATGGTCGGCCTGTTCATCAACACGCTGCCGCTCCGGGCCCGGTGGTCGGGCTCGGAAGGTGTGGTCGAATGGCTGCAGCGGCTACAAGCCGAGCAGGTCGACCTGCGCGCCCACGAGGCCACCCCCCTTTATGAGGTGCAGCGGGCGAGCGCGGTGGGCGGAGGTCGCGCGCTGTTCGATACGCTCCTCGTTTTCGAAAACTATCCGGTGGACGAGGCGGCGCAGCAGGCCGAGGTGCTGCCGATCGTGAACTTCCGGTCTTTCGAGCAGACGAGCTACCCGCTGACCATTGCGGTGGTGGCGAGCAAGACGCTCGACCTGCGCTGGATGTGGAACCCCGCAGCTCTTCGCGGGGAAGACGTCGAGCGGATCTGGGGGCACCTGCGCACCCTGCTGCTCGACATGGCCACACGCCCAGACAAACCATTGTCTGAGCTTGCCACGCTCACCGAGGCAGAGCACAGGCAGCTCGCTGCCTGGAACGACACGGAGGTGGCGTATCCCGCGTGCAAGTGCATTCATGTTCTGTTCGCGGAGCAGGCGGCGCGGACGCCCGACGCGGTGGCCTTGGTATTCGCCGAGCAGGAGCTGACCTACCGGGAGCTCGACGAGCGCTCGAATCAGTTGGCGCACCACCTGCGCGTGCTGGGCGTGGGCCCGGAGGTGCGTGTAGGGCTGTGCGTCGAGCGTTCGTTGGGGATGGTGGTGGGGCTGCTCGGCATTCTGAAGGCGGGCGGCGCGTACGTGCCGCTCGACCCTGGCTATCCGCGGGATCGGCTGGCCTTCATGCTGGCGGACGCGCGTCCGGCGGTGCTGCTGACGCAGGAGCGCCTGGAGGGCAGTCTTCCCGCGCATGAGGTTGTCACGGTCTACCTCGATGCGGGCGCGGCCCCTTGGCAGGCGCAACCGCTCACGTCCCCCGACGTGCAGGTAGGTCCGGACCATGCAATGTACGTGATTTACACGTCGGGCTCGACGGGTCGGCCGAAGGGAGTGCTCAACACGCATCGCGGGGTGGACAACCGCCTGCGATGGATGCAGCGCGCTTACGGGCTGAAGGCGAGCGACGCGGTGTTGCAGAAGACGCCGCTGTCATTCGACGTGTCGGGCTGGGAGCTGTGGTGGCCTCTCTTGGAGGGCGCCCGGATGGTGATCGCGGCGCCCGAGGGTCACAAGGATCCGCGTTATCTCGCTGCGCTGATGGGGGAGCGCGGGGTCACGGTGACGCATTTCGTGCCGTCGATGTTCGGGGTGTTCCTTGCGGCGACGGAGCCCCGGGAGCGCGCATCGCTGCGATTGGTGTTCGCGAGCGGCGAGGCGCTGCCGGCGCACCTGCGTGCGTCCTGGTATGCGGGGAGCAAAGGCGAGCTTCACAATCTGTATGGTCCGACCGAGGCGGCCATTGATGTGACGAGCCACGCGTGCAGGCCGGAGGAGGAGGGGCCGGTGCCGATCGGGCGTCCGATCGACAACACGCGTACCTACGTGCTCGATGACGAATTGCGCGCGGTGCCCGTGGGCGTCGCGGGGGAGCTTTACCTGTCGGGGGTGCAGCTCGCGCGAGGCTATCTGAATCGCCCCGAGCTGACGGCGGAGCGATTCGTACCTGACCCGTTCTCGCCCGAGGCAGGGGCGCGGATGTATCGCACGGGCGACCTTGCGCGCTGGAGGGAGGACGGCGCGCTGGAGTTCCTGGGCCGCATCGACCACCAGGTGAAGGTCCGCGGATTCCGGATCGAACTCGGTGAAATCGAGGCTGCGCTCGTGACGCACGCGTCGGTGCGCGATTGCGTGGTGGTGGCCCGGGACGAAGCGTCGGGCGACAAGCGGTTGGTAGCGTACGTGGTGGCTGCCGAGGAGACGTGGGCGCCAGTAGCATTGCGGGAGCACCTGGGGACGACGCTGCCGGAGTACATGGTCCCGTCTGCATTCGTGCGGCTGACGGAGCTGCCGCTGAATCCAAGCGGCAAAGTGGATCGCAAGGCGCTGCCGGCACCCGAGGCGACGCGCGACGCGGCGGAGACATCGTACGTGGCGCCGCGGACCGACACAGAACGCGCGCTCGTGGCCATCTGGGAAGAGTTGCTCGAAGTGCGGCCCATCGGCGTCCACGACGACTTCTTCCAGCTCGGCGGCCATTCGCTTTTGGCGGTGCGTCTCGTGTCCGCGGTGAAAGCGCGGCTCGGGCTCGGGCTGACCGTGGCGACGCTGCTTCAGCAATCGACGGTGGCGGCCCTGGCGGCGTCGCTGGATGGAATGGCGAAGCGGCCGGCGCCCGTGGCAGGCGTTTCGCCCGCTCCGCGCGGCGCGGCCGATTCAGCGTATGCCGACCTCTCGGGGACCGAGCGGCGGATGTGGTTCGCCGACAAATTCTTGCCCGAGGCGCTGTCGTACCAGGTCCCGCAGATGTTCGTCATTCGAGGTGCGCTCTCGGAGCCGGCATTGCGCCAGAGCGTGGTGTTGCTCGCGGAGCGGCAGGAGATCCTGCGCACGACGTATCCCGAGGTGGACGGCGTGCCGAGGCGGGTGGTGGCGCAGAGGGTATCGATTCCGGTGCGCGTGGAGGACGTCTCGGCGCTGCCCGAAGCTGCGCGGGAAGCCGCCCTGCGCGCGCTCCTGGAGGCCGAGATCGGGATGCGTTTCGATCTCGGAGCGGGACCGCTGACACGGGTGCTCGTAGTGAGCGTGTCGTCCGCGCAGCATGTCGTGCTGGTCCTGCAGCACCACATCATCACAGACGAATGGTCGAGCGGCGTGCTGCTCTCCGAGCTCTCGCGCCTGTACGAGGCGTGCTGCCGCGGCGATGCGGCGAGTTTGCCGGCGCTCTCGTACCAATTCGCCGATTATGCTCGGGGGGAGCAGGATGCGCTAACGGGTGGTGGATTCGGGGCTTCGCGTTCGTACTGGAAGAACAAACTTGCGGGTGTGCCGCGGCTCCAGTTGCCGATTCTTCGGCCCGCCTCCGAGGGCGGCCCCGGCCCCGAAGCGAGCGTGAAGGTCCGCATTCCAGCGGATGCGAGCAGCGCGCTGCAAGCGTTGGCGCGTGACCACGGCTGTACGCCGTTCATGGCGTGGTACGCGGTTCTGACGGCGGTGCTGTCGCGCTACAGCGGCCAGAAGGACTTCGGGCTGGGCGCGGTGATCGCGAACCGCGAGGCACCGGGCGCATCTCACCTCCTCGGCTTCTTCACAAACACGGTCGTGCTGCGGACCGACCTTTCGGGGAACCCGACGTTTGCCGAGCTGCTGTCTCGCGCGCGACGGACGTCGCTGGACGCGTACGAGCACCAGGCGTTGCCGTTCGACATCGTCGTGCAGGATCAGGGGCTCTCGCGGCATGCCGGGGAGAACCCGCTGTATGACGTGGCCTTTTTCGAGGTGACGCCTCCGACCACCGGAGATGCGGCCGGGTGGTCACCCTTCCTTGGTGCGGTGCACGAGGGTATGGCGACGGCGAAGGACGCGCTTGCCGTCTCCGTGCAGCACTCGGTCGAAGGGACCGTCTTGGAGGTCCTGTACGACATGAGGCGCGTCTCGCGCACGGCAGCGGAGCGGTTGTGCAGCCATTTGCGGACGGTCATGACGGATGCCGCCGTGCATCCGGACAACCGTTTGTCGGATCTGGACCTCTTGACCGAAGAGGAAACGGAGAAGCTCGCCGCGTGGAACGACACGCCCAAGGTGGACCCCGCTGCCCGGTGCATTCACGAGCTCATTGCGGAGCAGGCGGCGAAGGTGCCTGGGGCGGTGGCGCTCGAACAGGACGGCCGGCAGCTCAGCTATGGGGAATTCGATGCGCAGGCCAATCGGCTGGCGCACCACCTTCGTTCCCTCGGCGTCGGGCCCGAGGTGCGCGTGGCGCTGTGCGTGGAGCGGTCGTTCGACATGGTGGTGGGCTTGGTCGGGATCCTGAAGGCCGGCGGCGCGTTCGTGCCGCTGGATCCCGCATATCCGCCGGAGAGGCTCTCGCTCCTGCTTTCCGAAGCGCAGGCGCCGGTGCTGCTTACGCACGAAAATCTTGAGGGCCGATTCACGGCGTCCGGCGTGACGGTGGTGCGGCTCGACGCGGACGCGACGCAATGGGTGTCGCAGCAGGCCACGCCGCCCGAGAGCGGCGTTCGGCCCGAGCATGCGAATTACGTGGTGTTCACCTCTGGCTCCACGGGCAAACCCAAACCTGTAGTCAACGAGCACCGGGGGCTTGCGGCGCGTGTGGCATTCCAGCGCGAGCATTTCGTGATCCATCCGAATGATCGCGTGCTGCAGAGCGCAGCGGTGGCGTTCGACGGGGCGATCATCGACTGGATGATATCGCTGTGCAACGGTGCCGCGTGCGTGTTGCCGAGCAATGCCCACGGCGCGGTCGAGGGCATTGCGGAGTGCCTGGAGAACCGTGGGATCACGGTGTCGTTCATTCCGCCGGCGATGCTGCGGGTGTTGAACTGCCGCGCGCCCGCTCTGCGCCATATCACCTTGGCGGGCGACACGACGTCGCCCGGACTCGTGGCGCAGTGGGCGAAGGGTCGGAGGGTGCTGAACTCCTATGGCCCTACCGAGTTCAGCATCTTCGGGGCGCAAGCGTATTTTGATGCAGAACGTCCGGATAATTTTTCAATCGGTCGACCGGTTCACGGGGTGCAGATTCACGTGCTCGATGGGGCGAAGCGGTCCGTGCCGATCGGAATGGCCGGGGAGATCCACCTCGCGGGGGTGGGCCTCGCGCGTGGTTATCTGAATCGCCCCGGCATGACGGCGGAGCGGTTTGTCCCGGATCCCTTCTCGAAGGAGCCTGGCGCCCGGATGTATTGCACCGGGGACCTCGCGCGATGGAACGAGGACGGGGAGCTTGAGTTCTTGGGTCGCGCCGATCACCAGGTGAAGATTCGAGGGTTCCGCGTAGAGGTCGGCGAAATCGAAGCTGCGCTCTCCTCGCACACCGCGGTAGGATCGTGCGTCGTCGTGGCGCGTGAAGACGCGCCGGGAGACAAGCGGCTGGTCGCCTACGTGGTGGGGAGGGACGGCGCGCCAACGGCGGATGCTCTGCGTGAGCACCTGCGAAGCAGGCTGCCCGAGTACATGATTCCATCGGCATTCGTCTTCCTCGACGCGCTGCCGCTTTCGCCGAACGGCAAGGTGGACCGCAAAGCGCTGCCATCGCCCGAGGCGACGCGCGGCGAGGCGGAGCCCTCCTACGTGGCGCCGCGGACCGAGACGGAGCGCGCGCTCGTGGCCCTATGGGAAGAGCTGCTCGAAGTGCGGCCCATCGGCGCGCATGACGATTTCTTCCTACTCGGCGGCCACTCGCTTTTGGCGGTGCGCCTCGTGTCCGCGGTGAAAGCGCGGCTCGGGCTCGGGCTGACCGTGGCGACCCTGTTTCAGCAATCGACGTTGACGGCCCTGGCGGCGTCGCTGGACGAAATGGCGAAGCGCTCGGCGCCCGTGGCGACCCTCTCCCCCGCCCCGCGCGGCGCGGCCGATCCTGCGTACGCCGGCCTCTCGGGGACCGAGCGGCGCATGTGGTTCCTCGACAAACTATCGCCCGAGGCGCTGTCGTACCAGGTCCCGCAGATGTTCGTCATTCGAGGTGCGCTCTCGGAGCCGTCGTTGCGCGAGAGCGTTGTGTTGCTCGCGGAGCGGCAGGAGATCTTGCGCACGACGTATCCCGAGGTGGACGGCGTGCCGAGGCGGGTGGTGGCGCAAAGGGTATCGATTCCGGTGCGCGTGGAGGACGTCTCGGCGCTGCCCGAAGCTGCGCGGGAAGCCGCCCTGCGCGCTCTCCTGGAAACCGAGATCGGGGTGCGTTTCGATCTTGGAGCGGGACCGCTGATGCGGGTGGTCGTGGTGAGCGTGTCGTCCACGCAGCATGTCGTACTCGTCCTGCAGCACCACATCATCACGGACGAATGGTCGAGCGGCGTGCTGCTCTCCGAGCTCTCGCGCCTGTACGAGGCGTGCTGCCGCGGCGATGCGGGGAGCCTGCCGGCGCTGGCGTACCAATTCGCCGATTACGCCCGGGCGGAGCAGGATGCGCTGACGGGAGGTGGGTTCGGGGCCTCGCGTGCGTACTGGAAGGACAAACTTGCGGGCGTGCCGCGGCTCCAGTTGCCGACTCTTCGGCCCGCCTCGGAGGGCGGCCCCGGCCCCGAAGCGAGCGTGAAGGTCCGCATTCCAGCGGATGCGAGCAGCGCGCTGCATGCGCTGGCGCGTGACCACGGATGTACGGCGTTCATGGCGTGGTATGCGGTCCTGACGGCGGTGCTGTCGCGCTACAGCGGCCAGAAGGACTTCGGGCTGGGCGCGGTGATTGCGAACCGCGAGGTGCCTGGCACGGCCGACCTCCTGGGCTTCTTCACGAACACGGTCGTGCTGCGGACCGACCTCTCGGGGAACCCGACGTTTGGCGAGCTGCTTTCGATGGCGAGGCGCACGTCCGTGGAAGTCCACGAGCATCAGGCATTGCCATTCGACGTGGTGGTGCAGGACCAGGGGTTGTCCAGGCACGGCGATGAAAATCCGCTGTATGACGTGCTCCTCTTCGAAGTGTCGGCGCCGCACACCGGGGTCGCGGCGGGGTGGTCGCCATTTCCCGACGTGGTGTCCCCCGGTGTGACAACCGCGAAAAACGCGCTGGTGTTCGCCGTGGTCCGTGACGCGGAAGGGACCAGCATCCACCTGGCCTATGACACGACACGCGTGGACGATGCCGCGGCGAGGCGGCTGGGCGAGCACCTTGGTGCCTTGCTCCTCGACGCGGTGGCGCACCCTGACAAACCCCTGTCCGAACTCTCCTTCCTGACCGAGGCGGAGCACGGGCAACTCGCTGCCTGGAACGATACGGCGGCCACGTATCCCGAGGGCAAGTGCATCCACGACCTCTTCGAGGAGCAGGCCGCACGAACACCTGACGCGGTGGCATTGGTATTCGCTGAGCGAGAGCTCACCTACCGCGAGCTCGACCAGCGCTCGAATCAGCTGGCCCACTATTTGCGCGCGCTGGGCGTGGGCCCGGAGGTGCTGGTGGGGCTATGCGTCGAGCGTTCGCTGGAGATGGTGGTGGGGCTGCTCGGCATTCTCAAGGCGGGCGGCGCGTACGTGCCGCTCGACCCCGGTTATCCGCGAGAGCGGCTGGCCTACATGCTGACGGACGCGCGGCCCGCGGTGCTGCTCACCCAGGAGCGCTTGCAGGACAGGTTGCCTGCGCACGAGGCCGTGACGGTGCATCTCGATGCGAGCGCGCCGCCTTGGCAGGAGCAACCGCTCACGTCTCCCGGCGCCCAGGTAGGGCCGGACAACGCGGTGTACGTCATCTACACGTCGGGCTCGACGGGGAGGCCCAAAGGCGTCCAGGTTCTGCACGGCGCGCTGACGAACCTGCTGCACGATTTCGCCGAAACGATGGGGGCTGGGCCCCAGGACGCAATGCTGACCGTCACGTCGCTGTCCTTCGATATCGCCGGGCTGGAGCTGTTCATGCCCTTGCTCCGGGGAGCCTCGGTCCACCTCGCGTCGCAGGAAGACGCGAGCCATGGGGAGGCGCTGGTGAGAGCCCTGGAGCGCGCGACGATGATGCAGGCGACGCCTGCGACATGGCGGATGGTCCTCGACGCAGGCTGGGAGGGGGGAAGGCTCCTGCAGGTGCTGTGCGGGGGAGAAGCAATGACGCCAGATCTCGCGGCCAAACTCGCACGCCGGGCATCCACGGTCAGGAATGTCTATGGGCCGACGGAGACGACGATCTGGTCTGCGCAATATCGCGTCGACGCTGAGCAGAGCAATGTCCGGATCGGCCGAGGTATCGCAAACACGCAGCTCCACGTGGTCGATCGAAACCTGATGCAGGTCCCGGTGGGCATTCCTGGGGAGCTGTACATCGCGGGAGCCGGGCTCGCACGCGGCTATCGGGGGCGCCCCGGACTGACAGCGGAGCGCTTCGTCCCCGACCCGTTCTCGAACGTGCCCGGGGCGCGGATGTACCGCACGGGTGATCTCGCCCGATGGGACGCGAATGGAGAGCTGGAGTTCCTCGGGCGCATCGATCACCAGGTGAAGATCCGAGGTTTCCGCATCGAGCTTGGTGAAATTGAGGCGGTGCTGTCGTCCCACCCGGCGGTGCGAGCGTGCGCCGTGGTCGCATGGGAGTACACGCCCGGTGACAAGCGGCTGGTCGCATATGTGGTGGCCGGGGAAGGCGAATGTACCGAGGGCACGCTGCGCGAGCACCTTCAGGCGTCGCTGCCCGCGTACATGGTCCCCTCTGTATTCGTGCGGCTGTCGGCGCTGCCGCTGAATCCCAGCGGCAAGGTGGACCGCAAGGCGCTGCCGGCACCAGAGATGACGCGTAGCGCGGTGGAGACCTCGTACGTGGCGCCGCGGACCGAGACGGAGCGCGCGCTCGCCGAGCTGTGGTCGCAGGTGTTGCAATTCTCGCCCGTCGGGATCCACGATAACTTCTTTACGCTCGGCGGGGACTCGATCCTCGCGATTCAGGTCATAGGTCGCGCCAAACGAGCCGGTCTCCACTTGACCGTGCGCGATCTGTTCACGCACCAGACGGTGGCGCAGCTCGCGCAGGCTGTGCGTAGAGAAAGCGCGGTCCTCGCGGAGCAGGGCGCCGTGGCCGGGACGGTCCCGCTGACGCCGATCCAGCATTGGTTCCTGGATAGAGATCCCGTGGACGCTCATCATTTCAGTCCGGCGATGTCATGGACGCCGCCTCCCGCGCTGTCGCAGGAGATTGCCGCAGAGGCGCTGCGGATCCTCGCGAAGCAGCACGACGCATTGCGGCTCCGTTATCGTCGCACCGACACCGGCTGGGTGCAGGAGCACGAGGCGGCGGCGACCCCGGTACTCGAGCGGGTGGACCTGTCGTCGATAGAGCCCTCGGCCCGTGATGCCGCCGTGAAGAAGGCAGCGGAGGTCCTGCAACGGGGCATGAACCTGTCCAGCGGCCCGATCTTCCGCGCTGCGTGGCTGGATATGGGCGAAGGCGGGACGCGGCTGCTCCTCGCCATGCACCACCTCATCACGGACATCGTGTCATGGCGCATCGTGTGCGAGGACGTGGAGCGCACCTGCGATATGCTGATCGCTGGGCGAATTCCGGATCTCGGACCCAAGACGACATCCCTTCGCCAGTGGTCCGAGCGATTGCATGCGTTTGTCGGGGACGGCGGCCTGTCGAAGCAGCTCGAGTACTGGCAGGTGCAATGCGCCGGCGGCGTGACGTCGAGCGCGCGGAGTCGCGACGGCGTGGCGGGCACATTCGGCGAGAGCCGTACCCTGGAGGTGGAGTTGCCTCAGGCAGAGACCCGTGCGCTCCTTCACGACGTGGGATCGGTTGGTGGAACGGAGATCCACGCGGTCCTGCTATCGGCGCTCGCAGAGGGATTGAGCGCGTCCTCTGGGACGGATACGGTCTGCGTGGCACTGCAGCATCACGGTCGCGAGCCCGTGGTGGAGGACGTCGACGTATCCCGCACCGTGGGGTGGTTCTCGTCGCTGTTCCCGCTCTCGCTGGACGTGCCTCCGGGGGAGGATCCTGCTGAGCTGCTGAATGGCGTGAAGGAACAGCTCCGGTCGGTGCCAGGGCGGGGCGTGGGATATGGATGGCTGCGGTATGCGCACCCGGATGAGGCCGTACGCGCGTCGCTCACCGTACCAATGCCGGTGCTGTTCAATTATGTCGGGCAACATGAGGCAGGCTCGACCTGGGACTTCGCGGGGACGGAGCAGACGAGCACGAGCCCGAACATGGCGTTGTTTCATGAGCTCGCATTGAGTTGCATCGTGATGCACGGGCGCCTGCGGCTCACGTGGGGCTACAGCCCCGCGATGTACGAAACATCGACGGTAGAGAGGATTGCGGAAAGGGTCCTCTCGTCGCTGCGACGCCTCATCGCACACTGCACCTCGCGCGACGCATTCGGGGAGACGCCTTCGAGTTCCTCGACCGCACGCGAGGAGGGGGCCTCCACGCATGTGGAAGCTCGCTCGATTGCGAGGCAGCCATGTACGTCCTAGACCTTCTCCTCGAAGAGGCGAAGGGGCAGCGAGCTTCCCTCCTGGCCGTCGCGACGATGGGGGGGATCGCGAACGCCCTCCTCCTCGTCGGCGCCAATGTCCTCGCCGGGGCCCCGGAGTGGGCGGACATGCGGGCGCTTTTCCTGTTCGGGTTGACGATGGCCACCTACGTGCTCGGTGCTCGAGCAACGTACCACCGGACGACGTCCCTCGTCGAAGCTCTGCTCCACCGCATAAGAACGAGGATCGCCGAGAAGATCGAGCGAACGGAGCTCGAGGGGCTCGAGCGCGTCGGGACCGCAGAGATTTTCGATCGCGTCACGGAGAACATGTCCGTCGTGTCGGAGCAAGGGTGGGTGCTCGGGAGCTTCCTGCAGGCGCTCTTCGTCCTCGTGTTCGGGCTCGTTTACATTGCGTGGATCTCGTTGCCAGCCTTTGCGCTGATCGCGCTCATGTTGGTGTTCGGTTTCTTCATCGTTCAATACAGATTCGACGAGGTCGTCCCTGTGCTGCGCCAGATGGGGCAGCTACGGCTCGAGCTCTTCGATAGGGTCATGGATCTGCTGAAGGGCTTCAAAGAAGCCAAATTCAGCCGCCGACGTGGGCGTGAGATCCACGACGATATCGTGACGATGGCCGAGTCCCTCCGCACCGGCGCCGTGAGGACGGCCGAGGGGCTCAGCGGCGTCTTGGTCATGCCCAACTGCGTCCTGTACATCCTGCTGGGGGCGGTCATTTTCACCCTGCCTAGGTACAGCGGCGTGGATGTTCCGACCATGGCCAGCCTGGTCACGTGCACCGCGTTCGTATGGGGCCCCTTCACCAGCGTGGCCGGCGGGCTCAATGCGGTGTTCCGCTCCAGCGTCGCATTCGAACAGATCCGGGCGCTGGAGGGGAAGCTCGATGAGGCAGTTCAGCGAGCGGCAGTCCAGAAGCCGGAGGATCCGTGGAACGGTCGCATGGGCACACTCTCGACACGCGATATCGTGTACGAGTATCCCTCCGACAACGGAGACAGGTGCTTCCGTGTCGGCCCCCTGAGCCTCGACATCGAGCCGGGCGAGGTCGTCTTTCTCGTCGGTGGGAACGGGAGCGGCAAATCGACGCTGCTCAAGGTGCTCACGGGGCTCTACCCGCGGAGCGGCGGAGAACTGCGCGTCGGCGGCGCCCTCGTCCAGCCGGAGAACGTGGCCGCGTACCGCGAGATGATTTCGGCGATCTATTCGGACTTCCACCTCTTCTCCAAGCTCTATGGCATGCTCGACGCGGAGCCGGAGGCGGTGCGCGCGCTGATCGCGCAGATGGGCCTAAAGGGGAAGACCTCTTTCGAGGAGCAGCAATTTACCCGGCGCACGCTGTCGACCGGCCAGCGCAGGCGTCTGGCCACGATCATGACGCTCCTCGAGGATCGCCCCGTTTACGTATTCGACGAGTGGGCTGCCGATCAGGACCCTGAATTCCGCAGGTACTTCTACGAGGAGCTCGTGCCCGCGTTGAAGGGCCGGGGCAAGACGGTCATCGCCGTCACCCACGATGATCGCTACTTTCATTGCGCGGACCGCGTCATCAAGTTGAGTTACGGGAAGGTCCAGGCGACCACCCGAATGGATGCGCCTTGACGATCGTCGATCTCATCACCCAGGAGGCGGGAGGCGAGCGCCGTCGCATCCTCATGGCGGCGTGCGTGGCGGGCGCCACGAGCATGTTCGTGCTCATCGGGGCGAATGTGGTCGCCAGCGCGCCGGAGCGTTCGGGGCTGCTGGCGGCAAGCCTCTTCGCGCTCGTCGTCGCCGGCCATTACATCAGCGCCAAGTACATGTACTGCCGGACGGCCACGGTCGTGGAGTCGGCGCTGCACCAGATCAAGATCAGGATCGTCGACAAGCTCGAAAAGGCGGACATCCAGGGGGTCGAGCGCATCGGCACCGCGGCGATTTACGACGGGATCACGGAAAACCTGAGCGTCGTGTCCAACTATGGGCCGCTGATAGCAGCATTTTTGCAAGCGGCCCTCATCCTGGCGTTCGCGGTGCTGTACATCGCCTGGATCTCGTTGCCAACCTTCATCGCCATTACACTCCTGCTCGCCATCGGTTATTCGACGTATCGAGACAGGGCCAAGGAACTCGAGCGCTATCTGCAGCGCCTCGGGGACGCTCGTGTCGTGTTCTTCGATCAGCTCACGGACCTGCTGAAGGGTTTCAAGGAGGTCAAGCTCAGCCGTCGGCGCGGCCGCGACATCTGCACCAACATCGAGCGGTCGTCGGAGGTGTTGCAGGGCTTCAACCTGAAGTCGGGCGAGATGAATGGAGACAATGTCATCTTCGCGAGTTGTAACCTCTATGCGCTGCTCGGCGTCATCGTTCTCGTCATCCCACAGCACATTGACGTGGACTCCTCTGTGCTGGTCGGGATCGTCGCGGCCATCCTGTTCCTCTGGGGACCGATGACCGTGCTGATCACGGGGGCGCCGGCATATATTCGCTCGAATGTGGCGCTGGACAGGGCGCGGACGCTGGAGGAAAAGCTCGACAAGGCCATCCTGGAGACACAAATCGCGCTGGACGCCGAGGACGCATGGCGAGGTGGATTCGGCGCCATCGCGGGGCGCGGTATCGAATTCGAATACGTTTCCGAGGACGGCGACGGCGCGTTTCGCATCGGCCCCCTCGACGTCGACATCGCGGAAGGCGAGATCGTGTTCATCGTCGGCGGAAACGGGAGCGGCAAGTCGACGGCCCTCAAGGTGCTCACGGGGCTGTATCCGCCGACGGGCGGTGAGCTTATGGTCGGCGGGATACGCGTCGATTCCAGCAATGTCGCCGCGTATCGGGAGAAGATCTCGGCCATCTACTCGGACTTCCACCTGTTCGCCAAGCTCTATGGGCTGCTCGACGTCGACCCAGCGGCCGTGCATCGGCTGCTCGCGCAGATGGATCTGCAGCAGAAGACGTCGTTCGAGAACAAGGGCTTCACGAACCGCAATCTCTCCACCGGACAGCGCAAGCGCCTGGCCATGATCGTGACGCTCCTCGAGAATCGGCCCATCTGTGTGTTCGACGAATGGGCCGCTGATCAGGACCCCGAGTTCCGCACGTATTTCTATGAAGAGCTTTTGCCGGCGCTGAAGCAGCGAGGGAAGACGGTCATTGCAGTTACCCACGACGACCGATTTTTCCACTGTGCGGATCGTGTGATCACCATGGAGTATGGCCGAATTCGGTCTGTGGAACGCGCATGAACCCGAGAATCGATGAAATGGCCAGTGAGCCTGAATTGCTCAGCGCCAACCAGCTCGTCGAGCAGAGCGTCGATCTGCCTGCACATGCCCGCGCGCAGCTGCTCGAGGTGCTGACCTGGCTCCAGACCTACATCGCCAAGCCGAATCCGCAGCTCGGTCGCAAGGGCCACGTCTGCCCCTTCGTCGGGCCTGCCCTGGCCCGCTTTCGGGCCATTCGCTTTCACGTGTACCAGGGCGAGCTCCACCGCGCCGCCGTGGAGCCGGTGATGCGCGCGCTTGCGGCGCGCTTTCCGACGCTGCCGCCCGCCACCGAGGTCGGCCGCGAGTTCCGCGCCATCCTGACCCTGTTTCCGGACCTGCCCAACGACGGCGGGCCCATGCTGATCGACCCCGTGCACCAGGCGCTGAAGCCCGAGATCACCGCGCAGGGCTTGATGATTGGCCAATTCTACCCCGGCTGCCTCGAGCCCGGCTTGCACAACCCTGACTACCGCCCCCTCGAGGCGCCGCACCCGATGCTGGTGATTCGCTCGATGCAGCTCACCGATCTGATGTTCTTGTTCTCGCGTCCGGAATGCCTGCTCGCCTATGTCCGGAAGTTCGACGTCTCCTCCCGCGACGAGCTCATGGCACGCGTCGCAGCCGCCGATATCCCAAAATTGCCGACGCTTTGGGAGGAGGTCGTGGATGCAGCGTTTCGACCGGATGGATACGTCGATTGATGGAGGATCTCGTGGCCCCGATTCGGAAACACGACGAACATCGCTCGAGAAAAACGACGCTCGGGCTCACCATTCGCGACATTGTCATCTCCTCGGGGCTGCTCGCTCTTTTTGCTGCGTTTTTCGCGCGAGGTGGCAGGTTCGTGATCGACCTTCCAAAGCCATCACGGCTCGCGGACGTGAACGTCACGAACGGCGTCTCGAGCGAGACGTGCGGGCCGGCGCCGCAGGACGGCCACACCATCATTGTCGAGATGCTGTACAGCGGCGACAAGCGGGCGTGGATCGACGAGGCAGCAACTCGGTTTGCGAAAATATGTCCGACGATCCAGATCAAAGCGACTTCGGCGAGCAGTGTCGAGGGAGCCGACGCCATCCTGAAAGGCGAAGTGAAGCCGACGATCTGGTCCCCCGCGGATGATCTCGTCCTCCGCTATTTCGATGCTCGCTGGAGGGAGGATCATGATCGATCGCCATTCGACATCACGAAGCAGGTCTCGCTCGTCCGATCCCCGCTCATGGTCTTGATATGGGAAGACCGGCTCGAGGTCCTCGGAGCGATCTTCGAGAAAAACAAGAATGGTGAAGGGCAGTGGGTGAACTCGTTGTGCCCGGGGGTGCCGAGGGATCCGCAGAATCTCGATGAGATGGCCCTCGAACACAAGGTGCCGGGGACGTGGAGCGATTGGTACGACTCGGTCGTCCCGGCCGCGCTCCCGCAACCACCGGCGCCGGCGGCTCGGCGGGTCGACAAGAGGACCAAGCGCGCCTATATCGCGCCGTTTCCGACGGTCGACGAAATCAAGCGGTGGGGACAGGTGAAAATCACGCACCCATCGCCGACGCGCTCGGCGGAGGGGCTCGAAGCGCTGTACCTGATGGCGTACGAGTACGCATTGCCGCCGAGCGACAGGCCGGCCGCGCTCCAAGAGCGCATCAAGGAGGCGTTCGAGCAACCCGCGAAAGAGGGGGGGATCGTGCGAGGTGATCTCGCCGAGGCGGACTTCGCGCGCTCGTTTCAGGAGCGACGTGAACCTTTCCAGCGCTGGCTCGAGCGATGCGAGGCAGGAGCACCGCCGCCCACAGCGTCGGCGGATGTTTTGACCGATGCCATGTTCAGCCTCGGTGCGAGCCGATATGACGCCGTGGTGACGCAGGAGCATCTCATTTTCGGTGTCTTCCAGCAGATCGACATGCATGCCGACGTCATGACGGAAGTGCGCGTCGTGTATCCGCAGCCGACGATCGTGAACGAGCATCCTGTCGTCATCTTCGACGACGGCCAGATCACCGCCGAGCAACGCACGGCTGCCGAGAAGTGGATCGGCTTCCTTCGCAGCATGGAGATGCAGAAGCTGGCCGTCAAACGGGGGTTCCGACCGGTGAACACCGAATTGAAGCTCCGGAACATCGAGGACACCGAGAATCCATTTCTCAAATTTCGACGTTATGGCGTGGAGCTCGACACGACGTTCGTAGAGGCACCGCGCCTGGACGGTAAGTTTGTAGCAGAACTCACGCGCGCTTGGCGGGACGCGACGGGGAGACACTGATACCTGCTCATTTTCTCGACCTGCAACCGGAGAGGAATCATGGCGAACGAAACCACGCAATCTAAACAGTCGACAGAGAAGAAGACGGACGCGCCGAAAATCGAGGTGACCGAGGAGGCGACGAGCACATCCGAGGTCGAGCCGAAGGCCGAAGCCAAGGTCGAGCCGAAGGCCGAAGCCAAGGTCGAGCCGAAGGCCGAAGCCAAGGTCGAGCCGAAGGCCGAGGGAAAGTCCCCGAGCAGCACCGCGCCGAAGTCCCCTGAGCCCGTTTCACGCGTGGGCCGCGCGGATGCCATCATTCGGCGCAACGTGCTGTGGGCGCTCGGCGTCGGGCTCGTTCCCGTGCCTGTCGCTGATATCATCGCGGTCACGGGCGTTCAGGTGAAAATGCTCGCCGAACTCTCGGAGCTTTATGAGCTGAGTTTTCGGGAGGACATCGCCAAGAAGCTCATCGGCTCGCTCCTCTCGGGAGTCCTCGGCGTCGGCGCCGGCGCTGTGATCGGTGCCAGCCTGGGGAAGCTCATTCCGTTCGTGGGCACCGCGTTCGGCATCGTCACGGTCCCCGTCATCTCGGGCGCGTTCACCCGGGCGCTAGGAAAGGTATTTGTCATGCATTTCGAGACAGGCGGCACGCTGCTCGATTTTGATCCTCACAAAGTGCGCAGCCACTTCAAGCAGGAATTCGAGAACGCCAAGGAGTACGTCGCGGACGTGCAGAAGTCCAAAGAGGACTCCAAGGCGACCAAGCCGTCCTGACCAGCGCATGATGAGAGCCGCCCATGAGCAAGCCGGAAGCGGATGAAGAGATGCAAAAGGGATCTTCGAGTGGCGACGTGAAGAAGCCACCCTTCCGGGAGCGGCTCGTGAAGTGGCTCCGGAAGGCCCGATTCACCCTCTATACGACGCTGGTCGTCCTCCTGTTCTTGGTTGGCTTCCTCTGGCCGCGGATCTTCATCCGCGTGCCGGCGGGGAGCAGCGCCGTCATGTATCGTTTTTTCCTCGGTGGGACGGTGACGGATCGTATCTGGGGCGAGGGACTCAACGTGGTCCCGCCCTGGGACGAGCTCACCGTCTACGAGACGCGGATGCAGCAGCAAAAGCTGAAATTCGACGTGCTCAGCGAGGAGGGGCTCAACCTCCCGCTGGAGGTCTCCGTACGATACCAGCCGAACAGGGACATGCTCGGTTACCTACACCAGGACATCGGTGTCGATTACTTCGAGCGGTTGATTCGGCCCGAGGTCGAGTCCCACGTCCGGCGCACCTTCGGCAACCGGACGGCGCACGAGATCTACACGAGCGTGCGTGACCTCCTGCAGGAGGTCGGCAAGGTATCGGCGCTCGGGCGCCTCGATGAAAGCGGCAATGCGCGTCCCTACGTGCAGCTCTACGAGCTCAAGCTCATTGATATCGAGCTGCCCGAGATCGTTCAGAGCGCGATCGCCGACAAGTACAAGCAAGAGCAGCTCATGCTCGAGTATCGCTTCCGGCTGGAGAAGGAAGAGAAGGAGGCCGAGCGGAGGCGAACGGAGGCGGCTGGGATCCGCGACTACAACCTCATCGCGAGTAAAGTTTCTCCGGACATGCTCAAGTGGCGTACGATCGAGGCGTCGCTGGAGCTCGCGAAGTCGCAGTTGGAGCTCGCGAGATCGCAGAACACGAAGGTGGTCGTGCTAGGCGGGGGGCCGGGAGCGCAGATGCTGTTGAACGTCGATGGAGCCACGGGCGCTCTGGCAGCAGCGCCGGGCGAGGTTTCCAGCTCCGCAGATGGGAAAAAGAATCAGGAAACCGCTACATCCGCGTCTCAAGCGACTCCTGCGTCGACTGCGAGCGAACAAGGGACACAGGGGAGCGGACAGTAACGAGAGTAGAGGGTACGGCCGCGCGCCGCGCACTCGTCGAGCCGCTTCGAGCGGCAGCCATGGCCGTCGAAAAGGATCGGTCCTGGAAGCAGGCCCTGGACGATTCCGAGACCATTGCACGATGGTAGCGCCTCACGGCGGGTGGACTGGCCGTCATGGATCGGTTCGATGCCCACGGCCGGCGCTACCTTATTGTCCTTGATGTTCGGTCCCTGCGATACCGCGGAGCACTGACGGAGCGCGAGGCCGAGGTGCGAAGGCTCGCCAGCCAGGGACATGCCTCCAAGTGGATTGCCGGAGAGCTCTCTCAGAGGATGTTCATCACGAAGTTCGGCCCTACCAGACTGTCGTGCCAAACCCGGTGTCCATGGGCATCGACGAGCGACCTTCCCGCCAGGGTTATCCTTCCGATCTGGCTGATGCCGAAGGGGATCTCATCGCCGAGCTGCTTCCGCCTCCGATCTGGATCCTAAATCTCCAGGAACCGAAGTTCCACCCGCGGGAGATCATGAACGCCGTTCGTTACTGTACGCGGACCGGCTGTTCGTAGAGACAACTCCCGCATGATTTCCCACCGCTTTCTATCTATCAATGGTGCCGGCGGTGGACGAACGTATCCACGACCGGCTCCGCCGCATGCTCCGCGTGAAAGCCGGCCGTGAGCCAGAGCCGACCGCGGCCATCGGCGATAGCCAAAGCGTCAAAAAACCAACGGGCTTCAACGCGGGGAAAAGGTGAACGGGCGGAAGCGTCATCTGCTTGGCGACATCATGAGGATGCTCCTCGCCGTCCACGCAATGATCGCATTGATGCTCCGGCGCCTGACGACCTCAGACGAGTCGCGTAAGGAAGCCCGAAAGTCCTGTGAACACCATCGAACTGCGCACCAAGGTGAGGTCTACGCAGCGCGTTGGTTTTCTGGCATAGATGTTGCTGGTCGCCGTCGCAGGAGCAGCACAATCCATGGAATCCAGCCCAAACGGGCCCACGGCGACTCTTTTTCTGATGCCTCCAGTACGCAACTGATGCTGGCAACACGCCACGGGTCCTGGAGAAAATCGGCCAAGTGACCGGAGGACTAGGAAACGCGGTCGTATTGGCTCGCGGCAGTGTCATCCACCTCATCGCGCGGACCCGTGTTGGTTGTGTCTGGTTTCAACTTCACAAAATGTTCGCCCAGGACGGGCCGTTTTGTGTTGACCTGTGAGTCCGCGGCCAGTAGCAGTTGGGCAGCAAAGTGTAGGGTAAAACATGGGGTTCAAAGCCACAAGGGAGCAGTACTCGCCTAGCCTCTTCGACGTCGCGCAGGACATCACCGGCACTTTGCCGGTGAAGCTCGTCGAGCGATGGTTGAGCAGTGAACAGGGACCACAGGATGCCCAGAATCTGCTCGAGCCTTTCAAGGTCAGAGGTTACAGCGTCTCCTCCGACTCGTCTGGTCTGACCAAGCTC
This sequence comes from Polyangium fumosum, assembly GCF_005144585.1. GTDB lineage: Bacteria > Myxococcota_A > Polyangia > Polyangiales > Polyangiaceae > Polyangium > Polyangium fumosum. The sequence continues at coordinate 9,353 of NZ_SSMQ01000089.1, read as the reverse complement.
TCGGGGCAAAAAAGCCTCATCGAGATTCTGGCGATCCTCAGCCAGCCGAAGGAAATCGTATATGGCTACGGTGCGGCGATCGGCGGGCAGGGGGTCGGCATCTGGGCCGCGGACAACACCCAAATGTTCTACCCTCCCGCCGTCTCGGCGGAGACCCTGCTCTCGGCGCTGCTGACGATACAGGACGAGATCAACGAGAGGTGCCAGATCAAGATCGGCCTCGGCGCACATTACGGCGAATTCTATTCGATCAGCGGCGGCCTGTACGGCACCGAGGCGGACGCCATTGAAGAGATCGCCGAAAATGACACCGCAGGCGGGGAAATCGTCATCACCCAGGCCTTTCTCGACCTCCTACCGCCGACGCACGCGTTCACCGCCGTCAAGCGGGAGGACGAGCCGATGGTGGTTGGCAGCCTGTACCGTATCGTGGACGGGCCGCGCCTCTCCGGCGTCGTACCCACGAAGGAGAGATATCCGATCCCCTACTCGGAGCAATTCTACGGCGAGCTCATCACCTACGACGCCGCGCTCCACGACGCCGCGTTCGGCGCACGGATACTGCAGAGGTACACGCAAAGCAAGGTCGTCGTGCTCATCGAGCGGGAAAGCAAGCCCGACGAGTCTTACGAGGTCGATCTCCTCGGCAACATGGCCCTCTCCGCCTTCATGAAGGACGTGGGCATGCGGCACCTCTCGCAGCACAATGGCACCGAGATCAAGGTGGTCGGGCCGCTGGGCATCTACGTCTTCGATACCGGCACCGCCGCCCTTGCCTTTGCGCGAGAATTCGGCGCGGATCTGACGAGGCAGGACGTCTCTTGCCGCATCGGCATCGATGCGGGCACCCTCATGATCTTCGACCTGGCGACGGGTGGCAGGGATATCGCAGGCCAGCCGGTGAACATCGCCTCGAAGATGGCCCAGGACAAGGGCACTCCAGGGCACATCTACCTGAGCCACGCGATGAAGGACCTCGTGGACGTGAGCGGATTCAAAGAGATCAAGCTGTCCGTCTCGGGGGTCGAAATGATCGCATTCGAACAAGGCGTCAATTCGTCGAGGTGAAACGAGACATGCGATGGATACGTGAGCGACGGGATCCCGGCGTGCCGTCGAGGAGTCTGCCGATCGCGATCATCGGTCTCGCCTGTCGCCTCCCAAAGGGCCCGAGTGCCGACGCCTTCTGGCAGACGCTGTGCAGGGGCGAGGACGCGATCACGGAGACGCCGAGCGCACGATGGAGTGCCGACGCATTCTATCACGCCGACGTTCACGCTCCCGGCAAGATGAACACGCGCTGGGGGGGCTTTCTCGAGCAGGTGGACCAGTTCGATCCCCTGTTCTTCGGGATCTCCCCGCGCGAGGCGTCGGAGATGGACCCCCAGCAGCGGCTCATGCTCGAGCTCTCCTGGGAGGCCCTGGAGGATGCAGGGGTACCGGTGGATGCCCTCACGGCGACCCAGACGGGCGTGTTCTTCGGGGCGATGTGGAGCGATTATGCCAGGATCGCGGGCGGGAGGCCCGACGCCATCCTCCAGCATACGGCCACGGGGCAGGACCTGAGCATCATTCCGGCCCGGATTTCGTATTCGCTCGGCCTTCGGGGGCCCAGCATCGCGGTCAGCACCGCCAGTTCGTCGTCCCTCGTCGCCGTCCACATGGCGTGCCAGAGCTTGAGCAGCGGCGAATCCACGCTCGCCCTCGCCGGGGGCGTGAACCTGATCCTCGCTCCCGAGAGCACGATCGCCATGTCCAAGCTCGGAACCATGGCCCGCGACGGCCGCTCGAAGGCGTTCGATGCGCGCGCCGACGGCTATGTGCGCGGCGAGGGCGGCGGGGTGGTGGTGCTCAAGCCGCTCTCCCTCGCGCTCGCGGACGGCGACCCGATCTATTGCGTCATTCGTGGCAGCGCGGTGAACAACAACGGATTCGGCGACGGGCTGCTCGCGCCGAGCGTCGAGGCTCAGGAGGCGCTGCTCCGGGAGGCCTACGCGCGGGCAGGGGTGAATCCCGCCGATGTGTGCTACGTCGAGGCCCACGGCACCGGGACGGCTCTCGGTGATCGTATCGAGGCAAGCGCGCTCGGAGCCGTACTCGGCGCGGGTCGCCCGGCCGAGCGCCCGCTCCGGATAGGCTCGGCCAAGACCAACATCGGTCACCTCGAATCCGCAGCCGGGGTCGCAGGCCTCATCAAAGCAGCGCTGGCCTTGAAGCACCGCTTCATCCCGCCGAACCTCCATTTCAGCGAGCCGAATCCAGATATCCCCTTCGGAAAGCTGCGCCTCAAGGTGCAAGACGCTGTCGAGGCATGGCCGGCTGTTGGCGATGCACCGGCGCTGGCCGGCGTGAGTTCTTTCGGATTCGGAGGCACCAACTGCCACGTCGTGCTCGAGGGGGTCCCTGCGCGTCGCACGGGAGAGGTTCAGGGCGATGTCGCATGCGCGGCAGCGGCCGACGAGCCGCGCGCGGAGTTGCTCGTGCTCTCCGCCCGGTCCGAGGCCGCGCTGAGCGCACGCGCGGGCGACCTTTCATCCTGGCTCGTAGAGCGGCCCGATCTCGCGATATCCGATCTCTGTTGCACGGCCGGCCTTCGCCGCACCCACCACGAGCACCGCCTGGCCGTGATCGGCGGGACGCGGGAGGAGATGCACGCCACGCTTTCGGCGGCGGCGCGCGGCGAATGGCACGCCGGCGTCGTCCGGGGCAAGGTCGAGCCCGGGGGCATGCCCGGGGTGGTGTTCGTCTTTCCGGGGCAGGGATCGCAATGGGCGGGGATGGGGAGGGCGCTGCTCGCCGAGGAGTCGGTTTTCCGGCGGGTGATGGAGGAGTGCGACGCCCTCATGCGGCCGCACGCGGGGTTCTCGGTGATCGAGGAGATCCTGGCGCCCGAGGCGGCTTCGCGGCTCGGGGAGACGGCCGTGGCGCAGCCGGCACTTTTCGCGATAGAGGTGGCGCTCGCCGCCCTGTTCGCGTCGTGGGGCGTGCGGCCCGACGCGGTGATCGGGCATAGCGTCGGCGAGGTGGCCGCGGCCCACGTCGCGGGCGCCCTCGAGCTCGCGGAGGCGGTGCGCCTCGTGTGTTGCCGCGGCCGGGTGATGCAGCATGCCACGGGTCGCGGGAAAATGGCGGCCGTGGAGATGACGGCCGGTGCGGCGGCCGAAATGCTCTCCAGGTACGAGGGGCGGCTCGCGATCGGCGCTGTCAATGACCCGGGCTCGGTGGTGCTCTCGGGGGAGACCGCCGCGCTCTCGCAGGCGCTCGCCCGGCTCTCGGGCGAGGGGCTACGCTGCCAGGAACTCCGGGTCGATTATGCGTTCCACAGCCCGCAGATGGATCCCCTGCGGGAGGAGTTCGTGCGCGCGCTGCGCGCGGTCTCCGTGCAATCGACGGCCGGCACGATGTACAGCACGGTGACGGGTGAGCGCGTCCCGGGCGATGCCCTGGACGCGGCGTACTGGGGGAGGAATATCCGGGAGCCGGTCAAGCTCGCGGACGCAATGCGAACGGCCATCCGTGACGGACATCGGCTCTTCCTGGAGGTGGGCCCGCACCCGGTGCTCGCCGCTCACCTGGAGCGGTGTCTCGCGGCGGAGCGGGTGCAGGGACAGGTGCTGTTTTCGATCCGGCGCGGGCAGGAGGCGCGGCGCCACCTCCTCCGGGTCATGGGGGCGCTGTACACGAGGGGGGCCGCGGTGGATCTCGCGCCGCTTTATCCCGACAGCGCGAAGTGCGTGGCGCTCCCAGCCTACCCGTGGCAGCGCCGATCGTACTGGATCGCGGCGGCTGCTTGGAGGGACGGCGCCGGAGAGCCCTCGAGCGATGCGTATGTCGGCAATGAGCACGAGCGCAGGGACAAACCGCAGCGCAGCGCGTCCTCCCTGCGACAAACCTTCCATGCAGCCGCTCCCGGTGATCGCCGGCGGCTGCTCGAGGAGTTTCTCTCGGCGCAGCTCGCGGAGGTCCTGCAGCTCGAGTCGGCGCACATCGATCCCCTCCTGCCGCTCGGGAAGCTGGGGCTCGACTCGCTAATGGCCATGATCATGAGGAACCGCATCGAAGCCACCCTGGGGATTGCGGTGCCGACCATGCTCGTCCTCCAGAAGGGGGATGTCCGCCGGATCAGCTCCTATCTCCTGGAGCAATTGACATCGGAGAGCCTGGTGAGCGCGGTGCGCGACACGGTCGGGGAATCAAGCACGGGTGAGGAGTGGGAGATCGTCACGGTATGAGCGCGGTCCAGCTACTGACCGATCTTGCGCGGCTCGGCGTCAAGCTCTCGGTCGAGGCAGAGCAGCTTCAAATTCGAGCCCCGCGAGGGACACTGGACGCCACGCTCCGCGATCGAATCGTGGAGCACAAGCAGGAGATCCTGGCGCTTTTGCGCCGATCCGAGCACGGCTCCGCGTCCCAGCTCGTACCGGCTCCGGCCGAGCGGCACCTCCCTTTCCCGCTCACCGAGATTCAGCAGGCCTATCTGCTGGGCCGGCTCGTACCCACCGCGGGCGGGAACGTCGGGTGTCATTTCTATTCGGAGGTCGACGCCGCCGATCTCGATATCGATTGCCTGGCGGCCGCCTGGCGGCAGCTCATCGACCGCCATGACGTGCTCCGGACGGTCGTACTCCCCGATGGCAGGCAGCATTTCCTCGAGGCGGTGCCCACCTACGGGATCGAGACGCTCGATCTGCGAGGGCAGCCTCCGGAAGCGGTCCTTGCCATGCTCGAAGAGACACGCCGGTCGATGTCCCACCGGGTCTACAATCTCGAGGTGTGGCCGCTGTTCGACATCCGGGCGATTCGCCTCGACGAGCGCCACACGAGGATCTATTTCAGCATCGATCTCTTCCTCGTGGACGCCGCGAGCCTCCTCCGGCTCATCGAGGAGTGGCGACACCTTTACCGCGATTCCTCCACGCCCTGGGTCAGGCCGGGGCTTTCGTTTCGGGATTATGTGGTCGCCGAGGCGGGGCTCCAGGGCTCGGATCAGGTACGGGCGGCGGAATCCTACTGGTTCCGTCGTGTGGTCGACTTCCCGACGGCCCCCGAATTGCCACTCGGACCGGTGCCGGCCGCTGGGCAGCCCGAGGTCCTCCGCCACGCGGGCACGCTCGCTGCGGACGCCTGGCGACGCCTGAAGGGTCGGGCCGCGGAGCTGGGAATGACGCCGACAGGGATGCTCGCCGCCGCCTTTTCGGAGGTGCTCCGGATCTGGAGCCGGCGCCAGCGCTTCAGCATCACCCTGACGATGTTCCGCAGGTTGCCCCTCCATGCGGAGGTCAACGATCTCATTGGAGACTTCACGTCGACACTCCTGCTCACGTGTGACGCCCCTCCGGGCGGGTTTGCGGCGCGCGCACAGCACCTCCAGGCGCGGCTGCTGGAGGACATGAATCACTCCCACGTCGGTGGCGTGCGGGTCATGCGGGAGGTCACGCGGGCCCGCGGGCGGATGGATCTCGACCTGATGCCCATCGTGTTCACGAGCCTCCTCGGGCTGCCCTGCGCCGAGAACTGGCGAATGGGCTGGCTCGGAAAGAGCGTTTACGCGGTCACCCAGACGCCGCAAGTCTGGCTGGATCACCAGACCTACGAGCATGACGGCGAGCTGTGTTTCCACTGGGACGCGATCGATGCGATGTTCCCCGAGGGAATGGTCGCCGATATGTTCGACGCCTACGCCCGCCTCCTGGAACGGCTGGCCTCGGACGACGCCGCGTGGCAGGAGCCCGTGACGGCGCCCCTGCTCCTGCGCGAGGAGCACCTCGAGCCCCGCCGCCGGGCCAACCTCACACAGGAGCCGACCTCGACCGAGCTGCTCCACACCCTGTTCACCTCGCAGGCAGAGGCCCGCCCGACGCATCTCGCCATTGTTTCGCCGGAGAGGCGAATGACGTACGGCGAGCTCGACCGCCTGGTCTGTCGCATTGGGCGCCGCCTGCGAAAGGAGGGGGCAGCCCCGGGGAAGCTGGTCGGCGTGGTGATGGAGAAAGGCTGGGAGCAGGTGGCCGCGGTGCTCGGCATCGTCGCGTCCGGCGCCGCGTATCTACCCATCGACGCGGCGCTCCCGGAGGAGCGACGGAATTATTTGATCGCACACGGTCAGGTCGAGCTGGTCCTCACCCAATCCAAGGTGAACGACGGGCTGCAATGGCCCGACGCGGTCACGCGGCTCTGCGTCGACGACGAGACGACGTGGTCTGGCTTCGAGGACGGTCCCCTTTCGCCGGTGCAGGTACCCGAGGATCTGGCCTATGTGATCTACACGTCCGGATCGACCGGCTCGCCGAAAGGCGTCGTCATCGATCATCGCGGCGCGGTCAACACGATCCTCGACATCAATCGTCGCTTCGGCGTTGGCCACGAAGATCGCGTGCTCGCGGTGTCCTCGTTGAGCTTCGATCTGTCGGTGTACGATATCTTCGGTCTGCTCGCGGCGGGCGGGACGATCGTGCTCCCGGACCAGGAGCGCAGGCTGGATCCAGAGCATTGGGCGGAGCTCGTCGTCCGCGAGGGCGTCACCCTCTGGAACTCCGTGCCGACGCTGATGGAGATGCTGGTGGAGCACGCGACCGGCCGGCCGGAGGCCACGCCGGATCGGCTGCGTCTGGTCCTCATGAGCGGCGATTGGATTCCCGTCACGCTGCCGGGCCGCATCGCGGCGCTGGTCGGCGACGACGCGCGGGAGGCGCGAAAGGTTCAGGTCATGAGCCTCGGCGGCGCCACCGAGGCGTCGATCTGGTCGATCCTGTACCCGATCGACCACGTCGATCCCGCGTGGAAGAGCATTCCCTATGGCCGGCCGATGGTGAATCAGACCTTCCACGTGCTGGACGAGGCGCTCGATGCGTGTCCCGTATGGGTCCCGGGCCATCTCTACATCGGCGGAATCGGGCTGGCCAAGGGCTACTGGCGGGACGAGCAGAAGACGAGAGAGAGCTTCCTTCGCCATCCACGGACGGGAGAGCAGCTCTATCGGACCGGTGATATGGGCCGATACCTGCGGGATGGTAACATCGAATTCCTGGGGCGAGACGACGACCAGGTGAAGGTCGGTGGACACCGGATCGAGCTCGGCGAGATCGAGGCCGCGCTGGTCCAGCATCCGGGCGTCACCGCCGCTGCGGTGGTGGCAAAGGGGGCGCACGGCGGCGGAAAGCAGCTGATAGGTTATGTCGTGCCGAGCAACGCCGACGCCGCGCGCAGGGGGAGCTTCGACGCGGCGCTTCGTGATTTTCTGCGCGCGAAATTGCCGGCATACATGATCCCGGCGGGTTTCATGCTGCTCGACGCGCTGCCCTTGACGGCCAACGGCAAGGTCGATCGAAAAGCGCTGCAGCTCATTGCCATGCCGGTCTCTTCCGAGGCGGAGCTCGTGGCGCCGCGGGACGCGATGGAGGCGAGCCTCGCGGCCATCGTGATGGACGTGAGCGGGCTCCAAAAAGTCGGGATCCACCAGAGCTTTTTCGAGCTGGGGATCAACTCGATCCTGATGGTCCGGATAGCGAGTCGCATCAAGGACAGCATCACCAAGGACTTCGCGGTCGTCGAGCTGTTCCGCTACGCGACGATCAGTGCCCTCGCGGCCCGCCTGCAGAAGGGCGGGAGCGAGGAGGTGCCCCTCGACAAGGCGCTCTCCCGTGCAGAGGCCCGAAGGAAAGCCCGAGGGCGTCGATAACGAGCGTGCTGGTCGATGGGTGCATGCGGAATCCGTGTTCGATAGAGGAACGTGCGTATGAGTGAGCGTGAGCCTGAGGAGCTGTCCGACGCGATTGCCATCATCGGCATGGCCGGGAGGTTCCCGGGCGCGAGGAACGTCGACGAGCTCTGGAGGAATCTCCGGAACGGCGTGGAGTCCATCGCCTTCTTCTCGGAGGAGCAGCTTCAGGCGTCGGGGGTCGATCGCACGTTGATGCAGGATCCAAGTTATGTGCGGGCCGGCGCGATCCTGCAGGATGTCGATCGGTACGATGCATCCTTTTTCGGGGTCAGCGCGCGCGAAGCGGCGACGATGGATCCGCAGCATCGCATCTTCATGGAGTGCGCATGGGAAGCGCTCGAGGGTGCCGGCTACGATCCTTTCGCGTACGAAGGCGCCATCGGTGTGTATGCCGGCGCCAGCGTGAGCACCTATTTGCTCTCGCATTTCCTGACGACCAGCGGATTCATTGCGAAGGGCGCTGTCGGCTTCCAGGAGATGATCGGCAATGACAAGGACTACCTGGCGACCCTGACCTCCTATCGATTGAACCTCCGGGGTCCGAGCATCAGCGTCCAGACCGCGTGCTCGACGTCCCTGGTGGCGGTCCATCTGGCATGCCAGAGCTTGCTGGATCGCGAATGCGATATGGCCCTGGCGGGCGGGATCACCGTTCGGCTCCCGCAGCACGCCGGATATCGATACGAGGAGGGGTTCATCCTCGCCCCCGACGGCCATTGCCGGACGTTCGACGCGAAGGCGCGGGGCACGATCGCGGGCAACGGCGCCGGTATCGTGCTCCTCAAGCGGCTGGACGAGGCGATTGCCGACGGCGACATGATCCACGCCGTCATTCGTGGATCCGCGATCAACAACGACGGCTCGCTCAAGGTCGGTTACACCGCGCCGAGCGAAGTGGGCCAGGCGCAGGTGATCGCCGAGGCGCTGGGGCTCGCGGGGGTCGAGGCCCGGAGCATCCAGTACGTCGAGGCGCACGGGACGGGGACGCCGCTCGGGGATCCCATCGAGATCGCGGCGCTCAGCCGGGTGTTTCGCGCTGGCACTTCGGCGAAGCAGTTTTGCGCCATCGGATCGATCAAGAGCAACTTCGGGCACCTGGAGTCGGCAGCCGGTGTCGCGGGCCTGATCAAGACGGTCCTGGCCCTTCGCCACGGGGAGCTGCCGCCTAGCCTGAACTTCGAGACGCCCAATCCGGCGATCGATTTCGCGAACAGCCCCTTCTACGTCAATGCTGCGCTCAAGGAGTGGAAGCGTGGCGCGACCCCTCGCCGCGCGGGCGTGAGCTCGTTCGGCATCGGAGGCACCAACGCGCACGTGGTGGTGGAGGAGGCACCGATGGGCGCCGTGGCGGCGGCTCCCGTGGAGGTGTCGAGCCGGGTGTTGCCGCTGTCCGCGCGCAGCCCCGAAGCGCTCGCCGCGCTCGTCGACGCCTACCGAGGCTACCTGTCCGGGGAGTGCGCGGCGTCCCTTCAAGACATTGCGTATACGGCGAGTGTCCGGCGCAGGCATTTCGAGCACCGTCTTGCGGTGGTGGGAGGCTCGCGGGAGGAGCTGCTCACGTCGCTGGCTGCGGTGGCGCGTGGCGAGGCGAGCCCGTGGGCGGCGCGTGGCGAGGCGAAGCTCGACGCGCGGC
>NZ_SSMQ01000088.1 GCF_005144585.1 Polyangium fumosum | reverse complement strand
CCCTGGCTGTTCGATGAACTGCGCATTGCGCAGTTCATCGAGCTTGGGTCCAGCCCCTGGCTGGTCCGGGTGCAGGGGCGGACAGCCCCTGCTGGGGCCTGGGGCAACGCCCCAGCTCCGCGCCCGCACTGTGCATTCACGGGTCGGCCTCGTGCCTTCGTGACGGCAACGTCTGCCGCGGCGGAGGGACTGTGTGCATTTACACGTCGGCGCGCTGCATTCCTGCGGTCGGTGTTTGCATCCATGGGGTCGACGTGTGCCGCCACACGTCGAGGGTCTGCCTTGGGGGGGAGCGGGCGTGCCTTCGCGGGGGGAGGGGGTGCCTTCGCGGGTGGAGGGCGTGCCTTGGCGGGGGTTGGGGATGCATTCGTGGGGGAGGGGGTTGCCGCGCGGGGGCGGTGGCGTGCAATCGAGTGCTTCGTACATTGTGCGTCTGAGCTTGGGGAAAGCCCCTGGCTGGTCCGGGTCCCGGGGCGGACAGCCCCGGGTGGGGCTTGGGGCAAGGCCCCAGCGAAGCGATGGCGTGAACGCCTCCGCGCGCGTGCCAGCACACTCCTTCTGCCTTGACAGGCGTGGTTGGCTCTTCGCTGGTCCTTCGGTTATCCGATAGGCATGAAGTCGAAACCTTTCTTCCGCGCGGTGCTCCTCGCCGCGGCGGGGGCTTTGTCCTCGTGTTTCCCGGGCGACGATCCCTCCCTGGGGCGATTCTGCGCGTCGCCGAGCGAAGGGGGCGAGTATTGCGTGAGCACGGAACGCAGTCCGAGCAGCGCGTGGGCGGAAGCGAAGGTCCATGGAACATTGCCTATCCAGATGTGGGCCGAATGGCCGGAGGACGTGACGCTCGACGAGCTCGTCCGCAGCAGGGGCAAGCTCGACGCGTGGTTCGCGGATATCGACGAGGTGCTCTTCTCCTTGCGCGTCAACGCGCAGAGCGCGGAGTCCTACCGAGCGAGCATGGACGGCCGGATGGGAGAGCTCCTCCGGCAAGCAAAGCGTAAGCAGCGGCAAATCCTGTCGGAGGAGCCCGTCGACGCGATCGGGAACTTCAAGGCGGCGCTCGTGGAGAAAGCGAACGCCGAGAAAGACCCGCTCGTTGCCGCGATCGCGAGCGACAAGCAAGCCATGGGCGCGGCGCGGTCCATCATCGACGGCGCGAAGGAGGACGCTTCGCTGCTCGGCGCCGCATACAAAAACCTCGTCGCGGAATATTCGAGCTATCGCGCGACCGAGGCGGCCGAGACAGAGGCGTACGAGAAGCTCGCGGACGAGGCGTCAACGACGACGCTCGATACGATCGACGGCGTCGAGCAGGCGATCCTGAGCGCCGCGAAGGCTGCGAGCGCGAAGCCGAACGACCTCGTGCTTCATGCGTTCGAGCTGTCCGCGGAGATCCTGCAATTCGATCTTACCTCGGAGGAGGCGATCGCGCCGCACACGGAATTCATGGCCGCGCATGGCGCGGCCATGCCGGACATGACGTCGGGCGCGCAGCGGTCGATCCACGCGATGCTCGGATACGTGGAGCAGCGGGTCAAGCGCAGCGACAAGACGGCGACGTCGCTCGTGACGGGGCTCGTTTTGCGACGGCACGCGCTCGCCTTGCTCGGCGCTGGCCCGGTCGCGGGTGAGGACGCGATGGCGTCGCGCAGCGTGAAGGCCTCCGCCGCATTTCAGGCCGACACCGGCGCGCTTCTCGCGCAGCTCGACGAGGCCGGCGCGACGGGGAGCGCGCTCGCGTCGCCTGACGCGGCGAAGCGACGTCGAACGTTGAAGAGGCTGCTCCAGTTGAAGCCGCTTTGCGCGGAGGGATCGTCCTCGTTCCGAGAGGCGGCGTGCAAGCCGCTGCGGCAGCGGTTCGCGGCGATGGCGGCGGAGCTCGAGACGCTCGAGAGCACGGAGGGGTTATGAAGAGGTTTCTTTGCTTGGCGCTCCTGCTTCTTGCATGCGTCCTTCCGATGACGGCGCTCGCAGGGACGCCGTATACCGTGCATTGGGAGATGCTCCAGGAGAGCAACTCCTGCGAGGACGCCAGGCTCGGCATGAAAGGAGGCGCCTATTTTCACGGGAATGGGATGCCGCTGGCCACATTCGAGGTCCCCGCGGCCTACTTCGTGAGCCCCGACGGTTCGCGGGGGAATGTGGCGGAAGCCCCCTTCGATTCCGTGCTGCTGCGCATGGGCACGAACGAGTTCTCGTTCGGGGTCACGGCCTCCACCGGCAACAATACCTGCGTCCATTCGCAGAATTTCGTGACGCTCGTCGCGCCGACGCTCGGAATCCAGAAGCCGCTGTTCGACGTCCGCCGCGATGGGATAGCCTTCAGCGGCAGCACGCAGGTCGGCCTCGCGCTTGCAGAGATCAACCCTCCGCTCGCGCAGGCCATCACGAACCTGGAAGTGGCCATCGCGCACGAGCGAGAGGCGCTCCTGGCGAACGCGTCGGCGATCGCGGAGCTCGACGAGCGGCTGAGCTTCCTGCGGGAGCTCGAGCTGGAGCTTCACGATCTGGTGCAGAGGCCGCTCGATGAAATCGCGCAGGTGGATCTCGACGCGATCCTCGATCGATACACGGGCGTCGTCGACGAGGCGACGCGGGCGGCGCTGGTAGAGCTTTTCGACGATCTCCAGCAAAGCGTCGTCGACCTGCAAAACGAGCTCGCGAGCCTGGCCGCGGAGTTCGGCGCGCAGGCGGACGCGGTGGCGGACTTCCTGACGGCGGACGCGCGCGCGGGCGGGTTCCATCCGGAGGATCCGTTCAACTACGGGCTCGGCCCGAGCGGGACGCCCTCGGTCGACATCCCGGATCTTTCGGGTGTGCCGGGCGCGTTCGAGCCGGGGAAGGATCCTTATGCAGCGTATGCGGATGCGGTGATCGCGGCGCTCGAGGAGGACGTCTCGGGTGGCGAGGTCATCGATCGCGGCTCGTTCGTCGCGACGGTGCGCGCGTGGCGGGCGAACCAGGCGGCGATTGAAAAGGCGCTTTTGTCGGGCTCGGGCGTGACGCAGGCCGAGATGAGCGCGTTCTTGAATGCGCAGAACAAGGTGACGAGCCACCTGAAGCAATACATGGACGCCGCGGATTGGTTTTTGAATTCGCAGGTGCCGCCGGACGTGCGCGCGCAGGTGGACGGGGTCTTGAAGAACCTGTACGGCGCATACGCGGACGAGTTGAAGGACGCGCTCAATGCGATGGGGTTCGGCGATGGGGGCACCGTCGATCTGGAGAAGACGCACCTCTTCCAGATGATCCGGGCGTTTTCCGCGGGGGTGTCGGAGCTCGGCGACGTCACGATGCCCTACGTCGACGTGATGGTGACGATGACGCACGCGGCGACGCGGATCGGGATCGGGTTCGTGCCGTACGTGGGGGCGGCGCTCGATTTGTGCGAGGCGGTGACGGGGAAGGAGTTTTGTTTGCCCGTCGGGAGGGATCTGTCGCTCGGCGAGCGGATCTTCTCGGCGGTCGGGACGGGCGTGGGGGCGGGCGTCGCGTTCCACAAGGGAATGAAGAATGCGCCCATCGGCGCGGCCGCGAAGGCGACGGCGCAGGGCGTCGTGGAGTTCGGGCCGGAGCTCGTCGCGGCGCTCAGCAAGAGTCGGATCAGCGAGTGGAGAGGGATCAAACGCGGGGGCTACGAGCTCAGCAAGAAACTCGAGCACGTGTTCGAGCGAGACGTGGCGCTCTACTTGATCAAGAAGGAGGGACACAAGATGCTCGCGCTCGGGGACGGCGAAGTGCGCAGATTGCTGGGCATCGCCGAGAGCTCCCAGACGCGGCTCGTCTCCAGGGCTTGCGATTTCCTCTCGGTCACGCCGACGAACGGGCTCATCCTCAGCGACGCGAAGTTTGTCGGCCCGATGAGCGTCGTCAACGTGCCGAAGGCGCTCAGTCAGTTCGACAACGTCATGGCCAAGCTGGGCGAGAGAAACGTTGCCGGCTTCGTGGAGCGGGTGCAGATTGTCGTGCCGAAGGGGGCAAAGCTCAAGGCGGGGTTCAAGAGGGTTGGAGATGGGACGATGAAGAATGCTGACGGAGACCTCGTGAAGGTGACCGGAGCGAAGAACATCAACCTCGTCGTCCACCTGGTGGAGATATGAGAAGAAAATGGAACCGCAAGACAGACAGCGAGGGCCCGAGGCCTTGGCCAACGTTCTTCGCGTGGTGCCCAGAGGCCGGGCGCTTCGAGGCTTTCACCTCGGCCTTGGCGGCCCTGGTGGGCGCATCGGGACATTGCACGGTGTACGACTTCGACAAGGCGGGTGACGACGACTCGGAGTATTCCCTGACCCCAGCGAAAGCAACGGCCGTGGTTCGCCACAACTACGAGGGGAGATACGGGTGGCAGAGAGCAGACATCGACGACCTCGCGGCGCCCTCCGGCCGCGAGCTTCGGTTTTGTGTCAACGTGCACATGGATTGGAAGGCTGACAAATACTTCCTGGGCGGATGCGGAGGTAGCACGCTCGACATCGGTTTCTGGTACAAGGGGTTCGAGGAGGGCTTCCTCCTGCCGGCGGAGCTGCCGCGGCTGAAACGCGGAGGTCCTTCGTCCCTGGCCATGGAGGCCGGGGTCGCTTGGAAAATCGCGCTGATCGACAGCTACGACCTCCTCGTTCGGTTTTGCACGGCGAGCCCCGCCATCACGACGGGCGGCTGCGGCGAAGGGCCGGACTGGGGCGCTCCCATGACCATGGCAGGGACCTACCACGCGGATGGATATCCCGGCCGTGATCTCGCGCTGACGTGGATGCACCTCCACGACAAGGAGCGGATCGATCTCGCGGTGAGCTCTCCGATCGACGTGCTCCGGGCGCGCGTCGAAGCGTCGCCGCGCGGGAGCAGCGTTTGGATCATCGATGAAGAGCGATTGGCGCGCGAACAAGTGCTCGCAGCGCTCGACCTGCCTCCCAAGGTCTTGCTCGAGGCCCTCGAGGCAGCCCAGGAAAAGCTACATCCCACATGGGAAGCCATGCAATGGGAGCTCTCTCGCCTGATCGACGAAATCGGACGCTCCTCCGCCGACGAGCGGGACATGATCCCCGTGACCGAGGAGCACATCCGTTTCATCGAGGAGCACACGCCGGCGTACGTCAGGCGCCTCGACAATGGCGCGCTCGTGTTGATGGCCCACCCCGACCGCACGCTCTGGCCTCTCTGGTCGGATGCGCTCTCGCTGCTCGGGATTCGGCCGTAGGGAACTCTGCCTACCGTCTCGATGGGCCGAAGCGTCGCCGCTTTTGCCCTGGCCTGTTCGATGAGCTGCGCATCGCGCAGGTCATCGACTGCGGGTCCAGCCCCTGGCTGGTCCGGGGTGAAGGGGGCGGAGAGCCCCCTTCTGGGGCCTGGGGCAACGCCCCAGCGCTCACCTCGAAGGCCGTCGTTGGAGGGCTCGTGGCTCCTCCTTGCCCTGTCCCTTCGGGGCCTCGTCCTTCTCCAGGGTGACCTTGAACGAGCCGCCCGAGGCTGAGTGGATGATGACCACGCCCTCGGGCTGCATGAAGCCGGGTGCGGCGCGTGAACCCTCCTTGCGGAGGAGGGCCAGCGCCTTCTCGGTGACGGCGCGGATGTCCATCCCTTGCGCCAGCACCGGGACGACGTTGCAGCATGCCGGACGCTCCGCGTTGTCTCCCCAGCGTTGGGTGTCGAAGAGGCTGAAGCGCTTCTCCTGCAAGCCGTAGCGCCGCTGGATGCCTGCTCCCCACCACTCGCCGTAATGCAGGCCTGGCCCGAGGCCGGTGATGAGCTCTTCGCGATGTTCCTCGACCCAGCGCGCGAAGCCGTAGTTGTCGTCCTGCGGCGTGATCCACTTGGACCTGGACCCTGCGAGGAGGAGCGTTGGGTTTGGCGCACCGGCGTTTGGGGAGACGGGCTCGCCGACGTAGATGCACGCATTCGTCCCGTCGATCTTCTCCGTGGCGACGCACAGCCGGTTGAGGCGCGGGATCTTGGGGAACGGCTCGAACGTCGGCTTGACAATCTCGGTCATGAAGAAGTCTCCACGGTCCTTGTCCCTGGTCGCGGGCCAGTATAAAGCCTTCCTCCACGAAGCCCGTCACGGCCTGCTCGATGAGCTGCGCATCGCGCAGGTCATCGACCACGGGTCCAGCCCCTGGCTGGTCCGGGGTGGAGGGGGCGGACAGCCCCCTCCTGGGGCCTGGGGCGACGCCCCAGTGCGTCGTCGCCGCCACGCGCTTGACGCCGCTTCCCCTGCCGCGCGTGCGTGGGTATAACGGCGCCGCGCGCGTTTTGTGGGGACAACCGAGAGGAGCACGTCCGTGGGCGACGATCGGAACGACGAGGGAGCCTTCGCCCCGGGCATGCACCACGACGACGCGCTGCCTGACCTCGATCCTGAGCCGCGATCCATCGCGCCTCCGAGTAGCATCCCGCTCTCGCCGGGCACCGTTGTCGCTGACAAGTTCGCGCTCCAGCGGGTGATCGCCTCGGGTGGTATGGGCACGGTGTTCGAGGCGTGGGACACGCTCATCGAGCGCAAGGTTGCGCTCAAGCTCATGCACCCGCACTACACCACCGATCCCTCGATGGTGGCCCGCTTCCGCCGCGAGGCGCAGGCTGCGGCGCGCGTGCAGCACCCGAACATCGTGAACGTGCTCGAGGTTGGCCGCCGCCGTGACGGCGCGTTTTACCTCGTGCAGGAGCTGCTCGTCGGACAGACCTTGCGTGAGCACCTCGACGCGCGCGGGCCACTCGAGCCTGACGAGGCGCTTGCGATCCTCGTGCCTGTGATGAGCGGCATCGCCGCTGCGCACGCGTCCGGCATCATCCACCGGGATCTCAAGCCCGAGAACGTCATCCTCGCGCGCTCGCCTTCGGGCGAGATCATCCCGAAGATCATCGACTTTGGCCTCGCCAAGCTCCATGAGCCGGGCAAGCAGAGCCTCACGCGCCTCGGCATGCTCCTCGGCACGCCGCAGTACATGGCCCCTGAGCAGGTCCTCGCCGAGAAGATCGACACGCGCGCCGACGTGTGGGCGATGGGCGTCGTCACGTTCGAGATGCTCTCGGGCGTGCAGCCCTTCGGGGCGGATGGCCTCGCCAGGCTGCTCGCGAAGATCGTCTCGTCGGATCCGCCGCCCTCGCTCGACTTCGTCGCGCCCAAGGCGGCTTGGCCCTTCGCGCCTGCCGTCGCACGTGCGCTTGCGCGTGACCTCAAGGAGCGCTTCGCTACGATCCTCGATTTCCGCGACGCGCTCTGCGAGGCCCATGGCGGCACGCGCTTGCTCGTCGGGCATGCGGCGCCGAATCCGGGCCAGTTCGTGGGGCCGGGGCTCGCTGACGTCGTCCCGATCGAGGACCCGGTGCTCGACGCGCCGGTGCACGACCTGCCGGACGGCTTCGGCGCTCCTCTGCCCGAGGACGGCGGTGGGTACGTCCGGGTCAACCGCCCTCCGCCTCCGCTGCCGCCGCGCCCCGGCGCGCTTTTGCAGCGGCCGCGCGTGCCTGTCTTGACCCCGCTGCCGGCTTCGCGGACCGAGTGGGGCGGCTCCGAGAGCCACGGCCACACGGACGAGGAGGACCCCGTCAAGCTCGCCGAGGAGGCGCTCGACGTGAATGCCCTCGACGATGCGATCCGCTGGGCGCAGATCGCGCTTGAAATCCCCGGCGAGAGCGAGGACGTCCGCGGCAAGGCCTGGCTCGTGCTCACCATCGCGCAGCGCTGGCTCGGCCAGTACGGCGAGGCCGCGCGGGCGGCCCAGGAGGCGATGGCTCGCATGCCGCGCGGCTCGAACGGCTGGCATGCCGCGTTTGGACACCTCGTCATCGCGTACGGCTACCTCGGCCGCAAGGATCGGCTGCTCGCGCGCGTGGACGAGCTCGTCCAGCTCGAGGAGGAGGAGGGCGTCACGACCGAGGCGCACCTCGTGAGCGCGTGCCGGCTCGCGATCTTCGTCATTCGCGCGGGCGTCCCGCAGCTCGGCCGCAAGCTCGCGCGGGATGCCCACAGCCGCGTCGCGCGGGCGGGCGTCGTGGGCCCCTTCCTCCGGGCTTGGCTTGCTGCGGCCCGCGCCGAGATCGCCATCTTCGAGGGGGATCCGGCCGCGTACTTGCGCCGCGTCGAGGCTGCCGTGGATGGCTTCACCGAGGCGAGTGACATCCGCAACGCCTGCGTGCAGCGGACGAACGTCGGGCTCGCGTACATGCACCTCGGCGCCTACGATCGCGCTTGCTTCGGCCTGCGGCGGGCCGTCGCGGTGGCCGAGCCCATGCAGCTCGATTTCTTGCCGTTCGCCCAGGGCGCGCTCGGGTATTGCCTCGCGCACCTCGGACGGGACGCCGAGGGGCTGCCGATCATCGAGGCGGCCCTTCAGACGTCGCGCCAGCGAAACGATCGGCGCCGCGAGGCGGGGCTGCTCGTCTACGCGGCGCGGATCCGGGCGATGCAGGGCGATCACGGCGGCGCGGTGACGCTCGCGCGCACGGCGGCGGAGGAGGCCGAGGATCTGCCGCCCAAGCGGGCTTATGCGCTCGCGGTGCTGGCGGACGCGCTCCTCGCCGAGGGCCACGCGCTCGCCGCCCTGGCGCCCGCGAGCGAGGCGGCGAGCCACCTCGACCGGATCGGCGGCATCGAGGAAGGGGACGCTTTGACGCGCCTCGTGCAGGCGCTCGCCATGCACGCGACCGGCCAGGAGCCTGAGGCCAGGCGCCGCCTCGGCGAGGCGCGGCGGCGCCTCTTGGAGAAGGCCGACAAGATTGGCGATCGGCGCTTCCGGCGCAGCTTCCTCGAACAGGTGCCGGATCATCGGCGCCTGCTCGAAACCGCGTCGCAATGGCTTGGTCCGGCGTGAGGGGCACTTTGGCGTAGCGACCGCCACGGAGACACCCCCCTTGCCAGCTTGTCAGAGCGCGCTTCGGGCGGGTCGACATTTTGACCGGGAATAAAGCGTCTCCCCCTGCGAAACACGGGGAAATGGCGATGGTCTGCGCTGGCCCGGAGCTTGCGATGGACGTCTGGCATGAGCCGAGAAGCCCTTGCCAGAGAGGTCGAGAAGGATTCGCGTGGTGGTCGAACCGTGCTCGTGATCGGCGGCAGCGGGGGGATGTCGGACAGGTACCGTGACGTCGCCGAGAAGCACGGGTTTGCCCTTCGTCACTACGAGACGCGCGTGCCGAAAGGGGTGCGTCGCGACGTGGGGAAGGTCGCGCTCGTCATCATCATGGTGACGATGGTCTCGCATGCGCTCCGGGATCAGGTGCACAACCTCGGGATCAGCGACGCGCCGGTGGTGTACCTGCGGAGCGCGTCCGTCTCGGCGTTACGAGGCGCGCTCGAACAGTGGGAGGCGTGATAGGCTCCGCCCTCGAGCATGAGCACGAAACGGAACCCGTACGAAGAATTGCCCCGCACGAAGGCGAATTTCGCCCCGCTTTCGCCTGTCACGTTCCTGGAGCGCGCGGCGGCGGTGTACCCGGATCGCGTCGCCGTCGTGCACGGCCGCATCCGTTTGACCTGGTCCGAGGCGTACGAGCGCGCGCGGCGGCTCGCGTCGGCGCTCACGCGGCGCGGGATCGGCGTGGGGGACACGGTGGCCGTGCTCCTGCCGAACATCCCGGCCATGCTCGACGCCCATTTCGGCGTCCCGATGACGGGCGCGGTGCTGAACACCTTGAACACGCGCCTCGACGCGGCGACGATCGCGTTCATGTTCGATCACGCGGAGGCGAAGGTCCTCCTCGTCGATCGTGAGTTCTCGGGGACGGCGCGGCAGGCGCTCGCGCTCGCGCAATCGAAGCCGCTCCTCGTCGACGTGGACGATCCGATGTACGAGGGGCCGGGCGAGCGTCTCGGCGCGCTCGAATACGAGGCTTTCCTCGCGGAGGGGGATCCCGCGTTCACGGCACGCGTGCCGGAGGACGAGTGGGAGGCGATCTCGCTCAACTACACCTCGGGGACGACGGGGGATCCCAAGGGCGTCGTGTATCACCACCGCGGCGCGTACCTGAATGCCATCGGCAACATGGTCACGTGGAGCATGCCGAAGCACGCGACGTACCTCTGGACGCTCCCCATGTTCCACTGCAATGGCTGGTGTTTCACCTGGACCATGGCGGCGAACGCCGGGACGAACGTGTGCCTGCGCAAGGTCGACGCGCGCCACGTCTTCGAGGCGATCCGCGAGCACGGGGTGACGCATTATTGCGGCGCGCCGATCGTGCACGCCATGCTGGTGAACGCCGATCCCGCGCTCCGGGAGGGGATCCGGCACCGCGTGCACGCCATGGTGGCCGCGGCGGCGCCGCCGGCGGCGATGATCGAGGGCATGGAGCGGATGGGCTTCGATCTCACGCACGTCTATGGTTTGACCGAGACCTACGGGCCCGCGGCCGTCTGCGAGAAGCACGAGGCCTGGGCGGAGCTCGACATCAGCCATCGCACGGAACGCATGGGCCGCCAGGGCGTGCGGTACCTCGTCGAGGAGGGGCTCACCGTGATGGATTCCGAAACGATGGAGCCCGTGCCCGCCAATGCGGACGTGATGGGCGAGGTCGTGTTCCGCGGGAACATCGTCATGAAGGGGTACCTGAAGAACCCGCGCGCCACCGAGGAGGCGTTCCGGGGCGGCTGGTTCCATTCGGGGGATCTCGCCGTCCTCCAGCCGGACGGGTACGTGAAGATCAAGGATCGATCGAAGGACATCATCATCTCGGGCGGGGAAAACATCTCCTCGCTGGAGGTGGAGGACACGCTGTATCGCCACCCCGCCGTGCTCGCCGCGGCCGTCGTGGCCGCGCCGGATCCGAAATGGGGGGAGACCCCGCTCGCGTTTGTTGAGACGAAGGAAGGCGCCGCGATCACCGAGGCGGATCTCATCACGTTTTGCCGGACCCACCTCGCCCATTTCAAGGCGCCGCGCAAAATTGTCTTCGGCCCGCTCCCCAAGACCTCGACGGGCAAGATCCAGAAATTCTTGCTGCGCGAGCGCGCGCGTTCGACGGACGCGATCGAGTGAAAGATGGCACGACCATGCGTGCGACGCCCAACCTGCTCAAACCCTGTAGCAGCGCTCCCAATCCCTGAGGTGTTCCGCTACCGTCCACCCTGCCGCGCTCCACCTAGCAGCCGATACCCGCGCCTGTTTGCAAATCCTAACTTGACAATCTGGTCGACGAGATCCCGTCTTCCGACGTTGCGATCGACAGAGAGCCCCATTTGGCGCGCCACGGAATGGAGCATCGATACAGAGAACTCTCGCTCGTCGAGGAGCCGCTGTTGAATTTCATCCGTGCTCAGATCCTGCAGGTTGGCCACAACGGTTTGGATGTCCTCGCGCTTCCGTGGAAGGGAAGGTGCCTTCGTCTGGGGGAGTCCTAGCGAAGCTGCGACATCTGGCCGAGCCTTCATTGAATCAAGAAATTGCTCCAGGGCATCCGCGGCATTGCCGACGCGCCGGCGTTCCTCCTCGCTCGGAAGCGCACGGAGCCTGTTGCGGATGTTTTGAAGGGCCTCGATCATTGCGTCCAGTGCAGCTAACGCCTGTTCGCGATCTGCATCGGAAAATTGCGCTCCAGAGAAAGAACGAGCTATTGCGATGGTTTGCTCGATCCAGTGCTCCGGCTTCTTGACGGTCATGGGAACCTCGCGAGAAACTCATCGCCGATCTTGCGGTATTGATCAGCTACACGTTTGGCGTTGGCATCATCGATTAAGAACACCGGCAAAGCGCGCTCTGATGCCTCTCCGTACCCGATTCCCTCGGTTGTGTACTCCTCGAATACGTTCGGACCATAGTCGCCCTTGATCTCGGCCATCTTTCGGACGTGGGCTTTTGTGATCTTGGTTCCTCCGAGTCGAACTCTCACGAAGATAATGCCGCCGAGATCGGGTCCCTTGAGCTCGCCGCCTGAGATGGCGGAGGCATAAGTGAGTAGGTTGTTGAGTTTCTTGATGCGGTCGTAAAGAATCTCAAGTCCAATCGTCGAGAGGTGGTCCGGTAACGCGGTTACAATGTAGGCCTCGCTTACGGCGAGGGCGTTCTGCGTGACGAGATAAAGATTGGGCGGACAGTCAATAAGTATATAATCGTATTCATCAGCGACTTCTTGAAGCGCATTGCTCAGGATGGCTCGCTTGGTGATGTGTTGCGTCGCTGCGTCCTCCAAGCGAGTGAAACCGGTACTGCTGGCCTGGAGGTCTAGATCAATACTAAGTAGCTCAACGTCGGACGGCACGAGGTCAAGGCCGGGCACCACAGGTTTTCCCGCCTTCTCGATTGGCTTAGACCATACGATGTCTCGAATATTGAATGGCTTGTCGTCTAGATGGGCTCGGTACAATGAAGCGATGGTGCCGGTGTTGTCCCGAAAGTCTTGCCATCGTTCGGGTGTCGCACAGAGGAATGTCAGATTTGTCTGTGGATCGACATCCACAAGTAGAACCTTCTTCCCGTGGTTTAGCGCCAGCCAAGTACCAATATGATATGTGGTCGTCGTTTTGCCGACGCCACCTTTGTAGTTGATTATTGAGAAAATTCGCGCCATGCTTTTCACCTTCTACTCTCTGAACGCTACCGCGACGTCCTTCCGTTCGCAACCCACTCGCGCGGGCGAACTATACCGGATCGGGGCTCCTTCCGATCTTCTGTACCACGCTTGCGAGGGCTGGCCTAGCACGCATCGCCCCTGGCATCAGCCAACCCCATCCGGCGCTCGTGACCTCAAGGCCTTGGAGTGTGTTCGTGTGCCAAGCACAGGGGCGGGCCGATGTGCGCAGGCGTCGCAGGAGGCCCAAGTGTACCGGTCCGACGCGGAGGGAGGGTCCTGTGGCGGGAAACCGAGCCTCATGCGCCCGATTGCTCTTTCGCTACTGCAAGAATGCCCCGGAGCGTTGCTTCCGATACGTTGCGTCCGGTAACGACATTCACAACCTTCGGCCGCGCCACACCGGTCCGCGCGAGATCGATCTTCCCGGCGAGCAGCGCGGCCGCGCCCACGGCGGCCGATCCCTCGACGACGAGGCGCTCCTCGCGCAGGAAATGGCGCATCGCCTCGGCGACCTCGGCCTCCGTGACGAGGACCATGTCGTCGAGGAAGCGCTGGCAGAGGTCGAACGTGATCGAGCCGGCCTCGATATTGCCCGACAAACCGTCCGCGAGGCTCGGCAGCTCCGCGGCCTCGGTGATGCGGCCCGCGGCGAGGCTTTTGTGCATGGCGGGCGAGGCCTCGCTTTGTACGCCGATGACACGGGTGCGAGGCGCGATCGATTTCACGTAGAGCGCGATGCCCGCGGCGAGCCCGCCGCCGCCGACCGGGACGAGGACGAGATCCACGTCGGGGAGATCGGCGAGGATCTCGATCCCGACCGTGCCCGCGCCGGCGATGACGTCGGCGTCGTTGTAAGGCGAGACGAACGTGAGCCCCCGCTCGGCCTCGATGCGCCGGCCGTCGGCCTCCGCGACGTCGTAGTTGCCCACGGAGACGATGAGCTCGACGGGATACCGCCAGAGCGATTCGAGCTTGGCCGGAGAAACCGTGCGGGGCACGACGAGCGTCGCGCGCGCGGCGAGCGCGGCGGCGGCGTGCGCGACGCCGAGGCCGTGATTGCCTGCGGATGCGGCCACGAACCCGCGCCGAAAGACCTCCTGCTCCTCGTCGCGCAGTCGCAGGAGCTTGTTCGCCGCGCCGCGCACCTTGAACGATCCGGTGGGCTGGGAGAGCTCGAGCTTGTGGAAGACGTCGGCCGGGATCGTGGCCGAGAGCGGCAGGCTCGGATCGAGCGGCGTGGTTCGAATGAGGCCGCTCAGGGCGAGCCTCTTCGCCGCGGCGAGCACGTGCCGCGGCGAGACGGAGGGGAGGGGAGCGCTCATGGTAAAAATGGTTTGTCAGGGGGTGGTGACGCCGAAGGGGCCGGGGGCGGGGCCCATCTCGAAGCGGAGGGTGCCGCCCTGGGCGAGGTCGCCGTGGAGGATTTCGGGTTGGTCGAGGGCCTTTCCGTTCCAGGTGACGGCCTGCACGTAGATGTTCTCGGCCGAGACGGCGGGGGCCTCGATGACGATCGTGCCGGCCTTCACGGCGATCTCCATGCGGGGGAAGAAGGGCGCGCCGAGGATGTACCGATCGGTGCCGGGGATCGGGTAGAAGCCGGCGGCGGTGAAGAGGTACCAAGAGGAGAGGGTGCCGCCGTCGTCGTTGCCGGCGAGGCCGCCGGGTTGATCGGTGTAATGGGCGCGCGCCACCCAGCGGACGTATTTCTGCGTGAGGTCCGCGCGGCCGACCTGCGCGAAGCCGTAGGCCGCGTGGATGTCCGGCTCGTTTCCGTGCCAGTAGGCATTGCGCGGCGCCGCCGACGCGAAGTTGTCCTCGATGGGGCGCTCTTCGAGGTCGGCGACGGATTCTTCGAAGAAGCGCTGGAGCTTCTCCACGAACGGCGCTTGCCCGCCGAGCAGCTCGGCGATCCCGGGGATGTCGTGCTGCGCCCACAGGCTGTGCCAGCCGTTCGCCTCGGCGTAATGGTCCGAGATGGAGTACGGGTTGTACGGGCTCTCGACGAAGGTCCCGCCCTCGTCCTTGGCGCGGAGGAAGCCCGTCACGGGGTCGAAGAGGTTTCTGTGGTTGTTCGCGCGCTCGGCGAACATGGCCGCGTCGTCCGCCTTGCCGAGCGCCTTCGCGAGGAGGCCGAGCGCGAGGTCGTCGTGCGCGTATTCGAGCGTGTGCGAGACCGAGCGGCCGACGCTCGACGGCACGTAGCCGTACTCCATGTACGGCACGACGTCCCCGCGCCCGCCACGCCCGCCGGGCGGCTCGACCGAATCCACCGCGGCCCGCCGCGCGATGGTATAGGCGCCCTCGGCGTCGAAATCCGTGACGCCCTTGAGGTAGCTGTCGGCGAGCACCACGTCGGCGCTGGCCCCGATCATCGTGCCCGCCTCCCCGGTGGCGATGGGCCACTTCGGGAAGAAGCCGGAGATCTCGGCCATCGCGTGCAGCGATCGGACGGTGTCGCGCGCGGCCTCGGGCGCGACGAGCGAATACAAGGGGGTCACCGTGCGGTAGGTGTCCCACAGCGATTGGTCGGTCAGGAAGGAAAAACCTTCCGCGGTGCGCTCCTCGCCGCCGTAGAGGTACTTTCCGTCGACGTCGCTCGACGCGGTGGGCATGAGGAACGCGCGGTAGAGCGACGAATAAAAAATACGCCGCTCGGTCTCGGTGCCGCCCCAGAGCTTCATCCGGCCGAGGAGGTCTCCCCAGGCCGCGGCCGTCTTCGCCCGCGTGCCGTCGAAATCCCAGTCCGGGATCTCGGCTTCGAGGTTTTTCGTGGCGTTCTCCAGCGAGACGAACGAGAGCCCGACCTTCAATTCGACGGCCCCGTCCGCGCCGAGGTCGAACGAGAGCGCGAAGCCGACCTTCGTGCCGCTGCCCGACGTCCCCTCCGCGGGCGCGTCGCCGTTCGACCAGACCTCGGCCGCTTTCCACGGCGCGCGCGTCCGGGCGTCGAAGAAGACGTCATACCCCCCGAACCCGCCCGACATCCCGCCCACGTGGTGCAGTTTGCCCCGGATACGTCGCGCCTCGGGCTCGAGCGTGAACTCGGCCTGCGTGACCTCGCCCCCGCTCAGGTGATGGTCGAGATCAAAGACGACGTGCCCTTCCTTCGTGCCCGCGGGATAGCCGTGGCGGTGGTGCGCCGCGTGCCGCGTCGCCGTGAGCTCGCTGCGGATCGTGCCCCGATCGAGGGTGACCGCGTAATACCCGGGCGAGGCCGTCTCCGTCGCCTTGTCGAAGTGGGATTCGTAGCCGGGCGCCAAGAAGCGCGACGCCTCGAAGGCGTCGATCGGCATCACCCCGAGGACGCCGTAATCGGTCGCGCCCGTGCCGTGCAGGTGTAGGTGCGAAAACGCCCGGACCTGGTCGTCGCCGGCCCAGTAACCGGAATAATGCAAAAAATTGATGGTATCGTAGGGGCCTCGGGTATCGGGGCCGACCTTCGCGAGCCCGAACGGCGCCGCCGCGCCCGGGAAGGCGCTCCCATTCGCGAAGCCGAACCCGCCGCTGCCGACGCGCGGATCGGCGTAGATCAGCGGATCCTCGACGCGCGTGGGCTGCGCCGTGGGGACCTCCTGTGGATCGAGGGTGCACGCCGTTCCGCCGAGGACGTGCGTCACGCCGAGCAAGAGGAGGGGCGCGAGGGGGCGATCGAGGCGAGGGCGCATACGCGATGCGAACACGAAGGAGCCGGGGGCGTCAACCCGAGCCTTGCGACGACGCGCGAGATCCCTTAGCGTGGATTCCGCGCTCGGCATGAAGGACCTCATCGGCGGCCGATATCGGATCGAACGCAGGCTCGGCGCTGGCGGAATGGGCGCCGTCTACGAGGCCACCGATTCGCAAGGCGGCGCGCGGGTCGCGGTGAAGGTCGTGACCGCGGAGGTCGCGCGGAACGAGCTCTTGCTCTCGCGCTTCGAACGCGAGGTGCGCGCGGCGCGGGCCCTCGACACGCCCCACGTGGTGCGCGCGATCGACGCCGGGCGCGACGGCGACGAGGGCCTGCCCTTCCTCGTGATGGAGGTGCTCGAAGGCGAGGACGTGCGGGCCGTCTTCAAGCGCCTCGGGCCGGTCCACCCCGATCTCGCGGTGCGGATCGTGGCCCAGGCCTGTCGCGGGCTCGAGGTCGCGCACGCGCAGGGCATCGTGCACCGCGACGTGAAGCCGGCGAACCTGTTCCTCACCCGCGGCCCGCAGCCCGGCGAGCGCACGGTCAAGATCCTGGATTTCGGCATCGCGAAGCTCGCCCCCGATCCGGAGAGCATGGCGCAGGCCGGTGAACTGACGAGCTTGACGCAGACCGGCAGCATGCTCGGCTCGCCGCTTTACATGGCGCCGGAGCAGGCGCGCGGGCACAAGCACATCGACGGCCGCGCGGATCTGTGGTCGCTCGGCGTGGTGCTCTACCAGGCCCTCACGGGCGTGACGCCGCACCGGGACAGCGGCGCGCTCGGCGATCTGATCATCGCGATCTGCACGGAGCCGGCCGAGCGCGTGGAGCGGCTCGCGCCGTGGGTGCCGCCCGCGGTGGCGGCGGTCGTGCATCGCGCCCTCGATCTAGATCCGAGCGCGCGTTTCCAGAGCGCCGCCGAGATGCACGCGGCGCTCGTCGCGCTGCTGCCGCCGGGCGAGGCGAACGCCGGGATCCACGAGCGAATGCTGGTGCCGCTGCCCGAGCCCGAGCGCGCGCGCCTCTCGGCCCTGCCGCGCCCGCCGAGCGGGCCGCAGACGTTCTCCGAGACGCCTTCCCGTGGGGGAGCTCCGCCCGGACCCACCGAGCTTCGCTCCCAAGCGCCCGGGGCCCCGGCTGCAAGCGGCCCGTACGCGATGGTGGATCCCCCGACGACGCGCTGGTCGGGCGCGGCGCTCGGCATCTCGGCCGAGACGCCCGCGGCCATGCAGATCGGCGCGCCTTCGTCGGCGTTCGCGGCGGTCACGCAAGCGACGCCGCCGAAGCGCCGCTCGGGCGCGCTGCCCTTCGTCGTCATGGCGGCGCTCGCGCTCGTCGTGGGCGGGAGCGTCGCGTTCGTGGGGCTGCGGGCGCCGGAGGGGGCCGGACAGACCCCCGCCGGACAAACCAATCCGGGACAAACGGCGCCCGGGATGACGCCCACGAATACGCCGGTCGTGGAGCCTCCGGCGACGACGGCGCCGGCGCGCGCGTCGGCCGAGGCCGAGGTGCCGGCCGCGCCGAGCGCCGCGCCGGTCGCCGCGAGCGCGAGTGGCTCCGCCCGAGGCCTCGCGCCCTGGCCCCGCGCCTCGTCGCGCGGATCCGCCGCGCCGAAGCCCACGGGCAAGAGCGACATTTACCTGGGTCGGTGACGTGTGTCCCTGATGAGGTCTTCTCGTGTCCTCGGCCCCGTTCTCGCCGCCGCGCTCGTGTTCCTTGGCGCGCCGCGCGCCTCGGCCGACGGGCTCGCGGACGAGGCCGAGCTCCATTTCCAGCTCGGCGCCGCCGATTACCAGAAGGGCGAGTACACGAGCGCGCTCGAGCATTTTTTGCTGTCGAACCGGCTCGTCCCGAACCGGCGCGTGGTATTCAACATCGCGCGTTCGT
The DNA here is from genome assembly GCF_005144585.1 of Polyangium fumosum. Taxonomy (GTDB): domain Bacteria; phylum Myxococcota_A; class Polyangia; order Polyangiales; family Polyangiaceae; genus Polyangium; species Polyangium fumosum. The sequence goes on along the minus strand of NZ_SSMQ01000088.1, from coordinate 30,656 downwards.
TCGAGCAGCTCCGGCAATGGCCCGACGCGCACCGTTATTACGTCGACGCCCTCGCCGGGGAGACGGAGCCTGCGGCGATCGAGGCCTCGAAATCGGCCATCACGCGCCTCGCGCCGAACGTGGCGGTCCTCGACGTCGTGACGGATCCGCCCGGCGCCACGATTTACATCGATCGAAAGGACCTCGGCTCGCGGGGCCGCGCGCCGCGCCCGCTCGCGGTGAACGAGGGCAAATACCGCGTGATCGCGGAGTTTCCGGGCTACGAGCCCAGGGCGAGCGAGGAGGTCGTGGCCAAGCGCGGGAGCGAGACCCGCGTCTCGCTCTCGCTCACGCGGATCGTCGGCAAGGTGAAGGTGACGGTGACGGGCGCGGCGCGCGCGGCGGTGCGGGTCGACCAGGAGTCGGGGGAGCCCGCGTGCATCGCCCCCTGCGAGCTCGCGCTGTCGCCCGGCAAACACGAGCTTTACGCGACGACCGAGGGCGCGTCCGCGCCGGCGCGTACCGTGAATGTGGTGGCGCGCGAGACGACCGAAGTGAACGTGACGCTGCGGCCGCCGGTGGGGACCGTCGTCGTGGGGACGACGGAGCCGGGCGCGCTCGTGAGCATCGACGGGCGCGCGGCGGGCTTTTCTCCTGCGGTGCTCAGCGACGTGCCCGCGGGCGCGCGGAAGGTGCGCGTGAGTTTGCCCGGGCACGCGCCCGTGGTGCGCGACATCGTGGTGCGGCAGGGCGAGCAGGTGGATCTCGGCACGCTCGACCTCGTCCCGCTGCGCGAGGTGACGGCGGCGTCGCGGTTCGCCGAGCGGATCGAGGACGCGCCGAGCTCGGTCACGGTGATCGATCGGCGCGAGCTTGCGGCGTTCGGGTACCCGACGATCGCGGAGGCGCTGCGCGGCGTGCGCGGCATCGCGATGGCGAACGATCGGGCGTACGCGTCGGCCTCGATCCGCGCGATTGGCCAGCCAAACGATTATGGTAGCCGCGTGCTCGTGCTCTCGGACGGGCAGGCGCTCAATGACAACCTCCTGAACAGCTCGTACATCGGCTCCGACGGGCGGGGCGATTTGCACGACGTGGACCGCATCGAGATCGTGCGCGGCCCGGGATCGCTGCTGTACGGCGCCGGCGCGTTCTCGGGCATCGTGAACCTCGTGACGCGCTCGCGCGAGGAGCCCACGGGCGTGCACGTGGGGGTCGGGAGCTACGACGGCGCGGTCCTGCGCGGGCGCGGCGGGTTTCACCTGCGGAAGGGGCAAGACAAGGGGATCTGGGCGAGCGGGTGGGGCGCGCAATCGGACGGTTTTGATCTGGAGGTGCCGATCACCGGCCAAACGGAGCCGCTCCGGGTGCGCGGGGTCGAGGCCTTCCAGGCGGGCGGCACGGCCGGGCGCGCCTACTGGGGCCCGGCCACGTTGCAATGGCTCGTGCACCACCGGACACAGGCGACGCCGGTGGGCGCGTACGCGACGCAAGCCGGCAATCCCCGGACGGCGTTCGCGGATACCCGCATGATGGTGGAGGCGCGCTTCGAGCCGCGCCTGACGCAATCGTTGCAATTGCTCGTGCGCGCGCACGCGAACCGCTACACGTACGACGGGGTGTATGCGTTCGACGGGGAGCTCGACAACATCGAGTCCTTCGCGGGGACGTGGATGGGCGGCGAGGCGCGGCTCGTGTATTCGCCGGGGCCGCGGCTCCGCGTCACGGTGGGCGGCGAGGGGCAATGGCACCCGGAGGCGACGCTCCAGGGCCGCGAAGACGTCAATCGCGTCACCACGGAGCGTTACCTCGACGAACGGCGGCCGTACCAGTTCGCCGCGGGATATGCGCTCGCGGAGGGCGCGCCGCTTCCGTGGCTCCGGCTCTCCGGCGGCCTGCGCATCGACGTGTACAGCACGTTCGGCGCGGTCTTCGTGCCGCGGGCGGCGATCATCACGCGGCCCGTGCAAGGCGGCACGCTCAAGCTGATGGGCGGCCGCGCGTTCCGGGCGCCGAGCATTTACGAGCAGCTCTACAACGACAACGGCCAATCCCAGGAGAAACCCCTCCAAGCGCTCGACGCCGAGAAGATCTGGTCGGGCGAGGTCGAATACACGCAACGGTTCCTCGACGATTGGGCGGCGCTCGTGGCCGTGCACGGCAGCCACATCGACGGGCTCATCTTCACGAAGCCGATCCCGGGCAGGCCCACGGTGGCCTACGCGAACAGCGAGACGGGCATGCTCGTGCTCGGCGCAGACGCCGAGATCCGGCGCGAATGGCGCAAAGGATGGATGCTCGCCGCGACGTACGGGTATCAACGCGCGACGTACCTCGACGACACGCTCGCCGATCCGCGGGTGCGAAACGTGCCGGAGCACCTGGCGGGTTTTCGCGGGGTGATCCCGGTGTTGCCCTCGATCGCGTCGCTCGGAGTCCGCATGACGCTGGAGGCGCCGCGTTTGCTCGTGGACGGGAGTTCGACGGGGACCCAGGTCGTGGCGGATTTGACGGTGTCGGGCGAGGTGAAGTCGTACGGGCTCCGGTACGTCGTGGGGCTTTACAACCTCGCCGACCGCCGCGTGCTCGCGCCGGTGACGGACACATTCCGGAGCCGGACGATGCCCCAGAATGGGCGGACGTTCCTGGTCGACCTCGTCGGGACGTATTGATCAAGTCCGCGCGTCGAGCAGGACCTTGCCGAACGAGACGTTCGACGCGACGTAGCGGTGCGCCTCGGCCGCCTCCGCGAGCGGAAACACGCGATCGACGACGGGCCGCACGATGCCCCGCGAGAGCCACGGTCCCAGTGTGCGATCGAGCAGCTTCGCCGCCTCGATTTTCTCCTCGATCGGCCGCGACCGGAGCACCGTGCCGATGACCTCCAGCCGCTTTTGCAAGATCACGCCGAGCGGGACCTGCGCGCTCGCCCCCGCCGTCAGGCCCACGAGCACGATGCGGGCCCTTTTCGCAGCCGCGGCGATCGTCTCCGGGACGTAGGCGCCGCCCACGAGGTCGAGCACGACATCCACGCCGGCCCCGCCCGTCCGCGCGAGGACCTCGGCCGCGAACACGCCACCCGGCGCGACGATCCCCTCGTCGAGGCCAAGCTCGCGGCATCGATCGAGTTTGTCCGCGGTGCGGCTCGTGCCGATCACGAAGCAGCCGAGCGCGTGGGCGATCTGCACGCCCGCCGTGCCGACGCCGCTGCCCGCCGCATGCACGAGGACCCGCTCGCCGGCCACGAGGCGGCCACGCACGACGAGCGCGTCGAGCGCGGTGAGAAACGCCTCGGGCACGGCCGCGGCGTCCGCGTCGGAGAGGTTCGCGGGCGCAGGGACGACCTCGCGCTCGTGCGCGACGAGGCGGTCGGCATACGCGCCGCCCGCGACGATGCCATAGACGCGCTCGCCGCCCGCATACCGCGTGACGCCGGGGCCGACGGCGTCGACGGTGCCGACATATTCGAGGCCGGGGATGTCGGCAGGGACGCCGGGCGGGGCAGGGTAGAAGCCGGCGCGCTGGAGGAGGTCGGCGCGGTTGACGCCGGCGAGGTGGACGCGGACGCGGACGTGGCCGAAGGGCGGCTCGGGATCGGGCAGGTCGCGGAGCTCGAGGACCTCGGGTCCCCCGGGAGAGCGAATGACGACGGCACGCATGCCGGGCGTGTAAGCGGCCCGGGGCGGGGACGCAAGCCGCGTGGTGGCTCGATCAGGGAGGATCCTTGACCGTGACGGTGACGAAGTTGTCGTTCGACACGGCCCAGACCTCGATGCGGCCCGGGGCTTCGCCGGTCGCAGGATCAAAATTGAGCGGGCCGGACGTGCCGGCGAGGTTGATGCTCCCGCCCGCGGAGAGCGTGCTTTTTCCCTTGGGCCAGGCGGTCGAGGTGATGTCGACGAGATCGCCCATGGCCAGGCGCCCCATGCCCTCGGCCACCTGCCGGCCGTCGTAGTCCGTCCCATCGCGCGAGGCCCAGATGACCCCGTACGCGCCGACGTACGTGGCGTCGTACGCCTGCGCGGTGAACGAGAAGTTGGCCGGATCCGTCTGGAACTGCGACTTCATGTTCGCGCGGAAGGTCTCGTAAATCTGCCCCGACGGGCTCGCGGGCGCAGTGCCCTGCGAGCCCGCGATCATCTGCTTCACCTCGGCAGCCAGGTTCGGATCGAGCAACTTCGTCGCATCCTTGGCGCCGTCGGTGAAGAAGAACTTCCGCCCCGCGACCGGCTTGCCCACCATCGCCTTCAAGATCTCGACGGTTTGTCCCGCTTGAACCGTGATCACGAGGACGCCAGCGGGGTTGTACGTGTCGACGTCGGCGGCGAGCGTGGCGAGCGCCCCGGCGTCGGCGAGCTTCGCCTCCTCGATGGGGAAGAGCTGGGATTTGTCGAGCCCATACGCCTCCCGGAAGACGGTGGCGAGGCCCTGGCCGTAGGCGTCGCTGACGTAGACGACGGCGACGTTGCCGCCGGCGACGACCGGATCGAGCTCGATGACGTCGTCCGCCATGACGACGCCCTGGCGCGTGTCGCTGGGGCACGTGCGCCAGAAGAGGCCCGGCTCGCCCGCCGCGAGGCGATCGTCGGCATCCGTGAGCGCCGGGCTCGTCGCCGAGGGCGAGATGATCACCGTGGGATACCCCTTCTCCTTGAGGCGCGCGATGAGGCGGAGCGAGTCCGACGAGGAGAGGGGCCCAACGATGTACGGGACGCCGAGCGTGCCCGCGAGGTAGTCGAGCGCAGCCTGGTTCAGCTCGTCGCGCGCCGCGCCCGTCGCGGTGTTGTTCTCGCCGCCGTTGTCGCAGACGACGACAGCCATGCGCTGGCCACGGTTGAGTTTGTCGCTCGCATTGATCTCCCGCACAGCGACGCGCACAGACTGCGTGAGGACCTCGTCCTTCGTCTCGCCAATCGAGAAGATGCTACCGATGACGAGCGGCGCATCCGGGCCAGCGAGGGGCCGGTCCGGCAGGTCCGCCGGCTCGAAGATCGTGCTGCACTGCGGGTGCTTCGGGAACGCCGAGACGCAGACGCCGTCGACACACGCGCCGCCGCCCCCAATCCTGCGGCAATCATGGCCCGTGGAGCACGCAGGAGGATCGGTGCAGTACCCCTCGACGCAGGTGCTATTCGGCCCGATCGCGAGGACACACTCATCATTGCTCGTGCAGTCATCCTGCGTGACGTTGCCGAGCGAGCACGCGCCCGAGGCAACAAGGGTCCCGCCGGTCACAAGCAAACCAAGAAGGATTCCGGTTCCCCGGAGAAGTCGTGCAAGCATGGCAGACCCCAAGCGTACGACCCTTGAAGGTCGCCGAGAAGCCCGACGAAGAGGCCAGGTCTCCTCACGGGCCGCCCGCGCCGGGGGCGCCGCCCCGGACCCCGCGGGGGGCTGTCCGCCCCCTCGACCCCGGACCAGCGAGGCGCTGGACCCAGGGTTGAAAACCTGCGCGGTGCGCAGTTTTTCAAACAGGCCGACGAAGAAGCCGGGTTGCCAGCAGAACCAACAGCGCGGCTGTCTTGGTTGGCAACGCCGCTGCTGGTCTTGACCGGGCCTGTTCGATGAACTGCGCATCGCGCAGTTCATCGAGCTTGGGTCCAGCCCCTGGCTGGTCCGGGTGCAGGGGCGGACAGCCCCTGCTGGGGCCTGGGGCAACGCCCCAGCTCCGCGCCTAATGCAGGACGGCGTCTTCGCCCTCGTGGAGCTCGATGGCGGCGGCGCCGGGCAGGCGGCGCAGGGCGATGATCTCGCCGGGGGCGCAGCCGAGGGCCACGTCGGGGGAGCTTGATGTCAGGATCCACTGCACGCGTGGCAGGGCGCGGCGGAGGCGTGGGATGAGGGTGCGCAGGCGATGGGCGGGCTGCTCGATCTCGACGTCGTCGATGAGCACGACGCCTTCGGATTCGCGGGGATCGCGGTCGGGGAAGGCGGCGGCGAGCGAGCGCACGGCGTGCGTGCCGAAGGCGACGAGGTGGCGCAGGCTCCGGGGGAGGTCGTCGAACTCGAGCAGACGGTCGTCGGCGTCGCGGAAGAGGGGCTCGAGGCGCACGGGATCGACGCCGACGAAGGTGCAGCCGTCTTCTTCGAGCAGGGCGCCGAGGACCCCGACGAGGGCGGTCTCCAGCCGGGCTGCGGTGACCGGTGCGCTTTCCGTCTTGCGGGACAGGGCGGCTGTGATGCAGGCGAAGGAGAGGACTTGCTTCGTCTCGCGGGCGATGTCGGTGCGGCTCGCGTCGTCGAAGCTCGTGGAGGCGCGCACGTCGTAGCGGAGCAGGGTGCGCTCGGGCGTCGTCAGGAGCACGGGCGTGCGGGAGAACCAGCGGGCGCCCGAGAGGGAGACCAGGACGAAGCCTCGCTCGGCGGCGCGGCGATCGAAGAGGGCTTGCTCGCGACGGCGGAGCAGGGCTTCGTCGTCGCGCTCGTCGAGGCGCGCGTTTGGGCTTGCGACGCAGAGCGTGTGGGGCCGGGCGGGGTCGTCGTCGCCGAGCAGCCACTCGGCCACGACGAAGGGGGGCACGTCGGGGCGTGGGTCGTGCGGGAGGTCGGCGCGCAGGGCGCTGGAGGGTGATCCGGCGCTGCGCGTGTGGACGATTTGCGCGACGGCGTGGCCTGGGCGGGTCGTGGCGATGGCGGAGAGCACCGCGGTCTTGCCTACGCCTTCGCCGCCGAAGATCACGCAGAGGCGCCGGGGAGAGCCATCCGGGTCGCAGAGGGGCAGCGTGATGTCGCCGAAGGGGCCGAGGCCGACGAGGCGGATGCGAGCAAGGAGCACGGTGGCGTCGGTTGTACCACAAGGGCGCGGCCGAGGCGCGGCGCGCGCAGGCTTCCATGCGGGACATCCGTGCGTGTGCGCGACGGATCGCGGCGTGGGTCAGAAGTGGCCGAATGCGGAGGCGCCGACGCCGGACGGGCCGATCCACGGGACGAACCCCGTGGAGGGCGCGGGCGCGCCTTTTTTCGGGGCTGTCACGATGCCGAAGATGGCTGCGCCGATCCCGGCCGCGCCGACGACGCTGCCGGCCACGGTGAGCCCGAGCGAGCGGTTCCACTTCGCCTGCAGGGCTTGTGCTTGCGCGGGCGTGTAGGTGTCGTTGCAGGCGTTGTTTGGACAATCGCGGCTGACGGTCTCCTGCGCGTCGCTGAAGCTGAGCCCGAAGCCCACGGCCACGCCGGCCCCGACGAGCCCGACGCCGCCTGCGATCCACGTCCACACCGGGATCTGCCGGCCGCCTTCGCCTTCGGAGAGGGCCTCGTCCGGCGTGCCGAACGGATTCACCACGTCTTCGCCGCCCGCGGCGGGGCGCAACGTGATGTCGACGGTGCGGGTTTGTCCGATCGTCATCTGCACTTTTTCGGCGCGCTGGCCGAAGCCGGCGGCCGAGACGATGACGGTGTGCTCGCCCGGGTTGACCTTGTAGGGCAACGAGACGGCTGCTTGCGGGATGGTCTCGGCGTCGACCTTCACGGTGATCTCGGCGCCGGAGGGCGGGCCGCTCACGTTGATCACGAGCGAGGGGATCTTCGGCTCGAGGCTCTGCGCGAGGGCTTCGGCCTCGGTCATGGCCGTGGCGAAGGCGGCGTTGCCGGCGGTGTTGTCGAAGCGCGTCACTTCGAGGGCGACCTCGCGCGCTTCGACGAGGTGGCCCATGGCCTCGTGCACCCGCGCGAGATCGAGCCCGGTCGAGGGCACGCCCATGATCGCGTGCGCGCCCTGGCAATCCTTGAGCGCTTCGGCGAGCTTGTTCGCGCCGAGCTTGGCGCGACAATCGACGAGGAGCTGCCGCGCCGTCTGCTTGGCGGCGGCCGAAGGCTGCTTTCCCTGGGCCTCTGCTGCCCCGGAGAGCGAGAGGCCGAGCGCGACGATCGTCGCGGTGGCACCGAGTCGAGCTTGCGTTTGGCGCATGGCAGCGTGGTTCAGAAGCCGATCGTGTCTTTGCTGCCGCCCTTGGGCGGCTTGGTCGCGGCCTTCGCGGTCGTCGCGGGCGGAGGTGGAGTCGTCGCGGCAGGGGGCTGCGTCGTCTTGCGGGTCGTGGGTTTGTCCTCGGCCGTCGTCGTGGGTGAGCTGGGCGCGGCGGGCTCGGCGAGCGCGCTCGCGCTCGGCGGAGGCGCCGGGGCCACGACGGGCGTGGGGGACGGGGATGGGGCGGGGGAGGGCGCGAGCGTCGCGACCGTGGTCGAGGGTTCGCCGGGCGCGGCGGACACGGACGCGGCCTCGTTGCTGCGGCGAGCGGCGAGGAAGATGCCGAGCCCGGCGAGGACGAGCACGGCCACGCTTGCCGCGATGATCGCGGACTTCTTGCCGCTGGCCGCGCGCGCGGCCGTGGTCGACGTCCCGATGAGCGTCTGCGGCGCGCTCGCGGGCCCCTGCGGCGCGTTGTGCGGCGGCGTGTACGGCGAGGAGGCGTAACCGCTCGGGGAGTTCGGGGCCGGCGTCGTGGCCATGCGCCCGCCCGAGAACGGCGCGGGCGTCGGATCGGCGTGCGAGGGGAACGGCGCGCGGGCGAAGCTGCCGGTCACCGCGTAGGGCGACGGCGCGCCGAGGATGGCTTGTTCGAGCGCCTCGGCCATCTCCTTCGCGGAGCCGAAGCGCTCGGCGGGATCCCGGCGCAGCATCCGCTGGAACCAGGCGTCGACGGCCGGCGGCACGTCGGGCCGGAGCGCGCTCGGGAGGTGGAAGACGCCCGTGTGCACGGCGACCCCGAGCGAGCCGACGGTCTCGCCGTGGAAAGGCACGCGGCCCGTGATCGCGTGGTACGCGACGACCGCGATCGACCAGAGATCCGAGCGGTGATCGACGCGCCGCGCGCTGAGGAGCTGCTCGGGGCTCATGTAGAGCGGCGTGCCCATCATCGAGCCCGTGGTCGTGGCGCCGAGCGCGCCGTCCGGGCCCATCTTGGCGATGCCGAAGTCGAGCAGCTTGACGAAGGTCTCGCCGTCGATGTTGCAGAGGAAGATGTTGTCCGGCTTGATGTCGCGGTGGACGATGTTGAGGGCGTGCGCGCGGGCGAGCGCCTTCGAGGCCTGCGACACGACGAGCGCCACGTCCCGGAGCGGCAGGGGACCTTCGCGGCGGATGCGGCGCTTCAGGTCCTCGCCTTCGAGCAGCTCCATCACGATGTACGGCGTGCCGTCGGCGGTGAAGCCGTGATCGAAGACCTGCGCGACGTGCGGGCTCTTGATCTGCGCCGCGGCCATCGCCTCCGTGCGGAACCGCTGCACGAGCGATTGGTTCTCGACGTAGGCCGGCGACATGAACTTCACGGCGACCTGGGTCCCGAGCGCGAGGTGGTCGGCGGCCCACACGCTGCCCATGCCACCTTTTCCGAGGAGGCCCTGGAGCCGAAGCGTCGGCGTGATTTGCTGGCCAGCCTGCATCCGCCCGAGCCTTTCCGCACGATCCGCCCCCGGCCCAACCGGAGGGCGGCTCGCTCGGAAGGTACACGATTTCGGATCGGGATCGTAGCTTCCTGCCAGATTCCAACGGTCCTGCGAGGCCTTGCTTCTAGCGGCCTCTTTCGCTCACGGGGCGAAGCGGACCGGGTTCGCCCTCGGCCAGGGTTTCCTGTTCGCGCTCCTGCGTGAGGCCACGGCTCGACGAGAGTTTGGTCTCGCCGTGAGGGTTCTCGGCGCGGACGACCGAGTCCGCATGGGCACGCTCGGGCCGTGCCTCGCTGAGCGGCTTCAAGCTGCCGGGGCGGCCGGTGGCGAGGGTGGTTCCTTTGCCTCGCTCGGGCTCGGCGGGCCGGCGGAGGTGGACGGGCGGCGAGGGGAGGGGCTCGCGCGGGGCGAGGAGATCGCCGAGCGCAGGCCCGAGGTGGCGAAGCAAGCGGAGGCGCGTGGTCTCGGGAAGCGCGTCGCCGAGGACGCCGAGGACGAGCCGGGTGTGCTCGATGGCGAAGCCGAGGAGCGTGCCCTCGCGATCGGCGACGCGGCGGTAGAGCGCGTCCTCGGAGAGGCTCCCGAAGTGCGGGCCGTCGAGGATCCAGGCGTCGAGCGGCGCAGGGAGCGCATGCGCGAGCGCGCGGGCCTCATCGGGCACGAGCGTCTCGGCGAACGCCCGAAGGACCGCCTCGGAGACCGTGCGCGCGCTCGACGTTTCTCCGAGCCCACCACGCCACGCGACCTCGTCCAGGAAGGTTGATTCATCCATGCCCGCGCCTCCCGCGCCCCGAGGGGCATGCGAGGCCCGCGCCACGCGCCGCGTGCATCGAAGAGGAGCCCGCGCTTGCGTCGCGAAGCGATCGGTGCGTCTTTGCGATTCATGGCGGAACTCCTCCCCAAGCCCGCGTCAGGCGGCCCGCGGTGCATCTTCGTCGCAGATCCCCGCTCCGGCCTGCGCGCCATCGTGGCCCTCGACGACACGACGCTCGGGCCCGCCGTGGGCGGCGTACGGACGATGCGGTACCCCTCGGCCGACGCCGCGCTCGCCGACGTGCGCGCGCTCGCGCGGGCCATGACGCGGAAGTGCTCGCTCGCCGGGCTCGACGCGGGCGGCGGGAAAGCGGTCGTCTTGCTCGGCGACGGGGTCGATCGGAAGGCCGCATTCGCGCGGCTCGGGCAAGTGGTCGAGGAGCTCGGCGGCATGTTCCGCACGGCCGGTGATCTCGGGACGACGGCCGCCGATCTCGCCGTGATGGCCGAGCACACGCAGTACGTGCACACGGACGAGCGAGGCCTCGCAGCCGCCGTGGCGCGTGGGCTTCTCCGATGCATCGAGGCATGCGCAGCCGTGCGAGGCGTGCCCGTGGAAGGGCTCTCGGTGGCCGTGCAAGGCGCAGGTGCGATCGGCGCGCGCGCAGCCGCAGCGCTCGCCGACGCAGGCGCGCGGATCGTCCTCGCCGACGTGGACACGCGCCGCGCCGAGGAGGTCGCTCGCGGGATCCCCGGCGCACGCGTGACATCGGCAGAACGCATCCTCGTCGAGGACGTCGACATCGTCGCGCCCTGCGCCGTGGGCGGCGTCATCACGGCCGAGGTCGTCCCGTCGATGCGCGCATGGGCCGTGTGCGGCGCGGCGAACAACGCGCTCGCATCACCCGAGATCGCGAACCAGCTCGCGGCGCGCGGCATCCTCCACGTGCCGGATCCAATCGCCTCGGCAGGCGCAGTCATCGACGGGATCGGCCTCTCCGTGATGGACCTGCCCGACCGCACACCTCTCATCGATCGGCTTGGCGACACGGCGCGGCTCGTGCTCGACGAGGCAAAGGCGACCGGGCGGACCCCGATGGACGTGGCCGAGGCGCGGGCGCTCGCGCGGATCGCGGCGGCGCGGCGTTAGCTCAGAACCACTGCACCACGAACTCCGCGAGGGCGATCGTCGCCCCGACGGCCAGGCTCACGCGCGACAGTCGCGGTACCACGCCGGGTCGTGCCCAGAAGGGCGGCGGGGCTGGGATCGCCTTGAAGTCCTCGCTCCAGAGCACGCGGCTCACCTGCGGCGCGCTGCGGTAGTTTGCCTCGACGGCTTGCGACGGCATCTCGCGTGAGGCGCGCACCGTCACGAGCATCGCGGGCGAGCCGGGCACGCGCTGGGCTGCTTCGAGGGACGCGCGTGCTCGGTCCGAGAAGGCGAGCGACGCGACGGTGGCCTCGGGCGTGTCCTCCTCGATCTGCACGCCTTCTTCCGTGATCGCGCGGACCCGCGCGCGGACCAGACCTTCCTCGCGTGCGCCTGACATGATCTCTGCGAGGGGCACGGTTGCCGGCTGCGCTTCCGCGGATTGCGCGGGCATCCGCCGCGACACGAGCCGCGCGGCGACGAGCTGCAGGGCGAGCCAGAGCAGCGCGACGAACGCGCTTTCTCCGGCGTTCACGTAGGCGATCGTGCGCGCGCCGAGCCCGTTCACGCCGGCGAACGTGTAGAGCCCGAGCCCGTTGATCAGCGCGATGGCGGCCGTGCCGGCGGCGTTCAGCCCGAGCCCGAGCAGAATGCCCACGGCGTTGATCCCGATTGCGATGGGCCCGACGGCCACGCTTGCGCCGATGGCCACCACGCCGACCGCGACGTTGCCGATCGCGATGAAGCCGACCGCGACGTTGCCGAACGCGACGAGCCGAGGGCGTGCGTCCTGCAAAGGGCCCAGCCGCGGATCCCGGACCATCGGCAGAAAGGCTAAGCGACGAGGCGCGGGGCGGTCAACGCGGGCCTCCGGGGTCGCCCCGAGGAATCTGCAAAGCTCGAAATTTTCCGGGAACGGCGGTCGTCCGCCCAGGGGCCCCTGCGCATGGGCCGCGCACCCCCCCTGCGGATCCCCTGCCGCATGCGGAGCTCGTGCCGCACGCCTGCGTACCGTCCGACGCACCTCTGGCGGACGTCGGGGCTGCTCGAATCCGCCCTCGCCTGCGCGCGGGCCCCCCTGTTTGACCACCTTCTCGACCGAATCCTGGATCGCCCGCGTCACGAGCCGCGAAAAACCATTTGCGCGCGCCGCGTCATTTCGCGAAAAAATCGCCGTCGGGGTCGTTTGTCCGTGCTCGGTACGCCGTTTGCCCTTGGCGCCCAGCATGCCCGCCCGCGTGATCCTCCATCGATTCCTCACCTTGCCGTTTCTCGCGACGATCGCCCTCGCGTCGTCTGGTTGTGGCCTCTTTGATCTGCTCGAGCCCGAGACCACCCTCGCGGACCTCGACCCTTCTCGCGCGCGTGTCGAGGTGGAGCTCGGCGAGTCGCCGCGGGTCTCGCTCGCGCTCGTGGCCAAAGAGGGGACGTGCGAGGCGATCACGGACGACATCAAGGCCAAGGTGGATGATCGCAAGATGGACCTCTTCATCCGCGGCGGCGAGACGCCCACGAAAGACGGCTGGGTCTGCGGCGCGCCCACCTTCCGCAAGGCCCTCGCCGAGGAGAACCTCGGCAAGGACAAGACGCACTTCGAGGTCTCGGACGAGACGGCCCGCATCGCGCTCGACTTCGAGGACCTGCTCGCCACACGCACGATCACCACGAGCCACCCGGACAACAAGATCGACCCGGGCGTCGACCTCGCGCTCGCGTGGTCCGCGCCGGGCGACGAGCTCGACGAGGAGAACCTCGACGTCGTCTTCACCTACGACGACGAGACGCTCGAGCTGCCGGCCCCGCCGCAGGTGAGCCTCGTGGACAGGGAGATCGTCGTGCGGATCCCCCAGGGCTCGCCGGCGGGGACGGCGACGCTCCGCGTGGACGCGGAGGTCCGCGTGGACGCCACGTCCTGCGAGGGCACACCGAGCTGCGAGGCCACCGTGAAGGTCTCGCCCGAGGTCGCAGTCGAGGTGACGAGCGGGACGGTGCCCTGAAGCGAGCGCAGAGCGCTCCCCATGCGCGCCGCGGGGCAGTAGACTCGCGCCCCGATGGGTGATGTGTCGTTGACGGAGACGCCGGTCCTCGTGACCGGCGCGAGCGGGTTCATCGGAGGACGCCTGGCCGAGCGCCTCGCGGCCGAGGACAAGGCGAGCGTGATCGGCGCTGGGCGCTCCTTCCCGGACGAGGCAAAGCTTCGCGCCGCAGGCGTCACGATCCACCGGGCCGACGTGCGCGACGCCGGCGCGATGGCGCGGCTCTGCGAGGGCAAACGCGTCGTCTTTCACCTCGCGGCGTGGCTCGAGCGTGGCAAGGGCGGCGAGGCCGACGCGTACGCGGTCAACGTGGACGCGACGCGCGCGCTCGTGACGGCCGCGGCGCGCGCGGGCTGCGAGCGGTTCGTCCTCGTGAGCACCATCTCGGTGTACGGGCTCCCGGCGACGGATCACGTCGACGAGTCGGTCCCGATCGACGTCACGCAGGTCGATCTCTACGGCCGCACGAAGGCGCTCGGCGAGGAGGCGGCGCGCGAGGCCGCGGCGAAGGCGAACCTCGCGATCTCGATCGTGCGGCCGGCGATGGTGTACGGGCCGCGATCGGGCGGATGGACCGTGGGCATGCTCCGGCTCGTGCAGAAGGGCGTGCCCGTGATCTTCGGCGACGGCCAGGGCCACGCGTATCCCGTCTACGTGGACGACGTCGTCGACATGATACGCCTCGCCGCGACGCGGCCCGAGGCCGAGGGCGAGGCGTTCAACGCGAGCGACGCGGCCGTCACGTGGGAGCGCTTCTTCGGCTTCTACGGCGCGATGAGCGGCAAGCGCCCCCGCCGCGTGCCCATGCCCCTCGCATACCTCATCGCCCGCGCGAACGAACTCTTCAAGCTCGGCATCCCACTCACGGCAGATCGCCTCGAGCGCTACGTACGAAAACTCCAGTACCCAACGGCGAAGGCCGAGCGGCTGCTCGGCTGGCAGGTGCGCGTGCCGATCGACGAGGGCATGCAGCGGAGCGAGGCGTGGCTCCGCGAAACGGGGAAACTAGCGTAGCGCCGGGGTTTCACCCCGGACCCCGACCAGGGGCTGTCCGCCCCTGGACCCGGACCAGCCAGGGGCTGGACCCCAAATCGATGAACTGCGCGGTGCGCAGTTCATCGAACAGGCCCGGTCAAGACTAGTAGCGGCGTTGCCAGCCGAGACAGCCGCGCTGTGGGTTCGGCTGGCGACCCGGGTTGTTCGTCGGCCTGTTTGAAAAACTGCGCGGAGCGCAGGTTTTCAACCCTGGGTCCAGCGCCTCGCTGGTCCGGGGTCGAGGGGGCGGACAGCCCCCCGCGGGGTCCGGGGCAGCGCCCCGGTGCGGCGCCCCGGCGCGGCGTATCGCCACTCAACCAGCCATGAGGGCGCGCAGGCGCGGGAACACTGCCTGGATGTCGTCCATCGACACCGCGCCCACGCTCAGCCGGAACCAGCCGTTTTCCTCTCGCAGCCCGAACGCCTGGAACGGCACGACTGCCAGGCCTGCTTCTTCCAGCAGCACCTTGCGGATCTCGTCGTTCGTCTGGATTGTCCGGCCTCGGATCGTCTTGCCGATCCAGTCGAAGCGCGCCGACAGGTAGATCGCCCCTTGTGGCGCGATCGCGTCGACGGGTAGGCCCTCGCGTTGCATCGTCGAGAACCCGGCGAAGAGCGCGTCGAGCCGCTCCTTCACCTTCGCCTTCGCGCCCGAGAGGAACGCGTTCATCGCGTCCGGCGCGTCGAGCAGCGCCGCCGTCGCGACTTGCTCGGCCTTCGGCGCCCAGGCGCCCACGTGCCCGAGGATGTCCGCCATGCGCCGCCGCACCGCGGGCGGCATGAACCCCCAGCCGACGCGCATGCCCGTCGCGCAGAACGACTTTGACAGCGCGTCGAGCAAGAGCGTGTACGGCGCGACCTCGGGCACGAGCGACACGGGCGTCTCGTGGTGCGCCTCGCCGTGGGTGAGCATCCAGTAGACCTGGTCGTACACGAGGAACACCGGGCGCAGGCCCTCGGCCTCCCGGCGGCGGTTCTCGCCCAGCACGAGCTCGGCGATGCGCCCGAGCTCGTCCTTCGAGATGACGGTGCCGGTCGGGTTCAGCGGCGAGTTCACGAGCAGCAGCCTGGCCGAGCCGATGTGCGGCCGAAAATCGTCGGCGGTCGGGAAGAAGTTCGACGCGGCCGAGACGGGGATCTCCACGGCCTTCGCGCCGGAGAGGTAGGCGTAGTGGTTGTTGTTCCAGGACGGGACCGGGTAGACGGCGACGTCGCCGGGATCGATGAGCGTGCGGTACGCGCCGTAGAGCAGGGGCCGGGCGCCGCCGGCGACGAGCACGGACTCGATCGGGTACTTGAGGCCGAGCTCGCGCTCGTAGAAGCGCACGAGCGCCTCGCGCAGGACGAGCACGCCGTCGGAGGGCGGGTAGTTCGTGTGGCCCTCGGCGAGCGCGGCGCGCGTGCCCTCGCAGAGCTCGGCGGGGATGGGGAAGTAGGCCGGATCGAAGTCGCCGACGGTGAGGTTGCAGATCTGGGCGCCCTTGGCCTTCATGGCCCGGATCTCGCCGGCAATCTTCAGGATCTCGGAGCCGATGACGCCACGCGCGAGCGCGGAGAGGCCGGCGTCACCGACCTCGAGCGGAGGAAATTCGAGGGCCGTTACCATGGGGGCGCGCGGAGCATACCCGCAGAACCGTGATCGGGGAATGGATGTTCGGAGCGGCGTCCAGGCGCAATCTGTCCGGGGCAGGGAAGCGGGGGCGGGCGCGCGAGCGGGCAGGAGCAAGAGCCTCTTCCACGCGCGCCATCTCCGCTGTACGCTCCGGGCAGCCATGCAAACGCACCTGGAGAAGATCGAGGGCCTCGAGAACTGGCAAGCGTGGGCCGGCGCAGGCGTGGGCCATTTCATCCGGGTCCGGCACGGGGAGCACCGCGAGGTGATGCTCTCGCGCTGGGACGTGCACACGATGCTCGAAAGCGCGACGGAAACCGTGTTTTCGACGCCGGGCTCCGGCGGGCGGACGACCTACACGCGTGGCTTCTCCGTGGCGCGTGGTGGAGCCGGTATCACGCCCGTGGAGCTCGTCGTGCGGAAGCCGGGGAGCGCCGGGGAATGGATGCAGGAGCTGATCACGCTCGGCGAGAGCGGGACGGAGAAGCTCTTCCAGGTCGGGACGTGGGTCGTGCGCGTGGGGCCCCCCGATTATTATGCGCACATCGTGGCCTCGACGGACGAGGCGGCCGCTTCGGCCTACCGCGCGGGCGGTGACGATTACAAGGCCATGTACCTCGGCTCCTCGGGGTGCAAGGACAAGACGGCGGCGCTCCTCGGCTTCTTGCAGGGCGATCCTCTGGTCGGTACGCCGCCCGAAATGGCGCGGCTCTGCGTGGCGATGTGCGTGTCGGAGGCGGCGCGCAACCATCGGACGTGGGGGATCAACCTCATGCTCCTCGACCTCTTGCGCCAGAACGCGGTGCCCGGCGGCTTCGGGGCCGTGATCCAGAATGAAATGCACCCGATGTCGAAGGGCGGGACGTACCAGCCGGGCAAGGTCGGGATGAAGGGCGGCCGCAAGTCCCGGGAGACGTGGGCCCACGAGACCGGGATCACGATGCTCTGGTTATCGACGTTCGCGGGCGTCCGCGCCGACATGGTGGACGGCAGCGAGCGCCGGTGGAGAGATCCGGTGAAGGGCGAGGCGTTCAGCGGAGTCGTGCGCGGACGACTCACGGACGCACTCGTCACGCGCTTCCGGAAGGTAGGCTGGGCCTGGGGGTGAAGACGCTGGGGCGTTGCCCCAGGCCCCAGGAGGGGGCTATCCGCCCCCTCCACCCCGGACCAGCCAGGGGCTGGACCCAAGCTCGATGAACTGCGCGATGCGCAGTTCATCGAACAGGCCCGGTCAAGACCAGAAGCGGCGTTGCCGATCGAGACAGCCGCGCTGCGGGTTCGGCTGGCCCTCCGGCTTCTTCGTCGGCCTGTTTGAAAAACTGCGCGGAGCGCAGTTTTTCAACCCTGGGTCCAGCGCCTCGCTGGTCCGGGGTCGAGGGGGCGGACAGCCCCCCGCGGGGTCCGGGGCAGAGCCCCGGGCGCGGCGGCTCCCCGTCACAGCGAATTCGCGAGGGCGCGCGCGACGGCGAGCATGAGCGTGCTGCGGTTTGCCGAGGCGCGCCCGCCGCTTACGAGCAGCGCGTCCACCTGGTGGTTCGAGATGAACTCCACCTCGATCAGGACCGAGCGGCACATCTTGCCGCTGTAACCGATGCCGGGGTCCCGCAGGATGCCCAGGCTCTTGTGCTTGGTGTCCGTGTCGGGCTTGATTTTTCGGTCCTTCGCGCCCCCGTCGATGCTCTTCATGGCATTGAAGAGCGCGGTCTGGACGGTCTGCGCGAGGGCTGTGTCCTCGCCCAGGTTTGCGTTGCCGTTGGAGCCGGCCTTGTAGAACGTCTCCGTGCCTCGCGCCGCCGCCACTCCGCCGTTGAAATGAATGCTGAGGAAGATGTCGGCCTTGTTCGTCTTCGCGACGTTGACCCGCGTGCTCAGCCCCGGATTGGTGTCTCCCGTGCGCGTCAAGACGACCTGCACGTCGGCATAGCCTCGACCTCGGAAGATCGATTTGCACGCCTCGCCGTCGAGGTGCTGCTTGAGGGTTTGCGCATACTGGAGCGTCAGGGTCTTCTCCAGGACGCCTGAGACCGCCGTCGCGTTGTTCGGGCTGCTCCCGCCTACCATGGCGGTCCCGCCGTGACCGGGATCGATGACGATGACCCGCCTGTCCTTGCACGTGCTGCATGTTTGCGCGGCCGGCTGGTTCGCGTCGGGGACGTTGGACGGCGAGGCCGGCGAATTTGCGTTCGAGACCGAGTCGGGCGTGGCGGGGGGTCTTGCTTGTGTCATCGACTTTCCCTTAGGCGAGCTCGTTCTCGAGGACCGCTTCGAACCAGACGAGGGTGCGACGTTCGAGTTTTTCGGCGACGATGGCGGGGCCGTCCTCTTCACGCCGCGCGAGTGTTTTGCTGATCCATGGGAACAGCGGATCGTCGTCGCACCGATGACCAAAGGCGACCATGAGCACGGCCATCAGCGCTATCGAGCGGGGCTGGGTGAAGCCGTACGTGTCGCGGGCGCGCCCCACGGCGTCGCTGACGAGGAGCTGCATCGTCTCCGGGCCGCTGTACGCGAGTTTCTCCGGCCACACCTGCCCGAGCAGGCGCAGGATGTCTTGCTCGATCGCGTCCTGATGGAGCGGCAGATCGTTTGCCTGGGCGAGGCGAAGCAGCCTCCGGAGCGCGCCGCGCATGTAGCGGCTGTCCGAGCCGCCGACCTCGCGGAGGTACTCACAGACCTTCTCGTGCAACGCGTCGGCCTTGAGCATCTCCTCGGCGAAATCGTCACGCACGAGGATCTCGGCCATCCACGGGTATTGCGGGTCCGTCGGGAAGCTGCTGCCGAAGAGGAGCATGCAGTCGATGTAGAAATGCACCGGGCCGCGCCGGGTGAACCCGTACCGGGATGCCATCTCGATCGCGGCCTGGATCGCGTGGCGCAACTGCTCCGGGGTGAGCGTCTTGCAGAGGTTCGGGGAGAACACCTTGCAATGCTCGATCATCTCGTCCTCGAAGGACTTCATCGCCGACTTCTGGAAGGCGTCCAGGGAGGCTTGGCGGATGATCATCGTGGCTCCTCGGCTCCTCGTGTCGTGACGTTACGCCTCAGGCGATGATGACTCCATCACGCGCGGTGATGTGCAGGTGGTTGCCGTGGAGCTTCGAATTCCCGTCGTTCTGCCGGTTCGGCGTCGCCGCCTGGTTGTCCCTCGTGTTGCTATCCATCTCCCACGGATCGAAGCATTGCTTGACCCCCGGGTTCTGCTGGAGCGACCTCCGGAAGCCCTGCACGTGGAGCGGTTGGTTCTTGTCGCGCTCCGCCTCGTACGCCGCCTTGTTCGCGTCGGTCGGCTTCGCCTGGAAGGCTTGCAGGAGCCGCACCTCCGTGGCGTTGGCGCCCGCGGTGCGGAACATCCGCGTGCCGCCCACGTTGTTCACGTCCACGCCGAGCCCGGCGCGATGCGCGATCGAGCCCAGACAAGGGCGCCAGTTCGAGCTCATCGAGATGGCCGTCACGCTCGAATCCACGGCGGCCTTCAGGATCGCCGCGAACCCCGCGGGGTGCACGCGCGGCAGGCCATCCGTCGTGAGGCTGAAGCTCGTGATGTTGTCCCTCGGGTTGTCGGCGTCCGCGAACGTGAGCGTCGTCGTGAATGCGGCCTGGGTGCCCGACGCCGGGATCGTCAACGTCAACGTGTTGCCGGTGAGGCCCCCGTACAGGATCCGCAGGGCCGCGATGATCTCCGCGCGTGTCCCGGCCGGCACCGCGGCGTCGACATCCGCGGCGGTGAACTTGTGCGTCACCTTCATCCAGATGTCGCCCGTGAGCGGGGCATTGTACTTCTCGAGGGCTTTCTCGGTGGCCACGAGCACGGGCGTGTCGGGGTCGTTGTGTTTGCCCTTTTTCTCCTTGACCGTCACCCGGACGTTCCGATCCTTGGGCGTCACCGCGTATACGGCGTTCTTGCGTCGCCCCGGAGCGGCGTCGCTGTTCAGGAACAGGCTCACCTTCTGGCCGGAGTTGACGGTGACGGTGATCGCGCCGTCCCCGCCGCTGACACGCGCGACCGAATTCCGGTATGCGGCCTGCACCTCGTCGTCGACGGCGACCGCATAGGGAATGCTGAGCGTGCTCGATGTGGCCGAGGTGTTGAAGATGTAGGTCACGGTCCGCTTCGCGGCGACCCGATCCTCGGTCGCGGCCGGGTTGTTCTGCCGCGTGGTCGATACCTTGGGGTCTCCTTGCGCCATGTCAGCACCCCTCGTCCAGCGGAGCGTCCGGGCCCGAGGGGAGATCGCCTCCCCACGTGACCTTCACCTGCTGCTCCTTCAGCGTCCCGACGCGGATCGTATATCCCTCGTCGTCCGTGCGACCCGTGTAGACGGTCCCGTCCTCGAGCTCGATACGATAGGGCATTTCCGGGATCGGCTCCTCCGACCGCTCGTCGATCGCCCGGAAGCACTCCGTGTAATGATCGAGCTCCGGGTCCTCGGGCTTCTCCGGCTTGGCGCCGCGGCCCTCGCCGGGGGCGCCGCCGTTGTTGATCGCCACCACCGTGCCCTCGATCGTCACGCCGCTCCCGTCGAATTTGAGAAAGCCCCCGGGCCCGCGCAGGGTGAAGGATTGCCCTCCCTCCCCGACGTAGTTCTCGCCCCCCACGACGTGCACCTCGTTGGCCGCCTTGAGCGCGTACCTTCCCCCGACCTTCTCCTCCCGGAAATCCGCGGTCGTCAGCGATTGTTTGCCGTCGATCCGCTCGCTCCGGTTGCCCTTCACCTCGTCGCTCACGTCGACGTCGATCCGCTCGCGTTTCTTTTGCTTCGTGATCGCGTCCGCGTCCTTGCCCACCCAGCGCTTGCGCGACCCGTCCGTGTGCTCCCGCTCGTCCCGCTTCACGAGCTTCTGCCGGTCGTGGCCCACCGTCGCGAATTCGTTCTCCTTGACGAGCCGCGTGCGGTTCTTCTCCGCTTGTTGCCAGACGAGCTCCTGCTTCGCGAGATCCTCGAACATGATCTCGTTGAACCCCTTCGAGCCCTGCGAGGAGTCGCTCTTCCACGTGCTGCGCGTCTTGTGCTCCGGCAGCCTGTACGGCACCTGCTGCACGGCGTTGTAGACACGCCCCATCACGAACGGCAGATCGGGATCCCCCTCGGCGAACCCCACGAGCACCTCTTGCCCGATGCGCGGCAAGACGATCATCCCGTATCCCATGCCGCCCCAGCCCTGGTTCACCCGGAGCCAGCAGGAGCTGTCCTCGTCCTTTTTCCCCTCGCGATCCCAGGGGAATTGCACGCGGACCCGGCCAAACTCGTCCGTATGGATCTCCTGCCCCGAGGGGCCCACCACGATCGCGCACTGGAGCCCGTGCACGATCGGCTTCTGCGTCCGGCGCGGCGGGCGGTACGGCACCTCGGCGAAGACCGCCTGACCGAGCAGGCTCCACTCGCCCTCCGCCGTCCCCTCGAACGTCGTCTCCAGCACGAGCAGCTTCCGATCGGACGAGAGCTCCGCGTGCGGGTGCCGGGTCATCGAAAAGACGACCCCCGGCGCGAGATCGTACGTATTGGCCTCGAACGAGATCGCCCGCACCCCCACGCGTTCGCCGTGGAGCGCCTTCTCCGAAAGCTCGCTGCCGTACTTCTCGTCGTGCCGCGCAATCCCCTTGTCGTCGGCCACCGGCGTCCCGCCGCCCTTGCCCGTCTCGACGAGGAACGCACCCTGATCGAAGTGGTATTGCTCGGAGCCGGTCGCCGCGGGCGCGCGGCCAAAGAGCTCGAAATCGGGGTTCCGGAACTCGTAATCCCGGATCGTGTAGCTGCCCGGGCGAACGTCGTGCGAGAGGCGCACGGCCGTCACGTACTCTTGCTCCGCGGCCTGCGCCGGATGATCGACGTACCGAAGGCCGTCGCCCGGACGCGCGGGGTTCGCCTGGAGCTGGTCGGCGAACGTGAGCGTGCCGCCCTGATCGTCGGGGAACGTGAACGCGATGCCCGCCTCTTCGAGGAGCCGGCTCAGGAAGGCGTAATCGCTCTCCCCGTACTGGACCTTGTATTCGAGCTTCGGATACTTCGCCCGCTCGACCCTCCAGGCCTTCTCGATGCCCCACTCGCCGAGCAACACGTCGACGATGTCGGGGATGGAGAGCTGCTGGAAGATGCGGTTGTTCCGGCGGTAGCGCAGCCGGAAGAGCTCGGGGACGATCTCGACGTGGTACGTCGAGAGCCCCCGCTGCCCCGCCTGCGGCTGGAGCGCGTGGACCTGCTCCGCGAAGGCGACGATCCCCTTCCACGTGCGCGCGCCGAGGCCCGAGACGTGCAGGTAACCCGGCGCGGACCGGAACGTCGCCGGTTTGTCCAGGATGGCGCCGAGGTCGAAGGCCGGATCCGGGGACCGGCCCCAGATCGAGACCGAGAACAGCGACGAGGTCGCCTCTTTCACGACGAAACGCCGCACGGAGAGCTCGCCCGCGGCGAGCGACAACTCAAGGGTGGCCATGGCCTTCGCTCCTCATGTGCCCAGGCGTCTTCATGGCGTCTCCCTCTCGCGCTGCCGCCGTTCCTCTTTCGCGCGCGCCTTCTCCTCGCACTCCTCGACGAAGGGTCGGTCCGTGAGGAGCGTCTCGGCCTGCGCGCTCGATCCGATGATCACCGATGGGCAGCCCGAGACGATCTTGCCCCCGTGGGTCGTCGGATCGCCCTTCCGCGCCGCGTCCTTATCGCCGATGATCACCGTCGGCTCGCCCTGCACGATCGCCGCGCCGCACGCCTCGAGGTCGCCCACGCGCGACTGCGGCATGTAGCCGACGATCACCGTCTCCTCGCCGGTCACGATGGCGTTGATGGCGTGCCCCGGGATGGGACAGGCATGTCGGTCGCTGATTCTTGCTGCCGGAGGCATGGTCCTTCTCCTCCTATTGCCCGATCAGCGTCACGCTGACGTCGTCCACCTCGGCCTCGACCGCGGCTTCCGGCTCGTCGGGGCTCGAGCCCTTGCCGCTGCCCGGCGACCCGCCGCTGTTGATCCGCACGACCTTGCCGCGAATGGTCACGCCGCTTTGATCGATGCGGACAAACCCGCCCGGGCCCTTGATCGTCAGGTCCTGGCCCGCCTCGATCACGACGGCCGTGCCGCCCTGCAGGTGGATTTCATCGCTCACGCCGATCGCGTAGCTCTTGCCGACGAGCTCGTGCCGGTCGCCCTTCACCGTCAGGGATTGTTTGCCCTCGATGCGCTGGTTGCGCTTGCCGAACACGCGCAGGTGCGAGTCGCCCTCGACACGCTCGCGCTTGTTCTGCTTGATGACGATGTCCTGGTCGCGACCGACGAAGACCTTGAGGAAGCCGAGCGTCTTGTCCTGCTCGTCGTTCTTGACGAGCTTCTGCCGATCCTGGCCGATCGTGATCGTCTCGTCATTCTTCACGAGCCTTCGCCGGTTCTTCTGGGCCTGCTCGTAGACGAGCTCGCCGCCCTTCGAATCCTCGAACATGATCTCGTTGAAGCCTTCGGAGCCGGTCGACGTATCGCTCTTCCACGTGCTGCGCGTCTTGTGATCCGGCAGCTTGTACGGCACGGCCTGCTTCGCGTTGTAGACGCGGCCCACGATGATCGGCTGGTCCGGGTCGCCTTCGAGGAACCCGACCATCACCTCCTGCCCGATGCGCGGCAGCACGATCATGCCATACCCGGTCCCGGCCCAACCCTGGCTCACGCGGATCCAGCAGGAGCTGTTGTCGTCGTAGTGGCCCTCGCGATCCCAGGGGAACTGGACGCGGACCCGGCCAAACTCGTCGGTGTGGATCTCCTGGCCCTTCGGCCCGACGACACGCGCGCTCTGCACGCCCTCGACCCGCGGCTTCGTCGTCCGTTGCGCCGGCCGGTAGGGCGCCTCCGTGAAGACCGCTTGCCCCGACATGCTCCACTCGCCCTCGGGCGTGCCTTCCACGGAAAACTCCGTCACGAGGAGCTTCGTCGACTCCGAGAGATCGCCGTGCGGGTGCCTGTCGATCGAGATGATCTGGCCGGGCCAGAGATCGATCGTGTTCGTGTCGAACGAGACCACGCGCCTGTCGGCCCGCGCGCCGCCGAGCATCCGCCCCGCGCGCCCCTTGCCGAAGTTTTGCTCGTGCCGCGCGACGCCTTTGTCATCCGCGACGGGCGTGTCGCCGCCCTTGCCGCCCTCGACCAGGAATCCGCCGGGCTCGTAATGGTACTGCTCGTATTTCGCCTCGGGCCCGGAGGCCTTGGGCGCCTCGCCGAAGAGCTCGAACGAGGGGTTGCGGAAGTCGTGGTCGCGGATCGTGTGCGCGCCGGGGCGCAGCCCGTAGGACAGGCGGACGGAGGAGACGAACTCCTTCTCGGCTTCCTGGTTCGGGTTGTCCACGTAGGGGAGGGCGCCGCCCGGGCGCGGGGCGTTGGATTCGAGCTTGTCCGAGAGCGTGAGGTTCGAGCCCTTCGCGTCGTCGTCCGGGAAGGTGTAGGCGATTCCGGCCTCTTCGAGCATGCGGCTGAAGAACGCGAAATCACTCTCGCCGTACTGGACGCGATATTCGAGCTTCGGGTACTTGCCCCGATCGATCTGCCAGATCCGCTCGACGCCCCAGTCGCCGAGCAGCTCGTCGATGATGTCGGGGGCCGAGAGGTGCTGGAAGATGCGGTAGTTGCGGCGCTGCGTGAGCGTCCACAGGCCCGGGACGATGCGCAGCGAGTAGGTCGAGAGCTCGTGCGCCCCCGACCCCGGCTGCACGGCCTGCACTTGCTCGATCGAGCTCACGATGCCGGTCCAGAGCCGCGCCCCGCCGAGCCGCGCGAAGAGATACCCGCTCACCACCCGGAGGGAGGCGGGTTGCCCGATGATCGCTTCGAGATCGATGCTCGGGCTCTCGGAGCGCGCCCAGACGGAGACCGTGAACAGGCCCGAGACGGACTCGTGGACCGAGAAGCGCCGGACCGAGAGGGAGCTTTCCCCGCAAGCAAATGACAGCTCCAAGATAGCCATGCGCGCGACACCTCGGCGGCGAGGTTACCAAGGCTCAGATTTGCCTGTAAAGCAGGATCGTGCGCGTTTGCGCCCAACAAAGCGAGCCCGCGCGGCGAGGCGGCTGTCAGGTTTGTGTACATGTTGCTGCTCAAACCAACCCGAGGGTCGACTTCGTCGTCGTGTCCTCGCGGGGCCGACAGGGAGCAGGTTGTGGGCACGCGAGGGGGTTCGAACGTTGGAAGGGGCGTCGGAGAACGTGACGCGAGGGTGTTCGAAGGCTCGAACGGGCGCGCGTCACGGTGACGCGGGGGTGCTCGAACGTTTGGAGACCCGCGGGAGACGGTGACGCGAGGGTGTTCGAAGGCTCGAACGGGCGCGCGTCACGGTGACGCGTGGGGGATCGAACGTTTGGAGACCCGGAGGAGACGGTGACGCGCGGGTGTTCGAAGGCTCGAATGGGCGCGCGTCACGGTGACGCGAGGGGGTTTTGACGTTCGGAGACGCGCAGACCGCCGCGGACGCGGGAGCCGCCTTCTATGGAGAGGCCGTGGTCTCGCGGGTTCGCGTGGTCAGCGTCGCATCCGGCGACGGCCGCGCGCGAGGGCGAGGAGGAGTCCGGCCATGGGAAGGGCGACGGATTCCATTCCCGTGGAGGTGGAATCTCCTGCCGCCGAGCACGTGCAACCGCCCTCTTGGGTGGGGCCCGGCGTCGAAGGCGAGCCACCGCTGCCGCCCGCGCCGCCCGCGCCGCCGCTTGCCAAACCCGCTCCCGCAACCGCTTCGGTTTCCGCCGCCGCTTCCGCTTTGCGTCGAGGCTTCTTGATCCGCGGATGCTTGCGCCGTCACTTGTCGGGACGCTTCGGCTCCGGCATGGGCGTTCCTGTGAAGGGGTTGATGCGTGGTCCCGGCGGCCGCTCCTCGGGGGGAAGCTCGGGCGAGCCGGGCCAGGTGATGCCCACCTTTTGCAGGAGCCGTTGAACGCCGAGCAGTTGCTTCGGATCGGGCGGCTTGGGGATCAGCGTTGCGATCTCGTCGGTCGTGAATTCCGTGGGGCCCTGCAACCGCCGATCGACCACCGCGTCGATGATCGCGTGGATGGGTGCGTCTTTCGTTCGGGCGCGCTCCGCTGCTTTCGCGGCAAGTTCCCCCAGTAAGCAGAAGGGGAGGCGACCGTTTTGGAGCATGCCCCAGGGGACGAGTCGCTCGGCGCCCGGGCATTTCGGGTCGTCGAAGAGCGTGCCCGCGACGCGATCGCCGTGGAGCCAAAAGCCGACCCCGGCCAACCTCTCCGTATACATTTTCTTGTTCGGTAACTTCCCCTTGTACACATCGCTGCGCGCGGAGAGCATGCCGGCGGCCAACTGAAAGGCTGGCTCCAGCTCAGCGGGGAGCCCCGGCACAGCCGGGCGCACATCCTCTGGGCCACCCGTCACTGTGTCAGGCGTCAGGCCGAGCCTAGCAATCGGGCCAAACCCCTTCTCGTACGCGAGACCAACGACGCCCGCCTCGGTCCAGGCCACGACATCTTCGTCGCCACATCCGCTGTCGGTCCGCAAGGCTCCTCGATGCACGTCTCCCGTCCAGCTCGAGTAGTCGCAGACGGGATACGCCAGACCGCTCCCCAGTGCTGCGACGAGGCTTTCCACGTAGGCGCGCAGCGCGGCGCGCACGATGGCGCCGCGGTCGAAGGCGAGGCGTCCGCGGGGATGGTTGCGTAGGACCATGTGCCTCGCCTAGACCACGTTTGTCCGGGCGTCAACGTGGGCGCGTCACGGCGTGTACGCTTTCGCGGCGTTGACCCGTTGTACCTCCTCGACCGGCGGGTTGTTGTTTGAAAGCCACTCGTTGAGCGCCCTCGAGATGACCGCCGCGTTCTTGTTCGAGTTCGTGCCCCAGTCGCAACTGCGCTGGTCCTTCCTGGGCACGACGTGGTTCACCTCTGCCCTCAAGCCTGGGTCAAAGGGCGGAGTTTTGCTCTTTGGATCGTGGAGCACGAGCGGTTCCTCGCACTCTGCGGACACTTCCTCGCAGTTCGCGTTGTACACCGTGCAAGTCCACTTGAAGCCCGCGAGATCGGAGTGGATCTCGCCGCCATGCGCTTTGCGGTTGACCTGGAGAATATACTCGTGCTGCAAGAGCGACGTGCCATCGGCGGCAAGCACGCCGCTGTCACAGTTGTTGAACTTATGCCCCGGTCCGACCGTGGGCGGCTCGGGCAAGTCGCGATACGGCCCGCTCACCTCCGTCGGCACGCCGTCGACGTCGACGAGCGGCGTCTGCCTTGGCGCGGGCTCATAGCTGATGACGATGTGGATCGCGGGGTCCGGCCCGACCTGGCGAAAGTAGTTCTCCGTGCCGGGGATACGCTCGCACGCCGGGTAGTTCTTGTCGTAGGGCGCCGCTCCGAAGACCTCTGGGACCCGCACGCCATCGTCGCACGCTTTCTGAGGGGTCTCGTAGAAGCAGTTGAACGTGGGGGTCGGGCCCTCGGACATGTAACAAGCGCTCCTGAACGCGGCGATATACTTCTCGCGCAGCGCGATGTCCGTGCTCGGATTGCCCAGGAGCTGGATGCGATAACGCATGCACGCATCTCCCATGGACGTCGAGCATTGGGCCTTCGTATCCGTCGGGGTATCGGGTTGCGTCGGGCACGATGGGAGAGACCCCGGCTCCTTTGAACCGCACGCCCCCGTCACCCCCGCCCCACCCAAGCCCCACACCAGCACGCCCAGCATGGCCGAGCGGACTCTCGTCATTGCTTGCATGGTGTACGGAGTTGCACATTCATCGGCTCGGCGGCAACGGAAAACCAGCCAGGGGGCTCGCGATGCGCCCGGGAACCGAGCGTCCCATGACGGTGACCGGATCGGCGGGAGCCGCGGGAGTCGCGGGAGTCGCGGGAGCGATACACAATCAGATGTCTCTTGCCGCTGCCGCTGCCGCCCGCGCCGCCGCTTCCGCCTGCGCCGCCGCTTCCGCAGCTCGGATCGGTGGCGCCCGACGTACAGGCGCTGAGCTGGCACGAATCGCCCTCCGTGCACGCATCGCCGTCTTCACACGCCGTCCCGTCCGGCATGGCGGCATCGGCAGGACATTTCACCGCCGCGCCGTCACAAGCGCGCCATAGGCCTCCGGGGCGCCCGACTGCACGGCGTGAATGTAGGCCGCGCGGAGATCCTTCGGCATCTCGGTCGACGTGGCATGCGCCGGTGACGCCGAAGAAGGCTCGGACGGGGAATCAGGGAGGGAATCGGCGCCACACGAAGCGGCCACCGTCACGAGGGCTCCGGCGGCCATGGGCCGGAACCAAGAATGCCGTAGCACGGCGAATTGCGACATGCGCGCACCCCTACGGCCGCGCGAAGAAAAGGTCAAGCGGCGTCCGCGTGACGTTTTCGCGCGGCGTCACCGGAGCGGGTGCGCGACGAGATCCTCGGCCAGCTTGCGGAGCGCCACCTCCCGTGGGTGCCCCTCGCGCCAGACGAGCCGGAACCAGTCGATCGGCAGCTTCACCTTCGGCAAGATTGGCACGAGCCGGCCCCGGCGAAGATCCCCCTCGACGAAATACTGTGGCAGCACGGCGACCCCCGCGCCCGCGAGGGCGCGCAGCCGCACGGCGCCTATCGTGCCGAGGTATTCTACGCGTCGAAAGGCCCAATCCTCGCTCCCCGGGCGGGCGTCGAGGAAATAGCGGAAGAGCGGCAGGTCGCGGTGCGTATCGAGGAGCGTGTGCGCGGCGCAATCTTCTCGACACGCGAGGGGGCGAGCCGCGAGCAGCTCTCGTTGCCCCACGAAGACGTACCTCTCCTCGTGCAGGCGCGCGTAGGAAAACCCTGCGTCCGAGAGCCGCGCGCTCGAAATGAAGGCGTCGATCCCGTCGCGCTGCACTTGCCGGACGAGCTCCGGCGTATCGCCGAACGAGAGGTGGAGCCTGCGCTCGGGGCGCGCCGCGTCGAGCGCGTCGAGCGCCGGGACGAGCCAGCTCAGGCCGAGCTCGAAGCGCGTGCCGATCGTGAGCTCGTAAGGCATGGGCGCGCCGTCTTCGTGGAGCACGACCTCGCCGCACCGGCGCGCCTGATCGAGGCAACGTTGCGCCTCCGGCACGAGGCGTTCGCCCGCGGCGGTGAGCGCGACGCGGCGGGTCGTGCGGTCGAACAAGGACGCGCCGAGCGTGTCTTCGAGGCGCTGGATCCGATCGCTGAACGCCGCGGGCGATAACGCGACCACGCGCGCCGCGACGCGGAAGCTCAGGTGGCGCGCCGCGGCCAGGAAACAACGGAGTGATTCGAGGTCGGGGAGAGAGGCGCTGGGGCGGAGGGAAGGAGTGTCGATCATCGTTCGGTCGTTCCGAACGATACCGTATCGAACAATCCGATTCACAGGACATTCGATGCACCGCATCTTAGGAAGAACCAACGGTGGACCCGTGCGGCGCACGGGATTCCGTTTGGATCCGTTCTGCTTGACATGAGGTATGCAATGAACATCGAAAAGCTCTTCAATGTCCTGGTCCTGGGTGGCGCGGCGCTTGGTCTCACGGCTT
The DNA here is from genome assembly GCF_005144585.1 of Polyangium fumosum. Taxonomy (GTDB): domain Bacteria; phylum Myxococcota_A; class Polyangia; order Polyangiales; family Polyangiaceae; genus Polyangium; species Polyangium fumosum. Next base: position 1,250 of record NZ_SSMQ01000088.1, on the reverse strand, counting down.
GCCACCAAGCGAGCGAGGGGGGAGACGGCGGCGACGGGGGCGCGGCGGGCGCGAGCAGCGTGAACGGCGGGAATGGCGGGAACGGCGGGAATGGCGCGGGCGGAAGCGGAGGGAATGGCGCGACGACGGGGAGCGGCGGCGCGGGCGGGGAGGGCGCGACGACGGGGAGCGGCGGCGCGGGCGGGGAGGGCGCGACGACGGGGAGCGGCGGCGCGGGCGGCGCGAGCAACCTCGAATGCTCGGAGCCCCCCGGCGACCCGTCCGATCCTTGTGGCTGCCCGTGCTGCTGGGCCGCGAATTGCCTGAATACGGAGCCGTGCTGCGACGGATTCTGCGCGGTGGGCAATGCCGGGGCAGGCTGCTGCGGTGGCTGATGTCGGGGCCCGGGCCGCGCGCGAAGCTGCGGCGCAGATCTGGCGGAACCGCGCGCGCGCCGAGCTCGAAGCGGCCGCGCGGTTCACGCGGCTCGCGGGCGAACTCGCGGCGTGCGACGCCGTGGCGCCCGTGGTGACGATGGCCCGCGAGGCAGCCGAGGACGAGCGGCGCCACGCGGAGCGATGTGGGGGGCTCGTGCGCGAGCTCGGGGGCAAGCCCTTCGAGCTCGGGGCCGTGCCCGCTCCACGCGGGGTCACGCCCGGCGGACTCGGGCCGCGGGAGCGGCTGCTTTATGAGGTGGTCGCGATGTCGTGCGTGACGGAGACGTTGAGCGCGGCGCTTCTCGGCGAGCTCGTCGCGCGTGCGACCGATCCGCTGGTGCGTGAAACCATGCAATCGATCCTGCGCGACGAGATCGACCACGCGCGGCTCGGGTGGGCGCACCTCGCGGCCGAGCACGAGCGCGGCGCCATGGACGTCGTGGGCCCCTCGCTCCCGGCGATGCTCGCGGGCACGATCTCCGAGGAGCTTTTCTCGTCCTGGGCAGAGCACCCGGCCCAGGAGGCGCTCTCCGGCCTCGGCGCGCTGGATCGCGCCGAGCGAAGGCGGATCTTCTCCGAGACGATGTCCCTCGTGGTGTTCCCAGGGCTACGGCGCTTCGGGGTCGATACGAGCCGAGGGGAGAGGTGGCTCGCGGAGAGGCTGCCGTAGTCTCATCTCGAAGCCGCTTCGCTGGGGCTTTGCCCCAGGCCCCAGCAGGGGCTATCCGCCCCTGCACCCGGACCAGCCAGGGGCTGGACCCAGGCTCGATGAACTGCGCTCCGCGCAGTTCATCGAACAGGCCCGGTCAAGACCGGCAGCGACCCTGCCAACCG
>NZ_SSMQ01000087.1 GCF_005144585.1 Polyangium fumosum | reverse complement strand
GCTCCCGAGCACCATGCGCCGAGGGCACGGCCAGGGGAACGTCGCTTCGCTCCGAGGGTGCCCACGTGCGCCGGAACGGGTGCCCAGGTGCCAGCGGAACGGGTGCCCATGTGGAGCGGAATGCGCAGGAGACGCTGACCTGCGGCGCTGCAGGTCTCCTTTTGCGAGGCCGCCTCCCGTTCTGCGGCGCCGCAGGTCCCCGAATGCGCTCTGGGCCCTCCGTCCTGCGGCGCTGGAGGGGGCGCTGCGACCTTGGCTGGCAGGGTCGCCGCCGGTCTTGACCCTGGCTGTTCGATGAACTGCGCATCGCGCAGTTCATCGTCCTGGGTCCAGCGCCTCGCTGGTCCGGGTCCCGGGGCGGACAGCCCCGGGTGGGGCCTGGGGCAAAGCCCCAGCACGGCGCCCCCTACGCAGCTCAGCCAAAGAGCGGATGGAGCGGAACGAACCCGAGGTAAGCCTTCGCCGCCAAGGGTTCGTCTGGTGCCAGGACGAGCTTGATCCCGAGCGTGGTCGACACCGGGCTCGCGATGCGGTGGCTGGGGAGGGCGAGATGCGCGAAGGGGGGGAATTCGAGGAGGGCGTCGTGTTTGGCCGGTGTGCATGCTCCTCGGGCGACGAGGTCGTCGAGGAGGGGGCGCCAGCGGGGATCTCCGGGGAGATGATGCAGTTCGAGGCCGAGCGTTGGCAGGACGCCGGCGCTGACGTCCAGGTGAAAGCCGAGCTGCGTGGCTTCGGGGACCAGGGCGGCGAGGAGCGAATCGAGCTGGGATCGATCGCCGGGCCATTTGATCTGGTCGAGATAGGCTGGGAGCTCGTCGCGGGGGATCGTCGTGACGAGACGGAGCGCGTCGAGGCCGCGGGAATCGAGGGGCGCGACGTGGAGGATGCGGCCTCGGCGGGGCAATCGTTTGATGACACGGACGGCTGTGTCGAAGGTGGCGCAGGGGAGCGGGTGCCCGAGGAGGAGGGAGGTTGCGCGGTCGAGGAGGTCGAGACGGACGGCGCGCCCTCGCTCGTCTTGCTCCTCCGGCGGCTGCTCGTCGATGATGTGCCGCTCGATGCAGGGGAAGGGGAGCGGCGTCGGCGCGGCGCTGGGCTCTCCTTTTACGTCGAATTCGAGCCACAGGGCAGGCACCTCGGCGTGGAGCAGGGACGCGGATGCGGCCCATTCCTGGCAGAAATCGAGGATGCCGCGCCAGGCCGGCGTGCCCCGGGCGGGAGCGTCGCGCAGCAGGGCCCGATGTCCATCCGCGCGCGCGAGCAGATACATCAGGAAATCGACACGCGTGGTTTCGTCGAGACGGCATTCGAGGGCGATGCCGGAGGCGGCTTTGGGCAGCTCTCGCGTGACGGCGTGGAGCGCGCGCCGGGCGGCGGGGACGAGCAGCGCTTCGGGGACGAGGGGCGCGACGAGGTCGAGTGTCGCGTCGGGGGCGACGATCACGGCTTGCCTCCCTTCGATACACCACGAAGCTCGAAGCCGAGATAGAGGGTTTCCAGGGCCTGCAGCGCGGCGCTCCCGTCCCCTTCTTCCCGCCGGGGATTCGCGAAGGCCCAGTACACGCCCTGGGGCGCGTTTGGGGGGAGGGCGAAACGCAGGGTGACCTTCTCTCGACCGGGCGCGGTCTCCACCACTTGCCCGATGTTCCCTCGAATGCGGATCTCCCCGTGCCGCAGCTCGCATTGCGTGAAAGCGCCCTGGAGCTTCGTCCCGAATACGGTGAGGAGCAGCTCGCCGTCCCCGGGCTCCCAGAAAAAGCCGGTCACCGTTTGTCGGCCGTAGACCCAGGGCAACGGCGTCGGCGCCAACATGTGAACTCTATGTCTAGCTCCACGCCTCTCCTCCGCGAATGCTTCGAGGATACGACGTGGATCCCTCGACAGCAGGAGTTCCTTCTCCTCCGACGAGAGATCCTGCCGCTGGGATACGACCGCGACCGGATCCCGCCGGTAGGCCTCCTGGACGTCCGGGTCCTGCGCCAGGCTCATGATGAACGCGAGCAGCATATGTGCCTCCCCCTCCGCTTTGCAGAAGCGAACCGTCAGCGCGCGCGATGGTAAAAGACGTAATTGGAGGCCATGGTGCTCGCGAGGGCGATGTCCGGCGCCGGTGAATGCGTGTAGCGGACGCGGATTTGCTCCCCGGGCGCGAGGCGCCGCGCGAAGGAGATCCAGTTGTCCCCGGGGACCACGACGTACGCGCCGCGGCCGAGGAGAGCGCCGTCGCGGCGGATTTCGAGGATCTCCTCGACGAGCTGCGCCGAGAGCGTCAAGCCCGCCTGCGGCTTTTCGATGGCGAAGGACTCGACGGCCTCGGTGTACCCGCTCCGATCGAGATCGGCCACGGCGATCGCCTCGCCCACGCCGCACGTGCTGGAGGACCACGCGGGGGTCGGTTCGAAGGCGCGCGACGTCCCCAGGAACATCACGAGCGGCGCTCCGTATCCGTAAAACTGCGGGCCCCACCGGCTCGCGAGGAGGTCGAGCGCGTCGTCGCCATTCACGTCCGCGAGGCAGACGCCCGCGCCCCAGCCTGACGTCTCCGACGTCCAGATGGGATCGGCGCTGGTAAAGGGCCAGTAAGCCATCAGGCGCGAATCGCTGCCGATGCCGCTCGCGCAGCTCGCGGGCGGGGGCGGGCTCGGGTGGAGGTTGCCCACATAGGCGGGGGGCGTCTCCGGCGGACGCGCGGGCGCGAGATCGTCGGGGGGGACGATGTCCTTGTAATGGTCGTTGTAGAACGTGACGATCCCCCGGCGGCCGCCGATCGTCCCCACGTCGACGAAGAGCGGGATGCCGCGCTCGACGCGCGCGGTCCAGGCGGCGGACGTGTCGAGGTGGACCTCGCCGTCCTCGCCGAGCGCCCCCCGATACACCGGGAGCCCCCGCGCGGCGACGAGGAGATCGAGGAATCCGTCGCCGTCGATGTCCGCGAATTTCGGGGCGAGGGCGTGCATGCGCGCGCTGGAGGTCCATGCAGGCGTGCGCGACAGCTTGCCTCCCTCGTTCTTATAGATCCGCACGCGCCCGGGTTTGGGTTTGGGCTCGGTGTCGCGCTCGGTGTCGAGCTCGAAGGCCACGCCGACGGCGAGATCGAGGTCGCCGTCGCCATCGTAATCGCCGAGCGCAGCGCCGAAGCTCGAATACCTGTCCGTGGTGCGAAAGCTGGGCCGCCGTTCGAGGGCGCCGCCGCGATTGAAATAGACCTTCGTGTACCCCAGCGTCTTCGCGTCGATCCAGGGGCCCACCGTGACCGCGACGTCGACGAACCCGTCGAGATCGATGTCCCCCACGGCGACGCCGGCGTGGTAATCTGTGTCGTCGGAGGACCAGCTCGGCTCGTTCGGGAAGTTGCCCCGACCGTCGTTGCGATACACGGTCACCGGGCGCTGATTCAGGTCGTTTCCATTGGCGACGACGAGATCCTTGAACCCGTCGCCGTCGATGTCCGCGAGGGCAGCCCCGAGCGAGTTCATGGTCGTGTCGGCGGAGCGATACCCCGGCTCCGTCGGATAAGGAGGCGTGGCCCGCGGAGGTGCCTGCGTGACGTCGCCGCCAGGCGGTGGCTCGGAAGGCGCCGTCACGAAGAGCACTCCGACGAGCGAGACGCACACCCATCCTACCCCGATCCTGGTCGCGGTGCCCCATCCCATCGCTGTCGCTCCCCTCATTGCGGTGGTTCGATGCCAAGGCCGGGCGCGAAGATCGCGGCCCAGCGATCGGGCCGCCGTACACCTCGTTGCGCCATGACCGTGTCGGCGACGGCCACGAGCGCGCCTCCGGATTCGCCGCCGGAGAGCTCGCCCTTGCGGCGGCGCGCGCAAGCCGCGTGGAGCACCATCTCGGCCCTGTCGAAGCCACGAATGGCGGCGTCGAGGTAGGCGAGGGCCTCGTCGTCCTGCCCGCGGAGCCGCGCCACGGCGGCCCGGAGCAAGGCCGCGGAGGGAGGCGCGTCGGCGCGAATCTCACGTTCGAGCCGCGACGCGATGCGCTCGGCTTCCCGCGCGAGCCGCGCGCGAAGGCGCGGGGGAGCCTCCGCCGCGGTGGCGATCGCGGTGCGCGCGCGGAGGAAGAGCATATCGATCCGGGACGGTTGCACGCGGAGCTGTTGCGAGCGGACAATCGCCCCCCACGCGTGGAGGACGCGCGTCCGTGCCATGGTCGCGTGGCCTTCGTAGAGATCCGCATAGGCCTCGATGCGGAGCGCATACATGTGCTGCACGTGCATACCGCCGCGGGTCCAGGACGCGACGCCCTCGCGCACACGGCGGCGCGCCTCCTCGACGTCGTCGGCGGCGATCCTCGTCACCGCGGACGCGCTGGAAGCGCTGATGGCCGCGAAGAGATTGCCGAGCGACGTGGCCTCGTGATGCCAGGCCGCCGTGCGCTCCGCGAGCTCGTGCAGGCGTCCCATGGCGTCGAGGGCGATGACGGCGACGACGTGCGCCATGTTTTGATATTTCGCGAGGTCGATCCTCCGGCTGCGGAGATGGCGGCCGATGGCGTCATAACGATCCAAGGCCTCTCGCCAGCGTCCCTCGATCATGGTGGTCGCGGCGCCGTACATGGAGACGGTCTCCATGAGGTCCGGATCCCCTGCGTCATTCGCGATTTCCGCCGCCCGCGCGAGGAGGCGCGCCCCCTCGGCCACCGCGGACGGCCCGCCCTGCAAGAGCGACAATTGCGCATACGTGCCGAGCGCCTGGGCAACCCGCGAAGGCTCGCCGGCGTCGAGCGCGAGACCGAGTCCGCGTATCAAAAACGCGCACGATCGCAGCGGATCGACGTCCGTCAGGGCCATGCTCACCGCCATGCAAACGTCGATCCGGGCGAGCACAGCCGGAGCGACGTCGGCGGCGGCGCGAGGCTGGAAATGCGTTCCGCGGCGCCGGATTCGAAGGACGCCTTTGAGGGCCATCATGGCAACGCTGGCCGTCGTCCGGGGCGGACGCAGGCCGAGCCCGGAGAGGAACGTCGCGAGGACACGGTTGCCCTCGTCGAGGTGCCCGCCGACGAAGAGTTGCTCGATTGCGCGACGTTGGAGATCGAGCGCCTCCTCGGGCGAGGCGCCGTCGGCGCATTCCAGGTAGAGCTCCGCCGCTTCCCGGCACCGGCCCGCATTCGCCAGGGCGTGGGCCCGTCGGACCTTGAGCTCGTGGGTCGTCTCCGGGGTATCTGCGGGTCCGCCGCGCCCCCAATCGAGCGCGAGCGCGTAGAGCTCTGCCGCGTGGGCGAAGGCCAGCGCGTCGCTCGCCCGGTCGGCCGCGGCGATCGCGTAATGCGCCGCCTTGTATCTCTCTCCGGCACTCTGGAAATGCATCGCGAGCTCCTCCGGTTCGACCTCGGGCGACGTCTCCAGCACGGAAGCCAGGCGCTCATGTCGCGCGGCGAGCGCCTCGACGTCGAGCGCGGCGAGGATCGCATCGCGGAGACGTTCGTGGGAGACCTCGCAGCCCGGGCGCTCATGCACGCTGCATACCCTGAGCAACCCCGCCGAGCGTAACGGCGTCAGCGAAGCGAGCGCCTCGTCGGCGAGCTCGGCCGCGGCGAACGCGATGTCTTGTTCGAGCGGGCGCCCGGCGACGGCCACGATTTCGAGCAGCCGCCGCGACGGCGCCGGGGCCGCGCTGAGCCGCGCGCGTATCGCCTCACGCAGATCGACCCGCGGCGCGGCGCGTGGCCCTGCCGCGCGGACGTGCCGCGCGAGCTCCTCGATCGAGAAAGGATTGCCCTCGGATTCACGCACGATCGCGCCCGCCGTCGCCTCGTCCGCCGAGGGCCCGAGGTGATCCCGCGCGAGCGCGAGCGAGAGATCCTGTGGCAAGGGCCCGAGGTCGACATCGTGGAGGCGGATCCTGCCTCCCGCGGCGGCGACGAGCTGCCCGAAGCGCGCCACGAAGACGCTCCGAAAGACGTCGTCGTCGCTGCGGTGGCAGGCGAGCAGGAGCATCGGCGGCGCGTCGGGGGGCGAGAGGAGCTCGAAGAGCAGCTCGGCGCTGTCGACGTCGCCCCATTGCAGGTCGTCAATGCAGAGCACGAGCGGGCCACGCGCGGCGAGGCGCCGGAGGAGGTCCTTGAGCGCCTGAAACGCGCGAAGACGCGCCCGCGGCGGATCGAGGGCCTCGGCGCGCTCCTCCAGCGGGGCGGGGTCGATGAGCCCGAGCACGGGGAAGATTCGCTCGAGGTCGTGCAGATTCGGCGGGACCAACGCCCTCGCTTCCTCCGGCGGAAGACTTTTCACGTGACGCGCGAGCACGTCGACGAGGCTATCGAGCGCCTTGTACGGCACCGATTCGCGGTCGTGGCAACGACCCCGGAGGACGAGGACGCCCTCCCAGCGCCGGAGGGCCGCGAGGAACGTCGACGCGAGCGCGCTTTTTCCCACGCCGGACGCGCCCGAGAGGCGGACGAGCACGGCGCGGCCGGCCGTGCTCTCCCGGAAGGCCTCGAAGAGCGCCGCCCTTTCGTGCTCGCGCCCGACGAGCGCGTGCCTTTGCCGGATCTCGACGAGCCGAGGGTGCGCGACCTCGGCAGGCCCCTCCGCCCCCTGGAGCCGAGCGGCGATCTCCTCGTCCGACGGCCGCATGCGGGGATCGCTGCGCAAGAGCGCGAGGCAGAGCGCTTCGAGATCCTCGGGCACGTGCTCGGCGACGAGCGACGGGGGCATCGGGCGGGTCGTGAGCTTGCCGCAGAGGACATCCTCCACGCTGCCCTCGAACGGGAGATGCCCGGAGAGCGCCTCATAAAGCATCACGCCGACGCTGTACCAATCGCTGGCGCGGCTCCCCGGCTCGCCCAGGATCTGCTCGGGCGCCATGTACGCAGGCGTGCCGACGATGCCCTCGTGCAAGGCCGAGAGATCACCGGACGGCAAAGGCGAGAGCTCCCGCGCGAGCCCGAAATCGAGGATCACGACCCGGCCCGCCTTCGTGAGGAGCACATTCGACGGCTTCAGATCGAGGTGCAAGACGTCGGCGGCGTGGAGCGCGCGCACGCCACGAACGAGGCGGGAGAATACGAAGCGGAGCCGCCCCACGTCGAGCGGGCGCATCGCCGCGCGCAGGAGAGCGCGCTCTTCGACGTCGCGGGCAGGCTTGCGTCGCACGAACGACGCGGAGAGGTCGCCCGTGCGGCCCGGGACGAAGCTGCTCAGCAAATGTTCGCCTTCGACGAACTCCATCGAGAGCAGCCAGCGGCCCTCGTCATAGATGAGCTCGTGGAGCATCACGAGGTTCGGGTGCGTGATGTCCGCGAGCACGCGGAACTCCTGCTTGAAGCGGAGCAGCGCCGCCGCGTCGTCCTGGTAAAGGACCTTGAGGGCGACGCGCGCGCCGTACCGGAGGTCGATCGCCTCGTACACGACGCCGAACCCGCCGGCGCCGAGGCGGCGCAGGATCGAGAATCGTTCGCTCGATTCGTTCTCTTTGCGTGGAACGCCCATGATGTCCGCGACGCGCCCGGCCTCATGGAGCCGGGGAGGCCGTTCCGCATCCGGCGAGCCCCGCGAATTCACGCGGCCACGTCGGCCGGCCCGGCGCCCGCACTTCGCCCATCGACCCGCGCGTGGCGATCGACAAGATTGTTGGATAACAACATGGGCTCACGCGCAGCGCAGATCACGGAAACCATCCCTCTCCCGCCGGGCGGACGCGAGGTGGGCGCGCCCCTCCGGCAGGCGCGCACCTGGCCGACCTTGCTCGTCTATCATCGGGATGGAACGGAGCTCGTCGAGCTCCGGCCGGGCGCCCGGCAGGTCATCGGGCGGACGTCCCCTTCCGACGTGCAAATCGACGACGATAGTTTGTCGCGTCAGCACGCTCGTTTCACGCTCCTCGAAAATGGGGGGGTGCGCGTCGAGGATCTCGGCTCGCTGAACGGCACGTGGGTGCAGGGCGAGCGGGTGACGGACGGCGTGGCGCGGAGCGGCGACGAGGTGATGCTCGGACGCGTGATCATCACGATCGAGGAGCGCGCGCCGGAGGCGAGCCTCTTGCCCGGTCTGTCGAGCTACGAGCGGCTGCGGAGCACGCTCGAAGAAGAGGTCGTCCGGGCGCGGTTCTTCGGGCGCAGCGCCGCGATCCTGATGGTGCGGGCGGGCGGTCGCGAGGGCGCACACGTGAGTCGATGGCTCGCGCGCGTGGAAACGGAGCTGCGCCCCATCGACAAGGTGGGCCTCTATAGCCTCGACGCCGTGGCCGTCCTCCTGCCGGAAGCGACGCTCAGCGCCGCCTGCGACATCGCGCAGCGGATCAGCGAGCCGAAGGAGGGAGGCCCGACGTTGCTCGTCGGCGTGGCCGCCTCGCCCGAGACCGCGACGTCCGCCGAAAAACTCCTCGAAGGCTGCCGCGCGGCCCTGCAACGCGCAGCGCCCGGGCGGCCCGTGCATGCAATGCCGGGCGGCCCGTGGACAGGGGGAGGACCGTCCGGACAACCCAATACGGGCGAGCAGCCCGTGGTGGAGAGCGCGGCCATGCGCCAGGTCTTCCTGACGGTCGCGCGGCTCGCTCGCTCGTCGATCCCGGTCCTTTTGCAGGGCGAGACGGGGACGGGCAAGGAGGTGATCGCGCGGGCGCTGCACGAGCAGAGCCCACGGCACGCCCGGCCGATGATATGCGTGAACTGCGGCGCGATCCCGCAGCAGCTCGTCGAGAGCACGCTGTTCGGCTACGAGCGCGGCGCGTTCACCGGGGCGCTGCAACAGCAAAAGGGCATTTTCGAGGCCGCGGAGGGCGGGACGGTGTTCCTCGACGAGGTCGGAGAGCTGCCGCTCGCGGCGCAGGCGGCGCTCCTGCGCGTGCTCGAGACGAGGCGCGTGGCGCGGGTGGGCTCGACGAAGGAGATCGACGTCGACGTGCGGCTCATCGCGGCGACGCACCGGGACCTCGAAGCGATGGCAACGTCCGGCAGCTTTCGATTGGATCTCCTGTTCCGCCTGAACACGATGACGCTGGACATCCCGCCGCTCCGGGAGCGCATGGAGGAGATCGAGCCGCTCGCGATGCGCTTCTTGCAGCTCGCCAACCAGGCGAACGAGCGCCGGATCCAGCGCATCCAGCCCGACGCGCTCGCCCTCCTTCGAGGGTATGGGTGGTCGGGCAACGTGAGGGAGCTGCGCAATGCGATCGAGCGGGCCGTGGTCATCGCGGAGGGGGATTCCATCTCGGTGCACGACCTGCCCGAGCGCGTCCGCGCGGCGGGGCGGCTCAATGCGCACCACGAAAAAGAGGTCCTCGTCGCGTCTGCGGAGCCCGCCCCGGCGAACGACGCAGGCGGGCTCCGCACGCGAATGCAGAATTACGAGGCGCAGGTCATCGTGGAGGCGCTCCGGGCGTCGCAGTGGAACCAGACGGAGGCGGCGCGCCGGCTCGACATGCCGCTCCGGACGCTGGTCCACCGCATGAAGGTGCTCGGCATCAAAAAGCTCGGATTCGGGACGCCCGAGCCGCCCTCGCAACCGCCCCCGTCCGACGACGAGGGTGGGAGCGACGACGACCTTCCCGTGTGAACCCGAACGCGTGCGCGGCGTGGGGGAGGGCTTGTTCCCGCGCCCGCCGCGCCACGCCGGGCTCGGTCGGGAGCTCGACGACGAACGTCGCGCCCTTGCCCGGCGCGCTCTCGACACGAATCGAGCCGCCGTGCGCCTCTGCGGCCGCGCGCGCGATGTAGAGGCCGAGGCCGAGGCCGCCGAACCGTGAAGGAGAGACCGCTCGTTCGAATCGCTCGAAGATGCGGGCCTGGTCCTCCTCTGCGATGCCAATGCCGTGATCCTTCACGAGGAGCCGGGATCCGCCTTCCACCTGCGCGACGTCGATGGCCACGGGCCTGCCTTCGCCATACACGAGCGCATTGCGGACGAGGTGCAGGACGAGCTGCTCGACGAGCATGCGGTCCCATTGCCCCCGCGGCGCGCCGGAGACCTTGATCGTGACGAGCGCGCGGACGTTCGGGCGCGGCTCCACGCGGTCGACGATCTCGCCGACGAGCGTGGCGAGGTCGACGTCCTCGCACGCGAGCGGGAGCTCGCTCGCCACGATTTGCGTGGCGTGCAGGAGCTCGTCGCAGAGGAGGGCCAGCCGCCCGAGCTGGCGGTCGAAGGTCTCCACCATGCTCGGAATGCGCGCGGGCACCTCTTCCGGGTGCTGCGAGAGGAGGCGGCGAATGTGCTGCGCCTGAAGCCGGAGCGCGGTGACCGGGGTCAAGAGCTCATGGGAGGCGAGCGAGATGAACTCGTCACACGGCGCCCGCGTGCAAGGCGGGGGTTGTCGTGCCTCGATGGGGGAGCCCGATCGGGCAGCGAGGACTGGGGAGGGATGCCGAGCACACATGGTTGGACTCCTCGACGGTTTTCCCTTGGGCATCGACCGTGCCACGGCCCGCGCCCCTTTCTTTGGCCGGATCCACGCGTAACGCGCATTTGATCGTGCCTGCTCGGTCGCTTGGCCCCTTGCGTGGTCAGGCAAGAAAAGGGGCGCGCTGCCGCTCGGTCGCCTCGGCGCGCGCCGCAGCGGGCCTCGAATTCCCCGCGAAGCGCGTCGATCCTCGAGCGCGCGGGGCGTGGATCGCGCCTTGCTCGGGCGCCCCTCGACCAGAACGCGTGATGCGCGCCGAGCGGGCCCTCACGCGAAGGGAGCCTTCGTGCGTTTTTCATCCCGAACCGGGGTGCGGCTCGGCGCCGTGCTCGCCCTCGCCACCCATGCGCATGCAGCGTCCGCCGAAGCGGACCGGGGCAGGGCTTCCGAGGCCAAGCGCGCGGCGCCCTCCAAGACGCCCTCCGCGGGGAGTTTTCTGCTCTTTCCCCCCGGGGTGGTCGTTCCTTATGCCTCCACGTCGATCGACGGCGCCCCCTCGGGCGAGCGCCAGATCGACCTCGGGCTCGGCGTCTTGTGGGGCGCCACGGACGACCTGCAAATCGAGGCGCACCTCGGGCCGATTCACCTCGGTCCGGCGCAAGGGCAGGGGCCGCATCGCCTCGTCATCACGCGCGGGCTCCTGCACACGAGGCGCTTCGAGCTCGGCGGCAGCCTCTCGATGTCGCTCGACACGAGCCGCCGCATCCCCGTGCTCTCCACGGTCCAGCCCGGCCTCGTGGCCGCGGCCGGCGCCGAGGAACGGCTCTGGTTCGACGCGGGCCTCCACCTGCCCATTTCCACGGGCCCCGAGCCGCGCCTCGGATTGTCCCTCCCGATCCGCGCCCACGTGCCGCTGTCACGCCGCGTCGAGGTGCGAATCGAAAGCGGGCTCGACGTGAACCAGCTCGGAGAATCGCCGGCGGTCGTGCCGCTCGGCATTGCATTGCGGTACAGGGCCAAGCGCTTTTTCGTGTTGCCCCACGTCAGCGGGCCGCAGTTTTACACGCCAGGAACCGGGCGCGTGGATGCCGGCACGTTCAGCGCCGGCGTCATCGTAGGGATTCCGTTGAAACGCTGAGGTGGGCCGCTCGGCGGCTCCGTCTTCGAGCGGCCGGGCGCCGTGCGGGTCCTTGGACCGGCGCGGGTTCGACCCCACCGAGGCGCGGATTATACTGCGGATATGTCCAGAGGGCAGGACGAGCCCGCGGCGTTCGGACCCTACCGTGTCCGAGGCACCCTCGGGCGCGGGGGAATGGGGATCGTCTACTGGGGCGAGCACCGGGACACGGGGCAAGAGGTCGCCATCAAGACCGTCGAGGCGGCCTTTGGGCAGGTGATCGCCAGCATTCGCCGCGAAATCCACGCCCTCGGCCGCGTCCGCCACCCCGGCATCGTGCAGATCCTCGCCCAGGGCGTGGACGACGGGCGGCCGTGGTATGCCATGGAGCTGCTCCGCGGACGCACCTTGCGCGCGCTCATCGAGGCGCGGCGCCCGGGCGAGCCCCTGTCGCACGAGGAGCTCGCGACGATCTGCGGCGTCATGCGCCGCCTTTGCGAGGCGCTGTCGTGCCTGCACGGCGCCGAGTTCGTTCACCGCGATCTCAAGCCGGAGAACATTTTCCTTCGCGACGACGGCGCCCCGGTGCTCGTCGATTTCGGGATCGCCGCCAGGTTCTCCGGAGCGAGCGGGCGCGACGCGCTCGAAACGGGCGTCGTGACGGGCAGCCCGCCCTATATGTCGCCCGAGCAGATCCGCGGGGATCTGGTGGACGCGCGGAGTGATCTGTATGCGCTCGGCTGCATCCTGCACGAATGCCTGACCGGCCATCCGCCGTTCGAGGGGCCCACGCCCCGCGACGTGATCGGAAAACACCTCGGCGAGGTTCCGGCGCCGCCCTCGGCGAGCGTGCCCGGCCTTCCCGCGGCGCTCGATCGCCTGGTCCTCGTGCTGCTCGCCAAACGGCCGCAGGATCGAATGGGGTATGCCGAGGACGTGGCGGCCGCGCTCGCGGCGTTCGCGCCCGCCGAGCCCACGCGCCGGTGCTGGGCCGAGCCTTATCTCTACCGGCCGAGCTTCATTGGGCGGCACGACGTCGTCTGGAAGCTGCAAGCGCACCTCGGCGCCGCGCGAAGCGGGGAGGGGCGGAGCGTGTTCATCGGCGGCGAGAGCGGCATCGGCAAGACGCGCCTCGTCGCCCAGCTCGCGAGCCTCGCCCAGCGGGCGGGTTTTACGGTGGTGACCGGGGAATGCGTGGCGTTCGGCGCGCACGGGGCCGGCGCGGCGCCGCTCCATCCGTTTCGACCGCTCTTGCTCGCGATCGCCGACCATTGCCGGCACACGGGCCCCGCCGAGACGGCGCGTATCCTGGGCGAGCGCGCGACCATGCTCGCCGCCTACGAGCCCACGCTCGCCACGCTCGCGCCCGCGAAGGCCGCGGCCGAGCCGCTGTCGATCTTGCCCTCGCGGACGGCCCGGCAGCGGGTCGTCGCCGGCCTGACCGAGACGTTGCTCGCTTACGCCGAGACCGAGCCGCTGCTTCTGGCGATCGACGATCTTCAATGGGCGGACGAGCTCTCCCTGCGATTCTTGCGGGACCTCGTGTTCACGCCGCTCGTGGGGCGGCGCATGCTCGTGGTGGGGACGTACCGCACGGACGAGGTGGGCGAGGCGCTCGCGGGCCTGCTCGCGGCGCCCGGCGCGAGCCGCGTCGAGCTCGGCGCCCTCGATCCGGCGAGCACGCGGCAGGTCGCCCGCGACATGCTCGCGCTCCCCGAGATGCCCCAGGCCTTCCTCGATTTCCTGGCCGACGCGTCCGACGGAAATCCGTTTTTCCTGGCTGAATACTTGCGCACCGCCCTGTCCGAGGGGCTCGTCTACCGGGACGCCGGCGGCGTGTTCCGTATCGCCGCGCGGGGACAGGATCCGAGCGCCGTGCGCGCGGCGCTCCGTTTGCCGCGGTCGCTCGCGGGCCTCCTCGAGCGGCACCTCGCCGGGCTCGACGCGCCGAGCCAAAGGCTCGCCCGGCTCTCCGCGACGATCGGGCGCGAGGTGGACGAGGAGGTTCTCCGTCGCGCGGCGGGCCTGCCCGAGGCCACGCTGATGGACGCGCTCGGCAGCCTGCGCCGCGCCTACGTGCTCGAAGACGGCGGCGGCGGGCGGCTCCGGTTCCTTCACGAAAAACTCCGCGAGCGCGCCTACGCCGAGATCCCCGAGGACGAGCGGAGGGACGTGCACGCGCGCGTGGGGCGGGCGCTGGAGGAGGTGTATCCGGACGAGCAGCGGATCGATCACGTCGAGGCGCTCGCGTACCATTATGGAGAGAGCGGGCAGATCGAGCGAGCGGCGCATTATGCCGAGGAGGCCGCGGCGAAGGCGGCACGCGCGTACGCGCTCGACGACGCGCGGCGGCGGTACGGCGATACGCTCGTGTGGCTCGAAAAAATCCCCCAGACGGAGGACGTGTCGCGGCGGCGCGTGAGCGCCACGGTGCGCTGGGCGGAGGCGTGCTTGTACGAGCCGTCGCTCCGGCAGATCGAGGTGCTCGCGGAGGCGCGGGAGATCGCGGCAAGGATCGGGGACGCAGGCGGGGTTCTGCTTTGTGATTACTGGGCGAGCTGGATCGCGTATGCGCTCGGTGATCACGCGGGGGCCATTCGGATCTCGGAGCGAGCGATCGACGAGGCGCGCGCGCTCGGCGATCACAAGCTCCTCTACCAGCTCGTGCTGAACCTGGGGCAGAACTACGCCGCGGGCGGGGCGTACGACGAGGCCCTCGCGTCCATCCGCCAGGGCATTTCGATGAAGGAGCAATCGCCCTGGGGCGGGCGGACCGCGGGGTGCGCGTACGGCTACGGGTACCTGGGCATGATCCACGGCGACCGCGGCGAATTCGCGGAGGCGCACGCCTACCTCGACACGGCGCTCGCCATCACCGCCGAGCTCGGGCGCCGCTCGCTCGAAGACTCGGTGCTCGTGCAGCGCGCGATGGTCGAGGGGTGGCAAGGCGCCTTCGAGGCGTGCGCGGCGACGGCAACGCGCGCGCGGACGCTGGCCGAGATCCTGGGCGCGCCGTACGTCGCGGCCATGAGCAACACCGCCGAGGGCCTTTCTCTCTTTTCGCTGGGCAAGCGGGAGGACGGGCTCGCGCTCCTGCGGGAAGCAGTGCAATGGATCGAGGCCACCGGGACCCGGCTCAACGTCTCGTGGAGCTACGGCGCGCTGGCCGAGGCGCTCGCGCTCTCGGGGCGGGCCGAGGAGGCGGCCACGTATGCGCGCGCGGCGCTCGCGCGGGCCGAGGCGGGGGATCGCATCGGGCTCTCGACCGCGCACCGGGCGCTCGCGCTCGCGACGCGCGGGGACGCGGCGCGCGAGCACCTCGATGCGGCCCTCGATGCGGCGCGCCAGAAAAAATCACCACGCGAGGAGGCGCTCGCCCACCTCTGCGCGGCGAGGGTGTTTCACGACGAAGGGACGCCCGCCGCGGCGCAGGAAGCGGCCGCGGCGCTCGCTGCGTTCGAGGCCATGGGAATGGCCGGGTTCGCCGGCGAGGCGCGCGCGCTCCTCGAATCGATCGCCCTTCCGGGGAGCACGCGCGCGGCATAACATAGGGGGTCAGGCCCCCAGGGTGAGCAGCGGGGCCGCGATTTCGGCCATCAATGGGCCGGCCAGGAATCGCCCGATACAAGCGTGGGATCCGTGGCCGAAGAGGAGATAATGCTCGTCCGGGCGGCCCGGCTGGAAGGCCTCGGGGTGTTCGAGGGCCTCCTCGTCGTCCATGGCCGAGCCGAGCGAGACGATGACCCGGCTGCCTTTTCCGATCCGGGTCGCGCGGGGCGTCCCCGCGGCGAGCTCGCAATCGGCCATGGCGGTCCTGTAGAGCAGCGACGGATAGGGGTCGAACCGCGCGGCTTCGAGCAGGATGTCTTTCAGCCGATCCATGTCCCGCTTCGTCGCGGCCTCGCGCGCTTGCTCGCCGGCCTCGCGCGCGCCTTGGAGGTACGCCAGGGCATGGAGGAGGGTCATCGCGGTCGGTATGATCGTCCCGGAGACGAGCCCGCCCAGGGTTCGACGAATGCCGGCGCGGTCGAGCCCGTGCGCCGCGGGCAGCACGAGGAGCCGGCCGAGCACGTCGTCCTCCGCGGAGGTTCCGGCGGCGATCGCGGCCTCCCGCGCGCGCAGGAGCTCGTCGAGGTACTGCTGGAATGCAATGCCGGCGGCGGCGCCGGCGGCCGCGCGCTCGTCGTTCGGGAGCGGGAAAAAGATGTAGGCCGACGCCACGCTGAGCCAGAGGAACAAATCCTCGTCGGAAGGCCCGGGGACGCCGAAATATTCGCCCGCCGTCCGCACGACCGAGGCAATGACGACCTGGGGAACGAAGTTTGGCTCGCCCTTCGCCCGTTTTTGGGCGAGATCGAGGAGCACGTGCGTGACGAAGCGGGCGCGTTCCAGCACGCGCGGCAGATCCCGCGGCCGGAGGACGAGGCGCGCGAGGGATGCCTCGCGCTTGTGGCGCTCGCCGTCGAAGCCCAGGAGAAACGGCCCCACGGTGGCCGCCATGCGGGCGTCGTATTCCTGGACCGAAAAGACCTCGGGTTTGGCGAGGACCTCCTGCACGTCCCGGAAGCGCGACACGAGCACGCCGTGCGGGGTCTCGAAGATCGGCGCCTGCTTGCGCAGCGCGCGCCAGCTCTCCGCGGTGTCGCAGAACGGCCGCCGCGCGGTCACAGGGTCCAGCAGACAGGCCTCGACGGAATCCTTTTTGTCCTCGTCGTTTTGCGCGAGCGTATAGGATTGGAGGAACGTTTCGATGGGCTGGGTCTCGGGTGGGGCCACGTTCACGAGGTAACGGAGCGCGTGGATGCCGGGCACGAAGAAATACGCGCCGCCACGCGCCCGGACGAAGCTTGGCAGCCCGCAGAGGGTATGAACGGAGGCAAGCTCGCCGTTCGGGCCGGCCACGGGCACGGTAAACGTCCCTTGGGAGAACGAAGATCCGACGACGGGGTCGTGGACCGTGCTCGGCTCGCCGCTGACGTTCCCGTTGTTCAGCCATTGCTGCACGATCTCGAACTGGAGCGAGAGCGATGCGCAATAGGCGATGAAGATGAGCCCACGATCCACGTGGTCCTCGCCCTGGCCCTCCGGCAGCGGCGGGCCATAGGCCATCCCGCGTCGGAGGAGCCGGTGCGTGCGGACCGCGGTGCGCCTCGCGACGGGCATGGCGTCGCGCGGGTTGGCGCGCCGGATGTGCGCGCCGAAGGGGCAGCGGAGGCCCTGCGGATCCTCGGTCCGGTAGGCGAAATGGTCGCGCCGCTCGGGGGGCATGTTCGGTTCGTCCTTTTCGGGGGCGAGCACCAGCGGCGCGCCGCTCCGCCACCGCCCCATGAGCTTCGCGGCGACGAGCTCCGCGTCCATGCCCAGCATCGCCGCGTTTTCCGCGACGAACCGGCGGAACCCGGGCACGTCCTGGCGCAGCTTGCGCAAGGCGAGGTACGTGCCATTGCGGCGCAGCTCCTTCGGGGTCGGGCGGGAGGCGACGGCGCCGAAATCGTCGGGATGATCGAGCAGGAACGCGCCGGGTTCGAGTACGCGCCCCGGCGGCGCGCCGCTCCCATCGCCGGCCACGCTCGGGTTGCTGCCGCCGTCGGCAAACCCAAAATGTTCCCGTCCGCCTTCGAGCCCAGCCGCCGTCTGCACGTGGAGGATACGCGTCCGCGTGGCCTCGATTTCGGCGCAAAGCTCGCTTGCACGCGCGTCCGCCTCGGCCTGGCTGCGCGCATAAACGATGGCCATCGCGTGCAGGGGCGGCGCGCCTCGCGGCAAGAGGTCCCAACGATCGGGCGCGTCCTCGCCGACGTCGCCGAGGAACGCCGCGCGTTTCTCCATTCCCTCGCGAAACTCTTCCGGGAAGCTGTCGAGCTCCTCGGCGGCGAGCCCCAGCGCCTCGAGCCCCTCGAACGTGAACGCGAGGTTCAGCGTGGAAGCAGGTCCCGGCGGCGCAGTGCGTGCCGTCGTGATGTCGGGGATCTTCGCGGCGATCCACCGCCGCCCGGCGGCGACGTCCTCGAAATGCAGGAACACGAAGCGCGCGTGGCGCATGCCGAACGTCTTGCCATAGGAGAGCAGGAGGTGGCCCTGCACGTCGTCGAGCTCGATCCTGGATTCGTCCTTCGTTTTCATGATTGTTCCCCTGCCAGGCTCGCCATCACCTGCTCGAAATTGCGCTCGATGGGATCGATCTCGGCCGGCGAGAAGAGCCGTTTCTCCCGGAGATCCCGGAGGCTCGCGCGTATGTTGTCCTCAATCGACAGGAGGAAGCGGCGTTCGGCCTCCTCGTCGACGGCGGAGAGCCGCGCGAGCCCCCGTTCGAGCTCGGCGAAGAGCGCGCCGAGATCGCCGCCGCAGTGGACCTTGCGCCGGAATGCTTCGAGTTGCGCATGCTGCGCCTTCCACCACCGGACGTCGACGACCGTCACGTCCGGGTTCGCCGCGTGGAATCGGTCGGCCTGCACCATGTGTCGCTTCACCCAGGCGACGAACGGCTCGAACTGCGCGGCCCCCGGGTAGCCCTCGCAATGCATCCAGACGAGATCGAGGCCCCAGGCCATACGAACCGAAAAATCCTTCAGGTACGGCTCGAGCTCGCCCACGAACATCGAGACGAACAAAAGCCGCCGGCCACCGTCGAGGATGGACCACTGGGCGAAATGCACGGAATCGATGATGTCGAGCACGCTCGGCCCCGCCTCCTTGCTCTCCGCGGGCCCATGCAGGACGCCCTGGAGGCGCTCGACGTACCGGAGCGCGGGGAGCGAGGGGACGAAGCCCTGCAAGATCGGCGTGACGAGCACGAGGGATCGCACGCGCGGGGGCGGGGCGAGGGTTTCCATTTCACGCATGACGTCTCCTTGTTCGTTCGTCCGGGCGGAATGCCCCCGAAACACTCATACTTCGGGCGTGAACCGCAGCTTCCCCGCCGGGCTGAGCCTTCGCTCGGCGAAGAAGAACTCCTCGGTCGGGTGGTGCTGTCGCCAGGTCTCCTGGAGCTCGGACCACCGGGCCATCAGATCGACGAGCGCATCCATCCGCGCCCGGGCCTGGCGGAACCATTCCTCCTCGGAGGGGCTCACGGCGCCGTACCACGGTCGGTCGTTGCGATACGCATCTTGCTCCTTTTCGAGGAGCTCGTGGAGCTCCTGCCGGAGGCCACGCGGGGTGAAACGCTTGCAGAGGTGCCCGAGCTCGACCTCCATGCGGGACATCAGGAGCAACGTGCGCACCCATCGATGCTGCGGGAAATCGAATCGCTCGAGGAAGAGGCGCCCCGCGGTGTCGCCCTTCTCGACGAGCCTCGCGATGGTCGCGACGTTCATGTCCAGGTTGAGCCCGCCTTCGTTTTTTTCGAGGAAGACGTGGGCGACACGCTCGCGGTAGCCGGGCAGCGCCGCCTGGCTGTCGTCTCGGAAGCTCTGCGCGAGCTCGAAGACCGCCCATAAAAAATCCTTCATGTCGGTGATCTCGCGAAACGATGGGCTCGACGTGTGGCCGTCCCGCGGCTCGGGCAAGGACACGTCCTCGTCCTCCGCGTGGCGGCTCTCCTTCGAATGCGGCGCCTTCTCCCGCAGGTTGATCCCGAAGGTCGGAAAGCGGGGGAACCAGCTATCAAAGAAGTGGATCGGGAAGTTGATGCCGATGCCGCCGTCGCTGAACCAATGGCGCCGGAGCTCGCCCGACGCCTCGACGGCGTAGAGCGGCACCGCGCAGAGGAGCACGGGGAGGCTGAGGCTCATGCGCATCGCCACGATCACGGGCAAATGCTCGTCCATCGGGAAGACGTGGTAGCCGGGCGGGAGCGCTGCGCCCTCGGGCGCGGGCGCCGTGTCCACCATGAAGCGGACGACGCTCTCGGGGAAGAGGCGGCGCATTTCGTGCTCCGCGAAGACGAACGAGCGGTCTTTTTTGATGGTCCCGTCGAGCTCCTCCTCGGGCACCGCGCGTGGCTGCCGGACGTTGAGGTCGGACGTGACCGCCTTGAAGCGAATGCCTCTCGCATGAAGCATTCCCACGGTGAGGGGCCGGTCTTTGGGCAGGCCGGCCATCTCCTGGAGGCCCTCGTGCATCCATGCGGTGAGCGGGACCTGGCCGGAGATCACGTCTCCCTCGGTGGATCCCGTGCACAGGCCAAACAGGCTCTTGCCCTCGTCGCCGTGGACGTACCGGGCGCTCGCGAGGAGCGTCCCCGCGATTCCACCGAGATAGGCGCCGGAGACGAGGAAAACCCCGCAGAGGGACAAACCTAGGAGCAGGGGGAGCCACGAGAGCTCGGCCGCGCGCGCCGTCGAGGCGTCGTGCAATACGAACGTGAAGAGCGCTGCGGCCGGGGCCACGACGATGAGGGCGGCGAGCGCGCCGGCGCACGCGCCCCACCGCCGCCCCCGCGTGTAGCCTTCGCCGGGGCTTTCGGCGCAGATGGAATCGAGCTCGGCCTTTCGCATTTCCGCGAAGAGGCGCCGAGCGGGGCGGCGCATGCGTCCTTGCGCACCGTCGCGCCGCTGCCGGTCACGCAGGCGCTTCGCGAGGAGGAGCACTTCGAAGATCGGGCGCGCCCGCGCGGTCGGCTGGAAGAGGCCCATCAAAAAGCCCTCGCGGTCGAGGTCTTCTTGCATGCGCTCGAACCGGGCGAAGCCACCTCCGTCGGCGCGGCCATACTCGGCCGCTGCGGCGGCCGCGGCCGCAATGGCTCCGGCCGAGGCGCCGCCAATGCAACGGAAGCGGCGCTGCTTGGCGAGCCGGAGGACGGCCGACGGATACACGACGCCGCTCGTGACGCCGCCCTTCATGACGAGGTCACACCGAGCGTCGTCGTCGTCCGGCACGCGCCGGTAGACCTCATTGCAATCGCTGCTTGCTCGATCGTTCATACCGCGTTCCCCCCCACGCCTCACGCCGAAGTTGCAACCATGAGGCCACGCGCGCCGCCGAGCGCCCCAGCGGCCGCGGCTTGTTCGAGGGGCACCGAAACAACACCCGCCCGCGTCGATCTCGCGGCGCTCGGCTCGGCTGTTGTTCGTGGGAGGGAGGCGGGAGCAGGGGGGGCAGAACCTTGCGTGATCAGGCAACGCGGGGCGCTTCGGCGCGCGCCCAGAAGGCGCGCAGGATCCGGAGCACCTCGTCCGGCTCCTCGACGTGCGCGAACGAGCCGCTGCGCTCGAGCACGCGAAACTCGGCCGAGGGCGCGAAGGTCAGGAACTGGCGCTGCAGGGCAGGGTAGAGCGCCCGGTCGAAGCGGCCGGCGAGCACGAGCATGGGGACGGCCACGTCTTTGAGCCGCGGCCGGAAGTCCGGAATGCGGGCGACCTCGCCGCCGATGATGAAATCGACGTCGTCCCCGCAAAACAGCGGATAGAGCTCTGCGTTGCGGGCGCCCGGCTCCGTGGCGAGCCGGCGGGCGCTCTCGGGGTTGAAGAACCGCACGAGCGGCGCGGCCACGGCAAACTCCCGCTGCATGCGCGGATCGGTCGAGGCAATGCCCTCGGCGCGCATCGCCTCGATCCGCGCCCAAACATCGGGGCATTGGTTCGCGAGCTCCCGGTTGATGTTGGCATGGTTTTGCTGCCACATCTCCGGGCTGTGCAGGCTGTTGGCGAGCACGAGCGTGCGTACGAGGGCCGCGTGGTCGAGGGAGAGCGCCTGGGCGAGGAGGCCGCCGTACGAAAATCCGTACAAATGTACGGGACCAACGTCGAGGGACCGGAGCAGCGCGGCCACGTCGGCCACGTCGCTCTCGAACGTGATCGCCCGCAGATCGGCGGGGACGTCCGAACGGCCACGCCCATGAAGGTCGACGTACACGACCCGATGGTCCGCGGCGAGCGCGTCGAAATGCGGGTGAAAGATCACGTGCGACCCGGCGGGGCCGAGGCCGGAGAGCAAGACCACGGTCTCGCCCGCGCCGGCCTGCTCCACCCAGAGGTGATGCCCGCCGACGTCGTGGAGCCGCCCGTCCGGGTGAACGAACGATCGAGGCTCCACGGGCGCGGCAGGTTTGTCCGTATTCATGCTTGCGCTCCCTTGGAATCGTCGAGCCAGAGCCGCCGCTCGATGTCACGGATCTTGTGGTAATCGGCGTGCACCTGGGAGCGGTCCGCGTGCGCGAGGACCACGAAGCCGAGGTCCAGGCTGCCGAAGAGATCCCTCGTGGGCTCGAGACAATCGCCGTTCCGGAAGCGGATGGCCGAGAAATGGTGGCTCACGAGCGACTCGACCTCGCCGAAGACCTCGACGTTCCGCACGATGCCCGGCCTCCGGACGATCAGGAACACCACGAGGACGTGGGTTTGCAGGCCAAACCCCTCCCGGACGTGCCCGAGCCGGGCGAAATAACGCACGGTCCGGTCCACCTGGCTGTCGCCGGTCGCGACGCGGCAGAACCTCGGCTGGCCGCCGCCGTGCGGGCGCGCGCCGATTTCGATGAGCCGCGGGCCCTCGCGGGTGAGCATCAGCTCCACGTGCGCCGCGCCGAACCGGATCCCGACCGCGTCGAGCACGCCGCGCGTGTAGCCGATCAAGCGCTCGATCCCCGGCGTCTTCGGGGACAACCATTCCATGCGCTCGTAGACCGCCATGTACGGGCCGTTGTCCACCTTGTGGTAGCGGCACACGTCGGTGACGGTGTGGTTTCCCTCGTAGCTGAACGTGTCCACCACGTATTCGGTGCCGGTCACGTATTCCTGCACGAGGAGCCGATCGTTGACGATGCCGAGGCGGTTCGGGCGACCCAGCATCGAATCGAAGACGTCCCGCCACCCTTCGCCGCGGGGCACGCGGGTGACGCCGTCGGTGCTGGCGCTCTTCGGCGGCTTGATCACGAGATCCCGGCCGGCGAGGCTCGAGCGGCGCAGCCACGCCTCGGCCTCGTCGGCGTCGCTCGTGCAGAGCTGCCGGAGAATGGGGAGGCCGGCGCGGGCCACGGCCGCCGCCATGTCGCCCTTGTGCCGGCGCGCGCTCGCCTTCTCGGGGTCGTTGGCGACGTCCGGGACGACGAGGGGCGCGAGCGCGTCCGCGAGCTCCACGCCGGACTCGCAGCCCGGCAGCACACACCGGGGGCCGAGGGCCCGCAGGCGCTCCACGAGGGGCTCGAGGTCCTCGCTCGCGGTGAGGATCGTCTGGAAGTGCTCCGGCCGGTAGGAGGCCGCGTAGACGGCCGGCGGCGCGGGGCTCGACACGACCGCCACCACGGGGACGCCGGCCGCTTTGAATGCGGGCGCAAAGAGAGCGCCCGAGGAGTAGGGGTCGACGATCACCGCCGGCCCATTCGGGTCACTTCGAGGCATGGTCGCCCTCCACGCAGGCGAGCCGCGCCGCCCGGCTGCAAAACCTTGCCCACGCGTCCTCGACCGCAGGGCAGAGCCCTCGCGCGCGGACGGCCGAGTGCACGAGCCCGGGCTCGATCACGAGGTCGACGGGGATGCCATTCTCGCGGAGGCGACGGGCGTAGTTTTCCGCGTCGACGCAGAGCGAGTCGAGCTCGGCGCCCATCAGGTACGCAGGCGGCAGGCCATGGAAGGCGCCGCGGACGAGGGGAGATACATATGGATGCTCGATCTGCGCGGAATCGGGGGTGTAGCAGGCTGTGTAGTATTCCATTTCGCCACCTGTGAGCAGCGGCGCGTCGGCGCCGCCGCGGCGCCAGCGGGTGAAGTCGAGGACCGGGCTGATGAGGGCCTGGCCGCGGAGCGAGGGGCCGCCGCGGTCCCGGGCCATCATGGCCACGGCGACGGCCATGTTCGCGCCGGAGCTGTCGCCGGCGATCACGATGCGGTCCGGATCGACGCCGAGCCGCGCGGCCTCGACGACGATGCCCGAGAGCGCGCCATAACAATCCTCCAGGGCCGCCGGGAACGGGTGCTCGGGCGCCATCCGGAAGTCGGGCGCGACAGTGACGAGCCCTGAGCGGCTGGCAAGCTCGGCGACGACGGTATCGTGCGTCTCCAGCGAGCCGACCACGAACCCGCCGCCGCGAAGGTAGACGAGCAGGCCGCGGCCCACCGGGGCACGCGGGCGGTAGACGCGTACCCGCACGCGCCGCCGCCCGTGGGCGACCACGTCGTCGGTGAGGGTCACGTCCGGCGGAATTTCATACGGGAACTCCCGGGTGAGCCCGAGATAGAGGGCGCGCTGCTCCGCGAGGGGGCGCGTGTAGAAGTCGGGCGGCATGGCGCGATTGCATCGGTCGATGAATGTCTGGAGGCCGTCGGCGAGGTGCATTCAATCCTCCTCGGGGGCGCGCGGGGCGCCGGTCGGGGTCGAAGGGCAGGGCGAAAGGGCGCGGCCACGCGCGGCGGCCCAGCGCTGGGCCAGGCCGTCGCGAATGCCGCGGCGGAGCAGCACCGGCAGGCAGAGGCAGGTCCCGAGGCCGCCGATCCACACGGCGCCGCGGAGGCCGATGAGCTTGATGGCGAGGGACGCGATCAGGCTGCCGAGCGGGATCGTTCCCCATAACAAGAACCGCTGGACCGCGTTGATCCGGCCGAGCAGGTGCGCAGGCGTGGCCGTCTGGCGCAACGTGAGCGAGGTCGGGCCGAACGCGCCCTCGCCTGTGCCATGCAGCACGCTGGCCGCGACGAGGGCGACGGCCGAGCCCGCGCTCCCGGCGACCGGGATGAGCACGAGGCCCGTGACCGACACGCAAGCGCTGACGACGAGCGTGGAGGCGACGCCGAGCCGGTCGACGAGGCGGGACGAGAGCAGGTTTCCGATCGGGAAGCCGAGCGCTGCCGCGCCGACGACCACGCCGCTGCCGGTCGGGCCGAGGCCCAGCACGTGGCGGCAATAGAGCACGAGGCTCGCCTCGATCATGCTGAGGAAGAGCACGTAGACGGCGCCGCACAGAATCACGGGCTCGAGCTCGGAATGGCCGAACACGAAACGGAGGCCCTCGCGGATGTCGTCGAGCATCCAGCCGGGCTTGCGGGCCCTCGGCGCGCGCGCCGGCTCGCGGTGCCGGATCGCGGCGACCGAGAGCACGGAGAGCACGAATGAGCCTGCATTGGCGGCCACCGCGACGACGGGCCCGAGGACGGCGATGACGGGCCCCGCCAGCACCGGTCCGAGCGTCCGCGACACGGATTCGGAGAAGAACAGGCGCGCGTTGCCCCGCTGCAAATCACGCGCGTCCGGGAAGAGCTCGGGCAGATACGACGTGTACGCGACCTGGAAAAAGAGCGTCGCCGTGCCGGCGAGGCCGACGAGCACGAGGAGCCACGGCAGCGAGAGCACGGAGGTGGCGGCGAGCGCCGCGATCGTCAAGAAGATCGCGGCTTGCGCGGCGTCGCAGAGGATCATCGTGCGGCGCCGCGGCAATCGATCGACGACGGCCCCGGCCGGCAGGCCGAACAGCAAAAAGGGGACGAAGAGGGCAAAGGGGAGCAGCGCCGCCTCCGCGGCCGAGGCGCCGATCACCGTGACGGCCAAGAGCGGCAGCGTGAGCACCATGAAGTGATCACCGAGCAGGTTCAGCGACTGGCCGGCCCATAACACGCGGAAATCACGCCGGGCCGAGGCGGCGGCGTCGCTCGTCTGTGTCGTCATCTCATTGTCCTCCTCCCGCAGCCTTGGATGCCACCTTGGCGTGCAGCTTGATCGCGTGCGCGGCCACCTGGGCGCCGACGGCGCACTCCATGGCCGTCTTTCCGGACAGGACCACATACGCATACCGGCTCGTGACATGGCCGGCCGGCGGCAGCTCGAGGTGTTGCCCGGGCGCCGCGAGGGTCGCCGCGACGTCCACGGACACCGGGAGCGCGGTCTGGTCCACCTCGACGGCGGAGACCGTCGTGTCCTCGGCCGGATAGAGGAAATGCACCGAGGCGACCCGCAGCCGGGTCGGCGTGATGCGCAGCGGGCGTCCACAAGCGACGTCCACCGCGACTTGCCCCGGATCGATGCCGGTGGCGACCCAGCCGACGTAGGGGATGAGGTCGCCGCCCAGCCGGGCGTTGATTTCGATCACCTTGGGACCGGCCTCGGTGAGGCGCAGCTCGGTATGCGTGATCCCGGTCCGGAAGCCGACCGCGCGGTGCGCCGCGTCGAGCACGCGGAGCAGCGCCGGGTCGAGCAGGAGCGGATCCCGCGCGTCCACGACGTGCCCGATTTCCTCGAAATGCGGGGGGAAGCCGAGGAGCTTGCGCGCGATGAAGAGCGGGACCAGACGGCCGTTCACCCACGCGGCGTCGACGCTGATCTCCGGCCCTTCGAGGTATTCCTCGATCAGCACGCTCGCGTCGTAATGGGGTACGCCGTCCTCCGTGGACGTCCTCGCGTGGTGATAGGCGGCGGCGAGCTCGTCGGGGCTCTCGACGCGGCTCACGCCAATGCTCGCGCCGAGCGCTCGTGGCTTGACCACGACCGGATACCCGATCTGCCACGCCGTCTTCGCCGCTTCCTCGACGGACGATACCAGCTTGGAGATCGCCTGCGGCACGCCGGCCGCGGCGAGCGCACTGCGCGTCTGATGTTTGTCACGGCACCGGCCGACCGCGACCGGCGAGGTGCCCGGCAGCCCGAGCGCCTCCGCGACGCGGGCCGCGTGCACCATGCGAATCTCGTCCCAGCAGATCACGCCGTCGATCGCGATGCGCGCCGCGACTTCGCGGGCGGCGGCGATCATGGCCTCCGCGTCGAGCGTGTCGACGATCTGGTGATCCGCGATGTACGACCGTTCCCACGTGGGTTCCCGGTCGAGGAAAAGAAAGACCCGCGCGGACGCGGAGATCATTCGCAGAAGGTACTCGCGGTACAGGTGATAGCCGCTGCTCACGAGCAGGATGGTGGGGCGGCCGTTCGGGTCTGCGTTCGGGCGGGTCGTAGGCATCGTGGTCTCCTGGTTTCTCGTCGTGGGGCCGAGCCCCTCGGCGCCGGCTCCCTCAAGCCTCGTGCCATCGGGCCCGGATCCCCTCGCGGCGCGGGATCCAGCGCATTTGTCGCGGGGTTTGTTGGCCGGACGAACGAAGCTTGCTTGCACGGTCACGCAAAACCCTGCAGGGGAACGCAATGCCGCAGCACGCTCGGGCTCGGCAGGTACGCGGCGCGGCGGCGCGGGTGGCGGCGCGCCGCACGGCCCGGAACGCCGCGAGTTGTGTCTGGCACACGGAATGCTGTGGGGAGGCTCGCGGCACACTGCCCCAAAGGAGGACACCTCGTGAAGTTGTACAATGGAATGGGCGCGCAGGAAAACCCGACCGCGTCCGCTGTCGGCCCGCAGTCGAGCAAGGAGCAACGGCGAGCGCCTCGCGCGAAGCTACGCGTCGTGGCCGATCGAGCGCGCGCAAGCGCCCTCGTCGAAGAGGGCCGCCGCCTCGCCGCGAGTTTTCAACTGGAGCGGGCCCTCGAACGATTCGAGGAGGCCTCGACGCTCGACGAAGGCAACGAGGCCCTCCTCCTGACGATGAACGGGCTCCAGCGCAAGCTCATTCCGCGCTGGCATTTCGCGATGCTGAACGATCACGAGCGCAACCAGGCCTTCGAGCGAGCGCTCGGGACCGCCATCGGAGACTCGCATTGCACGGTGCTCGACGTGGGCTCCGGGACGGGGCTCCTTTCCATGATGGCGGCACGCGCGGGGGCAGGGGCCGTGTTCACTTGCGAGTCGGTCGCGGCGATCGCGCGGCTCGCGCGGCGGATCATCACGGAGAACAAGCTCGACCCTCACATCTCGGTCATCCCCAAGGCATCGACCGACCTCGTCGTCGGCCGGGACATGCCGAGGCGCGCCGATGTGCTGGTGACCGAGACCGTCGATTGTGGGCTGCTCGGCGAAGGGATTCTTCCGATCGTCCGCCACGCGCGGGAAAAGCTCTTGCGACCCGGGGCGACGATCATCCCGGGGCGGGCGAAGGTCCGCTTCCAGCTCCTCGAAAGCGACGCCGTCCACCGCAACAACTTCGCCTTCGAGGCGGGCGGCTTCGACGTGAGCCTGTTCAACCAGGTCTCGACGAAATCGTATTTTCCGGTGCGCCTGCGCGCGCACCCGCACGTCTTCCTGAGCTCCGCCGCCGAGGCCTTCGAATTCGACTTCGCGCGGGGTCCCCTCGATCCGCGCACCTGCGCGGTCTCGGTCACGACGAGCCGGCGCGGCCGCGTCCACGGCATCGCGTTCTGGTTCGAGCTCGACCTCGGCGGCGGGGTCGTCCTGACGAACGCCCCGACGAACCCCCAGAGCCACTGGATGCAGGCCGTCCAATGTTTCGAGGCGCCGATCGACGTCGAGCGCGCCGAGGTCGTGACCGTCACGTGCAGGCACGACGACACGAGCCTTCGCTTCTCGCTCTCTTGATACCCAAAGCCGATTCCCCACGGAGTGACGATGCAGCACAAGAAACACATCCCCTTGGACGAACGCTCGAAATCCCCTGTCGTCGAAGATTACGACGTTTTCGCCCAATGCCTGCAGGCGTACGGCGAGAGCGACCTCTACGCCGACATCGAGACCTGGCTCGTCGAGGACAACCCGTACCGCCGCCCGCTGCGACCGCACGTGTTCAAGTACCTCGACTTCCGGAAGCCGCTCACCCGCGAGGAGCTGCTCACCTACACGAGCCTGACGGCGAGCCGCACGCTGCTCACCCTGTACGAGAGCGACTTCGTCCTGCTCCCGCGCCGCGACCTTGCCTCGAAGCGCGCCGATCTCGAGGAGTTTTACGGGCGGCGCGCGCAGGTCCTCGGCGCCGTCGTGCGGCCGTGGCTCGAGTCGTATCTGTTCAGCTTCCTCGACGACACGATCTCGGTCTCCGGGCGCTGGACGCTCGCCTCGATGAAAGAATATTTCGAGAGCTTCCTCGCCGAGGAGCGGCGGCGCACCGAGTGTCCCATGGCGAGCACCCTCCTCGCCTCCGCGGACCCAGCGCACGCGGCCCGGACGTGCCTCCTCCAGCTCGCGGGGGATTTCCTCCTCGAATCGTCGGCGATGGGGCGGAACGCGGGCGGCCATTACGGGCCGCTCCAGTCGGAGATGTTCAAGATCCTCATCGACGAGCTCGGCTACGGCGTCCACCAGACCCGGCACAGCTCGCTCTACGAGGGCGCCCTGGAGAGCGTCGGCCTCGCCTCGACGCCACACACGTACTGGCAGTTTTACCTGGGATCGTCGCTCCTCCTGAACAACTACTACAATTATGTCTGCCGCAACCACGGCCGGTTTTTCCGGTACCTCGGCGCGCTCTTCCAGGCCGAGACCGCCTTCATCGCGCTCTGCCGACGCATGGCGGACACGCTCCGCCAGATCTTCGGCCCGCGCGTCGATGTCCGCTACTTCCAGGAGCACGCCCATATCGATGGGCACCACAGCCGGATGGTCTACGACAAGATGATCCTGCCGGCCGTGGAGATGTTCGGGGAGGGGATCATCCCGGACATCGTGCGAGGGTTCGAGGAGGGCAAGCTGCTCACCGACATTGCGACGCAGGACTTCATCGATCAGGTCGCCTGGTCCGACGGCAGCGCCCACTGGAAATCCTTGGCCCCGGCGATTCACCGGAACATCGAGAAGAGCCACGACAAGCCGAGGGTGCAGCGGTTCGTCGAGCCGCGCGGCGAGCTCTCGGTGACGCACGTGCACGACGGCGACGAGCTATGCTTCATCCAGTCCGGCACCATGCGGTTCGTGACCGGGCACGAGCGGTCCGTGCTACTGCACGCGGGGGAGGGCACGGTGATCCGGCGCAATCGGCTGCACGGCGCGATCATCGAGTCCGACGAATGCACGTACGACATCCACTCGATCGGCGAGGTTCAGCGATGGCTGTCGTGACATTCGATCCGGGTCACGCGCGCTTCGTGATCGCGGGGAACCTGCGCTTTTTCCTGAGCACGACGGACGGGCACGTCTTTCACCTGCTGCGGGCGGCGTGCCCGCACCGCGGCGGGCCGCTGCACCTCGGGCAGCTCGACGCGGACGCGGGCACGATTCGTTGCCCGTGGCACGACGGCGAAGTCTCGCTCCGATGCCTGCAGCGCGACGCCGCGCCGCTCGTCGTGCGCCCGGGCAGCGCCACGGCGGTCGTGCCGGATCCGGGCGGCGAGCCCATCACGGTCGACGGTCGCCTGGTCCTTGCGACGCGCCGTTGACCGGATCCCGCGCCGGGTGTAGGCTCGGCGCATTCAGGTGGCGCCATGAAGGTCTTCCGGTAGCAACGCGGTCCTCTCGCCGGGCGGGTCCCTCCGCCGCCCGCGTTGCTTTCCCCGGCGCGCTCCATCGCCGTTCGTCCCGCGCTCCCATGGCGCGAGCGAACGAGCCTTGCGTTCGACCTTCGCCCCCGAGGACCTCATGGCGCCCCGTCTTCCGCTTACGATCAAGCTCACCCGCCGCGCCGTCGCGCGGCGCGACCTCTTCTGCGAGCTCGTCCAGAAAATCACCAAACCTTCCCAGGCCGAGGCGGCCTTCGCCTTTCATGCATTCGCGTTCAAGGCCGACGAGCACACATTCGCCCGTGAGCTCCTCTCCCGCCGCACCGAGCTCTGGCTCTTTCGGGCAAACCAGCGCGCCTTTTGCGGCGATTTTCTGGCCATCGACATGTCGAACCCGCGGCGGGCGCGCCGGCGGGCGTACGTGATCGAGCTGAAACGAGGGATGCCCGTGCGAATCGGCGGCGGCGCGGTGGGGCTCCAGCTCCAGAATGCTGACAGGGCCGTGAAGGCGCTCGCGCGGGAGCGGGGCTTGCTCGGGGACGAGGCCACGTGCGTCACCGTGTCGGGGGACGGGGCCGGAATCCTCGGGATGTTCACGTCACCGCGTCCGGCGACGGAAGACGCATAAGAGGCGTTGTTCGCGACGAGCCGCGACGTCTCGCCTCATTGCGTGGCCGAGACCACGAGCGCGCGTCAAAATCATGCTCACGGCTGGGGCAAAAAGACAGCGGTGCTGTATGAGACCGCGCCCTACGGGAGAGGTCATGGCAAAGTCGAAGAGCTGGCCCCATTTGTCCCGTGCATCGGATCTGGCCCTGCCGCCGAAGAGCCACGCGCTCGGCGTCGTCCTCTGCGATCCCGAGGGCACGATCGCCGCGTGGACCGGCCCGATCCTCGGCCGTCGGAGCGTCCACGGCGAGCGCGCGTTCTGCGCCTTCCGCGGCAACACGCTCGTCGTCGGCACCGAGCACGGTGACGTCGGCGTGTATACGCTGCCTGCCTGAGAGACTGGGATCTCCGCAGATCACGCGATTTCTTTCCAGTACATGTCGTACGACGACGTGATGTCGCCATTGATCCGCGACGAAAGGTCGTCGTACACGCGCGTCACGAGGACGCCGCTCGGCGCGCGGAGCGCCCGCAGCCGATGCACGGTGCGCCCTCGCTGCGTCTTGTATTCCGGCGGCAGCGGGCCCGCGCC
Organism: Polyangium fumosum; assembly: GCF_005144585.1. Taxonomy (GTDB): domain Bacteria; phylum Myxococcota_A; class Polyangia; order Polyangiales; family Polyangiaceae; genus Polyangium; species Polyangium fumosum. The sequence goes on along the minus strand of NZ_SSMQ01000087.1, from coordinate 19,183 downwards.
GCCGTACCGCGCGGCGATGGCGACGAGGCGGATGCCGAGCGGCCGGCAGAACGCTTGCTCGATGGCCTCGACGATTGCAAAGCGCAGCCATGGGAGCTGGCGGCGCAAATAGAGGCCGTTCAAGAGAAGCGCGGGGCGATCCTCGCAGAGCCCGAAGCCACCAAACACGAACCCTTGCGCCTCGGCCACGCCCGCGTGAGGCGCGCGCACGAGCTGAAAGCAGAAGGAGAGCGGGTCCTTCCAGAGCGAGAGCACCATGTGCTTGGTGCTCTTTTCGTCTCCGTACCTGTACATCCAGCTCGTGCTGTTGAAGCAGCAGGGCACGCAGTCGGCGAAGCGCAAGAACGCCAAAAAATCGCGCCGTTTGTCCAGGTACCGAAGCGTGAAGACGCCGCTCGATCCGAGGGGCAGCGGGCGCGCGAGCGCGGGCACGGGCGGCGCGCCCTGGACGAGCGCCTGCACGGCGTGCTCGGCGCCGGGCAAATGCCGGCGAAGGCGCAGGATCGGGCCGCCGGCGACGACGCCGACGTCCTTTTGGAGTTGAACCACGAGGTCCGCCCAATCGTTGGAGCTCCAGACCTCCGTGTGGCGCCCCGGTGATACGGGGCAAACAGCGGAGAGCAGCCCCATCCGCTCGGGCGCCTTGACGAGACCACGCACGAAGTCCTCGACATCCCCACGGAGCAACGTCTCCCGATGTTCGAGGATCTGTCGCACCCGCGCTTCGCCGGTCGCCGGCAGATCGGGCGTGTCCACGAGCGCCAGCACCTCGGGGCCGGGGGGCGTGCCGACGTCCCGCGCGAACGTCTGCACGAAGTCGGCGAGCCATACGGAAGCCGCTCGATCGCCGAGGCGCTCGGTGAGGTGCGTGAAGGCGCTGTCGTGCCCCTTCGTGGTGCCGGGCGGGAAGAGGCCCTGCGCCTCGATCTGCTCCGCGGCCCAGGGCGCCTGCCCATCCCGCGCGAAGACCTCGTACCGCTCGACGAAGACCTCCGTCGCGCGCTGCGGAGCGAGCGCGGCGAGCGCGTGGAACAGGGCTTTTCGGAGCTGCGAATGCCCGCCACGTTCCATGGATCGCACGAGCGCGTGGTGCTGAATGGTGGTGGCCTGCTCTCCGCCGAGGTTCTGGAGGCACCGAATGCGCGACGTCGTGGCGACACGCGCCTCCTCGCCGCGCACGGGATCCATGTCGAGCACGCGGCGCAGGTGGGCGCGGGCCGCGTCGATCAGCGCCACGCGGCGCCGTTTGCGGCTGCTCGTGAGCGAGATCCCCTCGTCGTAATGGGCGCGCGCGGCGCCGAGGGCGTCACGGAAACGTGGATCCTGACGACAACGATCCCAGCTCGACGCAGGGCCGAGCACGCCGAGCGCGAAGGCCGCCTCGGGCGTGACGGGGCCGTCGCCTTCGAGATCGGCGAGCGTGTCCCTCTGCGTGGGAGCGTTCCGGAGGAGAGCAAGGCAATGCTCCGTGATCCACGTGGCGTTGGCCTCTTGCTCCTTCCACCAGCGCACCACGTGCGGCTCTCCTTTGTCGGGAAAAAGCAGGTCATTCCAGTGTCCGGCATGAAACAACGCGCGTCGCAACGAAGCATCCGCGAAAGCGCGATCCACGAGCTCGCGCGGGAGCAGATCGTCGCGATCGTCGTCCGTGCGCCCCCAAGAGAGCGCGATCCGCAGGAGCCATGCGTCGCGGGCCAGCGTGGTCTCCATCGGCTCGGGCTCGCCGACGAGCCGCGGCGCGTGCAGCGCGGCACGCCGTGACGGGCGGAGCAGCGCCATTGGCAATGCAAGCACGCGCGCGATGGTACGGCGTACGAGGCCCGCGTCGAGGTCGAGGCGCGCGAGCAAGAGCTGGATCGCAGGCCCGAGCGCGGGATCGTCCACACGCTGGAGCCTGCGCCGCGCCGAAAGCCGATCGCCCTGATCGGCGAGAAAGGTCGCGAGGGCGAGCTCCGCGCGACCGCGTAGATATCGCCCCGGCGCGTGCGCGAGCAACGTCTCGGCGTGATCCAGGCGTCCCGCGTGGAGCGCGCCCCCGATCAGGCCGAGCCAGCCATGGTTCCACGCATTGCGATGGCGCACGGCGCGCAAAAGGTCGATGGCCCCCGCGGGCCCGCGTTCCGGATACATCGCCATCGCCCAAAGCGCGCGCGCCTCCTGTCCTTCGCTGCCTTCGATGCGAGGCACCATTTCCTCGGCGAGACGAAGCGCATCCCCGCCCATGACGAGCAGCTCCCGCACGAGCGGCAAGGACGGTCGATACAGACGCGCCTCCTCCAGTGAATCGAGGTTTCCCACGAACGAACACGCGCGCTCGCGCCCCGGGTGATGCTCGAGTCCATCCTCGATCCGCGCAAGGGCACGCGCGCGCACCGCGCCCTCGGGCAAGGCCCTTGCGCGTTCGAGCGCCTCTCGCCGCCGTCCGCTCGCAAGCTCGACGCTGAAGCGATGCAGCCGCGCAGCTTCGACGCTGCCGAAGAGCCCTTCCGCGCGCGCGGCGATCCGCGTGAGCGCCCGCGGCGTGAGGCACTCCTCTGCGGCGAACCGCTCCTCCAGATACGCCACGAGCAGCGCTCCCGCCGGGCCCGCCTCACAGCCTTCGCGCGCGCCGACGAGCGTACGAAGCTCCGCGAGGATCCCGCCGGAGAGCTCGCCTTCACAGGTCGGGGCGCCCAAATATCGCCGCTCCAGCGCGCGCGCCGCGGCGGCGAGGTGAATCAAAACGACGGCGCGCACGGCGGGCCGACGGAGCTTTGCAGACACGGATACCATTCGACGGACAAAAACGATCCCGCGCGCCATCGAGCCCGTGGCAAACGGGTTCGACGCGCCATAGACGGAGTCCATGCGCTCCTCCTTCGGGGCGGAGGCGGACGGATGGCGCGCACGCGTGACGCGGCTTCGAATGGCCAGCAGTTCACGTGCAGCGCGCAGCCGTCCCCGTCCGCCCTGGGTACGAGAGACACCAGGGGCGACGATTGGGAACGGACGGCCCGCGCTTACACGAAGAAGAAGAACATGGCGGCGGCGGGAGTTTGCAGGCGGGCAGGGCGTCTTGTCAAGCGCCCCCGCGGTCGCTTGCGTGCTGCGACGCGCGCGCCCTGGTTGGCCCTCGGACGCACTACGGCTACCATGCGCGTCCCCAATGAAGGAGACCTTCGACCTCTCGGCCAACCAAGCGCGGCGTATCGCCCTGGCAGCACAAGGGTTTGGCGAAGCGCGGCCGGCCAGCGTGAACCGGCGTCACTTCGCGAAGACGGCGGAGCGACTCGGCGTGATCCAGCTCGACAGCGTCAACGTCATCGTCCGGACCCACTACCTGCCCGCCTTCTCGCGGCTCGGCGTGTATCCGCAGGCGCTCCTGGAGAAGGAGGCCTGGGGGAACAAGCGCTCGCTCTTCGAATACTGGGGGCACGAGGCCTCGCTCCTGCCGCTCGCGCTCCAGCCCTTGCTGCGATGGCGCATGGCGCGCGCGGAGGCGGGCGAGCAATGGGGCGGCCTCGCGCGCTTCGGCAAGGAGCGGCGCCCGTACATCGAGAGCGTGCTCGCCGAAATCGAGAAACGAGGTCCGGTGACGGGCGGCGATTTCGCCACCGGCCCGCGCGGCGCGTCGGGCTGGTGGTCCTGGTCCGAGGGCAAGCGCGCGCTCGAATGGTTGTTCTGGGCCGGCTACGTCACGACCGCCACGCGGCGTGGCTTCGAGCGCGTCTACGATCTGACCGCGCGGGTCCTCCCTGCCGAAATCCACGGCATGCCCACGCCGCCCGAGGCCGACGCCCAGCGCGCGCTCGTCCGCATTGCGTCCCGCGCCATGGGCGTCGCGACCGAGGCCGACCTGCGCGATTACTTCCGCCTCCCTTTGCAGGGCGCTCGCGCCCGCGTGCAAGAGCTCGTCGAGGCCGGCGAGCTCCTGCCCGTCAAGGTCGAGGGGTTTTCCAAGCCGGCCTACCTGCACCCCGAGGCGCAGACGCCGCGCAAGATCGCCGCCCGCGCATTGCTCTCGCCGTTCGACAACCTGATCTGGTTCCGCGACCGCACCGAGCGGCTCTTCGGGGTGAAGATCCGGCTGGAGATCTATACGCCGGCCGAGAAGCGCACCCACGGGTATTACGTTTTGCCTTTCCTCGAAGGCGACACGATCACGGCGCGCGTGGACCTGAAAGCCGACCGCAAAGAGAAGGTGCTGCGGGTGCAGGCCTCTCACACCGAGCCGGGCGCGGGCCCGGACACGCCCGACCTCTTGGCGGCGGAGCTTTCGAGGATGGCCGCGTGGCTCGGCCTGGAGCGGGTCGAGGTGGCGCGACGGGGGAAACTCGCGGGGGCGCTCAAGTCCGCTTTGAAGGGCCTCTCTGCGTGACGAAGGCGCCACGACGCCGCCCGCCATCCCGAGCGGTCCGTGGGATCCCGCATGAGGTCCAGGCGCGCCCCGGCCAGGTCCACGCGCGCCCCGGTCAGGTCCACGCGCTCCCCGGTCAGGTCCACGCGCTCCCCGGTCAGGTCCACGCGCTCCCCGGTCAGGTCCACGCGCTCCCTGGTCAGGTCCACGCGCTCCCTGGTCAGGTCCACGCGCTCCCTGGTCAGGTCCACGCGCTCCCGGCTCAGGTCCACGCGCTCCCCGGTCAGGTCCACGCGCTCCCCGGTCAGGTCCACGCGCTCCCCGGTCAGCTCCACGCGCTCCCCGGTCAGGCATCTCCCGTGGTGGAGCAGCGGCCCGGGACGCCGACGCGTCGGACGGGCCGCTTCCGCCGTCCGGCACCTGAAGAGTGTGGGTCCTGGACGAACCTCGGTCGGCCCGTTATGTCGGCTCCGCGGAGATCTCGGGCGAGCCGGGCCAGGTGATGCCCACCCTCTGAAGCATGCGTTGAGCGCCAAGCACAGGCTTCGAAGCGGGGGTGGGGAGGGGATGAAGGAGCGTGGCGAGTTCGTCGGTCGTGAACTCCGTGGGGCCCTTCAGCCTCCGATCGACCACTGCGTCCATGATCGCGTGTGCGGGGGCGTCTTGCGGGCGGGCGTAGTCGACGACGATCCCCCCAGGGCGTGGATAAGACGAAGCCTCACAAGACAGCGGCAACAGCCGCCCGTTGTGGAGCAAGCCCCACGCGGCCAGCCGGGAGGCGCCCAGCAAGGTTGGGTCGTCGAACATCGTGCCGGCGACGTGATCGCCGAGCAGCCAGAAGCCGACGCCCGCATCCCTCTGCCCATGCTCGGGTCCCACTCCAAGCATGTCGACGGCCATCACGAGCGCGGGCTCCAGCTTAAAAGGAAGCTCCGGCAGCGCCGCGCGCACGTCGTCCGGGCCACCCGTTACCGCGTCGACCGACAGGCCGAGCTGCTCGATCGGACCGGCCCCTAGCTCGTACGCGAGGCCAACGACGCCCGCCTCGGTCCACGCCACGACCTCGTACGCTCCGCAGCCGTCGTCGTTGCGGAAGGTGCCCTGCTGGAGGTCGCCGACCCAAATCGCGCCGGCGGCGGCCGGGAAGGCAAAGCGCGCGAGCCCAGCGAGGGCGCCTTCCACGTAGGCGCGCAGAGCGGCGCGGACGATGGCGTCTCGGTCGAAGACGAGGCGTCCGAAGCGAGGGGTGACCCGTTCGATCATCGTGTTTCGCCTAGACCTCGTTGGTGGCGGCGTCAACGTGCTCGCTGCAAACGTGCCAGCCGTGTCACGGCGTGTACGGCAGAACCTTGTTGATCTGATCCACCTCGTCCTCCGACGGCGGGTTGTTCGTTAGATGCCTGTTGAGCTTGCCCGAGATGACCGCCGCGTTCTTGTTCGAGTTCGTGCCCCACGGGCATAGGCGCTTGTCCTTCCTGCGCACGACGTGGTGCACCTGCGCGGCGTCTTGGTCATTTGGGGACGTAGTTTTATCAGCCGGAGCTTTGAGGACGAGCGGCTCGGTGCAGGTCTTTGGCTTGCAGTTCTCATCCACTCCACAAGGGTACGTGAAGCCCGCGAGGTCGGAGTGAATCTCGCCCTTGTGGTGCCGAATCGCACGTTGATCGGCCGAGCGACAAGGGAAAATGAACCAGGGGGCTCACGATACGCCCGGGAACCGAGCGTCCCATGACGGTTCGAGCTCGACGTGAATCCAATACCACCCATGGCCCTGAGCATTGGTCTCATCTGGGAAGCGCTTCGCTGGGGCGTTGCCCCAGGCCCCACCCGGGGCTATCCGCCCCGGGACCCGGACCAGCGAGGCGCTGGATCCTGGGTCGATGAACTGCGCATCGCGCAGTTCATCGAACGGGCCGAGTCAAGACCCCGCCAGCCAAGACGGCAGCGCTGACGGTTCAGCCGGCAACGCGGTCCCAACGGCCTGTGGGAAGAACTGCGCATCGCGCAGTTCTTCCCCAAAGGGTCCAGGGCGGGCCCTGGTTCGGGTCGAGGGGCGAAGAGCCCCCGCGGGGCCCGGGGCAGCGCCCCGGCGCGGCGGCTTGCGATGAGACCAATGCTCAGCCCATGGCCAGGACCGGCAGGGCGGCCAGGCCGGCAATGCGATGCCGTTTGGTTCCTCAGGAGGCTCGTGGACGCTTCACGAAATGACTTCGCCTCACCGCACAGCACTCGCCGCGCCCGCGGTCGCAGCGCGGTAAGCAGCAAGAGCCTTTTGCCAGTCGGCGACGGCGTCCACCTGCCGGAGCGCGGCTTCGAGCGCGGCTTGCTCGCGCAGGTTCACGAGCAGGAGCGTGCCCTCGCCAAGCTCGAAGCGCCGAAGCTCCTGCTCGGCGAGCTTGCGCGCGACATCGACCTCCGTGCGCGCCACGTCCGCGCGTTGCTCGGCCGCTGCGAGCGCCGAGGCCGCGTCGCGCACGTCGGCCACGACACGATCCCGCTGGAGCCGCGCCTGGGCCTCGATCCGCGAGACCTGCGCCGCCGCCGCTCGCTCGCGCCCGCTGGCGACGCGGTTGAGCAGCGGGATGTCGACGACGACGGCGGCTTCGAGCACGGGCTTCGCTTGCTTGGGATCCCCCGGGCCGAGGTCCTGCGAGCCCACGATCACGAGGTCGATCGCGGGGCGCTTCTGGTTCTCGGCCCAGCGACGCTCGACCTCGGCCTGCTCTTTCTGCGCGTCGAGGCGCTTGAGCTCCGGCCTGCGCTCGATCGCCTCCCGCTCGTCCGCCCGGACACGCGCGACGTCGAGCGGCGTGGGCTCGGGCAGACGCCTCGGGAGCCGCGAGGCCTCGGGCAGGAGGGCCGAACCATCCGGGGCCCGCAGAAAAAGCGAGAGCTCGATGGCCGCCTGTTCGAGCGCGCGCTGCGTGGAGACGAGCTGCGCCCTGCGCTGGAGGATCACGCGCTGGTTCTCCTGCCGCTCGAACGCGGGGACGTCGCCCGCCTCCACGCGGCGCGCGAGCCCCTCGTCGCGCACGAGCGCGAGGTCGAGCCACGTGCGCGCGACGGCGATCCGCTGGCCCGCCGCGACCCAGTCCCAGTACCGGAACGAGGCGACACGCGTGGCCTCGATCCGCTGCTGATCGGCGCCCTGGGTCGCCGCGTCGACGCCGAGCTCGGCGCGCTGGATGTTCGCGCGGCGCCGATCGATCGGGCCGTCGCGCCAGAGGTTGAGGCGCGCGCCGGCGCGCACCTCGCCGTACTCGTTCGTCGCGAGCTTGCCGTCGTAGACCGGGAACTCGCCGCGGCCGATGCGGTAGCCGGCGAAGACACTCGACCCCCACCACGGCAGCGGCTGCTCGACGAACGTGTCGATCCGCTGCGAGGGATACCCCCCGATCGGGATCACGGCCGCGGTCGTTCGCCAGGATGGATCAAACCCGCCCGACGCGGTCATCCGATCGGCCTCGGCCGCGGCGCGCTCCTGCGCTGCCGCGAGGATGAGCGGGAAGCGCTGCTCGACCGAACGGACGAGCTCCTCCAGACGGAGCTCGCCGACGCTCGTCGAGGCCGTCGTCGCGGGGCCCTCGGGCGCCCGCGCGGACGTGGTCGCGTCCGTGGCCGCCGAGGGCGCTTGTCCCCTCGCGACGCCCGGCCACACGAGCGCGAGCGCGAGCGCGAGGGTTCGTACGGGGCTCGTCACTTGCCGCCTCCCTTCTTCGTGTCGCCCTTGGACCCGTCCGCGGGCGGCGCGGGCCACTGGGGGGGAAAGCCGTTGAACTGGCGCCAGAGCTCGTAGCCGAGCGAGACGCGGTCGAGCAGGATCCAGCCGTTCGCGCGCGTGCCCTGCCGCAGGTATTGCTTGCTGGGCCAGGGCGCGTCGCCGTCGGACACGACGACCACGCGGAACTTGCCAGCGCCGTCGTCCGTGGCGTCGACGAACGCGACCTTGCCGCCGTAGGTACCGACGGCCGCCGAGGGCCAGCCGGAGAACTGGATGGCGGGCCACCCCTCGAACTGCAGGCGCACCTTGCGCCCCGGCGTGACGAGGTTGACGTCGTTGCCGTCGACCCAGAGCTCGACGGCCACGTCGTCGGTGTCGGGGACGAGCATCGCGAGGACCTCGCCCGACTTGATCATCTCCCCGCCTTGTTTGGCGACGACCCGCAAGACCGTGCCCGCGCGTGGCGCCTTCACGCTCTGGGTGAGCTGCCGGGCGAGCCGCACCTCCATGCGCGCGAGCTCCGCGGTCGCCACCGCGATCTCGGCCTCGGCGGTGGCGCGCGACGCCGTGGCGTCGTTGATGGAGGCGCTCGCGTCGTTCTTGATCTTGGAGAGGTCCGCGGCGAGCGCAGCCTCCTCCGCGCGGGCCGCCGAGAGCGCGGCGCCGGCGCGATCCTTGTCGGTGCGCGCGCGCGCCTCCTCGAGCTCGGCGAGCTCGACCTGCCGCTTCGACGAGAGCCCCTCCTCGAAGAGCGATCGCTGTCGGTTCAGGTTGAGCTCGGCCGTCTTGTGCGCGGCCTCGGCCGCGACGATCGTCTGCTCGGCGGCGCGTGTGCGATCCTTGGCCATCTTCACGCGGGACGAGGCCGCCGCGAGCGCGCTGTCGCGGGAGGACGCGAGCGACTCGATGCGGCCCTCGACGGCGCCGGTGCGCGCGCGGGCCGCCTCGATGCGCGCGTCGACCGCGGCCTTCTCGCGTTCGAGGCGCGGGACGATCTCGGGATCGTTGTCGGAGATGTCGGCGATCGGCGCGCCCTCCTCGACGTGGTCGCCTTCGTTCACGTACCAGCGCACGACGCGGCCCTCGACGGGCGCCTCGATCGTCTGCTGGCGGTCGAGCGGGGCGAAGGCGATCACCCGCCCGTGCGCGGGCGAGTTCTGCTGCCAGGGCACCCCCACGAGGGCGACGGCGACGAGCACGAGCAGCGCGATCAGCATCCGCGCGATCGTGCGCGTCAGCCGCGGCGCCCGGACGAGGCGCAGCACGTCGCTCTCGCCTTCGAGGGCCATCGTCGGGTAGGGCTTCGAGCGTTCGGGCATGGGGATCTCGTTCTCTCGCATGCGCCCGTTCAAGGGAGGTCTCCCGCGCGCAGGGGGCGCACCCTGCCCGCGTCGAGCATGAAGATCTCGTCGCAGCTCCGGAGGACGTCGCGGTCGTGCGTGATGGCGAGCACCGTCCACGGCGCCTTGCGGTCGAGCAGCGCGGCCTGGATTTCCTTGCGCGACGCGGGATCGAGCTCCGCGAGCGCCGTGTCGAGCACGACGAGGCGGGGCCGGCCGGCGATGACGCGGGCCACGCAGAGGCGCATGGCCTGCCCGCGCGAGAGGAGGGGCCCGCCCGTCGGCAGGTGCGTCTCGAGCCCCTCGGGCAGCGCCGCGACGTACGCCCAGAGCCCCACCGCTTCGAGCGCCGCGCGTACGTCCCGGGTCTGGACCGCGGGCCGGCCCACGCGCACGTTCTCGGCGATCGTGCCGTCGAAGATCTCGACGTCGCGGATGGTCGCGATGTACTCGCGCAGCGAACAGAGATCGATGTCGCGCATATCCGTGCCGTCGATGTCGACGCGGCCGCGCGTGGGCGCGCGCAGGCCATACAAGATTTGAACGAGCGTGCTTTTCCCCGCGCCGCTCGGGCCGACGACGGCCACCCGCGCGCCGGGCTCCAGGCAGAGCGAGACGTTTTCGAGCAGCGGCTCCTTGCCGGGGTACGCGAACCCGACGTCGACGAGCTGCACGCGCGCGCCCTTCTCGCTCGGCGGGACCTGCGCGCCGCCGGGCACCTCCAGGGGCAGATCGACGAGCTGCCCGAGTTTGTCCACGCCCGCGAGCAGGTCGTAAAAACTCTCCAGCGTCTTGCCGAACTTCGCGATGCCGGCCACGACCGTGGTCACGATCAGCTCCGCCGCGACGAGCTGGCCGAGCGTGAGTTTGCCGCCCATGACGAGCCAGCCGCCGACCCCGAGCAGCGCGGCGCTGGCGGTCGCCTGCACCACGAGGGATCCCACGATCTGCCGGAACAGCACCTTCCAGTGCTTCTGGCGCGCGCCGAGCCACGTGTGGAGCAGGTCCTCGGCGCGGGCGCGCGCGAAGCCCGCGGCGCCGCCCGAGCGGAACGCGGCCGGGTGGCGCGCCATCTCCTCCAGCCACGCCGCGACCGCGTACTTCGCCTTCGACTCCTTCACGGCGGTGTACACCGCGCCGCGCCCGAGCCCAAACACGACGAACGACACGGCGAGCACGAGCGCGACGTCGAACGCGAGCAGGAGCGGGTGGTAAAACGCGAGCACGAGCATGCCCACGGCCGTCTGCAAGACGATGGAGACGCCGTCGACGAGGAGCGTCGCGGCGCCCTTCTGCACCGTGAGCACGTCGAAGAAGCGATTCACGAGCTCCGGCCCGTACGTCCCCCCGAGCGCGTCCGATCGGACGCGCGGCAGCCGGTGCGCGAGGTCCACCGCGACACGCACGAAGATGCGCTGCTGGATACGCTCGACGACCCACGCCCAGAGCGCGCGCAGGATGCCGGCGAACGCGAGCCCAACGAAGACCAGCAAGGTCAGGACGACGAGGGGCTGGAGCATCCCGCCGAACGCGACCGTGTTCACCAGCGCCTGCACGCCGATGGGCGCGGCGAGCGAGACGATGCCGACGCCGATCGCGTAGACGAGGGCGACGCCGATGTCGTCGCGTTCGAGGCGGAGCAAGGAGACGAGCCGTTTCCACGGCGAGGGCGCGCTGGGGCCGCCGGGACCGCCGCCGCCGAGCGTCCCCAAGGGTTCGAGGGGATCGGCGATGGCCCACGTCACGGCCTCGGCCTGGCTCGCCGCGCCCACGATCGCCGCGAGCCTCTCGGGCCCGGCCCACGTGGGCTTGTCCGCGCTGCCCGCGGGCACCACGAACACCGCGCCGGGGCGCTGCGCGACGATGCCCACGGCGTACACGGGTCCGTTCGCGCCGGCCGCCAGCGACACGGCCGGCACGAGCGCACGCGCGCCGGCCACGGCGTCCACGCTCGATCGGCGGAGGGTGCGGATGCGCAGGCCGACCGTGGCGCCCGCGCGCGCGAGCTCGTCGAACCAGGCGTCCGGTCCCACGAACGCCTTCTCTTGCCTGGCCTCGTCGAGCGCGCGGCGTGCCGTCGAGCGGTCGACCTCGACGCTGGTGTTCTGGCCCAGGAACTCGAGCGCTTGGAGCAGGGGCTCCGTGAGGTCGGCATCCCCGGCGGCCTTCACCGCGGCCGAACGCTCGTCCGACGACGGAGGCGGAGTTGTTTCCTGCGTCTCCGGCGGCGGGGGCGGCGCGCACGGCGGGGGCGGCGAAGGACGGCGGGGGGGCGGGTCGATGTCCGGGGAGGTCACGGGTGCCCGGCCCTTTTCACCTCCCGTGCCAGCCGCGGACGAGCCTCCCGCCGCCCGTTCTGCGGGGCTTCGCCCGAGACACCGTGCGACGCCCGGTCCCAGGTGCGACGTTGTGTCGCACTGGGACTCACGTCTCGAAGGTCACTCTTCCTCGCCGAGCCAGCGCTGGATCGTGCGGCGGTTGATCCCGAGCGCGGCCGCGGCGCGCACCTTGTTGCCGCCGAAGCGCTCGAGCACGTGCTTCACATAGGCGCGGTCCACCTCGTCGAGGGTCATCATGCGTTCGGCGGCGCTCGCGAAGAGGTCGGGCGTGCTCGGCTTCTGCACCGTGGGCGGTAGATCATCGGGGCTGATCCACTCGTCCTGGGCCAGGGCGACCGCGCGCTCGACCGCGTTCTCCAGCTCGCGCACGTTGCCCGGCCAGTCGTAGGCCATGAGCACGCGCGCCGCCGCGCCCGAAAACCCCTGGAGCGAGAGCCCGGCGCGCGCCTTCGCGCGCCCGAGGAAGTGCTCGGCGAGCGGCAGGATGTCCTCGGGCCGGTCGCGCAGGGGTGGGATCGCGATCTCGATGACGGCGAGGCGATAGAAGAGATCCTCGCGGAACCGGCCCTCCTTCACGGCCTTGCGCAGGTCGTGGTTCGTCGCGGCCACCACGCGCACGTCGACGGGCGCGCTGCGCGTCGCGCCGAGCGGCCGCACCTCGCGCTCCTCGAGCACCCGCAGGATCTTCGCCTGGAGGACGAGCGGGAGATCGCCGATCTCGTCGAGGAAAAGCGTGCCCCCGTCCGCCTCGACGAAGATGCCCTTCTTGTCCTGGCGCGCGTCCGTGAAGGCGCCCTTCTTGTACCCGAAGAGCTCGCTCTCCAGGAGCGTCTCGGGGATGGCCGCCGCGTTCACGGCGACGAAGGGGGCGTCCTTGCGCCGGCTCGCCTCGTGGAGCGCGCGCGCGACGAGCTCCTTGCCGCTGCCGCTCGGCCCCGTGACGAGCACCGTCGCCGGGGAATCGGCGACGCGCCGCACGACGCTCGTGATGTCCGCGAGCGCGCGGCTCTTGCCGATGATGCCGCGCAGCGCGTTCTCGGTCGCGAGCGCCCCGCGCAGCGCCTCGACCTCGCCCCGGAGCCGTCGGGCCTCCATGGCCCGATCGAGCGCGACGCCGAGGACCGCCGGCTCGACGGGCTTCGTGAGGAAGTCGTACGCCCCTTGGCGCACGGCGCGGACCGCGATTTCGATGCTGCCGAAGGCGGTGATCGCGAGGATCACGATGCGCGGGTCGGCCTTGCGGGTCCACTCGATGAGGTCGATGCCGCTGCCGTCCGGCAGGCGCATGTCCGTCAGGAGGATTTCGATGTCGTCGCCCGCTTCGATCCGGGCGCGGCCCTCGGCGATCGTGGCGGCCCGGGAGGCGCGTAGGCCGCGCTTTTCGGCGATGCCGACGAAGAGCTCGGCGAGGGGGGCGTCGTCTTCCACCACGAGTAGGTTCATCGGGGGGCGCTTGGCGGGTTCCATCCGGTCCTCGTGGTGTTCGAGTGTGGCACGGCGCGGCTGGTTCACCCTTCGAGAACGGTTCTGGCACACCTGACGCGGCGTAACGCGCGGGATCCGCGTCCGGCTGGCGACGGAGCAGCATCGTTGGCGCGGGGTGGTGCCACTTCGGACCGCGTGGCCGCCCTTGGGGCCCCCTCGCATCCGAGGGGGGGCTCGTGGGAACGTTTGTCCGGGGGTTTGTCTTGACACTGAGTCTGTGGTAGGGACGTCGGAACACCCCTCATGCGCGAGGAAGGGAGGAAGCTGTGCCCCGACGAACCGAAGCGAAGCCATTCTGCCTGAAGGTTGGCGCCCGTATCCACGAGCTACGAATAGAGCGCGGCATGTCCTTGCAGGACCTCGCCGTCGCTTCCGCGACATCCAAAGGCCACCTGTCGAGCATCGAGCAGGGCCTCGCGGCGATCACCATCGAGACGGTCGAGCGCATTGCACGCGCGCTCGACGTCCCCCCCTTTTGCATCATGACCTTCCCGGCGGACGACGAGGTGAATCGTATCGCCGATCTCGCTCGCAAGGTGCCGAAGGGCGAGCGCCGGAAGCTTCGGAAAGACCTCGAAGCGCGCGCGACGCACGAGCCTGCGACGTAAGCGCGGCTCCACGCAGAGGGCGGATCCACGAACGTGTCCCGCACGGCTCGGGATGCACCGTGCTTGCACGCAGCCTCCAATGCGGTGTCGATTTTCCGGCGGAGGGGTCGAGCCCGGTTCGTCCTCTACTTGATCTCGTAGAAGGGATGCAGGCAACAGAACGTGACCGCCCTCGTCACGTCACGCACGGCGCTGCCAGCGGGCGTCCCGCCAGTCGCCGCGCAGCTCCCGGGCACGTAGGCCAGGTCCGTGATCGCCTTGCCGGAGATGGCGTGGCCTACGGGAAAAATGTTGACGCACTGGTCGTACGGGGACTGGAGGCCGCCCTGCTCGGACTGCGAGGAGCATGCGGGCCCCTTGTAGAGATGCAGCGACGCCGTGCATCCACCTCCCTCGGGTTGACCGCATTCGCATTTGGCACATCCGCGCTCATCAACGACCCCGTCCTCCGGGAACATCTCGTAACGCGCATAATTGTAATTGTCTGGACAGGGAATATCCACGCCTTCACGAACGACGCACTGGAGCGACCCTGGTCCGGGATCGCTCACACAATACTCCGTCCCCCCGTCCGAATAGCACGCATCGTCATTCGTGTTGGACATGCATGCGAGGCCGGCGAGCTTCCACTCCGTTTTCTTCGTGATCGCGGGTGTCTCGCTCTTGGGGGTGCATGACTCGCTCGTCGGACCCGGGAGCGGGGACAACCACACAGATTGAGCACACGGCTCGCTCCCGCACTGCGCACCGGCCGGAAGGGCATTGTTGCTCGTACACGAGCCATCCCAACCGGCCGGTTCATCAAAAGGGAGGGAGACGACTCCACTTTCTCCACACGCACCGGCGCGGATCTCGATCTTCTCGGGCAACCCAGTACATGCGCCCGAAGCCCCGCATTCGCACGGCGCGCACTCCGCGGCTGGCGCGTCGAGGTCGGCGAAGAGGCGGAACTTCTCGCTCGAAGTGCCAGAGGGACACTCGGTCGGAAGGGCGCCAGGCGCCGCTACGAACAACGAGATCGCCATCTCCGTCCAGTAGCCCGCGTTGCCGCTCGGCACGGGAACACAGCGCCCCGTGCATGCAGATTGCCCCGCGTCGTCGGGGCCCACCTCTGCATCCGTCCCGGCGTCTCCCGCGTCCGTGCCGGCGTCGACGCACACGGGATCGGGGAAAGGGGCCTCGGGATCGCACTCCCCCGGCACGAAGGAGGGCACCGTGCTGCACGACGCAACGATAAGTCCGAAGCTGAAAACGAGCGAAAAAAGAAGAGCCTTTCGCATATTCAAAACTCCCATCCCCCGCCGAGTTGCACGCCAAGCATCACCGGCGGCTGATCGGAGAGGACCGTTGTACCAACGACCACCTTCACCCCGCTCGACAAGCCGAGGACATCGGCCGCCGCCTGGAGCGTGAAGGACTGCGTAACTCGAACCTTGGCGCCGATACGTCCACCCGCGCCGGGCTTGACAATCGAAAAATTCGCGGGTTTGTAGCTCTGCGCGGAGAACTCGACGTTGATCACGCCGAGGTGCCCGAGCGCGCAGCCGTAGAACCACCTGTAATGCCCGCACACACTCGCGATCCCGCCAGCGGTCATGGCGGTGATCTGATGACTCTCGACGCCCGACGTGAGCCATGCGGCGCGGCCTTCGAGCCCGATCGACACGGAGTCGTTCAACCGCAAACTGCCGCCGAGCATCGCGCCGACCGCAGGCATCCATGACGCGACACCGAACACGACGACCGGTCCGCCGCTCACGGAGCCGCGCAAGCCCGCCTTTTTCGGCTCACCCATGACGCCCCCGACGATCGGCTCCCGCGGCGGCGGCTCATCCTCCGGCGGCTCGTCGAGCGACGACAAGTCGGGCCTCCGCGGGCTCTCGCGCCGCAGCTTCAACGGAGGGGGGAGAGGCTCGGGCAACGCGCGGAGCGTCAACGTGATGCGCAGCTCCTGCCCCTTCCGCGCCGTGAACGTCTCCACCGCGTCCTCGTACCCATCGAGACGCGCCCGCAGCTCGTGCTCGCCGGGCGCGACGAACATGGACAAGGCCGAGAACCCGTCGCGATTCCTCGGTTCCCCGTCGAGCGTGAGCTTGGTTCCCGCGTGCGAGATCGTGACGTCAACCCAGGTCATCTCCGCGCGGGCCGCGTCGTACGCTTTCAAGAAGCCCTGACGTTCCTCTGCCGCGGCGTTCGTCGCACGTTGGATCGCGTCGAGCAGCAGATCCGCGGCATCCACGGGCTTCCCGAGCTGCACGAGGATGACGCCGAGGCGGCCGGCGATTAGCGGATCGTGGCGCACGTCGAGCGCGGCGGCGTACGCCCTCGCCGCGGCTGTCGCTCGTCCCGCGGCGCGCGCGCGATCCCCGTCGATCACGTACGAGGTGAAGCGCGCCTTCTTCGCTGCGTCTTCGAGCGCATCGAGCGGTACGGGTGACGCGTCGCGAGGTTCGTCGGCGAGCGCGGTGGTCGTTAGGCCGAGAAGGACGACGAGCGCAACACCTAGAGATCGCATGCGCGGCGCACGATAACGCGGCGCCCGGTCGAAGGCGAGAGGGGTGTACGGGACGAACCTCACTACCGCGGGCGGAAATCCGAGCCCTTTCTACGGGGGAGGACGAAGGGCTCGGGGTTCGTCGCGGTGGATCCTCGCGGCGCCGTCGGCCGCACATGGCGGCTGTGTGGAGCTGGCGTGACGCGCGGCAGCGGAGGCTCGACGTGAGCGGCCGGGAGGCCGTCCCCAGGCGACGAGCTCGGGGCCGCGACCCGAACGATATCCGCGGCCGATGCAGCGATAACGCGCGCCGGGCCTGTGGCCACGGCGTGCAGCTCGGCTGGTGCGGGCGCGGCTTCGCGCGACATGAACGGGTAGAACACCACGGCCATGAGCGCGGCCCACGCGTGCCCGAATGGATATACGTAATCGAACAGCCTTTGGAGGAGCGCCCGGCGTTCGAGTGTCGCGAGCGGCACGGGCGGGACGATGACGAAGGGGGCGTTGCCCAGCCGCAAGCGCAGGTACTTCCGTGCGCGGGACAGCGCCATCTTCGCGGCGTCCTCGGAGATGCCGAGCGCCGCCCCGGCCTCCTCGTGGGACCGCTCCTCGACGCATACGAGGTAGAGCACCGCGACCTGCGAGCGCGGCATGTCTTGTAAGACGTCCGTCACCAGGTTGATGGCCTCTCGCAACTCCGCCGTCCGTTCCGGCGAAACCCCAGGGGCCACCGCCGTCTCAGCGTGTCCTTCGTCCGGCTCGAACACCGCGTCGTAGCGCCGCGTGCCCCGGTGCGCTTCGCGGACGACGTTGCGCGTGATGACGGTGAGCCACGGCTTGGCGCCGTCAGGGTGCGGCATGTACCTCCAGAGGTTGCGCAGCGCGTTCACGAAGACGCGCTGCACCCTGCTGTTCGCGGGGTCCTGTGTGTACGCCTGACCATCGCCCACGAGGCGCGTGACCTATGGGCAGAGGTCAAGGATCTCGGCGACCAGCTCGGGCGGGTAGTCGGTCGGCTCGAAGATCTTCCCATGACCAGAACAAGGCCGGAGGCGCGGGCGGGTTACAGAAGATCGTCTCCGCCACCGGTGGCCCCTGGCGAACTGCGATTTAGAGCACATTCAAAGCGGTTCGCGCATCCCGCCTTGGTTCGCGCCGGACAATGGCCGTCTCCAGGAGGCTTCCGCCGATGAATTGCTGCCCGCGTCCGCCCCCACGTTGACGCTGCGTGAAGCACGGCGCCGATCGTTGTCGAATCGTTTGCCGCGATGGATGCATCGCGATTGGCTCCTACAACCTGTCCTTGCTCCGGTCGCAAGCGGGTGTTGCAGCGCGAGGCGCGCAGCATGTGTGCTCCCCGAGGGGTCTGGATCTGTGTTGTCAAACAGGATGGACCATGCGATACAGGCTCTTATGGGTGTCGGGGGTGTCGCGAACTTCCGGTTGAGCCACACGGGACGGCGTAAGACCCCGACATCATCGATCGAGCAGGCTGACGACCAGAGGGCCGCGATCAACGATGTGGGTATAGATCATCGTGGTTCGCACGTCGCTAGAGGCACATTCCGGAGGTTTCATGAGCAAAGTTCTGGCGTTGTTCAATCACAAAGGTGGAGTCAGCAAGACGACCACCGCGTTCAACTTGGGCTGGGCGATCTCCCAGAGGAACAAGAAAGTTCTTCTCGTCGATGCAGACTCACAGTGCAACCTGACTGGCCTGGTGCTCGGATTTCAAGAAGACGATGCCTTCGAACAGTTCTATCAGGCGTCTCCCTACTCCAACATTTCCGGTCTGATAGCTCCCCTGTTCAACAGTCAACCGGCACCGATACAGCACGCTCAACTCGCCGCGACTCGCTATCCAAACCTGTCGCTACTCGCCGGTCACATCGATCTCTCGGAGATCGAAACCCAGCTCGCGGTGGCGCTGACGACAGCGGCTTCGCTCCGCGCCCTCAAGAACCTCCCGGGTGCAGTATCCGCGATCATTCGCGACGTAGCGCAACAGAACCAGATTGATCTCGTCTTGCTCGACATGAGTCCGGCGGTCGGCGCGCTCAACGAGTGCCTTCTGATGGGCAGCGATTTCTTTATCATCCCTACGATGCCCGACTACTTCTGCAAGCAAGCCATCCACTCGCTCGCGAAAGTCATTCCACGATGGAATACCGAGGTGCAGCAGTTCCGTGATCCGTCATTGTCCTATCCGATTCCGACTCAGCCACCACGATTCATGGGCATAATCTCACAGAAGTATCGACCGAGAGGTGGCGCGCCAGGAGCCGGCTTCCAGCGATGGATCAATCGCATAAAGGAATCGGTCGACAGCGCACTCGTGCCTGCATTGACCCCTCTGCAAATGGCTATCGCTCCTGCGCAATTTCAGGCAGCGGGGCCTGGCGACACACCGTACAATCTCATCAATATCTCCGACTTCAACACGCTAGTTACGCAGTCGCAGAAGCACAGCGTGCCCGTCCCGGACCTCTCAGACGCGCAGATCGAACGGCAAGGAATGGTCCTTGACAACATGCGGGTGAGCAGGAACGAATTTCGAAACATCTTCTTCCAGCTTGCCGACAGCGTGATTGCCCTCACTGGGATTTGACTGTCTGCGTTAAGCTCATCCTAACAGCCCGTGGATCTACGCCACCCCAATCGCGAGCCCAACACCCCGCACATGACCCCGTCGCATCCCGTCCCACGCATCCCGGGAAAATCGTGCCAACCGCCTCGGCGTGCTCCGCACCAGAGCCACCATGGCTGCCCATATCACCAAAACTGCAAGGACGGAGCCCTTCCGGGCCGCGGCCAGACCCCGCGGCGTCCCTGCGCCGAGGATTTGGCGTAGCACGAGCCC
>NZ_SSMQ01000086.1 GCF_005144585.1 Polyangium fumosum | reverse complement strand
TCGCTCCGCTCCGATCGTGCTCCCGAGCACCATGCGCCGAGGGCACGGCCAGGGGAACGTCGCTTCGCTCCGAGGGTGCCCACGTGCGCCGGAACGGGTGCCCAGGTGCCAGCGGAACGGGTGCCCAGGTGGAGCGGAATGCGCACTGGTTCGCCACGAACGAGCTGAAGCGGCCCGACGCTGTAACGATCACGTGGTCGACGAACAGGAGGCCGACTTGGTCTCCAGCTTCCTTGACGCGCAGGGTGAGCTCGATGTCCTCGGCCGAGGGATCGGGATTGCCGCTCGGGTGGTTGTGGATGAGGACGAACCCCGAAGCGGCGAGCTCGAGGCCAGCACGCAGGATGTCGGATGTGCGAACGGCGAGTGCGTGGAGACCGCCTCGGGCGAGCATCCGTGCCCCACGGAAGTGGCTCTGCCCGCTGAGCGCGAGGAGGTGCATCTCCTCGTGGATGAGGTGCCCGAGCCGGGGTTGGGCCCAGGCGACGACGTCCAGGCAGGAGGCGATCGAGGTGACGTCTGCGGCTTCGACGAACCGGCGGTGGCCGAGCTCCAGGGCGGCGAGGAGACGGGTGGCTTCGTCCGAGGTGAGGGCGAAGCGCTCGGTCAGGGCGAGGGGGGACAGGCGGGCGAGGGAGGCGAGGTTGCCGAGGTATTCGAGGAGATGGGCTGCGACGCCGGGGCGTCCGAGCACGTGGTCGAGGAGGGTTTCGGTGGGGGCGCTGTGGAGGTCAGAAGTCCCAGCCGGCAACGATTGGTGGTCGTCGGGAGCGTCGGACAAGGTGCGCGGCTCCTTTTCGAGGGGTCAAGCGAATGGCGTGATGCCATTCATTACTCTTATGCCTCCCACGCACCTGGTTTTTCAGAACAACAGCCGCTGCACCCCCGGTGGCGCATGATCCCACTCGCACGACACCCGCAGGCCTTCGGGCGTCATCTTGGCAAGCTCGTCCAGCATGGGTGCATGGTCCAGCCTGCTCGCGAGCCACCTCGACCGCCAATACTCGGCGACCGCCTCCCCGCCATCGTCATCCAGCGGAAATGCGTACTCCGGCGAGCTGTCGACGCCGAGCAAAAACCTCCGCGTGTTTCGCGCGAGCGGGACGACATACACGATCCGCGGCGAACCGTGGCGGATCAAATCCGACGCCTGAAGCCCGAGTGCAGCGAGCCCCTCCCGGATCTGCCGCATCTTAGGGCTCACGCCCTCCCCGAAGACGAAGTTCACGTTCTGGAACTCCCGTTGATCCACCGCCAGCTTGGCGAGGGCTTCCTCCGCTTCTGCGCTGAAGTTTGTCGAGCCGTGGCCGCCGCTGCGCCCCACCTCGATGTAATCGACAGAAGACGTCTGCCCTGGAATCGTGCCCGAGGGGAGGCGCACCCGATTGTATTGCGACGAGCGCTCAGGGTACAGGCTCGTCGTTCCGAGCATGACCAGGGTCGGATCCTTCGTGATCCGTCGACCGGCCATCTGGCTCGCAATGATGCTCGCCTCGCCTTCGTAACGGGCGCGGTACGCCCTCACGACGGTCGGGCTCGCCATCATCAGGCAGGCGAGCTTTCCGCCGAGCAGGTGACCATAGGGAGGCGCCGCGCCACAGGTGGTGATCTCCATGATCGCCGACGAAGCGAAATGTTGCTTCGTCTGACGCAGGGCGAGCTCCGCCGCCCATCGCGCCTCGGAGTCGGCCAACAGCGATGAAAGAGAGCCCTGCGTGCTGGAAAGTGCACGGTGGGCCCGGAGCAATACCCTCGCAGTCGCGGCCCGCTTGGCACGGAACAGCGGGGATTTGGCACGATCGAGCAGGTCTGCGCCCTCGAGCGAGACCTCGCGCTCTACGCCGCCCTCCTTGAGTTGCGCGCCTCTCTGGCCGAGAGCCTCTCGCGCGAGTTCTGCGAGCCGCTGCTCGAGCGCGTCCTCGAGCAGCGGGGGGTGGGCGCCGTCGAACCCCAGATCCTCGGTGTAGAGGGCCCCGAGATCCTCACGAACCCTGCGGCGCAAGGCTTCGAGGGCTTCCACATCCGTGAGCTCTCCTAGCCGAATCCGCGCGAGGAGCCCATCCAGCGTCCAACCGATCCACTCATCACGGGCGGAAAGCTGCATCACGGCGTTGCTCAATGACGCAATGCCAATGACGGGGTGGTGCGGCTGCGCGGCATCTCGAATGAGGTAGGCGAGGACGCGCCCCGGCGTTCGTCGGTACCGGCTCGACCACGTGTGCCGGAAGTACCGCCACACCTGATACAGGTCGATGTTCGTGAATCGATCCCGGACACCGGTCTCCGCGGCTTGTAAATAAGGCCGACAGATCCCCCGGAGCAGATCTGCGCGCTCGGCGCGCGACTTGGCTGCGACCGGGCGCAGCGCTGCGGCGAGCCTCCGACCGTCCGCGATGAGGTTGATGATCGACTCGTATCGCGCGCCGCGTGACGGACGCTCGAACTCTTCGATGAAGCGCCGTACCGAGTGGCTGTGGAGCTGGTCCTTGCGGCCGAAGAGGAGCTGCCGGCGCACGGCCTCCTTCGTCGGCCCGGCATCTTGGTCGTCGTGGGGACGAATCCAGATAGCCTCCCCTTCCGACCGTACCTGCCAGCCGATCTGGACGAGATCGCGGAGGATCAAGAGAGCGGCGACATGGCGGCGCGCCGGTGGCTGCTCTCCCCTCGCCTGCTCGATCTGCTCCTGGAGCGC
Source organism: Polyangium fumosum (assembly GCF_005144585.1). Classification (GTDB taxonomy): domain Bacteria; phylum Myxococcota_A; class Polyangia; order Polyangiales; family Polyangiaceae; genus Polyangium; species Polyangium fumosum. The sequence goes on along the minus strand of NZ_SSMQ01000086.1, from coordinate 49,432 downwards.
AGCCGCTGCCGTCTGGGCTTCCTCGTCGAGGCCCTCGACGAACTCTGCGAGAGCTCGCAGCGGCGGGGCGTGGTCCTCGAGACGGGGCTGGAAGGCGATGCCCAGCTTGTTCCCTGTCCGCGCGTGCTTCGTGTACCATCCGCCCAGCCCTCGTGTCCTCCCCCTTTCTCGGAATCCCGCCCTCCCATTGGCTCGCGAGTAACCCCCTCGCGTTCGCAGTTCCCGACCTCTACCCGGTGAGCCCCGGCCACACCCTCGTCATCCCCCGCCGGCTCATCGCGACCTGGTTCGATGCGACCCCCGAGGAGCAGGCGGCCATCTTTCAGCTCGTCGACGAGGTCAAGCGCAAGCTCGACGCGGAGCGCTCCCCGGACGGCTACAACATTGGCATCAATGCGGGCGAGGCCGCAGGCCAGACGGTCATGCACTTGCACGTGCACGTCATCCCGCGGTACCGCGGTGATGTCGACGACCCACGCGGCGGCGTGCGGCACGTCATTCCCGGCAAAGGCAACTACCTGGAGAATCGGCCCGCTCCCCTCACCCGTGGCGGCAAGGTCGACCCGCTCCTCCGGCACATCGATCCCCTCTTCCGGCAAGCCACCGATATCGCCATTCTCGCGGCGTTCGTACAGCAGAGCGGCGTCAGCCTGCTCCAGGCCCATGTCTTCGGCGCCCTCTTGCGGGGCGCGCACGTCCGACTCGTCACGGGCGATTATCTCAACATCACCCAGAGCGAGGCCCTCGCGAAGCTCCGCGACTGGATGGACACCTGGGAGGCGCGCATCGCTCCGGATGGCTCGTCCCCTGGGCGCTTTGAGGCGCGCGTCGTCGAAGTGGAGCGCCTACCCGAGGGCATCCGGTCCTTCCACCCCAAGTCCTGGCGTTTCGAGGGGCCCGATTTCGGTACTGCGTTCGTCGGATCGAGCAATCTTTCGCATGTCGCGCTGCGCACAGGGGTCGAGTGGAACCTTCGCGTGGATCGTCATCGCGATCAAGCCGCCTATCAGGCCATCGTCGATGCTTACGAGCAGTGGTGGACGGCCGCCGTTCCGCTCACGGCCGATTGGATTGCAGACTATGCGCGCCGGGCTCGAGAGGCTCCCGTCTTCGCCCTGCCTCCCGGCGAGGAGGACGACGAGACGAAAGCGCCGCCCGAGCCGCATCCCATCCAGCGGGAAGCCCTGGCCGCCCTCGCGCAGTCGCGTGCCGAGGGGCGCAACCGGGCGCTTTGCGTTCTGGCGACGGGCCTCGGCAAGACGTGGCTCGCCGTGTTCGATGTGGCGGCCTTTGCAGAGTTACACGGGAATCGCCCCCGCGTGCTTCTTCTCGCTCACCGAGAGGAGCTGCTCGTGCAAGCTGCGAATACATTTCGGCGCCAGCTCCGCGATGCGCGCGTGCGTTTTGGGTGGTTCGTCGGCGACAAAGACGACCTCGGAGGCGACATCGTATTCGCCTCCATCCAGAAGCTCTCCCGCCCGGAGCACCTCGCCCGCCTCGCCCCCGAGGGGTTCGATTACGTCATCGTCGACGAGGTCCATCACGCCACCGCCCCGAGTTATCGCAGCATCGTCGACCGGCTCACGCCACGCTTTCTCCTCGGGCTCACGGCCACTCCGGAACGAGCCGACGGAGCGGACGTGGCAGGGCTCTTCGACGACCACGTAGCCTACCGGGCCGACATCGGCGTAGGGATCCAGCGCGACCTGCTCGTGCCCTTCGCGTACTTCGGGCTGAAGGACGAGACGAATTACGACGCCATCCCGTTCCGCAATCGTCGCTTCGATCCCGAGGCGCTCGAACAGGCCGTCGACACGGACGCTCGGCTCGAACGGATGTTCCGCGCCTGGCAGGACCATCCAGGCAAACGCACGCTCGTGTTCTGCTGCTCGATTCGCCACGCCGATCATGCTTCCGCGTTCCTCGCGAAGCAGGGCGTTCGCGCGGCCTCCGTGCATTCGGGACCAACCTCGGCGACACGCGAAAGCGCCATTGCTGCATTGATCGACGGGACGCTGGACGCCCTTTGCACGGTCGATCTCTTCAACGAAGGGATCGACATCCCGGCCATCGATCGCGTGGTGATGCTCCACCCGACGGAGTCCCCGGTCGTCTTTCTTCAGCAGCTCGGTCGTGGCCTCCGCGCAACCGAGGGGAAGACGCGCCTCGTCGCCCTGGATTTCGTGGGCAATCACCGCGTGTTCCTGGAGCGCGTACGCACGCTGATCTCGCTCGAACCGGAGCCCACGAGCCTGCGCGACTTCCTGGAGGGCAAGCAGGCCGCGAAGATGGCCCCCGGGTGCAACGTCGACCTCGAGCTCGAAGCCAAGGACCTCCTGCGCTCGATGATGTCGTCGCGCGAAGGTGGCCTGATCGTGCAAGTCTACCGCGATCTGCGGACCATCCGCGGCGAACGTCCGACCGCTGGGGAGCTGCGCCGTATGGGATACCCCCCGTCCACGTTGCCCGACGAATACGATGGGTGGTTCGATTTCGTGAATGCGGAAGGTGACCTCCACGAGGACGAGCGGCGCGTTCTGGGCACCACCCGCGCGTGGTTCCAGCACGTCGAATCGATCCCCTCGACCCACGCTCCGCGGCTTCTCGTGCTCGAAGCGCTCCTCGAAGCTGGCGCCCTCCTTCAGGGAATGCCAATCGATACCCTCGTGCGCCATTGCCGCGACGTGCTCGTGCGTTTCCCCGAGCTTGCGGCGGAGTGCGGCAAGCTCGCGAATACCGATCCGGTGAGTTCTTCGACGGCGTGGAAAACGGGCCCTCTTGCGGACTGGACCGAAGACAAGGGGAGACGCTTTTTCTCTCCCGGAGGCGAACGCTTCGTGCCTCGCATTCCCTGCCCGGCGGGGCACGAGGACACGCTCGTCGCCATGACGGCCGAGCTCGTCGACGAACGCCTGGCAGCCTGCCGAGCACGCCTGCGTCAGGATGCGTCGGGCACTTCCTTCACGGCCAAGGTCACTTGGAACCAGCGCAATCCCATCCTGAAGCTCCCGTCCCGCGAGCAATGGCCGGATCTTCCTTTCGGCTTCCAGGACGTGCGCCTGCCGGACGGATCCTCGTGGCAATTCTCGTTCGTGAAGGAGTTCTGCAACGTCGCGCGTCCGGTGGGTTCGCAGCGGAACGCCCTTGCCGACCTCATGCGCCGGTGGTTCGGGCCATCCGCCGGTCATCCCAAAACCCAATTTCACGTGCGATTCAACCGATCCCCCGATGGATGGTGGGTCGGCCCCGAGGAGCGATACGTCGTGGCGCGTGCCGAGCGCGGGCTGCTCGTTGCATTCCCCACGCTCCGCGCAGCCGCCGGAGCTGCGCGGGATCCGATCGCGCTCGCGCCCGAAGGGGAGCAGGTCCGGTTACCGATGAAGGCTCGTGGGGAAGGATTGTTCGCCGTGCGTGCGACGGGCGATTCCATGAATGGAGGCAAGGAGCCCATCCGAGACGGTGATTGGCTCGTGATGCGATTCGCACGGAGCGCGTCCCGTGAAGCCATCCAGGGCAAAATTGTGCTGGTCGAGATGCCGGATTCCGATCTCGGCGCAAGTCATCTGGTCAAGCGCATCGTCCGGGACGACAAGCGGTGGGTCTTGCGCTCGGAAAACCCTGCCTTTCTCTCCATCGACGCCACGGCCGACATGGTGCCCATCGCGATGCTCGTCGAGGTGGTGAAGCCGGAATCGCTCGGGCCACCGGTCGGCGCGACCATCGAGGATGAAAAGCTAGCCGAAGCATTCGGTCTCTCGGTGCCTCCGCGGAGCGGAAGGGTGGATGGTCACCTCTTTCTGCTCATCGAGGAGAAGGGAAGGCTCGTAGCGCCGGATCGGATCCGTTTCCCGGGCATCGAACCGCGACCAGGTGAAACGGCGTTCGTGCTGACACGGGCGCCGGAGGGGTCGACATGGCGTTACGCCGGCGTCGCCTGCTTCCTCGAAGAGGATGGCCTGTGGGCGTGCGCGGGAATCGATCTCCCGGCCTTCCGTACGCTGGGAGAGGGCCGGGAGGCGTCTCGCACGTTGCATAAATCCGCCGAGGATCGGGCGCGTCGCCTCATCGATGAGCTACTTCGCAAGAAGGGCGCGGGGTCGAGCGTCGAGCGGAATGGAAAACGATTCCGGCTCGTCGGACCTACAAAACGCGGCGGCGTGCGTATCGACGGCGGGCCGGGTGGATTCGAGGAACGGACGGTGTCGCTCACGGATATCGGCTGGGCCCTCGCCGCGCTCTCCGAGGGGAACGAAGATCCGCGCCTGCTCCAGGAGGAGCTCGTTCACCGTTTGCGATATCTGGAAGGCACGCCGAAGGGCTCGACGCGTTACATCGATACGGGCTGGGCCATCCTGCTCGTGAAAGAGGCGCTCGCCTCGAAGGATTGAGCAATCAGCCGCCCTGCTCTTCCGGCTTTTTCTTCCCCCGCCGCTTGTACAGCGCCGAGAGCTCGAATGCCGTGGCGATCGCTGGTTCCGCGAGCTCCCGCGCCGCCGCCTCGGCGGCCTCGCGTGCCGTTCGCGTCAAGCTCACGATGATCCCGTCGATGAGGTCCAGCGCCTCGGTCTCGACCGGCGTTCCCCGCGGCTCCGCCTTCGCCTTCGCCGCGTCACGCAGCGCCGCCGCCTTCGCTTCGAGATCGACCGCCGCTTGCGGACCCCCGCGATTCTGCGCGGCGGATGCGACGGCAGGCTCCTTCAGAACGGTGCGCAGGGCATCGAGCTGCTTGGCCAGCCCTTCGGCATCCTCGGCGACAGCGGACTCGCTATCGAGCAGAACCTCGATTTTCTTCACGGCTTCCGTATTGCCTGAAAGCAAGAGCGCACGCTTCGTTCCGGCGAGCACCGAGCGCCCGCGTAATCGCACCCCCTGCCCGTCCCGCATCGCCGTCGCGTGTGCGACGGTATCGATCTTCTTGCTCGTCCGCTTGGCCTCGCGCCCGACGCCCGCATCGATCAGCGCGTCCCGCGCGTCCTTCAGCTCGGCGGCGTCCTCGGGCGCGAAACCGAACGCCGCGAGCTTCGATCCGTGCGTCAGGTAGGCATTGAGCGTCTGATTCGCCTGCTCCAGCGTGTCCTCGGAACCGAACCGCTCACCGTCCTTGATGAAGGCCGCGCGAGCTTCGGGGGGAAAGGTGTTCAAATCGAGCGCCATGTGGAAACGTCCTCCCGTGAGGTGAGCACGCTACATGAGCTGGCATACGTGTGTCCAGGGTGGAGGCGCGTGGACCTGACCGGGCGGCGTGTGAACCTGGGCCAGGGGCGCGTGAGGTTGGCTCGGAAGCGCGTGCGGTTCGGGTCGGGATGTAATGAAGGCCACGCGGTGGCGCGTGAACTTGGCAAGGGGGCGCGTGGACCGGGGTCGGGGCCGCCTGAAACTCACGAACGGCGCGGCTGGAGGTGACGGCCGCGCGGTTGGACTTCAGCGACGGCGCGCGCGTGGTTCGGGCGGGGGCGCCTGTAGCACCGAAAGGGAGGCGTGGGTTTCGCGAGGTGGACGCCTGGACCTGGGTCGGGGTCGCGTGAAGCCGATATGCCTGCGTGTGGACTCGCGAGACGCTACGCCCGGATCTCTCGCGGCATCACACGGGGTTGTCCGGGGCGCGTGAGGACTTCACGCGCCCCCTTCGCGCCCCCTGGATCGCCGACGCCCTTGGGCCCCCGCCAGAAGTCGCGTGGCTGTACCACCGTGCTTCCGGTGTCTCGCTGCGCGTCGATCCCGAGCTCCTCGCGGCCCTCCGCGCGGCTTCCGGGACGTCGGGGCCCGTGTCGATCCCGGAGCCTGTGCAGCGGTTCCTCGTGCGGCTCGCGGGGTGGGATGAAGAGACCCGCGCTCGCGGGCCGGTGGATGAGGAGGCCGCGATCCTCGAGCGTCCGAGGGGTGAGCTGGTCGCGGCGGCGCGCGTGCGCTCGGAGAAGAACGGAGCAGCGAGGTATGTCTAACACCCGCAAGGTCGAGTTCGAGGCTGTCCGCCGGACCCTCATGGGAGACCAGGAGGTCCCCGGGGCCTTCGAGCAAGCGCTCGGCTTCCGCGCGGCGACGACGGCCTACAAGGGCGTCCACCTCATGAACGACGTGGCGCAATCCATCCTCGGAGGCGCGCCGGCCCATGGCGGAGACTTTCTCTCCCGCGTGATCCGGTTCGACGTCGAGGACGAGGACAACAGCGAGCGCGCGATGCGCAGCGACAAGCGATTCGGCGCCGCGTTCAACCAGGCGTTTCCGCCGTCGCTCGGCCCGCAGCGCGTCGAGGATCTCCGCCGCGCCGCGCGCATCGTGCTGAACGCGGACGGCGGCTTGTACGCGCCCGGCACGTCGATGGCCAGCCCGCTCGCGACGCACAAGGCCCTCCTGGGCTTCGAGGGGTTCCGGCGCTTCCGAATTGGCGGCTACCTCGCGAACGCGCTCGCGGCCGAGGGCCGGCAGCGATTGAAGCGCCTGCTCGAGGACGAGGGGGATCCGATCACGCGCGCGTTCCGCCCGCTGCTCCTCGAGGCGGACCTCGTGGACAAGCAGCCGCCCAAGGAGATCAAGCGGACGGCGTTCGACGAGGCCCTGGGGCGCAGGCTCTCGACGCTCCTCGCGCAGCCCTTGAGCAAGCCGGCCATTCTTCGGCTCTTCGCGCTCGGGGCGAGCCTTGGGGTCGTACTGAAGTTCCTGGGCGCAGGTCGCCCGCACGGGCGTCCCCTCGTGCTCGCGCTCGCCGCCGAGCAGCAAGGGCAGATCAAGCCCGTGCGGCAGGAGGCGGTGGGCTCGTTCAAGCGCGGTATCGATGCCTTCGATCAGTGCGTCGCCAAGCTGATCCCGAGCCACCCGTATGCGCAGGAGATCGAGGCGAAGCCGCGGGCCAAGGCCGATTGCCTGGAGGTACCTCGCGGCCCGCTCGCGAGCAGCGCAGAGGGCATCATCGCCGCCGCGCGCGACTATGGTGGCAGCAAGGGAGACGAGAAGGATCTGTATTGGCCCGACAAGTTCTTCGTGGCCTTCGGCCGCAAGGCTGGGTGCGTCTTGCCGCGCAATGACAAGGCCGGGTGGGGAAAGCACCTCGCGCTCACATCGGAGCTCGTGGAAGTGCTCGTCCTGATGCTTGTCCCGCGTGGCTCTATGCCGCGCCCGTGGAACGACTTCTGGCGTAGCGTCCGAGAGGAGCTCGGGGTCGTCGTCGGCAGCAACGTGTCGGCCGATACGGCAGCGCTGGAGTCGATCGGGATCGAGAACGTCAGCGCCGAGCAGCTCGCGGAGAACGCGGAGTTGCTGCTGTCGAACGCGGTACGCCGTGGCGTTGCGCGTCGCCTGCCGGATGGTGGTGCGGAGGTCGGTGGAGAGCTGTCATGAAGGTATCTACGCTCATCGCCCTGGCGGCTAGCGAGCTCTTCAAGGAGGAGCCGCAGCGCCTCGGGCTTCGCATCTGCCCGATCACCCTCACGGCCTCGGAGCTCGTCGACGTGGTAAAAGAGCTCCGCCGGGTACTCGGCGCGAAGGTCTTCATCGTCGGGTCCGCGCCAGGGGTTCCTTTCGAGCGCTCCGAGCGGACGATGATCGCGCCAGATCACCGCGCTGCCGAGCAGGCGACAGCCTGGCGGAATAGCGTCGAGGTCAAGTCCAAGGAGCACCTGATTTACGTCAGCGTGGAGGACCACCCGAAGGCGAGCGGCCTGAAGGATTGCCTCGTGCCAGTTCGCGAGGACGCCCTCCGCGATGCATTCCTCGCTTGGTGCGACCAGAAGGACAGCGGGTTGCCCGCTGGTCTCGCGGAGTCGCTAAAGAAGTCGGGGCTCGATCGCCAGGTCCGCATCGCCACGCTGTGCGAGTTCGCGCAGGCGGCAAAGGCCGCCGGGGCGCGAGCTCCAGCGTGGGAGGCCGTCGGGAACAGCCTCCCCGTCATGGGGCTGGCGCGCGATACGAGGCTATCGAAGGCGGACGCGGCGGATCGGCTCGCCGCGAATGCAAAGATCGTGAGGGCTGCGCAGACGGGTGAGTCGCGGCGGCGCACGGCGGAGGGGCCGCTCTCCGAAATGGAGGCCCAGGTCCAGGAGGCCCTCGCGAGCTCGACGGGGCAGGCGCGTCAGAAGGCGCTCGCCGCGATCGACCTGAAGCCCTTGACCACGCGTCAGCTCGCCCCGCCGAAAGCGACGAGGCCGAAGCCGTCCCCCGTCGAGCCCCCGGAGCCCGCGGCGCCTCCTGCGAAGCCCGGCAAAGCGAAGGCTGCTAGCGCCCCGGAGCCGCCGCCGCCGCCCGCGCCAAAGGGAAAAGGGCGCGCCGAGAGTCCTCCGGTCAAAGCGTCGCCAAAGGTCGAGCCCAGAGCTTCACGTGACGCTGACGTCCTTGAGGTTGAAGAAGAAGAAGACGAGGTCGAGCAGGCCGAGGAACCGTCGCCTGCGCCGGGGCCTGCGAAACACGCGCGCGTTCATGCTCCCGCTCTGCCGAAGGGGCTCGCGGTGCTCGTGGACGAGTTGCTCCGCGACGAGGGGCATCCGGTCGAGGCGACGTTGCGTGTCGGGGCGCGCTCGTTTCTCGAAGGGTTGCCGAAGATTGCGACGCTCAGCGTGCGCCGCTCGGAGCGCGCGCTCAGGGAGCTGCCGAGGGAATGGGCCGCGTGGGCGAAAGAGCGGAAGAACCTCCTCGAGGCGATCGCGTTCGTCTTCGAGGGGCAGAACGCTGGGGTACTGCTCGCCGGCGCATTGCCGAAGCTGCTCGAGGATGGGAATGTCGAGCGAGCGGCACGCCGCTTCGTAGACGCGACCATCGCACTCTACAACGCGGCGGTCGACGCGGACCAGGCCACCATGCGGGAGGTCCTCGCGCTCGATACGTGCGCGATTCGCGACAGCGGGGGCGTGACCGTCCGCGTCGCGGGCCCCACGCACCTGCTCACACTGGGGCTCGCGTACATGCGGCAACGGGCGCTCGCGTCGCTGTCGGATTCGGCGCGGAAGCGCGTCAAGCGGGCGATCGAGGCTGCGCCATCGGCGCCCGCCGAGTTCTTGGAGGTGGACGGGGCGGAGCTCGGGTACTCGGGGACCGAGGGCGGCTTGCTCGTCTTCGAGCGCACGCCGGAGGTGATCCCTCAAAGCTCGCTCGTCGAGCTGGGCGAGCAGCTCATTCGCCGGTATCTATCGCTGTGCCCCCACGCGCTCCTCGGGTGTCGTGTCGCGATCTACAACGATCGCGAAGCGGCTCCCTTGATCGAAGGGCTTTCACGTGGCGCCATTGCATTCGAGGCGCCCAGCCTGCGCGAGCTCTCCGTGCTTTGCGCTCGCCCGCCGGATCTCTCGGGTCGGTCCTTTACCGCGTCGCAGGGGCTCCTCGGCGAAGGGCGCTTGCGCCTGGGGCCCCTCCCCGTCGGCGCGGCCGCCGCTGGCGCGGATGCGCCGCATATCGCGATCCATGTCGGCCGCCCGGCGACATCACAGGAGAATGAAGAGCCGGCGTCCCCTGCGCACCAGACCTTCTCGGCGCCAGAGGGGCCGGTGCGGACGGTCTTCGAGCTGCGGGAGCATCGGCTCCGGGTTCGCACGTCGATCGCGGGCGTCCCGGAGCTCGAGGCGTTCGAGGCGCTCCACGCCGCGTCGCGCGGCAGGGCAGCGCAGCGCGCATTCATCGCGGATGCCTCGGGGCTATCGCTGCGCGCGGAGCTCGAGCGGCTGCAGCTCGGCAATGCGACGTGGGGCGTCATCGTGGGGCCGAGCGTTGGGAGGAGGCCGCCGCTGCGCTCGTTCCTGCTCGTGCACGAGCGGGTGGATGAGCATGCGACGTGCGCGGTCGTGACGCGTGACGTGCGGCCCGCGATCCGGGCCGTGCAACAGGGACTGCGCAAGGTCGAGCTGCACGAAGAGCGCCCGAAAGCATTGCAGTCGCTCGCTACGAGGCTCGCATCGGCGACGCGCGCGGGGCTCGTGTCGCTGCGGCGTACGAATGAGCAGCTCGTCGCGGCGGGGCTGCTCGCGATCGAGATCGGGAGGAGAGCCGGGGGATCGACGCCGCCGGTGATCGCGCCGATCGAGGGGCAGAGCTACGAGGCGCTGGTCGGCGAGCCCCACGATGACTCGCAGGGGATGGTTTGGCTCGGCGTGACCAAGAAGGACGACGGGCTGTCTTTCGTTCTCGGGTACACGACGCTGGATCCAAACGTCGATGTGGACCTGTCGAAGGCCCAGATCGGCGGGGAACTCGGGCGGCGGATCGGGCATCTGGTTGGGGCACTTCAGCATGCGCTCTCCGGGGATGGACCGGCGGCGGAGGTGGCGCGGGAAGCCCTGTCGTGGGTGATCTGGCCGGCCCTGGCGGGTGAAGAGCAGGCGGGGACGGAGTTGCCGAAGCTGCTCTTGGAGTGGCGGGGGGCGCAGGGGGCGGCGATCGAGGTGGTGTGCTTGCTGCCGCCGGCGCAGGTGACCCGGGGGAAGACGGTGAAAAGTGGGAAGGTGCAGGTCGCGGTGCAGGTGCTGGATGTGGATTTGATCAATCGGGTGTTGCTGTCGGGGTAGGACAGGCACTATCGCGCAGACGGAGAAGACGATGAGCAAAGAGGCGGCGATCTGGAACGACGAGATCGACTTCAGCAGGCTCAACGTTGCCGCATTCACGCGGTACGTGGCTCCAACTGTGCTGTTCGAGCCATTTTACCAGGAGGCAGGGCTGACGCTCGACGATATCGTTTACCGGAATAAGCCCCAACTTTCGGATTCGAAGTGCAAGCAACTTTTCCAGTTGCTGTGGCCCTCTTTCGCTAAGTCGATGCGCGATGGCCGATTCGTCGATGCCGAAGAGGCCAGGCAGTACCTATCCGAGAACGACAGGAGGTACTTCAGAGACCACCGCAAACACATCGTGTTCAAGCACGCTGGAAATACATTTGTGGTCGAAGTCGAGACGCCCGACGGCAGGATCGAGGTGATCACGTGCTGGAGGGTTCCGGATAGCGATATCTACCCTGACAGCATCATCGTGACCTTCGACAGGGTTGCTGATAAGGAGCGCTTCGACGCGATCGCGAAGGGGCTCGGCTACGACCCCAGGCTTCTGCTCCATGATCTCGCGTACGACTTCATGCTCAAGTTCGAGAAGGTCGGGGAGTTGAAGCTGCCCACAGATACGAAGATCAAGGACACGAAGCTCGAAACAAGGAAAAAGACGAGCTGAACGCCTCTGCTCTCAGAGGCTCCACGATTCGTCCAGCAGAACCACACCTGCCATCGCCTTTGCGTGGACCAGGGCCTCCGCGAGCGTCTCTCCAGGCGCTGTCCCCACGAGCGCGACCAGCAAAACCGGCGCCTCCCCTGCTTCGAGCTTCCAGGTCCGCGTGGGGAGAGCACCTTCCGCCCCCTGGCACACGTAACGCACGTCCACCGGATCCGCGCCGGGCGATGGCTCGAGCGTGATTCGGTCGCCCACCCGCATTCGCACAGGAACGACCTGTCCCCAGCGGGGCGCCAGACTCTCCGCGCCTGGTCCCTCCTCCGCCGGGCCCAGCGTCGCGGTGACCAGCGCGTCGAGCTCGGCATCCGGAAACAGGAGGGAAAACGTCCCCGTCGGCGCAGCCTTCGTTTGGCGTGACATCGCCGAAAGCCTCGCAATGGCCCGCGCGAGCCACGGTCTGCCGAGGAGCGCGGAAGCTACGAGATCTCGGCGCCGCCGTCGCGTGACGGCTTCCCGAAACATCTCCGCACCGCCCGGGTTCCGCACGAGCGCCTCCCAGGCCTCGCGATCCTCGGGCGCGTCCGTGCCGAGGACGAGCGCGTCCAGCGTCTCCGCATCCGGCCGGCTCATGAAGAGGCCTCCGAGCTGGGCTTGGAGAGGGCGCCGATCTGCTCTCGCAACGTGATATCGTCCTCGATGCCGAGCGCATGCAGGGTCGTGGGGCCGAGCGATTGGCGTGTCAGCTCGGCGGCGAGGCTCTCCTTCGCGGCCGCGAGCGCGCGTGGAAATGCCTGCTCGAGGCAACGTCGCACGCACCGCTTGGCTCCCTCTTTACGTAAATGCCCGACCTCGCGTCGGCCTTGTACGCCGAGAGCTCCGAGGAGCGGCAGAACGACGTCATCGGGGACACGATAGGGCGGCGTGTTTTCGCAAGGGGAGAGCGTCGTGAGGAGGAGCGCGCGCTCGGCGAGGTCCTCCGGCTCGGGTGGGACGAGGTCGTGCAGCAAGCACAGGAATCGGAACATGGCGTCGTGGCCGTAGAAGCTCCGCTGTTTCTTCGACAAGGCCGCCCCTTTTTCCGAGATCTAGCCGCGCTCACGCCAGCCGAACCACGCACGCCGCAATGTCCGAGTCGCTTCGAGCCAGAATCCCGCGAGGTCCGCGCAGGTGCGATGGCCGAGCGTGCGGAGAGTCGCCGCGAGCGTCTTCCCGAACTCCTCGACTGCGCCGGGATCGAGACCGTCCCCTTCCCCACCGTGTGCCTCTTCGCGTGGGACTTCGGGGGAGCGCGGAGCCGCGAGGAGACGGCCATATCCTTCACGACCGACCTTCTGATGCAGCCAGAACCGCGCCTCCGTGAAGAGGCGCAAGCTCCGGGACCCAGGGTGCAGGTACGCGGGATCGATATCGGCGTCGACGAATCGCTTCATCGACCACTCCACGGCCTCGCTGACAGGGTCGTCCCCGCGAAACCCGAACGACGAGAGGCCGACCTCGTGGGTCTCGACGAAATCGGTGAACGCGAGGTCGAGCAGCGCGCGGATCTCGTCCCCGCGGGCCTCGACGAGGCGCCTCCGACCCTCGGGCGTCCAATCGTCGATCGGGTCATAGACCTGCGCGCTCGTCATGGTTTCTCCTCAGAGCCAGGACCAGTACCGGAATGCCGCGAGATGGACGGGGCTGCAAGCTTCCTCCACGAGGGCCTCGACGGAGAGGCCTCGCAGCGAGGGCGCGTCGAGCCGAGCCGCGAGAGGAACGACGGCGCGAGGATCGAGCCCTGCGTCGCGGGCGAACCGGCGCCGCTGCTCATCGAGGAATTCAAGGGCGATCTCCACGTCCGCGAAGGAAGATGCGGCGGCGCGCCATTGCGCAAGCAAGTCGGCCGCGCTGGCGACGGCCTCCGCGAGCGCCCCAGGGCCGCTGAGCTCGGAGAGGCGCCGCAGGACGCCGAAGCGCTCGCAGACGAGCGCCTTGACGAGGTCGAAGATGGGCCAGGCGAGATCGAGCACCGCTGCCGCGCCGCAGGCGAGGAAGTCGCCGACGAGGCCCGGGAGGTGATCCCGATCGTTTCTGCGAATGGCATCGACTGGGCCGATCCCGGCGGTGGCGGCCCAGAGCTCGACTTCCTCGCAGGACGGGAGCATGAGGCCGTGCGTGTTCCGGACTCTGTACGCGCGTCCCCCTTCGAGGTTGAACGAGGCGGTGCCGTCGGTCGCCGTGAAGGGATGCGAGGTCGCGGAAATCCGCAGCGTTCGGAGCGCGGGCCCCATCGGATCGAGCTGCTCCACCTCGTGGATGTCGCGCGTCGGCGTCGTCGGCGGATAGATCGTGACGGGCGCGAACCACCGGCGCAGGGTCTCGACGACCGCTTCGCCGCACGAGGTGTCGCCCCGCTCCCGCTCCACCGGGAGCCAGCAGGCCTCCAGCGTTCCCTCCTTTGCGGCGGGGGGCTCGAAATTCAGCGTCGGCAGGTGAACGAGCGCCCGAACGCGCTTGAAGAGGGGCTCGCCGCCGACACGCATGCCGAGGAGCGGGAGGGTCCGCAGCGAGCCCGGCGCGAGGACGTAGACCAGCATGGGCTCCTTTTCCAGCGCGGGTCCGAGCAGGCGCTCCAGCACGGGCGCGAGGAGCCCTTCGAGCTTGTCCCAGGCTTCTGCGCGACCCTCGGCCGAGATGCACTGGAGAGGCTCTTCCGAGAGGGATCCCGCGTGAAGCCGCACGAGGAGATCTTGCACGAGAAAGCCCACCTTCGATTCCGTGAGATGAACCCGCTCCTCGACGCCGTCGCCGTTGTTCCAGATCGACGCGGCGACGAGGTGCCCGGAGGCCTCGACCGCGAGGCCGAGCACGAGGGAAGCCGGCGGGACGCGGCGCAGAAGGTCCTGCCGCGCCGGCAAGCGGAGCCCCGGGTCGAAGAGCACGTCCGGGCCGGGCTCGTCCCGATTGCGGGGCGCGCGGGCGGCCACCTCGGTCAGCGCACGCCACACGGCGAGCATCTCCTCGGTCCGGACCTGATTGCTCCGCACTGCCTGGAACGCCGCCGTCCGCGCCCCCTGGAGGGCAGGGAGCGGCAACCAGCCGCACGCCTCCGAGAGCTGCCAAGGGATCAGGTCAGGCGTGCTCCTGCCCTTCGTTGCGAGGTCTCTGGCCGTGTCGTGGAACGGGTCTAGCCGGTGCGGCTGGAGCTCGGGGGGCTCTTCGCTCGCTTTGTCTGGATCGACCATCAGCGCTGATTCCTCGAGGCACGTCAGCACCGTCTCGCGCTCTCGGGCCATGACCCAAAAGCGGAGGGAGCGCTGATCGCGCCACGGCTGCATCAACCACACCCAGCGCCGGAGCAGCGGCAAGCGAAGGTCGCAGAGTGGCTGCAGGCAAGCGATGAACTGGCTCGCGTCCCTCGCGCCGGGCGGAGCGCTCGCAATGCCGACGAGCAGGGAGCTGGCGAGCCGGCGATAAGCCCCGTCGAGCGTGCCGGTAGACGCCCAGATCGGGGAACGATCGTCCTCGGGGTATCCCCAGAGGCTGCCCTCGATTGCATCCCAGGCGCGGTTGAAGCGCCTGTCCTGCATCGGCTTTTCGTGCGAGAGCGCAGCGTCACTCAACATGCCGGAATGCAGCGCTTCCCGGGCGAGCTCCCGCGGCGTGAGCGAGCCCATGCCATCGACCTCCTTGAGGATGTCTGGCATCTCTTCGACAACGACGAGCGCCATCGTGCTCCGAAGGCGCGCGCGGGCTCCGATGCACTCGGCAGATCGCGTTGGGTTGTCGAGGACCTCGGCGATCTTCTGGGCGCAGAGCTTCCGGGCCTCGGGGAGGAGCCGCGGCACGAAGAGCGGGATCTCCCAGGCGATCGTGAGGGTGCGGAGGGTCTCGTAGCTCTCCAGGGCCATCGCTTGAATGACCGACGCCGTGATGGCCCAGGTCCGCTCGAAGACAGCGACGAGGTCATCTTCGCGCGCATTGGATGCTTTCAGCAAATCGATGAACGCGCGCGCCATCCGGACATGGTCGTCCTCGGGCAAACCCTGGAGGAGTCGCTCCGCTCTCGCCAGGGCCACCGGATGCGCCCCCATGAGCGGGAGATCGAGGGGGAAGACTGCATCTCCACGGGCCACCTCGATCCAGAGCCATGCCGCCTCGAGCGCGAGCTTTTGCTTCGCCTCGCGCTGGCCCATCTCCTCGCTCGTCCCTTCGAGGACGGCCATGGCCTCGTGCAGCCACGCGAGGGCCGTGAGCAGGTTGTGTCGCGGGGAGGCGACGAGCCGGTCTCGATAGAGCCGCGCCACGCGGATCGCCTGCTCGGGCGACGGAGGCGCGCTTGGCGCGAGCTTCGTCGCCTCCGCGAGCCATTCCTCGATCCATTCGTCCAGGGGTTTGCCTTCTCGCTCTTTTCCCCGAGCCGCGAGGACCTCGGCGACGATGCGCTCGCCCTCCGCCATCTCTTCCGGCGTGATCGGCCGGAAGTGCTCGGGATTGTAGAGCTCGGTGGGGCGCCGCTCGTGGACGCCCACGAACCGGAAGCCGGCCCAGGACAGGGGGTGCGCGAGCCTGCGCACCTGCTCCTCAATGCGCCGCCGCGGGTCCTCGGTCGGAGCGGCCGACGGACCGAGGAACGCCGCGATCTCCGCGTCGTGCTCCTCCTCCGCCTCGGGAGCCCCGAGCGTCGCCTTGAAGGCCCTTAATCCTGCATCGAACGTGGGGGCCGTCGTGAGGTGCTCGAGGAGCGACCGCGCTCCCTCGTCCCGCCAGAACCGCTGCGCGTCGGCGAGCGCCCGGGGCGCGGGCAAACCCTGGCGCAAGCCGTCCCGGTAGCGCCGAACGATGCAGGCGGTGACGAAATCAGGCACGGACCAGAGAGTCCCAATGGCGCTCCGCACGCCGTTCCGCACGAAGGCGACGTCGAGCCCGAAGGCCTCGTCCACGGGAGGAACGAGCGGATCGGAGGGCATGTTGACCCCCGACTGGCAAGCCCAGAGCTCGACGCGCTCCATGCCCGCCCACCCCTCGGGCAGCGAGCCCTCGCCGAGGAACTCGCTTCCGTGCAGGTCGACGTGTGGGCCTCGCTCGCTCGCGTGCCGGCCATGGGTGTACAGGCAAACCACGTCGGCCTTGCGCGCGGCGGCTCGCACCCGCTCCTCCGTGGCGCGGGGGCCTTCGATCCGCGTCTCGTTGGGAAGGGGGACGCCGAACGCGAAGGCGTGGTGAAGTGTCCCTCCAGGTGCGATCGAGACGACCCCTTCGCGAGGCGCGAGCGCCGCTTGACGAACGAAGAGCGGCGTCAGGCAAGGCATCCACGAGAGCGCCTCGAAATGGTCGAGCGGGGTTTTTCCCCGCGGCCCGAGCGCGCCGAGCGGCAGGAAGGAGGCCATGTACGACGTCAAGAGCACCCCGTGGGCCATGCGGCGGGGCGGGAGGCCCGGGGAGAGATCGAGCGCCTCGAGATCGGACGTGATCTTCTCGAGCCGCTTGAGCGGCGGGTGTTTCGCGTCCTTTCGGTGCTCGAAGATGCGCCGGAAGAGGTTTCGGGGCACGTCCACGCGGTGGTGGCGCGTGACCACCTCGTCTCCTTCGAGCCACACGGACACGACGAGCAGATCCTCGGCGAGGCTGAGCCGCACGAACGCATGATCCGGGTGCTCCCGCAGCAAATCGCGGACGACCTCACGCGTGAGCCTTAAGAGCCATGATTTGTCCTTCGGGCGCACGCTCGTCGAGTCGAGCTCGTCCATTCGCTCTCGGATCCGGACCGCCTCTCGCCCGACCTCGCGCGCCTTCCGCTGCAGGTACCCTGCGGGATCGGGGTGCTTCACGGTCTCCTCCAGGATCCCGACGAGCTCCTCGGCCATCTGACGCGGCACCTCGCCCGTATCCACGACAGGCAGGATCTCCTTCGTCTTCTCCAGGGCCTCACGAATGTCGAGAAAGCCTTGCGTCAGGCGGCTCGCGGCGTCCTCCAGCTCGACGGCGAGGACGCTCCGCGCGTGATAGTAGCCACCGAGGACGCGGAGCAGCGGATTCTCCTGGAGCCGCGTGAATGCCTCGACATTCTCCGTGAAGCGAAGGCCCGAGACGTACTCCAGGGTGAAGAACGCCTCGAGCGCGTCCTCCTCCTCGAGGTGCAATCGGGCCGCGCTGTGCGCCGCGGTCTGCGCCATGGCGGCGTGATGATCGGCGATGTGGTCGGCCATCGCGCCCTTCCACTGCTCCATCGCGCTCTGGATCCGGCGTTGATGAAGCTCGAGCGCCTCCTTGCGCAGCCCCGCGCTCGCGAGGAGGTGGGCGAACTCCGGCTGGAGCTCCGCGCGGATTCGATCGACGCGGATCCGGCGCAGGAGGGCCTGGGCCTCCTCGATCGCGGGCGGCGCTTCCTCGAGCAACACCCTGGCGAGCCGCAGCATCGCCGTGTCCACCCACTGCGGATGCCCGATCTCGATGGCCTCGCGGAGCTGTTTCTTGGCCTGCTCCTCATCCCCGCCCCGCCCGCGTCGCGCGCGATGACCCGCCGCGTGGACGAGGATCCGCGAGATGTACTCCTCCTGCGCCCCGGGTTTGACGAAGCGCCCGAGCCTGCGGGCATACGCCTCGGCGCGATCCATGGCGAAGAGCGCCGCGTCGAATTCGCCACGCTGCGCCCGACAATTGCCGAGGTTGTGGGAAAAGCTCACGACGTCCTCGAACCCCGCGGATCCCGTGGTCAGGGCGATCCTGACCGCCTCCTCGAAGAGCTTCGTGGCCTCGTCGAGGAGCCTCTTCTCCGCCGCGGGATTCTCGTACGCGAGGTACCGCAGACACGATGCGAGCGCATCGCGGACCATGCCCATGCGGTGGGGATCCCTCGGCAGCGAGGGCGAATCGAGCGCGCGGCGATACATCACCTCGGCGTTTCGCAGGTTGTCCTTGTGAACGCCGTCGTCACGGTGCTCATAGGCGCGGCCGAGGTCGAACCAGGCCATCGCCGCAGCCGGGCTCGGATCGCCCTTGTCGAACAGGTTCGCGGCCTGCTCGTAGAGCGCGATGGCGCTCTTCATGTCGCCCCTCTCCCGGAGCGCATGCGCCCGCTGCCGCAGCTCGAAGGACTGGTGGCCGATGGGGGTCGAGGAGACCTCTTCTTCAAAGGCCATGCGCTTCTGGAGAGCGGTCCAGCCCGAGAGGGCTTCCTGGGGGGTGAAGTCTTTCGTCACGGGTTCCTCCGGATGTTCGCCTGCCATAGCCCCGCGGGGAAAAAAGTTTCCCCGGATGGCAGGGCGCCAGGCGCACGGGCCCGTGAGCAGGGAGGGCGTGCCAGGTGGGCAAGACACTCCACATCTCAGAAGGGAGCGGCCGACGAACTTTTAAGGGACAGCAAGATCACGGCGACGCGGCAGTTCGCCATCGCCATGCATGCAGATGATCGGGCGCGATGAGGTCGAGGCTCGCAGTCCCCCCGGCCCCAGCCCAGCGTCCCCCAGCGGGCAACACCCCCGTTGCCCATCCGTTGCCCATCCGTTGCCCACGCGACCGCCCCGAGCCGTCCTCCCCCGTCCCGTACTGTCGCCTTCCCCACCTCGGCTGAACCCCATGCCCAAGGCACCCAAGTACGCGTCCAGGCCGTGTTTTCAGCTTGAAACCAGGGTTCTTCGCCGCTTCACCCGAGGAGCGCATTCAAGGCCAGGCGCGCGTTTTCAAAACCGCTGCCTTCGACCACTCGGCCACTCCTCCCAAGCAGACGCCGAACATATCGGCTTTTTCTTCCTGGTTTGTCAATCCCCTGCTGCTCGCCCTCCATCCTCTCCTCGTCCCGGTCGCCTGCCGGGCGCGGCGTACGAACAGCACTACCACGGGGCGGCGCTCGTCGCACCTCCTCGGCGTGGGCGGGGCGTGCGATGCTCGCTCGCCGAGGTGCCATGAACACGCCTGCCTTCGTCGTTGATGCCTGGATCCAGCATCCTACCGGCCCGTTCCTGCGGGATCCCCTGTTCGCCACCCTCCGGCGGTGGATGGGCGTCGAGGCGGATGCGCTGCCGGACGTCATTCCCGATGCGTTCACCCTCGGCGCGCTCGAGGCCGCCTCCGTCTCCGTCGCGCTCGTCTCCGCCTGGTGGGGGCCTTCCGGGCCGATGCTCGACAACGATCACGTGGCCGCGTTCGTCGGGCGGTATCCCGACCGCCTCGTGGGTGTCGCCTCCGTCGACCTCGCTCGGCCCATGGACGCCGTGCGCGAGCTCCGGCGCGCCGTGCGCTCCCTCGGCATGCGCGCGCTCCGCATCCTGCCCTGGCTCTGGGGCCTGCCGCCGAATGACAGGCGGTATTATCCCCTCTACGCCGAATGCATCGAGCTCGACGTGCCGTTTTGCCTCCAGGTCGGTCATGCAGGCCCGCTCCGGCCGAGCGAGCCCGGACGGCCCATTCCTTATCTCGACGAGGTCGCTTGCGAGTTTCCCGAGCTCCGCATCGTCGGCGGGCACATCGGCTATCCGTGGACGACCGAGATGATCGCGCTCGCCACGAAATATCCCAACGTGTACATCGATACCTCCGCCTACAAAGCGAGCCGGTATCCCCCGGAGCTCGTCTCGTTCCTGCGCGGGCACGGGCGCCACAAGGTGCTCTTCGGGAGCAACTGGCCCATGCTCTCGCCCGTGAATTGCCTCGACAAGCTCGATTCGCTCGGTCTCGATGACGAGGCGCGCGCGGCGTTCCTCGGGGAAAACGCGCGGCGGGTGTTCAAGCTAGGCTAGCGCAGCCACTCGCGCGTAAAATAACGGTCCCAGCTATCGGCCAGGATCGCGACCACCGGCCCCTGGAGCTCGCCGCTCGCCGCCACGCGGAGCGCCGCGACCACGGCTGCGCCCGAGGAGGCGCCCACGAAGAGGCCTTCCTCGCGGATCAAGCGGCGCGTCATGAGGAACGCGTCCTCGTCGCTCACCGTGATCGCCTCGTCGATCACCGTCCGATCGAGCAGCTCCGGCGGCCGGCTCGCGCCGATGCCCTCGATGCGGTAGGGCATGTCAGGGCCGATTTCGCCCGTCTCCACCCAGTGCGCCAGCACCGAGCCGCGCGGGTCGGCGAGGACGATACGTACGCCCGGCGCAATACGCTTCAAATACCGGCCGACGCCCGTGATCGTGCCGCCCGTGCCCGCGCCGGCCACGAAGGCGCCGATCTTCCGGCCCATCGAGACCAGGATCTCCGGGCCCGTCGTCTCCTCGTGCGCCCGGATGTTCGCGGGGTTCCGGAACTGGTCGGTCAAGAACCAGCCCTCCGTCCGCGCGAGGCGCTCGGCCACATTGCGAAAATTGTCGGGGCTGTCCGGCGGATCGTTCGGCGTGATGAAGAGGCGCGCGCCGAGCGAGGAGAGCGCCGCGCGTTTGTCGACGCTCATCTTCTCGGGCATCACGCAGACGAGCTCGTAGCCGCGGACGGCCGCCATGAGCGCGAGGCCCATGCCCGTATTGCCCGCCGTGGCCTCGACGAGCGTCGCGCCGGGCCGGAGGGCGCCGCGTCGCTCGGCGTCCTCCACGATGGCCCGCGCGATGCGGTCCTTGATGCTGCCGCCGGGGTTCAGGTGCTCGCATTTGACGTACACCGGCACGGGCAGGCCCTTGCCGATACGCTTGAGCGGCACGATGGGGGTATGGCCAATCTCGTCGAGGATCGTGCGCGTCTTCGTCATCGTCCCGCGCGGGCCCTGCCCGCCTCGCCGTCCGGTGGTGCGGCCTGCCAAACCTCTCCCAGCCACGTGACCGCCTCGGCGCATTGCCCACGCGCCCGCGGTCGTCCCCCCTCCCTCTCGTACGGCCCCGCGACGAACGCGAGGTCCCGGCCCCGCGCCCCCCACGCGACAGGGCCGAGCGTATCCCGCTCCCGGCAGCCTTTTCCGTATTTGCGCTCGAAAAGCTCCGCGACCTCGGCCGCGTCCGCCGCCGTATCCATGCGGAGCCGGAAGGCCACGGCGAAGAGCCGCTTCGCCCCCTCCTCGCGCGCCGCCACCACGAATCGATCTCCGCCCCACCCCGCCGCGCCGTCCCGCGCCTGTCCGCGGCTGCCGACGTCCTCCAGCAAGATCCGCAGCCCCTGCTCGCCCACCACGTCGTCGATGAGCACGCGATAACCCTGTCGCGCGAGCGCCCCGAGCACGGGCGGCGCGATGGCCTCCGCCGGCTCGCGCGCGAGGAGTTTGTCGATGTGGAGCAATTGCTCCGTCGTCTCGGGCATCGCCCGCCATATCTCGTCGACCGCGCGCCAATCGCCGCGGCGGCGCAACGCCTGGATGAAGGCAAAGCCGTCGGTGTAGGGCGTGAGCAAAGACGAGGTGATGGCGCGTGGGGTCTTCACGCCGACGTCGGACATCGCGGTCGACGCGACGAACGCGAAGCGCACCTGCTCCTCGGTCATCTGAAAGGCCGAGCCGAGCGTGACGTCGAGCATCGCGCTCGTGGCGTCGCCCTCGATGACCGCATGCACGGCCGAGAGGCGGTCGCCCGCGCCCGGCGCGTATTCGACCATCGGCGCCAAGGGAAACGTCTGGTCGGCGAGGGCGTGCGCGAGCTCGTGCGCGAGCGTCTCCTCGGCCTCCGCCTCGCCGAGGTCGTCCGCGAGGTACATGGCTCCGTCGTCCGGATCGTAAAACCCCGCGACGCGCCCACCGAGCAGGGCAAAGGCGCCGGCGACGAAATCGTACTCGGCAGGCACGAGCTCGAGCGACGCGAGCAGCTCGCCTTGCCCGACGAGCGCGTCCTTCGGCGTGTCCTCTTCGACCGTCTCGCGGATGCGGCGCAGCATCGTGTCGCGATCGAGGACCTTGCCCGGCACAGCGCGCTTGATCGGCAAGCCCCGCGCGCGCGCGACGCGCTGGAGCATCCTCTGCACCGCCGCCGTGCTCTCGGCGTCCGGCGCGGATTCCTCGTCGAGGTTGATCTCCCTCGGCTCGCTCGGTCGCGGAGGGCTCGGTCGTGTCGGCTCGGGCGCGCGCGACGGCGGCGAGGAGGGACCACAGCCGGAGGCGAGCGCGAGGGCGACGGCCCCGAGCCACGCCCGTCTCACGCCAGCGTCCCCGTGCCCAGGGCCGCGTCCGCGCGCAGGGCGTCGATCGCCGCGCGATACCGGGCGACCCGCGCGTCGAAGGAGAGGTCCCCAGCGCCCGACGCCGCATTGAAGACGGCCGAGCCCGCGACGAGCACACGCGCGCCCGCGCGGACGACCTCACGCGCGGTGCCGACCGCGACGCCGCCGTCGATTTCGAGGTCCACGGCGAGGCCCTGCGCGTCGATGGCGCGGCGGAGCGCGTCGAGCTTGGGCAGGGCGCTCGGGATGAAGCGCTGGCCGCCGAAGCCGGGGTTGACGCTCATCACGAGGATGAAGTCGCAGTCGGGGAGCACGTAGCGGATCGTCTCCTCCGACGTGTGCGGGTTCAAGACGACGCCGGCCTTCTTCCCGAGGGCGCGGATTTGTTGGAGGGTGCGGTGCAGGTGCGGCGAGGCCTCCACGTGCACGCTGAGGAGGTCGGCGCCGGCCTTCGCGAAATCCGCGACATACCGCTCCGGCTCGACGATCATGAGGTGCACGTCGATCGGCAGGCGCGTCGCGGCGCGGACCGCTTGCACGACGAGCGGGCCGATCGTGATGTTCGGCACGAACCGCCCGTCCATGACATCGACGTGGATCCAGTCGGCGCCCGCGGCCTCGACGGCGCGGACCTCCTCGGCGAGGCGACCGAAATCTGCGGAAAGTATCGAGGGGGCGATGCGGATCGCGTCGCGGCTCACGGCGCTACGGCTAGCATGTTTTTCGAGTGGGGTCCCTAGCCCAAGAGCGGCTACCCTGGGGCAGCCCGAGCCGGGCTCACGCAGGAGGCGCCGTGGAACTGACGACGAGACCCCTCAAGAAGTCGGACTACGACGAGGTCGTACGCGTGATCGACCGCTGGTGGGGTGGCCCCACGAGCGCGCTCGCGCACCCGATCTTTTTCTACGAGCTTGGAAGGCTCGCGCGGGTGGTGGAGCACGACGAGCATCTCGTGGGCTTCCTGTTCGGGTTCATCGCGCCCGAAGGGCCGGTCGGCTACGTGCACATCGTCGGCATCCACCCGGACTACCGGCGCCGCGGCGTCGCGCGCCTGCTCTACACCGCGTTCGAGGCCGACTGCCACGGGGCCGGGTGCCGCCAGATGAAAGCAATCACCACGCTCGGCAACGAAGGGTCCGTGCGCTTCCACGACGCCCTCGGCTGGTCGAGGGCCGAGGTCGAGGACTACGCGGGCCCCGGTCGTCAACGAATCGTGTTCACGAAGGAACTCGCCGCTCGTTGATTGATGCTTTCGCCCCTTGGGCGTAAGGTTTCTCTCGCTTCTTGCTCTTGCTCCCGTTCGCGCGAGGTGACGATGAGAACAAGCTTTTTCGTGGCGATGGCGCTCGTTTCGCTCGGGGGATTGGGGCTCGGTGCGTGCGCGAAAGGCAGCGCGTACACGGGCACGGGTGGAGGCGGCGGCGAAGGCGGCGAAGAGAGCGGGCCGGGGCCCGGTCCGTCGTCGAACAGCTCGTCGTCCGCGAGCGGCATGGGCGGCACAGGAGGCATGGGCGGCGGCTCGGTGAGCTCGTCGGGGAGCGGCGCGGGTTCGTCCTCGTCCTCGTCGTCGTCGTCCGCGAGCGGAACCGGCGGCGGCGGCGCGTGCAACGAGACGCCTTGCAAGCTCGTCTCGCCGCAGTGCGGGTGTGCGGCCGGCGAGATGTGCCAGATCGACGGCGCGGACGCGCGCGTGTGTGTGGCCGCGGGCAACGTGCAGATCGGCGGGGTCTGCGACCTCGACAATGACTGCGCGCCCGGAGGCATCTGCCTCGCGACGACGCCGACGCTCAGCACGTGCGGCGAGTTCTGCTCGACCGACGCGCAGTGCACGGCGCCGGGCGGCCTGTGTGTCATCAAGCTCAACAACGGCAGCGGCGGCCAGGTCCCGGGCGTCACGCTCTGCTCGGAGAACTGCAACGCCACGACGAACGTCGGTTGCGCGGCGGGCACGGGCTGCACGTTCGGGCGCGAGGCGGCGGGGCAGATGCGGCTCTTCACGACGTGCCGCGAGGCCGGCAGTGGCACGCAAAACTCGTCGTGCACGGACGACACCGATTGCGCGGCGACGTTCGGGTGCTTCAACACGGGCAGCTCGGACGTGTGCTTGAAGTACTGCAACGTGAACGCGCCGAGCTGTCCTGCGGGCGCGTCGTGTACGCCGATCACGATTGGCGCGGATGCAGTGGAAGTGATCATCGGCAACGTGACGTACGGCGCATGTCTCTGAAACTCGGCTTCCAGGGTAGTGAGCGGCTGCGGGAGATCGGCCTGTTCGGCGGGCTCGGCGACGAGGTCTTGCAAGACCTCTCGGGCTCGCTCGACATGATCGAGCTGCCGCCTGGCGCGGTGGTGTTTCGCGAGGGCGACAGCGGTCGCGAGATGTTCGTCTTGCTCGACGGCGAGATGGAGGTCTTGAAGCAGTCGAAGCGCAAGCACGAGACACGCGTGGCCGTGCTCGGCCCGGGCGACTGGTTCGGCGAGATGTCGATCCTCGACGTGCTCCCGCGCTCGGCGACGGTGCGCGCCGTGGCGCCGTCGAGGCTGCTTCGCCTCACCGCGCACGACCTCGACTCGCTCTACCGGCGCGACCTCCGCGCCTACTCGTTGCTCGTGCTCAACATCGCGCGCGAGATGTCCCGACGCCTGCGCGTCTGCGACAACCTGCTCGCCGAGCTCGTCGCCAACGTGATCGACGAGTACACCCGGCCCAACCGGAACGGCTAGGGGCCTCGGACCGCCGAGAGCGGTCGCGACGGTCCCCCGAGGGGGTCGCCTCGCGTCGACCTCCGCCGGTCATCGCGCACCGAGCAGGTCGCCGCGTGTCGACACCCGCACGTCATCGTGCACCGAGGGGGTCGCCGCGTGTCGACACCCGCACGTCATCGTGCACCGAGCAGGTCGCCGCGTGTCGACACCCGCAGGTCGTCGTGCACCGAGGGGGTCGCCGCGTGTCGACACCCGCACGTCATCGTGCACCGAGGGGGTCGACGCGAGGCGACCGTCGCAAGTCATCGCGACGCGAGGGGGTCGCGTCGTGGCGACCCCCTCGGTCATCGTGAGCGTGGGGAGGACGAGGGGAGGGACGTCGTTGGGAGGGAGGGCGTCGATCCGTCTCGGCTACTTGCCGCGCGCGCCGCCCGCGCCGCCAGCGCCACCGGCGCCACCGGCACCGCCTGCACCGCCGGCGCCGCCTGCACCACCGGCACCACCCGCGCCGCCCATGCCGCCGGAGCCACCGGCACCACCCGCGCCGCCTTCACCACCCGCGCCGCCGCCGCCACCGGCGCCGCCTACATCCCCCCCGGCATCGCCGCTCGTCGTATCGCCGCCAGTGCCGCCCGAAGACGGGACTCCGCCGCCGCCACCTGCGCCCACCGCGTTGTTCGCGCCCGAGCCCGCGCTGCCGGACTCGGCTCCAGGCGGATCGGGTTGCGGGTTGAAGGTACACGCCGAGATGACGAGGCCCGGGACGACGAAGAGGACGAGGAGCTTTCGCATGGCTGATGTCGTGACGCCGCAACCATCATGCCATGACGTGCGACGTCGTTTCCACGAGGAAACGGGCACAAGAGCGGCACAGCTTGGCACGTCTCCGGACGCCCGGATCGTGCTGGCCTTTGGCACAGGCGTGCCGCTCGCGAGGCGCGCAGGGCGCGGTATCGTGGGGCCCTGTGAACGAGGACGAAAGCACGATCTCCGCGCGTCTCGCCGCCGTGCGCGCGCGCATCGACGAAGCAGCGATCCGAGCCGGGCGAAGCCCGCGCGCGGTGCGGCTCGTCGCGGTGTCGAAGACCAAGCCGCCCGAGGCGATCCGCGCCGCGTACGCCGCAGGCCAGCGCGACTTCGGCGAGAACTACGTGCAAGAGCTGGTGCAAAAGGCCACGGCGCTCGCGGACCTGCCGGAGCTGCGGCTGCACTTCATCGGCGCGCTCCAGCGCAACAAGGCGAAGCTGGCCGCGAGCGTGGCCGCCGTGATCCAGACGGTGGACCGCGAAGAGCTCGCGACGGAGCTCGATCGACGCGCCGGCGCGCTCGGTCGCAAGCTCGACGTGCTGCTCGAAGTGAACGTGGGCGGCGAGGAATCGAAGGCCGGATGCGCGCCCGAAGCCTTGCCAGCGTTGCTCGAAGCGGCGAGGCGCGCCGAGCATCTGCGCGTCGTGGGGCTGATGGCGATCCCGCCCTTCCTCGACGATCCCGAGGCCGTCCGTCCGTTCTTCGCGCGTCTGCGCGCGCTGCGCGACACGCTCGAAGCGCCCGCGCTTCTGCCCGAACTGTCGATGGGCATGTCCCACGATTTCCACGTGGCCATCGAGGAGGGCGCGACGATCGTCCGCGTCGGCACGGCCATCTTCGGCGCACGATAGCCTTCGCTGCACGATCTCGCAGAGCATCGAAGGGTTCGATGCTCTAGAGTTCGAGCAACCCATGCGTGGTCCTCTTCATCCCATGGCTGCCACGCCGAGCGTGCTCGCTTGCGCGGGCGCGATCGGCCTCTTCGGTTGCGCGCCGCCCATGCCCGCGTCGATGGGCCATCCGCTGCTCGGCGCCGCGTCGCCGCCGTTTCACGAGACCGCGATCGACGAGCGCTCGGTCGACGTGCCGGGCACGCTGCGCACGCACGTGACCGTGATCGATTTCTGGGCGTCGTGGTGTGGCTCGTGTCAGCAGACGATGCCCGCGCTCGAGCGGCTCTACCAAGATCGACGCGCCGAGGGGCTCGTGGTCGTGGGCGTGAGCGTGGACGATAGCCCCGACGAGGCCGCGGCCGGCGCCGAGGCATTCGGCGTGTCGTTCCCGATCGTGCACGACGGCGGGCACGGGCTTCAGTACGCGTTCGGCGTGTCGCAGGTGCCCACGACGTTCGTGGTCGATCGATCGGGCACGGTGCGCTTCGTGGGGCGAGATCCGTCGAGCATCCAGCGCGCGGTGATCGCGCTGATGGACCGGTGACATGACGGCCCGGCGAGGCCCTCGCGGCGGCGAGAAGGACGCGGGCCCGACGTTGTTCGAGGCCGCGCTGAAGCGTGATCCGAAGCTCGGCGAGCTCGTGCCGCTCGCGGAGCGGATGCGGCCGCGCGCGCTCGCGGACCTCGTCGGGCAGGAGCACCTCGTCGGCGAGGGGAAGCTGCTCGCGCACGCGATCGCGGCCGATCGGGTGCCGTCGATGATCCTGTGGGGGCCGCCGGGATCGGGCAAGACGACGCTCGCGCGGATCGTGGCGGAGTCGACGCGGGCGCGCTTCGTCCCGTTCAACGCGGTGCTCGGCGGCGTGCCGGAGCTGCGGGTGGTGATGGCCGCGGCGAAGGAGGCACGCGCCTACGAGGGGAAACGGACGATCCTGTTCGTCGACGAGATCCACCGGTTCAACCGCGCGCAGCAGGACGCGTTTTTGCCGCACGTGGAGGACGGGACGATCACGCTGATCGGCGCGACGACGGAAAACCCTTCGTTCGCCGTGAACGCGCCGCTCCTTTCGCGGTGCCGCGTGTTCCGGTTGAACCTGCTCGACGAGAAGGGGATCACGGAGCTTCTCCGGCGCGCGATCGAATCGCCGGAGGGGCTCGCGGGGTCCGTGGGCGCGGACGAGGAGGCGATCGAGGCGATCGCGAAGCTCGCGGCGGGCGACGCGCGGAGGGCGCTGACGACGCTGGAGATCGCGGCCGACGAGGCGAAGCGCGAGGGGCGCGCGCGGGTGACGCGCGAGGACGTGGTGCAGACGAGCGGGCAGAAGACGCTGCTCTACGACAAGGCGGGGGACGAGCACTACAACGTCATCAGCGCGTTCATCAAATCGATGCGCGGCTCGGATCCGGACGCGGCGATCTACTGGTTGATGCGCATGCTGGAGGCGGGCGACGATCCGCTGTTCTTGCTGCGGCGCATGATGATCTTCGCGAGCGAGGACGTGGGCAACGCGGACCCGCGCGCGCTCGACGTGGCCGTCGCGGCGGACGCGGCGTTCCAGCGCGTGGGGATGCCCGAGGGGACCTACTTCCTCGCGCAGGCGGCGATCTACCTGGCGTGCGCGCCGAAGTCGAACGCGTGCAACGCCGCGTGGCATGCGGCGCAGGAGGTCGTGCGCGAGAGGGGCAGCCTGCCCGTGCCGATGAAGCTACGCAACGCGGTGACGGGTCTCATGAAGCGCGAAGGCTACGGGACGGGATACCGCTACGCGCACAACGAGAAGGGCGGCGTCGCGTGGGGCGAGACGTACCTGCCGGACGCGATCGCGGGGACGCACTTCTACGAGCCGACGGAGCGCGGCTACGAGAAGGTGATCGCCGAACGCGTGCGATGGGTTCGCGCGCAGCAATCTCCTCCCCTCTCCCGCGAGGGAGAGGGGGCGGGGGTGAGGGCGTCGTCCGAGGGGGAAGAGGAAACCGATCCGAAGGCTCAGTCGTCGAGCGCCGACAAGGCCGACTGAATCTCCGAGAGCGCGTGCGAATCGCCCTTGGCGCGCGCCCGCGTGACACCCTCTTCGAGCCACGCGCGCCCCGCGTCCACGCGCCCCGCCTTCACGAGCATCTGCCCGCACATGAGGTACTGCGGCACGTAGTTCGGATCCATGTCGCGCAGCGACGTGTACGTGCGGAGCGCGTCGTCGATCCGATCGGCTCCCGCGTACTCCATCGCGAGCGCATACCAGGCGAAGGGATCCTTCGACCCCTTCTGGATCATGCTCTCCAGGACCGCGAGGCGCTTGCTCACGACGCCGACTCCACGAGGCCGATGAACGGCAAGTTGCGGTAACGCTCGGCCCAGTCGAGCCCGTAGCCCACGACGAACTTGTCTTCGATCGTGAAGCCCAGGTAGTCGATCGGCACCTGGATGCGCGTGCGCGCAGGCTTGTGCAGAAGCGAGCAGACCTTCACGCTCGCGGGCTTGCGTGTGCGGAGCAGCTCGAGCAGGTGGGCGATCGTGAGGCCCGTGTCGACGATGTCCTCGACGAGGAGGACGTGGTCGCCCTCGACGGGCTTGGTGAGGTCGTGCGTGATTTGCACGACGCCGGAGGACTTGGTGTCCTCACCGTAGCTGCGCACGCCGAGGAACTCGACGCGCATCGGGAGATCGATGTGGCGCGCGAGGTCGGAGGTGAAGACGAAGCTGCCCTTGAGGACGCAAACGAGGACGAGGTTGCGCCCGGCGTAGTCGCGCGTGATCTCGGCGCCGAGCTCGCGCACGCGCTGCGCGATGCTCTCGGCGTCGATCATCGTGGAGACGTTGGTGGCCATCGAGTCCGCGAGCTAGCACCGGCGGCGCGGGGCGCCTAGGTGGACGTGCGCGGGGCGCGCTCCCGGCGGGTCCCGCGGCGCGCTATGCTGGCGGTATGGCGCCTCCGGCGACCGAGGACGAGCGGGTGATCCTGAACGGGATGACGTGGCAGGACTACGAGAGGCTGCTCGCCGAGCGCGGGGATCTTGCCGGGGCGCGCATGGCCTACCTCGACGGATCGATCGAGCTCTTGCGTTCGTCCTTCCAGCATGAGGCCGTCAAGAAGACGATCTGCCGGCTCATCGAGGCTTACGCGGACGAACGGGGGCTGAGCCTCAACGGCTACGGCTCTTGGACGTTGAAGAGTGTGCTCGGCCAGCGAGGTGTAGAGCCGGATGCGTGTTACGCGCTCGGCGTACCGAGCGGCGACGTTCCGCAACTCGTCATCGAGGTCGTGTGGACGAGTGGCGGGGTGAACAAGCTGGAGATTTACCGGAGCCTCGGCGTGGGCGAGGTGTGGATCTGGGAGCGAGGTGCGGGCTTCTCGGTTCACGTCCTCAGGGACGGTCGGTACGAGAAGGCGCCGAGGAGTGCTCTTCTGCCAGAGCTCGACCTTCCGCTGCTCCAGAGCTTCGTCGAGTCGCCTAACCAGAGCCAGGCCGTGCGGGCTTCTCGCGAGGTGCTGCGAGGCGGGTGACGGTGAGTCGCGGCGCCCTGACGGTGGGTCGCGGCGCCCTGACGGTGAGCCTCGACGCCCTGACGGTGAGCCTCGACGCCCTGACGGTGGGTCGCGGACGGGTGACGGGTATCCCAGCGGGGACAAGCACACATGGTCTTGGCGGTCAAGCCAGTGTTTGCCTTGATCAGGCGGGCACGTGAGGAGAGCAGGCCGAGCTCGACCATCGGCGCACGATGCCCGATGGCCGAACCCGGCCGCCCTATTCAGCTACCGCAGCATCGTGGATTGGTGCAGATGCGCCGCCGGTCTGGCTGCGGTAATGCACGATGGATGCGGACGTGCCGGGAAACGTACCGCACGATCTCAATGATAATCCGCTTTAGAGTCAGCTCGACGAGCGCGATCCAATCGATTTCGGGCAAATCGATCTCCTTGTGTGTCAACAAGGACCGCCACAGTCCGCCGTGAGCGGCGCCATAACTGGCGGAAATCGTAAGCGCCTCTGGAGGAGAGGCTCTCCAAGAAGACACGCAGCCGCGCAAAGCACGATTCAAGGCGTGATGGAACGACGGTACCATGGACACTACCGCAACCGCAACTGCCGGTGCCGCGTGTGGGGTCCCTGGCCCGACGGGCGCAGAACACCGACCGAAGCGCTCGCGATCGAGGCTCCGATGGAGTAACCTGCGACCCCCGTGAGAGCACCGAGCCCGAAGACGCGCCGCGCGACGTTCGCCGCCCTCGTGATCATCGCCGCCGCCGCGCTCATGCTGGGGGCGCGGGTGACGGACGAGAACGACTCGCTGTTCGATCACTGCGAGGATAACCTGGGGTACGTCTTCGAAGGGTGCCGGGAGTGGGACTTCTGCCCGAACGTGGACGAAGACTTCCTGGACGCGTGTGTTGCCGGTTGTGTGCTCGGGTTCTGCCCCAAACAAGACGAGTGCACGGGCCTCGACCCCATGTTCTGCGCCCCCTGCGACGACATGCAGGGCGCTCTCTTCTGGCGCAACGCCGATGCGGCCGATAGCCGATGCGACGACAAAGCTGGCTTCCCGGCTCCGACGGAGAACGTCACGGCAGCCATGTTCGATGTCTACGACGCATGCTTCGTCGCGGATGTGGAGAGGCACTGTCCGGCGCTCGCCGGAACGGATTGGTTGGCACGGTACGATGCCGCCAGGCGCTACCCCCGCAAGCGCACAATTCGGTGACCCCCAGACGCTAAATCCCGCCCTGCCCCCCCTCGCCGACGTGGGCCTCGTCGTCCCCGGCGCCGCCCGCGCCCTCCTCGCCGAACCAATAATCACCCGTACCGGCACCGACGCCCACCGTAACGAGCGTCCCGCCCGTGGGCCCGGTGAAGTCGGGTCCGTCCGACGCACCAGCCCCGTCGAGGCAGATCAATGCGGGCGCGGCTGCGACTTCACAGTGTTCCGGAACGTGACCACGATGTTTCGCCTTCCTCCTGCAATGGCTTTCGTTGGTGGAGCCGTGATCACGGATGACCGGATCCACGAGGCCCTGCAAATGCTCCACCGAAGGGTCGCGCCCTGCCTGGTTGGGGCACATGATCGTGATGTTGCACTGAATGGCAGAGCCCTCGATTCCATCGTCATCGACGTGCAATTTCGGATTCCTGCATTTGCTCCCGCACCCCACCCCGAACAAGAACCCCCACGCCACCAGCACCCCGGCAGCCATCCGCTTCATACACGACCCCGCTCCGGCGCGACCCCGTCCTCCCGGCAAGCCCCCGGGTACAGGTGATCCTCGTTGCCCGAGGCTCCCCCACGGGGCCAACTATCCGACCACGTTCCCACTCTTTACACCTACCACCCTCCCGTCCTACCTTGCCCCGCCACTCTCACCCCCTCACCCGGAGAATCACCCCCATGTCCGAACACACCCTCGCGAGCATCGCCAACGCCCTCGGCCCCCCCGATCCCGCGCTGCTCGACGCATGGCTCGACGGCGCCAGCGAGGCGCAGCTCGTCGCCAAAGGCAATCAGATCGCCTCGGCCCGGGTCCTCACGGACGTGCGGCGGCTCTATGCGCTCGCGTATTCGTTCTGGCAATCGGCCACGGATACGCAGAAAGAGGCGCTCCGGGGGTTTTCGCCGGAGTTGCTCTCGATCGCCGTGCACCAGGCGCTCGCGCTCGACGCCCTGCTCGCCGATCACGAGGAGCGGGGGGATTCACGCGGCGCCTCGCGCGCGACGCTCGAGGTCGCATTGCGGGATGCATTCGAGAAGGCGCTGTCGCTGCGGGATCAGGCCCGCGCGGTCCTGCTCGGCGTCGCCGGCAATGACGCGGCCGCGCAGGAAGAGGTGAATCAGGCGGTCGGGACCGCGGAAGACCCCGCCGCGCTCGCGAGGGGAATCGGAGCGCTCGTCGCCCTGGGAAAGAAATACCTGGGCATCCCGGCCGGACCGATCAAGACGCGAGCGAAGCTCCTGCGGCTCGACGGCGATTACATCGGAAAGCTGGAGACCGCCGCAACCACGCTCTCGGCCGCAGCGCTCGCCGCCTCGGCGCGGCCCGCGGGCGAGAAGGTCACCCAGGGCTCGCTCGATCGCGCGGATGGCGTGAATCTCTTGCTGCTCACGCAAATCGTTCGCGCCTTCGAGAATGCACACGAGCAGGATCCGACCATTCCCCGTCTCGTGCCCATCGCCGCCCGGCGGATGTTCGAGCGAGGGACGAAAAAGAAGGGCAGCGGCGCTGCCGAGGCCGACGCCGAATCGTGATGCCCACCGAAAAAGAGCCGCTCCCCGAGCACCTCACGAGCCGCATGACCCTGACCGTCCGCTTCTGCGAGACGGACCTCATGGGCATTGTGCACCACGCGAACTACCTGACCTACTTCGAAGCCGGCCGCGTCGACTGGCTCCACCGCCGCGGGATCTCCTACGAAAAGTGGGTCGAGATGGGCATCCACCTGCCCGTCGTCGAGGCGAAGCTCCGCTACCGGAAAGCCGCGCGCTTCGACGAGACGCTCGTCGTGGAAAGCACGTGCGCCGAGGTGACGCGTGTGACCGTGCGCTTCAGCTATCGCATCCTGCGCGGCGCGGACGTGCTCTGTGAAGGCGAGACGCTGCTCGCGTGCGTGGGGAACGAGCTCACGCCGAAGCGGTTGCCGCCGGAGATCGCCGCCGTGTTTCGAAGCCCCGAGACGGTTTAGTTCGCGCTGCCGCCCCCGTCCGGCGCGCCCGCGTCGGGGACCTCGCCGAACGTGAAGCGCGCCGGGAGGTCGAGCGTGCTCGCCGGGCCGATGCGATCGCCGAGAAACGTGCGCCACTGGATCACGTAGCGGCCGCGCAAGGTGCCGATGACGTAGCGCTGATCGTTCGGCGGGACCGCGACGACGGGCACGCCGTCGACGAGGACGTACGCGAGCATGTCGGACGCGTTCACCGCGATGAACCCTTCGCCGGGCGCGAGCGGATCCGTGGGCGGCGGGAGCTGCACCGCCGACGAACGGAACGCCGTGACCTCCTCGCGCGTGAGGAACACGCCGCCCGGCGACGCAGGCAGGCCACTCGGTTGGTACGTCGAGCCAGGCGGGGGCACGAGCGTCTCGTTCGTGGGGATGTCGGTGCGTCGCGTGATCGTGGTGACCTCGAAGTCGATGCCGCCGCCGTCCTGCCACGTATACGCGGCCGCGAGCGGGACCTCGCCGCCCTGACAAACCGACGTGCGCGGATCGACGCCGACGATCTCCACGAGCGCGCGGCAGAGCAGCGCGCCGCCCTCGCCGATCTCCGCGGACTTGCCGAGCTCGAGCCGCACCGAGCCGAGGCTCGACGTGATCTCGACCTTGCGCGTGGGGAGCTGCAAGCGTTTGCCCTCGCCGAGCGGGCGCGCGACGCCGGGCGAGAGGGGCGTGACGTCGACGCGACGCTCGCCGAGCACGGTGCGGAGCGCGCCGGGCGGGACGACGCGGTAGTCGGTGGCGTCAGGCCAGAGGGCAATGTGGCCGTACCGATCGGTGCGCGCGCGGATCTCCGAGCGCTGCGGCAGCGGCATCGCGCGCGAGGCGAACTCGATCCGCATGCGGCCCGTGTCGGTGAGGTCGATCTTCCACTTCGGCGCGGTGAGCGCCGCGGCGGCCTTGATGCCGTCCTGGGAGATCTCGGGGCCACGGGGCGCGGGCGGGACGTTGCGCGGGCGGAAGACGGCTTCGAGCGTGGCGCCCGCGAGGTCCTTCGTGGTCGGCGACTCGGCGGGGATCGCCTCGTCGCCACGAAGAACCCCCGGCGGCGGCGCGCCCGCGTCGGGGATGATGAGCCGGCCCGAGGAGTCGGCCATGAGGCCAATCGGGCCGCCCTCGGGGACGGGGCCGCCGGCGTCGTGCTGCGCCTCTTCGGCCTCGGTGGCGAGGGGCGCGGGCAGGATGCTCGCGTTCGGGCTCGCGGCGTCGGTCGGCGAGGTCGAGGAAGGGGGCGAGCCGGGCGGCGCCTCGCACGCGGCGAGGGCCGGGAGAAGCAGGGCGAGCGCGACAGTGGGTTTCATGGCTCGAACTCGAAGGAATGGATCACGTGGGCACGTGCATCGAGCGGCGGAGGATCGGGGGCGTACTGGGTGTCCACGAAGACCGTCGTGCACGCGGGGTGGATCTCCAGGAACAGGTTACAGTTCGCCGGCTCGTTGTCGAAGACGGCGATGACCTCGCCGAGCCGCGAGAACGCCGGCGCGACCTCACGCTTGAAGACGCTGTCGGGCGTCTCGAAGGCGGGTTTCGTGACCAGCTCGGTGCCAACGACGCCGATCGGAAAGCCGAGATCCCGCAGGCTCGCGAAGGATCCGAGCGCCATGTTCGGCAGATCGCGGCCCGTCAGGTACACGATGACCGCGCCGGCGTCGTAACAGGCGCGCACGTAGTCGCGCGCGCCGGCGATCTCGGTGTCGTGGCGGATGTGCGGGTCGTAGAAGAAGCGCTCGCGCCAGAAGCGGAAGCCTTCTTCGTGGAGCGTTGGTTCGCTGACGCCGAGGCGTCGCAGCGTGTCGACGAGGCCGTAGACGACGTCATCGATGCCGGCGGCGGCGAGGGCGACCGACTCGCCCGGGTGTCGCGCGCGCCAGAGGTCGGCGAGCTCGTGCAGGATGGCGACGACCCGCGGCCGGTTGTCCATGATCGTGCCGTCGAGGTCGAAGACGATGACGCCCGCGCCGCGGGAACGATCCCGCGCCCGCTCCAGCACCTCGCGGAGCAGCCGCTTGCGTTCGACCTCGCCGAGCCTTCGATGCGTGAAAAGTGCTCCCACCGGACGCTAGCCTTGGCGCAGGTCGAGGCTCCTTGTCCAGCCGAAGGTGGCGAGCCAGGGGCGTAGGGACGTAGGGGACACACCTCCACGTCGGCACATTGTCGCCTGATCTCCTACATTTGTTGGCCCCAGGATCCAGGCTCCCTTAACGTTTTGCCCAGCCGGCGGACCTGGCACGCGAGTGGAGATCGCGGCCTTGCTTCGTCGGCCGGAGGCCCATGCGTTTTTCCAAGAAGACGGCCCTCGTGCTGGCGGCCGTCGCCCTGTTCGCGTCGGGATGCGGCAAGACGCCGAAGGACCGGCTCCAGGGGCGATGGCTCGGAGAATCGATCGAAAACGTGCCGGAGCCGCACCTCGCCAAGGCCATGGGCTGGGTGAAAGGCACGGCGTTCGAGTTCGCCGGGAACAAGGTGACGGTGACGATCCCCGCGGAGTCGCCGCGAACCGGCTCGTTCCGGGTGACGGAGGCAAACGGCGACCGCCTGCTCGTGAGCTTTCTGCGCGAGGAGGGAGGCCGCGACGAGGCAGAGCTTTCGTTCGTCGGAGAAGGTCAGCTCCGGTGGCGGATCGGGGACGGTCGGGAGATCGTGCTCGTGAAGTCCGTGCAG
Source organism: Polyangium fumosum (assembly GCF_005144585.1). Classification (GTDB taxonomy): domain Bacteria; phylum Myxococcota_A; class Polyangia; order Polyangiales; family Polyangiaceae; genus Polyangium; species Polyangium fumosum. The sequence goes on along the minus strand of NZ_SSMQ01000086.1, from coordinate 13,487 downwards.
AACTGAGCTACCGCCGCACGCGCTCGCGCCGGACCCGCAGCCTCCGCGGCTTTTCCCCGTCCCCATCCGGCGCGAGCGTCAGCACCACGTCCTCGGCGAGCGGCCCCGAGATGCGCCGGCGCGCATCCTCGATCGTCCGCACCTCGCGATCGTTCACCTTGAGCAGGCGATCGCCCGGCTCGACCCCCGCGAGCTCGGCCTCGCCGTTCGGCGGCACCATCACGACGACGATCACCTTCGCCCCGCGCTCGGTCCGCTCGCCGAGCGTGAGCGCGATGCTGCCCGCGCCCTTCGGCTCGCCCTTCGCGCTCCCCTCGCCCGGCAGCGTGATGTCCACGCGTGACGTGCTCCGACCCGCGCGGACCTTCACGTTCGTCGACGCACGGCCGAGGTCCGACGAATACGCCTCGATCGTCGCATCGCCCTCGGGCACGCCGACGATCTTGAAGTGTCCCTCGCGATCCGTGGTGACGACGCCACGCGGGAGCGGGCCGAGCGGCAGGTACGTGGGCACGAGGCCCGCCGCCACGCGCGCGCCCGCGACGGGTTCGTCGTTCGGATCGATCACCGTGCCCTCGACCTCGCCGGCCTCGGCGAGATCGACGGCGCCGAGATCCACCTCGCGGCTCGGCGCGGGCGCAACGGCGGCGATCTTCTCGTTCGTCGCCCAGTCCGGATGGGAGGCAACGATCCGCACGCGGCCCGGCGCGAGGTCTTTTACCTCGAACGCGCCCTCGGCGTCGCTGCGTGCGCGGCGCACGCCCGCGTCGGTGTAGACCACGACCTCGGCGCCCTCGATGCGCTCGCGTCCGTCGCGCCCCGTGACCTCGCCGCGCGCCGTGATGCCTTCAGCGAGCTCGTACGTGAGCTTCGCCGGGGCGATCTCGACCTCCTCGACGCGCGGCGCCTTGCTCGGCCGCGTCAGCACGAAACGAAGTGGCAAACCCGCGGCGTCGGGGATCTCGACGTCGCCGTCATCGTCCGTGAAGAACGTGCGGCGTAGCGGGACCGTGGGGTCGAGGGAGACAGCGCGCACCTCGACACGATCGAGCGGATAGCCGCGATCGTCGGTGACGTGCACGACGACGGCATCACGCTGGCGCGGCAGGACGATCTCGACCTCCTTGCGCTCGTGATCCGGGATCTCGACGATGAGCCGCGCCGCGACGTCGCTCGGCGTCTCGGGGCGCGCGACGCTGATCAAGACCTCGTCCGGGACGGCGGCAAAGGCAAAACTGCCGCTGTCGTCGGTGTAGGTGACGCGTTCGAGCGTGCCGGCGGCGGCGGCGATCTCGACGCGCGCGCCGGAGACGGGGCGGTGATCGGCGTCGACGACGCGGCCTTCGAGCGAGCCGCCTTGATGCAGCACGACCTTCACGCGGGCCTCGCCGCCGGAGACGATGGTGACGGTCTCGCTCTCGGCCTCGACGTAGTCGGGGTGCCGGACGATGGCGTGCACGCGGCCGGGCGGGATGGGCTCGGCGCGGAACTCGCCGTCCCCGCGCGTGACCCACGGATCACCGCCGCCGAGCGAGGTGGCGGCGAAGGCGCCGGCGCGCGGCAGGTCGGGAATGGGGCCAGGCATCACGCCGAGCTCGCCGATGGGCAAGAGCGGGAGCGGGCCGGGCAGCGCGAGGTCGAAGTGATCGTCGCGGAACTCGGCCATCGCGCTCGTCTCGTCGATCGGCATGCCCTCGATGTCCACGCCGACGACCTCGATCGTCGCGCCGCCGACGGGAAACCCTCGATCATCGACGACCTCGCCGACGAGCGCGCCGCCGCGCAGGAGCGAGACACGCACCTCGGTCGCGTCGTCGTCGACGGGCACCGCGCTCCGCGGCACGAAGCCTGGAGCGCGCGCGCTGACGGTCGCGTAGCCGAGCGCGATCGGGCCGAGCACGACCACACCTTTTGCGTCCGTACGACCGTGGATCGGGAAGGGGCTCAGGCCTTCTTCGGCGAGCACGACGCTCGCTTCCTTCACGGGCGGCGCGTCCTCGGACTCGCCGTCGGTCACCTTCACCGTGATCCTTCGGCCTGCGCCGAGCACGAGCTTCACGGGCTTCGTCACGGCGCGCTCGAGCTCGACGCCGAGCTCCGTCGCGCTCACGCGTTCGCCAAGCTCGGCCTTGAGATCGTACCCGCCCCGCCGGAGCCCCACGATCCGCGCGACGCCGTTCGCATCGGCGACCGTGCTGCGCGCCGGCCAGAGCCCCGCGCCCGCGCAGAGCACACGCGCATAGGGCGCGGGTTTTCCGTCGGCTTCCACGACCGACACCTCGAACGCGCCGAGCCGTTCGAGCTTGATCCGCACGGGAACCGGCCCCGGCAAAACCCCCGTCCGTACGACGTCATCGTACCCGCGCGCCGTCGCGCGCACCGAAAACGGCCCCTGCCCCAGCCGATCGATCCGCGCGCGCCCATCCGCGCCGGTCATGGCCACGAACGGGAGCGGATCGCCGCCGGTGACGGTGATCTTCGCGCTGGGGAACGGCTTTTCGGCCTCGTCGACGACGACGACATCGATCGCCGCGGCCGGCTGAAGCACGAGCCGCACGACGCGCTCCCCGGCGCCGAGCACGACCCGGACCGACCCTCGCGCGCGCCCCTCGGCATACGCGAGGAGCCACGTTTCTCCGCGCGGCATGCCTTCGAGTGAAGCGACGCCGTCCTCCCCTGCGCGCGCTTCACCGGCGAAGTACGTGGTCCCGCCCTGAATCGAGAACAGCCGCACGACAGCTCCGGGCAGCGGGCGATCGTGCTCGTCGACGATGGCCACACGCACATCGGCGTCGCGTGTGGTGAGCACCGCGGGAAGCGCGGGCGCCTGCATGGCGAGGTCGAACGGCGAGAGCCGCGTATCGAAGAGCCCCGCCACGTAGAGCAGGCTCACGAGCGTCGCGAGCAGCGCGACGAGCCGCGCGTATCGCGACGGCTTCGGAGCGGGGGGCGGGGTGCTCACGTTGTTCGGTGCTAGCGCGCATGGCGCGAGGGGACCAGCGGCAAGAGGCGGTCGTCAGAGGCCGATCCGTGCGCGTGCGGTCACTCGTCTGCCCAGGGATCGATGATGCGAACTCCGGTGCGCCCGATGTCGGTCTCGTTCCGGGTCACGACCACGAGCCCATGCGCGAGCGCGGTCGCCCCGACGAGCGCATCGATGACGGGTAACGTCTGCCCACGACGCTCGACCTCGCCCTGCAGCCTGCCCCACGTGAGCGCGATCTCCTCGGTCACGTCGAGCAAGCGACCGGCGAACCGCTCCCGCATGTCGTGATCGAGCCACTCCTGAAGCGCCGTCTTCCGCCGGCTGTTCGGAAGCTTCTCGATCCCTTTCTGCAGCTCCCCCAACGTAAGCACGCTCAGAAAGAGCGCGGCTTCGTCGCGTTCTTCGAGCCACGCCAGCACGTTCGGGTTGGGCCGCGGCTTCGCGAACTCGGAGAGGACGCACGTGTCCAGCAGATACTTCACAGATCCACCGGACGTCCGGGATCCTTCGATCGCTCGACCTCGAGCTCCGAGCCGGCCAGCGGAGAGCCCGCGAGGAACTCGACCAGGCTCCCCTTGGGCTTCACGAGCTTCACGTAATCATCGAACGACAGGACGACCGCCGCCTCGACCCCGCGCCTTCGGATCACCTGCGGCCCGTGCTTTTTGGCCTCGTCGACGACCTCGCCGAGCCGGCTCTTTGCTTCTTCGAGCCGCCACACCTTCCCCGTCCGCTTGGCCGTGCCCTTCATGGTGACCTCATTCTCCCGAACAGGTCGATCGACCCCCTCCACCCCGTCCGCGACCGGCTCCAACAGGTCGATCGACCCCCTCCACCCCATCCACGACCGGCTCCAACAGGTCGATCGACCCCCTCCACCCCATCCACGACCGGCTCGAACGGGTCGATCGACCCCCTCCACCCCATCCACGACCAGCTCCAACAGGTCGATCGACCCCCTCCACCCCGTCCGCGACCGGCTCGACCAGGTCGATCGACCCCCTACCGCGCGTTCACCTCATCAACAACCGCCAGGATCTCCTCGTCCGAGAGGATGTGGCTCGACCCTTTGGCCTTCTTCAGGATCGCCTCCACGAGCTCCTTCGACGGCTCGATCCTCCGCTGCCGCAGCCAGAAATTCACGTTGGAGGCGCCCGACATGTACCCCACGCAGATCTCCTGCTTCCGTCCGAACATGCCCGCCGGCACGCCCGAGTAGATGCGGTCCGCGAGCCACGCGTCGCCCTTGCCTTGCGCCTTGATGATCGCCGCTGCGTGCACGCCCGTCGCCGTGCGGAACGCGTCGCGGCCGACGAGCGGATAGTTGATCGGGATCTGCCAGCCCACCGCCTCCGCCGCCGTGTTGCAATACTCCAGCATGTGCGTGAGGTCCTGGTGCTCCAGGAGCCCGAGGAGCTTCAGATTGAGCAGGATCAGCTCCATCGCCGCGTTCCCCACGCGCTCGCCGATCCCGAGCGCCGTCCCGTGCACCCGATCCGCCCCGAACTCCAGCGCCCACAACGCGTTCTCCAGCGCGAGCCCCCGATCGTTGTGCCCGTGCCAGTCGATGCGGACCTTTCCGTCCGACCCGTGGCCCGCGATGATCGCCTTCGTGAACGAGATCAGGTTGCGCACGCCGTCCGGCGTCGCGTGACCCACGGTGTCGCAGAGGCACAGCCTCGATGCGCCGTGGTCGATCGCCATCTTGAACAACGTCGCCAGCATGTCCGGCCGCGAGCGCGTCGTGTCTTCCGTCACGTACGCGACGGGCAGGCCTGCCTTCACCGCCACGTCGATCGCCTCGGCGCTACGCTTGACGATCGTGTCGAGGTCCCAGTCCTCGGCGAGCTGGCGAATCGGGCTCGATCCGATGAAACAGTAGACCTCCACGGGGATCCCCGCGCGCTGGGAGATCTCGATCATCGGCGTGATGTCGGAGGCCACGGTGCGACCCGCACACGCCACGCCGAGCGGCAGGCGGTTGTCCGTGATCTCGCGGCACATGCGCAGCACGTCGTCGAAGGCACGCTTCGAGCTGCCAGGCAGGCCGATGTCCGCGACGTGGATGCCGATCTTGGACATCAGGTGAATCAGCTTGAGCTTTTGCTCGATGTTCGGATCCGCGACCGAGGGGTTCTGCAGACCGTCGCGCAGCGTCTCGTCGAAGAACGTGACGTCCCGGGGGATCAAGCGCCCTTTTCGGCCGATCTCGTTCCAGTCGTAGATGAGGTCGTCGGATCGGAAGTCGGGCGTGGCGCTCATGTGGAAGAGTATAATCGTGTTCGCTCCCGTCGGACGAGGGGACGCGTATTTGCCGCCGCGCGTCGTCTCGCGTCGCGCCCGATGAGCGGCGACGAGGCGTCCTCGGGAAATAGGGCGCGTAGACGTGGCCCCGGCTCCGTGGCCGGCCTAAGCTCTGCCCCCCGCCATGTCGATCTGGCAATCGCTCCCCGAGTTCGGAACCGGCGTTCTTTACGCGATCCTGATCGCCGCGGCGTACACGTTCGCCGTCGCGCTCGCCTCGAGCACCGGCAGGCCACGCCTGCTCCAGGCAGCTCGGCTGGGCGCGTACGGCACCGTGTCCCTCGTCGGCCTCTCGGTCCTCGTGCTCGCGTTCGCCTTCGTGAGCCACGATTTCCGCATCAGCTACGTCGCCCGGTACAGCGACCGCTCGATGACCACGCCGTACCTCGTCGCGGCGCTCTGGGGCGGCCAAGACGGCTCCCTGCTCTGGTGGCTCTTCCTCACGTCGGTCTTCTCCGCGGGCTGCGTGACGTGGCTCCGGCGCAAGTACCTCGAGCTTCAGCCCTTCGTGATCGCGACGCTGATGACCATCATCGGCTTCTTCGCGATCCTCATGATTTTCGCGGCGAACCCCTTCGCGACGAGCGCGGGCGGCGCGCCGGTGGATGGCAGCGGGCTGAACTACCAGCTCCGCAACTTCTACATGATCATCCACCCGCCGAGCCTCTACATCGGGTTCACGAGCTCGGCGATCCCCTTCGCGTTCGCGATCGCGGCGCTCGCCACAGGAAGGCTCGACAACGAGTGGATCGTGGCCACGCGCAAGTGGATGCTCTTCGCCTGGCTCTTCCTCTCGATCGGCAATGCGCTCGGCATGCTCTGGGCCTACGAGGAGCTCGGCTGGGGCGGCTACTGGGCCTGGGATCCCGTGGAGAACGCGGCGTTTTTGCCGTGGCTCACGGCGAGCGCCTACGTGCACTCGACGATGATCCAGGAGCGGCGCGGGATGCTGAAGGTCTGGAACGTCTTCCTCATCTGCGCGACGTTCTTCCTCACGATCTTCGGCACGTTCCTCACGCGCTCCGGCCTGATTTCGAGCGTGCACTCCTTCGCCCAGTCCGGCATCGGCATCTTCTTCGTCTATTACATGGGCGTCATCGCCGCGGTGAGCATCTCGCTGATCGTCTGGCGTTTGCCGCGGCTCCGGAGCGAGGGCGCCTTCGAGTCCGTGCTCTCGCGCGAGGCGGCGTTCGTGCTGAACAACTGGGGCTTCCTGAGCCTGACGGTGTTCATCGCGACGGCGACGACGTGGCCGCGCATCAGCGAGTGGCTGCTCAACCAGGAGTCGACGCTCGGGCCGACGTTCTACAACACCTGGATCCCGCCCCTCGCGCTCGTGATCTTCTTCGCCATGGGCGCAGCTCCGCTGCTCGGCTGGCGCAAGACGAGCCCGGAGCTCTTCGTGAAGAGCTTCCGCTGGCCCGTCGCGGTGATGCTCGTCGTCGGCGCGATCCACCTCTTGATCGGCAAGCGCTTCAACTACCCGGCGTTCTATGACGCCGCGCCGATCTACGAGGGCACGCTCGGCCGCGCGCTCGCCTGGGTCTCGGGCAAGCTGCCGTTCGTCACGGTGATGCTCGTCGCGTTCAACATCACCGTCGTCGTGCAGGAGTTCTACCGCGGCGTCGCGGCGCGGCAGCGGAGCAAGAGCGACGAGAACCTCTTCGCCTCGCTCTTCAACCTCGTGGCGAAGTCGCGCCGCCGCTACGGCGGTTACGTCGTGCACGTGGGCATCGCGCTCATGTTCCTCGGCTTCACCGGTCGCGCGTGGGGCGTCGACAAGGAGCTCAGCATGTCGCCGGGCGAGACGGCCCAGGTCGACTACTACTCCATGACGTACGTCGGCCCGCGCATGGAGGTCGACAACGAGAAGCGCATGATCTTCACGGACCTCGACGTGGTCCGTCAGGGCAAGCCCATCGGCCGCGTCACGCCGGCCAAGTTCATCTACAAGACCGGCGCCGATCAGCCCTCGACCGAGGTCGCCAAGCACATGACCATCCGCGACGATCTCTACGTGATCGTAGGAATGGTCAACCCGACGACGAAGGTCGCCTCGTTCCAGTTCCACGTGAACCCGCTCGTGAACTTCATCTGGATCGGCGTGGGCATCCTGATCCTCGGCGCGATCGTGTCGATGTGGCCCGAGGTCGCGCTGGAGGAGGCGGGCGCGTTCGGCTACATCCGCGCCGCGGCCTCGGTCGCGACGTCCGTCATCTTCGCCCTGCTCCTCGCGGCCGGCCCCTCGCTCGCCTACGGCGGGACGGGCGCCCCGCGTGCCCCGCCTGCGCCGGCGATCGAAGCCCCCTCCCCTGCGCCCCTGCCCGGCGCTGCCCTCGCTCCCGCCAAGTAACGCCGAATGACGACCCGACGAACACCGCTCCACCTCGCGCTGCTCACCGCGGCCGGCATTGCCGCCGCGTGGCTGACGTTCGATCCGCACCTCGCGCACGGACAGCACACGGGCAGCACGGGGACCGTGTCGATCCAGAACGAGACCGAGCGCCAGCTCTTCTGGAGCCTCATCTGCACCTGCGGCTGCCCGCGCGAGACGCTCGGCACCTGCCCGTGCGACATCGCGCACCAGCGCCGCACCGCGCTGCGCGAGATGCTCGCCGAGGGCAAGACCGTGGAGCAGGCGCAGGACGTCTACGTCTCGATGTACGGGCCCAAATCACTCGCCGTGCCGCGCAACCAGGGCGCGAGCCGCGCGCTCTGGGTCGTGCCCCTCACGGCGATCGTGGCCGGAGCCGGGCTCGTGTTCGTCGTGCTCCGACGCTGGCAACGACGTGGCCTCGCCGCAGCAGCAGGGCCCGCGGGGACGAAGGCCACGACCAAAAACAACAAGCGTGACGCGTACGACGACAGGCTCGATCAGGAGCTGAAGGACCTCGACGACGAATGAGCTCCGAGACCAGCACGGACAAACGCGCCGCGGACAAGCGGGACCGCGGGCTCGGAGACGCAGCTCCGCGTGCCGGAGCGGAGCCTTCGAACGTCGACCAGGAGCTGGAGCGCAAGATCGCGGATGCCGTGAAGTTCGGCGTTCCGGCCGTGACGGCCATCCTCGCGCTCCTCGGGGGCATGTTCGTCGACGTGCCCACGGCCATCCTGGTCCTCGCGGCCGGCGTGCTCGTGACGGTGATCGCGAGCTTCTGGGCGAGCCTGCGCACGCTGCTCGGCGAGACGCCGCTCTCGGGCGCCGACGCCTACGCGATCGGGGCTCCGCCTCGCGCCGAGGAAGAGCAGAAGCGCGCCGTGATCCGCGCGCTCAAGGACCTCGAATTCGAGCGCAGCGTCGGCAAGATCAGCGAGGAGGACTATCGCGCCCTCGTCGCGAAATACCGCGCCGAGGCCAAGCGCCTGCTGCGAGCCCTCGATCAGAACGCGGCGCCCGGCCGCGAGCGGGCGGAGGTGCTCGTGCAGCGGCGCCTGAAGCAGCTCGGCCTGCTCGACGGCGAGAAGGAAGAGACGGACGAGGACGACGAGGCGGGCGACGCCGCGGAGGCCGCGGAGGCACCAGCGCCGAAGGCGGAGGCCAAGGCCGCGCCGGAGCCCGCGGCGGCGAAGGAAGAGGCCGATGAGGCCTCGAAAAAGCCCAAGAAAAAGAAGAAGGCGAAGGCGCCCGCGAAAGCGACGAGCGACGAGGCCGCCGCGCAACACGCGTGTGATGCGTGCGGCACGGAGAACGACGAGGACGCTTTGTTCTGCAAGAAATGCGGCGCGCGCATGGCCGCACCCGAGCCCGCGGAGGAGACCCGCGAGGCGAAGAAGGCCGACGAGGGGGCGGAGGCGTCATGAATTCGATCCGACGAACCCGCCTCGGGATCCTCGGCGCGGCCCTCACGGTCGCCGCCGCGATCTCGCTGCCGCACGTGGCGACCGCCGCCGGCGAGGACAACCCCGCCGCGGCGAAGAAGGCCGAGAAGGACAAGCCCAGCGCGGACAAACCCGACGCGGGGCCCGGGGATGCGGGCGCGGGGGACGGCGGCAAGACGGCCGGACCGCTTCCCGCCGGACATCCCGACGTCGGTGAGCTGCCGCCGGGGCATCCGAGCGTCGACGAAGGCGCGGAGGCCGATCCCCACGCCGGCGAATCGCCGCATGGCGCGAATCCGCACGGAGGGAACCCGCACGGGGATGCGCCGCGCCGCGGCGGGAACAGCGGGTTTTTCGAGGCGCCGCCCGACACCGCGGTCGAAGATCAGACGCTCCCGCCGGGCACGATGGTCTTCACGATCCGCGACGCCGACGAGCGCCCGATCCCGAACGCGACCGCGATCCTCGGCATCCTCAAGAGCAGCGTGGCGCAAGGCGACAAGCGCGAGCGCCGTGAGGTCACGACCGACGCGGAAGGCACGGCGCGGCTCGACGGGCTGCCCGTCGGCGCCGGCACGAGTTACCGCATCACCACGATGCGTGGCCTCGGCACGTACGCGACCGACGCGTTCGCGCTCTCCGACAAGGCCGGCAAGCGCGTCGTTTTGCACGCCTACGAAGCGACCGACAACGTCGAAGGCGCGCTCGTCGGCGCGCAGGCGTTCGTGTTCGTGTCGCTGCGCGAGGGCGTGCTCTCGGTCGAGCAGCTCTTCAACGTCTTCAACATCGGCAAGGTCGCGTGGGTGCCGGGCAAGGGCGCCGCGCAGGTCGGCTTGCCCGAGGGGTACCAAGCCTTCCGCATCCCCGACGGCATGACCGACGTGCGGTTCGTCGACGAACCCACGAAGGGGCCGTGGCTCTCCGGCACGATCGCGCCCGGTCGGCACGAGGCCTCGTTCAGCTACCAGGTCCCGCTCGAAGGCAAGGATCGCCAAACCTTCCGCGTCGAGCTGCCGCCGCGCGTGGGCGAGGTGCGCATCTTCTCCGAGGCGAACAAGACCATGGGCCTCCAGGTCGCCGGCTTCCCCGAGGCGCAACGCCAGGCGGGCCGCGACGGCCGCAAGGTGATGGTGACGATGCGCCAGGCGATGCAAGGCGAGCGCGGCATCAACGCGCTCGACATCACCATCACGGGCCTGCCCGTGCCCGGAAACACGCGCTGGTTCGCGTTGCTCTTCGCGCTCTCGGCGGCCGGGCTCGCCGCGGCGTACACGATCCGCCAGCGCGCCGAGGGCGCGGTGCCCGACGAGGCGAAGGACGATCTGCTCGAAGCACGCGAGGCGCTGCTCGGCGAGTTCGTCGCGCTGGAGAAGGCGCATCGGAAGGGCGACATCGGTCCGAAGACATACGGTCGGCTCAAGGCCGCGCTGCTCGACGCGCTCGCGCGGATCGAGGCGCGCCTCGACGAGGTGAAGGCCGCGCGCGCCGAGCAGCGCAGGCGCGATCGGGAAGGTACACGACGACCCCGAGGGGAGGCCCGCGGCGAGGGTGGCTCGGCCTGAGGCGCGCGGGGCGAGGCCGGTTGTCCGGACGATCGGCCTCTTCGCCCTTTCGATCGGGCTCGCCGTCGCCGTGGTGCTCGTGGCGCGCGACCGCGCCGCGCCGCCGGCCCGGTGCGCGCCCGGGATGACGCCGCTCGGCGCGCGTTGTTGTGGGGAAGGACAAACCCTCGCGGGCGATCGTTGCGTGGGCAAACCCGATCGATGCGCGGCGGGGCTCGTCGTGACGGAGGCCGGGTGCGTGGCCACGCCGCGCGCCGTGGGCATCGCGGCCGGCCTCTTGCGGATCGGGCCGAGTGATTGGGAGGCGCAAGGTCAGGTCACGCCGCGCGCCGTGCCGATGGAGGCCTTCGCCCTCGACGCCTACGAGGTCACGGAGGCGCGTTATGCCGCCTGCGTGGCCGCGTCCGCTTGCACGCCCGTCGCGCTCTCGGGCGAGCCCGGTCGTGCGCTCTCCCGCGTGGGTTTGTCCGAGGCGCGGACGTTTTGCGCGTGGGCCGGCGGCTCGCTCCCGACGCCGGAAGAGCTCGCCTTCGCGGCGGCGGGCGCCAAAGGCCGACGGTATGCTTGGGGCGATACGGGCGCGGTTTGTCGACGGGCGGCGTGGGGGCTCGTGCGCGGGCCTTGTGGTGAGGGCGCGGCGGGGCCCGAGGTCGCGGGCTCGCATCCGGACGGCGCTTCGCCCGAGGGTGCGCACGATCTCGCCGGCAACGTGGCCGAGTGGGCGGCGCCCAAAGCGGGCGTGGCCGAGGGCCCGGCGCTCGCCGAGGCGCGGGGCGGGTCGTTCGGGGACGGCGCGGCGAGCGCGCTGCGAAGCTGGAATCGCCTGGAGATCGCGGCGAGCACGCGCGCGGCCGAGGTCGGCTTCCGGTGTGTGTATCCGTTCGCGGCGGCGGCCGAGGGCGGCGCCCTTCCGCGCTGAATCGTGGCTTTTTCGCCATCGAGGCCCTCGTCAAGGGCGCGCGATGGGATAGAGTGCATGCCCCCAAAATGACCGCCGCGATTCTCTCGATCGGTACCGAGCTCACCCGAGGCGAAATCGTCAACACGAACGCGGCGTGGATCTCCGCGGAGCTGACGGCCGCGGGCTTCACTGTGGATGTGATCGACGCGATCCCCGACGACGTGGAGCAGATCGTCGCGACGTTGCGCACGCTCGCAAAGACGCACCGGCTCGTCGTCGTGACGGGCGGGCTTGGCCCGACCACGGATGATCTGACGGCGGCCGCCGCCGCGAGCGCCGCGGGCGTGTCGCTCGTGCGGGACGAGAGCGCGCTGCTCGCGATCCGGCGGCGCGTGGAGTCGCGCGGCAAGACGATGAACGCGGGCCACGAGAAGCAGGCCGATCTGCCGGCGGGCGCGGACGTGCTGCCGAACAGCGTGGGCTCGGCGCCGGGGTTTGCGGTCTCGATCGGGGACACGCCGCTCTTCTTCCTGCCGGGCGTGCCGCGCGAGATGAAGCGCATGTTCACGGACCAGGTCTTGCCGCGGATCCGGCCCTCGGCGCCGAACAACACGTTCCAGGTGCGCCTGCGGACGTACGGGCTCGGCGAGAGCCTCGTCGGGCAGGCGCTCGCGGGCATCGAGGGCACGCACGCGGGCGTGACGCTCGGGTATCGGGTGCATTTCCCCGAGGTCGACGTGAAGGTGCACGCGCGGGGCGCCAATCGCGAGGTCGCGCGGGACCTCGCGCTGCGGGCCGCGACCGAGGTGAAGGCGCGGCTCGGCGACGTGGTGTACGGCGAGGGCGACGAGGCGTTCACCGAGATGGTGGGCCGCGCGGTGCGCAGCCGCGGCTATCGGCTGGCGCTCGCGGAGTCGTGCACGGGCGGGCTCATCGCGCACATGCTGACGCGATATCCGGCGAGCGATTACCTCGTGGGCGGCGCGGTGGTGTACGCGAACAGCGCGAAGACGCGGCTGCTCGGAGTCTCGGAGGACACGCTGCGGGGCCACGGCGCGGTGTCGGCCGAGGTGGCGGCGGAGATGGCCGAGGGTGTGCGTCGCACCTGCGAGACGGACGTGGGCCTGTCGGTGACGGGCATCGCGGGCCCGACGGGCGGCACGGCCGAGAAACCCGTGGGCCTCGTGTACTGGGCCGTCGCGCATCCGGGCGGCACGGTCGTGCGCAGCAAGGTCTTTCAGGGCGAACGCGAGGAGGTGCAGATCGCGGCGGCGTATGCCGTGCTGGATCTGCTCCGCCGCATTGCGCTCGGTTTGCCCGAGCGGGCGCAGTAACGGGCCGTCAGCGCGCGCCCGAGCGTTTGCCCTTTCGCGAGCAGGGCGGCTCCTCTTCGGGCGGGGGCGCCGGCGGTTCTTCCACGTCACTCGGGTAGATACACGTGTGCGCCCCGAAAAACGGCAGGGGCTCGATCTGCACGGGGGGCATGAGCCCTGGCCGTGCCTCGATGACTGCGGTACCCGCGACCACCGTCGCGGCCGCCACGAGGAAAAACGTGCCCCTCGCGAGCCACACAACTGTGGTCACCTGCGCCGCGATCCATCGAGGCTTCTCGAGCCGTCGACCCACGAGCCAACCGCGCAACGCATGAGCGTGAACCCTCATCCCTTGCAGGACACCCGGCCGCCGCCAGGGTTCCGCGGGCTGCACCACAATGACGCTTGACGCGCCTCTGGAAATGGCTTGTTGCATCGCGCCATGCGCCGCCTTTCCAGCTCGTTCGCCCTGACCACCACGGCCGTCCTCTTCGCCGCCTGCGCGTCCGCGCCGCCGCCTGCGCCGCCCCCGGCCCCGCCGCCGCCCGCGGCGCAGGCCACGCCCTCCACACCGGCCCCCGTGGCCGCTGCGCCCGAGGCCG
>NZ_SSMQ01000085.1 GCF_005144585.1 Polyangium fumosum | reverse complement strand
CTGTTCGATGAACTGCGCATCGCGCAGTTCATCGACCCTGGGTCCAGCGCCTCGCTGGTCCGGGTCCAGGGGCGGACAGCCCCTGGTGGGGCCTGGGGCAACGCCCCAGCGGCCAGAGAAGACCCATCACGGCCAGCGACGCTGCCCGTGCGGGAGACGGACCTCGGCGGCCTCGTGGAAGAGCTGCGCCTCGGCGCGGCGAACACGTGCCCTCGGGCGTCGACGAAACATGTTTGGCGGCGCGACAAACACCTCCACCGGGTGACGGACCGAGGGACGCGGCGTGTTTCCTGCCGTTGGCCTGCGCGCGTTCGGGTTGTCCTCCGCGACAAGCTCCCTCGACGGCCGACGGCGCGTGTGCGGCAGCTCGACAAGGACCCTCGGCCGCGTCCGGTGCTTGTCTTTGGGCTCGACCTTCCCCCCGGGAACACGCCCTGCTGCTTGTCCGGTGGCGAGACGCTTGCCCTTCCGCGCCGACACACCTTGTTCGGGCGTCGTGACGGAGGTCCCACGGCGTCGACGTGCCTTGTTGCGGCGCGGAACAGACGAGGCCACGAGCCGATGTCGCCTGTCGAGGATGCGCAGAGGCAACGGCGCGGGGAGAACCGATCGAGGACGAGCCCCGCGCAGCGCTCGTGGTCTCCCGCCGGGGCTCGTCAGCGCAGCGGACTTCGTTGGCAGGGTCGTCGTGGGTCTTGTCCGCGGGGGGGATCGCCGATTGAGCGCCGGCCCTGGGGCTGCTACCGTCGCCGACGGCCACACCTACGATCCTGCGACGCGAGCTTTTCATGCCCCACCTCACGCTCCCCACGATCTTCACCATGGCTTCGACGCTCGTGTTCCTCGTCCTCGAGCGCGTGCGGCCTGGGCGCGTCTTGCCGCACGTGCCTGGCTGGCATGCGCGTGCGCTCCTCCTGAACCTCGCGCAGCTTGGCATCACGCTCGCGTTGAACCGCGTCTGGGTGCACGTGTTCCAGGGAGCGTCGCTCTTCACGGTGTCTGCGCTCGAACGCCCGTGGCTCGAAGGGCTCATCGCTTGGTTCGTGGGCACCTTTTTTTATTACTGGTGGCACCGCCTGCGCCATGCGAACGGCTTCTGGCGTATCTTCCACCAGATCCACCACTCACCCGCGCGTATCGAGATCCTCACGTCGTTCTACAAGCACCCCGTCGAGATGGCCTCGGATGCGCTGCTCAGCGCGACGATTGCGTACCTCCTGCTCGGCATCTCGCTCGAAGGCGCGTTCTGGTTCAACTTCTTCGCCGCGACGGGGGAGTATTTCTACCACGGCAATTTCAAGAGCCCGCGCTGGCTGAAGTGGTTCATCCAGACGCCCGAGCTGCATTCCGTGCACCACGAGCTCGACGTCCATCGCTACAACTTCTCCGATTTGCCCCTGTGGGATCGGCTCTTCGGCACGTACCGGGACGCGGACGCGTTCGCCCCGCAGTGCGGGTTCCCCGGCACGAACGAGCGCAAGCTCGGCGCGATGCTCGTGTTCCGGGACGTCTATCACGATCCCTCCTGAAGGCGCTCCGGGCGCGGCGCACGGCTGAGCATGGGTCTCATCGTAAGCCGCCGCGCCGGGGCGCTGCCCCGGACCCTGCGGGGGGCTGTCCGCCCCCTCGACCCCGGACCAGGCACAGCCTGGACCGAGGGTTGAAAAACTGCGCCACGCGCAGTTTTTCAAACGGGCCGACGAAGAACCCAGGTTGCCAGCAGAACCCGCAGCGCGGCTGTCTCGGTGGGCAACGTCGCTGCGGGTCTTGACCGGGCCTGTTCGATGAGCTGCGCACCGCGCAGTTCATCGAGCTTGGGTCCAGCCCCTGGCTGGTCCAGGTCCAGGGGCGGACAGCCCCGGTGGGGTCTGGGGCAAAGCCCCAGCTCCGCGCCTCCCCAGAGGAGACCCATGCTCAGCCGCGGCGCAGCGCAAACGTCCCTCTTTTCGCCACGTTGGAGAGCCTTCGAAAAAAAGTCGACGGCCGTGTCGATCTCGCGCCCCCTCGTTCGACGTGAAGACAGCGCCAGGGCGAAACGCCCGGTCGAGGGAGAAGAGACATGAACTGCAAGCGCATCTCGATGGCCGTGTGTCTGTTCGTCGTCGCGTGTGGGGGAGAAGACCCGGAGCCCGCCGCGGAGCCGACCGCCTACAAGGACATGAGCTTCGCAGAGCGCGTGGTCTTCATGAACGACGTCGTGATGCCGGAGATGAAGGAGGTCTTCGTCGCGTTCGACGCCAAGTTCGAGGCGATGGACTGCACGACCTGCCACGGCCAGGGCGTGACGGATGGCACCTATGCGATGCCGAGCGCGCAAATCGCCCCGCTCCCCGGCACGGAGGAGGCGTTCCTCGAATACGTCAAGGATCCGGAGGCAGCGCGGTGGAGCCAGTTCATGTTCGACGAGGTCATGACGCGCATGGCCGCCTTGCTCCAGGTCCCCACGTACAACCCCGAGACCCACGCAGAGGGGTTCTCGTGCAGCAACTGCCATACCCATACGGTGGAGGCTCCCTGAGGCCTGAGGCCGCCGCGCCGGGGCCCTGCCCCGGACCCCGCGGGGGGCTGTCCGCCCCCTCGACCCCGGACCAGCCAGGGGCTGGACCCAGGGTTGAAAAACTGCGCTGCGCGCAGTTTTTCAAACAGGCCGACGAAGAAGCCGGGGGGCCAGCCGAACCAGCAGCGCGGCTGTCTTGGTGGGCAGGGTCGTTGCCGGTCTTGACCGGGCCTGTTCGATGAGCTGCGCGGAGCGCAGCTCATCGAGCCTGGGTCCAGCCCCTGGCTGGTCCGGGTGCAGGGGCGGACAGCCCCTGCTGGGGCCTGGGGCAAAGCCCCAGCGAAACGACTTCACGACGAGACCCATGCTCAGCTCTTCATGACGCGGCGCACCCAGCGCGTTTCGGCCTCCGACAACATGTCCCGCGCCACGCTCGCGCGCCGCAGCACGGAAAGCACGCTCGCCGGGTCGCATCCACAAAGCCCCGAGGCCCACGCGGGGTTGGCCTCGACCACGCCCCAGCCACGCCCGGCCATGCGCCCGACGTCCACGACGACCGCGGGAGGCATCTCCACGTCGGGGTCGTCGAGCACCGCGCGGATCGCGGTGGACGCCGCCTCGATCTCCGCGGGGGCCGCCTCCCAATCGCCCGCGGCATTCCGTGCGATCTCGCCATTGCGGATGTACGGCGAGAAGGCCGCCACCTCGCGCTCGCGCACGAAAAACCGGAACTCCACCTCGAAGACGACCGGCTCGCTCACCAGCACGGGCAGGTCCGGCGGCAACACCGGGTCCGGATCGAGCGCGGCGCCGTTGGCGTAGACGCGGGCGGGGAAGCACTTCTCGTCGGTCGGCTTGATGAACACGCGCTCCTGGATCGACAGGGCTTCCGAAAGCGTCGTGAGACGCACGTCACGGAGGCGGTGGCGCTGCGGGAGCCTGGGCAGCCAATCGCTCGTCGGTTCGAGGAGCACGAGGCAGAGGTCGTCCATGATCGCGTCGGCGAGGATCGTCTCGCCGTAGAACACCGGGGCGCGCGCGGCGAGGCCGTCCGGGCAACGGAAGGCGTGAAGGCGCTCGATGTCCCAGCCGGCCGCGAGCGCAGCGGCGAAGAGCGCGTTCGAGTCGGGGCTGTAGCGATGGGAGAGGACGAGCGTCGGCACGCAACGAGGGTACACCGAGTCGGCGTCCGCGACCGTCCTTGACCGCCCTTCGGCCCCCCTGGCATAACCGATCCACCTCGCGTGCCCCTCGACGCCCGCCCGCCGCTCGCCGCCCTGTTCGTCACCTGTGCCGCTTGCACCGGCGTGCCCCCCGCGCCGGCATCCTCCCCGCCCGCGGCTCCGGCGGCGACGGCCCCTGCTGCAGACGATCCGCACGTCCCCTCGGCTGCGGCGCAAGCTTCGAGCGAGCCGCCGCCCGCCCCCGCGGACGTCACGCCCGCCGGGCCTCCGCCCTACCCGGAGGCGTGGATCCACGAAGCCGAGGCCACGAACCACGCGCTGAGCTGTCACGAGCTCATCTACAAGCAGGGCTGCGCGGAGCTGCGGGTCGGCTCGGTGACGGTGGTGGTCACGCTCGCGCCCGACGGAAAGGTCCTCCGCGTCGATCAGGTCGACAACACGGTGGAGAACGAGCCGGACGTCGTCTGGCGCTGCCTGGCGCGGAAGCTGCCGCAGTGGAAGGTGCACGCGCCGGAGGGCACGTCGCCGACGTTCCGGCTGACGCTGCACTTTCGGGACAAGTGCTGAAGGCGCGCACGACGCGCGCCCCGGCATCACGCGACTACCAGACCGTGCCAGCGACCTGCTTGGTGGTGGCCATGAGGCGGTTGAACAGGTTGGTCAGGCCAATCATCAGGGTCAAGGCCGCCAGCCCTTGCTCGTCGTAATGCTTGACGGCCTCGTTCCAGATCTCGTCCGGGACCGGATCCGACCGATCGCTGAGCCGCGTGGCGGCCTCGGCGAGCGCCAGCGCGGCGCGTTCGGCCTCGGTGAAGTAGGGCGTTTCCCGCCAGGCCGCCACGGCGAACAGCCGTTCGTCGCTCTCGCCGGCCTTCTTGGCGTTGCGCGCGCCCGAGTCGACGCAATAACCGCATCCATTGATCTGGCTCGCGCGCAGATGGACAAGCTCGAGTGTCCTTTCCGGCACGCCGCCTTTCTTCGCGGCCTTGATCACATTGAGAAGGGCGGGCATCGCCTCGGGAAGGATCACCGCCGGGTTTTTCATCCGTGCCTGCATCGTTCGTCTCCTGGGTCAGATCGACTGGGAATCGTCCAGCACTGCGATGACGGACCGCGACGAGGGAACGTGACCGATGGACGAAAATTATTTTTCTGGCCGAGCGCTTCGAGGCCCACCGGACCCGAGCACCAAGCGCGGCTCGCCGACGCGGTCGGCCTCGCGCGGCTCGGCGCGCCACGTACGTGGGCTCCTCCTCCAGGCCAGCTCGTGGGGGTGTGGTAGGCTTGGCGCCATGGCGCGCAAGGCGAAGGGGCAGGGGCAACGCGGAAAGCCATGCGCGCTCCTCGTGGCCACGCTCGTCGGGACGCTCTCGGGGTGTGGTCCGCAGCTCCTGCACCGAGGCGAGAAACGGTTCCTTTTCGTGCGGCTGCGCGCGGGCGACGGCCGCGCCATTGCAGGGATGGTGGACGCGCCACGCTCGGCGACGCCGGAGGTCTGCACCCTCGCGCCCGTAGAGAAGCCGGAGCGCGCGCGCGAGGTCCTCGAATTCAACCTCCCGCACGCGCGAGACTATCAGCGGTCGGCGTGGGAGCTTCGCGCCCAGGCGCGCGGCACCTGTCGTGTCGAGGCGCGCGTCGGCGAGGTCGTCGCGCAAGCGCTCGTCGAGGTCGACTGAACGGTCATTTTGGCTCCGTCGCCCGCAGGAGCAGTTTTTGGATCGTGTCCCCGTCGAGCACCGTGAAGACGGAGGATTGGCCTTCGTGGTGCACGTAGATCCCGGTTTGCATGGCGACCGCGAGGGCGAGCAGCTTGACCGCCGGCATTCCCTCGGGTTTGCTGGTGTCCCCCTCGGCGGCGCGGAGGGACGCCTCGTCCGTGTACACGGCGAGGTTGCCCTCGTGGCGGGGCATCTTCCCGCCCGCGTTGTTGTAATAGAGGACCGACCGCAAAAGCTCCCGTTCGAAGACCTCGTGCGCCTTGGCATGGTCGATCCCGTAGGCCTCGGGCGTCCATATCGCGATCAGCGCGGGGCCGAGCTTCTCGTTGTTCGGGATCCCCGTCGTGAGGGCGGGATCCAGCGTCTTCGCCATCCGGATCTCGGGGACCGCCGTGGTCTCCGCGGGCGCCGATGCGCGCGGACGCTGGCCCTCGACGACATTTCGCACGTGCTCCTCGGTCGCAAAGCGCTGGAACTTGTTTTCCATGCGCACCCCGGCGAGGCTCTCGGCCTGCCTCATGGCAGCGTCCTGCTCGCGCGAACCTTGCCCTCGCACGTAAAATCCACCAATCCCCACGGCCATGAAGCCCAGGGAGATAGCCCCCGCCGCGGCCGACGGGACAGGCGGCGAGGGGTCGTTCTTCGTGGCCGCGAACAACACGCCCGCGCCGAGCATCCCGACGATCCCGACGATCCCCAGGCCGAGCCCGAGGTTCTTCTTGCTCTGCGCGCGGAGCACGTCCGTCTCGTAAAGCTCGAGGGCGCGGGCGTGGCTCTGGCGGACGCGCTCGCGCTCCTGGTCGTACGCCGTCTCGAAGGCCGCATCCCGGGCGATGCGCAGGGCGCTGAGCGCGTCGATCTCCGTATCGCCCTGGTAGACGTGCCATTCGTGGAAGGGGACCTCGGTCGGCTCCGTCGTGTAGACGACCTCCTTGCCCACGTACCTGCCGCTCGCGCTGTAGACCTGGCGCTCGCCGACACGGACCTTCTTGTCGACCGTGCGCACGGAGTCCTTGGCCTCGAAGCGGAGGGGTTTCCCATTCGACAGGTGCGAGACCTGGTACTCGTACATCGCGGGCGCCTGCGGCGGCGCCGGCGGCGCGCACCCGCCGAGCGCGGCGCCGAGCAAGAGCCCTCCCAAAAGATTCCTCGTCGATTCCGTAGATCCAGGATGCATGCGCATGACCTCGGTTGCCCCTACGACAAAAGCCGTGCCAGCATCCGAGAGACGCGCGCAGCCGCAGAATCGAGGGGGCTCTCGCCGGGCGTAGTCACGCCGTCATGACACTTCGGTGTCATGCGCGCGTACCACTGTAGCGTCCGCGTACCACACGCAACCAGGTCGAGGGCCCCCCCGAGGGTGTTCGGCGGCGGCTAATCCTCGTTCCAGGTCGGGGCCACATGAAACCCTTTTCCCCGGAGGATCTTGTGGTTCTCCTGGAGGAGCGCGGCGCGGAGCGGCCCCGTCTGCGTATCGATGCTCTCCTGGATGTTGTCCAGGCGCGGCTCGATGAAATCCTTGATGGCCGGCTCCTTCGTTCCCTGGAGAACGGCGAACGACTTGTTGTATTCGGCTTCCTCGTCCGCGAGGCCACGAATCAACGAGCCTATCTGGGCGACCCTCGCCGCGTCCATCCGGACGGTCGGAACGACGCGGGTGCCGTTCGGCAGCGACATCCCGGCCCCTCCGCATACGGCCCATATCACGCGGCGTTGCCCCGGCGGAATCACGATCCTGGAGAGCGAGTAGTAGGCCTGATGCTCGCTGAGCTTGCCGTTCTGCTGGTCCTCATACCCTACGAGGGTCGTGCCGTAATCGACCTGAAGACGCGCGTTCTTCGGCGCGTGCACGCAGAACGCGCCATGAAAGAGGATCCGGGTCAGCCAGTAGGGGGTCGGCGTCGTCCCGCCGTTGCAATCCGGGACCATGTCTCCGGCCATCACGGCCTGGCTTGGCTTGGATTCTGCCGCTCCCGGTTGGGAGGCCTTGGCGTTCGCCGAGGCCAGAGGCAACGTATCCGCTTCGGCCGCGGGCGCGGGGACAGCCCAAAGCGTCCCGAGGACCACGGCGAGCCCAAAGCATCGTCGAAGTGTCGAACCCTTCGTCTCGTTCTTCATGGCTCTACTCCAGCATGGCGCTGCAATCACGCGCAGAGGCCTCCGGCTGGTCGTACGGCAAGGTCGCCGGGAGATGGCTGCACGACGCGCCGCCGTCGAGGAACCTCTTCGCGACCCCGAGGCACTCATAATAACAAAGCGACTGGAACTTGCCGCATACGGCGACGGCACAACGATGCAATTCGTTCTCCGGCTGCCCGAACCACTTCGGTGGCGTCTCCCTCGCGACGGCGCTGCTCGCGGCGGACACCTGCGCGTAGCCCGGGAGCGCAGGGGTTGGCTGGGGAGGCCTGATCCCGAGAGGGCGCATTTCTGTCGCGATCTGCCCGAGGTCGTCCAGGTCCACCCGCTTCTTGCGCGCGATCATCTCCGCGATCTCGCGCTTGAGGGGCAAACTCCGCCGCTCGTAAAGGACGCCTGCCGGCGTCGCGAGCTCCTGGGGCAACACGATCCTGGTCTTCGGCCAGATCGTCCCGGTCCCGAACGGCTTGGGCGGCACGCCACGCTTGGCGGCGTCGAGCATATATTTGTCGTGCGCTTCTCGCAGGACGGCCTCGTTTTTCTTGAAGATCAGCTTGAAAGCCGCTGGGTCGCCGTAATAGCGCGTCGCCACCAGGTAGAGGGTGTCTGAATCGGTGATCTCGTACACGAGTTCGTTCGGCTGGCCGGCGCTCGCCACGGTGCATGTGCCGGCGACGAGCATGGCGACCATCAAGGCGCGCCGAAACATCTTCATTCGAATCATTGGTCTCCAAGTCCTCCCATGTCGCTCATTTGGCGACCGATACGACTTCGCCCGAGGCTTCGTTCACCCAGTACACGCGGGTCGCGTCGACCGCGATGCCCATCGGGCGCTGCTGCGCGGACGCGAGCAGCACGGGCTCCTGCTTTCCGTCGAGCCGTGCCTTCTTGACCATTCCGCCTTCATTTGTCCAATATACCCACGTGTCGTCGACGGCGACTCCGCGTGGCCCGGGCTCGTTCGCCGCAAGGACCTCGACCGGGCCGCCGCGTCGCGCGACCGAGAGGGTCCCCGATCCATTGCCTTCACGCGACCAGGCCACGACCTCTTCGCGGGGGTCGACGGCCACGGCAAACGGCTTGTCCTGGTTCTCGGCGACGAGCCAGGGCTCGCCCCGCTCTTTGAAGGACCAGCCCCAGATGCTGCCGCCTTGCGTTGTTCGCACGAAATAGACGCCGCGGCGCCCGGCGGCGAAGCCGAAAGGATTCGGATCGGCGCCGTCGTACTCGAGCAGCGGCTTCTTCCCGAGCTCTCTCCGCGCCCCAAAGAGCGTTCCCTTCTTGGTGTTCGTGTTCTGGAAGAAGAAGAAGGCACCACCTTCCGAGGACGCGAGCCCGGCAATCTGCTGCTCGGGATGGAGCCATTGGACCAGGGATTTTCGCGCGCCCGTGACGGCGTCTATCGTGAGCAAGCTCTTGGAGGACGTGTCCGTCCAGTACCAGCGACCGGTGTCGAACGCGATGCGGGTCGGCGCGCCCCCGACCGACATCGGCGCCGGGGTGCCTCCGCCTTTGCGCATGCGGAAGGCCTTGCCCTGCCTGGGAACGGTCCAGGCCACGATCCCCTCCACGTCGTCGTCCACGGCGACGCTGAGCGCACCAGGCTCGTACGTCCCGAGGACGATCGGCTTGCACCGCCCGCCTTCGAAGGCCTCCGGCGTCGCCTGCGCGTCGACCTCGCACCCATCGGCGGGGTCGCCGTTGCAATCGTGAAGCCCGGATCCGCAGGTCGCCTTGCAGATCCCCTCCTGGCACGTCGCGCCGTCGCCGACGATTCCTTTGCACGCGCGTCCGCAGAGGCCGCAATGATCGGCGCTGGACACGACGTCCGTCTCGCAACCATTGGCTGGGTTTCCGTCACAATTCATGAAACCCGGCTGGCACGTGGACGCGCACTCGCCAGCCGCGCACGCGGCGTCACCGTGCTGGTTCGTGCATGCGTTGCTGCATTTCCCGCAGTTCGCGGGAGCCCCGAGATCGGCCTCGCAACCGTTCGCCGGGTCCCCATCACAATCGGCGAAGCCTGCCGCGCAGACAGGCGCACAGGAGCCGCTCGTGCAGCTCGTCGAGCCGTGCTCGTTGAGGCATCGCACGCCACAAGCGCCGCAGCTCTCGACGTGCGTGAGATCCGTCTCGCATCCATTGAGCAAGGAGGCATCGCAGTTGCCCTTGTGCGGGTCGCACGTCGACGAGAGGACGTCCGGGCGCGCGCTGGCGGTGACGAACATTCCCGCGACGACGAGGGACGCCATCGCTCCGCCGAGCCAAATACGCCGCGGCTTGGAGACGGGCCGCGCCGGCGCCGGCGCCTCGACCTTCGAGCCATCCGGGAGAACGTCGAACGCCGCGGAGAACTCGGCCGCCGACTGGAACCGCATCTGCGGGTCTCTCTGAAACGCGATGCGGAAGAATGCGTTCACCTCGCCCGGAAGATGCGAGATGGGCGGCGGGCCATCGGAGGAGAGCAGAACGAGCCGCGCGACGTCGACGTGCGCCGCTCCCGTGAACGGCAACTTGCCCGTGAGGAGGCGGTAGAGCACGGCCGCGAGGGACCAGAGATCACTCCTGAAATCGACGCGGTTGGAATGGCGCCATTGCTCCGGGCTCATGTAGCTGACCGTGCCCATCGCCATGTTCTCTTGGGTCAGCTCGTCGTGCTCGCTCGTGATGATCTCGGTTCCGGGATCCACCATCGGCTCGACGAGCTTCATCAAGCCGAAATCGACGATCTTGACCTTGCTTTCGATGCAGTAGATGTTCCCCGGCTTCAGATCACGGTGAATGACGCCCGCGGCGTGGGTCGCCTGCAGCCCTTTGCATAGCTGTCTGCAGATCGACTTCACCGTCGGCATCGACATGGGCCCCTCGCGCTCGAGCCGCTTCGCGAGGCTCTCCCCCGTCAAGAGCTCCATCACCAGGAAGGGCGCCGGCGCGTCGCCATACTCGAAGCACCGGAGGACGTACTCGCTGTCGATCAGGCAAAGCGCCTGCGCTTCCCGGCGGAATCGCTCGAGGTCGTCCGGCGCGTGCGTCCGCGGAATCTTGAGCGCGACCTTCAGATGAAGCTTCGTGTTGATCGCCTTCCAAACCTGCCCGAAGGCCCCTTCGCCGAGCTTCGAGATCAGTTCGAACCGGCCGGCGAAGGTCCTGCCGGGACGAAGGTCGACCGGCTGGATGCCACCGACTTCGTCCGGCTGGAGCTTCAGGGTGGGCACGCTGAGGTCATCGCCAGTGGCCGTGTTCATGCTCGCGCCACCAGATTGCAGCAATGCGACGGGCTGGCCAAAATTTCGAGTCCTTATCAACGTGTCTCCGAGAAACGACACGGCTACGTATTTCTGCGTATGGACAGCCGTTCGATATCGTGCATGCAGGCGCCGGGAATCCCGACCACACACGAACGGGACCACGATGGCATCGAGGGACCGCCGCCGACGGGATGCACCTGACCATCCGAAGAGCCTCGAACTGCGCTCTGCCGGATGCACCCATCCCCCGAGATGCCCGGAAAAACGGCCCCGGACCGCAGGCATGACGCGTGCAATGCCCGAGGACATCCCTGCCGCTCGATCTTCATTGGATCGGCAGCGCGAACCCCTGCGATCAAGGAGCTCTCCCATGCAATCTCGGCGTTGGTTCGAGGTCAAAGTTCAATCGCCTTGGCGGACCGCGAGGAAACAGGCGCGGCGTATCATCCTGCTGCCGGACGGAAACCATCGCAAAGGCGAGTCCAGTCGCGACTACGCCGCCGGTGCCGCCAACGTCGTCGGCTGCGCCGAGCACGTCGCCCTGCGCGGCGACGTGGAGACGCTGCTCGTCTGCATCGCTTCACGTCAAAACGTCGACAAGAGGCCGGAGGCATTCTTCGACGTCGTCGCCGCGCAATTCGCGTGGCTGCGCACGGAGGTCCGGGAAGGCCGCGCGCTCGTTCCCTGCGGGATTCGTTGCAGCGTGCGCGGGGACCTCGCACGAATGCGCGCAGCGGGCGGCGCACGGGCCCGGCTCGTCGCCAGCATCGAAGCAGCCTGCGAGGCGACCCGGTCTCTGCCGGAGCCGCGGATGAACCTCGAATTCTGGATCGACTATCCGGACGAGCTCGCCTGGGAGCGGGATGTCGATCTCGTCCTCCGCACCGGCGCCGAAGAGCCGGACGTCGTGCGTCCCGGCTTCTGCCTTCCTCCTTTCGTGCCGTGCGCCGCGACGACGACGTTGTGGCCCGACGTCCATCCCGAGGAGATAGGAGCTCTCATCGATCGAGGCCTGCGGGACGCGCCGTCCCATTTCGCCCCCGGATACAATCTCGAGCTGGCGCTCGAACTCGCCCGGGCGCTGCCGCGCGCGCGCATCCCTGCGCCGATGCGGCTCACCCTTCCCGTCTGCGCCTCGGCAGAGGAGATCGACACGAGGCTCGGCGCCTTCCACGCCGATCCGACGGGGGAGCCCGCCGTGGAGGTGAGCTGCCTGGGTCCGCGCGGATGGGGTGGTCACGAGCGCGCGCTCGACGACGATACCTGGTATGCGATTCGAATCGTCCCGGCGGCCCGCTCGGCCGAGGGCATTGCCGAGGACTACGACGCGGTCATCGCCCCGGGCCAGGCTGCGCCAAACGTCCTCCTCGCCGCGCCTTCCACGGCCGCGGCGCCGGTCCATCCGTGCGCCCCCACGGCGCAGGGCATTCTTCATGCGCTCCGACGCGCGGTTCGTTTCCCTGTCGCGCACGTCCTCTTGCAGGGCGCGGACCGGAGTCGAGGGCCCTCGATTTCGGTCGATCCGCCCTGGCCCGCCGAGATCCTCGACCTCATCGAGGTGACAGCAGCGAAGCCCGAGCGCTCGATCGAGCAGATCGTGCGCGCGCGCTTGCCGAGCGCCGCCGGCGCGGACGCCGAGCGCGACCTGCTCGTCGAGGCCATGTCGGCGCGGGTGCTCGGGCAGGCCCTGTCGGAGGGGCTCCTGCTCCCGGATCGATCGTTGCGCCAGGGAGATCGCAACTATGCGTATACGGGCGCCTACATGATGCTCCGCGTGCCGGACGAGGCGGATCCGACAGGGGAGGGGTGGGAGCGTTCGGCGGAGCTCGCCATTCGTTGTATGCTCGCGATCTCCGCGGGCGACAATGGGGTCTTCGACCGGGTCCTGCCAGGCGAGATGCCGGACGCATGGCGCGCGCGGCTGCAATCTGCGGCGCATCACCTGGAGGCGATCGCCCGCGGCGAGCGACCTGCCGCGCCCCCCGTCGGGCCGGGCATGCGGATCGTCGACGCCATCGGAAAGCAATGGGAGAGCCTCTTCTCGCGCCACGCGAGCGCCAGCGGCGCGCTCTCGCAGGCCTGCCGTGACGCGCTCGTACGCCATTATCGGGCGAACGCGCTCGAACGCGCGCCGGACGTCGTCGACAATCCGCTCGTGCGCCGGCTCGGGCTCGGCGGACCTCCGCGGCAGGAGGCGATCGCGCACATCGAGGCGAGGTATGCATCCAGGGCGCCTGGTCCCGTCGGCGAAAGAATTCGGCGCCTCCTGCACGAGCACGCGGGCGATCCAGCGCGCTTCGCGGATCTCCAGCGCGAGCTTCGACTCCTGCTGCACATCGTGGATACGGCGCCGACCATCGCCGTGGAGGTCTTGTTTCTCTTCTGCGGGCTCGCGACGCCCGCGGAGCACGTCCACGAAATGCGTCTGCGAGCCTTGATCGAGGTCGGGCAGCTCGCCGACCCTACGTTCCGATTGGCGAACGACCTCGCCAGCCTGAGCAGGAACGGGGGCGATCGAGATACCGGCAAGGAGAGCTGCCTGTCGATTCTGATCCCCAAGGGCGTTTCACCCTCGACGGGCGCTGCGGCCCTGGAGCGTGCGCGGGCGCTCGGGGAGACGTACCTCGCGTGGCTCGAGGAGCATCTGGGGCACGCGATGGCGAGGCTCGCGCCCGCGTGGCCCTCCATGGCGGAGAAGGTGATGAGAGCCGTGCACGTGGGCCGAGGCGTGTACCGATGCGCGCACTACACGACCCTGTCGTCGGAGGAGATGCTCGCGCTCCTCGGCGAGGTGAGCCGGGCGCGGCCCCGACGCGACCCTCCAGCAAATGCGCTCGCTGCGCCGGGTTCGTCCGCGTCGCCTGTGAAACCTTTGCTTCCCCTCACGGGAACCGGGTAGAATGGGCGTGACGAGGTGCATCATGGACGAGCGTCAGGTTTTGCATCGCGCTGCGCAGATGTTATCGAAGGTCGCCGCGGGAAACGATCCCGCGGTGATCCTCGACGCCCTCGCGCAGTGCGTCCCTACCGTGGCGGGCCTGATCTCGGTGGTGCGCCCTGACGCGCCGCAGATCCTCATCAGTCACGCGATGCGTTTGCCCACGGAGCTCCTCGAGGGGTGGATGCGCACGCGCTCCGAGCACCTCGAACCCGCGCTCCGCCTCGTCTTCGAGGCGAGACCCGGCGGCTTCTGGCGGGACGCGGATACGATCGCAGGGCCGCTGCGTGACGGCCTGGAGGTGCTCCACGCCCTCGACGATTTCGGGCTGGGGGAGGGGGCCGGGTACAAATTGCATCAGCGGGTGGTCCCCGGCGGCGGAACGGAGCACGTCATGCTGGCACTGCTCACGGAGAGAGGGAAGCAATTCCCGAGGACCGCGCCCGCGATGATGGAAGCATTGGCCGCCGACGTGCGAGCCGCCGTTCATCGAGCCAGTTTGCCGCTGGTGGCGTCGCGCTCGATCCTGTCTCAAATCACGGAAGAGCAGGCGATGGGGTACATCTGCATCAACCGACGAAATGGCGCGGTCCTGGAGGTGAACCAGCGTGCGTTCGACCTGATCGCCAAATACCACGCCCGCGAAATCTCCAGGAGCCGCAGCGCCCTGCTCGATTTCGCGGACTCCGCACGGAGCTTCACGGCCACACGAGCCTCCTGGCAGATCGTTCATCCCACCGGTTTTTCCGTGCTCGAGGTGCACGTGCACGCGCTCGCCAAAGAAACGCACGAGCTTCACGAGGATGTACACCTCCTGGCGATGCGGGAGTGGATCCTGCCGAGCGTCCTGCGCCCGCCCCGCGCCGCGAGCTCACCCATTCTGGAGATGCTCCCGCCGCGCAAGCGTGAAATTGCCCTCCTCCTGGTGGGCTCGAGCCTTTCTTACAAGGAGATCGCCCACCGTCTGGGCATCAGCCCAGGGACGGTCCGTGCACACGTGCAGAACATCTACCGCATCGCCGGCGTGGATTCCCGCCCGGGGCTCACGACGCTCCTGAATGCTGGGTCGCATGACGAGGAGGATCGATGAATCGAAACGACGACGACTCGACGAACACGATGGTGCCGTCGCCGAACGGCTTGACGTTGCGATCCAACAAGATCCGCATCGAGGTGGGTGAGGGGCCGCAGGCCGGGGAGATGCGCGAGCTGCCGGGCCCCGAAATCAGGATAGGCAGCGGCGCCGACTGTGATTTCAAGGTCAAGGACCCGACCGTGAGCCGGCACCATTTGACCTTGCGGATCGAGCGAAACAAGATCCGGATCCTGGACGCCGGGAGCCTCAATGGGACCAACGTGGACGGCGTTCAGGTGCGGGATGGTTATGCACGCCCGGATTCGCGTATCACGATTGGCAAGACCGTATTCCGACTTTTGATGCTGAACACGATCATCGAGCTACCCCTCTTCCCCGGTGAATGCTTCGGGCAGATGCTCGGAAGGAGCACCGCGATGCGGGCCGTCTTTTCCGTGCTGGCACGCGCGGCGGAGACCGACGCCACGGTGCTGATCGAGGGAGAAACGGGGACGGGGAAGGAGGTGGCCGCGCGGGCGATTCATGACGCCAGCCCGCGGTCCGAGGGGCCCTTCGTCGTGCTCGACTGCTCGGCCATCTCTCCGGAGCTCGCGGAGAGCGAGCTCTTCGGGCACGTCAAGGGATCGTTCACCGGCGCGACGATGGATAGGCCTGGCATCTTCGAAGAGGCCGACGGCGGCACGGTCTTCCTGGACGAGATTGGGGAGCTCCCGCATGGCCTGCAACCGAAGCTCTTGCGGGCGCTCGAGAGGATGGAGGTGCGTCGCGTGGGAGCGAATCGGCCGAAGCAGTTCGACGTGCGCGTGGTCGCCGCCACGAACCGGCCGCTGGCCCGCGCCGTCGATCTCGGTGTGTTCCGCGAGGACCTGTATTATCGGCTCGCCGTGGTTCCGGTGCGCCTTCCGCCGCTCTCGGAGCGCTCCGAGGACATCCCCATGCTCGTTCGCCATTTCGAGAAGGAGCTCTCGAAGCGCATGCGGTCGACGCAGCCGCTCTCGCAGGAGGTCGTCGACAGGTTTTCGGGTTTGACGTGGAACGGCAACGTGCGAGAGCTTCGCAACGCCGTGGCGCGTGTCCTCGCGTTCGGGGCCGGGGAAGGGCCGAAGACCCCTGAAACGTGGGAGCCGGATGTACAGTCGCTCGGCATTCGCCTGGACGACCCGCTGCTCCACGGCCGCGACCGCGTGGCCCAGGCCTACGAAAAGCACTACCTGAGGCTGATGCTCCAGAAGACGGACGGCAATGTCTCACGCGCAGCGGAGCTCGCCGGCGTCGGGCGGAAATTCGTGCAGATGGCGATGAAGAGGTACGGCCTGCGCGGCGACCTCGAACCATGATTCCCGTCCGACTACGGGCTCTCGCTGGCCGCGGCCGCGCCCGCGGCATACCCATCGACGAACTCTTGTAGCTTCCGCATCTGGTAGGTCCGCACGAGCCCCCGGAGCTGCTCGAGCCACGGGCCGAGGCGCGGGTCGTCCTGCTCCATGCGCGCCGCTTCCGCCACCACGTTCCGGACCCGCCCCGACATCACCAGCCGCGAGAGAACGGCGAGCTCTTTCGCGGAAGGCGGCACGAGCGGACCCCGCTCCTGCGCCGCCGGGACCGGGGCCTTCTCCTCGGCATGCATCCACTCCACGCCGAGGAAGCGCTGGATCTTCTCGAAGAGCGCGCTCGCTTGCACGGGCTTGTGCAAGGCGTCGTTCCAACCGGCGCGGGCGCCGTCCTGCTTTTCGACGCCGGAGACATTCGCCGACGAGATCAGAATCACGACCTCCCCGAGCTCGGGCATCTGCCGCAAG
Source organism: Polyangium fumosum (assembly GCF_005144585.1). Lineage (GTDB taxonomy): Bacteria > Myxococcota_A > Polyangia > Polyangiales > Polyangiaceae > Polyangium > Polyangium fumosum. The sequence continues at coordinate 36,673 of NZ_SSMQ01000085.1, read as the reverse complement.
CGGCGCGTGGCTTCACGACCGTCCATACCCGGCATGGCCAGGTCCATCAAAATGAGGCCAGGCCTGCGCTCCATCGCCAGCCGCAGCGCGGCCTCGCCGTCTTCGGCCTCGACGACCTCGAATCCGATCGGGGCCAGCAGATCGCTCACCAGGGCACGGTTGTGCGGGTTGTCGTCCACGACGAGGATCGTGCGGCGCTCGCCTCGATAGCCCGTGATGGTATCCCACCCGAGGACCTTGTCGGCGCTCGTGACCGTGGCCCCGTCCGCGAGCGGGAGCGTCACCGTGAAGGCGCTGCCTCGGCCGAGCTCGCTCTCGACCTCGATCGTGCCGCCCATCTGATCGACGATCCGCTTCGTGATGGCGAGGCCGAGCCCAGTGCCGTCGCCCTTCGCCTTGGAATCGCCGACCTGCTCGAAGGGATCGAAAATTCGTGAAAGGTGCTCCGGGGCAATGCCGGGGCCCGTGTCCTCGACCCGGAGCCGGAGCTTGCTCCCTTCCTCGGGACCACGTTTCAGCTCGTCGATGACGAGGCGGACGTCTCCTCGCTCCGTGAACTTGATGGCATTGCTCAAGAGGTTCAAGAGCACCTGCGTCAGGCGTTTCTCGTCGCCGTAGATCGCCGACGCCGTGCCACTGCGTATCTCTCGGGTGAAGGCAATGCTCTTCTGGTCGGCGCGCACGCGGCACAGATCCACCACCGTGCCCACCCAGGCGTCGAGGTCGAATTTCTTCGGGACGAGCTCCATCTTGCCGGCCTCGATTTTCGCGAGGTCCAGCAAGTCTTCCAGCAAGGAAAGGAGGTGCTCGCCCGATTTCTTGATCGTTTGCACGCCATCCCGGCTCTTCGCGGAGAGCTCGGGCGCGCGCGAGAGGACCTGGGCATACCCGAGGATTCCGTTGAGCGGCGTGCGCAGCTCGTGGCTCATGCTCGAGAGGAAATCGCTCTTTGCGCGGTTCGCCCGGTCGGCCGCCTCCTTGGCGATCCGAAGCTCGGCCGTGCGCTCCTTGATCTTGGCCTCCAGGTCCCGGTACAACATGGCATTCTCGACGGCGATGGCCGCCTGGGAGGCCAGCACCGACAAAAGCTCCACGCGCGCGGGCGGGAAGGCCGACGGCACGTCGCGGTGCTCGAGGTACAAGACGCCCACGAGATGGCCCCTGTGGGTCAAGGGCAGGGCGAGCAGCGCGAGCACCGCGCGCGACGCGAGGTAGGGGTCGCTGGCGAAGCGCGCCTCGTTCCTCGCATCACCCGTCACCACCGGCTCGCCCGTGCGGGCCGCATACTGCACCACGGTCGCCGGCACGTCGTGGCATTGCCCGAGCGGCTCCGACAGCCCCGTCTCGATACGAGCCCCCTCCACCGACAGCCGCGCCACGACGGAGAGCGCTTCCCCTTCGCTGAGCACGAGGGCGCCGCGCTGCGCCCCCGCATTCTCCAGCAAAAGCCCCATCAGCCGCCCCACCACGCGCTCCGGGTCGAGCTCGCTCGAGAGCGCCTGCGCCGCGCGCACCGCCGTGTTCACGTCGAAATTCGCGCCCGCCGTGGAGGTCGTCGTGGTCGCCGTCGCCATGCTCGTGCGCTCGGCGGCCGACGCGAGCGTGGGCGCCTTGAGCAAGGCGGGATATTTCGCGCTCAAATGGGCGACCACGTTGACGGCGCCCCAGCGCGTATAAGCGTCGCGCGCCTCGCGCAGGTACAGGGCACCGATGTGGCTCTTGCCCGTTTGCAGGCGGAACTCGGCGGCGAGGTGGGTCGAGAGGGCCTCGATGTGCAGGAAACGGTGCTCGCGCGAGAGCTCGATGGCCTCGTCGTACTTGACGATCGCCTCTTCGGTCTTGCCGAGAATGCGGGCGTATTCGGCCTCGACGAGGCGCAGCTTGTGGAGGAAGTTCGGCGCGCAGCCTTCCGCGAGATAACGCAGCCGCTCGAGGCCGTGCTCGATGTGCTCCCGCAGCCGCGCCTGCTCCTCGGCGCCCGCGGCGGTATGCCAGAGTTTCGCCGCCGAGATCGCGAGGAAAAGCGGGACATCCGTCACCGGCGGCATGCCGAGGATGTCGGCTCGATATTGGTCGGCCTCCCGCGCCCGCGAAAGCGCTTGCTCCCACCTGCCGGTGGCGCAGAACAGATAAGCTTCCAGGGTACGAGCGAGGCCGCCCGTGAACCCGTCCCCGTCGGCCAGGAGGGAACGCGAACCGCGCGACAACGGTTCGTCCTGCAGGAGCTTCGGGGCGCCGTCGGCGGTCATCAGCACCTCGCAAAAGGACGCGACCGCCTCGTAGTGGTGCCTCCCGACGGCATCTCCCGAGCGCTGCACGAGATCCCAACGAGCCTTGACCTGCGCGTCGACCTGAACGAGCGGCTGGCCACGCCAAACGCGGTGATAAAATAGCTCGGCCAGGAGGCCCCAGCTCGTGCCCGTGAACGAACCGATCTTCAAGCCGGCCGTGATGGCTCGTTCGTAGAGGGGTGCCGTCTCGTCGACCGGCCGCGAATAGACCATGTAGATCCCATGGAGCACCAGGCATTCGGGGAGCATCGGGGATCCCACGCGCTCTGCGGCACGCACCCCAGGTTCGACCCAGCGCAACACGCGGCGATACATGCCCGTGGCCACCGACCACACATTGGCGAAGCTGCAGATCATGAGGGTGGCCGCCGGCGTGAGGGACGCACGTCGCACCGCCTCGGAGACCAGGCGAACGATGATGAGCGTGTAAAGCATCGGCCGGCCGCCGTAGATCGAGCAGAGCTGCGTCTGCGTCATCAGGGCATCGATGAGCCGGTGCTCCAGGGACCACTCGGGCGGCATTGGATCAAATGCGCCGAGGTCCTTCTCCAGCCATCGATCGAGCGCGGCCGACTCCTCGACGAGCGCCGGCTGACACGCAGCGTCCGTGTCGGGGAAGGTCAACCCCCGCTCCGCGAGCGCCGCGAGACCAAGCCCGATTCCCCGCGTATACTGGCCCGTCGCTAGGCAGCAGCGGACGCGGATCTCCTGTGCCGACAGCCAAGGCACCACCGCAAGAGGCCGCACGAGCAAGGCGAGGGCGCGCGCTTCAACGTCGTCGAAATCGCGCAAGAGATAGGCCGCGTCCAGCCGCTCCAGGGCAATCTCCACCGACAACGCTTGCTCTTCCGGGGCGGCTCGCTCGCCGAGGAGCGCCTGCGCGGTCTCCAGCAGGGTGGCCATCAATCGGTAGGAGCTCGCCGCCTTCGCGACGCGCGCGGCCTCCAGGTTCATCCGCGAGACGTCCTTGCGCTCCTCCGCGTCCGTGATCCGCGCCGACCCCTGGTTCATGTGCCGCGCGAGCTCGAGGAGCTGCTGCGCCGTGCCCCCTTCGGCCCGATACCGCGCCCAGAGCCGCCGCCCAATCTCGAGGTGCGCGAGGACGCGCTGCTCCGGCGAGATCCGCTCGTAGCTCGCTTGCTGCACGCGGTCGTGCAAAAACCGGTAGGAAGCATCCAGCGTTCCTGCGCCCACCTCTCCGAGCGCCTGCGCCGGGCGATACGCCCCATCGACCGGCACGACCAGCTCCTCCTGCAGCGCCGGCCACAACGCCGCCGTCACCCGCGCGCGCTCCCACCCGCTCAATCGCTCCAGATCCTGGAGATGGAACGTATGCCCTGCGCACGCCGCGAGCCCCAAGAGCTGCTGCGTCGCCTCCGGCATGTCGCGCACCTTGTCCGTCAAGAGCGCGACGACGTTGTCGGTGACCTGCGCTCGCTCCAGGTCCGTTTGATTCCAGCGCCATTCCCCGGTCTCCACATCCCGCACGACGTGCTTCTGCCGGTGCAGGGAGAGGAGCAGTTGCTCCAGGAAGAACGGATTTCCGCGCGTCTTTTGCCATTGCACGCGCGCGAGCGGCGCCACGCGGCTCGGCTCGCTCTCGAGCGTGCGCGAAAGCCACTTTTGCACCTGCTCTTCCGACAGAGGGCCCACCGTCAGCCTCGATACCTTGGCCTCGCTCGCCTCCGTGGCCTCCACGAGCTTCCACAACGGATGCTCGGGGGGCGTCTCATTGTCCCGGTAGGCGGCAATCACCAGCAACGACTTTCGCTCCACGTCCGTCAGCAGCGTCTGCAGGATGATCAGCGTGGCGCTGTCGGCCCACTGCATGTCGTCCAGAAACATGACGAGCGGCGGGTTCGGCGTCGTGACCGCTCGAACGAAGTTCAGCCACGTGAGCTTCTGCCGGTTGAGGACCTGCTCGCCCTCCACGGGCGGCACCGGCGGCAATTTGCCCATGACGAGGTCGAGCTCCGGTACGACATCCGCAATCAGCCGCGCGTTGTCCCCGACCTCATTCCGGATCCGCGTCTGCCAGGTCTCGAGGACCGACTTCGGGCTCGAGAGCCATTGACGCATCAGCCCCCCGAAGGCTTGCGCGATCGCCGCGTACGGCGTCGACCGCGCGAGCTGATCGTGTTTGCCTGCAATCAGGAGTCCACGCCCGGCCTTCGCGATGTCGTGGTAGACCGTGCGCACAAGCGCCGTTTTGCCAATGCCCGACGGCCCGCCGACGAGCAAGAGCTCCGCCGTGCCCCGCGCGACGCGGGCAAACGACTCGCCGACCCGCTCGACGTCCTTCTCCCGCCCCACGAGCACCTGCGGCAGCCGCAGCTTCCGTGAGAAGTCCTTTTTGCCAAGCGAGAGGGGCTCCACCGTGCCCCGCTCGTGGAGCATGCGGAGCGCCTCCTCCAGATCCTCCGCCACGCCCCTGGCGGTCTGGTACCGCCGCTCGGGATCCTTCGCGAGGAGCTTCGAGACGATCGCCGACACGGCGCTCGGCACCTCCGGCGCAATCGTATCGAGCGGAGGCGGGGTCTTGGCCAGGTGCGCGTGCACCAGCGAAAGCGGATCGCGATCCGTGAAGGGCCGCCGCCCCGAGAGCACCTCGAAGAGCGTCACGCCCAGCGAATAGAGATCGGTACGTGTATCGAGGGCGCGCGCCGTGCGCCCGGTTTGCTCCGGCGAGATGTACGCCAGGGTCCCGTCCAGCGCTTCGGGAATGCTCGCCTCCGTCGCTTCCTGCGACAGGAGCGAGGCGATGCCGAAGTCGAGCAGCGTGACCTGCTCGTACGTTTCATCCACGAGCACGTTCTGGGGTTTGACGTCCTTGTGCATCACCCCGGCGGCGTGCACGCCCTCGAGCACCCGGGCCAGGCGTCGCCCGAACCGGAGCGCGGCCGCCACCGGCAAACGGCCCTGCTTGGCGAGCACCTGATCGACCGAACGGAATCCGGGGTTCTCGAGGACGAGCGCCACCGTGCCGTTCCGCTGCTCGAAGGCCTGCACGCGCGCCACGCCGGGCACGGACGCGAGCTGCCGGAGCACCTGATGCTCGTGGACCAGCCGCCCCATCACGCGCGGGGCCGGCACCTCGGCGACGGGGACCTTGATCACCACCTGCGCGCCCGAGGGACGATGCACCGCCCGATGGACGCGTGTCTCGCTTCCCTCATAGACGATGTCCCCAAGTTCGTACCCCGTGAGTTCCATCCTCGAACCCCTCCCGTGCGTCTCGTCGAGCGGCACGATATCCGAATCGTACACCATACTAACCTCGGCAGGGCTGCAAACGTCAATGCAATTTTGAAAGATATTTCACGATGTCGTGGTACGCCAAACCGTGTGTGCACACGATGGAAAACCACCCCTCATGGACGGCGTGTCAGGCGCGTGACGCATAACCCGTGCATCCAGGTTTTTGCAGAACCGCCGGACCCCGTTCCATGGCGCGACGTCGCATGCTTGGCCCTTTACTGCCGTGGTACTTCTTGATAGGGTCCACGCTCATCTTCTCGGGCGCGGGATGGACGATCTGACGCAATTCAATGGTCTCGTGGTCGCGGTCGATGACAACCCCATCAACCTCGACACGCTTCTCGAAGCCTTGTCGGGCGAGCGTCTGGATCTTGCCGTCGCCACGGACGGCGTCATGGCGATGAGCCTGATCGAGCGCGAGCAGCCCGATCTCGTCCTCCTCGACGTCATGTTGCCGGATATCGACGGTTTCGAGGTGTGCCGGCGCCTGAAGGCCAACCCGCAGACCGCCGATACGCAAATCGTCTTCATGACCTCCTTGAGCAATCGGGAGCACCGGCTGCAGGGGCTGCATGCGGGCGCCGTGGATTACATCAGCAAGCCCTTCGATACCGAGGAGCTCCTCGCGCGCATCCGCCCGCACATCGCCGTCCGGCGCATGACACGGGCGCTGCAGGAAAAGAATACGAGCCTGGAGGCAGAGATCCGGCAGCGCGTCGCCGTCGAGGCCGCGCGCGAGGCGCTCCTCGTCGAGCTCATGTCCCGCACCGACGAGCTGCACGAGGCCAAGGAGCGGCTCGAACGCGAGCTCGTCGAGAAGGGCCGCGCCAATGCGGAGCGGACCGCGCTCCACGAGCAGATCATCGCCGCCCAGCACACCCGGCTCCTCGAGCTCTCCACGCCGCTCATTCCGATCACGGATCGCATCCTCGTGATGCCGCTCATCGGAACGATGGATACCGCGCGGGTCCAGCAGGCCATCGAGACGATGCTTCAGGGCGCCAGCAGCCGCTCCGCCGACTTCATCATCCTCGACATCACGGGCTTGAAGCGCGTGGACGAGAACGTCGCCAGCATGCTCCTCACGGCGGCCAGCGGCCTGCGGCTCCTGGGGACGCGCACGGTGATCACAGGGATCCGTTCGGAGGTGGCCCGAACGCTCGTCCATAGCGACGCATCGCTGCAAGGGATCGTCACGAAGGCCACGCTGCAGGACGGCATTGCCGTGGCCATGCAGGCGGCCCGTCATCGAGGGTAGGGCGCCTCGCGCTGCCGGAGCGCGATTTCAGTGCCGCAGCAGCGACAGCTTGCGCACGCCGGTCATGTTCGGGCTGGGGAGGAACTCCGGCGGCGCGTCAGGATCCAGGCGCAGGCCCGGGAATCGATCCATCAGGATGTTCAACGCGACCCGGCCTTCCAGCCGGGCGAGGGGAGCGCCGATGCAGAAATGGATGCCTCGCCCGAAGGCGACGTGCGGGTTCGGATCGCGGGACGGGTCGAACACGTTCGGATTCGTGAACTGCCGAGGATCCCGGTTCGCCGCCGCGATCCACACCATGAGGAGCTGATCGGCCGGAATCGTCTTGCCGCCGAGCTCGACCGCGCGCATCGTGACCCGACCGAGGACCGCGAATGGGCTGAAGAAGCGCAGCGATTCCTCGATCGCCGCGGGCACGAGCGACCGGTCCGCGCGCACCCGCGCCTTCTCGGCCGGGTTCGTATCCAGGCAAAGCACCGTGTTGCCGAGCAGCATGGTCGTGGTGATGTGCCCCGCGATCAAGAGGATGTTCGCGAAGTTGGCGACCTCGGTCTCCGTGAGCCGGTCGCCGTCCACTTCGGCCTCGACGAGCTTGGTGAGCAGGTCCGCGCGAGGCTTTCGCCTGCGCTCTGCGGCGTGCGCGCTGAGGTAATCGGTCAGGTGCTTGGCCTGCTCGAGCGCGACCTCGACCATGCGGTCCTGCTCTTCGGAGCGCTTGACGAGGGAGAACTGCAAGGAGTTCTCCAGCATCTTGTCGACCCATTGCTTGAACATGTCGCGGTCGCTGCTCGGCACCCCCAAGAGCTCGGCGATGACGATGACCGGGAGCGGGTACGCGAGATCGGCCACGAGCTCCAGCCGGTCCCGCCCGTCCACCGCGTCGAGCAGCTCGTGCGTCAGGCGCGCGATTCGCGGCTCGAGGTCCGCGACGACCTTCGGCGTGAAGGCGTGGCTGACGAGATTCCGGAGCTTCTTGTGCTCCGGCGGGTCCATCCGCACCAGGTTGCCCTCGTTGGATCGCTTGATCTCCGGGACCATGCGCATGGTCTCGGACGAGAACAGGCCGGGATCACCGAGGATCCGCAGCGTCTCCGGATATCCGTAGACGTTCCACATCCCGAGATCAGGCGCGAACTGGACGGGTTCGTCCGGGATTTGCCCGCGTAGCCAGAACTGCGCCTTGTGAATGCCCCACGTATCAGCCTGCGTCGTCATGGCGTTCCCCTTTCAGCGCGCTTCCGGGCCCGGGATCAGCCGGGCTCGGCGGCGTAGATCCATGTGCGGTAACAAGCGATGAGATCATCGAAGATCGCGCAGAGCTCGGCGGCGGCCGCCGCCAACACCTCCTTCGGTGGCTCGCCGGCAGGCTCGAAGGCGTGCCGGATGACGTGCGCGAGGGCGTCGGCCCTGGCTTCCACGTCGAGGCCGACGCTCGTCGGGTCGACCGTGCCGAGCAGGTAAAACCCGGCCGAGGTGGCCCGCAGCGCATGAACGATATTCGGGACGTCCGCGCGGAGCAGGCCGTGGCGGGCCAGGATCTCGAAAAACCTGTCGGTCACGAGTAGCTCCTTGCTCCCGAGCGTGCCCTCCCGCAGCTTGCCGAGCAATTCGACGTTCCCGACGACCAGGGCCATCGTGAGTGGCCTTTGATGGACCGCCAGGAACGAACTCCGCACGAGGCGGTGGGGCTTGATCTCGGCCACGTCGCTCCGCAGCCGGTCCCGCATCCCCTCGACGAGGACGATGGATTCACGCCGGAGCAGCGCCTGGAAGAGCTGCTCCTTGGAGCGCCAGTGCAGGTACACCGTGCCCTTGCCGATGTCCGCCTGCTTGGCGATGTCCTCGATGGTCACCTTCCGGTAGCCCATGCGCAGCAGCAGCATGGCCGCGGCGTCGAGGATGCGATCGGCGCGGCTGCTGGCCTGGGACGGGCGTTGGAACACGGGGCGCTCTCCTGGCTGACCTGTTGACCAGTTTTGAGCTTCTGGTCAACAGGTCAAACGAAGGTAGCAGCCTCGCATGCGGAGGCAAGGGAGAACCGGCGTGCGCGCGTGAGGGGCCCCGGGGCAGGCCCCCTGGCTAGAAGGATTGCACCACCTTGCCCTCGCGCTTCACCTGCACGAGGTGCTTGCCTTCGAACGCGTAGGCGCGGCTGGTCACGACCTCCGCCGGGGTCTGCTTCACCGACTTGTCCTTCTCTTCGCGCGAGAGATCGCCGTAGAACGTGATCTCATCCCCCTTGGCGAGCTGCATCGAGGCAGGGAGGTCGGCGAAGGTGACCTCCGCGATGCGGATGCTCGTCTTCGATCCCACCTTGCAGTCGCGCTTGTAGACGGGGTTGTTGTTGAGGTCGTACGACTCGATGACGCCCGTCGAGCGGCAATCGTAGTTGAACGGCTCGGTCTTGCGCTGCTCGCCGACGATCACGACCTTGGCCCCCTCGCGCTGGAGCGAGGTGAGGGTGTAGGGCCCGGTGTAAAAGAGCTTGGGCGCCTTGGGCTCGCGGTCGAGTGTCCCCGTCTCGAGCCGGGGGACCTTCCATTCCTGCATCACGAGCGCCGCCGCCGACGCCGATTGCAGGCTCTGGAGCTTCTTGTCGACCTCGGCGTGACGCGCGGCGGCGACCGGCCAGCGCGCCGGCGCGTCGCGGCCGGGCTCCCAGCCGCCGATGTCGGGCAGCTTCGGCGTGCGCTGCGTGCCGCTCACCTCGGCGTAGGCGCAAAAGACGTCGCGATCGAACGTCTTGTCCTCGGACCAGGGCCGGCCGAAGCGCGAGAACTTCTCGACCTGATCCCCCACGGGCTTCACGAAATCGGCGAGCGCGAACTCGTGGCCGGTCTCGCGGTGCACCTGGAAGAGGGCGACGAGGATGTCGTAGCGCAAGCCCACCCAGGTCATGGGATGCGCGCCGTGCAGCTTCAGGCCCTTTTGCTCGGCCTCCTTCAGGACGTCGGACAGGAGCGTGTTCAGGCCCGAGGCCTGCTCGTAGTAGTTGCCCTGCTTGCGCAGCGCCACGAGCTGCGGGCGGTGCTTCTCCTCAATCGAGGCCCAGCCCTTGCGATAATCCTCGTAATCGGCAAAGCATTGTTTTTGCCAGGTACGGTTGACGGCGCCTTGGGCCAGCGCGTTCGTGAGCTCGATGGTCGAGAGGTCGTTCGACCAGCCGGGGATCCACTCCGGATCGACGTTCCCGCGCTTGAACAGCCCGGTCGTATCGACGCCGGCTTTCTGGAAAAACGCCCTGCCGCTCGCGCGCGTCTGCGTGCAGCAGGTGTAATCGATGGACTGGTAGAGCTCGAGAAGCTCCTTGTCGGTGGACTTCGGGCCCGAGGCCTGGCCGGAGCCGGAGGCCTGGCCGGAGCCGGAGGCCTCCGACGGCTCGCCGGACGAAGACGAAACGGAGGAGGGCAGGCCCCCCACCTTGATGAAGCCGCATCCGGCGACGAAGGTGGCGAGCAGCGATGCGAGGAGCGTTCGTGTCATGGTCGTGGTCGATGGTCTTCTGGGTGGGAAGGTGCGGGCGCAGCCGCGCACACGTCTCCCGCTGCCCGAGGTGACCCCCAGCAGCAGGCGCTTGCTCTAGAGGACGGAGAACCCGCGCGCGTTTGCGTGTTTTGTTTGTCTGGTACGCGCGCTTACGGGGACGTTCCCCCTACGAGCGCCCGTCGAGCATGCTCCGGGAGACCTCGAGCTGGCTCTGGACGAGGAGCAGGATGTTGTCGACTTCGCGCCCGCTCAGCCGCAGCCGCGCCATCAAGGCGTTGCGCACCCGTCCCATGAGGGTCGCGCGTGTCTTCGCGAGGCTCCGGCTCACGGCAGAGGGCGAGACCCGGTAGAGCGCGGCGAGCGCCTCCAGGTTGGCGCCGTCGAGATAATACTGCTGCAGCAGCGTCCGCTCCCGCGCGGAGAGCGCGCCCAGGGCGTCGCGCAGGGCGAGCTTGAGCTCGGCGAGCGAGGTGCGCTTCAGGTGCGACAGCTCCGGATGGTCGGCGGGGACCTCGATGGCGTCGAGCAGCTCGTCCTCGACGGGGATCTCGCGCGCGGCGCGCAGGGCGTCGATGCTGGCGCGCACGGCGACGGCCCGGAGCCACCGGCGCAGCTCCCCGCGGCCCCCGTACTCACGAATCTTCGGCCCGGTCCCCGGCTCCCCGACGAAGAGCTTTTGCCGCAGCACCTGCAGGACGTCGTCCGCGTGGCTGCCGGACCGATCGACCTGCTGGATCGCGGCCGCGAGGTCCGGGATGTAGGATCGCTCGAACGCCGCGAGCGCCGCGCGGTCGCCCCGCTCGCACGCACAAGCGAGGTAGAGGTCGCCGAGGCGCAACGTGCCGAGCGCCCGTTCGAGCGTCTCCACGTCCCCCGCGGGGAGCCGCGTCGAGAGCCAGCGCACGAAGGCCTCCGCGGGCACATCGATCTCCGGCCACGGGGCCCGCGCGGACGCGACGGCTCGTTCCAGGAGCCCCCCGAGCGCGTCCTGCCCCTCGTGTCGCGCCGCCCCTTGCCCGCTCTCCTGCGCCAGGAAGACCTCCGTGAGACGGCACGATGGAGCGGTCACGCGCGGACTTTACCGGATTCATGCGACCCCTGTACAGTCACGCGTGGTCCACGGCGCGCTTGCACGAAGCACGGCGTCGTGCACGGCAACGGCATCGGATGAGCTGCCTGAGTGACAACACGGTCGCCGAGTTCGCGGAGGGCCTGCTCGAGACCCGCGCGGCCGAGCGGGTCGAGCAACACGTCGCTTCTTGCGTGACCTGCCGGAAGCTCTTGTCCGAGCTGGCCAAGCAGATCTCCGGGCTCGAATTGCCCGATCATGAGGCGGGCGCCACGGACGAGCTGCGCGCCGGGGAGGAGGGCAGGGCGACCCCGCGAACCAGGGCCTTGGCGGCCGGGGCGGCGCCGGCCAGGGAGCTTTCCCGGGGCGCGTCCCTCGGGCGGTACATGATCCTGGAGACGCTGGGGGCCGGGGGAATGGGCGTGGTGTTCGCCGCCTACGACCCCGAGCTCGACCGGAAGGTCGCGCTCAAGATCCTGCGGCAGGAGATCCTGCAGCGGGCCCCGGGCGCCGAGCTCCGGCTCATGCGCGAGGCGCAAGCCATGGCGCGCATCTCCCACCCGAACGTGCTGGCCATCCACGACGTGGGCACGCTCGGGGAGGGTCTGTTCTTCGCCATGGAGTACGTCGACGGCGCCACGCTCGCCGGGTGGCTCTCGCAGAAGGAGCGCTCGTGGCGCGAGATCCTCGACCTCTTCGAACAGGCGGGCCGAGGGCTCGCGGCAGCACACGCCGCGGGGCTCGTGCACCGCGATTTCAAGCCGGAGAACGTCCTCGTCGCGCGGGACGGGCGCGTCCGCGTCGCCGATTTTGGCCTCGCGCGTGCCCTCGCCGCGCCCCCGCCGTCCCCGGAGGACGTGCCGGAGACACGAGGAGACAACGAGGCCCTCGCGTCGTTGACCCGCTCGGGCGCCGTCCTGGGAACGCCCGCCTACATGGCGCCGGAGCAATTCGAGGGCGTCTCCGTCGACGCGCAGGCCGACCAATTCAGCTTCTGCCTCGCGCTCTTCGAGGCGCTCTACGGCGAGCGGCCCTTCACCGTGAACACGCGCGAGACGGTCCTGACCGAGGCGCCTTCGGGGAAGTTGCAGCGGCCGAAAGACGTGCCCGGCGTGCCCGCGCGTGTGCTGCGCGCGCTCGAGCGGGGCCTCCGGCCCTCGCCGGAGGAGCGCTTCCCGTCCATGGACGCGCTCCTCGCCGCGCTCACGCAAGACGAGCAGCGCACCTTCCGGAACCGCGTCCTCGGCGCCCTCACCGTGGCGGCGATCGGGGGCGTGGGGGTCTTCGGCGCGCTGCGTGCCGCCGAGCCGAGCGCGCCGCTTTGCAGCGGGGCGCCGGAGATGTTCGCGGGCGTCTGGGGGGAGCCGCAAAAACGAGCGATCCGCGAGCGATTCCTCGCGACGGAGCTCCCGTACGCGAAGGATGCGTGGCTCGGCACCGAGCAGGCGCTCGATGCCTACGGGCGAGGGTGGTCGACGATGCACACCGAGGCGTGCGAGGCGACGCGGCTGCGCGGCGATCAATCCGACGAGGTGCTCTCGCTGCGGATGCTTTGCCTCGATCGGCGACGCGAAGAGGTGCGCGCGCTCGTCGGCGTGCTCGAGACGAGCGGCAAGGACCAGGTCGCGAAGGCCCCCGAGGCCACGAAGTCGCTCGGCGACGTCTCGGTCTGCGCCGACGTCGAGGGGCTCCGGTCTCCGGTGCGCCTGCCCGAGCGGCAGGCGGCGGCGGACGAAGCCCGAGAGATCCGCGCGCAGATCGCTCGCGCCTCGGCGCTCTCCGCCGTCGGCAGATACCCGGAGGGCCTCTCCGTCGCCGAGGCGACGGTCACGCGCGCGCAGACCCTCGCCCACACGCCGACCGAGGCCGAGGCGCTCACGACGCTGGCCGATCTGCAGAGCGCCGCCGGGGATCCCAAGGCTGCCGAGGCGTCGCTCCGGCGCGCGTTCTCCGCGGCCCAGGCGGGACACGACGACCGAGCGGCGGCATATGCGGCCATCCAGCTCGTCGACGTCGTGGGCGCGCAGCTCCGCCGCTTCGACGATGGCCTGCACTGGGCCTGGCTCGCCGAGGCCCTGCTCCGCAGGGGCAAAGAGGACGAGGGGCTCCTGGCCCAGCTCCACGAAAACCGGGGGGATGTCTACCTGACGAAGGCCGATCACGCCCGCGCCGGGGAGCAGTACGCGCGCTCGCTCGTGTTGTGGCAGCGCGTGGTCGGGCCGCAGCACCTGCGGGTGGCCACGGAGCAGTACAACCTGGGTCAGGTGGCGATGTGGCGCGGCGACATGGCCGAGGCCATGGAGCAGACGCGTCGCTCGAGCGAGCAACTCGAGGCCCTCCTCGGCCCGCATCACCCGAAGGTCGCGTTCGTCTTGTCCGGGATCGCGACGGCGCATTTCAACGAGGGGCATCACGTCGAGGCGCTCGCGGTTTTCAAAAAGGCGCTCGCGATCCAGCGAGCGGCGCTCGGCCCCGAGCACGTCAACGTCGCGCGTACGCGGCTAGGCATGGGCCACGCGCTCTCGGCGCTGCACGAAAACACCCAGGCGCTCGCCGCTTACCAGGAGGCGCTCTCGATCTTCGAGAAAGACAAAAGCACGCTTTCCCTCTCCGCGGAGGTGCTCCTGGGAATCTCGTGCACGCAAGTGGACGCGGGTCGCCTGGAAGAGGCGCTCGCCGCGAGCGAGAAAGCACTTTTGGCCTTCGAGCAGGTCTTTGGGCCCGAGCACGACCAGGTGGCCGCGGCCCTCAACAACATGGGCGATGTCCTCCTGGAGCTCGGGAGATCGGAAGAGGCCGGCGCGCGTTTCAGCCGCGCGCAGAAGATGTGGGAGAAGGTCAACGGCCCCGAGGATTTCCAGATCGGCATTGCGCTCACGGGGCGGGGCCAGGTGGAGCGGCGCTTGGGACGCTCCGCGCAGGCGGTATCCCTGCTCGAGCAGGCGGTGGAGAACCTCGAGAAATACGACGGCAATCCTGTATTTCTCGCCCTCGCGCGCTTCGAGCTCGCCCAGGCGTTATGGGACGGCGAAAAGGCGCGCGACCGCGCCAAGCACCTCGCGACCCAGGCCGAGCAGGCGCTCGCGAGCATGGGCGAGGCCGAGGCGAAGGAGCTCGTGCGTGTCCGGGGGTGGCTCTCGCGCGTGGTAGGCCGCTGATCGACCGAGGCTCAGCCTGCGTGGCTGGGCACCCAGCCGACTTCACCTTCACCGCGCCCATTTCGCCCCGCAGGGTGCTGCCTATACTTTGGAGGTGACTCCAAAGCGGGTGCGCGCGAGCCAGCTTGAGGTCGAGCCCCCGCCTCCGCCGCTCACGTTGATCGAGCGTGTCCCCGGGTCGATCGGGGCGGGTTCGCTCTTCCAGGGTCGTTACGAGATCCTCTCCAAGCTCGGCAAGGGAGGGTTCGGCACCGTCTACCAGGCGCGCCAGATCACGACCAACCAGCTCGTCGCGATCAAGGTCATGCGCTCCGGCATGGCAGGCGACCACGACCGCCGTGTCGCGCGCTTCCAGCGCGAGATACGCCTTTGCGCCCGGCTGCACCATCCCAACATCGTCCGGCTCATCGACTCCGGCCGTACGGCGGAGGGGCTGCTCTACACCGTCTTCGAATTCGTCCCGGGGGAGAACCTCGCGGACCTCCTCGCCAGGGAGGGCCCGCTCGATCCACGCGAGGCCAGGCACCTCATGCTCCAGGTCCTGGATGCGCTCAGTTGCGCCCATGCCCAAGGGGTCGTCCATCGGGACATCAAGCCAGCGAACATCATGGTGGTCCCGACCGGAGCGCGCCGAAACGCCATGGTGCTCGACTTCGGCATCGGCGCGCTCGTCGACGCGATGGCGGGGTCGAGCCCGGGCAGGGCGACCAGCCTTGAAGTCCTGTGCACGCCCGAATATGCCGCGCCGGAGCAAATCGAGGCGACGCGGCCGACCCCTCGCTCCGACCTCTACGCCTGGGGGCTCGTCTTCCTGGAGAGCCTCACGGGCAAGCCGGTCATCACGGGCGGCTCCTTGCAAGAGGTCCTCCTCAAGCAGATGAGCCGCATGCCTATCCCCCTTCCCAGGCCACTCTGGGGCCACCCCCTCGGCGAGATCCTCCAAAAGGCGACCGTGAAGGACGTCCGCAAGCGCAATGTCGACGCCGAGGGGCTCTTCTGGAAGCTCCAGGCCTGCGACGTCCACGCGCTGCGGCGGGAGTCCTTCCTCACGTCCGCCGCCGGGCCCGCGGAGCGGTCGGCGACGATCCCCCTGCGGACCCGGGCCGAGGGCCGCGGCCTTGCGCTCGTCCCGTCGAGGCACGCCCCCGAGGCCGAGCGGCGGCAGGTCACGGCCCTCTGTTATGGCCTGACGGCGCTCGGCCCGGGCCCGGCGTCCATCGATATCGAGGAGGTCGAGGAGCTCATCAGCCGGGAGCAGGCGCGCGGAGCCGACCTCGTGCGCCGCCACCAGGGCCGCTTCGCCGGTGCGCTCGGCGAGGAGGTGTTGAGCTACTTCGGCTGCGAGGCGGGCCCGGAGGAGGGCGCCCTCGCCGCGGGCCGCGCCGCGCGGGAGCTCCTTTCGAGGGTGCGCAGCGAGAGCCACCGGCTCGAGGCCGAACGCGGGATCCGCCTCGAAATTCGGATCGGCCTGCATACCGGTCGCGTGGGGAACCGCGACATGCGCGGCCCGGCGTACGCGCTCGGGACCACGCCCGGGATCGCCGCGCGCCTGAGCGCGCTCGCGGCCCCCGATACCATCGTCCTCAGCAGCACGACCTCCCGGCTCCTCGAAGCCCATTTCGCGCTCGTACGCGGCGGAGCGTTGCCCGTCGAGGGGCTCGACCGCCCCGTCGAGGTCTTCCTCTTGCGAGGCGAGCAGGCCGTCGGTTAGACCGAGAAAAATCGTCGAATACGGTGCCCGGCCGTCCGGAACAGGGCCCCCCATTCTCGGCGTGCGAGGTGCGCCCCCGGCCTCGCGGGGGCCACGATTTCTGTTAAGCTCCCGCACCTTTTGATTTCGGTCGCGGTGCGCCACCGGGCGTCCCCGTCTCCTTTCTTTGGTCAGCCATCTGCGACGGATGTGCGACATGAACAGAGTCTTGCGATTCGCGCCGCACGTACGCCCGGCGCTCCTGGGCCCGGATTGCCTCGCGCTCCTCGGGGAGCATGACGAGACCCTCCTCCAGGGACGCCTCTATGCGCTGGTCGCGCCCCTCGTGGACGGCATACGCACGAATGCGGAGATCATCGCGGCCCTCCGGGGAAAGGCCACCGCGCCCGAGGTGTACTATACAATCACGCTGCTCGAGCAGGGCGGCTACGTCACCCGTGCCTCCCGCGAGCCTCCCGCCGAGGACGCCTTCTGGCGCTCGCTCGGGGTCGCGGGGGACGTCGCGGCCGAGCGCCGCTCCGGAATGCCCGTGACGGTCGAGGCGCGCGCGGGATTGAATGCGGAATCGTTCTGTGAAGCGCTCCGGGCGGCCGGTTTGCGGGTCGAGCCCGGGGCGGGGCTGCGGGTCGTCCTCGTCGAGGATTACCTCGCGCCCGAGCTCGCGGAGATGCATCGGCAGGCCCGCGCCGAGGGCTTTTGCTGGATGCCCGTGAAGCCGTCCGGGGCAGCGCCCTGGATGGGGCCGATGTTCCGCGCAGGGGGTCCTTGCTGGGATTGTCTTGCCTTCCGGATCCGCGCGCATCGCCCGGTCCAGACGTTCCTGCGGCGGAGCGCCGCGCGGGATGCATTCTCCCTCCCGCGCCCAGCGAGCCCCGCGGGGTTCGCCGCGGCCCACGGGCTCGCAGCGCTCGTGCTCGCGAGGTGGATCGCAGGCGGCGCGTGGGCTGAGATCGAACATCACGTCCTCGTCCTCGATTTCGAGCACCTCGCACTCGAAAAACACGCCGTGCAGCGCCGCCCGCAATGCCCGACCTGCGGAGACCCGGACCTCGTGAAGCGGCGCGCCGCACAGCCACCGATTCTCGAACGCCGCGCGCGCCTGGCCGCCCAGGAGGGGGGCAGCCGCGTGATCTCCCCGGAGGAGACCTTCGCGCAGTACCGGCACTTGATCAGCCCCGTGACCGGTGTCCTTTCCAGCGTCGAGCCCGTCGCCGGGCGGGAGGGCCCGCCGTGGTTCGTCCAAGGCGCGCGGTATCCCGTGGTGCCGGCCGCCGACGCGCGGAATCGGACGGACTTTCATGCCATGGCGGGCGGCAAGGGCCGCAGCGCCGCGCAGGCGCGGACGAGCGCGCTTTGCGAAGGAATCGAGCGGGTGAGCGCCCTCTACCAGGGAGACGAACCCACGCTCCGCGCCCGCCTGGCCGAGCTGGGGGACGAGGGCGTCCACCCGCACGATCTCCAAGGCTTCAGCGAATCCCAGTACCGGACGCGCGACGCCTGGAATGCCTCCGCGCGCAGCCGCAAATGGCATGTACCGCTGCCCTTCGACGAGCGACGCGTGATCGACTGGACACCCGTCTGGTCCCTCGCGACGCAGCAGCGACGCTACTTGCCGACGGCCTTTTGTTATGCACAAGCCCCGGTCGCCCCCGAGGAGCGATTCTGCGTGTACAGCTTCAATGGTCACGCCTCCGGCAATTGCCTCGAAGAAGCCATCCTGCACGGCTTCTTCGAGCTCGTCGAGCGCGATGCCGTGGCCCTTTGGTGGTACAACCGGCTGCGCCGGCCCGGGGTTGATCTCGCGAGCTTCGACGACCCCTATTTCGACGAGATCGAGGCCGCGTATCGTTCGATGGGCCGGCCGCTCCAGCTCCTCGACATCACGAGTGACCTCGGGATTCCGGTCCTCGTCGCGCTGGCGCAGGGCAAGGAAAAAGGACAACTTCATGCCGGCTTCGGCTCTCACCTCGACATTCGTGTGGCCGCGCAGCGCGCCCTCACCGAGCTGAACCAGGTATACGACCCCGCGGGCCATTTCCCCCCGCTCCCCGACGTACGAACGCTCGAAGACCGGAGCTTTTTGACCCCCGCCGAGGACATGCTCCCCCGGACCTGTTCCCGGGCCCCGCGCCTCCGCGAGGGGAACGACCTCGCCGAGGACGTCCGCACATGCGTGGAACTCGCGGCCCGCGCCCACCTCGACATGCTCGTGCTCGACCAGACCCGGCCCGACCTCGGCCTTTGCGTCGTCAAGGTGACGGTGCCGGGGCTCCGCCATTTCTGGCCTCGCTTCGGGCCCGGGCGCCTCTATGACGTGCCCGTACGTATGGGGTGGCGGAATCGCGCGCTCGACGAGGCGGAGCTCAATCCCGTGCCTTTCTTGACTTGAGGAGGGAGCATGCTGATCGATGCAGATCGTCACGTCATCGAGCCCATCGACCTGTGGAAGAGGTACCTGGAGGAGCCCTTCCGCGCGCACGCGCCGTATTCCGAGGACGTCGGCCGCAGCGGGCGGACGCCCCGGTTGATGCTGCACGGGGAGCCGGTCCATCACAAGCTCTCCGAGCGCGCCGTGCGCGAGCTCTCCGCCGTCGGATCCCGGCGAAGCGACGAGTTATGGGCGGGGAGGGACCCCGCCGCGCAGATCCGGGCGATGGATCGAGCCCATGTCGACATGGCCCTCTTCTTTCCGACGACCACGCTCTTCCTGCTGGGAATCGACACGATCGATCCCGCCTTGGCCGGTGCTTTCACCCGCGCCTACAACCGCTGGCTGCACGATTTCTGTGCGCACGATCCGGCGCGGCTCCGAGGCGTCGGGGTGGTGAACGTCCACGACCCGGCCGCGATGGTCGAGGATCTCGCGTGCATCACGGCGTGGGGGTGGACGGCGGTGGTGCTAAGGCCGAACCCCGTGAAGGGGCGGATCTTGTCGGATCCCGCCTATGAGCCTTTCTGGTCCGCGTGTGAACGGCTCGACGTGGCGGTCGCTCTCCATGAAGGCGCGCACGCGCGGGTCCCGACCGCGGGAGCGGATCGATTCGAGAGCCGCTTTGCGCTGCACGCGTGCTCGCATCCCATGGAGCAGATGATGGCGTTCCTCGCGCTGGTCGAGGGGGGCGTGCTGGAGCGGCACCCCGGTCTGCGCGTCGCGTTCCTCGAAGCCGGCTTCGGATGGCTGCCGTACTGGTTGTGGCGGCTCGACGAGATTGAATACCGCAACCTTTCGGGCGAGGTCGCGGAGAACGTCCGGAGAAAACCCTCAGAGTACTTTCGGCGGCAATGTTTCGTCGCCATCGAGCCCGACGAGCCGTACCTGCCAGAGCTGCTTCCCTACGTCGGCGAGGACAACCTGATCTTCGGGACGGACTTTCCCCACCTGGATCACGACAGCGACATCACGGAAAAACTCGTTCCCTTGGGGCAAAAGCTCCCCGGAAACGTGCTTCAGAAGATTCTGCGGGACAATCCGGCTCGGCTCTACAGGCTGGAGGGGGTTTAGCAAGGCTCCCCCCCCGGTCGTGCCCCCATCGCCGCACCCACCGGGGGGACCTGGGCTACATCGGGTTTCTCCGGGAGCGTCACCATCACCTTGTAGCGTGCGGGATGCCCGGATTGTCTCTCCACAATCTCGAGATGCACGTCAGACGGAACCTTGTAGTTGAAGTGCGCCTCGAGCGCCTGCGCAGGGTTTGCGAGCAGCTCCTGCTTGAATGTCTCGTCGTTCCACGCCTTGGTGATCACATAAACCCACAGCTCGGAGAAATCCTCGACGGGCTCGGATTTCGTGGCGGAGTCCCCCGCAGGGACCTCGTTCCCCTGCGTCTCCGACGCGGACGTCGACAACGCGAGTGCCACCGCCACGAGCGCCCAAAGGTCACCTCTCGTTCTCATGACTCGTTCTCCTTTCCACGATCTCCGAACGGCGGCGCTCCACGTCGTCCGCTCGTTCGCCATGGCCGAACATGGGACGACCCTTCCGCCGGTCAAGCGACCGGCGTTCTCGTCTCGAACGTCGCTCCCTTCGGATGTCAGCGGCTCTGCGACGAACGACGAAGCTCCGTGAGGAGCACGCGAGCCGCCTTCAGATCCGTGGTCTCGAAGCCCTCCGTGAACCACCCATAGACCCCCTCCAGCATCCTCCGCGCCTCGTCGATCCGGCCCTGGGTCCGCAGGATGCGAGAGAGCTCCATCGCGGCGCGCAGCTCCGGCATCCGCGCGCCCTGCCCACAGGCGACGTCCATGGCCTTGCGGAAGTGATGCTCCGCTTCCCCCATCGCCCCGTTGCCCTGCGCGAGCAGGTACGTGCCCAGCAACCGGTGCAGCTCGGCCACATAGTAGAACTCGCGTAGCTCCGCTGCGAGCACCAGGCCCCATCGGAGGCGCGCGAGCGCGTCGCCGATCCTGCCCACAGCGGCCTCGGACTCCGCGACCAGCGAGCTCCAATAGGGCATGGCCGTCTGCCCACTGGAGGCGTGGAGCATCGAAAGGCATCGTGAGCCCGCTTCGACGTCGTGTTCGACCCACGCGCCGAGGACGGTGCCGAGGATCTTCCAAGGAGCGAGGCCCATTCGTTCGCCCAAATCGATGAGCTCGGTGGCCAGCTCCCGGACATGCTCCGGCTCACCCCGATAATGCCGAAGGCCGGCAAGGTACACGAGCGCGAGGCCGAGGCTATTGGCGTGCTTGAGCTCACGCGCCCACGCGAGGGCCGCCATGCTCTGCACGAGCGATCGCTCCGGATACCCCAGCAGCCAGAACACCAGGGAGAGGACCGATTGGGCATGGACCTTGGGATCGATACCGAGCGTCACGGCATACGAGCGGTGCTCCGTGGGGTCGTACAACAAGAGGGCGCGCTCCAGGCTGGTC
The DNA here is from genome assembly GCF_005144585.1 of Polyangium fumosum. Classification (GTDB taxonomy): domain Bacteria; phylum Myxococcota_A; class Polyangia; order Polyangiales; family Polyangiaceae; genus Polyangium; species Polyangium fumosum. The sequence goes on along the minus strand of NZ_SSMQ01000085.1, from coordinate 15,570 downwards.
CGAGCCTCCGCCAATTGGCCGGCGAAGAAGAGGCGTTTTCCCAGCGCGATCCATGCGGCCGCCTGCTGCGCTGGCTCTTGGTTGCGCTCCGCAGCGGCGAGCATCTGCTGCGCCATCGCCGTGGGCTGATGGTCGTGCCCTAGATCATGATAATAAAGAAACCGCGCCCAGGACGTGCCGAACGCGAGCGGATGGTCCCCCATCTGGTCCAGGATCTCCTGCGAGCGTCGCGCGACCAATGCGGGCTCCGGGTCCGCGTTGCCACGCGTGGCCATCAGCGCAGGCATCAGGCCCCCATTCAGCTCGAGCTCGACGACAGCCCGCTCCCGTGCATCCTCGATGACGGGAAGCCAGTCGAGCGCCTCCGTGGCGAGCTCGATCGTCTCCCGGTAGGCCGACCGGTGCAGCGCCGACCTCACCGCCTTCTGCGCATATCCAAGGGCCCGCCGTTTCTGCTCCGAAGCCGCGAGGTGATAGGCCAAGAGCTCGGGCCGCCCCTCGACGACGTCGGGAAACTTCTCCTCCAGCACCGCCGCGATCCGCGCGTGCACCTCCCTTCGTGATCGCTTCAGCATCGACTCGTACGCCGCGTCCCGCACCAGCACGTGCTTGAACAGGTAGACCGGGTTCTTCAGCCGCCGCTTGCAATGGACGAGGTCGGAGGCCACGAGCTGGTCGAGGTGCTCGCGCAGCTCGTCGGGCTCGAGCGGATCGACCGCGCTGAGGAGATCAAGCGAAAACTCCCGGCCGATCGCCGAGGCCACCTGGGCCGTCTCCTTGGCCTTGCCGAGCCGGTCGAGCCGCGCCGTGAGCAGATCCCGCAGCGTGCTCGGAATGCTGAGATCCGAGAGCCGGCCGGCGAGGTGATACCGGTCCGCCTGCTCCACGAGCGCGCCGGACTCGATCATCATCCGCACGAGCTCCTCCACGAAGAGCGGAACTCCATCGGTGCGCGTGGCAATGCAGTCGAGCACCTCCGGCGGGAGCGATCGCCCTGCGGTCACCGCCGCGGCCAGTTGCTCCACCTCGGGACGACCGAGACGATCGAGCTTCACGTGGTGTACCGCGGCGGGCGAAAAGCGCGCCACGAACTCGGGGCGCGCGCAAAAGAGCGCGAACACGCGGGCCGACGCGAGCTCGCCCGTGAGCTGGGTGAGCAGCTCGAGCGTGCTCGGGTCCGCCCAGTGCACGTCCTCCACCACGAACACGAGCGGCTCCCGCTCGGCCATCTCGAAGAGCAAGGAAAGCACGGCGTTGCGCGTCAGCTCCCGCAACCACTGCGGCGAGACGTTGAGCGGCGGCCACCGCTCGGGGAGCGGGATCGAAAGAAGCGACGCGAAAACGGGCATGGCCTCGACGAGATCGAATCCATATTTCGTGAGCAGCGCCTCCAGCCCCTCCGCGCGGCCCTCGGCGGCCGCCTCTCGCCCCGGCGAGACGAGCCGCATCAAGGTGTCGATGATTGGGTAAAAGGGGCTGTTCATCGTGTGCGGCGTGCACCGGCACTTGATCCACGTAAACGTCCTGCCGCGGATACGCTCCCGCAGCTCGCGCACCAGCCGGGACTTTCCGATGCCTGCCTCGCCGCTCAGGACGACGGCCTGCCCCGCGCCGTCGAGCACCCGGCGAAAGCGCTCAAGCAGCGAATCGATCTCCCGCGCGCGCCCAATGAGCGGAGCCTCCCGTTCGCCCTCCGGCGGCCCCTGCTGGAGCAGGTACAGCTCCACGGGGGCCGCGGCGCTGTCGAGCCGCAGCTCCCCGCCCTCGTCGAACGCGAAGTGGCCTCGGAGCAGCCGGTAGGTCTCCCCGCTGGCCACGATGGCGCCTGGTTGTGCCAACAAGCTGAGGCGATACGCGAGCTTCGGCGTCGCCCCGAGGAGAGGCCCGGGGCCCGTGCTCGCCGGCTCGCGCAGCTCACGCGCGACGACCATGCCCGTGTGCATGCCGACCCGAAGCTCGGCGCGCACCCCGCGCCCAGCCTCGAGCGTCGCGCTTTGCCGGCGGATCTCCTCCATCGCGGCGAAGGCCGCCTGCGCCGCTCGCTGGGCGTCGTCTTCCCGCGCGGCCGGGTAGCCGAAATAGAAAAGCACCGCCCCACCGAGCGCCCCCGCGACGTGCCCGCCGCGCGCCCGCGCGATCCGCACGCACGCCTCCTGCTGGGCGCCGAGGACCTGGTCGAGCTCCTCGAGCTCCACGGCGCCGGGCTTCACGCTCACGACCGTGAGCGAGCAACACACGGCCGTGATCTGCCGCCGCTCCCCCTCGATCAGCCGCGCGCGCCCCTCACCGCTGCCCTCCAGGCCGTCGCTGCCGAAGGACAGACCCCCGACCGTGCTCGCCTTCGCCTCCGCCCCGACGCTCGGCGCGAGATCGCCGACCTCGAGGCCCTCGAGTTCGCGGAGCAGCTTCTCCGCCGTGACGCCACGCGCGGCCGGGTCCTTCTGGGTCACGCGCCGGAGCAAATGCCCGAGCGGGTGGTCCGCGATCCTCGCGGGGATGGAAATGGGCTCCGGCGCGAGCTGCGCGGCCATCACCTCGGCCACCGTCGCGCCCTCGACCGCCCGCCGGCCGGTAAGGCATTCGAGGAACACGAGCCCCCACGCATAAAGATCCGATCGCTGGGTCAGAGGCAGCCCGCGGAGCTGCTCGGGCGCCGCATAAGCGGGCGTCCCGAGCGACTCGTGCGTCATCGTGATCCGGCTCTCGTCGCCGCGGACCTCCCCGAGGAGCGCTCCGACGCCAAAATCGAGCACGAGCACGTTTCGCCGCGCGCCGGTGGTCGTCACGAGGAGGTTTTGGGGCTTGAGATCCCGATGCACCACGCCGCTCGCGTGCGCGCAGGCGAGGGCGTCGAGGACCTGGAGCATGAAGTGCTGCGCCTCGAGCGGGTGCAGGCAACCCTCGTCGGCGAGCACCTTGGCGAGGTCCTTGCCGGGCACGAACTCGAACACCGAGTACACGAGCCCTCCGTCGGCCCGCCCCGAGTCGAGGAGATGCACGATGTTCGGGTGGTGCATCTGCGCGCAGATGTGCACCTCGCGCTGGAAGCGGGCGAGTCTCTTGTCGTGGAGGGGCGCCCGCGGGTCCTCCGAGAGCCGGAGCACCTTCACGGCGACCGCCTGGTGGGTGGTCCGTTGTCGTGCCTTGTATACGGTGGAGAACGCGCCCTCGTTCAGCGTCTCGAGGAGCTCGTAGCGCCCTGCGAGCGCCACGCCGACCGCCGTTTTTGTTCCCTGCGTGCCGCCCATCTCGCCCGCTCCCCCTGGGGACGCCCGGTCGGGGTCGCCCCCGCACCGGGCCTAGCGTGTCCCAGACTAGGATGGGCGCTGCGAACCACAATGTATGCCGTCATCGGCGTGCGCGTGGAGAGGGGCGAGGCAGCGGACGTCGGCGGGTGGGTGAGGGGCGTCGATCAGCGGCTCTCGTTCGCGCGCGGCCTGCGTTCGCGGCCGTTCGAACGCCGACGAGCGAACAGCAGGGCCGCGAGCAGCGCGCTGAGGCCGGTGCCGCCAACGGACGAGGCCGCCGACTCGATACGGCAGCCGCAGCTCCCGGACTCGCCGCTCCCGGGCGGCGCGCCGCCCGCGGACGTGCCACCACCCGCCATGACGCCGCCTGCGCCGCCCGCGCCTCCGTCGCCGCCCGCGCCGCCGGACCCGACGAAGTTGCCGGTGGACGACGAGCTCGTCGCCGAGGGCACGTCCACGGCGCATTGACCGGCCTGGCAGGCCTCGCCCGGCGGGCACGTCACGCCGTCGCAGAGGTCGACGCACTGACCGGCCTTGCAATGGGTGCCGGCGTCACACGACACGCCGAGGCACACGGTCTCGACGCACTGACCGCTGTCCACGTGGCAGCTCTCGCCCGTGGCGCACGTCCGGCAGGCGCACCCGGGGATGCACACGCCGCTCACGCACACCTGGCCTTCGCCGCAGGTCACGCCCGTGCACGGATCCACGCAGTGATCCCCGCTGCAGACCTGGCCCGCGGGGCAAACGACCCCGGCGCAGGGCGCGCGGCACGCGCCGCCGTCACACACCTCGCCCTCCGGGCACACCACGTTCGCGCAGCTCTCCTCGATGCACAGGCTCCCTTTGCACACGAACGAGGGAAGGCAGGGAAACTCGCCCGACTCGCACGACGCGACGCAGGTGCCGCCATTGCACACCGTCTCCGGCGGGCACGTCGCGTCATCGTCGATCAGGCCGTCGCAGTCGTTGTCGATGGCGTCGCACGCCTCGCCCTGGCTGCCGGGCTGGAGGACGGGCTTGCAGATGAGCGTCCCTTGCGCGTCGCAGTCGGAGATGCCCTTCGCGCACGCCCCTTGCGCGCCGGGGACGTCGCAGGGCTGGCCGGCGCCGGGACACGCGACGCCGGTGAAACGGAAGAGAAAATCCTCGTAGTCGAGGTCGTTGCCGTTGACGCCCGCCGAGCCCGCCGCGTTCATGAAATCGAGATCCTCGAAGCCGAGGTAAAACGTGTTGGCGAGCATCTTCGACTTGTAGATGAGATCCGAGTACCAGGGTCCCGGGTTCGAGCAGAGCGTGCACAGGACGTTGAAGCGGTGCTCGGTGTAGTGATACTGCGTCGCGTTCCCGCTGCCGGTGCCGTTCGGGTTGGGGATCAACACGAAGCCGATGTAGCCGCCCTTGTAGGCCGGGTTCTCGCGGATCGAGACGGCGCTCAGGTTGACCTGGTCGGGAGGCGGCAGGGCGCCCGAGAAGGGGAACAGGATCTGGATGTCGCTGTTCGGCGCCGCCACGTTGAGGTTCGCGCCGAGGTCCACGGGGACGTACTTCGGCGGGTTTTCGCTGGGGACGCTGTCGTCGACGTTGTACCAACCGACGGCGAAATTGGCGCCGCCGCCCTTGGCGATGTACTTGCCGCTGAAGTCGCAGAGCGGCGAGAACACCTGGGGCTCCACGGCGGCGTCCTGCACGACGTCGATCCCCTCGTTGATGTTGTCGTTGTTGGCCGACCCGTTGATGTAACCGCTGAGGGCAGCGCCCCCATTCACGGGGATGACGGTGCCATTCGGCTGCGTGACGGCCGCGAACGCCGCGCCGCTCGCGCAGACGACCGCAGCACCGAGGAAGAAGGAGGAAACAACAACGGGGAACGTGGGAGAGCTCGAACCGAGCATGGGATCCTTTCCGGCGCGGCCACCCGAGCCAAGGTGAAGAAATGCTTCGTGATGTTACCACGGGTGCGACACGAGATGGCCCTCCTCCGGCACACGTCCACGCGCTTCCCGGCCAGGTCCACGCGCTCCCGGTCAAGTCTAGGCGTCGGCGGTCGTCACGCGGGCGATGTCCACGAGCGACCCGTCCGCGCTCGAGAGACGCAACCGGCCCGCCTGGCGGGATCGGGGGCGCGACGCTGCGGTACGCGTCGCGGAAAGCCTAGCAGCCTGTGGACTTATCTGCTGCGCGCCCCGAATCGTCGGTCGACATCGCTCGAAATCCTTGACTACAGCGCCCCCACCCCGTACTCCCCCACGATCTCCGTCTCGATCAACCCCACCCATTGCCCCGCCAGATACCCCGCAAAACCCGGATCCTCGATCAACACCCCCACCTCGATGTTCCGCTCCTGCCCCCGCTGGGTGAAGTTCGCGCTCGACACAAACGCCTTCCCCCCGTCCACCACCACACACTTCGCGTGCAGGCTGCAATACGGCGGCCCCGGCACCATCGCCCGCTTGTCGTAATACAGCTTCGGCCGCGGCTCCCCGAACGGCCAGTTCTCGCGTAGGAACTCCCCCAAGCACCGCTCGAGATGCGCCCCCGCATCGACCCCTCGTGCAATCTGCGGAACATCCACGAAGAACCGCGCACGCACCCCGTGCTCCTGCATCACCCGATGGAGCGGCGCAAGCACCTCCTTCGCATGGTCGAAGCTATATCCCGCCAGCAGCACGCTTTCCCGCGCCCCCTCGAACAACGCCCGGAGCACCACCGCCGTATCCCGCGCCGCCCCCGCCGGCGCCTCCGGCCCGGTCCACACGAGCTCCGGCGCCTTCCGCCGATCCTCCCGCTCCGCGAGCGCGACATCCAAAATCGCCACGCAGGCCGCGCTCTTGTGCCCGGACAAGGCCCCCTCGATCGCCTCGATCTGATGCCGGATCCCGAACCCGATCAGCGCCGCCCGATCGACCGGCGTCTTCAAGAACCCCGACGCGATCGCCTCCCGCAGCTCCACGAGCACGGTCGTCGCCACGGTCTTCAAGCTCGCCCGGCTCCCCATCACGGTCGCTCTCGGAAAAAGGCCAGCTCCGGATCATTGCCGATCGTCGGCACGACCAGCGCCCGATCCAGGAACCGATTGAACCACTCGCACGAGCACTCCGCGATGTAGAGGCAGCCGTGACACGCGGCCCCCTCCGTGTGGCGATCACTCGACTCCGCGCTCGGATCGTGCGCCGCACACACCGGATCGTTCGAGCAGAGCCGCCCGAGATCCCACGCCTCGCGCAGGTGATACCGGATCCTCCGCCCCTCCTCGACGAGCCCACCGAGCGTGCCTTCGCTGCCCGTCGTGCCCGTCGTGAGCATCACCGCCCCCATGTTCGGCCCCGAGGCCTCGGCCTGCCCGCAGTAGATTCGCTCGCGGATCGCGCTCGCCGCGTATCCACATTCGAGGCTCACCGCGGTCAGGAGCAGGTGCGAGAGCGAGTGCAAAAGGAAGAACCGGATGCCCGGGAACGCGCCCCTCCCATCCGCCTCGAAGGCCCGCAAAAGCAGCTCGGCGCGCTTCTGCACGGCGGCGCGCTTCTCCCACTTGCCGAGCACGTCCTCGTCGAGCTCCACGAACACGCCCTCGCCGCGCACCTCGGCCGCCGGAAGCCATTTCTCGTTGCCCGTCGGCGACGTCAGCACCGCCGGCTTGACCTTTCGCCCCTCGAAATCGTACTCGCCCTGCAAGTTCGCCCCGATCGAATCGAACCGGCTGAAGCTCACCTGCACGCGCACCTCGCGCAACTCCGGGACGACGACGAGCCCCCGAACCCCCGGCGGCAGATCGATCCGGTGCTTCGGCACGCGGTACGCGGCGAATTGCACGCCCGCCTCGGGCACCACGCCCGGCGGCTCGATGGGCGCCTTGATCATCCGCTCGTATTCGGCGCTCCGCAGCGGCCGCTCCGACGTGTCGCTGGAAGCCTCGTTTTCCGCGCGGATCGCCGCGATGACCTGATCGAGCGGCGCCTTGCCGACGGCGCTCTGCACGTGGTCCATCAGCTCCATCACCGTCGCGAGCTGCTCGGCCGTCTTGACCTTGTGGACCGCCTTCCAGACCTCCTTGTCCCGCAGCCGCACGCGCAGCGGATCCGGCGTCGGTTCGGGCAGGCGCAGCGCGCTCACGACCTGCGCGAAGTACGCGTGGGACGCCGTGCGGACCAAAAGCTCCATTTTCTGATCACACGCCTCGTTCGCCGCCCGACCGCCGAGCCACGGACGATCGCCGTTGCATTTGTACGGCAGCACCGACGCCTTGTTCATCGACGTCCAGGCCTCGCAGTTCCGGCAGCGCACGAGGATCCGCGCGACGTCGCCGACCGCGTTCTCTTCGAGGTAGAGCTCCTGCCGATCACACTCGCCGCCCTCGCGGTCCATGTGGGCGAACGGGATCCACGGAAAGTCCGAGAGGTGCCCGCGCTTGCACGCGGCCACGAAGCGCACCGGCGCCGCGCTCGACCATTTGTTCTTCGCGCACTGGTGCTGGTAACGGCCCTTCTTGTTCTCGAACTGCTCCGTCGCCCGCGCCAGGCGATGGCAATGCAGACAAACGAACCACCGGGGGAATTCGAGCGCGCGGATGCCCACGTTCGGGTAGGGATCCCGCGCGTCGCCCTCCGGCGGCATGCGGAAATAACCTTCCTTCGCGAGGTCGAGATCGGGATCGAGGGCCCTGAGTCGAGGGATCAGGGAGCGCCGCAGGCGCGGATCGTCGAGCGCCACATACCCCTCACGCCCGTACCCCCAGTGCTCGAGCCCCCCGATGACGACCGCTCGATCCACGAGGTCCACCATCGCGCCCGGCCCGAACGTGGTGACGAGCTGGCTCTGCCGGAGCTGGCCGTCCGCGCGCGTCGCCTTGCTCGCGTCTTTTTTCTTGAAGCTCATGCGCCCCTCTCGTCGAGCTGCTTGAAGCGGAGCCATACGTGCACGTTCGGCTCGACGTCACGCATCGACGTCGGGACCTGGAACTTCCGCTCGTCGTGATCGGCGGGAGGATCGTCGTTCGCCGTGAAGAGCAGCGCCTTGCCCTCGCTCCCGGCGCGGTCGTTCTTGCTGTACGTCCGCGTCGCGGCGCCCTTCTTCGCCTCGTCGATCACGCGCTCCCACGCGTCGAGGAAGCTCTTGCCGCGGGCCTCGACCAGGCCGGCGATCCGCGTCTCCGCGTCGTCGTCGGGGAATTTTCGATGCCACCGCGCCCGGTCCACCATCCACGCGAGCAGCGCCTCGGCCGCGGGACGCTTTTCGTGGACGTTCATCACGCCCGTCGGGGCCGAGAGCTCCGTGATCCCGTGCCGGATCATCGAGAGCAGGCTCCCGACGAGCCCCCGATCGAGCGCCTGGCCGCTGAACGGCGTGATGCTCGTCGCCTCGACCTCCCGGTAGAAGCTCTCGTGGTAGGCCACGAACCGTTCGTAATGCGAGCGATCCCGCGGCCGCATCACGTTCAGGCACGTGACGACGAGGCCCGGATAGGCGCGCCCCACGCGGCTCGTCGCCTGGATGTATTCGCTCGTCGTCTTCGGCTGGCCCGTGACGACCATCAGGCCCAATCGGTCGATGTCGAGGCCGACCGAGATCATGTTCGAGGCGAGCACCACGTCGAGCGGCTCGGGGTCCGTCGACGTGCGCCGGGCGGCGAGGCGGGCCTTGGTCTTCTTGACCTGCTCCGTGGGCTCGCGCGAGGTGAGCTCCGCGGGCATTTCGAGCTTGCGATCGGCGGCCCAGGGGTGGGGGCCGATGAAGAGCAAGGGGCGCTTCTTGTCGTCGATGTCGTCGATGCGGTTCTTGACCTCGTCCTCGACGAGCCGCCGCATGCCGCCGAGCTCGCGCAGGCTGTTGAAGTAACCGACGAGCGTCATGTATGGGTCCGCCGGCTGCTTCGGATCACCTTTTGGATCGAAATGCTTCCGCGCGGCAGCGAGCAGCACCGCATACGAGCGCACCGAGACCGCGCGCAGGGCGCGGCCGGGGGCGCCGACGCCCACGTAGAGCCGCCCAGGCCTGTCGTGCTCGACCTTCGCGAAGAAGTTATCGCCCTCGGTGATGCCCCGCGGGGGAAAGAGGTCCATCCTCCGCCCGAAGAGCGCCTGGATCTGCTCCCGCGCGCGCCGGACCGTGGCCGTCGAGCAGACGACCTTCGGCGGCCTCGCCGCGCCATACATGGGCCGTTCGCAGAGGGAATCGACCGCGGCCTCGTAGAGCCCCACCATCGTGCCGAGCGGGCCGCTGATCAAATGCAGCTCGTCCTGCACGATGAGCTCGGGCGGCAAGAGGCCCTCGGGCAGCGGCCGCGCGCCGGACTTCGGCGTATGCATCACCCCGTAGGCCCGGACGTCGTCGAGGTGCGTCGCGCGGCCGAAGAGCATGCCCGCGTCGCCGAGCCACGGCATCATCGCGAACTTGTCGACCGTGGCCACGACGAAGCTCGGGACCTCCTGGTAGATCTGCTCGTCGACGAAGAGCACGGGCAGGCCGAGCCCCGGCACCTTGGCCTCCGTGTAGAGGCATTGGGCCTTGTCGCAATACACCGCCGCGCGGGCGAAGTTCTTCTTCGTCGGTTTTCCTTCGGCGTCGACGATCTTGATGTTCTGGATCTTGATCGCCTCGCCGCACCAGGGGCAATTCGTGAGCGGGAAGGGCGAGTCGGTGCGGCCGGGGGTGGAATCGGAGAGGGCCTCGTGCACGTCCCGGAGCCGGTTCGCCGTCGCGCTCGCGCCGACCCAGAGGCCGATCGTGAAACGCGCATTGCCGAGCTCCTTCGGGTTCCTGCGGCGGATCTCTTCCAGCGCGCAGAGGAGCGTCGAAGCCCGGCCGAGCTGGTCGAGCGTCAGCAGCCGGAGCGTGTACCGCAAAATCACGGCGACCCCGCGCCCCTCGTGCGGGCTGCCTTGCCCGCGGATGCGCCGGAGCAGAAGCACGAACGCGATGAGCCCGAGGTAGGCCTCCGTCTTGCCGCCGCCCGTGGGGAAATAGATGAGCTCGGCGATCTTCCGGTCGGGGTGGCTCGTGTCTTCGAGCGAGGGCAGGTTCAGGAGCACGAACGCGAGCTGGAAGGGGCGCCATTCGGGCTGCTTGCCGCCGACGTAACGAGGATCCTCGCGCGTCTTGTCGGCTTGCATGGCCGCGCCGTGCATCGCCAGGTTGGCGAGCTGAAACGCCCGCAGCGCCTCCTTGTTCTTGCCGAGCAGCTCGATTCCCTCCTGGATACGCTTCCGGGCCCGGTCGGCCTTGTTCATCAGGTCGTCACGTGTACCCTCCAGCCGATCGAGCGGGGCATATCTTTGCTGCTCGATCCACTGCCCATACGCCTCCACGAGCGGCGAGAGCGCATTCGCGAGCCCCTTTCCGTCGAGCTTCCAGAGATCCCCCATGCCGAACGTGCCGTCCTCGATCTGCCGGTGCCCGACCTGCGGGACCTCGAAGCAAGGGAGCTGCGTCGTCCGGAGGCGGGTGACCTTGCCGTCTCTCTCGAGCGGCTTCTCCACGCTCGTATTGCGCCCGACGGCCCATTCCCGATGGTCGCGGAAGCTCAAGGCGAGCACGCGCTGGTCCTCGTCGTTCCCGTCCTCGCCGCGCCGGTTCGGGCGGGAGACGAAGCCGCGCTCGTACAGGAGCTCCATCCGCACCTGAAAGACGAACTGCGTATCGCGGTCGCGCTCCATCCCCGCGCGTTCATTCACGAGGAAGAGGCTCAGCATCCGCGTGCCCGGGTCGAGCCCCTCCATCTCCGTCGTGCGCAGCTCGCCCCGGAGCACGAGGCCCCGCGAGCCTGGCACGGGGATGCCGTCCTTGCTCTGGAGGAGGGCGGCGTCGAGCGGCACGGCCACGCGGACCGGGCCGTGGGGCACACGTTTCCAGCCGGGCTTTTTCTTGTCCGTGTGATCGATCGCGACCTCGATCTTGTCGTAATCGGCGTACCCGACGTCGACGAGAACCGCGTCGCCTTGGCCGGGCGGGAGGAAGACGGAGAGGCCCATCGAGGCGGGGAAGCGGACCGGGCGCTTGGGCTCGGGCTCGTCTTGCCCCGCGTCCTCCGCCGAGCTCTCGCTGCCGGCGGCGAGGCCGTCGTCGGTGGAGTCGCGGTCCTCGGCGTCGGGGACGCGGCCGCCCTGGGGCGCGAGGAAGCCGGTGAGGTACCAGCGCGAGGGGGCGAGGGGGAGGATCTCCTGGCCGCCTTGCGCGTGGGTGTCGGGGACGAAGGGGCCGACGAGGTCGGCTTCGAGGGCTTCGACGAGGCGCTTTCGGACGAGGGTTTCGTTCATGATCATCGCGCCCGCGTCAGTCTTTCAGTTGATCTCGACAACGCTCGATGGCCTGGCTGGTCCGCTCGGCTTCCGCGCACGATTTCCGGACGCGCGCCAGGTTGCTCGCGACGCTCTGGGCAAATTCACGATAACGGTGGAGCTCCTTCCACGGCTTGCCGTCCTTGGGGCTGAGGCGGAGCTTATCATTGTCGACGAGCCATCGCGCACCGTCGGCAATTTGCTCGGGTTTGCGTGCCCTCGGGAAGAGTGCAGCGATCACCCACGCCTCGATCGCCATGACCGGCGTCGAGACCACAATGGCACCCGGCAACTTTCTACGTTTAGGGGTCTTGAGCCACCCCTCGATCGTTCTGCGCAGGCGGGTGCTCTCGTAGCCGCCGACCTCCTGAGGAGGATCGGCGATCCCCGCGGCAATGGCAATATCGATGTCAATTGCGACGACGAGGAGGTCGAGCGGATCACCGATGTCGGGCGCGAGCACATCGTCGAGTGCGGACGCGTGTTGCTCGCACCAGCTCTGGACCTGCGTCCAGCCCGCTGGACCTTTCGCACGTTCCATTTCGTCGAGCTGAGGTTGGAGCGGCAGCACCTCCTTCACGGATGGCCAGAGTGCCTGGATCATCTTTCGCAGAATCGGAACGTCCGTCTGGCCTTCGCACACGAGCCCGGCGATGTGTGTATCAGACATCGTCAGGCATCCCCCCAAGGCGTCCCTCGATCCACAGGCGGCTCACCGCGTGCTCGCCATGTTTCTCCTTCAATGCCGCGAAATCGCGCACGGGGACGCGCCGCACGCGCGTGTGCCCGATGTCGTCGCGTGAGACCGCAAAGAGACGGATGCGGTCATCCCCGAGGTCGAGGCCATCGAGCACGAGTGGGTTATGGGTCGTGAGCAGCACTTGGCGCCCGTGGCGGATAACGTTCTCCACGAACATCCGCGTCAGGGCGCGCGCCGTCCGGGGGTTCAGCGCCTGGTCGAAGTTGTCGACTGCGAAGACGGTAGGTGCCTGCGCGTGCGCCGAGAGTACGAGCATGAAAAGGATGTAGAGTGCCCCCTCGCTCGCATCGTAGCCCGACAGCACGTTGCGCCGCTTCGCCATGAAGCGGTCGTGGAACTCGACGACAGAGCGGCTCGTCGGCACGCTTGGAGACAAGAAGGTTCGGCTTGGCTCACCAGCCTTTACGTCGCTGGCCCAGCCGATCAGCGAGAGCGCCTGTTCGAGCGCTACGTTGCCGGCATCCTGGGTCACGAGCGATCCGACAGCTTCAGCGAGTTGACCGCCATAGAGTCCGACAGGGCTGCGCTGAGCGCTGTCCGGCGCGATACCGCGGAGCACCGGTGTAACGGGCGCAAAGATGCCAAATCCATCGAGCCACGACAAGAAGGTACGCACGCTTGCGTCGGTTGCCTGGCTTGCACGCACGAGCGTCGTGACGCTGCGGCTATTCTCGAGCGGCGCAGAGATTCCGAGCGCCCACGCATTCCCCCTGGGGCCCCGCGACGCGATCGAGTGCCCGGCAACTTCGAGCGATTCGTTTCCGAATACCCAGTACGGCCCAGGGGTCTGGGTGGGGTTCGTGATGTAGGCGCGGTACTTCGCGCTTCCGGTCGAGACCGCGGTGAGCGAGATTTTTGGCGCGATTCTCTCGTTGGAGAAGCTGCTTTTGTATAGTTCGGGTACGCCGGGCCGCACGCCACGGCGGAGGAGCGCCTGGTCATCGACGACGCCAGCGGCGCAAGCGCCGAGGATCCCGATGGCTTCGAGAAGGCTGCTCTTGCCGGCCCCGTTGGCGCCCACGAAGACGCTGACCTGGCCCAGCTCGACGGTGACGTCCTTCAGCGACTTGAAATCTTGGACCGTGACCGACGCTAGGTGGCCGGACGTGTCAGGTGGCTGTCCGCCAGGTTCGGTGGTGACTCTGCTGGTCGTACGCGTCATTTGAAGGGTATCCCCTGCTCATCCAAAGGCTTCTTGCCCTTACCCGTCTTCTGCGTCGCCGGCAACTCCTCCACCGCTTCCTCGTCCGCAACGCCTTCCTTGCTCGCGGCACGCAGGTCTTCGAATGAAAACCGCCCAACGTGCGACCATGGCGTTCGGTGGCTCGTCGACGAGCGCGGGGACCTCGTCGACGACCACCCAGGAGCACGTCGACGACCACCCGGGTGCACATCGACGACTGCCGGGGGCATGACGACGACCGCCGAGAGCATGTCCACGCACACCCGGGTGCATGACGACGACCGTCGGGAGCATGTCGACAACCCCCAGATGCACGTCGACGAGACGGGCGGGATGTCGACATCCGCGGCGGGCGTGTCGACGAAGACCGGAAGCCATGTCGACATCCGCGGCGAGCATGTCGGCGAAGACCGAGGGCATGTCGATATCCGCGGCGAGCATGTCGACGAAGACCGGGAGCCATGTCGACGACCACCGGCGGGCATGTCGACGCGGACCGGGAGCATCTCGACGACCGCCGGGAGCATGTCGATGTCCTCGGCGGGCATGTCGACATCCGCGGCGAGCGTGTCGACGAAGCCCGGGAGCATGTCGACGACCGTCGCGGGGCGTGTCGACGCCCGGTTGCCGTTCAGAACAACGTCCCCTGCTTCCCGGGCGCCTTCTTCGCGCCCTTGCCGGCCTTCTTCGGCGCCGGGGCCTCCGCCTCGTCCCCCGCGCCGGCCGCCTCGCTCACCGCGCGCCCCTTCTTCTTGCCGGCGAGCCCGAGCCGCTGCTCCTCGCGCGCGCGCTCGGCGTTGAGGTAGAGCCGATCCAGGGCTTCCGGCGCGCCTCGAAGAGCTGGTACCCTCGGCGCGGGAGGTCCCATGCGCCGCGGCGTCGTCACCTCGTTCCTTCTGCCTCTGCCCCTCCTCTTCAATGTCTCGCCCGCGCGTGCGCTGGAGTTCCGTGTCTGCGTCAAGCCGCCGGACGTCCCGCCTGGCATGGCCCAGTGGGCCTATGAGCAGGGGTCGGCACAGGTGTGGACCACGCGCAGCCGGGTGGAGTTCACGCGGAAGGTCGAGGGGCGCGCCACCTATATCTTTGACCCTCATGCCCCGCCAGAGAGCGTCCGTGTCTTGCCGATCCCATACAACACGCTGAAATGCCCGCCGCCGCCGCCGCGACCGAAGCCGGCGCCGGCGAAGGAGTTGCCGAAAGAGGAGAAGAAGCCGGAGGACGGGAGCGCGAAAAAAGGGGGCAGCAAGAGCGAGGGCGACGAGGAAAGGAAAGGCGGCGGCGACGAGGGCAGCGTCGAGAAGCGCGTCGAGAAGCATCGCGTTCCGCAGCCGAAGGAGGGCCCGCCGCCTCCGCCTGTTTCGGCCCCGGCACAGCGGCAAGATCCTGTTTTACCGCGACAAGGTGTTCTGTCGAGCGAGCCGGTCCTCCCGCAGCGGGAGGCGAAATGGGCGGACAAGGAGCACGGGCTCGTGGATCGAGGCGGCGTGCTCCCGCAGCTCGTGGACACGGAAGACCGCAAGCCATTGAACGTCACGTCGTGCGAGCAGACGAAGGAGGGCTGCCCGGCGCGGCCGAAGAAGACGCGGGCCGGGGCGATCCTGGAGCAGGTGGTGATCGCGGGGGCGATCTTCAACCTGCAAATGAACGAGGACCTCCATCGGCCCGACGGGAAGGAATACGGGATCGTCGGCGGGATGAATGCCGACGGGCCGAACGACCCGAGGCTCCAGGCGGCGGCCGCGGCGGTGATGTTCTCGCCGGTGGCGATGGCGCTCGGCAACAAGTTCATGAAGGCGACGTCGGAGGCCCTGGCGCGCGGCGAGAAGGTCGTCATCAAGGACGTGGCCGAGCTTTCGGAGGACGCGGCCAAGTACCTGGCGGAGGAGTTTGGAGAGGAGCTGGCGAAGGCGCTCGCGCAGGCGGAGGTGATCGGGCCGTTCCGGGTGATGCGGCATTTCACGAAGGGATATGAAGGGGCCTGTCGAGTAGCCCCGGTCGACTGCCCCGGGGCCCTCACCAGATCCGGACAAGGAGATTTCCACCATCCGGCTCTTCCGCTGCTGAGTCTTGCAGGCTACCGCCCCCATATTTGGACTTTGACGAGGG
>NZ_SSMQ01000084.1 GCF_005144585.1 Polyangium fumosum | reverse complement strand
GCGCCCCGCCGCAGGGGCGCCCGCGCCCGCGCCGCGCCCGGCCGCAGGCGCGCCGGCCGTGCCCGCCGATGTCGGCGAGGCCGTGAACCCGCAGCAAGGGGATCTCCAGCCGGGGCTCGTGATCCAGAGCCGCTACCGCATCGAAAAGCTCATCGGTCGCGGCGGCATGGGCGCGGTGTACGCCGTTCGTCACGTCAACACCGGCGAGATCTGCGCGCTCAAGCTCCTGCATCCGTCGGTCGCGAACAACCCCGGCGCCGTCGAGCGCTTCCGCACCGAGGCGCGCGCGCCCGTCAGCATCGGCAGCGAGCACGTCGTGCGCGTCATCGACGCCGACGTCGCGCCCGAGATCGGCGGCGTGCCGTTCATCGTGATGGAGCTGCTCAAGGGCCGGGATCTCGGCTCGGAGCTGAAGCAACGCGGCGCGCTGCCCGCGGGCGAGGTCGTCGTGTACCTGAAGCAGGTCGCGCGGGTCCTCGACAAGGCGCACACGCTCGGCATCGTCCACCGCGATCTCAAGCCGGCGAACCTCATCGTCACGCAACGCGAGGACGGCACGCCGCTCGTGAAGATCCTCGACTTCGGCATCGCCAAGCTCGTCGATCAAAGCGACGCCAAGGAGCTCACGCAGGACGGCGCGATCTTCGGCACGCCCTGGTACATGTCGCCCGAGCAGGCCCGCGGGCAGGCGTCGAAGGTCGGCCCGGCCGCGGATCTGTGGGCGCTCGGGCTCATCGCCTACCGCCTGCTCACCGGGAAAAACTACTGGTCCGCCGAGGGCATGGCCGCGCTCATCGGGCAGATCCTCTACGAGCCGATGACCCCGCCGAGCACGATGTCGCCGCACCTCGGCCCGCGCTTCGACGCGTGGTTTGCCCGGGCCTGCGCGCGGGAAGCCGAGCAGCGATACCCGAACGCGGTCGAGCAGACCCAGGCCCTCGCCATGGCGCTGCAGGTGAACTACGCGGCGCAACCGACGAGCCTCGACATGCCGAACCCGTCGGATCTCTCCGCGTCGGCGCAGGTGCGTCAGGCGCTGCAAGGCATGCCGATGTACGGCATGAGCGTGGCGGGCGGCTCGATCCCGCCGGGCATGTCGATCCCGGGCACGAGCATCCCCGCCGCCGGCCTCTCGCAAGCCGGCATGACGCTGCCGCCCGGCGTCAATCCCGCAGCGCTCTCCCATGCGGGCGCGACGGCCGCGCAGCTCGCGGCGATGGGCATGTCGCAGTCGGGCGCGCCCATCCCGCGCGTGTCGATCCCGCCGGGGACGACGGGCGCGCCGCTCTACTCGACGCAGGCCGGGGCGATGGCGCCGCCGGCCCGGTCGAAGCTCGGCGTGATCCTCGCGGCCGGGCTCATCGCGGTGGGCCTCGCAGGCGCAGCCGGGCTTTATTTCGTGTTCAAGGGGAAGGCTGCCGGGCCCGTGCCCGCCGTGCAGGCCACGGCCACGACGCCGCCCGCCGCGACGACGGCCGAGCCGCCGCCGCCCGTCGCCCCGCCTCCTGCCCCGCCGCCGACGACCGAGCCTGCGGCCACGGCCGCGCCGACGGCCGATCCTGCGCAGGCCGCCGAGCCCGAGGAGGATCTCGCGATCGAAGTCGCGCCGACGGCCGAGCCTTCCGCCGCGCCCACGGCGGCGCCGACGGCCAAGCCCACGGCCGCCGCGGTGGCCGCCACCACGGCGACGACGAAGAGCGGCACTGGAAAACCGAAGCCTTCTAGTACCGTCGCGCCGAAGGTCGGTAACATCAAGTTCTGATGAACGAGCTCTGCCGGCGTTCGCTCGCCTTTGCCTTCGTCGCCTTCGTTGGTCTCGCCGCGCCCGCGTCCTCGCAGGCGTCCGACGCGCAGACCTCGCAGGCCCAGATCCAGCTCGCGCGCCAGGCCGCATCGGAGGGGCTCACGGCCTATCGCGCGGGCCAGTTCGACAAGGCGCTGAACCTCTTCGAGCAGGCGAAGGCGCTCTACCCGAGCGCGCAGATCGTCCGCATGATCGGCTACTCGCTGCTCGCGCTCGAGAAGTGGATGCCCGCGGCCGAGGCCATGCAAGCCGCGCTCGTCTCGGACGTCGGGGCCCTGTCCGACGAGGACAAGACCGACGTCAACGATCAGCTCGCGAAGGCGATGGTGCACATCGGCGTGCTGAACGTCACGTCGAAGGTGAGCGGGGCGAAGCTCGTGGTGGACGATCAGCCGGCCGTGAATCTGCCGCTCGCGAAGGCGCTCTGGCTCTCGCCCGGCAAGCACAAGATCGTCGTGAGCGCGCCGGACCACGAGGACGAGGTGCAGGAGATCGAGCTCGAAGGCGGCAAGCCGCTCGAGCTCTCGATCGATCCAAAGGAGGTCAAAAAAGAGGCGCCGCCTCCGCCGCCTCCGCCGCCTCCGCCGCCTCCGCCGCAGAAAAACTGGATCCCGCAGCAGCGCCTGATCGGGCTCGTGGCGACGGGCGTGGGCGCAGGGCTCGGGCTCGGCACGCTCGGCGCGAGCCTCGTGTCGACGCACCTGCGCAACAACGTCGCGCGCGACATCGAGATCCACGAGCGGATGTACGGGACGAACTGCAGCCGCGGGGACGCTTCGTTCTGTCAGCTCGATCGTCAGGTGATCGCGGCCGACGGGCGCGACGCGAACACGATGCGGAACCTCAGCGTGGGCCTCGGCATCAGCGCGCTCGTGCTCGGCGCGGGCGGGATCGTGCTGACGGTGTTCGCGATGCCCGAGGAGCCCGCGAAGCCCAAGGATGAAGCACCGCCCGCGGCGCAAAAAGGCGCGGGCATCCGTTCGTTCGCGTGTGGTCCGCTCGGCGGCCTCGGCGTCTCATGCGCAGGCACGTTCTGACGCCCCGGCACGTGCTCGCCGCGCTCGCGTTCGTGCTCGCAGGGCCGGCGTGTATCGAGGTGCCTGCGCCGCCGGCGAAAGACGCGCTCAAGGTCGTCGACGTGAAGGCGAGCGAGGGCGTGGTGCTCGAGACCGCATGCACGCCGACGGGCATCGAGACGTGTTTCGACGCCCGTGACGACAACTGCAACGGCGTCATCGACGAGGGTTGCGGGCTGCACACGGGGATCTTGCAGTTCGTGATCGCGTGGGAGGCGGTCGAGGCCGACGTGGACCTGAACGTCTACGACGTCGGCGGCGAGCTCGCGCGGGTCGGTGAGCCGACCTCGACGGGCCTCGTGAAGGACCGCGATTGTCCGCAGGCCGAGAACGAGTGTCAGGGCCAGAACGTGGAGAACGTCTACCTGGCCGAGGGGGACCCGAAGCGCGGTCGCTACCGCGTGGTGATCCGCCTCGACAAGCTCAACGGCGCGGCCGCGCCGGTGCAGGTGCGCCTCGGCGCGCGCGTGGGGCAGCGGCCGTTCAGCATGGTCGTGGAGCTCGCGCCAGGCGCGGGCACGGAAGAGAAGTCGTTCGAGTTCACACTTTGATCTCGCGGCCAGCCGGTTGACGCTTGGGGGCTCCGCTAGGACGAGCCTAGCTATGCCCCCAAACCCCCGTGACGCGCGGCATCGCTCGGGTTGACGCGCGGCCACTCGGCCACCTACAACAGGGGCCGTTTCCCCGGGAGAACGCGCGCCATGAATCCGCTCATGATGTTTCTCATGATCTTCGGCCTGGCCGGGGCCTTCGCGTACAGCGCAGGCCGGCGGTGGTCGCTGCTCCAGGTCGGGCGGCCGGAAGATCGCTTCGACGACGTTCCGGAGCGCGTGAAGGGCACGGCGATCTACGCGCTCGCCCAGAAGAAGATGCATTACTACCGGCTCGCCGGTGCAGCCCACATGCTCATCTTCCTGGGCTTCGTGGTGCTCCTGGCCCGGTCGATCATCCTCTGGGGCCGCGGGTTCGACCCGTCGTTCAACCTCTTCATCCTGGGGCCCGAGGGCTTCCTCGGCCTGCCCCTCGGCCACGCCTACGAGTTCCTGAAGGACGTCATCGCGTCGCTCGTGATCGTCGGCGCGCTCGTCTTCCTGTACTTCCGCGTGATCAAGGTCGACCCCCGCATGACCAAGTCAGGCGAGGCGATCCTGATCCTCGGCATCATCATGACGATGATGCTGGCGGACATGCTCTACGACGGCGCCTCCATGGTCCTGCACCACAAGGGCCTCGTGGGCTGTACGGGGCGGAACCTCGAGCCCGAGTACTGCGACGCCGTGCGCAAGGTCGTGGCCCCGCTCGGGCCGGCGCCGACACACGCGCTCGCCTGGGCGCCGTTCCCCTCGCCGGCCGGCTCGTTCTTCGCGACCCTGCTCGCGGGCGTGCCGCGCGACACGTTGCTCGTGATCGCCAAGATCGGCTTCTGGACGCACGCGTCGCTCGTCCTGATCTTCGCGAACGTCCTTCCGTACTCGAAGCACTTCCACGTCATCACGGCGGTCTTCAACGTCTTCTTCCGGAACGTGACGCCGCGCGGGCGGCTGCCGATGATGGCGCCGAGCGCAGAGGCGATCGGCGAGATGGTCATGAAGATGGCCGAGGAGCCCGCGAAGGCCGAGCCCGTGGGCGTGAACAAGATCCAGGACTTCACCTGGAAGGCGATCCTCGACTTCTACACGTGCACGGAGTGCGGGCGTTGCTCCGACAACTGCCCCGCCCACAAGACGGGCAAGCTGCTCTCGCCGAAGCAGCTCACGCTGAACCTGCGCGACCACCTGTACGACCACGACAGCGTGCTCATCGCGCAGAAGCACGAGGCCGATCGCGTGGGCGGGGCGCTGCCGCGGCCCGACGCGACGACGGAGGACAACGGCGAGGTCGGGCCCTACCGCTCCGAGTCGGAAGGCCTGCAGGCGCAGCCGAGCGCCGAGGCCGCCGACGCGAGCAAGGATCTCGTGGCGAACGTGATCCACCCGGACGTGCTCTGGGCCTGCACGACGTGCCGGGCCTGCGAAGAGCAGTGTCCCGTGATGATCAGCTACGTCGACAAGATCGTGGAGATGCGGCGGCACCTGGTGCTCGTGAAGGGCGAGTTCCCGGCGCAGCTCAACGGTCCGTTCCAGGCGCTCGAGGTGAACGGCAACCCCTGGAACCTCGCCCGCATGGATCGCGCGAACTGGGCCGAGGGGCTCGACGTGCCGATGATGTCGGACAACCCCAAGGCCGAGGTGCTCTACTGGGTCGGCTGCGCGGCGAGCTACGACGACCGGGCGAAGAAGATCGCGCGGGCGACGGCGCGGCTGCTCAAGGAGGCGGGCGTGGACTTCGCGGTCCTCGGGCAGGAGGAGACCTGCACGGGGGATCCGGCGCGGCGCGCGGGCAACGAGTACCTGTTCGCGATGCTGGCCGAGCAGAACGTGGCCACGCTGAACGGCTACAAGGACCAGGGCGGGGTGAAGAAGATCATCACGGCCTGCCCGCACTGCTTCAATACGATCCTGAACGAATACCCCGACTTCGGCGCGAAGTTCGAGGTCGTGCATCACACGGACTACCTGCTCGGGCTCGTGGCGGAGCGGAAGCTCTCGCCGAAGACGCCGGTGAAGGGCAAGGTCGTGTTCCACGACTCCTGCTACCTCGGCCGTTACAACGACGTGTACGAGCAGCCGCGCGACATCCTGAAGAGCATCCCGGGCGTGGAGCTCGTCGAGGCGGAGGGCTGGAACCGCAACAAGGGCCTGTGCTGCGGCGCCGGCGGCGCGCAGTTCTGGATGGAGGAGCAAAACAAGGATCGCGTGAACGTGAAGCGCACGCTCCAGCTCCTGCAGACGGAGGCGAAGACGATCGCGACCGCGTGCCCCTTCTGCCAGACGATGATCACCGACGGCCTGAAGGCGCACGGGAAGGAAGAAAGCGTGCGTCAGCTCGACGTGTCGGAGATCCTGCTCGAGAGCTGCCTCGAAGGCGGGTCGAAGAAGGAAAAGGCGAAGAAGGCGGCGCCCGAGGCGGAAGCCCAGGCCGAGGCCTGATCACGCAAGCTCCGCGATTCCCTCAATTCCACCCAGGAATCACCTGGTCCACCCCCCCTCGTTCCGGAGCACGTGCGTCCGACGAGAGCCTGAGCTAGATTCGGGCGGTCGCCGGATCCGAGGGAGGCATATGGAGCAACCGCGAAACATGGTTTTTTCCATGGCCATCGATTCGCTGGCCGACATGGCGCTGAAAACGCACACGGCGCCGGAGGACGCGGGGGAGCTCCGGTGCGACGCCTGCTCGGAGCCCATCGAAGGCGAGCCGGCCGGGCGAGGGCTCTACGTGTGGACCCGCGGAGACGAGGTCCGCTACGAGGAGCCGCCGCTCTGCGCGCAATGCGCGACGGCCATCGGGATCACGGCGCTCGCGACGTGGAGCGTCGAAGAAGAAGAAGGCTGAGCCTCCCAGCTCAGAACGCCTCGCCGATCGCGATCGTGGTCACGATCGGGAACCCGCCCGTATATCCAAACAAGCCGACGTCGTAGCCAAGCTCGTTCTCGTCGCAGATGCCGATCTGCTGCGCGCACGGGATGCGGTAGCCGACGTCCACACGGACAGGGCCGACCGGGGTCGCATACCGGACGCCGAGCCCGGCGGACATGTGCGGGCGGTTCAGGGCGAGCTCGCCGAGGCCCGGCCTCACGTCGCTCGCGTCGAGGAAGAGGATCGCGCCGAGGTTCTCGGTGAACGAGAGGCGCACCTCGAGCGCGGACTCCCACAAGGTGAGGCCGCCCGTCGGCGCCCACGGAGGCACGGCCCCACGCGCGGTGTCACGGAGCGGCACGCTCGCGTGCATGCCGACGCCGTTGTAGACGTAGCCGCGGTTCGAGTTGGGGCCGCCGCTGTAGAATCCGCGGAACTGCAGGAGCTGCAGGGACCTGCGGAGGTCGTCGAGGGAGACGTTCGTGCCGTCGACGATGCCGTCGTCGTTCTCGTCGGGGCGTTTCTTGTCGCGGGCCTTGGGGCTGAGGAGGTCGAGGGTCTGCTGGAAGTCGTCCGAGCGCGGGATGAGGAAGCCGCCGGCCAGGCGGAAGGCGAGGGTGACGCGCTTGGCGACGGGTACGTAGGCGCGGAGCTCGGGGCGTAGGCGGACGTCGTCGGCGTCGCCGGGGAGGAAGTAGCCCGCGAGCTGCGCGTTGAGGTTCAGGTAGACGCCGCGGCGCGGGGTGATGCGGTCGGTCTCGCCGCGGTCGTTCTGGCGGAAATCGAGCGTGCCCACGGTCTCGAGGTACGTGAAGAGCAGGCGGGTGAAGCCTTCGGGGACGCCGTCGTGCCAGTACAAAAACGGGTCGTCGTACTGCACGTGGATGAACTGCCCGAGGTAATGCGTGAAGTCGGCGAAGCGGCGTTCGAGGCCGAGGGTGACGGCCGCCTCGCGGTAGCCGAGGGCGGGCTCCTTGGCCTCGGGCGTGCCGGGGGCGGGCGCCGTGATGATGTTGAGGGGGCGGTAGATGTTCGCCGCGCCGCGGAGGACGGCCTGCGTGCGGGGCTCGAAGACGCCGGGCTGGCGGAGCTCGAAGCGCAGGCGGATCTCGGGGAGGATGTAGCTCGGGCGCGCGAGGAAGAGGTTGTAGAGGGCGTTCGGGTAGAACACGAGGCCGGGGCGCGCCTCGACGGCGAAGCGGCGCAAGCCGCCGAGGAAGTTGCGGTCCTCCCAGCTCGCCGTGCCGTGCGCCTCGACGCGCCCGCCGGCCTCGGCGCCGAAGCCGAGCTTGACGGCGCGGAGCGCGGCAGGCTGGACGACGATCGTGACGGGGACGACGTTCGTGCGCGGCTTGTCGGGCGGCGGGAGCTCGGGGCGGACGTCGATGGCGCCGAAGACGCCGAAGTCGGCGAGGGCGCGCTCGGCGGAGGCGAGGGTGGCGGTGGAGAAGCGATCGCCCTTCTTGAAGCCGAGGGCCGCGCGGATCGGCTTTTCAGGTAGCTCGCCGAGGCCGACGATGCGGACGTCGCCGAAGCTGGCCTGGGGGCCGAGCTCGATGGTGTAGGTGACGTCGGCGGTGTGGGCGACGAGGTCGACCTTGGCGTCGCCGCGGACGTTCGCGTAGGGGAAGCCGCGCTCGGTGAGGACGCGGATGATGGCCTTTTTCGTGGCCTCGTAGCTGTCCTCCTCGAAGCGCTTGCCGAGGGGCAGCTCGTTTTTCGCCTCGGTGACGGGGCGCGTGACGTCGGCCGCGTCGGGCAGGCGCCAGTCGACCCAGGCGAGGTCGACCTTGCGGAGGTTCACGGGTTTGCCCTCGTCGACGACGATCTCGATGCGGAGCTTGCCGTCGGACTTGCGGCGCATGACCCGGCCCGCCTCGACGTGCGCCTCGTAAAACCCGCGGCTGCGGTAGTAACGCTCGATGCGGGCGAGGTCGCGCTCGAGGACGAAGCGGTCGAAGCGCTCGTACTCGACGGCCAGGACGTCGCTGAGGCCGAGGATGGGGATGCCCTGGAGGACGCCGCCGAGCGGATGCGAGCTCTCCGCGGTGGCGATGCTGTCCTTGATGGCGGCGTCGGGGATCTCGTCGTTGCCGAGGACGTCGACCTCTTCGATGATGCAGCCGGAGAGGTCTTGAGGGTTACACGTCGGGGCTTTGGGGGGCGTGGTTTTGCATGCCGCGGACGTGACGAGGGTCAGGGCGAGCGGCAGGAGCCTGCGCAAGGCGACGCGGGATCTGATCCTGTTCTGCGTCAAGTGGCCTCCCCCTCGGGTATCCTCGCTCTGCCGCGCGCGGGCGCGGCGGAGAGGGAGAGCCTACGAGATGGCGGAGCCAATGCAAAACGACCTCGGCGGCGAGCCGCCGCGGGCCGAGCGTCCCGAGGAACCTTCGCGCGTCGACGGCGGCCGTCGTGGCGCGCTGAAGGTGCTCGTCGCGCTGGGCGGCGCGGCCTACGCGGGCGCAA
This sequence comes from Polyangium fumosum, assembly GCF_005144585.1. GTDB lineage: Bacteria > Myxococcota_A > Polyangia > Polyangiales > Polyangiaceae > Polyangium > Polyangium fumosum. The sequence goes on along the minus strand of NZ_SSMQ01000084.1, from coordinate 46,777 downwards.
TCGTGCTCCCCGCCGCGACCATGCTGGCCCCGTCGTCCGAGGGCGGCGTGGGCGCGGCGCGGTGGATGCGCGTGTGTCGCCTCGCCGAGCTGACCGAGGGCGAGCCGCGGCGCGTCGTGGTCGTCGGCGACGAGCGTGACGCGTACACGGTGACGAAGGATCAGCTCCTCGGCTCGATCTGGGTGACGAAGAAGGGCGAGAGCGTGACGGCGCTCAGCGCGGTTTGTCCGCACCTCGGCTGCTCGATCGATCTGAACGGCGACAAGCAGAGCTTCTCGTGTCCCTGCCACACGTCGAAGTTCTCGCTCGCGGGCGCGGCGGAGGCAGGGCCGAGCCCGCGCGGGATGGATCCGCTCGTGGTGCGCGTCGTGGACGGGCACGTCGAGGTGGACTTCAAGCTCTTCCGCCAGGGGATCGCGGAGCGAAAGGAGGTCGGGTGAAGCTCGGCGATTGGCTCGACGAACGGACGGGCTACCGGGCGATCACCCGGAAGTTCGTGGAGGCGACCGTCCCCGGCGGCGCGCGCTTCGCGTACGCGTGGGGCGCGGCGCTCGGCATCGTGCTCTTGCTCGAAGCGGTGACGGGCGTGCTGCTCATGACCGTGTATTCGCCGAGCGCGACGACGGCGTGGGCGAGCGTGGCGTACCTGCAGCAAGCGGTGCCGGCGGGCTGGATCGTGCGCGGGCTGCACCAGTTCGGCGCGCAGGCGGCGATCGTGCTCGCGGTGATCCACGTGGGGTACGCGATCGTGCGCGGGGCGTACCGCAAGCCGCGGGAACTGACGTACTGGTTGGCCCTCGCGCTGGTGGGGCTCGTCGTGGTCACGGCGCTGACGGGCAACCCGCTGCGCTGGGATCAACGCGGCTTTTGGGGCCTGCGTGTCGAGACGGGGATCATCGGGACGGTGCCCGTGGTCGGCGGCGTCTTGCAGCAGCTCCTGCTCGGCGGAGGGACGCCGGGGCACATGACGCTCTCGCGTCTGTACACGCTGCACACGGTGGTGCTCCCGTTCCTGCTCGGCGCGATCGCGGCGAAGCACCTGTGGCTGTCGCGCAAGCACGGGCCGGCGCTCGCGACGCCCGCGGACGCGGTGAAGTCGGATCGATACTTCCCGACGCAGGCGGCGCGCGACGTGATCGTGGCCGTGGTGGTGCTCGGCGTGATCGGGGCGCTGACGTATCTGCGGCACGGCGCGCCGCTCGACGCGCCGGCGGATCCGACGAGCGACTACCCGGCGCGGCCCGAGTGGTACTTCCTCGCGCTCTACGAGATGCGAAAGCCCTTCCCGGGCAAGCTGGAGCTCATCGCGACGGTGGTGATCCCAGGGCTCGTGGTGGGGTACCTGGTGCTCTTGCCGCTGCTCGACAAGAAGGCGGATCGCGGCGTGATGAAGCGGCTGCCGCTGCTCGTGCCGGTGGGCCTGTTCGGGGTGGCGGCGGGCGTGCTGACGTTCGCGTCGATGCGCACGGACGCGGCCGACGCGGAGTTCGGGAAGGCGGTGGCGAAGGCCGAGGCGCAAGGGGCGAAGGCGCTCAAGCTGGCGCAGGAAGGCGTGCCGCCGGAGGGCGCGCTCGCGATGCTGCGCAACCACCCGGAGACGCGACGCGTGGCGCTGTTCGAACAGCACTGCGCGAGCTGCCATCGCATGGGGGATCTGGGGCCGCCGAAGGGCAAGGACACGGCGCCGGATCTCACGGGCTTCGGCACGAAGGCGTGGGCGAAGCGGGTGATGGAGGAGCCGGATCACGACATGATGTTCGGCAAGACCGCGTTCAAAGGCGAGATGCCGAGCATGACGAAGCCGCCCGCGGATCCCGAGGCAGCGAAGGCGTTCACGGCGATGAACCCGGCCGACCTCGACGCGATCGCGGACTTCCTCGCCGTGCAAGCGCAAGGGAAGAAGGGCGAGGGGTTGCCGGGCGAGAAGCTCGTGGGGCAACGCTGCACGAGCTGCCATCGGTTCGACGGCAAGACGGACGACGAGGACTCGCTCGCGCCGGAGCTGCGCGGCTGGGCCTCGGTGCCGTGGATCCTCGCGCAGATCGAGGATCCAGGCAGCGGCAAGACCTATCCCAAGGGCGCGATGGATCCGAAGCTCGAAGGGCATATGCCCGCGTTCAAGGAGAAGCTCTCCGAGAAGGATCAGGCGCTGCTCGCGCGGTTCGTGCAGGAGCAGGCGGGGAAGTAGGGAACGTGGGGCAGCGGGGACCTCGCTGCCTCGCGCCAACGTCTCCTGAAAGGGAGCGGCGAAGCGCCGAAGAGCGGTCCGCGTGACGCCGAAGACGCTTGGCGGCGCGCCAACGAGGGGTCGGCGTGGCCCGGGGGGCGTTGGCGACGCGCCAACGAGGGGTCGGCGTGGCCCGGGGGGGCGTTGGCGACGCGCCAAAGGGCGGTCGGCGTGGCCCCGGGAGTCGTTGGCGACGCGCCGAAGAGCGGTCCGGTTGACGCCAAAGACGCTTGGCGACGCGCCAACGAGGGGTCGGCGCGGCCCAGGGGGTCATTGGCGAAGCGCCAAGCGGCGGTCGGCGTGGCCCGGGGGGTCGTTGGCGAAGCGCCAAGCGGCGGTCGGTGCGGCCGGGGGGTCGTTGGCGAAGCGCCAAAGGGCGGCGCCTGTGCTCAGGCCAAAAGCGTCCGCAAACTCGCGATCGTCACCACGAGCTCCGTCGGGTCCACCGGCTTCGGCACGTGCATCTGGAACCCTGCGTTCAGCGCGCGCACGCGATCTTCCGGCCGCGTGTACGCCGTGAGCGCGATGGCCGGCATCGTCGCGATCCGATCCGGCGTGCGGCTGCGGATCTTGCGGATGAGCGAGAGGCCGTCGTCCCCCGGCATCGCGAGGTCCGAGACCAGCACGTCGGGTACGAAGTCCGACAGGATGCGCAGCGCCTCGGCGGCGTCGGCCGCGGTCTTCACGGTCGCGCCTGCGATGTCGAGGATCTCCGAGAGGATCTCCCGCGCGTCGGGTTCGTCGTCGACGACCAGCACCGACAGGCCTGCGAGCGCTCGTTTTTCCGCGCGGCGTTCGTCGGCGGGAGGGCCTGGGGCGGGGAGCGGGCGGGGCTTGGCGATCGGGAGCTTGACCGTGAACTTCGCGCCCGTGTCCGGGCCGTCGCTCTCGGCGCGTACGGTGCCGCCGTGCGCCTCGACGAGGTGACGCACGATCGATAGGCCCAAGCCCAGGCCACCCGATGCGCGTGTGAGCGTGCCGTCGCCCTGACGGAAGCGCTCGAAGATGTGCGGCAAGAGCTCGGCGCGGATGCCACGGCCGCTGTCGGAGACCACGAGCACCGCCTCGTCGCCCGTGCGCGCGAGCCGCACGTCGATGCGCCCGCCCTTCGGGGTGAACTTGAGCGCGTTCGAGAGCAGGTTCCACACGACCTGCTGCAGCCGGCTCGGGTCGCCGAAGATCGGCACGCTGTTCGTGTCGAAGGTCGTGTGCAGCGAGATCTCGCGGTTCGTCGCGCCCGGCGTGACGGCGTGGACGGCGGTCTCGACGACGGGCGCGAGCTCCAGGACCGAGGGGTCGAGGCGGAGCTTGCCCGCCGTGATGCGCGAGGCGTCGAGCAGGTCGTCGATGAGCTTCGCTTGATGCACGGCGTTGCGCTCGATCGATTCGAGCGCGCGGGGCTGGTTGCCCTCGCGGACGGCGCCGGTGCGGAGCATACGCGCCCAGCCGAGGATCGCGTTCAGCGGCGTGCGCAGCTCGTGCGAGACGACGCCGAGGAACTCGTCCTTCACGCGGCTCGCCTCCTGCGCTTCGTGGAAGAGGCGCGCGTTGTCGAGCGCGAGGGCGGCGCGCTGGCCGAGCTCCTCGGCGAGCGCGAGGTCGGACGGGCCGTAGCGGCCGCGCGTGGTGCCGAACGAGAGCACGCCGAGGGTGTGGCCACGCGCGATGAGCGGCACGACGATCGCCGACGTGGTGCCGATGCGGCGGATGATCGCGAGGTGCTCGTCGTCGGCGGCGACCGCGCGGAACGCGCCGTCGTCGACCACGCGGAGGAGCTTCGATTTGCCCGTGCGCGCGGCCTCGCTGATCGGGTGGCTCTTGCCGAAGGGGTAACGTGCGCGCATGTCGCGCAGGAGCGCTTCCATCTCGGGGTCTTCGTGCAGCGCGTACACGAACTGCGGGGTGCCTTCCTCGTCGAGGTTGCACAGGATGCAGTAGCCCGCGAAGCTCGGCACCGCGACGCGCGCGAGCGACTCCGTGATGGCCGCCGAATCGAGCGAGGCGTTGAGCACGGCGCTCGCCTCGGCGAGCAGGGCGAGGCGCTTGCGCTCGACGTCGGCGTCGGCGCGGGCCTTGCGCTCGGCCTCGTAGAGGTAGGCGCGCTCCAGCGACTGCGTGCAGGTGCGGGCGAGGTGCAGGATGAAGGCGTTGTCCTCGCTCGTGTGCTGGCTCGACCGGTGGTAGCGGAGCGAGAGCCCGCCGATGGCGTGGTCCTCGACGATGAAGGGCACGGCGGCGACGCAGCACGGCACGTCGGACGCGCCGCTCGCGAGGTGCGGGTAACGCGCGCGGTAGGCGTCGTCGTCGAAGAAGAGCGGCGTCTGGCTCCGGACGGCGTCCGTGAGCGGCGAGGAGAACGCGAGCTTCGTGGAGTCGTACCGGTCGAGCGTCTCGCGCGTGTGGCCGATGGCGCGGACGAGGTCGAGGTGCTCGCCGTCGGCGGAGACCGTCGCGACGATGGCCTTGCAGCGCGGCAGCATGTCGCGCACGTGGTCGACGATCGTCTCGGCCACCTTGATGCGGCTCATCGTGTCGGAGAGCGCGGCCGTCATGCGCTGGAGGGCGACGAGGCGTGTCGTCGCGAGCTCGGCGGCCGCGCGGGCGCGCTCGGTGGCCTCGTAGAGGCGCGCGCGCTCGAGGGCCTGCGAGGACTGGCGCGCGAGCGTGAGCAGGAACGAGCGGTCCTCGTGGGAGATGACGCGGGGCTCGCGGAAGGAGAAGAGGATCACGCCCGTGGCCCGGTCGTCGAGCAGGAGGGGCAAACAGGCGACGGCCTTCGGCGGGTCCTGGCCCTCGGGATCGAGCTCGGCGAGGGCCCGCGCCTCGGCGACGGCGGCCTCCGATTCGAGCCAGAGGGGCTGCTTGCGGCGCACGGCCTCGGCGAGCGGGCCGGGAGCCGCCTCGGCGACGCGGGCGCCGCGCGAGAGCGTGCCCGGGGCGAACCCGAGGGCGCCGACGACGTCGAGGCTCCCGTCCTGCGTGCGCAGGGCGAGCGCGGCGGCGCGGGCGTCGACGGCCACGAGGCCTTGTTGCAGGACGGCGTCGGCGACCTGCGCGGGCGTGAGCGCGGCGGCGAGGCTCGACGTGAGGGCCTGGAGCCGTGAGGTGCGGGCCGCGGCGCGCTCGGCGGCCTCGCGGGCGCGCTGCTCGGCGGCGTGCAGGCGCGCGTTGTCGATGGCGAGCGCGGCGCGCCGGGCGAGGTCCTGGGCGATCGTGAGATCGGCGTTCCCGTAACGTCGACCCGAGTCGGCCGTGGCCAGCGTGAGCACGCCAATGGTGCGTCCGGAGGCGACGAGGGGCGCGTTGATCGAGGAGATCGTGCCGAGGACGGCCGCGGGCAAGAAGGGGTGGCTGCGCGGGGCGGGGCCCGCGTCGTTGCTCGGCGTGAGCAAGGGCTCGCCACGCGCGAGCAGGCGCGGGCCGACGTCGGCGAACCACAGGCCGCCTTCGCGCGGCGACGCGGGGGCCGTGAGCAGGTGCTCCTTGGCGGGGTCGACGTGCACGGACTCGACGCGGTGCAGGCGTCCGTCTTCTTCGAGCAGGTCGATGACGCAATAATCGCAGAGCGTGGGCACGCTCAGCCGCGCCAGGTTTGCCAGCGTCGTGCGCAAATCGAGGGAGCTCGCCAGGCGCTCGCCGGCCCGCGCCAGGAAGGCGAGTTGCTCCTCGGTAGGACCGGGCTCGCGCGCTCGGTGCTCGGTGCTCTTCATGGCAATCCGTCGGTGCGCGGCGCTCCCCCCCACGCGATGACGTCTCCCGAGCGTACCTTCATTTTCGTCGCAATACGCGACAAAAAGGCCTCGCCGGAGCGATCACGGCGCCCCTTTGTCCGTCTGCGACGTTCCTCCTGTACCCATCACGCGCGCAGGATTTGCGCCTGCGCGGGGTCGCTTCGAATCCGCAGGATCCAGGGCGCGGGACGGATCACGTGTTGTGCCGCGGGCGATGAGGAAAACGAAGCTTTGCGCGGCTTCGGGGGCTGCGACTAGAGTCCCTTCGCATGAGCACGCGACCGTCTCTTTTGCCTCGCGAGGTCTACGTCGTCGACGCCGTGCGCACGCCGATCGGACGGTACGCCGGCGGGCTCGCGAGCGCGCGTCCCGACGACCTCGCGGCGCACGTCGTGTCGGCGCTGGCGAAGCGCAACGAGGCGCTCTCGGCGCGGCTCGATCACGTGGTGTTCGGAGCGACGAACCAGGCCGGGGAGGACAACCGGAACGTGGCGCGCATGGCGCTGCTCATCGCGGGCTTGCCCTACGAGGTGCCGGCCGTGACGGTGAACCGGCTCTGCGGCTCGGGCCTGGAGGCGGTCGCGGACGCGGCGCGGATGATCGCGGTGGGCGAGGCGTCGTGCGTGATCGCGGGCGGGGTCGAGAGCATGACGCGCGCGCCGTTCTCGATGCCGAAGCAGGCGAGCGCCTTCGATCGCACGCCGCCGCCGGTCTACGACACGACGCTCGGCTGGCGGTACGAGAACCCGCGGATGAAGGCGCGCTTCCCGCTGATCTCGATGGGCGAGACGGCCGAAAACGTGGCCGAGAAGTACGGGATTTCGCGCGAGGATCAGGATCGCTTCGCGGTGGAGTCGCAGCGCCGGGCAGCCGAGGCGTGGAAGAGCGGGGCCTTCGCGGCCGAGGTCGTGCCCGTGCCGATCCCGCAAAAGAAGGGCGAGCCCGTGCTCTTCGACCGCGACGAGTCCGTGCGCGAAGGCACGACGCTCGACGCGCTCGCGAAGCTCCCGGCGGTGTTCAAGAAGGGCGGCAGCGTGACGGCGGGCAACTCGTCGCCGATCAACGACGGCGCGTCGGGGCTCTTGCTCGCGTCGGCCGAGGTCGTGGCGGCGATGGGCGTGACGCCGCTCGCGCGCGTGCTCGGCAGCCAGACGGCCGGCGTGGATCCGAGCTTCATGGGCGAGGGGCCGATCCCCGCCGTCCGAAAGTTGCTCAGCCGGGCGGGGCTTCAGGCCTCCGACGTGGACCTCGTCGAGCTGAACGAGGCGTTCGCGGCGCAGTCGCTCGCGTGCGTGCGCGCGCTCGAGCTCGACCCCGCGCGCGTCAACGTGAACGGCGGCGCCATCGCGCTCGGCCACCCGATCGGCTCGTCGGGCGCGCGGATTGCGTGCACGCTCGTGCATGCGATGAAGGCGCGCGAGAAGAAGCTCGGCCTCGCGTCGCTCTGCATCGGCGTGGGGCAAGGGATCGCGGCTTTGTTCGAAAACGTCTGAGGGGGACGGGGCCCCAGGGCCCCACGGAAAAGGAAGAGGAGAGAGAGACATGGAATTTCCGGCCATCAACGTGCCCGGCCAAGGGCAGCTCCACGCGCGGCTCGTCACGACGCTCGGCGACATCGTCCTTCGGCTGGAGGAGGAGCGCGCGCCGAACACCGTGAAGAACTTCGTCGGCCTCGCGACGGGCGCGATCGCCTGGAAGGACCCGAAGACCGGGGAGACCCAGCAGAACACCCCGCTCTACAACGGCGTCCGCTTCCACCGCGTGATCCCGAGGTTCATGATCCAGTGCGGCGATCCGCTCACGCGTCACGCGGACACGGCGGCGCGCTGGGGCACGGGCGGGCCGGGCTACAAGTTCGCCGACGAGTTCCACCCGGAGCTCGTCCACGACGGGCCGGGCGTGCTCTCCATGGCGAACAGCGGCAAGGGCACGAACGGGTCGCAGTGGTTCATCACGGAGGGACCGACGCCGCACCTCAACAACAAGCACTCGGTCTTCGGCCGGGTCGTGAGTGGGCAGGACGTGGTCAACAGGATCGCGAACGTCCCGACCTCGCGCGATCGGCCGGATCAGGACGTGGTGATCGAGCGGGTGGAGATCTTCCGGCAGTAGCCGGGGAGGGCGCCCCGGGCGCCGGGCCTCCGCGGAGACCCGGCGCGCGCGGCGGGCTTCGATCAGGGCGCGCAGGTTTTGTTCGCGCCCGCGCCCGTGCACATGTTGTTCAGGCACTCGTTGTTGTTCGTGCACGGGGCGCCCGACTCGCCCTTGCAGACGCCGGCCCCGTCGCAGGCCTTGTTGCCCATGCAGGGCGTCATGCCGTTCGTGTCGTCCTGGTTGGCCGGCACGGGCGTGCACGTCCCCAGGTTGCCCGCGACGTTGCAAGCCTGGCACGTGCCCGTGCAGGCGGTCGCGCAGCAGACGCCGTCGACGCAGAAGTTGCTCGTGCACTCGGCGTTCGCCGCGCACGTGATGCCATTCATGCATTTGCCGCATTTGGCGCCGCCGCAGTCGACCGCGGTCTCGTCGCCGTTCATCACGCCGTCGCTGCACGAGATGCACGTGTTGTCGGGCAGGCACGTGGGGTTCGTGCCCATGCAGTCGTTGTCGGCGACGCACGCGACGCAGGTGCCCGCGTTGCAAACGCCGTCATTGCAATCGGCGTCGGTGGCGCACTCGACGCAGGTGTTTTGGCTGCACACGTCGTTGCCCGAGCAGTCGTTGTCCTCGACGCACTCGACGCACGTGCCGCTCCCGTTGCACACGCCGGCGGGGCATTGATCGCCCGGCGGGTCGCTGATCTGCATGGGCAGGCCGGAGACGCAGGCCGAGGTCGTGCAGGGGTTGCCGTCGCCGGGCGGCGTGTCGTCGTCGTCGTCGATCACGCTCTCGCCGCCCATGCCGTCGCACGCGAGAGCCTTGCAGTCGCCGTTCATCGGGTCGGGCAGGTCCGTGCCCTGCGGCGCGTCATCCGCCTCGCACATCCCGTTCACGCAGCTCCAGTCGCGGCAGGCCGTGTCCGCCGGGCATTCCGCGGGGTTCTGGCAGGGCATGCCGCCCATGCCGCCCGTGCCGCCGCCGCCCATGCCGCCGCCGCCCATGCCCCCGACCCCGCCGACGCCGCCGGTCCCGCCGGTGCTCGACGAGCTCGCCCCACCTCCGAGGCCGCCGGTGCCACCCGAGGGCTCGAACTGGTTGAAGTCTTGGGTACAGCCCAGGTACGTGAGGCCCAGAGCCGAAAGAAGGGTTGCGGTCAAGATGGCGGAGCGCTTCACGGCATCACCTCGCTCGGGCGCGCAGGCCCGACTTGGAAAGGATGCCCCGAAGGTATCACGACGACGGCAATCGCAGGAGACGGGCGAGCATTCACACGATGGGTGGTGACTCGTCGTCCAGCCCACGAACCACGAGGTTTCGCGCCTCGACGAGGTGCAGCTCGACCTTCGAAGCACACGCGACACGGGACGCGCGGAGCGCCGCGAGGACCGCGCCTTTCGTGGCCGCGCCGAGGCTACGCGCGCGGCCGAGCGTGATCATCGCCTGGTCGATGTCGTGCAACTCGCCGAGGTGCCGCTGCATGCGCGTCGCGTGCTTGGCGAGGCGCGTCGCCGTCACGCCGAGGGGCGCCGCGAAGAGCTCGGCGGTGTAGCGCAGGCGCTTGTAACGAATGCGGAGCTCGTGCATCGCGTCGACGTCGCCGACGTCGCGCTGGGCCCACGTCGCCACGTCGCGCGCCGCGCGATCGAGGACCTCGTGGCCGAGCTCGACAGCAGGCACGATCCGCGGCGTGTCCCCGTCGAGGCGCGCGGCGAGCGCATGGAACGAGCGCTCGAGAGGTCGGATGCGCTTGCCATTCGGCAAGGTCGGCGCGTGCGCGGGAGGGCCGTCCCGGAGCAGGCGCGTGACCTCGGCGTGCTCTTTCCGCGTGGCGCGGGCGCGGCGGACGAGCCAGGCGCCCACCTCGGCGCGCGCCTCTTGGGGCAGGTCGAGCGCGGTGAGCGTCTCGCGCAGCACCTCGTCGTCGCGGAGCGCGCCCGTGGCCTGGGCGTGGTACCGGATCTCGCCCTCGATCCGCGCGAGCCGCTTGCGCCGCCAGAGGTCACGCGCGACGCGGAGGATCGTCCGCATCCGCCGCAGCGCCACGCGGAAGTCGTGGAGCGCCGCTTCGTCGCTGGCGCCGCCCGGCGCTCCTTGGAAGAGCGCGGACGCGGCGACGGCGAGCACCCGCTCCCGGGCCGCGCGTGCGTCCGCGACGAGCGCGTGGAGCGCAGAGGCGACGAGCTCGTGGGCGTGGTTCGGCGTGTTCATACCCGCGAGAGCGCCACGACGACGATCGGCCTGCGCCCCGTTTTGGCCTCGATGACGCGCCGCGCGGCGAGGCGCACCACCTCGGTCACGCCCTCGTCGCTCGACCGCGTGCGGCCGTCCGTTTCCGTGATGGCGCGCGAGACCGCGAGGGCCGCGGCGCGCATCACCTCGGAGGCGCCTTCCTCTTGATCAACGACGCCGCGCTGCACGACGCGCGGCGGGGCGGCGACGCTGCCGCGCCGGTCGAGCACGAGCGACACCATCGCCACGCCCGACCGTCCGAGCTGCGCGCGCTCGCGGATGACCTCGTCGGGCAGCTCGTCGCCGGCGTAGGTCGCGACTTTGCCCACGGTGACGCGCGCGGCCTTGGCGAGCGCCGCCCGCGCGCCGAGTTCGACCACCTCGCCGTTTTCGGCGACGAGCACGTCGGAGACGCCGACCTCGCGGGCGAGCGCGGCGTGCCGCACGAGGTGGTGCAAGGTCCCGTGCACCGGCACGAACGAGCGGGGCCGGCAGAGCTCGATCATGCGCGTCTGCTCCTCGCGGTGCGCGTGCCCGCTCGCGTGCACGCCGCGGTCCGTGAGCCCGGTCTTGAGGTCGATGCCCATGCGCAGGAAATCGCCCATCATCTCGAAGACCGGCCGGTCGTTGCCCGGGATGATGCGGCTCGACAGGACGACGACGTCGCCCGGGTCGAGGCGGAGCAAGGGGTGTGTGCCGGCCGCGAGGCGCACGAGCGCGCTCATGCGCTCGGCCTGCGTGCCGCTCGCGATGATGAGGACGCGGTCGCGCGGCATCGAGCCGAGGTGCTCGGGCGGGACGAGCAGATCACTCGGGAACCGGAGCCGGCCGACGATCTCGGCGGCGCGGACGTGGGTCTGCACGCTGCGACCGAGCAAGCAGAGCCGCCGCCGCGTGGCCACGGCGACCTTCGCCAGCATGGAGAGGCGCTGCACGTTCGAGGCGAACATGCCGATGATCACGCGGGTCTTGGCGCGCGTGACGATCTCCTCCAGCGCGTGGCCGACGGAGAGCTCGCTCGTCGATCGGCCGGGCGAGTCCACGTTCGTGCTGTCGGAGAGCAGGAGCGAGACCCCCTCGTCGCCGAGCTCGGCGAGGCGCTCCTCGTCGGTCAGCTCGCCGTCGGGCGGCGTGGGGTCGAGCTTGAAGTCGCCCGTGTGCACCACGATGCCCGCGGACGTCCGGAACGCGAGGGCGACCGCGTCGACGATCGAGTGCGTGACGCGGATGGGCTCGAACGAGAAGGAGCCGGCCTCGTACGTCTTGCGCGGCGCGACGGGGATGAGCTCGACCTCGTCGTCGCCGTAGCCGTGCTCGGCGAGCCGGCCCTTGACGAGCTCCAGCGCGTGGGCCGGCCCGTAGACCGGGACGTCCTCGTCGAGGTGCGCGAGCAGATAAGGCAGGCCCCCGATGTGGTCCTCGTGTCCGTGGGTGAGCACGACGGCGCGCACGCGGTCCTTGTGCCCGATCACGTAGTCGAAGCGCGGGTGGTACGTGTCGATGCCGAGGTCGGTCGTCGGGAACGTGACGCCGCAGTCGACGAGCACGACGTCGTCGCCTTGCTCGAGCGCCATGCAGTTCATCCCGATCTCGCCGAGCCCGCCGAGGGGGACGATCCGCAGCGAGGAGCGGCCGTTCGAAGGCCCACGCGGGGGAGGGGGGGACATGCCGCTCTGCGGATCGTTCAACGAGGACAACAACACTCCTGTCGCGTTCGAGCGCCGGCGACGGCCGGCTCGTCCCCGGAGCATAACGCGGCCAGGGCGGTCTGGCCCCCTTCCCGAGGAGGGAACGGCCCGATCTACCGCCGTCGCCTCCGAGGGTCTACGTTGCGCTCGTTCCTCCCCGGATCCGAAGGCCCTCCCTTGCTCCGCTCCCTCCTCACGAACCTCCTCCTCCTCCTCGTCCTGCCCCTCCGATGGCTGCGCCGCGCGTTCGCCATCCCGAAGGGCGGCTACGTCATGCTCGAACTCGACGGGCCGGTCGTCGATACCGTGCCGGCGCGGCCGCGCGGCCTCGCGCGTCTCCTCCGGCGCGTTCGCCCGCCGCTCTCGGTGACGCGGGTGCGGGAGCTCTGCGAGCTCATCGCCGGGGACGACCGGGCCGCGGGGCTCTTCGTCCGGCTCGACGGCCTCGCGGCCGGACCGAGCGTGCTCGCCTCGCTGCGCAAGGTGTTCGCGCACCTGAGGGACGCGGGCAAGGAGGTCGTCTTCTACCTGCCCATGGGCGCGGACAACGACACGATGTACCTCGCGTCCGCGGGGCGCCGCGTCGTGGTCGGGCCCGAGACGCTCGTCGCGCCGATCGGCTACGCGGCGACGGGGCGTTACCTGCGCAGGGCGCTCGCCGAGATCGGGGTCGAGCCCGAAGTGTTTGCGCGCGGCACGTACAAGGCCGCCGCCGAGCCGCTCGTGCGGGACGCGATGAGCGAGGCGCAACGCGAGCAGCTCGGCGAGGTGCTCGGCGCGCGGCATGACGCGCTCGTCCGGGCGCTCGCGGAGCGGTGCGGCGGCGACGTGACGGTCGCGGCTCGCTGGGTCGACGAGGCGCCCTACCGAGCGAGCCGCGCCGAGGAGCTCGGCCTCGTGGACGCCGTCGCGTACGAGGACGAGGTCACGACGCTGCTCGGCAAGGCGCCGGCCCCGACGGCGCGCTGGATGCCGGCGGGCCGGTACATCGCCGCGCGTCGCGCGCCTGGCTTCCGGCCGCTCTTGCCACGGCCGGTCGTGGGCCTCGTCGAGGTGCACGGTCCCATCGTCTCGCGCAGCCGCTTCTCGCTCGGCAAGCTCGCCGTCGAGGACCGCGTCGTCCGGGCGATCCGCGCGGCGCGTAGCAACCGACGCATCGCGGCCGTCGTGCTGCACATCGACTCGCCCGGCGGCAGCGCCGTCGCCTCGGACCGCATCCACCACGAGGTCGAGCTGCTCGCGAAGGAGAAGCCGGTCATCGCGTACCTCTCGAACGTCGCGGCGAGCGGCGGCTACTACGTCGCGGCGGCGGCGCGCGTCATCGTCGCCGAGCCCCAGGTCATCACGGGGTCGATCGGCGTCGTGTCGGCGCACTTCGTCCTGCGCGGGCTCCTCGAGAAGGTCGGCGTCTCGACGGACGTGGTCAAGCGCGGGGCGCGCGCCGATCTGTTCTCGCCCGTCCGGCCGCTCGACGCGTCCGAGCGCGCGGTGCTCGAGTCCGAGGTCGACGCCTTCTACCGGACGTTCGTGGGCGTGGTCGCGCGGGGGCGGGGCCGGGCGTTCGAGGACATCGACAAGCTCGCGCAGGGCCGCATTTACAGCGGGACCGAGGCGCGGGCGCGTGGGCTCGTCGACGAGCTCGGGGGCCTCTCGGACGCGGTCGCTCGGGCGTCGGACTTCGCGGGGCTCGGCCCGCTCGAGCTTCGGCTCGTGCCTCCGCCGCGTGGGGAGGGGCCACCGCCGAGCGCGGCGCGCGTGGCCCAGGCGGCGCTGTCGGCGCTGGGGGCGCTTGGCCTCTCGCCGGTGGCCGAGCGTGCCTTGCTCGGCTTGAACCTCGCGGCGAGCGAGCGCGTGCTCGTCTACGAGCCTTGGGGTTCGGATGGACGAACCTGGCAGGACCTCACGTAACGATTCCCCAAGGGATCCCGCAGATTCTGCGCTCTCCGGCCTTGGGGGGGCGCGCAGGGTGGGAACGACGCTACGCACCGCAGGACGGCGTGGGCGCTTGAAACGCGACGCCCCGTGTTGTCAATGCGTTGTTTCCTTACATTTTGCACGTCCAGACAATTCGACCTAATTGGAATTGGTGTGGGATGATAAACGGAATTTTCCTGCCAAGCGGGGACACCGGCGTTTGACCGAGGCGCTCCATATCTCGGTCTTTGTTCGGAAAAACCAGGATAGGGCGGGACACATCCACAGGGGTGCAGCGGTTCATGTGGTTTGGTGTGGAGAACCCTCATCCTGATCTTGGGGGCTTGCCTGGACGCTAGGGGTTGGGGTACGACGGCGACCAAGACACTGCCGGTGGGGTTCCACCGTCGGCAGCAGGTCGCCCGCCGGATGCGTCGAGCCCGGCGCGGCAAACGATTTCGAGTTACTCCTGAACAAAAGCAGAGGCAGCGCCGCGGGCCTGCCAATGCAGCGTCGCCACTGTACGATTCTCGGAGCGGTTCGTACGGACAGGCGACGTTTTCCATCTTGGGAGACATGTAGATGGCGCAGCCGACGATCGGTGAGGAAGGCGGGAAGGTGGCGAAGACGTCCGGGGAGGGCACGAAGCGCGCAGCCCGGGTCTCGGACAAGCCCGGCAAGACCGCGGCGGCCACGGCGGCCGGGGCGGCGGTCTCCGCGAAAGAGGCGAAGAAGGCGGCGCGTGCGCGTGGCCTCGCCTTCGACCGGGTCTTCACGCACCGAGGGGCGAACCCGCTCGACGAGGTCACCTGGGAGCGTCGGTCGAGCGTCATCAACAACCCCGACGGCTCCGTGGTCTTCAAGATGGAGGGGGCCGAGGTGCCGGCGGGCTGGTCGCAGCTCGCGACGGACATCGTCGTCTCCAAGTACTTCCGCAAGGCCGGCCTTCACGGGAAGAAGGATCTCGGCGAGACCAGCGTGCGTCAGGTGGTCGAGCGCCTGGCCAAGACGATCCGCGAGGCGGGCGAGTCCTTCGGCGGCTACTTCGCCAGCACCAAGGAAGCCGAGACCTTCGAGGCGGAGCTCACCTTCCTCCTCGTGAACCAGTACGGCGCCTTCAACTCGCCCGTCTGGTTCAACTGCGGCCTCTGGCACCGCTACGGCATCGTCGGCGCGGGCGGCAACTACGCCTGGACCGAGACCAAGCAGCCCTTCGACCGAGAAGAAGGCGACGGCTCCATCTGCGAGGTCTCGAATGCGTACGAAAAGCCGCAGTGCTCGGCGTGCTTCATCCAGTCGATCAACGACGACCTGATGAGCATCTACGACCTCGTGAAGAGCGAGGCGCGGCTCTTCAAGTACGGGTCGGGCACGGGCACGAACTTCAGCACCATCCGGGGCAAGCAGGAGAAGCTCTCGGGCGGCGGGACGAGCTCGGGCCTCATGAGCTTCCTCGAGGTCTTCGACCGCGCGGCCGGGGCGACGAAGAGCGGCGGCACGACGCGGCGCGCCGCGAAGATGGTCTGCCTCGACATGGACCACCCCGAGATCGTCGACTTCATCCAGTGGAAGGTCCGCGAGGAGCGCAAGGCGCAGATGCTCATCGGCGCCGGCATGTCCTCCGACTTCAACGGCGAGGCCTACCACACGGTCAGCGGCCAGAACTCGAACAACTCCGTCCGCGTCACCGACGAATTCATGCGCGCGGTGTCCACGGGAAGCACCTGGGAGACGCGGGCGCGCACGACGGGCGACGTCGTCGAGACGCACGACGCGAAGGACCTCTGGCGCCTGGTGGCCGACGCGGCGTGGGCCTGCGCCGACCCCGGCGTGCAGTACGACTCGACCATCAACCGCTGGCACACCTGCCCGAACTCGGGGCGCATCAACGCCTCGAACCCGTGCTCCGAGTACATGTTCCTCGACGACACGGCCTGTAACCTCGCGAGCCTGAACCTCACGAAGTTCCTCCGCGCCGACGGCTCCTTCGACATCGAGGGCTTCCGCCACGCGACGCGCGTCTTCTTCGTGGCGCAGGAGATCCTCGTGGACTTCTCGTCCTACCCGACGAAGGGCATCGCGCGGAACTCGCACGACTACAGGCCGCTCGGGCTCGGGTACGCCAACCTCGGCACGTTGCTCATGCTCCTCGGCATCCCGTACGACTCGGACCAGGGGCGCGCGGTGGCCGGCGCCATCACGGCGATCATGTGCGGCCATGCGTACAAGGTCTCGGCCGAGATGGCCGGTTCACGCGGGCCTTTCCCGGGCTACGCGAAGAACCGCGAGCCGATGCTCCGGGTGATGGGGCTGCACCGCGACGCGGCGTACGCCATCGATCGGGAGAAGTGCCCCGAGCCGCTCTGGCGCGCGGCGTGCGCGGACTGGGACGAGGCGGTGCGGGTCGGCACGCTGAACGGGTATCGCAACGCGCAGGCGACGGTGCTCGCGCCGACCGGGACGATCGGCCTGCTCATGGACTGCGACACGACGGGCATCGAGCCCGACTTCGCGCTCGTGAAGTTCAAGAAGCTCGCGGGCGGCGGCTACTTCAAGATCGTGAACCAGTCGGTGCCGGAGGCGCTGCGCCGGCTCGGCTACAGCGAGCATGAGGTGCAGGAAATCGTCGCCTACGTGTCGGGCACGAACACCCTGCTCGCGGCGCCGAACGTGAACCGCGCGTCGCTCAAGCAGCGTGGCTTCACGAATGACGACCTCGCGAAGGTCGAGGCGGCCATCCCGGGCGTCTTCGACCTCGGGCTCGCGTTCAGCCCGTGGGTGCTCGGCGAAGAGGCGTACGTGCGGCTCGGCATCACGCCCGAGCAGCGCCAGACGCCGGGCTTCTCGCTCCTCCGCGCGCTTGGTTTCTCGTCGTCGGAGATTGCCGAGGCGAACGAGGTCATCGTCGGTCGCATGACCGTCGAGGGCGCGCCGCACCTGCGCGAAGAGCACTACGCGGTGTTCGATTGCGCGAACCGTTGCGGGAAGATTGGCAAGCGCTTCCTCGCGCCGATGTCGCACGTGCGCATGATGGCGGCGGCGCAGCCGTTCCTCTCGGGCGCCATCTCGAAGACGGTGAACTTGCCGAACGAGGCGACCGTCGAGGAGGTGCAGAAGATCTACGAGGAGGGCTGGCGGCTCGGCTTGAAGGCGGTCGCGCTCTACCGCGACGGCTGCAAGGCGTCGCAGCCGCTCTCCGCGTCGGGGGACTCGAAGGAGGAGAAGGCCGAGAAGGCCGAGGCGAAGGCCGCCGAGGTCGTGATGGCCCCGCAGGCGCCTGCGGGACCTGCGGTCCGGCCGACGGGCGCGCGGGTGCGGTTGCCGAAGAAGCGCTCGGGCTTCACGCAGGAGGCGACCGTTGGTGGGCATAAGATCTTCGTCCGCACCGGCGAGTACGTCGATGGCACGCTCGGCGAGATCTTCATCGACATGCACAAGGAGGGCGCGGCCTTCCGTTCGCTCATGAACTGCTTTGCCATGAGCGTCTCGGTGGGCTTGCAGTACGGCGTGCCGCTCGAGACCTTCGTCGATCAGTTCACGTTCACGCGCTTCGAGCCGCAGGGCATGGTCGAGGGGCATGACTACGTGAAGTTGTCGACGTCGATCGTCGATTACATCTTCCGTGTGCTCGGGATCGAGTACCTGCACCGGTACGACCTGGCGCATGTGCAGCCGCAGCCGACGGCGACGATCCAGGATCCGACGGACTCGCGGGCGCAGGAGAGCTCGTCGGTGGTGCCGGCGCTGCATGCGGCGCCGGCCCGCGTCGAGGCGCAGGAGCGCGTCACGAGTGCCTTGGATGCGCAGCTCGAGGACATGATGGGCGACGCGCCCGTGTGCGACGGTTGTGGCCACATCACGGTCCGCAACGGCGCTTGTTACAAGTGCCTGAACTGCGGCAACAGCATGGGTTGCAGCTAAATCCCCTCACCGACTGCATCGACCGCATCGCGGTCGATGCACCCTCGGTCCAGGCCGTGCCTGGTCCGGGTCCAGGGGTGGACAACCCCTGGTCGGGCCTGGGGCGAAGCCCCAGCGCTACGCCTCCCATCGACCCCTAGAAGTAGCCGCCGCCCCAAAACACGGGTAAACGGCGTCCATGCTGACTTCCGCTCGCGCGTGCACTGCCCTCGTCACGATTGCGCTTGGCGCGCTGCTCTTCACTGGCTGCAAGAAGGAGGAGGAGGCGCCTCAGGCTGTGCCGCTCCCGTCGGCGGCGCCTGCGCCGGTCAAGGCCACGGAGGATACGCCTCAGGCTGCACAAGGCTCGGCGGCGGGGAGCGCTGCGCCTGCGGAGGTTGCGCCGTCGGCTGCGCCTGCGCCGACGGAGCCTCCGAAGGCTGTGGCGGCGCCGTCGATTGATGGGTGCTGCTCGGCGCTTCAGGCCTTGTCGAAGGACGCGAAGTCGAGCTCGACGGTTCGGTCGAAGGCTGCCACGGCGGCGTCGATGTGCGCGGGCACGGCGAAGCTCGTCAAGGAGGGCAAGGCTCCGCGCTCGACGGCGCTCACGCAGATTCGCGCCACCATGGCTGGGAGTGCGCCGGCTGCCTGCAATTAGTTCGAGGTCGAACGATCAGCCGAAGTGGTCGTAGCCGCGCTCGTCGAGCCACGCGAGCGTGCCGTTGGTCTGCTCGACGGCGATGCCGATCTTCCCGTCCTGGGGCGGTACAACGCGCCCGATCCGCTTGAATCCCGCGGGGACACGGTCCTCCGGTACCGTCACCACGACGGCGTAGTCCTCGCCGCCTTCGAGCGCGAGCTGGTACGGGTCTGCCTCGGCCAGCGCTGCTGCGCGCTCGAGCTCCGGTGTGAGGAGCGTCGACCGATCGAGCACCACGAGCACGCCGCTCGCTCGCGCCACGTGCCCGACGTCCCGCGTCAGCCCGTCCGACACGTCGATCGCCGCGCTCGCCACGTCCCGCGCGGCGAGCCCTGCCGTGATGCGCGCGAGGGGCCTCCGGTAGGCGCGCACGGCCGGCGCTGCGTCTGCTTCGTGCTCGCGACCTCGGCCGATCAGCACCAGACCTGCTGCCGAGAGCCCGAGGGGCCCCGCGATGGCCACGACCTCCCCGGGCTTTGCGCCCGATCGGCCGAGCGGGCGCGGCGTCTCGCCGAGCACGGTCGTCGTGATCGAAATCTCTTGCCCGCGTGCGAGGTTTCCGCCGATGATTTGTGTACCAACTTCCTCGGCTGCCTCGTGTTGTCCTTCGGCGATGGCACGGAGGTCCTCGTCGGTGACGTACGCCGGCAGCACGAGGCCCGCGAGGATGCCGAGCGGCGAGGCGCCCATGGCTGCGAGGTCGCTCGCGGCGGCCATCGTCGCGCGGTAGCCGAGGTCTGCCATCGAGACGAGGTCGCGCCGGAAGTGGATGCCTTCGACCTGCGCGTCGAGGGTCCACACGAGGGGCTCGCGACCGGGCGCGATCACGGCTGCGTCGTCGCCGATGCCCACGATCGTCCGGCCCGACCCGTCTGTGCCGAACACGCGCGCGAGCATGTCGATGCGCGCTCGCTCCGAGCTTCGAGCTGTCATGCTCCGACTCTACGCGAACCGGACTGAAATCGCCCCGTGCGATGGCGGCGACGAGGGGCGCGACGCGGGCAAACGCACGACGAAGACGGCGCCCGTCGGCTCGTGGCCCTCGATGTGCACGGTCCCGTGGTGCGCCTCGACGAGCCGCTTCACGATCGAGAGCCCGAGCCCCGTGCCGCCGTGCTCGCGCGTCGAGGACTGATCCACCTGGTAAAACGGGTCGAAGACCTTGTCGCGCTCGGCCGTCGGGATGCCGATGCCCGTGTCGGTCACGCGCACCTCGACCATCTGCCGGAGCGGCGCGAGCAGCACCATCCCGGGCTCGTCGCCGCCGCCGTCCACCTCGGTGGCCATCTGCCGCGCGACCATCTGTACCGTGCCGCCCGTCGGCGTGAACTTGATGGCGTTCTCGCCGAGGTTCACGAACACCTGCCGCAGCCGCTCCGGATCACCGAGCACGAGCGGTAGATCCGCCGGCGCGTCCACGGTGAGCGTGACGCCCTTTTTCGTGGCGACGGGCGCGACCGTCGAGGCTGCCTCGGCGAGCACTGCGCCGATCGCCACGTCGCTCCGGCGCATCATCACGGTGCCGCTCTCGAGCTTCGAGAGGTCGAGCAGGCTCATGATGAGCTTGAGGAGCTGATCACTCTTCGAATGGATGATCTGCACGAAGTCGAGCTGCGGCCCCGTCAGCTCGCCGGCGATGCCGCCCACGAGCATCTCGCTGTAGCCGAGGATCGAGGTGAGCGGCGTCCGGAGCTCGTGCGAGATCGTCGCGAGGAAGTTCGACTTCAGCTTGTCGAGCTCTTGCTGCCGCTCGTAGGCCTGCTCGAGCGCCGCGTTTTTCTCGGAGAGCTCGCGGTAGCTCTCGCGGATCGACGCGATGTGCATCTTCGACGTGAGCAGGGCCTTGTGCCCGCTCCAGAGGATCACGTCGAGCACGGCGACGAGGTGCTTCGCGACGGTCTCGGCCGTGGCCTCGGTCGACCGCGCCATGTGCGGCAAGAGCTCCGCCGCGCGCGCCGGGTCGACGCCCTCGATCGCGAGCAGCGTGTCAGGGACGCTCTCGGCCGCCGGAGGAAGGTAGGGGCCGAGGATCGCGCGGCCGATGGTGCCGCCCTCGTATTCGATCGGGACGACGCGATAACACGCGCCGGTGAAGCAGCCGTGCGTGGTGCCTTCGCTCGACGTGACGCGGAGGCGTTTGACCTCGGAGACGATGGCGCCGCAGGCGCGGCGGCCCGCGGGCTCCTCGTTGATCATCGCGCAGAGCGGGGCCTCGCGGGACGAGCTCGCCAGGCTCACGCCCGAGTTCGACACGATGCGGACGGGCATGCCGAAGACCTGCTCGATCGAGCCGACCATGCCGCGCATCGCCTCGCGGTCGACGAGGTCTTCGAGCCGGAGCGGTCCGAGCCCGAGGCCGAGGGCGTCGACGTCGACCGAGCGCTCGTCGCTCAAGGAGCGCCTCCGGGCGCAGCGCCGGCCATCCTCCCGCCCATCCGCGCCGCGATGAGCTCGCGGAACGGCGTCGTCACGCCGAGCTGCTGCGCCGCGGTGGAAACGAGGTCGTCGCCGTCGATCGAGAGCTTGCGCGAGAGCTGATGGCTCTGATCGAGCGAACGCCACGTGGACCAGAGCAGGCAGACGAACGTCTCGACGACGCCGATGCCCCTCGTCGCGACCGCGCGAAAGACCGGCTCCTTGCCGCGCGACGCGAGCCGCGCGAGCTCCTCGTCGCTGCGGATGTCCGGCAGATCCCGTTTGTTGAACTGGATCACGAGCGGCATCTTCGAGATCTCGATGCCGTTGTCGCGCAGGTTCTGGCGCAGATCGAGGAAGGCGTCGGCGTTGCGTTGCGTCTCGGAGATGCGCGAGTCGGCGATGAGCGCGACGCCGTCGGCGCCTTGCAGGACGAGCCTGCGGGTCGCGGCGTGGATCGGCTGGCCGGGGACCGTGAAGAGCTTGATGCGGAGCGAGACGTCGCCGTCCTTCGAACGGAACGTGAGCGGCAGGAGATCGAAGAAGAGCGTGCGATCGTCCTGCGTCTCGAGCGTCATGAGCCGCCCGCGCGCGTCGGCGCCGGCGCGGCTGTGCAGAGCGACCAGGTTCGTGGTCTTTCCGCTCAGCGCAGGACCGTAATAGACGAGCTTGATCGAGATCTCGCGTGATGCGAAATCGAGCTGCACGCTTTGACTATCGCATGGGCCGAGGGCGCACGTCCCCCGGGATCGTCACTTCGCGGCCGCGTCCGTGGTCCAGAGCGAGCGGCGCATGGTCTCGAGCCGCTCGACCACGCCCGTGAGCTCGCGCGCCTCCGCGTCGCAGGCCTGCGTCGCGGCCTCCACGCCTGGCGCCTTGCCCGCTCGCTCGGTGCGCGCGGCTTCCAGCACCTCGATGACCTCGCGGTGAAGCTCCTCGCCCGCGGTCACGACCCACTGGTCGAGCCGCTGCGCGAACTCCTGGATCATCTCGTCGAGCTTGGGGCCGACGCGCGCGGCGGCCTCGCGCAGCGCGTTCGGGGCGAGCTCCTTGGCGCGCTTCCTCGTCTCGGCCTCGACCTTGTCCTTCACGTACACGGCGAGGACGGGCGAGGCGAGCAGGAGCAGGCCGCCGAGCAGGACGTTCGTGAACATCACGCCGAGGCCGAGCGTGAAGAGCGCGAAGACGCCCACGTCATAGCCGAGCGTGTCGACCTCCACGCTGGGCGAGCGGACGTCCGAGCCGAGCGCCTGCCCGACACGCTTGGCCACGTCGTGCGCGTCCTCGCGGACGAGCGCGATCGTCTTCTCGGCCAGCGCTTCGAGTGCGTTCGCGATCTCCTTCGTCTCGGCCTGCGCCCAGTCGGCGAACGTCTTCTCCAGGAAGGGGCCGAGCCAGACCTTGATGTCCTCGGCCGAGTGGTTGTCGACGAGATCCGGGATCTGCCGGGTCACGTCGTCGACGAAATGCGCGAGATCTCGCTGCACCCAGGCGCGGATCGCGGCGACCTCCTCGCGGATGCCCGCGCGGCGCTCCTCGATCGTGCGCGATTGGCCCGCGAGGTCCTTCTCCAGGAGTTCGATGCGGCGCGCGAGCTCCTCGCTCGACATTTGCGCGGCGCGCCTGCGCGCGTCGATGCCCTTCACCAGCATGCGCGCGGCTTCGAGGCCCTCGCCGAGCGCGTTGTCGAGCAGGATGCGGCCTCGCTCCTCGGCGAGGAACTTCGTCAGGTGCCCGAGCAGCTCCGGCATGCCGCTCTCCTCGGGGTGACCTTCGGCCGCGCGCTTCGCGCTGACGGGGAAGACCACGGGCGTGCGGATCAGCTTGGCGAGCTCGGTGCGGATGTAGGCGAGCGCCTCCTCCTCCTCGTCCTCGCTCCAGATGTCCTTCTTCGTGACGACGAAGATGATCTTGTCGCGCGACTGGCCGAGCAGTTTGTCGTTGAGGAAGACGCGCTCGCTTTCCTTGAGCGGCTGGCCCGCGTCGATGAGGAAGAGCACGGCGTCCGAGCGCGGGATGTAGCTGTAGGTGATGTCCGCGCGCTGGAGCGAGAGGTCGTTCACGCCGGGCGTGTCGACGAGCACGATGCGCTCGCGGAGCAGCTCTGCCGGGTAGAAGACCTCGAGGTGCTTCACCTCGCTCGTCGCGCTCTCAGAGCCTTTTTCCTGGCCGACGGCGAATTTGCGCACCTCCTCGAACGGCATCGCCGTGCGCTCGCCCGAGGCCCGCACGAGCTCCGCGCGTGGCTCCGGCGCGTATTCGAGGTGGTGGATGACGGCCGTCGTCGGGGTCACGCCGACGGGCAGGACCTCGGCGCCGAGCAGCGCGTTCACGAACGTCGTCTTGCCGTGGTTGAACTCGCCGACGACGACGAGGTGGAAGCGGTCGGCGGAGAGTTTGTCGACGACGTCGCTGCCGAGGCGCCCCGCGAGGGAGCGCGCGCCGACGCGGCCGGCGATCGAGAGCAGCTCGCGCAGCGTTGTGGTGATTTCGACCTGTCTCGTGCGGAATGTCTCGAGCATCGTGCGCTCCTAGCCGACCACCTTGATGATGTCGTGCACCTTCTCGTCGACCTCTTCCATCGAGAGGCCGGGGCCTTCCTGGCCGATGTGCTTCTTGTAGAGTTCGCTCTCGGCGAACGTGCGCAGGGCCATCACGCGCTTCGGCAGGTAGGGGTGGCTCGCGAGCAGCTCGCGGTAGCGGCCCACGCCCTCCCGGCCCTCCTCGTACTGCGCGAGGAACGCGTCCATGTTGAGCTCGGCGTAGAGTTTCGCCGATCCGAGCGCGAGCTTGGCGAAGGTCCGCTGCGCGACCTCGAGGCTCTTGCAGCAGAGCAGGCCCGCGCGATCACACGTGACCTCGGCGCGGCGCGACCAGCTCGACAGCGCGACCACCGCGGGCTCGACCAGCGGGCCGAGCAAGCGCGTGGCCATGATCTTGAGGTAGTGCATCGCCGTCAGGTAGACGACGTGGCTGTTGTGGATGTGGCCGCACTCGTGGCCGATGACGTTTCGCAGGTCCTCGTCGGAGAAGTGATCGACGAGCGCCGAGTGGACCATGATGAACGAGTCGTCGTTCGTCCCGTACGTCGCCGCGTTCATCTGCGGGTTGTTCAGGATGTAAACGGTCGGCGTCGCGATGCCGAGCGTCTGCGCGCATTCGGCGGCGATGCCGTGCACGCGCGGGAACTGGTTCGTCCCGACCTTCACCGCGTGGCCGAGGAGATCACTCTTGCCGACGGCCTTGAAGAACCGGACGGAGGCAGCGACCGCCAGCTCGACCGGCTTCATCTTGTCGAACGCGGCGCGCGTCGTCCGATCGGAGACGTACGCATACGCGTGTCCGCCCCCGTCCACGCCGCCTGCGCGCTGTTCTTTGCGGTTCTCGATGAAGCCTTTGAAATCGAGCGTCCCGACTTGTGCCATGGTCCTCGAAGGTAACGGCGTGCCTCCAACGGCGCAACCGTCGGCCCAGGATCCACCACGAAAATCAAAACTCCTTCACGCGCCCTTCACACGCCGAGCATTTCGGCGAGCTCACGCGCCGAGAGCGCCGAGAGCGCCGCGCCGCGCGCCACGAAGCGCCGGTAATCTTTGAAAGCGACCACGCCGCGCGGGCGCAATTCGTAGTCCGTGATGCGCGTGATCGTGAAGCGAAGCGTCGCGAAGAGCGCCGCGTCATGGAGCGCCGCTCGCTCGTCGTCCGCGAGGGCGCGGACCGCGGAATATCCACGCGCGAGGGCCCGCGCGAGGCCTCGATCGAGCCCGTCCCCGAAGCACCAAGCGAGCACCGTGACCATGAGGTCGAACGCGGCCGCGCCGCTCGACGCGCTCTCGAAATCGAGGAGCGCGGTGAGCGCGCCGTCCCGGAACAGAGCGTTGTCTCGAAAGAGATCCGCATGGATCACCGGGAGCGTCGGGCCGAGGCTCACACGGGAGAGGCGGTCGAGCTGCCGTTCGAGCGCGGGCAGGAGTTGCTGCACGTGCTCGGGTGCGTCCGTCCGCTCACGAAGGACCGCGAGCCGCGCCGCGAGGTCCTCGGGTCCGAATCGCGTCACGAGCGGCTCGCCGAACGACGCGCCCGCGAGGTGGACACGCGCGAGCCCCTCCCCGACGGCGCGCGCGTGCGCCTCGGTCATCCCGCGCTGACAGATGACATCACCCTCGATCCACGGGAAGACGACCGCAGGTTTGCCCGCGTGCTCGGCCACGAACGAGCCGCCTCCGGAGGCGAGCGGGAGCGGTCTCGGTGTAGGGACGCCGCGCTCGGCGAGGTGCGCGAGCAGGCGCGCCTCCCGCTCGGCCGAGGCCACACTCCCGCCCTCGTAGATCCGCAAAAAGACCCGGCTCCCGCCTTCGACCGTGAGCTCGTAGCTCGTGTTCACGCTGCCCGCGTCGAGCCCGCGCGCGCCCGTGACGACGAGCCCGAAGCGCGCGCCGAGCGCTCGCGCATCCCCCTGCGAGAGTGCCGTGAAGATGCCCATGTCCGGCTGCACGGTACCAAGGCGCGGCCCCTCGCGCCCCGGGGATCCGTGCGTTATGAAAGGGAGGCACGAATCCATGCTTGAGGGAGGCGCTCCGGCGAGCGGAGCCTGGCCCTCAAACCACCGTCCGAATGCAACAAATCTACGGAAACACCACAGGGCTGAGCCCCCACGCGGTTCGACTGCTCGAGCGTATCTATCGGCGCAAGGTCCCCCTCGATCACGTGGCCACGCCGGAGCTCGTCAAATCCCTCGCCGAGGCCTCGCACGTGACGGGCCGCCAGGTCGGCGCGCTCGTCCATCGATCGGGCGAGATCGACTACGTCATCGTCGGCGACGCGACGAAGCTCATGCTCCCCGACATCGGCCGCCTGCGCGCCGCCGAGGGCCGCTTCCGCGCGCTCCGCCTCGTCCACACGCACCTCTACAATGAGCAGCTCACGCGCGACGACATCGTCGACCTCGTGCGCCTGCGCCTCGACCTCGTGGCCGCGATCCAGCTCTCGCCCGAAGGCGAGGCGAAGACGATCGATCTCGCGTACAACACGCCGCCCTCGCCGGTCGCAGAAGGCGAAGATCCGCGAAATGGGTTGCCCTATCGGCGCGTGGGTCCGCTGCCCGTGGGCCGCATCGACATCCATTTCGGCGAGCTCATCAGCGCGCTCGAAGACGAGTTCGCTCGAAGGTCGCGCATCTTCACGCACGCGAAGGACGGCCGCGCGATCCTCGTGCACGTCGCGGAGAAGTCGAAGCAAGGCGCGTACGCGGAGGCCGAAGACAGCCTGCGCGAGCTCGCCGAGCTCTCGCGCACCGCGGGCGTCGAGGTGGTCGACAACGTCGTGCAGCTCCGCGAGAAGATCGATCCGCGCCTCGTCGTGGGGAAGGGCAAGCTCGACGACATCGTCCTGCGAGCGGCCGAGCTCGACGCGGCGACCTTGGTCTTCGATCGCAACCTCACGCCCTCGCAGGCCTCGGCGATCTCCAAGCACGCCGACCTCAAGGTCATCGATCGGACGCAGCTCATCCTCGACATCTTCGCGCAGCGCGCCGAGTCCGCGGACGGCAAGCTCCAGGTCGAGCTCGCGCAGCTCAAGTACGCCCTGCCGCGCCTCGCGTTGAAGGACGACTCGCTTTCGCGCCTCACCGGCGGCATCGGCGGGCGCGGCCCCGGCGAGACCAAGCTCGAAATTGGGCGTCGTCGCGCCAAGGAGCGCGTCTCGTTCCTCGAAGCGCAGCTCAAGAAGCTCTCGCGTCAGCGTGAGCAGCGGCGCCGCAAGCGCGCGCGCAAGGACGTTCCGATCGTGAGCATCGTCGGCTACACGAACGCGGGCAAGAGCACGCTCCTGAACACGCTCACGGGCTCGGACACGATCGCGGAGAACAAGCTCTTCGCCACGCTCGACACGCGCTCGCGCCGGATCCGTTTTCCCGAGGAGCGCGAGGTGATCATCACCGACACCGTGGGCTTCATCCGCGAGCTGCCGAAGGACCTGTTCGCCGCGTTCCGCGCCACGTTCGAGGAGGCCGCCGACGCGGACCTCATCCTGCACGTCGTCGACGCGAGCGACCCGGCCCACGACCAGCACATCGCGACGACCGAGGAGCTGCTCGGCGAGCTCGGGCTCTCGTCGATCCCGCGGATCCTGGTCTTCAACAAGATCGACCTCATCGAGAAGGGCGAGGCGCGGCGGCTGCTCTTCGGCAACAAGAGCGCGGTGCTCGTCTCCGCGACGAACCGCGAGACGACACGCGCGTTGCTCGCGACGATCGCCGATCGGCTGAAGGATCGGTGGGAGCAGGCGAGGACGGTGCCGGCCTACGACGTCGACGAGGACGAGGCGCAGGCAGGCGAAGGCGAAGCCGCGGACGCGGCGCCCGTCGAGCCGGAGTCGTCGCTCACGACGCTCGCCGAGCTCACGGCGGACAAGCGTTATCGGCGGACGACGCTGCGGGTTTGAAAAGAAAACACGCGGGGGGATTCGCTCCGTTTGCCGGAGCAACCCCCCGCGCGTTCGTCACGTCACGGCGCGCATTCGCCGGCCGTGCACACGTTCGAGATGCACTCGTCCGGCAAACCGCAGGGCGTGCCGGCGATCTTGAGGCAGGTCGTCGCGTCGCTGCACGCCTCGCCCGCGCCGCACGCCGGATCGGGCGTGCCCGCCGCGACCGGTGTGCATGTGCCCGCGGTGCCCGCGCCGTCGCACGCGAGGCAGAGCCCATTGCACGCGGTGTTGCAACAGACGCCGTCCGCGCAGAAGCCGCTCTGGCAAGCGTTCGCCGCAGCGCACGACGCACCGTTCGCGACCTTCGGCGCGCACATGCCGCTGGCGTTGCAGTAATTGCCGGCCGCGCAATCCGCATCGGCGGCGCACGTCGTGGCGCACGCGTTCGCGCTGCACGCGTAGGGCGCGCAGGCGACGTTGTCGTTCGCCTGGCACGTGCCTGCGTCGTCGCAGGTATCGGGCTGGTTCGCGACGCCGTTCGCGCAGGACGCCGTGGCGTCTCCGCACGCCGTCCCGAGGGCCTCGTCCGTCACCTGCTCGCTACCTGCGGCGTCGCACGTGTGCTGCTTGCAGTCGCCCGCCACCTCGTTCGAGGACGGCGCGCCTTGCGCCTTCGGCTCTTCGCCGCAGTGCATGGTCGCGTCGCAGATCGCGACGATGCACGGGCCCGACGGCGGAGGGCAGTCGGTCGCAGGATCGACGCAGGTGCCGACGCTGCCGCCTGCACCGCCTTGGCCGCCGGCGCCGCCTTGGCCACCTTGGCCACCCGCGCCGCCCTGGCCACCCTGACCGCCTTGGCCACCAACGCCGCCCGTGCCGCCCGCGCCGCCCGATCCGCCATCACCGACCGGGATCTGGTCGCGATCGACCGAAGCGACGAGCTCGCAGCCCGCGCCCACGGAGAGGGCGACGCCCGTGCAGAACACGAGCGTTGCCCAGCTTCGAGTGCTCCGTGCGTTCATCGTGTGATCAGAACTTGAACGACACGACGCCGCCGCCGCCCGTCGGGCCGACGAAGGGCGCGACGACCGGCTTGTAGAGCTTGGTGGTGGCCGTCTGCTGCGCGGGCTTGTCGTCGCCGCCGAACAGCAGCACGGCGCCGGTCACGCCGAACGTGAGCGCCACGGCGAACGACATGTCCGCGATGAGCGCGTTGCGATCGGTCTTGTCGGCGTTGTCGACCGTCGGGTTCGCCTCGAAGTCGCTCTTCGCGCCGAGCGCCGAGACGCCGAAGATCGTGCCGACGACCGCGCCCACGCCCGCGAGGCCGAGCGTCACGTACGCCGGGACGTACGACTTCGGCGGCGGAGGCGGCGGGGGCGGCGGAGGCGGCGGGGGCGGCGGAGGCGGCGGGGGCGGCGGAGGCGGCGGGGGCGGCGGCTCCTTCTCGAGCGCGGGCGCCGGCAGCTCCTTCGCTTCGCCGAAGGCGACCTCGACCTCTTGCGGCTGCGAGGTGATGTAACCCGCGGCCGAGTAGACCAGCGTGTGCTTGCCCGGATCGAGCTTCAGCTCGCCGGCGGGCGCGGGCTCCTTGCCGTCGACCGCGACCATGAGGCCTGCGGCCGTCTCCGGCGTCGTGGCGATCTTGACCGTCGCAGGCGTCTTCTTGAGCGCCTCGATCTTGGCCTTCGCCTCGTTGACGCGGTCCTCCCACTTCTTGGGATCGAACTTCTTCTTCTTGTCGGCGGCCTGCTCGTCGATCGCCGCGAGGAAGCCCTGGTAGGCCGCGACGGCCTCCTGCACCTTGTTGAGCTTCTCGAGCGCGACAGCGACCTTGAACTTCGCGTTGAGGCCCGGGAGCGTCTCGTCGGCGGTCTTGTACGCGTCGAACGCGGCCTGGAACTCGCCCTTCTCGAAGGCGGCGTCGCCGTCCTTCATGGCCTGGGTCGCGAGGTCCTTCTTCTGCTTGTCGGTGAGAGGCTTCGCCGGCTTCGCGGCAGCGGCCTTCTCGTCCTTCTTCGCGGGGGCGGCGGCGGCCTTCTCGTCCTTTTTCGCAGGAGCGGCGGCCTTCTCGTCCTTCTTCGCGGGCGCCGCGGGCGCGGCGGCCTTGTCTTCCTTTTTGGCCGGCGCCGCCGCAGCAGGCTTCTTGTCCGCGGCGGGGGCGGCGGGCGCGGCGGCAGGAGCCTTCGCCTGCGCGTACGCCGCCGGAGACGCCGTGAGCGCCAACAGACTCGTGAGCACTGCTGCCGTGTGCAACGACGTCAGCCGGCCCGAACTCGATCGCATATCTAAGCCCTCCTCACTCGTCTCTGCTCGACTCTCTGAGTTTCGCTGAATTAACTCGCGCTGCCTGCGCGACACAAGAGGTTTGAGCAGCGCGCGTCATTGCGCCCTCTCCGTCCCTGTCCCCTCCCGCGTGCGTCAGGGCTCCTCGCCCCGCTCGACCCACGCGGGAAAACGAAGCGTCGCATCCAAAGCAAACCCCTTCACGGCCTCGGCCATCCGGGCCGCGCGCTCCCCCCGCGGCAGCCGGGCCCGGAGGCCTTCGAGCGCCCCGAGGAACCGCCCGAACCGCGGATCGCCGAAGAGCGCTTCCAGGTCCTCGCGGATGCGCCGCACCACCCCCGGGCTCGTGCCGCCGGTCGCGAACGTCATCGTGAGGCCGTGGGCCCGAGCGACCGCCGGGTTCACGAACGTCGACCGTTCGGGCCTGTCGAGCGTGCACACGAGCCGCCCCTCCGCGAGCCCGCGGGCGTGAAACGGCGCCGCGCGGCTGTCCTCCGACGTGGCCACGAAGACGATCGCCTTGCCGTCGACATCGCCCACGGACGGCTCCCTCCGCTGCAACTCGATCCGCCCCTCGGCCGCAAGCGCCTCGATCGCCGGATCGATCTCCCCCGGCGCGACGACGACGACCCGCGCACCCGCGGCGAGCAGCCGCTCCACCTTGGGCACGACTTCCGCGCTCGCCCCGACCACGAGCGCCAGGCGCCCCTGCACATCGACTTCGACCGGCAAGTACCGCACGAACTCCGTTTACCACAGGTCCTTGTTGTCGATTGTTTGTCCAATGTTAGGTAAGGTTGGACAAAATCCGACTTGACACAGGTACGGAGTGTCCGTCAGTCTTTGTTCAATGTTGACGTGATGTTGCGATGTTTGTCTAGCGTTCTGCACGGGGACGATCGGCGCGTGGGCGCCGGCGAGAGCACGGAGGTCGGTCGTGGAAAAGAGCGTGACGATGCCGGCGGCGGGGATGGCAGGGACGCCCGAACGGATCCCGGGCGCCGCGTTTCGCGCTGCGGCTGCCCTTCACTTGCAACGAAACACGCACCTCTCGCGTGAAGCGATCGCGCGGGACCTGCGGGATCGACTCGCGCGGCGCGGGATCCGCTACCACCTGCGCACGCTGAAACGGCAGATCTCGGGCGCCGTCGCGACGGTGCCGCCCGAGGTCGACCGCGCGCTGCACGAGGCGATCGCCGAGGCCGGAGGCGAGGACGCGATCGTCGCGGTCGAGCGGGCCCTCGCCGAGGCCGGGCTCGCGGCCGCGTCCGCGGCCACGGCGCCCACGTACATCGCTTGCGAGCGGATGCTGCCGCTCGCCCAGCTCTGGCTCTACCTGCACCCCGAGCGATCGAAGCGCGCGCTCGCCTTTCGCCTGCGCGAGGAGCTCGAGCGGAGCGGGATCCGCCTCAACGTCGACTCGCTCCAGAGCATCCTCGCCGGCAAGCAGAGGCTCGTGCGGCGCGAGATCCAGGACGCGCTCTTCGCGCTCCTGCGCCTCGACGGCGTGACGTCGTCGGCGGACGCCGAGGCGCGCATCGACGCGATGTCACGCGAGATCCTCGGCGCGCAGGAGGGCCGGGTCTTCGAGAGCGCGCGCCGGATCCACGAGCTCGCGAAGGCGTGGAAGGTCGAGCACAAGGAGCCGTCGTCACGCAGGCTCGCGCTCCTGCTCAAGGAGCGGCTCGCCGAGCGAGGGATCGTGATCGGCCTGCCGCACGTGCAGAAGCTGGTCGATGGGCGCGCGCGTCGCGTGCGGCATGCGATGTCGAGGGCGATCGAGTCGATCCTGCGCGGAGACGCGGCGCCCGCCGTGATCGAGGCGCCCGCCGCGAAGGACGCGTCGTCCACGGGCGTCGAGCTGGATCTCGCCTGGGTGAAGGCCGCGCCCATCGCCGAGCTCGCCCGCAAGCACGTGGCCGAGAACCCGGGCATGACGATGCGCAAGCTCGCGATCCGCATCTCGCGCGAGGTCGAGGCGTTCGGCTACGCCACGAGCCCGAACACGATCCAGCCGATCCTTGGAGGTCACAAGAAAAAGACGCGCGGATTCATCTACCGCGCCATGCTCCACCTCGACGGCGCCGCGCCGACGCGCGTGCCCGAGGAGCACGTCTTCGGGGCGCCGCGCGGCGAGCGCACGACCGAGCCTCCACTCTCCGCGAATCCACCGCTGGACACCGATCCGCGCTCGCGGAGCCACCTCGCCCCAAAAGCATCGAGCCCTGACGGGGCCGCCCGCAAGCCGCGGCCCGAGGGCCTCGGTTCGAGCCCGGCGGCGCAGTCTCCGTTCGGGGCCTACCGTGCGGCGATCCAGCGGTACCAGGCGCTCGATCGCGAGACCGAGCTCGAGCTCGCCTGGCGGTACCGGCGCGAGGGCGATCACGCGGCCGCGAATACGCTCGTGGAGAGCCACCTGCAATTCGTCGTGAAGGTGGCCGCGCAGTACCGAGGTTACGGCATGCAGCTCTCCGACCTCGTGGAGGAGGGCAACCTCGGCCTGCTCGAAGCGGTCCGACGGTTCGAGCCGTCGCGCAACCTGCGCTTCAAGACGTACGCGATCTACTGGATCCGCGCCTATATCGTGGACCACTTGCTCCGCGAATGGAGCATCGTCGGCGGCGGGACGGGTCCGCTCGTGTCGCGCACGTTTTTCCGGCTGCGGCGTGAGCGGGCCAAGCTCGAAATGCAGCTCGGCGAGGGCGACGCCTCGATCGACGCGCTGCTCGCGACCCGGTTCCAGACGACGGAGGACACGATCCGATCGATGTCGCAGCGGGTCGCGTATCGCGACACCTCGCTCGACGTGCAGGCGCGAACCGAGGGCGGGCCGACGTTGCTCGAGATGCTGCGCGATCCGTCGTCGGATCCTGAGCACCTCACGGCGAGCGCGGAGCGCGACGCGATCGTTCGCGGCGTGGTGGACCACGTGTGGAAGGCGCTCGATCCACGCGAGCGGCTCATCGTGGAGGAGCGGCTGCTCTCGGACGACGACGAGGTGAGCCTCGCGGATCTCGGCCGCCGCCTCGGCGTCTCGCGCGAGCGCATGCGGCAGCTCGAAGCGCGCACGAAGTCGAAGCTCCGCAGCGCGTTCGAAGCCGTCGTGCGCGAAGGCAACGAGGCCGCCGAGGCGCTGCTCGCGGCGACGCCACCCGAGCCCGAGCTCGAAGCGCTCTGCGCTTGAGATCGTTTCACGTCGAAGCGACGGCCGCGCCCGGCCTCACGCCTACGGCTTCTTCTCGGGCGGCGGCGGGTTCGGCGGTGCAAACACCTGCGTCCGGAACGCGAGCTTCCGATCCGCGTCGCCGATCCGCGCGACGAAGAGACCCACGAACGATCCGAAGAGCGAGTCGCCCGGCCCGATCGCGGCCGAGCCGTTCGGGCGTGTCACCCAGCGCTTGATGCGATCCTGGGTCTCCTGGCTGATCGGGTTCACCTCGACGAGCCCGGCCACGAAGTACCGGCCGTTGTCGTCGAGCTGAGATCGCTCGATCAAGCGCAGCTTCCGGGCCTCGGCACACTGGCGCAAGACGCCCTCGATGTTGACGGCGACCGTATCGACGAGCCCGCCCGGCTGCGTGATCTGCAGGCGGAAGACCTCGTCCCAAAGGTCGTAGACGACGCGGCACGTCTTCGCCGTGAGCGCGACGGGCTCGGTGCCGCCGTCGCGGAACACCCAGGCGCGGAGCACGATCACCGTGGGCAAACCGCTCGAGAGCTTCTTCTCGATCTCCCCGTCGACCACGTCGCGGAAGGGCACGCTGAGGACGGCCTGCTTGCCCTCCAGCGCGACGACTGCGTTTCTCGTCGGCAGGGCCGCCGGGGTCTTCGGCGGCTCCGCGCGCACGGTCACGGCCGGGGCGGTCAGGGCGGCGAGGGCCAGCGCGAAGAGCGCCGCCCGCCGGGTCATTTGCGTGCACCGTTGCGCGCGGCGACGAGCCCGAGCACGTTGGAAAACGCGATGGTCACGCCGCCGAGCTTCGTGTCGAGGCGCAAGCCGAGGTTGCCCGTGACGTCGACCGGCAGGCGCGACCAACCCCGGTATCCCGTCGGCGGATTTGTGAATTCGCGCCGCGTCGCCACCGAGTAAATGCCCGCCGACGCGAAGAGGTCCACGCCGTAGACCGACTCGCGCCCCGTGTAGAGCGGGATCCGATATTCGCCTTCGATCTTCGCGGCGAAGTCGCCGTAACGCACCTCGATGATGTCGGTGCCGAGCAAGTTCGGCGGCTGCCTCCGATCCGGCGCGAGCGCGAGCAGGCGATCGGGCAAGAGGTCGGTGAAATCTCCGACGTAGAACTGCTCGAAGAAGGGCGCGTCGCCCGCGATCGCGCCCACGTACGCGTCGAACCGCACGACGTGCCGCCACGGCAGGCGCCACCAGCGCCGCAGCGTCCCCTCGAACTTCTGAAAGCTGTAATCGGTGCCCGGGATCCCGACCGTCACGGACGCCTGCGCGTGGGTCCCACGCGCGGTCAAAAACGGCGCGTCACGCGTGTCGTACGTCAGCGTGCCGCGCACCGTCGAGAGCACGCTGCGGCCGGGCCGGATGGAGAAATCGACCGGCTCGCGTGAGAGCCCGCGCATGTGCGACGCCGCGACGGGCACGGTCGCGTCGATCTGTTCGAGGTGGTAGTCGAGCGCGAAGGACGACGAGACCCCGAGATCGTGGCCGGTGCCGATCGTGGCGCCGAAGCGGCGGTAGGCGACGACCGCGTAGTCCGTGACCTCGCGCTGCGCGATGAGCGGCGCTTCGAAGAGGACGTCGCGGTTGCCGAAGAAGTCGCGCGCGTCGTTGTAGAGCACGGTGATCGCGGCCGACCAGCCCGTCCCGACGAACGAGGGATCCACGAAGCTCGTGCGCAGCGCGAACTGATCCGCGGCGAGCGCGACGCCCGCGCCGAGCGTGATGCCCGTGCCCGCGAGGTTCGTCTCGGCCGCCTGCACGCCGAGGAACGCCGAGAGCGGGCGCGCATTTCCGGCCGTGTCTTCATCCGCGGCGACGCCGGCCCAGAGGTTCTGCACGACGAGCGTGTTGCGCTCGACGACCTCGATGATGAGCACGGCTGCGCCGCGCCGCGACCCCTTGCGCAAGCTGAGATCCACCTGCGCGAAAAAACCCGTACCGAGGAGCCGATAACGCGTGAGCTCGAGCTCCGGATCGTCGACGTCGAGCAGATCCCCCGCGCGGAATTTCACGTACCGGAGCACCACGCGCCCCGCCGTGCGGACATTGCCGCGCAGCTCGATCCCTTCGAGCGTGTAGCGGAGGCGCGCCCGCTGCGGCGCCTCCGGAGGCGACGCGGTCGTGCTCGGAGAAGGCGGATCCGCGGCCGAGGCGAGGGCCGGGATCGCCACGACGGCGAGGGCGGCGGGCCAGACGAGCGAGCGCGCGCCGATCACGTGGTTCGTCCGCTGCCCCGCGACATCGCTCGGCGTGTGCTCACTTCACCTTGGGGATGTACTGCGGGATGACGAAGTACACGAGCTTGATCCCGTTCTTGCCGCCGAGGACCTGCCCATCGGGCGTACGGACGCGGATCAAGGCGCGCATCACGAGCAAGGTCGCGGGCTTGATCGTGTTGTTCACGGCGTGCACGCGGAAGCTCACGGGCGCGTCGCCCTGCAGCCCGAAGAACGTGCTCTCCGTGCGGCTCGCGTAGGGCAGGGGAGAGGCCGCGCTCTCGAGCGTCTCGATCTTCGTGATGAGCGTGCTCGCGTCGAACGGCGCCATCCCCTGATCGACCGGCGGATTCTGGTACGCGAGGTCCGGCACGCCGTCGCCCGTGCAATCGACGCCGCCGTCGCACGCGTAGTTCTCGTGCGCCGTGGTCACGTCGTGCAGGCCCGCGTCCGCAAGCCGGCCGAGCAGGCGCACGACCTCCTGCGACACCGAGCCGCTGCCGACGTCCGTCTTCGGCACGAGCGGGTAGTCTTTCCCGCCGAACGCGGGGTCGTGGTAGAGGCTGCCCGTCTGCGTGGCGAGGTCCGTGAGATCGGCCCGCGCCGCGCCCGGGCTGCCCGTCGCGACGGGCACGCCGACGACCTTCGCGTTGATGTTGTTCAGCGCGGTCACGGCGTCGGCGTACGTCTTCACCGTCCCGCCGACCTTGGCCCCGTCGTACTGGTGCGTGACGTTCGGCCCGTTGTGGAACGCGGCGTCCGTGATGAGCACGAAGATCGGCAACGACTCGGGCCGGAAGCAAGGCGCGCCGATGCCGCCCATGAGCGGACAAGCGTGCTGCGGGTAGTTCCAGATCCCGCCGATCGTGAGCGCGTAGTTGTTCGGGTTCGTCGCGGCGAGCCAGAGCGCCTGCGACGTCCCCTCGGGCGCGTCCCCGCCGCCACCCGCCGTGAGCGTGCCGAGGATTTGCTTCGTCGCGACCGGCGCCGTGTACGTCTGCCCGTTGAACACCGGCGGCGCGAGGTCCCCGGCGATCGTTTGAGCACCAACCTGGAAGCGATACCGATAGAGCGCGTCTCCGTCCTGTCCGTAGGGTAGCCAGGGCACGTCGCGCACCTCGCCGACACCGATCCACGCGTCGCCGATCGCCGGGATCGGTGGGCTCGCCGCAGGATCGCCGTTCAGGATCGCCGGGATGATCTCCGTGTCGATCGACGCCTTCAGGTTGTCGATCGCGGGCTGCATCGACGCCGTCGTGTCGATCAGGAAGTAGATGTCGGCCTTCGTGACGCCGGTCGAGAACGTAAAATCCTTCGTCTGCGGGCCGCCTTGGTACGGCAGGACGAAGTAGAGCCCCGCGTCCGCTGGGACCGATCCCTTCTCCGTGGGGCTCGAGCCGGCCGCGAGCTCGACGAGATCGATCACGCCGTCGTCGTCGCAATCGACGCGCACGCGGCAGCCCTTCGCGCCGTCTGCGTCGTACGTCGTCTCTTGCGTGTCCGACACGCCGTCGTTGTCGCTGTCGAGATCCCGCACGTCCGGATCGCCGTCGCCGTCCGAGTCCGCGAGCGGATCGCAGCTATCGTCACGCGTTTGCCCCGGCTCGCCGTTCAGGAGGAAGGGGTTTGCCGCTTCGTCCGCGTCGAGCACGCCGTCACCGTCGCTGTCGTTGTCGAGCGCGTCGGGCGTGCCGTCGTCGTCCGTGTCCTGGTTCGGGGCGAGCTCGAGGAAATCGGCGATGAGGTCCTTGTCCTTGTCCGTCGGATCGCCGCATGTCCCGCCGGAGTCGAGGAACAACGTGCCCCCTTCACCGCCCGCGCCCATGCCGGACGAGGACGAGATGCCGCCGCCGCTCGCGCCTGCGCCCGAGCCGCCGGGTTTGATCCCGGAGTCGGGCGAGCAGGCCAGCGGGATCGAGGCGGCCGCCGCGAGGAACGAGAGCCCGAGGCCGAACGAGCGCAAGCGATTCTGCTTCATCGTGCACCTGTGCCAGCAGAAGAAAGGCGACGCGAAAACGCCGGCTCAGGGTATCACGTCGGCCCGCCGTTCCCTCCGTCGCCTCGCGCGGGGCTGCATCTCTTCGTGCTGGGCCTCTTCCTCGGCCGCAGCCTCGTCCGCCGCCGCGCCGGGCTCGCTCGCAAACCGTTGCCGGGAGCGCCTCCGGAGCGGCTCCCGGTCATGCGCGCCGGCCGCCGCGTCCGCCGGCGGTAGCGGCGCCGCGTCGAGCCGCACGAGATCCGCCGCGGCCACGGCGGGCTCGTCGAGGTGCGTCGTCGCCCGCACGAGCAGCCCGCGCACCTCGGCGCGCACGGCCGCGTCACGTGTCCATCCGGGACGCGCGTGCGCCACGATCGCCCGCGCGAGCAGGAGCTCGGCGCGACCCCGCACGTCGTCCGGGATCCACGTCGCGAGCGCGGGATCCGCGGCCGCCGCGAGCGCGCGTCGCAGCGCATCGATCCGCCTCGGGCCAAACCGCGCCGCGTCCTCGGTCGCGCACGTCGCGAGCCGCGCGAGCCGCTGCGCCACGAGCCGCGCTGCGTGCCCGACGGGCTCCGCCTCACACGTGGGCAGAGGCCGCGCGCGATCAAGCGCGAGCAGCACAGCCGCGAGGCAGGCGCCGGCCACGATCACGGTGACCATCACCATCGCGACTTCGGCGTGGGATTGCGGCAACCACCCCGTCGTGATCGCGATGAACGCGGCGCTCGCGGCGAGCACGAGCCCCGTGCATCCGAGCGCGCCTTGGGTGTGCGCGATGCGCCGCGTCGGCCCTTGCCGCACGAGGCGCCCTCCGCTCGGCAAGCGCTTCATCGCGCGCGAGGCGGCTTG
The DNA here is from genome assembly GCF_005144585.1 of Polyangium fumosum. Classification (GTDB taxonomy): domain Bacteria; phylum Myxococcota_A; class Polyangia; order Polyangiales; family Polyangiaceae; genus Polyangium; species Polyangium fumosum. Next base: position 8,931 of record NZ_SSMQ01000084.1, on the reverse strand, counting down.
ATGCAGCCCGACCGACAGGGGGCCGAGCTCCAGCTTCGGTGGTTCGCGGAAGGGGGATTGTGGCGTCCCCGCGCGCCGAACGCCGGTCATCGCAGACCGAGACTACCAGAGCATCGGCCTCTTCCGGAACGCGCCGCAGGACCTCGCCGCGCGCGTCAGCGAGGCCCGCCGCGCTTCGCTTTTTCCTCGTGCCCGCTCGTTCCTGCGCGCGCGGCGAGCACGCGCACCACGTCGCGCAGCGGCACGCCGCGCGACGCGAGCCCCACGAGCACGTGGTACACGAGATCCGCGGCCTCGTTCGCGACGCGCGTGTCGTCCTCGCCTTCGATCGCACGGACGAACTCGTCCGCTTCCTCGCGGATCTTCGCCCCGATCTTCGCCGGGCCTCCGTCGAGCAACGACCGCGTGTAACTCTTCTCCGCGCTCGACGTGCGCCGCGCCTCGATCTCGCGCTCCAGCACTTCGAGGAACGCGGCTGCATCCACGCCTGCCTCCGCGGCGATCCCGCGCTCGTCCACGCGGCGGAAGAAACACGCGGGTTTGCCCGTGTGGCACGTCGGCCCGACCGGATCCACGAGCAGGAGCAGCGCGTCGGCGTCGCAGTCCGCGACGATCGCCGCGACGGCGAGCGTGTTGCCGCTCGTCTCGCCCTTCTCCCAAAGCGCGCCTCGGGATCGACTGAAGAACGTCGCTCGCCCCGTCTCGATCGTCCGTTCGAGCGACGCGCGGTTCATGTACGCGAGCATGCGCACCTGACCCGTCATCCGGTCCTGAACGATCGCGGGCAAGAGCCCCGCCTCCCCCCAGGCGAGCTCCACGCTTCAGCTCTCCTCGGACGGGGGTGGCTCCGAGGTCCGCTCTTCCTCCACCGGCTTCTTCTTCGTTTTCTTCGTCGCGACGGCCTTCGGCGCCTCGTCCGACGCAGCAGCCTTCTGCGCCTTCTTCGCGGGCTTCTTCTTCACGCGCGGCGCTTCATCCTCGTCCTCGTCTGCATCCGCGGCCTTCTTCTCGGCCGCTGCCGCCTCGCCGTCCTCGTCTTCGTCCTCGTCCTCGTCGGCGACGTTGCTCTCGGCCTTCTTCTCGGCTGCTTCGTCGTCGACGTAGGCAAGCTGCGGGATCGCCATCGCCGCTTCCGGGTGAGCGAGCGCGGCCTGGTGATACACCGAGAACGCGAACGCCGCCGCGAGGCCCGTGCTGAGCGCGACGGCCTGCGACGTCGACAGCTCGATCGTCGCCGAGGTCCCGAACGACTCGGGCCGGAGCGCGAGGAAGAGCACGACGGCTGGGACGAACGCGAGGATCTGCGACAGGCGCCGCATCGTTGGGTTCTCGACCATCTTCGAGATGCCGACCACGTAGCCAACCGCGAAGAGCGCGAGCGCGAGCGGCAGGAGGATGTGCTCGGGCAAGGACGGCGGGATCCAGCCGCGCTCGTCGTCCGCGCGCAGCATCTCCAGCAAAAAGCGGCCGACGCCGTAAGCGAACGTGAAGAGCAAGAAGATTTGACCCCGAAACTTCTGGTACCGCCGCGAGACCAGGAGCAGCACGAGGAGCGAAAGGCCGACGAGCGACTCGTAGATCTGCGTCGGGTGCACCGGGAGCGACGCCGTCGCGTCGTCCTCGATGAGGTGCTTCTTCACGTGCTGGATCCAGGCCGGCGAGCCGCCGGGCACGCCGGTCGACGTCTCGATCAGCGAGGGATCCCAGCGCGGGAACGTGCCGAGCTTTTGCAGCCACGCGGGCGCCGTTTTCTCGAGTGGATGGCCGAAATCACAGCCGAAGAGGTAACAGCCGACGCGCGTGATCATGAGGCCCGACGCGAGGCTCGGCACGGCCACGTCCGCCCACGGCAGGAGCGGGATCCCGTGACGCCGCAGGAACACCAGCGATCCGATGAACCCACCGAGGAAGCCGCCGTACGCCACGAGCCCGCCCTTGCGGACGTCGAGCATCGCGCCGAACGACTCGAACTCGTTCAGGTTCGTAACGATGTACAAGATGCGCGAGCCCACCACCGCGGCCACGGCCGTGACCACGTAGTTGTTCGCCATCAGCTCCTTCGGAAGTCCATCCCGCTCCGCGAGCCCGAGCGTCAGATACCAGCCTACGACGAGCGACAGGCCGAGCATCACGCCGTAGCTGTAGATGGGCAGCGGCCCGACGGGCACCGTGCTCGCGCGGAACACGAACGCCGCGGCGCCGAGGGCCACGGTCGCGACGGCGGCGCCGATCGCGAAGGACCTGTTCTTCGTCACGAACTGGTAGATCGCGACGATCGCCGCGATGCCCGCGAGCGCGCACAGGACCCAGAGCAGGGGTAGCGTCGTGCGCGGGAGCGGCACGCGGAACAGGATCGGATGCATAACCGCCCTTCCTTACGCTTGCCCCAAGGGCCGGGCAAGCGTCGCCGATGCGCGCGGCCCTTTTGGTGGAGCCCCACCTGCTGCTACGATGCCGACGTGCTCAGACGAGCGACCACGATCGGCGCGTGCGCCCTGCTTTCGCTCATGCTCGTTTCGTGTGTGCCTGAGGGGCCGCCCACGGCGGACGCCGGCCCTGCGCAGCCCGCCCGCCCGGCGACCCCGCGCCCCCAAACCAAGGCCCCGCCCGTTCCTCTGGTCCCGCCCGGTCCGCCCATCACGGCGCCCTTCGAGGACACCTTCGACCGCGCCGCGCTCGGCGAGGACTGGAACGCGCTCTCGCCCGGCTGGCACATCGAGAACGGCCGTCTCTGCGGCAAGAGCGCGAAGAACCGCGGCATCTGGCTCCGCCGCCGGCTCCCCGTGAACGCGCGTATCGAGTTCGACGCCTACGCCGAGAGCGCGATCGGCGACCTCAAAGTCGAGCTCTGGGGCGACGGCCAGAGCGGCGCCACGACGACGTCGTACACGAACGCCACGAGTTACATCGCCATTTTCGGCGGCTGGCGGAACTCGAAGCACGTCCTCGCGCGCCTCGACGAGCACGGCGACGACCGGCTGGAGATCGACGTCGACCCGAAGAGCGACGACGAGCGCGAGCGCCCCGTCTCTGCGGGCCAGGCCTATCGGTTCCGCGTCGAGCGCACGGACGGCAAGACGATCGTGTGGTCGATCAACGGCGTCGAGTACTTCACGCTCACCGACCCCGAGCCGCTCGCGGGCCCTGGGCACGAGCATGTCGGCTTCAACGACTGGGAGGTCCCGGTCTGCTTCGACAACCTGAAGGTCACGCCGCTCTGACCGCATGGAACACGCCGAGGTCGAACGCGCCCTGGAGGATCTCGACAGCCGACTCGAACGGCTGCGCGCGCTCTACGAGCAGTACTTCCTCGGCATCGAGAAGCTCGAGCCGCTGGTCCCGCGCAAGGAGCTCGATCGGCGCATCATGCTCCTGCGCCGCGAGCAGATCCGGAACACCGCGCTCCGCTTCAAGTTCCAGACGCTGATCCAGCGCTACAACACGTTCCAGCAGTACTGGGGCCGCGTCGCGCGCGAGATCGAGAACGGCACCTACCAGCGCGACGTGCTCCGCGCGGCCGCGCGTTTCGGCGCGAAGGACGCGCTGACGATCGTCGGCAAGAAGCAAAAAGAGAAGTACGCAAAGCTCGCCGCCGCGCAGGAAGAGCGCCGCGCCCGCATCCGCAAAGAGGCGCTCACGATCGATGAGGAGATGCTCGGCGACGAGGATCTCCTGGCCGACGAGGTCGAGGATTTCGCGGACGAAGAGCTCGCCGACGACGCGCTCGAGTTCACGACCGCAGAGCCGCCGCCGGCGAAGGCCGCGCCGCCGCCGCCCCCGAAGCCCGCCGCGCCGCCGCCTCTGCCCGCGGCCCCGAAACCGGCTGCGCCGCCGCCTCCGCCGACTTCGAGCCCGGGACGGATCTCCGCGCTGCCTCCGCCGCCGCCCGCGATCGGAAAGGCGCCACCACCACCGCCCGCGCCGGGCAAACCCGCTGCGCCGCTGCCGCCGCCCGCGGGCAAACCTGCTGCGCCGCCGCCGCCTCCCGCGGGCAAACCCGCCGCGCCGCCTGCGCCTCCGCTCGCTGCGAAGGCCCCGCCGCCTCCGCGCCCGCCGCTCGCCTCGACGCCGCTCGATCGTCCTTCCGCGCCGCCGCCCGAGCCTCCGCCCGCGGCGAAGCCGGCCGAGCCCGCGCCGCCCGCCAAGCCGGAGCCGACGAAAAAGCCCGAGCCCGTACCGCTGATGATGATGATGCGCCGGCCCGAAGCGTCGATCGCATCCAAAGCCGCGGAGCCGAAGCCTGCGGAAACGAAGGCTGCCGAGGCGCCTCCGCCGGCCGACGCGCCGGCCGCGCGACGCCCGCAGGCTTCCTCGCCCGACCTCGGCAAGCGTCGCGTCGCCGAGCTCGCGGCCCAGGCGAAACAAGGCAAAGCGGGCCCGAGCGGCCCTGCTTCGGCGCGCCCGCTGGACCTCGACCTCGACCTCGACACGTCGAAGCAAGGGCCGCCCTCGCGACGCAGGCCTTCGAGCACACGCACGCGGGCCGCGGTCCACGTCCCGACCGTGTCCGACGAGCCCGTGCCGAGCGTGCCGGCGCCGTCCTCGCGACGGAAGAGCAGCCGCAGCATGCGCGCGGTCGTCGCGCCGCCGCCGCCCGATCCTCCGCCCGAAGCGCCGCCGCCTCCTCCGGACACGGATACGTCCGCCCCCGAGCCGCGCCCGCAGCTTGGACCACGTCCCGCGCCTGCGCGACCTCGCCCGTCGCAGGGTTCGTCCGAGGACCTCTCGGACGCGCGGATCCGGCAGATTTACGCGCAGTACGTCGAGGCCAAGCGCGCCGCGAAGGAGTCGACCGCGGGCGTCACGTACGAGGCGCTCGCCAAGCAGCTCCGCCAGCAGGCCGAGAAGCTCAAGGCTTCTCATCCGCAAAAGACGGTCGACTACAACGTGGTGATGAAGGACGGCAAACCCACGCTCAAGCCGATCCTTCGCTAGGTGGCTGGTGTTTTTCGAGCCGCGACCACCACAGCTAGCGCATGTTCACGCAGCGGCCGCGCTGCAGGTAGCGTGTCCGCTGCGAAAAACACCAGCCACCTAGAACATCGATCGGTTTGCAACCACTCGATGTTCTAGCTCTTTTGTCCCGAGGGGGACGCCTCGCGTCCCTCTTTCGTCCCGGCAAAGCCCAGACGATTCACCCCCGAGGGAGGATCGCTTCGCGAGCTTCCGAGCATCGAACCCGTCGATGCTCGAAGAACTCAAAGCATTTTGCTAGGAGCTCAAAGCATCGGCTCGGGCCCGGCTGGGCTCGTGTCCTTCGTGGCGGCTTGATGGGTGGGGAAGAAAGGGCGAGACGAGGCGGGAGCTGCGCTGAGCTAGCTAGCGGTGCGCGGCACCTCGCGTCGGCATGGCGGCCCGCTTGGCGACGGGCGGCGCGAACGAATCATCCTCGCAGTACAGGATCGCGCATGCCGTCCTGTCGGACTCGCGCATCCTGCTGCATAACTCTCCGAGATCCTCGTCGCTGTCGACGACATCGGCCTGCTGAGGTTGGGACGACCCGTCCTCGTAATCGATGTTGTCGAGTGCGACCCACCGCCCCCGATACTCGTCGGAGCGGCACATATCGAGCCACGTCATCCGGATGGCTCCGCGGCGTCTACTGCCCATTGCCCGTGAACGACCTTCTCCTCTGTCATCTCCGGCATCGGCGCCGACGTGGGCTGCGAAGTGCAGCTCGTCGGCTTTGACACGCTGCGCCGAACCGTCGAACAGAGGCTTCTGCGAACGAGCGTCATCGCTCGCAAGATCCATCTAGCACCCGCGTCGAACGGGCGTCAAGCGCGTCAAAACGCGGTGACACACAGGAGAATTCCCATCTAGGGTCGCCGGACGACCCTGTCGAGGGGATGCGGTGCGTTACTTGCAACGCGGAGGAAGGGCGGCCTTTCCACTGCTGGCCCCGATCGACGCAGCCGAGTCCGCGATGGGCTTGCCCGCGCACCCCTTGGCCTTCACCTCACGCGCAGCCGAGGCGTCGATCGCCGAGAGCGCCTTGCTCCGCTTGGGCCCGGTGCACGAGCGGTACTGGCTGATCGCCATCGTCGTGTTGCCACCGTATGCATACGTGATCGCCGCGTCGCAGGCCTTGTCGCCCGCGGCGTCGACCTTCGTGCCGCCGCCCGAGCCCGAGGCCGTCGTCGCCGCGGAGCCGGAACCCGAGCCCGCGTTGGATCCGGTATTCGAGCCCGTGGTTTGTCCGGACTGCGCCGAGCCACCCGCAGAAGAGGCCGTCCCTGCGGCGCCTGCGCTGTCCGCTGGATTCGCCGCGGGATCGGACGCGACCACGACGGTCGTGGGCGCCGCGGACGGCATGAGGATGACGTCGCCGTCGCCGCCGCTGCTCTTGCTTCGGGACGCGAAGATCGCAATCCCGATCCCGACCACGACGAGCACGCCGATGCCTGCGATGATCGGCATCGGGCTGCTCTTTTGCTGCTGCCTTCCGCCCATCGGCGGAGGCGGCGGCGCGTAGGCCGGTCCGCCCATCGGCACGGGCGCGTGGCCGTGCTGCGGCGGCATCGACACGACCGGCATCGGGCCCGGCGTCACCGCGGCCGCGCTCGGCCCCGTATCGACCATCGTTCGACCGCCCGGCGCGCTCGGCGCTCCTTGCGCGAAGAGCGGCTCGCCGATCTGCGTCCCGCCGGGACGTGCGGGCATCGGGCCGCTCGGCATCCCGTACTGCCCGCTCGGCATCCCGTACTGCCCGCTCGGCATCCCGTACTGCCCGCTCGGCATGCCTGGCATCGCTGCGGTGCCCGCGACTTGCTGCTGACCCGTCGCACCACCAACCATCGACGCGCGCCCGGCTCCGATCGAGAGCTCGTCGTAGAACTCGCGCACGGACGACTGGCGTTTGTTCTTGTCCTTCTCGAGCGCGCGCATGATCGCGGCCTTCATCTTCGGCGGCACTTGCGCGCCGAGCGGCGTCACCTCGAAGGGCGAGGGTTGCGCCGTGAGATGCTGCGTGGCCCAGGCCCACGGCGTGTCTGCATCGAAGGGCAGACGTCCGGTGAGCATCTCGTAGGCGACGATCGCGAGCGAGTAGACGTCGCTGCGCGCGTCGAGCTCCTGCCCGCGGAACTGCTCGGGGCTCATGTACGGCGGGGTGCCGAGCACCGTGCCTTGTTGCGTGAGCTTCTGCTCCTTCGAGTCGGGCCGCTCGCCGCGCTTGGCGATGCCGAAGTCGAGCACCTTCACGAAATCGTCACCGTCGATCTTCGTGAGGAAGAGGTTCGCGGGCTTGAGATCACGATGCACGATCCCCTTGCTGTGCGCCTCTTGGAGCGAGCCTGCGGCCTGGCCGATGATCTTGTCGACGCGCTCGGGCGGCATCGGCCCCTTCTTCACGAGCTCGTCTTCGAGCGGACTTCCTTCGAGCAGCTCCATCGCGATGTAGAGCTCGCCGGTGTTCGTTTGCCCGAAGTCCCAGACCTGGATCGTGTTCGGGTGCTTGAGCTCTGCGACGGTGCCGCACTCGCGGTTGAAGCGCGCGAGCACTTGCGGATCCTTCGCGTACTGCGCGAGGAGCGTCTTGACCGCGGCCTTTCGGACCGTCGTGCCCATCTGCTGCTCGGCGGTGTAGACGCGGCCCATGCCGCCTTCACCGAGCACGCCCGTGATGCGGTAGCGACCGCCCACGATCGACCCGATCAACGGGTCTTCTTCGGAAGGTGCCGAGGGCAGCGGCGCTCCGCATTTGGCGCAGAAGCGCGCTCCATCGATGTTCGCGTGTTGACAGGCGGGACACTCCATGACGCGGCGCGAGCATCGCAAGAGGCGCGCGTGTGGTGCAAGAAGTTGCGGCAGGACGCGTCGCGAGGATCGTGCCTCGCCTGTCTGCTCGCACGCGGGTTCGCGATCCAGCGTGCCGGGGGAGGTGACCCTGCCGGGTCTCCCGTGGATTCCGGCCTTGCGAGCGCGGCCGAGGTCCTGCTCCAAACACAAAACCTTCCATCCGGCTTGACATGTCAAAAGCAAGGGGCTAAGAGCCTGCTCCCCTTTGACGGGACACGTCTGTCTTCGAGGGAGGAACTCGCTGGCGTAGCTCAACCGGTAGAGCACCTGCCTTGTAAGCAGGGGGTTAGGGGTTCAAGTCCCCTCGTCAGCTCCACCGGACGTCAGAGGCGGAAGGCTCGGACGAACGAGATCAAAAAATCTCAGGAGACGAACCGACCGAAACAGAGTACAGAGGGGACCCGCGAGCCCTTGGATCTCGCGAGACGTTGAAAATCTGGAGGGTTGCCCGAGTGGCCAAAGGGAGCAGACTGTAAATCTGCCGGCAATTGCCTTCGATGGTTCGAATCCATCACCCTCCACCGAGACGCCGATAAGGCGCCTCGACCCGCGGAGCCGGATAGCCGGTACGTACACGTAGACGAGCCCGGGGGGACTCTTCCCCGATCTCTATCTGCGGGCGTAGCTCAGTTGGTAGAGCGTCAGCCTTCCAAGCTGAACGTCGCCGGTTCGAACCCGGTCGCCCGCTCCGCCGGACCGGCTCCATGCCCACCTAGCTCAGTTGGTAGAGCACGTCCTTGGTAAGGACGAGGTCGTCGGTTCAATCCCGATGGTGGGCTCCAGCAAGCGCCAGGAAAGGACAGCGAGCGCGACCGTCTCGGTCGGCAACCGTCAGGAGCAAGAACGATGGCCAAGGAGAAATTCAGTCGAACCAAGCCCCACGTGAACGTCGGCACGATCGGTCACATCGATCACGGCAAGACGACGCTCACGGCGGCCATCGTCAAGGTCCAGTCCAAGCAGAAGCTTGCGAAAGAGATCAAGTACGCCGACATCGCCAAGGGCGGCACCGTCCGTGACGAGACGAAGACGGTGACGATCGCGGCGGCGCACGTGGAGTACGAGTCGCCGAAGCGCCACTACGCGCACGTCGACTGCCCCGGCCACGCCGACTACATCAAGAACATGATC